>CAWIEY010000001.1:0-459791 GCA_963835195.1 uncultured Alphaproteobacteria bacterium
GTAAATGGAAAGGCAGTTGAAGGTTAGCGGTGGAGCACTCTCGGGGCCAACAGCTGGGAGTGCTTAGCTGCCGAAGGAATGCTCCGCGTGACAAGGTCCCCACGCGCGATAGATCCGTTTGTGGACGAACGGACGCGGTTGCGAACTTGGTGGCACAGCCTGTACTTGAAGGCTGCAACTCACGATCGGCCGCCCCGCGAGCGAGTAACGCCGTGACCTTGCGCTCATCTTCTTAGAAAAGCCGAAGTAGGCGGCCTACTTGGATCGAATTAAGCTCATGAAGGAAGGGCCACTATCTCGATGCGAGTACCTCGCACTTAGGCGTCGGTACCAGCCCGAGCCTAAGAACGTGACACTTGCGGTCATTGCCAATCCCCGCCCATCAGCGCGTCGACGATCTGGATGTCCGACCAGTTCAGCGCGGCGCGCTTCCCGCCCCGTTTTCCGCCGCTGCAACAGGTCGCCGCGTAACTCAGCCGACCGCCTGGGCGACGCTTGGGCGCTTCCGCTCACCGCGCGGATCATCTCGTGGCTTCTTGCCCGAGGATCCGTCGCCTTCCGAACCACTGGGATGATTTTGTAATGCACCAAGTACGGCCATCATCCTTAAACGAAGTAGATGGTGATCGAGCCACGGCGTAAGCGTCGCTTCATGAGACCGGCGTCCGCGTAAACGGCGCGCAGCCACTCGCCCCGGCCATGCAATGATGATCGCCTGTGCGCTTGTGCTGCGGCCTTCTTGGTACTCAGAAGTATCCGAAGTTTGTCGCAGTTCTGCCTTATGCTCCTCGTCGGCAATAAAAGATTCCACGGAAATTTTGGCGATCGCTACCAATTCTGCGGGGTTATCCACAAACAGGTCAAGCCGACCGCCCATTTTGCCGAGAATGCATCTAACGTAGTGTGCGAGCGCGGGGCTGGACTGGCCATCGGAGATGCGTCGCTGCGCAAGCACTTCCAATTGCTCGGTCAGCGAGGAAAATTGCGATCGAAGCGCAGCCAGGTGTTTTATCTTCAAGCGCTCTTCGGCCCAGAGACGAGCGCTCTCTGCACGCAACGGGCGATGTTCGTGCGAGGCTGGACGGTTAAAGGCCATGTCAGCACGCGCAAGCATTTCACCATACCTCGGAAGTCAGAACAGTCGCGTCAGCGCCGCAGCCCCAATTGTGTTGTCGTCATCCTACGCACAAAATGCCGAGAGCGGCTGTAGCGGGGGCGCCACACCGCAGGCCAAAGAGCCTTTCCGGCCAGGACACCGACTTCGCGGTAGAGACCGCTCACATTGCCGCCGCGCCAGCTTTGGATCTCCGATATTGCCCGTTAGAGAACGGCCAGGGGTGCGATAATCGCTTATTTTTCTGGCCATTAGCCCCGCTAGGTTGTGGCGAATGGCTTCAGCAAGGCCGCGAGGTCGCTGGCCTGTTCGTAGGTCAAATTAATAACCACAGTCATGAACTGGCCTTCGATTCTTGTCCCCAAGAATATCGCGGCCTCTCGGCCATTGTCGCGAGCGTCAACATCCTCCACGAGCGGGAAAAATGTTGGGTTCTTCAGGGGTGATCCTAATGGTCATGCTGGCCTCCCAGGTTGAGCGGGAAACCTACCAGACCCTGTTGCTTGCTGTTAGGCTGAGATCTGTCCCCGGGGCGACGAGCACCGCTCGGGGGGTTGCTTTACAGACTCGACTCTGGCGGCTCGTCCATTATTTTTGTTGGCGATGTCAGTAATGAGTGAGTTACGCGCCGTGAGCGCGCGCAATCGGCGCAACCGTGCCAGCGGCCGATCTCCGCGATCCGATTGGTTCGTCCGCAAGCTTTCAGGGATTGCTCACGCGGCCAGCCTGCGTCATTGCGGCCCATTAATCATTCAGCCGTTGGCAGGTATTGACGAGGCGGAGTTACGAGGTGTCATGACCGCGCTAATCAGCTCGTTCCCTTGCCATTCAGCCTGCGTTCACTAAACACCAGTATCAACTTGCACGGGCTGCTAATTGGGGAAATGGGGCATGCGGACGATTGCTACAGGCGTTTTGACCATCCTTCTAGCCGTGGCACTATTGGCGTTTCCCAATATCAATGCCGCGTGGGCAGCGGAGAATTGTCCCGGCAACGCGGATGCCTTGGGAACAACCCGGGTGCTTACGGTCAGTCCTACCGATTACGCGCGCATTGGGGCAATAGATCATGGGGCTGAACTGCCGCTTTCTGACAAAGAAGTTGTCCTTACCTTCGACGATGGTCCATTACCGCGCAACACCAATAAAATTCTCGACATTCTTGCCGCTCAATGCGTGAAGGCAACGTTTTTTATGGTTGGGGAAATGGCCCATGCCTACCCGGCAACGGCGCGCCGCGTTTTTGCGGAAGGCCATAGCGTCGGCACTCACAGCGAAGATCATCCGTTGCGCTTTGGTAAATTGACGCCGCTACAGGTTGAGTACGAAATTGATAAGGGGGTCATCGACGTGGGAGCCGCGCTAGGTGACGACCGCGAGCTCGCGCCATTCTTTCGTGTTCCAGGATTGGCACACTCGGACGCTATTGAAAGTGAGCTTGCTGCTCGGCATCTGATTTGGTTTGGTTCCGATACGGTGGCGGACGACTGGCACCATCGTATCTCGCCAAAAAAGATCATTGCGCTTGCCCTGAGCCGACTTGAAGCCAGAGGCAAAGGCATTTTGTTGCTTCACGACATTCACCGGGCCACGGTCGCCGCGCTGCCGGGTCTCCTGAAGGATCTGAAGGATCGGGGCTTTCATGTCGTGCACGTTGTGCCGCCTTCGGTCGCTCAGTATTGATTGCGACGATACCAAAAAGCGTCCGTAAGCGGCCACGGATGGGGTTCCGTGAAAGCGCGAGGTCTCGCGGGGTTTCGACAGTCCGGGCTTTGTTCGTGGCTGGTCATGACGCTCCGAAGGACAAGCTTGTCGGGCGAATAGCTCATCCATTTTGTAGAGCACGTCGCTTAACTTCTCATTGTCAATGTCGCAACTGATGAAGGAGGCGGCCAATTTGAAGGCGGCTTAGAGCAAGGATGCGCGGGTCCTGCGCACATGGTCTTTTATTCGTGGGCTCAAGGTTTCATGTCTGGAGCAAACCTCAACGCTGATAAGAAATTCCACGATCTAGGCAATGGTGAGCAGAGCGTCGTGAAGAGCTGCTGAGGCGGTCTTCTGAGCCGTCAATTCGACTTACGGTCGATTGAATGGCCGCGAAGCCAAGACTGATTTGGGATGGTGGACCGGCTTGCTGAGGCTTGGAGTTAAGGCAGTGCCCGTTGCCTAAGACAGTGCGACCAGCGCAAAGAGTTCGTAGCTGAGAAAACCGGTCCAAGCGACACTAGCAACCAAACCTAATCCGATCATGGCTACGTGCGATACAGTTCGAAGGTATTCCATTGGCGAACGCCTCACCAAATACCCCCGAGCGTAGCTTGGTTATGGTGTTCTCCTATTGGGTCACCACCGTGGCCGACGCAAGGAGATTTAACGGCGCGGTCTCACTCGGAGGCGGCACTCACAGTTCAAAATGCTTAGGCGGACGCCTCGGGAGATCGGCAACTACAACTCGAAAACTACGTTCGATGCCGAGCAGTTCGGAGAATTTAAAGCTCGCGTGCAGTAGGATCAGTGAAGATAGCCGCGAGTAACCCCCCAGAGCGATCCGAAAGCGCCTGGGGGGTGCTTTTTTTGTGTAGCGCCCTTGTCACCCGCGACCTTGAAGCCCCGGCTGTTTGCTTAGACCTGAGCACCGGCCGGCCGGGGCTTCTCATTTGCGCAGTTTAATCCTCGGTTAGAGCTTTTGGCCTAGATCACACCGGCCGCCCCCGGCGTGGCGGCGGTTACAGTCCCAACTATCGCCCCGGCTTTTCGCCGGGGTTCTTTTTCCCGGTATTATGGCGCAAACGCCACAAGCATTTCGCTAGACCCAGCCCCAAGTCTTAAGCGCTTCGAATGCGAGTAGCGCGGTTCCAATCGCGCTGCCCCACGAAGATGATCCAGAACACTGGCGGGTAGCTCATCGTCACTTGCCCGTTTGGAATTAGCGCAATGCCGGAAATCAGAACCGTCACAACGTTAAAGCGGAAGCGCACGGAGATTGCCGCCTCCATCAAGTTATATCAACGGCAATTAGCCCAAGCTCGTTCCGATCTGGCGCACGTGCCGGGCGCTTGGCTGCGATCAGAGCGCGTTGCTCGCGCTCGTGAGCTTCTGGAAGCATCGTCTCTGCCTATTGACGATGTTGCCGCAGCGTGCGGCTTCGGCTCGGCGGTCGCACTTCGCCATCATTTTCGAATAAGCCTCGGTTGCAATCCGACTGACTATCGGCGCCGCTTCATAACCACCGGACTGGGCGAGGAGCCGCCATCGTCGGGAATAAGCGAAGTGACCACCGAGTAGCTTCAAATTGAGCCGCCCCATCCCAAGCCGGGCGACTTGGCGAGACGCGATCAGCTCGGATGTACAGTAATCGTGGGCTCGCCGTCCTTGCGAGGCGGCGGAAAATCAGGCTGCTGGGAATAGCGCACGCACTGTAGCGCTACCCACGAGGCTTTCCTTCGAGGACGCAATTATCATCGGTCCCAAGGCGGCAAGGCCGACACTGCACAGCCTGACGGGATCGTATTCGCCTTTTTCCATCGCTTTGATTATCTGTTGAGCGATGATTTTGCGTACCTTGTGCGCCTTACCTGCAGTCCCAAGGCGGCTACATGCCAATTCCAGAACATAATACCGTATCCGCAAATCGCATTCGTCCGCGGAGCGCTTGAACGGTAGTATCGTTGCCATCGAAAATCCCTCCAGTGCTCGGCGAAGGTGCCTCAGGAGGGATAACCGCGCCGTGTAATAAACTCGTCCAACTTTACAGATCGGCGGTACGATTACACGTCGGTCGGTATCTTCCTGAATTGCTTTGTCGCGTTTGCCATTAAACCGCAGCGACCCTTTCTCTCAGGTGCTTGCAATTTGGCAGCCGGGCGGTTGTCTTATTCGATTTCTGCAGAGAGTGGAGGCTAATATGAAAACTTGCCCAGACTGTAACGGCGATGGTGTCATTGAAAAGGGTACGGACGATGAGCAAAGGTGCCAGACATGCGGTGGGTCGGGTTTCGTAGCTGATGAGAACGGCGACAACGAAGAAGAAGTAATAAAGACGTTGGGGAGATGATTAGCACGTTGTTGGCAATCTGAAATGGTCCCGTCGTCTACGTGGGGCGGGATGGGGACGCGCCTTATCCGTCACCGGGCGCGCCCTCTACTCATTTTAGCCGCTCCGCGATGACCCGCGTTTGCTCGCGCTGGCGCTGGAACAAACTTGCGGCGACTGAATTGGAAAAGTGCCGACCGGGCGTCCGCACCCCCTCTCCCCCAGCATGACCTGGTCAGCGAACGCGAACTGCAAGAACCCCCGGGCGACGAGCACCGCCCCGGGGGTTCGTTTGTGTCACAGACTCGACTCCCCGCCGGCCGGCTTATTACATTCACGGCGTTTTTGGCCGAGTAGTGGATGCTAGATGGACCCGGACCGCGCCGCCCGCCGCCACAAAGGCGACGACCAACGATGCTGCTGATTTTTGCAGCAGTCTTTCTCTTCGGGGCGTTCGTAGGGGCATTATGTGAGGCAGTTGTGATGTATCGCCTGCCGCCACAATGACCGATGAACAGTTTGAGCGCGAAGGCTATTTGCGGACGCCGCCAAACACCGACCGCGCATCAAACTAACGATCCGGCAGCGGACACGAGTATTGAAACAATGGCTGCAAGGGTGAGCCGCAATGGTGCGCCTCAGAATGCCAGCATCAATGCGGCTGCGATCATGATCGAGCGGGGCAAAGTTTTTTTAAGCCGCGGGTCTCTTTTTGTCCTCCCGGGGCCGGCCCCCGGTTAAGTCCTTGCGCGATTGACCCTGCACTCGCGTCGGCCGTTGAATTATTTGTTTCTGCGGAACTCTTTTGGGAGGCAGTGACTTTGGATGCGCATCGCCACAGCTGCAGTCGCTGAGCGCTGGTTTTCCGCCGAGTCCGTCCCAGACCAGCGGCAGAATGTCCCGACTCACCTGCGCCGGCACTTCGTTTATTTGCTCTTGTTTTTTCTCTTGCACCTCCCGCGCTGCGATCTCCTGCAGCGCGATCTCCTGCCATTCGCTGACACACTGTTCAGCCCGGTAGGCGATGTCCTGCCAGGTCCGCAGGCGGTTCTTGGCACGCCTTGTTTGCTCGCGGAAGAAAATATTCAGCACGCCCTGCAGAATTAGCGCGATGCCGATGATGAGAAGGAAGTTGTCCATCGCCGATTTAATCGCCGCGCCGCCCGACGCGCCCCAGTGCACCTGACAATCGCAAAAGCGAAGTCGTTAGCCGACAAGCAGCAACCAGCAACATCCGATGACGACAACAAAGGCAGTGAGGGAAACGCTTAGGACAAACTCCGCGCGGCGCGCGCGCTTGTGATCGCCGCAGTCGGACCTGTGCTCGTAGCCGATCATGGAGCGTCTGGCCCCCATTGCGGTGATGGTCGGGACCAAATGGTTACGATCAAGTTAACGCGCCGGAAAAGACCCCACACAAGCACTTCTTTTGCGGGAGTAAAGATGGCCACTGCCACGCCCATTGGCATTCCGCTACGTTGATGACGTGCGCGGCAATCTCACCGGCGAGCAGGCCTGCGCGCTCAGCTGCGAAGGCATCGTGGTCCAAGCGGCTCGGCTCGCCCTACAAATCCGGTCGCTCGCCGCATCAACTGAAAGTCAAAAACCCGCGGCGCCGGCCGTGAAGCGGGAGGCCGAGGAGAATTGGTCGTGACGAGACTCTGTTTTAAAACCGCGGTCAACTTATTCACCGCCGGTTCATCGAGATGGCGGCACTGTTCTTGTGCCCGCCAATCAGGAGAGTATAGCGAGGAGATCACTATGAGAGAGGGAGCTTCAAAGATGATCAGGTTGATAGCTATTGCCGGTTTTGCCTTGTTGCTCGCTACCTCGGCGCAAGCTATGACAGCCGCGCCACTGCATCAGCCCACCGCGATAACAAATGTCGCCTTAGGTTGCGGTCTTGGTCGAACACGGGTCGGCGGTATTTGCGTCGCCAGAACTACCATCCGCCATGCGCGGAGGTGCCTCCGATGGACGGGACACCTTTGCGCTGCATGGTACTGAACACTTAAATTTATATCTGGCGTATCCGGGCGCGGGAGCTCCTTTCGTCTTACCGCATCCAAAATCGCCGACCATGTGGAAAACCACCTTCGTGTGTTACGGCTACAATCAGACGTGAACCTGTCTGACGCGATGGCCAAGGCGTACCTAGCCAGCCACGGGGACCCGCTTTCGCTGCCCGCATTTCAGCAATTACATAATTCCGGCTAGTCGGTCGGGAAACGGCGTCAATCGGCTGATCGGCAGTACGTCAGCTTTGCGGCACCGAAAGCTACGCAGTCTCGAGCACCGCCGGCGCACAGCCGACGCATTGTGATTCCTGTCACGGCGCGGTCTTTTGAGAAGCGTACAAGCAACGCGGTAGCTCACTGCTGAATTGAATGAGGGTTGCCATGCTGAAGATAGTGACAGTGACACTGGCGTTCGCCGTCCTGTTCGTTGCTCAAGTGAAGTTGCTCCCGCAGCCGAGCGAAGCTGACGTCTGCAGCTATAATTGCGTTGTCAGTCCCTAACTCGCCCCTCTAGACCATAGGTACTGTAGTCGTCCGCAGCGCCGGGGCGCTTTGATTCCGTCAATTCATCGCCTGGTTGCTGATAGTGGCGTTACTCACCGTCATATGCCCGAACTGCCGCCACATCGGCACCGTGCGCGCCGCGTCGCTGCCCCGCATCCTCTCTTGCTCAGTGTGCGGCGATCGGCGGCTGGTCCCGGAGGGATTTAAGATCAGGAACCGCGACGCAATGACAACGAGGAAGCCGCTGGAAGTTGAGGTGGGTGACTGACCCGGCGCGGTTTACAAGAAGTTCTGAGACGACTGCGTCAGCGGCGAAAAATCTATTCGAGATCATTGCAACGCGGCGATGATTTGAAAGCTATTTGGACCACACCGCAACAGCGGTGGAGCCCTTCTGGATCGACCACTTATTCTTGCCGCTCGGGACGACGGTGTAGCAGTTGGTTTCGGCGCCTTTCCAGCTCGTGCAAAAGCCCGACGGGATCAAGTTTCCAAGTGCCGGAGCTTTTCTTGCCAGCCTTTCCACTAGGTTGACGGGTCATTTTCCCATCCGGGGTGAAGGTCATCTTAAATTGCGTGCCGCTCGTCGTTGAAGCGGTAAAAGGCTTGCCGTTGAAGAAGGCTGTTTGAATATCGCTCGCCGCCATACGCTCCGCAGCAAAGGTGGCGGATGCGGAGAGGATAATACCCGCCAGCACGAGAGGAGCTGCGCGCATGAATAATCCCCATCAGCTATCCGGCGGTCATGCGATCCTCGATATTGTTGGCAACTTTCTCGCAAATGTCCACCAATTCCACCAATCGGGTTTTTCGGCGGCCCGCAGCTTGCGGACGCGCCCCTCAATATGACGGGTTTGGGTCGATGTTTGTCGAAGGTTCCGCGATACCCTCACACCTCATTGCGGAGGCGGAGACGTGCACATGTCCCACTGGCAAGGTCTGTATGTGTTCGGTTCCTTAAACCACTCAGGATGCGGCATCTCCTCGTTCTTTTGAGTAGCATCGGTTTCCTGTTGCTGGCTTCCCTTCTCAAGTTCTTTAGACTGTGCCTGCAGTCGCAAGTTGCTGTCCTTTAGGGCGTGGAGCAAGCGAGCCCTTTCAAGGTCCGCCAAATTACGCTTCGCTTCATCGAGACGGTCGTGCTGGTTCGACGGTAAAGAGGAATTGTTTTGGGCGAATGCCCCAGAGGTCAGCATCAACGTCGAGATTGCGATAATTGGCAAAGCGCGCATGAAAATACCTCTCGCGACCGAACAGTGCTTGCACGTTGGCCTGTGGGCTGGTTGGAAAGCACCGCCCAGCCGGGCAAGTTCGAACACGAAAAGGTGACCACCACATGTCATCGCAGCGGCCGCCCAACCCGTTCCCGCAAAGGACGGCGACCGAAAATTCAAACTGAGACACTACCCTCTGGTTGCTTGGCTATCCCGACGCCGCGCTCCGGATCAAACTAAGCAGGCGGCAGACGATCGGGGTTTCGGTGAATTTCGCTATAATGTGACGAATGGGACACATCCAAAGCGAAATTCAAAGTTAAAGCTTATTCAGCTTTTAGCATTGATAGAACCGATTATTTGTAAAGAGTTTGCCCGCACCCTCGCCGTATGGCGGACAGACGACGAATAGCTCGCACGCGCGTCTCTGCGCCTGCTCTTATAACTCCCGACCGAGGTTCGATGGTTTGGAGATGTTGCGTTCGCGACGTCACGTCGCTCGGCGCTCGTCTGGAATTTGCCGACACGCCCGTCCTGCCCACTGATTTCAATCTAACCTTTGACGCCAAAACGCTGAGGTTCTGCCGCCTCCGATGGCGAATTGGCAACGAAGTCGGGGTAGCTTTCAACTTCCGAAAAAGACCTGACTGTTCATTCAGCCACCAAATCGCCGTCAGTCCTTTGTCTTCAACTGCGCCTCGTTCGCGGCGATGAACCCACGAATATCGTCCGACATATCGAACAGCTTCAGCCATTGTTCTTTATACAAGGTCACGGGAAAACGCCCCATGCCATAAACTGAGACCGCTCCCTTTTCGCTGACCTTCAAGCGGATGCTTGACGACGCGCCCTTTTTCAGAGCAGCGTTTTCACTGCGAAGGCGCTCAAGTTCAGCTTTCATTTCCTCGTCGGACATCGTGGTTCCTTTTTCCCGTCTTGCGCTTTGCACTAACGCCGCGTTTCAGCACTCTCTAAACGAGCTTCTCTCGCTTTGCGTGCTCGGCGATAATATTCCACAACCTCTCGCAATTTGCTCGGCTAAGTGCTCGTCCTGCAATATCTCGTTGGGCGAGGTTACCCGACCTGCGGCGCTGCTACAGAGCGGAAAATCGAAAAGCTCGCACCGGAGCCGGGGCCGCTGCGAGCGCGGTCCTGCATCGTTGACGGCGAGGCGGTCGCCTGCGACGGCAAAGGCCTAGCGGTGTTCGATCTCATCCGCGAGCATCGCGGCCACGCCGCGGCCGAGTTGTGCGCGTTCGATCTGCCCGAACTTGACGGACAGGATCACCGTCGCGCTCGTATCGAGGAACGCAAGCGCGCCTCGGCGGGGATCCTCGACACGCAATCCGACCATGGTGGTGGGCGCCTTTGTCATCGGCATGTCGGTCGGTCATGGAATCATGTACGGCGTCCAGGCAAGTTTCCTCAGCGAAATGTTCCCCCCGAGTTTGCGCTATAGCGCGACTTCACTCGGCTATCAGATCGCGGTGCCCCTTGGGGGCGGGCTGGTTCTCTTGGCCGCGGCAGCGGCGACCGCTGTCTTTCACAATGAGGCTTGGCCGGTCTCACTGTTGATGATTGCGATCGCGGCGGTCACCTTTATTGCCGTGCTGCTTGCGCGGGAAACCGCGCCGATGGTAGCCAAAACAAAGCCGCCTTGGCCGAAGGGCTCCGGGCTGCAGCGAGCGGCTAGCCTCAGCTAATTAATGCCCGCCGTGATTCCGAGCAAGTCGCGGGAGTTGAGCTGGTCGTTATTTTCGGACGGACCGAAAAAAGTTCGAGAGCAGACCGCCGTAAAGCGGTGAAACGGGGACAACGGGTGTACTGAATTATTGGACCCGCGCGGTCGAATTTGCGCTTGGCTCCGGTGAAGCAAGCTGCATTGGCCCGCCAGGCGCAGCGGGCGTCATCACGGGCGGCGGCGGGACTGGTTCCGGCCAGATCGGCTCGGTCGTCCCCGCATTCGCGGTAGCCGGTTGGGCAAGCGCTTGGGGCGCCGCAGTCTTGCGCGCGCGGCGCGCTCCTGGATTACCCGCCGCAGCGGCCGCCACCCCAGGCAAAACAGGGCCGGTCGGCTCGGGACTTATAATGCTTACTGGAGGGATTGATGCGGCAGTCGGAAAATCAATATTGAGCGTCTTGTGCGGCGGGTGTTGTCCGCTCGGCTGAACGGCACCGACGACGGCGCCATCCGGTGCCTCGTGCGGCCCATTCGGCGCCTTCGCCCAGATTTCCGCGTAATGTTCGACGTAGTGGTCCAAGGTCTGCGCGCTGAGGTTCGTCTGTACGCGCCGTGGGTCGTGGAGCAGCGTCAGTGCTGCGCAGTTTTCGCTTTTGCAGCCATCGCGAACAGCCAGCACATGCGCCAAAAACCCGAAGCGATCCGCCTCCAGTGAACGGCGCAGCGGCCGTAGCAAACCGTCGATGTCCTCCCCGCGTTTTTCATAGGCAAGCATGGCTGCCAACAATTCAAGCCGATGAGCGACGAAAGCGGCAGCGGCGGACACACTTGCGGGCGAGGAAAAGAGTTCCTTCTCGCACGCGGCCTCGACCGCTTCCCCAGCCAGCGCGTCGAGACAAGCAAGGGGCGAACCGGGAGCAAGTGCTTGCGCATTCAATTGCTCGGTCTGAACCTCGAGCGATCGCAGTTCGAAGCTAGGCCCGGTGGAAGAAGTGTGGTCAAGAAGCGCCGAGGCCATTTTCGCCCCCACGACCCGAACGCCGGAAGGAGTGTGGTCAAGCAGCGCCCAGGTTGTGATGGCGCCGAGGCCGATACCCAGGATAACGAATCCGGCGCGTAACGCCGAGCCGATCACATTTCGCGGCAGCAAATACGCAAGTAGATAGGACCCGATGAGAAAGATGCCCGATCCCACCGCTGGCCACAGCTTTACTGCCGAGATGCCGATCAGGCCATCAATGCCCGACATTGATCAACTTCGCCCCTGCAGCGCACGACAGGACTGGTCGAGATTATGACCGACGGAGCTGAAAGATGCCAGCCGCCTTTCGGCTACAAGTTTGCAAGACCGGGCCCCGACAAGAAGCCAGTACCGAAAACCAGCTTTGTAACGAGGGTCGGCGATCTAGGCTGCGGCGTCGGATATTACAAGTAAATTGTGCCACGAGACTGCAGGCGGTCGAGGATCCGTTCCGTTTCGAGCGGGTAACTTATTGACCAACCTTTTCTGCCGCATCCAAAAATGACCGCAACTCCGCTTCGTCCTCAGGATCCCATTCGCTCAACCGGACCAAGCCGGGTATCGGAACACGAGTGGCGCAGCGTAGGAAGATTCGTTTTGCCCGACGCAGTCCCTATCATCATCCTTTGGCCATCTTGATCAGCTCGAACTGCAACTTGCCGACCTGGAAGAGAATGCGGCGCAAGCCGAGACCACCGTGCAGCTGGCGGCGGCCGAGACGACCACGGTGCCATCATTCGAGCGGCGCAGGCCGGCGCGCCGTCCGCTGCCCGCGCATTTGCCCCGCGAGCGCATCGTCTATCCGGCCGCTGCGGTCTGCCCCTGCTGTGGTGACAGCCGATTGCGCAAGATCGGCGAAGACGTGACCGAGACACTAGAGCTCATTCCCCGGCAATGGAAGGTGATCCAGCACGTGCGCGAGAAGTTCTCCTGCCGGGCCTGCGAAGCGATTACCCAGCCGCCGGCGCCCTCGCATCCGATTGCGCGCGGGCGCGCAGGCCCCAAGCTTCTCGCGCATATCGTATTCGCCAAGTACGGCCTGCACCTGCCGCTCAATCGCCAGAGCGAGGTCTATGAACGCGAAGGCATCGATCTCGACGTCTCGACGCTGGCCGACTGGGTGGGCGCAGTCGCCGCAACCTTGATGCCGCTCGTCGAGTTGATCCGTACCCAGGTCTTTGCCGCCGAGCGCATCCACGCCGACGACACCACAGTGCCGGTCTTGGCCAAGGGCAAGACCCGTGTCGGCCGGCTATGGACCTATGTACGCGATGACCGCCCGTTCGCTGGCCCAGATCCGCCGGCGGCGGCGTTCTTTTATTCGCGTGATCGCGGCGGCGAGCATCCCGAACAGCACTTGGCGGGCTACGCCGGATTATTGCAGGCTGACGCTTACGCCGGCTTCAACCGCCTCTATGAGGCCAACCGCAAACCTGGACCGATCATTGAAGCTGCGTGCTGGGCGCATGCCCGGCGCAAGTTCTTTGACTTGGCACGCATCAGCAAAGCGCCGATCGCTGCCGAAGCAGTCAAGCGCATCGATGGCCTGTTTGCCATCGAGCGCGAGATCAACGGCCTCGCACCCCAGGAACGCCTGCGCGTGCGCCAAGAGCGTAGCCGGCAACTGATCACCGAACTGCAGACCTGGTTGCGCGAGCAGCGCGCTCGTCTCTCCAAAAACAACGATACGACCAAAGCGATCAATTACACCCTCAAGCGCTGGGATGCCTTCACCCGCTTCCTCGATGATGGGCGCCTTTGCATATCTAACAACGCGGCCGAGCGAGAGCTGCGCGCGGTCGCCCTGGGGCGAAAGAACTGGACCTTCGCCGGCTCAGACGAAGGCGGCCGGCGTGCCGCCGCGATCTACACGCTGATCGCCACCGCCAAGCTCAACGATGTCGATCCGCAGGCTTGGCTTGCCGATGTGCTGGCCCGCTTGCCAGATCACCCGGCCAAGCGCATCCACGAACTGCTGCCCTGGAACTGGCACCGGCAAAACATTGCCGCTGAAGCCGCGTAAGGCCCGCCAAACTCACCCAAACCGTTCCACCCTGTGGCCCTCACCGGATGCGTACGTAGCATTGCTAGTTGTCGCTTGTGTTGTTCGGCTGGTTTCGCATTAGCGGGCAAGGTGGTCGCTAGATCGGCCCTCACCGTTTCGGCCGCTGCTCGAGGAGCCGCGTGCATTGCCCGATCGTCAGTCGGATGCGCGGCCTGTGCTTGATGGCGTCGGCAAATAGCCGCCGGGCCTTTTCCAGATTGAGGCGAATCCCGCGCACGAACTGCCGCGTCAAAATAATGCACCTACGGCGGAGATCATTCCCCAAAGAGCTGTAGCCGATACCCCAACAAGGATGAGCGTAGCAAGGAGCCCGAACCAAAGCAGAAGGCCATCGTCCTCGACGTATGCGACTGACAGTATGACAATGACTAGCCCCGGCACGACCTGGATGAGAGGTAGCGGCGTCAGCAACAACAGAGCAGTTAGTAATAGGACGGCGACACCGACTAGTCGCTTTGTGGCGCCCAAGGGTAGTTGCCAGCGTGGACGAATTACCCTTTCGACATAGCTCAAACTCGAAAGCACGCGCCGTACCATAGCGGCAAGTTGGTGGCTCGGAAGGGGCCGGTTGGCAATTCGGCGGGGAAACGTCGGCGCGCTGCGTCCTGCGATCATCTCAATCGCCGGAGCCAAGAGAAGTAAACCGGCTACGTACGAAATTCCGGGCATCATCGCGATAAGCGCGAGGATTAGGACGATGACGCCGAAAGAGCCTCTATGGAGATATTTCGACAGCCAAGCCAATGTAAAATGATCCGGCGGAAGGTCTCTAAGTAAGTCCTGCAAAATCTCGGAAGCCGGACCGCGCGCGTCGGCGTTCGCAGAACGATCGGGATTTGCCGCGACGGTGTTTGTCACTGCGTGCAAAGGCCCATTTATCGGGCAAAGCTTATGAGCGGCACGTCATAACGGCGAGACTGAAGCATGCAACGGCTTCGTCGGTCCTGTGACATCTCTAGGCCCTGCGGCAAGGGCGGTGACGATCTCCGTGGACAACCTCCACTGAGCCACCCAGGGGGTAGCGGAGCCTATACCCGGTAGTCCATGCCCTACAGCGAAATCGGCTCGATCAGCGTCGGATCGGCGCTCGACGCCTTGGAACTGTTGATGCGTTTGGACACCTGCCAGCGCTGCAGCAAATCGTCCGGAGCTGGTTTGAGAATTTCCGACCCGGCGCAGCCCTTGAGCCAGGGTTCAAAGTCCTGTTCGGCTAAAATAACTGGCATACGATTGTGTACTTCAAAAACAAAGCTGTTCGGCTCGGTGATGATCATCGCACACGACGTAATTGTCTCATCGTTCGATTTATCGCGCCATTGGTCCCACAACCCGGCGATTGCAAGGCCGGGCGAGCCATCCCGCGCAGTGAAATACCACGGCTGCTTGCAGCCCGGCGTGTTCTCCCACTCGTAGTAGCCCGACACGGGAATGATGCAACGGTTGCGTTTGAACGGGTCGCGGAAGAACGGCTTCGTTTCGACGGTTTCAGCGCGGGCGTTGAATGTCGCCGCTCGTAGTTCTTTCAGCGGCCTCGACCACCATTGCGGCACCAAGCCCCAGCGCATTGGCACCAGCTCGCGCCCGCCTTCTATTTCCCGCACGACATCGACCGGATCGGTGGGACAGATATTGTATCGCGGCGGCAAGTTATGCGGCGGGGCTTTCATCGTCAGCCGATAAACCGCAACGAGCTCGGCCCAGGTCATCTCGGTGGTAAAACGCCCGCACATGCCGAAGATATAGCGACTTGATTGTCGATCGCCATGTCGCGTCCAATGCTGGGGGTGGTGCGCCGCTGGCGAGCTTTAGCAATGGGACGGTGGGGCGGATACGTCCGGAGAACCGTTGAACAGACGCGAAGCGTCGATATCGACGAGCTGCGGCGTGCTGGTTACATCGGCAAGCCGCGAGCAACGTGGTGGGTTCCCCGGCAACGTCTTTCCCGGGAAGGCATACGGCCGACGGATTGGAGCAGCGACAATGCTATCACCTTGGATGGCCAAGCGCTGTGTATCAGGCGGGTGCAGTGGCATTACGGTGGTCAGCGCGTCCATTTCTTATGTGCGTACGGCCGAAGGGTTCGGAAACTCTATTCACCGCGCGGCCAGCCTTGGCGATGCCGCCACTGCTATCGGCTCAGTTACGCGACACGCCAAGCAAGTCGTTGGGATCGCTTACTCATCAAAGCCCAGAAAATCCGTGAGCAAGCTCCGATTTGCCTACCGTTGCCGTCGCTGCTGTGTTCGTAGTGTTGTTTGACTGCCGGTGGTCTTGTTCGGCAGGCGTCGCGTCAATGGGGCTCTGTCACGCTCGAGGCTCACACGCCTTGGAAGGGCTATGATTTGAGCGGTCACGCCCGTAGCAGACCTTCCCGTGGGGACGGTTCCGGGCGATAGCTATCGCCTCGGCCATTAGAGCTGACCCAGGATTGGTAGGCCCACAGAACGGGACGCCAAGGCCCGTAGAGACCCCAAAGCGCCCCGCCAGTCTTGGGGCGTTTAACCGGTCGTGTGTCTGTGACGATAGTAGTGATACGAATGCCGGATATAGTGCCGGCGACGATATTCCGGCGCTGGCGACGCGACCGGATAAGTGACGGCATGGATGCCGAGCAACCCATCGACGCCGCCAATGACGCCGCCAACAGCTCCACCAACCACTGCGCCGACCGGGCCTGCCGTCTCCGTCCCCACATAAGCGCCGTGCGCGACGCCATCGGGAATGCCCTGTGCGTGCGCGCCGAGCGGACAAGCAAAGGATGCGGCGACTGCCGCCCCAAACACTAAATGATATTTCACCTGCGGCCCTCTCTGTTGTTGATGGTTTGCCACATGCGGGGCCAATCCTGTCGATTGCGCGGCATTGCCATGGCGCTACGGCGGCGGCTAATTTTTCCGGAAGGCTGTTGCCGGCGTACAGCAGCCGGTCGACTTTCGCCGCGTCCTTGGTCCACTTTTCAAGCTTGTAGAAATTGCGATCGTCCGCAAGGGGCGGATTGTCGGTTTCCTCGTCGGACCAGCCAGGCTCGTCGGACCAAGACACGTTAGGTCCAATCCTCCTCACCTCCCGCTTCATGGCCGGCGCCGCCGGGTTTTTGACTTTCAGCCAATGCGGCGAGCGCCCGGACTTATAGGGCGAGCCCAGCCGTTTCGACACGATGCCTTCGCAGCCGAGGTTGCAGGCGTGCTTGAAGATGATCGCTCCGTCGCCGTCGAAAAATTCGTTGAGGACGATGCCAGGTTGAAAGTGGCCGAGCATGCCCGCCAAAGCGCGCTTGCGTTCCTCGATACGAACGCGGCGGTGATCCTGTCCGTCGAGCTCGAGCAGATCGAACGCGCACAACTCGGCGGCGACGTGGCCGCGATGCTCGCGGATGAGATCGAACACCGCTAGGCCTTTGTCATTGGTCACGATCGCCTCGCCATCGATTATGCAAGAGCGCACGGGCAAAGCCCTCACGGCCTCGAGGATGAGGGGAAAGCGGTCGCTGAAATCATTGCCGTTGCGAGTTAGCAGCCGGATACGCTTGCCATCACGCTGCGCGAGAATCCGAAAGCCGTCATGCTTGATTTCGTGAATCCAGCCCGGACCCGCCGGCGGCTCTTTGGCTAGCCGGGGCAGGCAGGACTCATATCGGGGTTGGAGCGTCTCGGCGCGGATCCGGCGCCCTAGCTCACGCGTTACTGACATTGCGCCGAAAATACTACTGGCCTCGTAAGAGTTGAGTCACGGTCGCTGCGCGAAAATGGCGAGCCGAGAGGCGAAAGCCGGCTGGCCATTGCAGCGGGGAGACAACGGCTGCGGGAGGAACGGCTTATGTGGTGGCTAGCCGCGACCGTATTCACCGCGATGATAATTATTGCGTTGATTGGCTTTAGCCGTTCGCGGGGCAACACCCGTCAATGAGAGAGGTTCGGCTTGCTTGCGCCGCGCGCTTTCGGATGGTTAGCCTTGATGCGCGGTCGGTGTTTGGCGGCGTCCGCAAATAGCCTTCGCGCTCAAACTCTTCATCGGTCATTGTGGCGGCAGGCGATACATCACAACTGCCTCACATAATGCCCCTACGAACACCCCGAAGAGAAATACTGCTGCAAAAATCAGCAGCATCGTTGGTCGTCGCCTTTGTGGCGGCGGGCGGCGCGGTCCGGGTCCATCTAGCATCCACTACTCGGCCAAAAACGCCGTGAATGTAATAAGCCGGCCGGCGGGGAGTTGAGTCTGTGACACAAACGAACCCCCGGGGCGGTGCTCGTCGCCCGGGGGTTCTTGCAGTTCGCGTTCGCTGACCAGGTCATGCTGGGGGAGAGGGGGTGCGGACGCCCGGTCGGCACTTTTCCAATTCAGTCGCCGCAAACTTGTTCCAGCGCCTTGTGTGGGCTGGTCTAGAGGGGCGAGTTACGGACTGACAACGCTATTATAGCCGCAGGCGTCAGCTTCACTGGGCTGCGGGAGCAACTTCACTTGAGCAACGAACGGGGCGGCGAACGCCAGTGTCACAGTCACTATCTTCTGCATGGCATCCCTCATTCGATTCACAGTGAGCTACCCGCTTAAATCGGTGGAAGGTTCGGGCTTAGTTGCCGTGCCAGTTTGCTTAAAGGATAGATGATCGCTTCCCATCTTGGCGCGTTATAGACCAAATCAATAACGTAACCTTTATAGCGCCGGCTCTCTGTTATCATTGGCGTTGCCTCGCACCGGTGAAATCGGGTGGCGAGCGGTCATCTAGAGATAATGGCGTGCTTGACCCGGTAAATAGCTTGCGCGCCTTCTCAAGGTTGTCGCCCGCATAAAGGAGCCGTCGACGCACTGGAGGATGAGCGGACCCGAACGGCGCGGTGATGTCTTGGGGGCCATCGATGCTGCGCAACGGTTCACAGGCCCGCTCACGACGAGCGCTTATGCGAGTCCTGCTGTGAGGGCAAGACAGAAGCGACGATACTTGTGGAGAACGCAGGCGGTGTGACCGTGAGCGGACCCAAAGCAGCGCGACGGAGGCGATTGGGTACTCGCCTCCTAAAGATATCCCGCCAGAGCTAGGTGAATTACTGGCGCGACAGGACGAGCAAGCCCGTGCGAAGTGACGCGACTGGCCAGATGCACGTCAGCACAGTGGTGCATTTACTGAAGAAATCACACCACAGCTTTGAAGGTCATTCCCTCTGGCCACTGCTCGAGCACGCGCGTCCGCTGCCACCGGAACATTCAAAACACAACCCGATACACCGCTCTAGCGCCTAATCGATTTAAGGGATTTTGGAAAGACTAGCACTCTCAGCGATTGCGGGAATGTAACCTGTATCCAAGTCATGGCAGCCAACTGAAGCGGCTTATCTTTGGCGTGGTTGCGCCCGCTTTCAGAACGCTCGCCGTCTCCGTTCGTCTCGCTCCTTCAACGTTTCATTGATCGTGTCGCGCGGACGGACTTTCCGATCATTTGGGCCAATCGCCCAGAATGGCAGTTGTTTCGGAGGAGTGGGATATTCCTGCCCAGTTAAACGCTTCCACAGGCGTCGAATGTGATCAAACATGCCATCCCACTCCGCAGGGTAGGCAAACTAACTGACACAAAGTACAACCGTGTTTCGGAATGCTTGTTCCAGACTTTGCAGCAACCGCGTGCAGCCATTAAAGTTGGGCTGTTGCCTGCGCGATCCCGGCGACGAAGTCAGGCATCAACTACGCGGCTAGAGACATCCGACTTCAGCGCGGAATGTTCGGTTTTAGGATCTGAGAGCCGACGGGCATTTTGTCTTCAACAGGCAATATATTGCGGCGCTTTTCCGAACATTTTTCGCGCCGCGACAGTTAGCCGATAAAGGCGTGGAGATCGCCATGGCGCGTAGAAAACATGATCATTATGATCCGTGGTACACGAAGGCCACCTTCGGCGTGTTTCTTTAGAAGTCGCCTGCGCGTTTGGTGGAACCGATGACCGACGTGCGGAGTTAGCGCGTTGGATCATGGTCGGGGACGCGGCATATGATCAAAGGCGCATTTTCGCTCGTGCTGTTGCTTGCAGCGAGCACCAGTATTCATGCTGGCGGCAAAGCCAATTTGGCATCAAGGTATTCCGAAATCGGCGGTAAAACGGCAAGCGGCGAAGCTTACTCTCCAACCAAGCTGACTGCCGCACACCGCACATTGCCTTTTGGCACGCTGGTGCGTGTTACCAATTTGAATAACGGCAGGACGACCGTGGTCCGCATCAATGATCGCGGTCCGTTCGTCAAAAATCGGGTGATCGATCTTTCGCAAGCCGCCGCCCGGCAATTACAATTTTCCGGGCTCGCTCCGGTGTCGTTGAAGACCATAAGCTCGCGGGAGTGAGTGCATTACGCGGTTTGCCGAAAATCGCTTCCAACCGTAACGGCTCGCTCGTCCCTCAAATGCGCACCTTTCATACGTCGGCCGCGCTCTTGATCTCGCAGCGGCTGCCATCGAGTACGTGGACAGTCTGCCGTGAAACGCTCTCGGCTGGTCGACCGCCGTTATGTAGCTCGGAGACTTGTGTTTGCCATCCGTATTCGCGCCAGAACAAATCCGATCGGCGCTCGAACGGTACGCGACGTTCGACGACCTCTACTTTGTCTCGGTGCTCAATGAAGCGGATGTCTGACATTGGCTATCAGCTCACTGCATCGTCGCTTGATGTCGCGCGGACGAAACCGCACAAACGGTCGCGGCTATCGTGGCGCTTGTGTTTTGCAAACTCGCGCCTGACCACCAGTGTGAGACAACCAGCTGCCCAGCCGCAACAAAACGCGAGCAACGCATAGCCGCCGCCGTAAGCTGCGCTGACTAGCCCAACTACGATGAGCGTAAAGGCCACAAGGCCAAGCAATTCGACTCGGGCCATCTGTAGGGCGATCTTGGAGCGGCCGCTATTTAAGCTGTGTGGAGATGCTGCCGAAGGTAGTGTTGAGTTTGGTGCCGAGGCGGTTGACTACGGCAATGATGGCAATCGCGATCCCGGCTGCGATCAGACCATATTCAATAGCCGTGGCAGCGGACTCGTCGCGCCAGAACTTGGTAAGAAGATGATACATAAGACGCCCCCGTAATATACGGACGACTATTACCGCTAGGAATGCATAATTCGTTAACTGGACTTCTCGTCCGGATTTCGGTGCTTCAGCACACGCTCGCCGTAGAGTTGGCCGATCAGCCGATTGACGCCGTTTCCCGACCGACTAGCCGGAATTATTTAATTGCTGAGGTTCGCGTCTGATTGCAGCCGTAACACACGAAGGTGGTTTTCCACATGGTCGGGGATTTTGGATGCGGTAAGGCGACAACGTAGATCATTTCAGTGCGGCACTTTGGGCAAGGTGCCGACAGGCGATCTTCAAACATGGACGTGGCCCTTTGAGCGCACCGTGTGGCTGTGCGCAGCTCTGCGGCAACCTTATTTTCGGCCTTTATGATGATCGGTCCGTTAAGGACCCGCGCGCCCGCCTAGCGCAAACAAAGGCAGAGCAGGAAAAATAACAGAGCGCGTTGAAACTGACCGCGGCCACTGCTCGAGCACCCGTGTTCGCTGCCGAATCGTCAGCCTAATCTTAGGTCTGTGTTTGATGGCATCGGCAAAGAGCGCGCGCGCCTTCTCAAGGTTGTTGCCGGCATAGATCAGCCTATCGATCTTGCTGCCGTCCTTGGTCCATTCCTCAACCTTGCAGAAGTTGCGATCGTCCGCGTAGGGGATTTCCGGTTTGCTCGTCAGACCAATTGTCATCCTTGCGTGAGTTTTCAACAGCAGCTCGGCCGGCGGCCACTCTCGTGGTCCTTTTCAACCGCAATCCTTCTAGCTTTCGCTGGCGCCCTAGCTTGTCAAAGCGCAATTCGGATTTAGCGAGAGCGATATAATGGCTTGCAATCCTGGAGTATCGAGTGCGCACTTCGATGTCGTAGGGCTCGGACGCCAACGCAAAGTATTCAGCGGCGCGGGTTCTCAGATAGAGGTCATATCGAGGAAAACTTGGGAGGCCGGTGCTCCGCTCATTGTCGGGCCACTTTCGACCGATGGCGGCAGTGAATCCCACGGCGCTGGCGGCAAAGCCGCCATCGTGTGGGCTGGCGCTTGCGCGTCGGGCTGCGAGGCGCGGTTTAGCCGCGCCCAGACCCAACGCCACAGCTCGCGAATCTCCTTCGCCGACTTTCCGCGGGGCGCGTATTCCGTGATGCCAAGGCCCATGCCAAGCGCATCCTGCTGATCGTTGCGCTGCACGATCGCGGGCAATGCCAGTACGTTCGCTATCTCCAGAGCGATCGCACGTTCGCCGAGCGAGCCTGCCGCTGCGTTCAGCCGGGCGCTGCGGGGTTGGACCTGATTGAGCACAAAGGCGAATGGCTTGCCGCTTTCGCGCACAGCGGCAAGCGTCGGCGCGGCGGCTTCGATATCGGTCGGGCTCGGCCGCACCGGAATCAGGCAGAAGTCGGCCGCGGCCATGGCCTCTCTGGAGGCGTCATTCCAGCCGGCCGCAGTGTCGACGATCGTCAGAGTCACGTCACGGCGTGCGAGTTCCGAAACGCGGTCAAAAAGCGCAGAGCCGTCATGAATGGTCTCGACCGTCGGCCCTGCTGCGGTGCGACGGCGGCGCCAATTCGACACCGTTCCCAGCGGGTCGGCTTCAAGTACACAGACGGCGTGACCAGCCTCCATCGCCGCGACGGCGAGTGCAATGGCGAGCGTGCTTTTGCCGGTGCCGCCCTTGCGCGAAACCATCGCGATCGTGTGCATGGTCCGTTGCCCCGTAGCTCGAGCCGCCTTGCGAAGACGCGCCGGCCACACGAACGCAACGCTACAAAGCGCCAATCAGAAACGCGCCAGGTCATTCCATTACAAAAATTCGATCGAGAATATCCCGTCCTGACGGATTTGATGCCGCCACGTGCTTTCCGCGCGATTGCTCCATCGCATCGACCGCAAGGGTGGCGGTGTTTGCCACGATCGTGCTAGCGTCCAATAGGCATCGGCCTCGCTGCGAGCGTCAGTGAGCGCGCGGTAATACCAAACATTGAAGCCGAGAAGTCCTAAGCCGGCGAGGACGAAGCACAAAAGGGCAATAGCAACCATTCTTGGCCGTTCCTCTGTCTAGCTGATTCGCGCGAGGATCAGGACAGCATCCGCGAATTTAACGATTGGTTAACGATGCGTCGGGGCGCGATCGATGCCCGAGGGAGAGATTGGCTACCGCGTCGCCGCGATCACGGTTGCCCCAGCCACCACAAAAGACGTCGCAGCCGAAATCTTTCATTTCCAAGATGGCGGCGTCCGCGGACACCCCGCAACATTGGCCGCAAGTGCGCCCCTAATAACTTCCCATAAAGCAGTCCCTGTCCTACACTGAACGACAAAAGGCGAGCGCAGCGTGATGGGGTTCGCTAGTCGGGGAGTAAGCTGTTAGACCAGACCCCATGGCGCAAGCACTGCTAGAAAAATCGCGGCGATGAGGACGGTCATGACGACATAGAACGCCAGGACCTCGGTCAGGACCTCGGTATCACCATGCCACTGATACCCGAGAAAGAAGCGGTGTGTCACGAAAATCGTCGCACTCGCACAAACGGTAAACAGCGCAACGCCAATTGTGTGAATGAGCCAAGACAAAAAAAATCGACCCCACGACGGGAATGATGCCCAATGATCCTGCAAACCGTGTCGAACCAAACTGACTACTAGGCCAGTTGCCACGAAGAGGACGATGCCTCTGGTTTGATATTTTTTCCACACCGGTCACTGCCTACAGTTCGGAATGCAGGATGGATTACTACTTTACAGCGCGCGAAGCCGATCGCGGTCAGCGATGTGCGATGCTTGCGTGGACTTCGAATTGCGCCAGGGCATTTGTCAGTTGATTGATGTCCTTCGCCAATTGACCGATAATCTGTCGCTGTCGAGCGATATGGTTCTCGCCCTCAATTACATGGCACTCAGCCTGCGCAAGATGCTGCCTCAAAGTTACACCGTCCATTTTAGGGACTTTTGTCTTTTGGGACTGCTCTCGGTAGCGGCAAATCGATGCCGTGTATGGCGCGATCCTCGGCCCAATCGGCGATCGCATCGTAATTGTCTGCTATCCGGCGCAGAGCATTAGCCGCAAAATCGTTGTTATGGGCATTAGCTTTGACACGCAGTTCTGCAGCTTGACCGCGCCAGTATTTATAGTCGTTTAAATCGCCCGGAGGCATCGCCCTCTCACCAGCCGAGTTGCCGAATTTTAGAGCATGCTAAGTTAAGCGCGCGCTGGCCAGCTGAACTTGCGGCATGCCGCCAGTTGCACGATAGCAGATCAGCGTTTTGAAACACTCCGCGCCCAACCAAGGGAAGCGTGTGCAATTGGTACCGCCTCGCCGACGTCGATTACGGGGACAACGTTGACGTCGTTCCAAAACGTGTATTTGGAGACAAACGAAACGATGACCTTTGGGTCCCCGGCCTCGACGAAGACGTAACCGCCGTCCCCGCTTAAGTTTGACAAGAACGCTTGAACCGTCAAGCCATCCTCAGGTTTCCACTTACCGAAAGCTGCCAGAAGGGACTCCGTATTTGCGAAATTCTGACCGTCAGTAAGGCCGGCCGAGCGGATTGTGTATTCGATCATGTACTTCAGGAGTTCCTCCCTATAATTCCGCGCAATTCTTGCTAGTTCGCCAGTCAAAGACCAGGCGCCGCGGGCTTATGCTAGATATTTTCCCGGCTCCGGGAAAGCGCACAGTCGGAAGCATTGTGGCTAACCGTCTACCTATTCACAACCCTCACCATCCCTTAGCCCATCCTCGGTGTGAGTTCGGTAGATTACTGCGCTTTTTGAAGTTGCGGACGGACACCACGAGCCTCGGCAGCCTTCACGACCACTCCTCTTCAGCCTCTCGCTGCACCGCCGGTGCTGCTGGGTTTTTGACTTTCAGCCAATGCGGTGAGCGACCGGATTTGTAGGGCGAGCCCAGCCGCTTCGACACGATGCCTTCGCAGCCAAGGTTGCAGGCGTGCTTGAAGATGATAGCTCCGTCGCCCTCGAAAAATTCGTTGAGGACGATGCCAGGCTGAAAGCGGCCGAGCATGCCCGCCAAAGCGCGCTTGCGTTCCTCGATACGAACGCGGCGGTGATCCTGTCCGTCGAGCTCGAGCAGATCGAACGCGCACAACTCGGCAGCGGCGTGGCCGCAATGCTCGCGAATGAGATCGAACACCGCTAGGCCTTTGTCGTTGGTCACGATCGCCTCGCCATCGATTATGCAAGAGCGCACCGGCAAAGCCCTCACGGCCTCGAGGATGAGGGGAAAGCGGTCGCTGAAATCATTGCCGTTGCGAGTTAGCAGCCGGACACGCTTGCCATCACGCTGCGCGAAAATCCGAAAGCCGTCATGCTTGATTTCGTGAATTGACCCGCGCCCAGCCGGCGGCTCTTTGGCCAGGCGGGGTAAACAGGGCTCATAGCGGGCAAGCGACCGCTCGACGCGGAGACGGCGCCGCAACTCACTCATTACTAACATCGCTCGCAAAAATAATGAACGATCCGCGAGAGTTGAGTTTGTAAAGCGCCTCCCGAGCGGTCCTCGTCGCCTGGGGACAGATCTCAGCCTGACAGCAAGCAACAGGGTCTGGTAGGTTTCCCGCTCAACCTGGGAGGCCAGCATGACCATTAGGATCACCCCTGAAGAACCCAACATTTTTCCGGTCGTGGAGGACGTTGACGCGCGCGACAATGGCCGAGAGGCCGCGATATTCTTGGGGACAAGAATTGAAGGCCAGTTCATGACTGTGGTTATTAATTTGACCTACGAACAGGCCAGCGACCTCGCGGCCTTGCTGAAGCCGTTCGCCAGAACCTAGCGCGGCTTACGACGCCGAGATTTCTAGGAAAATACGACACGGCAAATGGTGCCGACGAGCAAATGCGGTTGACTTCGACCGAGTTGCGTCAGTGCCCAGCTTCCGTACCGTCTAAAAAAATGGCTTCACAGCGACGCACCCGTGCCAGCGCAACGTCGCGGTCGTGCTTCAGTTTGTCCAGAGAGTTTTCGAGCACCCTAAGTACTTGCTCGGCAGTTTCAGAATGCCGTCCATCTTCATGAAGCTTTTGGATGCGAGAGCGCTGTATTTCGATTGCCTTGGACTTGAATGCAACCGCAGTTTCTGCTTGGAGCAAACGGCTCATGGCTTGTCTTTGATCCATAATTTCTCCCGAGCAATGGACCTGGCGTAAGCGCTCTAAGCAAAGAACCCCAAGCAGGTCGGGCCGGGCGTGGCACGGCCGCTCGGGGCCCAGGTCGAGCGCATTTTTACGCAAAACGAAAATGCACTGCCCCTGAGAAGCGAGCACGCTACTCGGTGACATTCCAGGACGCTTTGAAATTAAGGTTACGGCGGCCAGGACGGCGCTATTCACGCGCGGCACACCACCAGCCGCGGCTTCAATTCATCAGACATTTGAGGCCCTCGAGCGCTAGTACGGCAGGTGCTTTTCGACCAAGTCCCGCATATCGGCGAGGGTCGACAGCTTCATAACGGTGGGAATGTTTAGGGGCCGCGGCAGCGGGCGCGACCAATCGGGCCGGGACAACGCAACACCTCACACAACGAGAACTGACAGGATAGCAGTCAAATAAGCGTTAGCCGGCTGCGAGTTGAGTCTGACCAAAATCGTCGGACCAGCGAGACATCACAGATGTCGCAAAATGGACACGACAAACAGCGCCACGATGACTGAAACCGTTGCCGCCATTCGCAACAACTCAGGCTGCCACCACCATGGCCACTGGCCTCCCCACCCATATCGCATCCGCCAAAAAACGCGCATCAGGCTCAGGCGCATGAAGACCGGACGCAGTACCGCAGGTCGCCTTTCTGAAAGCCGAGCCCCGCGCTGCCCGACCTGGAGAAAGCCACGCCCGGGATGCGTCATCGTAATTCAGAAAAGTTAAGTTGTGGCATAGAGTGGCAGCTAGCCCGGTGCGTCGGCGGTGCGCCGGCGGTGCTCGAGACTGCGTCGCTTTCGGCCGCAAAGACGACGTGCCGGTGACTGCGCAGATCGGTCGAAAATGACCCCTTAACCGACATCGGTTCTTCACGTTTTGCGGGCGCGATGAAGCCACTTCATGTAAGCTGGCCTCACCGGCTACGATGGCTCGTCCCGGGTCGCGGGCAAGCAATGAAGCGGCGCTCAAAAGCAGGCGGCATGGCAGGTAAGGCGGGATGGTCGAAAACGGCGACGCCACGGCCCCCCAGTCCATCCAAGGCGGTACCCAATCGACGTTCTATCGCGACGACCGAGCAAACACAGATCGCGCGTCTTACTCGCGAGCTCGCCGAAGCGCGAAAGCAACTCACCGAAGCGCTAGAGCAGCAGACCGCAACGTCGGACATCCTGCGCATCATCAGTCAATCGCCGGTGGAGGTAAACTCCACGCTCGATCTTGAGACGGTGCTAAACACCATCGTCGCCAAGGCGGTACAAATTTCCGGCACCGAGGCCGACGCGATCTACGTTTTTAACGAACAGCTAGGAGAATTTCATCTGCGCGCCACCTTTGGCATGGAGCAGGAGCTGATTGACGCAATCACCCGCCAGCACATCGACATGCGTGACCCCAACGTCGCCGCGGTGATGACCGAGGGCGAGCCCGTCCAGGTCGCTGACCTGCGAGACGAGGCCATGACCGAGTTGAACGGTATTACTCTGCTCGCCGGCTACCGGGCGCGCCTAGTGGCACCGCTCATCCGTGGCGAGGATGTCATTGGCATGCTGGTAGTGCACCGCCGCACGCCGGGAATGTTCCCGCAGAACACCATCGACCTGATGAAAACCTTTGCCGCGCAATCGGCGTTGGCGATCCAGAACGCGCAGCTTTTCCACGAGATCGAGGAGAAAGGCCGCGAACTCGAAGTTGCGAGCAAGTACAAGTCACAGTTCCTCGCCAACATGAGCCATGAATTGCGCACGCCGCTCAACGCCATTCTTGGCTATACCGAACTGATTCTCGATAGCATCTACGGGGAGACTCCGGAGAAGATGCGCGCGGTGCTGGAGCGCGTGCAGACCAACGGCAAGCACCTGCTCGGGCTGATCAACGACGTGCTCGACCTGTCGAAGATCGAGGCCGGGCAACTTACACTGTCGCTCGCCGACTACTCCCTGGTGGAATTGGTGCAAAGCGTCTACGTCGCGGTCGAGCCGCTGGCGTCGCAGAAGAATCTGGTGCTGACCACGATGGTCGAAAATGGCCTGCCGGCAGGACGCGGCGACGAGCGCCGCCTCGCCCAGGTGCTGCTCAATCTGGTCGGCAATGCGATCAAGTTTACTGAAAAAGGCCAAGTGGCGATCGAGGCGTCGGGGTTGAACGGCGCGTTCAGCGTGGCGGTGCGCGATTCCGGACCGGGCATTGCCGCCGCTGATCAGGAGAAAATCTTCGAGGAGTTTCAGCAGGCAGACAACACGCAGACCAAGAGCAAGGGTGGCACCGGCTTAGGGCTGGCGACCTCCAAACGCATCATCGAGATGCACGGCGGCAGGATTTGGGTTGATTCGGCTCAAGGCGAAGGAGCGACATTCTCATTCACAGTACCGATCAAAGTTGAACGACAATAGCGAGACCGACCGTGACCAGGCGCATTGGACGAACCCCCCGGAGGGTTTGCCGCGTCGCCTCCGAGGGGTTCTGTCGCTGCTGGCTATGTCCGCCGATTAGGCCAAAATGCGGGGCAAAAAGCCCGGTCGGCGTTTTTCCAATTCAACAGCCGCAGCTTTGTGTCAAATCGCATCGAACTGCGACCCCCATTTCGCGTGCAAAAGCGACCCCTTCGGCGCAGCCGAGACCGGCGGCGCGAAGCCTTACATAGCGGAGCAGAGCCGGTCTCGGCGGGCGGTTAGTGGCGAGCGAGAGGTTATGCGCGGTTCTTGAAGCGCCAGCTGTCGTTGCCGGTTTCGATGATGTCGCAATGGTGCGTCAGCCGATCCAGCATGGCGGTTGTCATTTTGGCGTCGCCAAAAACTTGCGGCCAATCGGCGAAGGCGAGATTGGTGGTGATCAGCAGCGAGGTGTTCTCATAGAGCTTGCTGATCAAGTGGAACAACAACTGGCCGCCGGATTGACTGAACGGCAGGTAGCCGAGTTCGTCGATGACTATGAGGTCGTGGCGGAGCAGCTTCTCGGACAGCCGGCCACTACGACCGGCGGCCTTTTCCTGTTCCAGTTGATTGACCAGATCAACCAGGTTGAAGAAGCGCCCCCTGGCGCGGGCGCGAATGACCGCCGCGGCCACGGCGATGCATAGATGGGTTTTCCCGGTTCCGGTGCCGCCGATAAAGATCGCGTTGCGCTTGGCGTCGATGAAGGTACCGGTAGCGAGTTCGCGAACTTGCCCTTCATCGATCGGCGTCTCGGCAAAGACAAAGCTGTCGATATCTTTGAGGACCGGGAACTTGGCGCCGCCGATACGATAGCTGATCGATCGAGCCTGCCGGTGGATGCGTTCGGCGCGGATCAGGCTGGCGATGAGAGGATAGATCTCGTCGCGCCGGGCAAGACCTTTGCCGGCAATCTCATCGAAGCTGGCGCGCATGCCGTAAAGCTTCAGTTCGCTCATGGCTTCCAGAATCTCATGGCGTTCCATCAGGCGATCTTCCTTATGCGGTCGTAGCGGCCACAATCGGCCGCGGGTTCGATCTTGAGGCGAAGCGCGTCGGGCGTTGTGATGCTGGGTGGCACCACGGGTTGCCGGCGGCGCGCCAGCACGGTTAGGATCACATCGCCGCTGGCAATGCCCGCCTCCAGCACTTCCTCACAGGCGGCCTCGACAGCGGCCAACCCGTGATCGAGCACCGCGGCCAGGACTTTGACGAACTGTCGGTCCGCATCAGCGTGTTGCTTCAGCCTGGCGCGAACCTGGGTCAGAGCGTGTGGCAGGTCCCAGTCCTTGAACGGCGCGCCGTTGCGCAAGGCACCGGGCTTCTTCATCAGGACCGGCAGATAATGCCAGGGATCGTAGATGATCTGGTCGCGCCGGAAGTGGCGTGGATGATCGGCCACCACCTCCTCACCCAACAGCACGACGATGCGTTCGGCGTGGGAACGCACCAGCACCATCCGGCCGGCGGCGCGGGCATCGACGCTGTAGCGATTATGATCGGCCATGATCAGGCAAGTGGTGCTGGCCCGCACGGCTTTCTCGACGAATCCATCGAAGGGACCGCGCAGCTCCATCAGGCTGGCGCGTTCCTCCTGGAATACATCCCAGATGGTCCGGTCCTTGAACTCCGGATGTTTGGTGCGCTTTGCATAGGCTATGCACTGATCTTCCAGCCACGCATTCAGCTCGGTGAGGCTCTTCACCCGCGGCTTCGGCCGGAACATCTGGTCGCGCAGATTGCCGACCTGGTTCTCGACCTGACCCTTCTCCCATCCCGAGGCGGGGCTGCAGGCCACAGGCTCGATCAGATGGTGTGAACACATCTGCAGAAAGCGGCGATTGTACTGACGCGCCTTGCCGACGAAGATCGCTTCGACCGCCGTCTTCATGTTGTCGTAAATGCCGCGCCGGCAGACCCCGCCGTAAAATTGGAACGCCTTGTCGTGGGCGTCGAACACCAGCTCCTGGGTCTCGCGAAGGTAGCCGCGCACAAACGGCATGCGGCTGTGCGACAGCTTCATGTGCGCCGCTTTGATCGTCAGCGGCAACCCCGCAAGCGTGATCGTCTCGTGGCTCCAGTCGAACTGATAGGCTTCCCCGGGCGCAAAGCTCATCGGCACATAAGCATGGACCGGAACTCGACCACGTTCGTCACGCCAAGCCTTGACGAACCGATGCACACTGTCGTGGGCGCCGTCATATCCGCGCCCGCGCAGTTCTTCGAACAGCCGCTGGGTCGAGCGCCGCTCCCGCTTCGGCAGCTTAACTTCCCGCTCCAGGATCTCCGTTAAAATATCGACCCAGACGCCAAGCTTGGGCGTGGGCTGGACCGTGCGCTCATACTTGAACTCGGTCCGCTGGCTGCGGATGACTTTGCGTACTGTCGCGCGTGACACCGACAGCGTCCGCACGATCTCCTTGATCGCTCGGTGCTGCTCAAAATAGGCTCGCCGTATCTGGCCGATCAGGTCCACGCCAATCATCCCCCAGAGTCCCTCCCAGCCCATCGGGCCTAAAGGAAAGGACGCTGACATAAGACGTCAGCAGGGGTCGGACTTGGACGCGAAAATCACCCCGCCGGGGGTCGTTATTGCGCGCGAATTTACAATCCGATAAAGAAAAACACTCCGGGCAACAGGAGTGCAATTATTAGAATCGTGGTCCATGCGACTTCCATGGACCACAACTATAACAGGAATTATCCGGCTACCGCGCGCCGTTCAAAAGCAGCCGATTCTCGGCGGCGGCCGACGATGTAATCCACGACTTCCTGCAGGTCGGCTCCGCCGCCGCCAGGCTGCGCCTTGATGCGGATAGCGGTTTGCACCAGATCAATGTCGCCGCCGGCAAGCTCCATGAGCTTACAAATCAGCTCGGCGTTTTGCATGGTGACAAGCATAGCTGCCTCTGGCTGTCCCGTGGGACAACGTCCCGGCTATTGGCTGGTTCTTTAGGATGGCATCCGCAAGAAGCCGCCGCAAGAGGACCTGCTGCGATTTGGCATTCTGCGGCGCCGCCCTGTACATAAGGTTAAGGCGTGCAACCCACTAGAATCAGTAGCGTTATTCATATATGCTTACCGGCAAGCAGCGCAAGGACGCAAAATGCCCAGAGGTCCGAAAGGCGAAAAGCGCGCCGCCGATGTGAATGCTCGCGCCGTTTTGATCGGGAAGATCGCGACCGGCGAGGTTGAGGACGTGACCACGGATGACGGCAAGAACGCCGCCGCCGTGGCGCTCGGCCGCATGGGCGGGAAGGCGCGGGCGGCTGTTATGTCAGCGCGGAAGCGAAAAGAGATCGCCAAAAAGGCGGCCGAAAGCCGATGGCGAAAATGAACTACCTTTGATCTTCCGGTGGCGGCAAAGCGGGTCCTAGGCTCTTCGCGATTTCACGGATGGGCGGTTCAGACGGCAACTTCTTTCTGGCATCGTATTGCCCAATCGTCGAATAGCTTGACGAACTTCACCGCCGACTTGCGCGTGAGCTTTGATAGCCCCATCCTCGCCCTTGATGTTCTCACGTCGAATTTTTGCGTCAGTCTGAGTAATTCTAAACTCGTTAGCGGCAAGTTCCTCGATCCCCTGACGGTCTAACCAATCCTCTTTCTCACCGATGCCTCTTTGAAGTTTTATTTCTGACAAGCGCATCTCATACATCGCTTGGATAAGTGCCAGGTACTCGTATCGTGATAATGGTCCTTCGTTCATGAGCTTAATGCAGAGCAGGCCAGGGGTATTCTGGGAGACGCAGTCGATCGATAATGTCCCTACCAAATGTGAGCCGTGCGACGCCGGGGAAGGCGGCGGCCTTGATGATCTGGTTACGCAGAAACAAGCCCCATCCCGTTTTTGGAGCAAAGGCACCGGCAAAGCGCTCGGCGCCGCGCTGTTTGGTTTCGATGAACGAACGCAACACCTTTTCGTAATTCGCAAATCCTTGCCTGTGATCGCCTAATGACTTGGCCAATTCACCAGCGAACACATATGCACCCGTCATGGCCAGCGCTGACCCTTGCCCTGCCATCAAGGACACGCAGTAGGCCGCATCGCCCACAAGTGCGATCCTGCCTTGCGACCATCTCGGCATTCTAATTTGGCTTACGCGATCAAAATAAAGCTCGTTGGTGCGCTCGAGCGCGTGTAGAATTTGCGAACACTCCCACATTTCATCGCCAAATTTTGCGCGCAGCATCGCTTTCTGCCCGGAAAGATCAGGAAGGCTTGCGGATTCGGCAGCGTCAACTTTGAAGACGAATAAAAACAGCGTCTGGTCATCGCGCAAAGCGACCCGGCCGACCATGCGGCCTGGATCGCTGAACATCACATACACATCCTCATCGCGTGGCCGGTAACCTGTCGTTTCGAAAGCCGCCACCAAATAGCCTAATCGTTTCTCGAAACGATCCTGAGGACCGAAGGCCAGACGACGAACCTTCGAATGAAGCCCGTCCGCTCCCACCACCAGATCAAATTTACGATTGCCGTGACGCTCTAGTTCCACTTCGACGCAATCTTCGGATTGTTGCAAGCGCTGGATTTCGTCTCCGAAAATCATTTCTGTGCCAGGGTCGATCTTTTCGGTTAGCAGACGCGACAGGGCGCTTCGGGCAATGGTAACGTAACGGCCATCCGTCAATTCAACAAAGACGCTGGTACCGAAGCCTGCAACTCGTTTGCCTCGGTCATCCACGATCCGCATCTCGCGGATGCGGTAGCCCTGGTGATTGAGCCCATTCCCGATGCCCATCAGCTCGGCTATGTCGTAGCCAAGGCCCCAAAAATCGATAACGTAGCCGCCGGTTCGGAGGGCTGGCGCGTGCTCAATGATAGTGGGCTTAAATCCGGCCGCTCTCAGCCAGAAAGCGAGCGTCGGACCGGCTACCCCCAAACCAGAAATCAAAACGGTGTTGGCGCCCATTTAGAAGGAACTAGGGTCAAGCGCACCTTTATTGCAAGTAGAAGTCCGCTTCGCGGTAATCAAAGACCGGCACGGAGGAAATAGCATGGGGAGTGTGTCGATGAATAAGTTTCCATCCGGAGCTCAGTTTGTAAGAATTCGTACTGAAGCATCTCATAAAAATTCCGCTGGCCATAACATGGACTGTTACTTGCGCCACTGCGCAGGGCGTACAGCACGGCACCTATTTCGTTTCAGGATTCTCCACTAGTTATGCTGTCGTGGCGATCGATAGTGAGAGAACGGACGGTAGCGTCGATGATCAACATTGCAAGATCAAAATCTTGTCGCCCAATAAAGCGTTTGTTTTCAGCCGAGGAGTTGATGCCGAAGTAGCGCGCGACAAAACTCGAATTTTTGATGCCGATGATGTTGCCAAGCGACTTTACATACAATTCGGTATCGGGACCACGAGATTTCCCGAGTTGGCAGACGCTTGGGCTGTTCAGATGGAGAAGATTTACGCGAGGAATCCTGCAAAATACGTCCGAGCAGCTTTCGATAATAGGATAGTTCAGGCAATTTTCGTCGGCGTAGACGCAAGGGGAGACGTCGCGGTTTCGGCACAAACCGTTCGATACCTCCGCAAATCCGATGGATCGATTTTCTTCACGCACACTCCGGATACGATTGATTTTGGAGATCCCGCCATCGCGCCCACGTTTGTTGCTGGCTACTACGATTTGGTCAGCGAATTTAAAGACGGTGGAAAAACTGATCGCGCGCGGCTCGTCCTCAGCAAGTTGGATACTTCTCTGCAAGGAGCCGACGCCGTTGCTGCGCGATACATGGCTTATGTAGAGGCCGTAAAAGAGTGGTCGAAAGACCCGGCAATTGGGGGCGAAACCGCGTCGATTATTTTGGACAGTCAGACTGGCTTACATTGGTTTCACCGTCCACAGTTCTGCACGGGCAATTAGGATTGCCAGCAAGCGAGACACTGGCTCTTGAGCGATTGACTGGCTATTTTGACACGTATTCTCAGTTGTAAGGCATAAGTGACCGTACCGCTCACCGGCGCGGCTTAGTCATTCGGTGCTCGCGGGCGTGCGTAGGGTGCTGACGCTGTTGATCACGCGGAGCTTATTAAATTGTGCTTCAGGACTTATCGGTAATGACGTGATGCTGTAGCGTAGGAGATCCACAATGCCCATCGGACCAAATCCCCAGCTTGTGCAGAATGATTGGTTTATTCCGCCGCCAGGAACAGTGCCCGCTATCCCGCCATCGAGCTGGCAACATGGTCAACTACCGCAGGGATCGTCTTACAGCCCTAGCCGTAATCAATGGCGCACCCCACAGGGCTATTTGCTCGACGCTGGCGAATATAAGCCGCATTGGGCCCCGTCAGCTGGGAGAAATGCCGAGACCGGAATTCTCCGTCAGTCTAACGCTCCGGTGGAGAGCCGTGTTTACGACCCGATGGATGTGGTGAATGCAGCAGTGAACCCGAACAAGCCGGCACCTCCGACGACCTGATCGACTTTAGCTATCCCACTGCGCGGCAGAAAACGGCCCGTCAAAGTTCGAGGCGCTGGCCGCCCGGCCAGTTATTTTTAACCCTGCCGGCAAGCCACTTTCCGAAGTTCTGCCATTTGTTGGCTTGGACGTGTTGTCCATTTTGGATCAAACTCTCAATGTTCACGTCAATCTGATCCTTGGTTGCGCGCGCCCATTCCAAAGCGTTGCCGTGCGTACGTTCTGCCGCTCGCATCAGATCGTTGAAAAAATCGAGACAACGCAATCCATCTACATCAACAAATATTCCTTCAGCGTCGGTGATGCGCGGAGAAACAGCAACTCGCGCCTCTTTTGCAACGCACCTTTCAAGATGATAGGCATCGATCATGGCCTCACCAACTACAACGCTGCCCTGATGATAAAGCTTGCCTTTGCTCAACCCACCTCGCACCAACAGTCTTAGGTCGACCCCGATCAGGACAACTTCTGCTGTGATTCGCTGCATCTGTTGTCGAACAATTTTGCCCCAGTAAGGCGACATGAAACCGCTGAGAGCGACTGCAGGGTCATGAATTGCCGCGGGATAGCTCGCTACAATGTTGTCTGAAAACGTCGTGACCTTGGGCCGGCTAGTAATCCTGTAACTGCCGTCCTGCTGTGCCTCGCCCTTGATGTCGAAATCTGATTGTGCTTCGGAGAGTGCAGCCAGCGCCAAAATCAACCTCTCCATCCAGTGATCGGCCCATTGCTCAACCGCCGAGGAGAACCCAAGAAAATCAAGGAATAATACCTCGTGTTCAGTCAGCGAGGGCACGCCTTCACGATCGCTCGAGGCTTTACTCATTGTTTTTTGCTCGTGTAGACAGGGGCTTGGACGCCACGGTAGCGCTGCACATCCTCACCTTATTAGTAATTCGCCGACGCGGATCGCTAATATCGGGACTGAATATCATTGTCGCGGTGTTGCACTATCAATTTTTGACGTTGCGTCTTGTCTCTGCGCCCTGACTGCCGGATGATGTCCTGCGTCGACCGCACTGGGGCTTGCGCGGATGTTGTCCCGGAAATCAACCTTGGGAGTGCTGGCGCTGATCGTCGCCATGGTCGGCGCCGTCTCGCCAAATAGCACCGGCGCAAGTGCTCAGGCATCATTGGTGCCGCCGGGCGCCGAGAAACCGAGTTTCAATTGTGCAAAAGCAAAGAGCGCGGCAGCCCGGCTCATATGCGCGGACGGAGAACTGACGCGCCTCGACGCCGAATTGGGCATCACTTTCCAAAAAAAGAAAGCTCAGCTTTCGCCCTCGGATCAATCGAAATTTGCAGCGGATGAGCTCGTTTGGATCAGAGCGAGAAACGCGCACTGCGGCCTCGATCGAAAAGGAAACGCAACAATCGAACTGCTGGCCAATGCCAAGCCCTGCATGATGGAGGCGATCAGTGAGAGGATCGCTTTTCTCGCTCAACCCGCCTCTGTGGCAGGAGCTCCGCTAGTAGGCCCCCCCGTAATGCTAGTGCCTCCTGAAAGCTTGTCCGTCGAAGGAACCCTTGCAACGCCGCAGGACGTTCTACCCAAGCCGACATCGCAACCCCAGCAAGAATGCGACGGCGCTCCGGTTGAGTACAATCCATTCAAAGGTGTGGCCGACGCACACGAGCGTGAAGCGCTTTCCTCTGCTTTGGACGCGGATCGCAAGGACGACTACGCAACTGCGTTGCGGCAGTTACGGCCACTTGCCGAGCGAGGCAGAGCTGCCGCTCAGAGCTTCCTCGGAATGATGTACGCTTTCGGTCAAGGTGTGCCGCAGAGCTACACGGAAGCAGCGAAATGGTTTCGCCTTGCGGCCTTTCAGGGCGATGCCACTGGAGCGGGGGAGTTAGCGAACATCTATTATCGAGGCTTGGCTGTACCGCAAGATTTAACCCAAGCGGCGAGATGGTCTTGCCTCGCCGCCGAACAGGGTTACGCGCCCGCACAGCTGCTTCTCGGCTACATGTATCGGTCGGGCGATGGAATGGAGCAGAACGACGCGATGGCCGTGAAGTGGTTTCGTTTTGCTGCCGATCAGGGTTACACCGAAGCCGACACGAAACTCGGGCTAATGTACGCGGAAGGCAAGGGCGTAACACAAGACTACGCAGAGGCGCTGAAATGGTATCGCGCCGCGGCCAATCAGGGTGACGAACACGCCCAGGCTCTCTTGGGGACGATGTACTTTGATGGCCGAGGCGTGACGCAAGATTATGTACAGGCTCACATGTGGTTCAATTTGTCGGCAGCCCAGGGTTCCCAGCCGGCCGCCAATGCTCGCGACCTTCTCAGTAAGCATATGACCCCCGCGCAGATCGCAGAAGCGCAGAGGCTCGCGAGCGAGTGGCGCCCAAATACGGCAAATGCATCGTCATCCCCAAAGAGCGAGCCGCAATTTCCTTCGCGTGGCGAGCGCAAAACGGAAGCAATCTCGGGGACTGCATTTTTTGTCACCGGCGATGCAAGTGAGATCGCCAAGAGATTTCGATCAAATGCGCAGGGCATTGCACTGACAAATGCACACGTCGTCGAAGGTTGCAGCCAGATTCAAGTTCGCACCGGTATTTCGAGCGGCGCTGCGCGGGTCGTAGCACACGATGACGTCAATGATCTCGCGTTACTCACGACGGACGTTAAGCCGTCGATGACGGCAAGCTGGCGCTTTTCGGTCAGGCAGGGCGAGGACATCGCCGTGTATGGATTTCCGCTCGCCGGCGTGCTCGCCGCGGGAGGCAACATCGTTACCGGTAACGTCACCGCGCTCGCCGGGCTGCGCGACGATAGTCGTTTTCTACAAATCTCGGCACCCGTGCAACCCGGCAATAGCGGGGGTCCGCTGCTCGATAGAAATGGCAGTGTGCTGGGGATCGTGGTTGCGAAACTCGACGCGCTTAAGGTCGTGTCAGCGACCGGCGACATTCCGCAGAACGTGAATTTCGCGATTAAAGCTTCAGCGGCGGCCGCCTTTCTCGACGCTCAGGGCGTGCTGCATCCTGAAAGCGCCCCCGGTCCCACGCTGTCCACACCGGACATTGCCGAACGCGCGAGAAAACTCACCATGCAAGTTGTCTGCATCCGCTGAGGTACTCCTCGAAGGTGCGCGCGGCCATCCGACGCCCACATTCGGCGAAGAAGTTTTCAACCGAAACGTCGACTTTGTCTCTGCTGGCGTGCAACAGTTCTGAGATCACCGCGTCCCCGTGAAGGGCCGGCATGTGATGTCGATGTTGGCCGATCAGAGTAAAGGGATGCGATTATGATTACACCCAACGCCGAGTATAAAAAATATTCATTGTAGATGACGACGAACACGAGCTGAAAAGATTTCAAAGCCGCTTTCAAAGACGAATTTTATGTGGGGGTCGACACAGACCTTCGCCGAGCGGAAGCGGACTTAAAGGCAGTTATGCCGCCTCGCAGGTTCTTTTTTGGGGACCGCAGAGCCGATCTTTACGTGCTTGATATGTATTACCCGACCGGAACAACTAATACACCAGTACAAAGAGCAAAACTTGCGGCGGCATGGGGAAATTGTTGCAAAGCCAATCGAGAACTCAAAATCATTCTTGCAGAGCCTCACCAAACTTTCGACGGCGGACGCGAACTAGCGGCGCAAGTTGCGCGCCGGGGCCTTGTTAGGAAATCTCCCTTCGCCTTCTTCACGCGGAAGGGAAATCTTGAGGACGCCATTCATGCGTATGAACAGCTAAAGTTGAAGCCCATTGCAATTATTAAAAAACCTGATCCGTGGGATGAAACCGAGACGTCGGAAATAGCAAAGGATGACGCTCTACTTGCAAGTCGCGACACTATCCGAAAAAGACTTAATCAGGCGATCGACAATGCGGGCTTTTTCTATCGACACAAGGAAACCATCGTCGCATCCGTTCTCAGTTTTGTAATAGGCATTTTGGTTAATTCGATTTCCCATTGGCTGTAGAAGAAGCAGCATCGCAGGTGCTCGATAAACAAATCGAGTTAAGCGAAGAAAAATGGGCGGCAGAGCTACCGGAGGCAGACCGTGTCCACATGCAGAGCTTCAGTTCGACTTGGCGCTGAGCTGGGGCACATTCACTACCGTCACGCCTTGTGTCGGCGCCCTCACAAGTTCAGCGCAAAGCGGGAAAATTGGTACTGGCGCCTTCAGCCCCAAAAGGGACCAGCCGAAGATCTGAAAAGGGACCAGCTTACTGCCAGGCCGGACCGTCGTAGTCGGTTGGCGGCGTGATCGTCGGCCACCATAATGCGACTTCCTCGCAAGAAATTTACATGTGGCCCAGCTTAGTCTTGTAACTGTTGGGCGTGCGGTGGATCTTTCCCGCGAACACATCAACAGCAAAGCAAAGTCTGTGATCCGGCTTGCCAAGGTGCGAAAGCTGCTCCTTGGCGAAAAGGTAGGCGAGAACGGCTGCCGTCTTGCATCGCTCCTCGCCCGCTTTGCCGGAACCATCCGCAGCGTCAGGTTCTGCCGGCGCCCTATGGCTTCTCGGCCCGCGCAATCCTTTGATCTAATCGCGCAATGATCTCGCGTGATCGCTCGATGAGTTTTTGGCTGTCCGCGATTACCCGCAATAGCTGTTGGCGTTCCCACTTGGCGTTCTCAATCAGCGTCTTTGACTGCCTAGCTTGGAGGGTTTCGGGCGGCAGGCTCATGTCGCACGAACCATAGCCCACCACGCCCGTTCCAAAAGAAACCCGGTAGAGCCGTAATGCAGGAACGGCAATCTGGCCAAAATTGTTTTAATGGAATTAAAAGGGGCCACCTTCTGTTCTCAAAAGGGCCCAGCTCGGTCGGAAAGGGGCCAGTACCGGAAGATTTTCGGTGGTGTCACAGTTTCACATTAACTGGCGGGAACCGGACTTTCCCGGTCGGCGTCGGCTCATGACTTGCCGACGCAGAAAGCCCCCGGCTGGGGGCTATTACTAGCGATTGTAGGCGGGGGTGTCGTCTGGTCGCCAGCCCATGCCTATGCCAACGTTCTGCCAGCGCCAACAGAATGCCGCCTCCCGTTTGCGGTCTTGCATGAAATCAAGATACGCAAGTTCGCAATAGAACCAGACCGGGACGCGGCTTGCGCAAATGCGACCCCACACTCCGCTTTCGATTTCTTTGGACTCCGACAGAGTGGTTGGATGTCGTGTTTTTGGGTCGGCCTCGAAAATATCGTTGAACAGATACATTTCAACAAATGTATATCGCGGTTTCTTTGGCAGCGCTCCGACGGCGAATCCGTAGCGCAACTTGACGGGGAATGCTTTCGTTCTGCCGAGGTTAGAGAAGGTTACGGAAAAGACCGAGATGTATTCCTTTTCAATCCCTTGGTTGGCGAAAGATCCCTTACCCAGATTATCAGGTACCGCCTTGATTATTGGCAGTTCAATCGCAACAGCAGCGTCAGCGCTTCGTTTGGCGGCGTTCGCGGCGATCCGCGTCGATCCGGCCAAGCTGACCGTCCAGACCGCCAAGATGGTCGTGAAAATGGCGATAATCACCGTACCCAGAGCGGCGATAACCTGGTTCTTATCAACTACGTAAGCGCCCGCGCAATGCCTGTAGGTCAAAACGGTCGAGATGACCCCGGCGAGACTTTTCTCAAAATGCTCGGCGGCTGGATGGTTTTGGCCATAGGTTTTTACGCACTCTTGAAAATCCAATGAAGTCCAAAAATTGAACATGCCACGGCAAGTACTAATCCGCCGAACAATACCGCAGCTAACAAATGCCGTAGCATCACGTGTCGATCATTGCGACAACTTCGGCCCAATCCATAAGCTTATCAGTCAATCCCGCCGCCATCGCTAGCGCACCCGAATCTTTATTGTTGCCGAGCCTCAGGCGGTGATTGTGGGGCTCCGCCTTTTGTCACTCCCGCTCGAGCTTCATCTTGAGCCCGATCGTAATCAGCGCACGAACAGCGTCGGATACGCTCGGGATGGGAGTCTGACGGCGACGCCACTTGTCGATGGCGCTCAACTGCGATTGATCGAATCCGATGACTTTTTTGACCGGGTAGAGCTTGGGTCGCGGCATAAACTTTCCTCTGCATGAGGATATCGCATATGCGATATTGACATTCGCATATATCGCATATACGCTATTATTCTGCCGCGCGTCAACCTCGCGGCGCAATCCAAGGGAGCCGACTATGAGCAATCTCACCACACGACGGGCTATCGGCGTTGGCGCGCTCAGCGCAGCTACAGGAGGTGCCGATCCGATCTTTGCCGCGGTCACGCAGCACGCGCTTGCCGAGGACCATTTGGAAAAAGTTCTCGCGCGCTGCGAGCGGGCCGGCTTCGATGTCGGCGACGATACAAGCCCACCGGAAAAGCGGCAAGCCTGGGGCGCTGTGTTTGATGCGTGCGCTGCGGTCCTCAATACCGTCCCGACCACGCCGGCCGGCGTTGCCGTGCTGCTCTGGTACGTCCAGCAAAGCGAGCGCGCAGGGACGTCTTTTGCCCGCGACGACACGAAGGAGACGATTGCCCGCAAAGCTGCTGATGCGTTCACCGCCGCCGGCCTGCCGGCATTTGCGAAAGTTGTGGAAGAGCGGGCTTTCTGAGCCGGCCTTCAACTCGTGGAGCATGGGCAGCGCTATGGGCAAATGTGAGCGCGGCGAAGAAAAGCACGTGATTTCAAATCGGGTTGGCGGAGATTGCTTCCGCATTGCGCCGGCTCGCCTCCATCAGCGAATTACGCGCCGCGGCGAGCTGAGTGGCACGGCCTGTGGGCCGGCGCGTTCGCAGCTCGGTCGCAACGGTAATGGCAATGAGTATGACTGCGCCGGTCAGCGCGGTGAGACCGATATAGGGGTGAAACAGGAAGCAGACAGCGAGGTAAACCGGCATCCACGGCAAATCGAACAAGGCAATCGGCCCGATACCGGACAAAAACCCTCGTATCGTATCCAAATCGCGAATCGGCTGGGTGCCGCCGCTTTTGCTGCCGATTTTCAGGGGTAGCCGAACGATGACTTCATAGACCCGCTGGCTCATCGCTTCGTCCAGGCTGTGGCCGACGCGCACCAGGATCCGGCTGCGGATCGCGTCGATGAACCCCTGCACGGCGTAAAGACCGGCGACGAGAATCAACAGGGCGACCAGAGTGGGTACGGAACGGCTCGGCAACACCCGGTCATAAATTTCGAGCATGAACAACGCGCCGGTGAGCATCAGCACGTTACTCATGCCGCTGAACAATGCGACAGCGAGAAACGCCCGCCGGCACGCGGCCAGGGCCGCGCCGAGTTCGGAGACCGCAAAATGTTGGCCCGAGGGGCGTGCGAGCTGCGTCATCGCGGAGTGCCTAGCAGCGGATTGCAGTTAATAGCATGACCCGGCTCACCCGTGCCATTCATCGCCGGGATCATCATAGCGTTGTTTACGCCCAAAACGGCATGCCGAAGAGCGCCCTTGGCCCGGCAAGCGTCTCTTCGGTCGAGCCTGAAATCTAATCAGAAAGGCTTAATCAAGAAAGAAAAAGGTGGTCCTGGATTCCCGCCCCACCGGCGCTCTCGTCATAAAAAGCGTGCGCACCCGCGCACCAGCCCTTCACGGGCTGGCGCCGAGCCGCAGTTCGCAAACGTTTTAGGCTGGTAGTTTTAGGAACGGGAATCGAGCGAAAGCCCGATGCTGAACGCTTTTTGCCGCGTTGCGCCTTCGGTCCTTCTCAACTTCTTGGCAATCTTGGCCGCGGCTGTCTTCTTTTTCGCCATGGTCTTCAATTCACGCACCTCGGTCGCAGTCCACGCGCGCCGCTTCTTTGACTTCTTAGCCATAAATCCTCCCTTTCAGGAAAGGCAACAACATCAACAAAGGTGAAACAAACACAACAGATCGGTTTGAGGGGTCATCAGTAGCGCAGTGTTTGATCCGAAACAACACTCGCTCATGGGTGGGACGGGTTACAATCGGCATTGTTAGATAGTTATTAGCAACCTCTTGCCCGCTAGGCAAATTGAACTTTCAGAGGTTGCGGCGTCTTGTTGATAGATCGAGACGCGGTTGCGCGGCACGTGGAAATTGAAAATCGTCGCTGAAGGTTCCTTGATCTCGCGCGCAGAACGGCCGACGGAACGATCGCAATCAATCGCCGCCTCATTCCCGCGTAGCATCCGGCCGCACCACGCCGCCTGCGGGGAGTTTTCCGGTCGAATTCCGCACGCATCGGGGGCTTGCAGCTTTCTTTCGCCGTTCCTAACTTTTGAGCTGAAGCGAGCGTGCGGAAACGGGGACGCTGTCATGGACGAGCTCAAACTCGTTGCCCTCGATAGGGACGATATCGAAGTCGTCTCGGCGCATGTGCAGGACGCCTTTGTCAAGGTCGCCGATGTCCTTTGGCAGCCACGCGAGCGCCGCTTCATCATGGCGCTCGACCGGTTCGATTGGATGAATGCGGTTGAGGCCAACGGCCCCAAGGGGATGCATCCTCCGGACTATCGGCGGTGCCGCACCGCCTTGCGTTTTGAGCGGGTCAGGGCTTGCAAATGCCGAGGGCTCGACCAGACGAACAAAGATGCAACGCTCAATCTCTTGGCGGTTGAATTCACCGAGCACGACGCGCCGGGCGGCGCCGTGTTGCTGACCTTCTCCGGCGGCGGCGCCATTCGTCTCGAGGTTGAATGCTTGGAAGTCGAGCTCGCAGACCTTGGCGAAGCTTACGCGGCGGTGATCTGTCCTGATCACTTTGCCAATACGAAATCCGCGTAGCCCCGGCCGATTAGGTCAATTCGGCCACCGGCCGCTGGATCGGCGGCGCCGCAAAGATTTTCATCAAACCGACAATGATGATCAGCGTGGCCCCATAGACGATGAGCTGCATTGCGGTCGGCTGGTCGACATAGCCGATAAGCGTGTGCAGCGCCCGTCCCAGCCAGCTGTCGTCCCGCAAAATCCAGGATGTGTCCCACACCGGCTGATCGAAAGCCGTGAGGATGTTCGCCTGTTGCAGAAAAGCAATCGCCTGTGCCGCCAAGCCCGCGGCCAGCAATGCGATCAACGTGCTGGTGACGCCGAACAGGTACCGGGTCGGAATGGCGACAAGACCGAAATACGTCAGCATGCAGACGAACGTGCCAAGCAGGAGCCCGATCGCGCTGCCGACCAGCATGCCGCTGCCGCCCCCTCCCGCCGCGGCCACACCGTATAGGAACAGCACCACTTCCGAGCCTTCCCGCAAAACCGCGATGGCGACCACGAGTGACAAGGCCGCCAGAGACTTTGAGCCGGCAACCACCGCTTGACCGGCGGCGCGAAGCTCCGCCGCGAGTTCACGGCCATGGCGCGACATCCAAACGTTGTGCCAAGTGAGCATGACCACCGCGAAGCTGAGGATGCTGGCGTTGAACAGCTCTTGCCCGCTTCCGCCGAACAGCGCGGACAGGCGGCTGGTGAAGAGTGCGACGGCGCAAGCTCCGATAACGCCCGCGGCAACGCCGCCAGCGATCCAGATCGCCCTGCCGGCAACGCCCGAAGTGACCGCCATGACGATGCCGACGATCAAGCCGGCTTCGAAGACTTCGCGAAAAACGATCACCAGCGAAGCAAGCACGAACACCTCACAAGACGTCGGTCACGATGCACGCGGTCGTGCCGGGAACTGGATCTAGAACGGCCGCACGACGCACATCGAGTTAAACCTTGCGGCACAAGTGCAGAACAGCCCGCACCGTACGTAAACGGGATATGCGAGCAATTGGTGAACGTCGGTAGTTTTGTCAATCGAAGAAGCCGATATTAGAATTGTTATAAGAAGAAAGACCTGATACTGCGCTGCCGTCCGCGAACAGAAACTGGGCGTAGCGCATCGCCCCGCAGCGGTGATGAAAGCTTGGTTATGGCCGTCCGCCTCGACACGCGCGCCGCAGACTTTGCGCAAAGATTTCGCCGCTTCCTCGCCACCAAGCGCGAGGTGGCCGCCGATGTTGAAGCGTCCGTGCGCGCAATTATCGCAGACGTTGCCGCGCGCGGCGACCATGCCGTTTGCGCCTACACGGCGAAGTTCGATGGCTTCGATCCGGCAGCCAACGGGCTGCGGGTCGACGCCAAGGAGATTGCCGCCGCGTCTGCAGCGTGCGCGCGTCCTCTGCTCGACGCACTTGAGTTTGCGCGAGGTCGCATCGAGGCGTTTCACCGCCGGCAGATGCCCAAGGATGACCGTTTTACCGACGCGATCGGCGTCGAACTCGGCTCGCGCTGGACGGCGATCGAAAGCGTCGGGCTTTATGTGCCGGGCGGCTCCGCCGCCTATCCCTCGTCGGTTTTGATGAATGCAGTGCCGGCAAAAGTCGCCGGAGTGCCGCGTCTGGTGATGGTGGCGCCGGCGCCCGGTGGGGTCGTGCCGGCGCCGGTATTGGCGGCGGCAAAACTTTGCGGAGTCGACGAGATTTATCGGATCGGCGGGGCGCAGGCGATCGCGGCGCTTGCTTACGGCACCGCTACGATCGCTCCGGTCGCGAAAATCATCGGGCCGGGCAACGCCTATGTTGCGGCCGCCAAGCGTGCTGTTTTCGGAAAAGTCGGTATCGACATGATTGCCGGACCGTCTGAGGTGGTGATCCTCGCCGATCGCGGCGCCAACGCCGAATGGATTGCCGCGGATTTGCTCGCGCAAGCCGAGCATGACGAAAGCGCTCAGGCGATGCTCTTGACCGACGACGAGGAGCTTGCCGCAGCGGTCGAGCGTGCGGTCGAAGCGCAACTCGCTACGCTCAAGCGCGGCAAGATTGCCGGCGCATCGTGGCGCGATTTCGGCGCGATCATTTTGGTGCGCGATCTTGATCAAGCTTTGCCACTGGTCGACGCGATAGCGCCGGAGCACCTTGAGATCGCGGCAGCCGATGGCGACGCGCTGGCGCGCCGTGTTCGCAACGCCGGCGCCGTATTCATCGGGCCGCATACGCCGGAGGCGATCGGCGACTATGTCGCCGGCACCAATCACGTGCTGCCGACGGCGCGCTCGGCGCGGTTCTCGTCCGGACTTGGCGTGCTCGATTTCGTCAAGCGCAGTTCACTGCTCAAATGCGGTCCCGACCAAATGCGCGCGCTGGCAGAGGCCGCGATTGCGCTCGCCACCGCAGAAGGGCTCGATGCGCATGCTCGTTCGATCGCCATCCGGCTCAATCGCTGATGGCGCGTCAAGCCCCCGGCGAAAAGGCAACCGGCCGCCTGGTGGCGGTTACACTTGACGAGTCGTCCATCGGACGCGCGAGCCGCGACGTGGAACATGAGCGCGCGATCGCGATCTACGACCTCATCGAAGAGAATTCGTTCCGTCCCGCCGGCCACGAGGACGGGCCGTTCGCGCTCAACTTGAAGATCGATGGCAATCGGCTGGTCTTCGACATTCGGCTTGCCGACGGCAAACCGGTGATCGCCCATCTTCTGTCGCTCGCGCCCTTTCGGCGCATCGTGAAGGATTATTTCACGGTATGCGACAGCTACTATGCGGCGATCCGCGGAGCGACGCCTGATCGCATCGAAGCTCTCGATATGGCCCGCCGGGCCCTCCATGACGAGGGCTCGCAAATTCTGATGGAGCGCCTGAAGCGGAAGGTCGAGCTCGATTTCGACACGGCGCGCCGGCTTTTTACGCTGGTCACGGTGCTGCATTGGAAGGGGTCATGAGCCGCAATGCCGGCGCCCGCCAATCCGTCCGCCGCGCCGCCCTTGGCCGTGCTCTTTGCTTGCGGGCAGAACGCCATCCGCTCGCCAATGGCCGCGGCAATGCTCCGCCAAATGTTAGGCCGCTCGATCTATGTCGGCTCCGCAGGCGTGCGCAAAGGCGAACTCGATCCATTCGCGGTCGCGGTGATGGATGAAATCGGCCTCGACATTTCGCGCCACAAGCCGGTCACCTTCGAGGAACTCGAGGATTGGGAGGGGCTTAACTTCGACCTCATCGTGACGCTCGCCCCTGAAGCGCATCATCGGGCGCTTGAAATCACCCGTACCAGCGCGGTGGACGTCGAATATTGGCCGACGCCCGATCCAAGCGTCGTGGAAGGCAGCCGCGAGCAGCGGCTCGATGCTTATCGCGCCGTCCGCGACCAGCTTTTGGCGCACGTCCGCGAACGCTTTGCCGGCCAACGCCCCGGCAACGAATAATGTTGGCCTGCTTGGTTGTCGGGCGCGCGGCAGTTGTGGAATGGCGCATCATCCGCTAGGTTCCGCGCCAATTTTGGGCCGCGTCTTTTTGGGCGCGGCCGCGGCGGCCGCGTGTCAGCAATCTCCAGGTAGCGAATGGCGAAGGAAGAGCTTTTGGAATTTCCCGGTGTCGTGACGGAGTTGCTTCCGAACGCCACTTTCCGCGTTAAACTCGAGAACGACCACGAAATCATTGCCCACACCGCCGGCCGCATGCGTAAGAACCGCATCCGCGTGCTCGCCGGCGATAAAGTGCTCGTGGAGATGACGCCTTACGATCTGACAAAAGGCCGGATCACCTACCGGTTCAAATGATCGGCCGCCCAAAATTCGTGCTGGCTTCCGGTTCGCCGCGCCGGCTCGCGCTTGTCAATCAAGCCGGCGTCGAACCGGACGCGCTGCGCCCGACCGACATCGACGAGACCCCGAAACGGGGCGAACTGCCGCGGGCCTGCGCCACCCGGCTCGCGCGCGCCAAGGCCGAAGCCGCACTCGCCACGGTGCGGCCCGACGAAGAGCTTCAGGGCGCCTTCATTCTTGCCGCCGATACCGTGGTCGCCGTCGGCCGGCGCATTCTGCCCAAAGCGGAATTGCTCGATGAGGCGGCGCAATGCTTGCGCCTTCTCTCCGGCCGCAACCATCGCGTCCATACCGCTGTTTGTTTGGTCACGCCGCGGGAGACGTTTCGGCAGCGGCATGTGGAGACGCGGGTACGCTTCAAGCGGCTCTCGGAGCAGGATATCGAAGCTTATCTTGCGTCCGGCGAATGGCGCGGCAAGGCCGGCGGCTACGCCGCGCAGGGCATCGCCGGCACTTTCATTGTCAAAATCGTCGGCTCGTATTCCAACGTTGTGGGTTTGCCCCTCTACGAGACGGTGACGCTTCTGGGCGGCGAGGGCTATCCCATCCATTTTGGCTGGCTGAACGCTTTGTGAGGCCGAAGGAACCGCTGGCGTCCTTCGGCTTTCGTCCCAATATTCCGGGCATGAAGGAAACCCGGCGCGCCTGTCCGATCTGCGGCAAATCCGCCGTTGCCGAGTTCCGCCCGTTTTGCTCGCGGCGCTGCGCCGATGTCGACCTTCATCGCTGGCTGTCCGGCGTTTACGCCGTGCCCGCGACAGAAGACGAGGAAGAAGACGAGCGCCGCAGCGAAAGCGGCGAAACGGCGAACTGAACGCGGCCGGTGCTATTCTGGACAGCCGGAAATCGAGCCTCTATAACGCGCCGCGCTCGCGTTCATGCTGTGATGGCGTTGCGCGAACGCTGTCGTCGTGGGCCCAGGTAGCTCAGTTGGTAGAGCACTGCACTGAAAATGCAGGTGTCGGTGGTTCAATTCCGCCCCTGGGCACCACTTGATCCAAAACATTTTTCCCGCGCGGTTGAAAAGATGCCGGCCGTAGCGTCTCATCCTCGACGCGGGGCGGCTGCGCCGTTCTGCGCCGCGTAGGCTGCTCCATGGATGAACGGAGATTGCCGCGGACACTCGTTTGATCAAGGGACCAGCGCGATCGAGCCGCGGTCCTGGCAGCATGTCTCTGTCATAACGGTCCGCTGCACGGCTGTTCGGCGCCGCTGATTCAGAGCGCGGACATCGCTGCAAAATCGTCGAGATATGCCCCGCGCCAACAATTGCCCCGCGCGGTCCCCCACACTTGATACAATCTTTACGAGCGCAAACGCGCCGTACACAACCGGCGTAGTGAAAAACCGCGGGAAATTCTCCCGGGCGGCTATATCTCTTGGATCGATCCGCAAACTGCGGAGATGCAGCAGCTTCTTTGGGTCGACCCGTCGCAGAAGCCGACCATCCGAGATCTCGGGCCGGTGCCGCAGAACATGAGTCTGCGCGAATTCATTCAGAGCAAGACCTATCATCTGGCCTACGGAAAAAGACCCACGTCACCGCTTTGTTCGGAAAAGAACCTAAAAGGAACGAAGCGGATTTGGCGGAGTTGAAATTTCAGCAAGCGCTGGCCATCCAGATGTGCGCGCGCAGCACCAACAAATCCGGGCACGATGCAACCGGACATGCGCCAGAATGGGCCCGACAATGCAGGCGGCCGTTTTAAACCGCAACATCCACGGCTGGGCATAATCGGGTCGCAGCTTGCGCTGCCGCTGGCAACAAGTCTCCTTCAGCTCAAGCACATTCATCGGCCGGACAGTTGTTTCGCCGCGGAGCGGCGGCAAGCGTTGCGCGACACGCTTGCCCGCGGCGAGACCGCCTATCTCGCCGGCATCGGCATCGGCGGCTTCCACAACAGCGGCGTCGCGCTGGTCGAAGTTAGTGCCGGCGGCGGTTTGCGCATCATCTGCAATAACGAGGAAGAGCGATTCTCCGGACGCAAGCACGCGACCCAGTTTCCCGACGCCTCGCTGACCGCGTTGACCGAGATGATGCACGGTCTCGGCATCGCGCCTGAACGAATCGTCGCCTGGCTCGGCACCTACGATTACCCGCTGTTGGCGGCGACCGGAATTCGCTCGGCGCTCGAAGAATTTCCGGCAAGCTTGCGCCTCATGATTGAAGATTCACCGCCGACATTCGACCGTGACGAGTTCAAAAAAGCGATGGATGCTCCGCACCGGCTCGCCGCATTGTTCGATTTCCGCGATCCGGTTCCGATCATCGGCATGCCGCATCACGACAATCACGCCTGGTTCTCATATCTGGCGTCTCCATTTGCTCGTGCAGGAGAGCCGGTGGTTGTTGCGGTCGTCGACGGATCGGGGGATTTCGCCTCGCTCTCGGCCTATCTCGGCGGCAACGGATCGATCAGGAACATCGGCAGCAACGCCAGCCTCTTCGATTCGCTCGGATTGTTCTACAGCGTCATCAGCTCGACACAGGGCGGCTGGACCGTTCTGAGCAGCGAGGGCCGCTACATGGGCGCCGCCGGTTATGGCGACATGGATCGCGCCACCAATCGCTTCTATCAGCGGCTGCGCGATATGTTCAGCCTGCCGCAGGACGGCATGGTGCGGCTCAACCGATCGCTGGCGAATTGGCCGCGCAGCATGCTTCGCGATCCCTACACGCCGGAACTTGCCGAAATCCTCGGGCCGCCGCTTGCGCCCGAAGAGATGTGGAATCCCGATGCGGTTCTGCGCGTCGAGGACATCCAGCACAGCGCCAACACGCAGGACCGCCTCGACAAGGCGGCCGCCACGCAGATGGTGTTCGAGGACGGGCTCATGCACGTCCTCGACCGCCTGATCAGCACGACCGGGTGCGAGCGGCTGATCCTGACCGGCGGGGCGGCGTTGAATGCGGTCGCCAACATGCGGGTGCTGGAGCGGTTCGACGAATCCTATTACGCCGCCGTCCTCGGCAGAGCCGGGCGCCTGCATCTCTGGGTCCCGCCGGTGCCGGGCGACGCCGGCGCTCCCTTGGGCGCCGCTTATGCGTTTGCTGCGAGTGCGGGGCTAAACTCGGCTGCGCAACTCCAGCATGCCTTTTATTGTGGCCGCACCGCGAGCATTACGGAAATCGTTGCCGCTCTTAACACCGCCGGCGATTTGGCCTGGCTGGAAGTCGGCGATGCGTCGCGACCGATCGGGAGTAAATGCCGCTCGCCGATCTGATGGCCTATATCACCGCGCAGGACGGCGTCTTCGGCATTTTCCAAGGCGCGGCGGAAACCGGGCCGCGCGCGCTCGGCCACCGCTCGATCCTCGCCAACGCTTGCAATCCGCGCACGCGCGAGTTGCTCAACGAGCGGGTCAAGCGTCGCGAATCCATCAGGCCGCTTGCGCCGATGGCGACTCTCGCAGCCGCAAAGGAGCTGTTTGAGCTCAGCGACGGCGCCGCCGACGACGCTTACAACGCTTACAACTACATGGTGCTCACCGTACACGCCAAACCGCAGGCACGCTGGCGCGTGCCCGCGGTGATCCACGCCGACGGTACGGTGCGCTTGCAGATCGTGCGCGAAGAGACCGATGCGATCACCTATGCGTATCTGAAGGCGCTCGGCCGGCGAACCGGCACTGAGGTCGCCGTCAACACCTCGTTCAACGTGGCAGCACCGATTGCGCAAACGCCGGCGCAGGCGCTCGAGACGCTGCGCCGCGCCAACGGGATGGACGGCGTCTTCTTTTTTTCGCAAGACGGACCGGTGGTGGTGGCATGGCCAAGGCAGCCGAAGAACGGCTCCGGCGGGCGGATCAGCAAATGGCTCGCCGCGTGGCGGCGCGAATGTGCCGCCGAAGTCGAAGCTTAATGGCGCCGCTAGCGCGTCTTGGCGTGCGCGGCGTGATCGTGCGCGGCCCTATCGCGCCAGCGCTTCATTGCGGCGAACAGCGGCATTCGTTCGAGCGGCTTACTCTCACCGGAAAACTCGTGATAGAGCGCCGCGACGTTGATGATCATGCGCTCGGGATCGAGCCAGGAGGCGAAGCGATCGAGGCTGATTTTCTGCGCCGCGACTTCGGACGGTATGCCGTTGTCGAAATGCCGCCGCGCTTCCGCGGCGATATATTCGAAATACGACTTCAACTCGCGAACCGCCGGCTTCTCCGAAATCGGCCCATGGCCCGGAACGATAATGTCGACGTCGAGACCCAATATGTAGTCGCAGGCTCTGATCCAATTGCCGATCGGGCCTTCCCAGATGACCGGGTGACCGCCGACGAACAGAAGATCGCCGGTATAGAGAACCCGATCGGCTGGCACGTGGACCAGTACATCGCCGCGGGTATGCGCCGGGCCGAGATGCGTCAGCACCAGCCGTTTGTCGCCGACCGTCAACTCCATGGTCTGGTCGAACACCGTGGTCGGCGGCGTATCCACCAGTCCGCGCCAGTCGAATTTGCTGCCCATCGCTTCGTGAAAGAATGCGCCGCCTTCGCCGGTGTCTTTCCATGACGCCGCAAGCTTGAGAAAATGCGACGGCGACCATTCGGCGTACTCGTCGGCGCAGGCCCGGCAGGCGATGATCTCGGCACCCTCGACGAGCTGATTGCCGAAAGTGTGGTCGCCGTTGGCGTGAGTGTTGACCAGCTTGCCGATCCGCCGCGCCGCGGGCACGGCGTCGCGCATGGCGGTCAGCATCTGCGCGGTCAGCGGCAGATCGAACAGCGTGTCGACCAGGATTGTCTGATCGTCACTGGCGATGAGGCCGGCGTTGCTCCAGCCCCAGGAACCGTCCGGCTGCAAATAGGCGAAGCAGCCGCGGCCGAGATCGTGCAAACCCTTGGTGTACTGCCACTTGCTCATGCGCTTTAGGCCGCCTGTTCCCGGCCTTCTGCCGACAGGAGCTGGATGGTTTCGTTGGTGCTTGCCACATCGCCGAACACGCGCAGGATCGACCCCAAGGTCGCATTGTGTTCGGCATCGCTCAACGCCGCATTGGCGTCGGAAACGAAGACGAGGCGATAGTTGAGCATCATGGCGTCGCGCGCGGATGATTCGCAGCACACGTTGGTGAGCGTGCCGACGATGATCACGGTATCGATACCCGCCTCGCGCAGCACCCGATCGATGTCGGACGATCCTTGAATGAAGGCGCTGTAGCGCCGCTTCATCACAATGGCGTCCTCGGGCCGCACATCGAGGCCGGCGTAAAGCTCGAAGCCGTGGGCGCCGGGAGTAAGTTCGGCAAGCGTGGCCCGCCGCGGGTCGCCGTCGAAAAATACGCGCCACGCTTCGGTTTGGCCTTCGAGACACATTTTGACCCAAACGACTTTGCCGCCGGCGCCGCGGGTCGCGGCCGCGAGCTTATTGACGTTCGGCACGATTTCACGGGCCGCCGGCACTTCCACCGGCATACCCGGGAGCATGAACACGTTTTGCAGGTCGATGACGACGAGCGCCGTCTTCGCGCCGATGAGACGATCGTAACGATTGAGCCTGCCGCGCTGCGCCTTGACCTGGGCGATGATGTTCTCGGGTATGGACACGTTGTGCACGGGCTTCCTCCTGATCGATACGGCAAGTGCCGCGGCCCTTCGGACACATTCATAGCATCGGCACAAGGTTAACTCCACGGCCGCCGCTTTTGCCTGCCGCCACCGGCCCACCGGTCGCATGACGTTCTGCACACTGTGCTAGGTATTGCGCCGCGGGAGGAAGCAATGGCCAAACAAATGCAAGACAAGGTGTGTGTGATCACCGGCGGCGCCGGCAGCATTGGCGCCGCTTCAGCAAAACTCCTGGTCGGGGAGGGCGCCAAGGTGGTGCTGGTCGACTTGGACGAGGCGGCGCTGAAGAAGGCCGCCGCGGCCATCGGCGGTGGCGACGCTGTCGCGTGGTGCACGGCCGACGTCACCAGATCGGACCAAGTCAAACATGCGATCGCGACGACGGTGGGCCGCTTCGGCAAAATCGATCTGCTGTTCAGCAACGCGGGCAATTTCGGTGTGGTCGCGCCGATATCCGACTATCCGGAAGATATTTTCGATTCTGTCATTGCGGTGCACGTGAAAGGCGCGTTCCTGTTCGCCAAGTATGCACTGCCGCAAATGAATGACGGCGGCTCCATCATCATCACGTCAAGCGTCGCCGCGCGTCCGCGGCGACCCGGGCGTCTGCGCTTACATCACCGCCAAACATGCGCAAATTGGTCTGATGCGGGTTTTGGCGAAAGAGGCGGCGGCGCGGAATATTCGCGTCAATTCGCTTCATCCCGGACCGGTCGACAACGAATTCCAATTGAATGTGGAAAAGAAGCTCGGCGCCGCGATCGGCCGTGACGGCACGCAGTTCTTCAACGAGATCATTCCGCTGCGCCGCCATGTCGGCGCTGACGAGGTGGCGCGCTCGGTGCTCTTTCTCGCCTCTGCGGCGTCGAGCTTCACCACCGGCAGTCTGTTGATGGTGGACGGCGGCTTGAGTGCGTGAGTGTGTTAACGATACGTAAACGCAGACGCGTTTAGCTAGCAATGGGCAGTGTTTTTAGTCGGGCATCATAGCACGATGGTTGGTGTCGTTAGGCGACTGACGCGATTTCTGAGAAATCGCGGATTGAGCGGCGGTGGTCTGTTGGCGCTGACGCTCAACAACATGACGCAAGGGGTGGTGTTGTTCGAACTTGGCGGCCGCCTCGTCGTTTGCAACGATGAGTACCTGCGCATGTACGGACTCTCGCCGGACGTTATCGCTCCGGGAGCGCAGTTGTTGGACATCATCAAAGAAAGGTTCAAGACCGGAAGCCTGCAGCGCGATCCGGCGGAGTATTGCGCCGAGCTGATGGAGAACATGGCTGCGGGCAAGATCGTGCGCTTCGTCTCGGAAACATCCGACGGGCGCGCGGTCTCGGTCGTCAATCGGGCGATTCCGGGCTCCAGGTATTGGGTCGGAACGCACGACGACATCACCGAGCGGCGGGCCGCCGAGCGACAGAGCGCTCTGCTTAGCGAGCAAGAATCGCGGCGCGCCGCGATCGAGCAGGCAATCGCCTGGTTTCGCGAAAGCGTCGAGGGAGCGTTGCACACCGTCGACGAAAGCGTCGCAGCGATGCAATCGACGGCAAAAATGTTGGCGGCGAACTCGAACGAGACCAACACTCACACCGCCGGTGCCGTTACCATCTCGGATAAAGCATTCACCAGCGTCGAGGTGGCGGCGGACGCGGCCGACGAATTGGCCAAATCGATCGCCGAAATCGAGCGCCAGCTGGCGCGGGCATCCGACGTCGTGCGCGCGGTCGCGAGCGAGGCGCAGTCGACCAACGAAGAAATTGCCGCTCTCGCTCAGACGGCGCAAAAAATCGACGACGTGGTCAAGCTCATTCAAAGCGTGGCCGGCCAGACCAATTTGCTGGCGCTCAACGCCACGATCGAAGCGGCACGGGCCGGCGTAGCGGGCAAGGGTTTTGCGGTGGTGGCTTCGGAGGTCAAAGCGCTCGCCGTACAAACGGCCAAAGCGACCGACGACATCGCCGCGCAAATTGCTTCGGTGCAGTCGTCGACGCGAAGTGCCGTCGGCGCCATCGGCAATATTGCGAGTCGCACGCTGGACATCAAGCAGTTCACCGCCGCCATTGCCACGTCGGTCGAGCAGCAGGGCGCGGCGACACGCGAGATTTCGGAAAACGTCGAGTCGGCCGCGGCAAGGACCAAGACGGTGGTCGCTGTGCTGCAACGTGTCTCCGTCGCCATGGCCGAAATGCAGGCCTCTGCCGACACCGTATTGAAGGCTTCGCAGGCCGTCGAAAAAGCTTCTCAATCCTTGCGCGGCAGCGTTGACGCCTTTCTCAGCAAGGTCGCCGGTTAGATTGTTTTTACATCGCGGCGCCGGGTCCCCGCGCTCATGGCCGCCTCTATTGCGCCGAGGCGGTAGGGGCGGTGGTGGCGGTCGGCAACACGATGACTTTCGTGCCGACCGGCGTGCGGTTGTAAAGATCGACAATGTCTTCGTTGGTCAGGCGGATGCAACCGGAGGACACATTTGTCCCGATGGTGGTCGGGTCGTTGGTGCCGTGAATGCGGTACAGCGTATCCTTGTTGCCCTGCCACAAATAGAGCGCGCGCGCTCCAATCGGATTGTCAGGACCGCCGCGCATTCCCAGCCCGCTCTGCAATTGCACCATATGTGGCTTGAGTTCGGGTTTGCGTTCGAGCATTTCCGCAGGCGGGTACCAGTCAGGCCATTCCTGTTTACTGTGTATTGTCGCCGTGCCCGACCAGACCGAATCCCTCGCCGCCGACGCCGACGCCGTAGCGGATGGCCTGTCCGCCCGGCTGCACCAGATAGAGAAAGTGGGCGCCCGGATCCACGATGATGGTGCCGGGCCGTTCACGGGAAGGATAGGCCACGACCTTGCGGGCGAACGCCGGATCGGCTTGCAGGGTCGGTTGTGGGGCTGTCACGCAGCCAGGCAAAACGGCGAGAGCGCCAAAGGCCAATGCCGCGAAAAGTCCTGCCCGGTCGCTGCAAATCATTAGCGTATCTCGGTTCCCGTATGCCCGAATCGGGTTCAATGAGCCCTCTCCAAGACGCCATTATCTGCACAAAACGGATTTTTTGACGACCTTTAACTGACACGCACCGGCACCGTGCGCGGCAAGCGACAAACGGGCTGGGAAAACCACCGCGGCGTTCATACCTAATTAAGAGCGGGCGAGCGGAGCGAATTATGCCGGTCGGCAACCCGATGAATAATATGAGCAAGCAGACCCGATTCCACATCGGCTATTGGATAGCCGCCATGATCGGGCTCGTGGTCCTGCAATATTTTTACGTCTCGGCGCAGAAGGTCGCCACCATACCCTACAGCCAGTTCCAGCAACTGCTGCAGGAAGGCAAAGTCGCCAAGGTCGGAGTTTCCGACCGTTACATCCAGGGCACGCTGAAACAACCGCTGAACGGCAAAACCGAATTCGAGACCACTCGGGTCGATCCGCGTTTTGCAGACCAACTGCAGAAGTACCACGTCACTTACACCGGCGAGGTGGAGAGTACTTTTTTGCAGGACCTGTTGTCCTGGATCGTTCCGGCGCTGCTGTTCTTCGGCATCTGGATGTTTCTTTCGCGGCGGGTGAGCCAGGGCGGCTTCGGCGGCGGCCTTATGTCGATCGGCAAGAGCAGAGCGAAAATCTACGTCGAGTCCGATACCGGCGTTCGCTTCGATGACGTCGCCGGGGTTGACGAGGCCAAGGACGAGCTGCACGAAATCGTCGAATTTCTGAGAAATCCGGATCAGTATGGGCGGCTCGGCGGCCGCATGCCGAAAGGCATTCTCCTGATCGGGCCGCCCGGCACCGGCAAGACGCTGCTCGCCCGAGCGGTCGCCGGGCAGGCGAAAGTACCGTTCTTCTCGATCTCCGGCTCCGAGTTCGTGGAGATGTTCGTCGGCGTAGGTGCGGCGCGCGTGCGCGACTTGTTCGAACAGGCGCGCAGCAAGGCCCCGGCGATTATATTCATCGACGAACTCGACGCGCTCGGCCGCGCCCGCGGCTTCGGTCCATACGGCGGCCACGACGAGAAAGAGCAAACGCTCAACCAGTTGCTGGTCGAGATGGACGGTTTTGATTCGCGCACCGGGCTGGTCATTTTGGCCGCGACCAACCGTCCGGAGATTTTGGATCCGGCGCTGCTGCGCGCCGGCCGTTTCGACCGCCAGGTTTTGGTGGACCGGCCGGACAAGCGCGGGCGCATCGATATCCTGCGCGTGCATTTGCGCAAGACCACGCTGGCGCGCGACGCCGATCCGGAGAAGATCGCGGCTTTGACGCCGGGTTTCACCGGCGCCGATCTCGCCAATCTCGCCAACGAAGCGACGCTATTGGCGACGCGCCGCGGCGGCGACGCGGTCACCCTTGCCGATTTCACCAACGCCGTCGAGCGCATGGTGGCCGGTCTGGAAAAACGCAACCGGCTGCTCAACCCCAAGGAACGTGAAATCGTCGCCTATCACGAGATGGGACACGCGCTGGTCGCCGTCTCGCTGCCCGGTACCGACCCGGTGCACAAAGTCTCGATCATTCCGCGCGGCGTGGCGGCGCTCGGATACACCATCCAGCGGCCCACCGAGGACCGCTTCCTGATGACCCGCGAAGAGCTGGAAAACAAGATGTCGGTGCTGCTCGGCGGTCGCGCCGCCGAGCAGACGGTGTTTGGCCACCTCTCGACCGGCGCCGCCGACGATCTCATCCGTGTCACCGACATCGCCCGCGCGATGGTGACGCGCTACGGGATGTCGGAGCGGCTCGGCAGCGTCGCCTATGATCGCGATCCGCACAATTTTTTAGTCGGTCCGGAACGGCCAGTGCCGCAGCGGGAAGAAGGCTACGCCGAAGCGACAGCCGCTACCATCGACACTGAAGTGCGTTCGCTCGTCGAGGCAGCCATGGAGCGCGCGCTCTCGATCTTGCATGAAAAGCGCGAGATTTTGGAACGGAGCGCCCGAAAACTGCTCGAAAAGGAAACGCTGGAAGAGAAAGATTTAATCGATTTGATCGGGCCGCATGCCGATCCAACAATGCGCGTAGCGGCGGAGTAGCCCCTTCTCGGCGGCGGCCGGGTGCATTATTCTGCGGCCCGTGCTGCAACACGCCTCGCTTGGAGCGAGTCTCGTGCTTCGATCGAATACGCCGTTTCTGATCGTGGCCGTTCTTGTCGCCGGTGCCGTGGACGCGCAGGCGGGTCCGTGCACGGAGGGAATCACGGAGGTGGAGCGCTACCTCGCGCGCACTGCTCCCGGTCCCACCACCGGCCCGACGGCCGCCCAATCCGTTGGCGCTCAGCTTCATCATCAGCCAACTCCAGGTTCGGTGGAGGGCGCCGAGAATAAAGCGCGTGCCGACGGGTCGGCGGCGCTTGACCGCGCGCGCAAAGCCGACGCCGAGGGCGATGCCGGTGCCTGCACGAGGGCGCTCCAGGAGGCAAAGCTCATCTTCGGACTGGAATAACAACCGGCCGTGCTGGCGCCGCAACCGTAGCGCTTGAGCGGACGCTAATAGGCTTGTTCACCGTAAAGCGGCTCAACCGAGCCGGCCCAAGGTCCGTGGAATTTCTCCAGTAACTCCTCCGCGGGGGTCGTGCCGCGCGCAAGCCGGTCCTGCAGAGGCTCGAGGTAAAGCGTTTCATCGTGGCCGCCCACGTCGAGCCGTTTGCGCCGCGCTAAGCCGGCATAGGCAAGGCGCAATGCGTCGTTCGCAATTTCGAAAGACGGTGCGGCCACGCACCGTCGCGGCAAGGCCGGCTTTCGGCACTTGGTCGCGAAGCTTCTGTCGCTCTTCAGCGGTCCAATCTTTGACCAGGTCCCACGCGGCATCGAGGCTCGTGTCGTCGTAAAGAATCCCGGACCAAAACGCCGGCAGCGCCAGCAAATTGGGCAGCGGTCCGCAATCGGCGCCGCGCATTTCCAAATAGCGCTTGAGCCGCACTTCCGGGAACGTGGTGCTCAGATGATTGGACCAATCGGAAATGGTCGCTTTCGCTCCCGGCATTCCGGGCAGCTTGCCGGCGATCAGATCGCGGAACGATTGACCGGCCACATCGACATATTCGTCGTCATGCTTGACGAAATACATGGGCACGTCGAGGGCATAGTCGACCCAGCGCTCGAAACCCATGCCGTCCTCGAAAACCCACGGCAACATGCCGGTACGGTCGGGATCGGTATCGCGCCAAATTTCTGCGCGAAACGACAGAAAACCGTTGGGCTTTCCTTCGGTGAATGGCGAGTTGGCGAATAACGCCGTCGCCACCGGCTGCAGCGCAATCGACACCCGCAGCTTCTTGACCATATCGGCTTCCGAGGAGAAATCGAGATTGGTCTGCACCGTGCACGTCCGGTACATCATGTCGAGGCCGAGCCGGCCGACCTTGGGCATGTAGGCGGTCATGATCCGATAGCGGCCCTTCGGCATTTTCGGAATTTCGGCAAGCGTCCAATTTGGCGTCATGCCGATGCCGAGGAAACCGATGTGCAGCGGCTTTGCGACTTCACGCACTTGCGCGAGATGCGCCATCAGTTCGCTCGACGTCTGATGCACCGTTTCGACCTGCGCACCGGACAACTCGAACTGTCCGCCGGGTTCAAGGGTGATCGCGCCGCCGCCGGTCACATCGGACAGCCCGATGACGTGTTTTCCCTCCATGATCGGCTGCCAACCGAGCAAGTGCTGCATGCCCTCCAGCAGCGCACGAATCCCGCGGCGGCCCTCGTACGGCACCGGCCGATGGCCTTCGAGCGTGAAGACAAACTTCTCATGCTCGGTGCCGATACGGAACGCCGACTTCGGCTTGGCGCCTTGTGCCAGCCAATCGACAAGCTCGTCGCGCCGTTCGATCGGCGTCAGGTCGACTTGATCACGCGCCATGGAATCGCGGGGGATTTGATCGCCGCACCAATCACGGCAAGGCGGTCACGCCGCCTTGCGCCTTTCCGGCGGGAAGCGGCCGTAGAAGGTTTCGCCGGTACTCGCCAGATCGCGCAATAGCTTGCCGGGCTTGAAGCGGGCGCCGTAACGCTTCGCCAGTCCCTTGCATAGTTCGACGAAAGCCTTCGTGCCCATGCCGTCGATATAGGAGATGGTGCCTCCGGTGAACGGCGCATAGCCGAACCCGAGAATCGAGCCGACATCGGCTTCGCGCATGTCGGTGACGACGCCTTCCTCGACGCAGCGCGCCGATTCGAGCGCCTGGATCGCCAGCAAGCGCGTCTTTAATTCTTCGATGTCGAGGGAATCGGGATCGAGCTTGGTGGCTTGAAGGTCGGCAAGGCCGGGCCACAGCCGCTTCGGCCCGCTTTGCGGATAATCGTAAAAACCCTTGCCGTTCTTGCGGCCGTAGCGGCCGCGTTTTTCCACCAATTCTTCGAGCAGCGCCTTCTGCCGAACGTCGATGGCGTCGGGCCCCAGGTCGGCTTCGGTTGCTTTTAGAATTTTCCAGGCGAGATCGACGGCCACCTCATCGTTGAGCGAGAGCGGACCGACCGGCATTCCGGCCATGCGGCCGACGTTCTCGATCATCGCTGCCGGCACGCCTTCGGCGAGCATCAAATGGCCTTCGCGGATATAGGTGCCGACCACGCGCGATGTGTAGAAACCGCGTGAATCGTTGACCACGATCGGGGTCTTGCGAATGGCCCGCACGTAATCGAGCGCCGTCGCGAGCGCGGCGTCTCCGGTTTTCTTTCCGAGAATGACTTCGACCAGCATCATGCGATCAACCGGGGAGAAGAAGTGAATGCCGATAAACCGCCCCTGATCCTTGAATGTCTTCGCCAGCGAGCTGATCGGCAAGGTCGAGGTATTGGAGCCGAACACGGTGTCCTTTCCGATCACCGCTTGCGCCTTGGCGATCACCTCTTCCTTGATTTTGCGGTCCTCGAACACCGCCTCGACAACGAGGTCGCAATCGGCAAGCGCCGCGTAGTCCGGCGTCGCATTGATGTGGGCGAGCAGAGCGTCGCGAGCGGCGCTGGTGGCGCGGCCGCGATTGATCTGGTCGGAAACAGTTTTTGCGAATGCGCCTTGCCCTTGTCTGCGGTTTCCTGGTCGCGGTCGATCAGCACGACATCGATGCCGGCCTGAGCGCTCACATAGGCAATGCCCGCGCCCATGAATCCGGCGCCGAGCACGCCGATTTTCTTGATCGGCTTTGCCGGCACCGTTGCCGGACGGCGAGCGCCTTTGTTCAGCTCCTGCATGGAAACGAACAGCGAGCGGATCATCGCCGCGGCTTCGGGCGAGCGCAGAATTTTCGCGAAATAACGCAATTCCACGCGCAGCGCCTGATCCATCGGCAGCTGCAGCCCCTCATAGACGACCTGCAGGATGGCGCGCGCCGCGGGATAATTGTCGTAAGTTTCCCGCCGGTAGAGCGCATTCGCCGGCGGAAATACCATCATGCCGGCCTTCGAATAGACGGGACCGCCCGGAAGTTTGAAGCCATCGACGTCCCAGGGCGCTTTCGCCGTGCCGCCCGCTTTGATCCAGTCCTTGGCTTTTTGCGCGAGTTCCGGCGCGGGCACGACCTCGTCGACGAGCTTCATGGCCTTGGCGCGGTTGAGGCGGAGCTGATCGCCTTTGAGCAAAAACTGCAAGGCATCGGCCGGCGGCATCATGCGTGCGACGCGCTGGGTGCCGCCGCCGCCGGGAAAAAGGCCGACTTTGATTTCCGGCAGGCCGAGGCGGGTTTTGTCGTTCTCGGAGGCGACGCGGTGATGACAGGCGAGCGCAATTTCGAAGCCGCCGCCCATGGCGGTGCCGTTGATCGCCGCGACCCACGGCTTGCCGCAGGTTTCCATGCGGCGCGCGAGCAGCGAAAACTTGCGGCTTTCTTCGAACAGATTCTTGTTTGCCGCTTCCTCGCCTTGCGACTTGACGACCTCGGTGTACGTCCGCCTCGATGTTTCCAGCATGGTGAGATCTGCGCCGGCGCAGAACGTATCCTTGCCGGACGTCAGCACTGCGCCCTTGATGGCGGCGTCGGCCGCGACCTTGTCGACGATCGCGGTGAGCTCCTCCGTCACCTTGGCGTCAATCACGTTCATCGAGCGGCCCGGCATATTCCAGGTCACGAGCGCGATACCGTCGGCATCGACATCGAAAGTGAAATTCTGAAATGTCATCGCGTCCCCCGTTACTCTTGCTACGCCTCGCCCCAGCGGGAGAGGGAGAATTCTATTTCGGATAAGGCTTGCCGTCCTTATGCATATAGTGACCGCCGGTTTCGTTCGCGGACCACGACCAGATCAACATCGGGATATTCGGCGCGCTCGTGCTTAGAACGCGTGCCGATTTCCAGATAGACCGCATCGCGGTTCGATTTGTTGACCAGATGATGCCCGTTGGAGACGTTGGCTTTGAATCCTGCGGCTTCGCCCGCCCGCAACACTGTCTCGCCGGTCGTCCTCGATCAGCGTCAACTCTCCCTCGAGCACGTAGACCAGCTCATCCTCCTTTTCGTGCCAATGCCGTAGCGCCGAGGCCGCGCCCGGCTTCAGCGTCGTCAGATTGACGCCGAACTGATCGAGGCCGGCGGCATTGCCGAGCCGCTTGCGCGAACGGCCGTCGACAGCGCGATTGAATGGCTCCGGATAGGTGGAGCGGCTGTCGACGGGGAGTTTGGCGATGTCGATCTTCGGCATGCAGCCTGCCTCATACGCTGCCCGTCATTCGCAGCGGGAAGAAGAATGATCTTTAGACACGCTCGATAATCGTCGCGGTCCCCATGCCGGCGCCGATGCATAGCGTGACCAGCGCGGTCGAAAGATTGCGCCGCTCCAGTTCGTCCAGCACGGTACCGAGGATCATGGCGCCGGTAGCTCCGAGCGGATGACCCATGGCGATGGCGCCGCCATTCACGTTGATCTTTTCCGGATCGATGCCGAAGGCTTGGATAAAGCGCAACACGACCGATGCGAACGCCTCGTTGAGTTCGAACAGGTCGATATCGGCAAGCGTCATGCCGGATTTTTTCAGCACTTTCTTGGTCACGTCGACCGGGCCGGTCAGCATGATTGCCGGCTCCGAACCAATATTGGCGAACGCCCGCACACGGGCGCGCGGTTTGAGACCGGCTTTTTTGCCGGCTTTCGCGTTGCCGAGAAGCACGGCTGCGGCGCCGTCGACGATGCCGGACGAATTGCCGGCGTGATGCACGTGATTGACGAATTCGATTTCCGGATGCTTCTGAACGGCCACGGCATCGAAACCGCCCATTTCTCCCATCTGCACAAATGAAGGTTTGAGCGCTCCGAGCGACTGCATGGTCGTATCCGGCCGCATGTGCTCGTCCTTGTCGAGGATGGTGAGGCCGTTGACGTCTTTTATCTTTATGACCGAACGGCTGAAACGGCCTTCGCTCCACGCTTGCGCCGCGCGCTTCTGGCTTTCGACCGCGTAGGCGTCGACGTCATCGCGCGAAAAGCCGTATTTGGTGGCGATGAGATCGGCGGAAATGCCCTGCGGCATGAAATATTCGGCAACCGCGCTGCTCGGATCGACGGCCCATGCGCCGCCGGATGCGCCGATGCCGACGCGGCTCATCGACTCGACGCCGCCGCCGATTGCCATATCCTGCTGCCCGGAAATGATCTGCGCGGCGGCGAAATTCACCGCATCAAGGCCGGAGGCGCAAAAGCGGTTGATCTGCACGCCGGCGACGGTTTCGCCATAGCCGGCATGTAGCGCCGCGATGCGCGCGATGTCGCCGCCGGCCTCGCCGACCGGATCGACAACGCCCATAACCACGTCATCGACCAGGACCGGATCGAGTTCGTTGCGATCCTTGACGGCGCCGAGCGCCTGGCTGGCAAGATTAAGCGCGGTCACTTCGTGCAGCGAGCCATCCACCTTGCCGCGGCCCCGGGGCGTGCGCACGTGGTCATAAATAAATGCGTCGGGCATGAAGTCCTCCTGGCAGGCGGGCGCCTCGCTGCGGTGCGGGAGGCCCGGCCCCTCATATAGTCCAAGTTCCGGACAATTGCAGCCTGACGCTAGCTGGCGAATCCGGCGGGAATGCAGAGCGCTCGAGGCGTTAGAACGCCTCTGCGGACAGCGCCATCATCGAGGCTGCGCCGGCCTTGATGCGCGCCAGATGCGTCGTCGCCGCCGGCAACATTCGCTCGGCGAAAAAACGGCCGGTCGCAAGCTTCGCTGTCATGCGTTCACCGGCGCCGTTTCCGCCTTCGGCGATTTTGGCTTTCGCCGCCTCGGCGATCAGACACCACATGTAACCGAGCGCGACCAGGCCGAAGAGATGCATGTAATCGGTGGAGCCGGCGCCGGCATTATCGGGATTGCCGAGCGCGTTCTGCACGAACCACATGGTCGCTTGCTGCAACTCGCCGAGCGCCTGCGCGAGCGGTTTGACGTAGGGCGCCAGTTCCGCGTCGGCGCCGCGATCTTTGATGTAAGCGGACACTTCGGCAAAAAACGCCTGCAAGGCGCGGCCGCCGTCGCGCGGCAGCTTGCGCCCGACGAGGTCCAGCGCCTGAATACCGTTGGCGCCCTCGTAAATCATGGCGATCCGAGCATCGCGCACGAATTGCTCCATGCCATGCTCGGCGATGTAGCCATGACCGCCGAAGATCTGTTGCGCCATCACCGTATTGGCGAAGCCCTGGTCGGTGAGCACGCCTTTGATCACCGGCGTCATTAATCCCATGTGGTCGTCGGCGGCCTGGCGCTCTTTGGCATCGCCGGACCGATGCGCCACGTCGCTGCGCAGCGAAGTCCACAACACCAGCGCCCGCGCCGCCTCATTGAACGCGCGCATGCTCATAAGCATGCGCCGCACATCCGGCTGCACGATGATCGGATCGGCCGGCTTGTCCTTGAACTTCGCTCCGGTCAGCGCGCGGCCGGCGAGCCGCTCTTTGGCGTACGCGGCCGCGTTCTGGTAGGCGACCTCCGACAACGCAAGTCCCTGCACGCCGACGCCAAGCCGCGCTTCGTTCATCATCACGAACATCGCGTTCAAGCCCCGGTTCGGTTCGGCGACGAGCCAGCCGGTGGCGCCGTCATAGTTCATCACGCACGTCGAATTGCCGTGAATGCCCATCTTCTCTTCGATCGAGCCGCACGAGACCGCGTTGCGCGGGCCGAGCGCGCCATCTTTGGCAGGGAGGAATTTGGGGACGACGAAGAGCGAAATTCCCTTGGTCCCTTCCGGCGCTCCTTCAATGCGTGCAAGCACAAGGTGCACGATGTTTTCTGCAAGATCGTGCTCGCCGGCGGAAATGAAAATCTTGGTGCCGGTGATTTTGTAGCTGCCATCGGGCTGCGCCGCCGCGCGGCTGCGCACGAGGCCGAGATCGGTGCCGCATTGCGGCTCGGTCAGATTCATCGTGCCGGTCCATTGACCGCTGATGAGTTTGGGCAGGTAAAGCGCTTTCTGCTCGGCCGAGCCGTGGACAGAAATCGCGGCGGCCGCTCCCTGGGTGAGGCCCGGATACATGGCGAAGGCCATGTTCGCGGAGCAGAGAAATTCGCCGATCGACTGGGACAACGCCATCGGCAGGCCCTGACCGCCGAATTCGGCCGGCTGCCGACGCCCCGATCCAGCCGCCGTCAATCAGCCGTTTGTAGGCATCCTTAAATCCGGCCGGGGTGGTGACGCTGCCGTCCGCGTGACGGTGGCAGCCTTCCTTGTCGCCGATGCGGTTAAGCGGAGTGAGCACGTCTTCGCAGAACTTCGCGGCTTCTGCGAGCACGGCTTCGAGGAGGTCGGGCGCGGCGTCGGCAAAGCCGGGCAAGTTGTTGTAGCGCTCGATGTGAAACACGTCGCTCAACAGGAACATCACGTCGTCAACGGGAGCCTTATAGGTCGGCATGATTGCTTGTCCTTTCCGGCCGCGGCCGGCCCGGCCTGAAATTCAAAGGGTATAATGTTGCCGTTTTGCGTCAACGGTCTGCGGGGCGCCCATATTGCGCAATTTGCCGGCAAGTCTGTTTGATCATCGGGTCGCCGCGCAGCGCGGCGCGTCGCGACCCGGTGACGTCCGCGAGCCTTCTAGAGAAGAACGTACCGCGCGGTAGCTCAGTGAGAGCGATCTCGAGGCTGCGCTTGCGCTGCTGGAGCCCGCTGCCGCGCGATCTCGCCGATAATCATAGACGCATGGTTACACGCGAGCGTCCCCTCGACGGCCGCATGCGCGGCTAAACCCTCGAGGTCGGCGTCGTGCGGTATGGCCCTTGCGGGGGCACGATTGACCCTGGGCAGATGGAGCGAATGGGCAGGAATACGAAAGTGGGTGCCGTCACCGCAACTGACCGTCGGCGGTAGCGGCAGTGCCGGAAAACGCCGCCCGCGCCGGTGAACAATCGGTGACCGGCGGCGTCCTTTCTTAACGGGTTATTTACCCTAATCTTGAAAAGTCCCCTTCTAGAACAGTGAGGCGTCACTTCCTGCATTGCTGTTCCATGAGCTTCGGCCTGCAACACGGGGCAAATCCAATTTCTCAGGCATCAATTTGGGCACGAGAATGAAATCGGGCGGTCCGTGGAATCTCAGAGGTCTCCGTCCGGAAGCCCGCTCGGCTGCACGTGAAGCCGCGCGCCGCTCCGGGATGTCCGTCGGCGAATGGCTCAATAGTGTGATTCGCCCCGCCGAGGAGCGCGAAGCTGAGCCTCGACGGTCCGCTCGCCCCGAGCCCCCGGAGAGGGGGTATGAGCCGCGCGGCTCCCATCCAGTCGACCGGGAAGAGCGACACAGTCGGGATCGCGAGCCGCGCCGGGAATTGGCGGCGGAAACGGACGATGACGACCGCGAATACGATCGCCACCAGGAGCACGACTGGGACCGTCATGCGGCGGCAGGACGGCGGCCGAATCGCGGTGAACCGCAACGCCGGTCCTTACGGGAAGAATCCTGGGATCGCGAGCGCGAGCAGCATTACGATTCGCCTCAATCCCCGCGGGAGCGGACGCGAAACCATCCGCCCGATCACGGCGCGCGCGAAGATCAACGCGATCGGTCGCGCGCCGCTTCGTCCCGGGACTGGGAGGAACAGTGGGGCGAAGATACGGGCAGAGCCGAACCGGACCTGCCGCGCGAACGCTATCGTGATCCGCCACGACGCGCTCCGGACCAGGATTCGGAAGATTTCCGGCGGCACCGCAACGACCGACAGCATGGGCGTCACCGGCCGAACCCAGCCCCGCCGCGAGCACGAGATGAAGATTGGCGGGAAAGCCCGCAAAGACAGCGGCCGGATCGCGAGCACGATCTCTACGGCGAACGGACGCGGCCGCCCAGCGAGCGCAGCGAGGACCAATCTCGGCCGCGCAAAAAAAGCTCATCCCCGCCGAATCGCCCGCGGCATGACGATCGATTTGAGGACCTAGACGCCAGCGAGGGTGAGGACTATCGCGAACGATATGGCAATCCGCCACGATCGGCCCCGGAGCGTGAACCGGAAAATTCCTCTTGGGAGGGCTTTTCCGAGGAAGACGCGGATCGCTACTTCGCTGAGCGATCGCCGGCGGCCGACCGCGACAGCGAGGATGCGGAGCGTTCCAATTTCGATCATGAGCCGGGTCGCGCACCTCGGCGCCGGCGTTCGCTCGATGACGAACAGCCCTTCGAAACCATTCCGCGTCATCAAAAAAGTCAGGGCGGGCAGGCCTCGAGACGATACGCGCCCGAGCCGGACTATCAGTCCGAATCCGAATCCAGCGAGGAGGAGGCGTTAAGCGCGCGCGGCGCAAAGGTCGACCGTCGCCCCCGCAATCGGCAATTGGCCGATGAATGGGAGGAACGGTTCCACGGCGAGCGAGAGGAGTTCGCGCCCCGCGGCGGCGGTGGTCAGCCGCCTCGTGCCGGCGAATCGGAAAATCTTCCCCCGCAACGCACGCGGCTCGGCAACCGCGAAGAACATCGGCGGCGCCGCGACCCCAGGCGGCAACGGCTGGATAGCTCGGACGACGAACAGTGGCGACCTGAACAGGACACTTTCAGCGACGACAGCTTCCCCGCAGGCGAACCCCATAGCGAGGAAGGCACCGCCTTGGGCGGCCCCTACCGCGACCTGGGCGCCGCCGCGCGAAGACCGCCTCCGCCGAAAGGCGAACAGCGCCCCGACGTCAGCCCTCCTGCGGCAGATCCGGAAGGCGATCGCGATGCGGCGGTCGACAAAGCCATTGCCGAAATTACCCGGCGGCAGCGGATGATCGAGGAGGCGGCGGCCGCCGAAATCACGGCGCGGCTCCGCCGCGCCGAAGTTCGTGCCGCGCAACAGCCGCCCGCGCCGGTGGCTCCTTCGGAGCCGGGTTTGCGGCCGACAGCACCGTCCCGTCCGCCGACTGACATTAACGCCGGCACCAGCGCTTCGCACGATGAGGCAGACGCACAGTTTCGGTCGCTCGATCGTCTACCGCCCGCTACAGTCAATGCTCCGGCAGCGCCGTGGGCCGACATTGCCGCCACGGCGCCGGCGCCGCAAAAAGTACCTAACGATGCGCTGGTCGCTGAGATCACGGCGCGGATGCGGGCGCTCGACAGTGAGCCGTTCGGCGATAGAAAAACAACTCTACGGCCGGAAGAATCGCAAACCGGAGCGCATGTAACAGCGCCGCAGCGGTCGCTGCTCGACGATGTGGCCGGCGATATTCTGGCCGAAAAAAACGAACGCGATCGGGGCAGCGCCGTCGAGCGGGCGTTTAGCCTGCAGCCGGTATTGCCCGAAGTGTCGGCCGAAAGGCGCGGGGCCGCCGCCGACCACGGTCGCAAGACTGCGGCGCCGTTGATGCCAAGCGTCGATCTTGGCGGCCTCGAACGACAGCTGCGCCAGCTCACGGCCCGAATTGACGCCTTGCGGCCGACGGGCGATCTCAAGAACGCAATCGATGAACTTCGCCGCGAGCTTTTGGCGATCGGCAAGAGGTTCACCGAAGCGGTGCCGCAACACGCGCTGCAATCGCTTGATATTGAGATCAAGAACTTGGCGCGCCGGCTCGACGACAGCCGCGACAGCGGCGCGGATTCGGCCGCGCTTGCCGGGATCGAGCGTGGGTTGGCGGAAGTACGTGAGGTTTTGCACGGCCTGACGCCGGCCGAGGCGCTGGCCGGTTTCGGCGAGGCGATCGCCGCGCTGACCCAAAAGGTCGACGCCATCGTCGCCAGGGACGACCCGGCGGCGCTGGAGCAGTTGCACATCGCGATCAGCAATCTACGCCACGCCGTGTCGCGGGTCGCTTCCGACGACGCGTTGAGCATGGTTGCCGAGGACGTGCGCTTGCTTTCGGCAAGGATCGACGACCTCGCCCACAGCGTCAACAACCATCCTTTGCTGGCGCAGATCGAAAGCCGCATCGATGCGCTGACGACAGCGATCCATGCTTCGACCAAATCCGGCCAGGCAGCGCCGCGCGAACTCGAGAAGCTGCTATCCGCGCTCGTCGACAAGCTGGAACTGTCGCAGCTGACGCAGACCGATCATACCGCGCTGGCGCACCTCGAAGATCGCATCGCTATGCTGATGCAGCGGTTCGACGCCTCCGATGCACGCCTCGGCTTGCTCGAAGGCGTGGAACGCGGATTGGCCGATCTTCTCGTCTATCTCGAGCAATTGCGCGCCGGCAACGGTGGTGCCGACTCCGCGCCGGGAAAATTTGTCCCGGCTGACGCAATCGAGCACCAATTCGCGGAAATCAAGGACAGCGAACGCCGCACCCAAAACTCGATCGAGGCGGTCCAGGGCACGGTGGAACATGTCGTCGATCGCCTTGCGCGTATTGAAAGCGACATGCGCGTCCATCGCACATGGAGCGAGCCCGCGGAGCTGTTGGGTACGCAAGCACCGGAACTCGCGCCGGAATTGCCTCGGGGCGAGGAGCCGGAAGCGCCGCCATTCGACGCGCCGCGAAATACGAGCAAGGCCGCAGAGATTGAGCCTGCTGATCGGCGCAGCGGCGTCCGCACGCCGATCGATCCCAATCTGCCGCCCGATCACCCCATCGAACCGGGCGCAGCGCCTGGCCGCACCCGCCGCCCGGCATCGCCCACTGAGCGGCTTGCGGCGCTCGAATCCGGCGCGGCCGTAAAACCACCGGTCATTCCCGATTCGCCTGGCGGTAAGGCGGATTTCATTGCCGCCGCCCGACGTGCCGCGCAAGCCGCCGCATCGGCCGCGCCGAGTGACAAATCGAGCGCGACCCCCAGCACCGCGCCTTCAGGCGGCCGCTCGAAGAAGGTCTCGGACCGGTTGCGCACTTTGTTTGTCGCCGCGGCGGTCGTCGCCATTGTCGTTGGCGGATTCCAATTCGTATCGCAAATGCTCGATCACGGCGGTCGGTCTTCGCAGACGCACACGGCGCCGCCGCGCGTTGTCACGGAGCCGCCGCAAGGCGCGCCGCTGCAGCTGACGCCGCCTCCTTCGGTGAAGGAGCCGCCGGCGCCTGGCGGAGGATCCTCGGGGGCAAATACGACGAACATGCCCAAGGCGGCCGCTGTAGCGCCTTCCAGCGCTGAGCCGGAGCAAAATCCTGCAGCCGCCTCGGCGCCTGCGCCCGCAGCCGGCACGGGCGCGGCCACCCAGTCGCTTCTAACCACTTCGGGTGGCTTCGCCGTGAACTCCGGTATGCTTCCGGATATTTCCAACAGCAGCGCCAGCAAAAATGCGTCGCCGGCGTGGTCAGCCCCCGATGTTACCGGCTCGCTGCCGCCTTCCGCCGCTTCGCGCAACTCCACCGCGCCGCTCGCGGCTGACAAGCTGGCGCTGCCGTCAGCCATCGGCGGCCCAGCCCTGCGCACCGCAGCCGCGGCGGGCGATGCAGCCGCCGCCTATGAGGTGGGCGTTCGCTTCGCCGAGGGCCGCAGCGTTTCGCAGAACAACGAGGAAGCGGTGCACTGGTTGGAGATCGCGGCCAAAAAGGGCTTCGTTCCTGCGGAGTTCCGGCTCGGCACCTTCTACGAAAAAGGTGTGGGAGTGAAAAAGGACCTGTCGGAGGCACTCAAACTTTATCGCGCCGCCGCCGACAAGGGTCATGGCAAGGCCATGCATAACCTCGCCGTCCTGTACGCCGAGGGTGCCAACGGCGCGCCCGATTATCGCAGCGCCGCGCAGTGGTTCCGCAAGGCCGCCGAACTGGGCGTCACCGACAGTCAGTACAATCTCGCCATTCTTTACGCACGCGGCGTCGGCGTAGAGCAGAGCTTTGCCGAGGCTTACAAATGGTTCTTCCTCGCCGCCAAGCAGGGCGACAAGGACGCGGCGCACAAGCGTGACGAGGTCGCCGCCCATCTCGATCAACAGGCGCTGGCTGCGGCCAAGTCGGCGGCGGAACAATGGTCTGCGCAGCCGGAACCTGCTGAAGCCGTCACCGTCAAGGCGTCTGAGGCTTGGGATGTGGCGCCGAAAGGGACTTCCGCAGTCAAGACAAAATCGCATTCCGCCGCCAAGATCCCGCCACCGGATGTCATGAAAATCGAGTGATCTTGATCGCCGGTTCGCGAGCCATCTGCCGCGCCAGTGCGATGATTATGTCGATCATCCAAGTACAAAATCGATGTGCGCTGAAATTGGCGCCCGGCGGCTACACCATCGGGAACCCGATCAAATCTGCACGCCGGCCGTAGATAAACGGTAGGTCCGTTGGCGTCCCCCGAGTAGAAGGAGGCTGATCGGAGAACATCCGTGGAAATCTACCTTCCTATCGCCGACATCCCGGTCAACGTTTTCCTCGTCCTGGCGATGGGGCTGGCCGTCGGATTTATTTCCGGCATGTTCGGTGTCGGCGGCGGCTTTCTGATGACGCCGCTATTGATCTTTATCGGCGTGCAGCCGGCGGTGGCGGTGGCCAGCGTCACCACCCATGTCGCGGCCTCGTCGTTCTCCGGCGCGATTGCCTATTGGCGGCGTAACGCCATCGACGTCATATTGGCATTGACGCTTCTGGCCGGAGGCATTCTCGGCAGCTGCGGCGGCGTCGCCCTGTTTACCTGGCTGCGCACGCTCGATCAGCTCGATCTGGTGATCGGCCTCTCCTACGTGATCCTGCTTGGCGTCGTCGGCGCGTTGATGGTGGGCGAGAGTGCGCGCGCCATCATCCGCAGCCGCCAGGGTAAGCGGATCGAATTGCGGCGTCCGGGCAGTCACATGTGGATCCATGGACTGCCGCTGAAGCTGCGGTTCAAGCGCTCGAAAATCTACGTGTCCGCCATCCCGGTTCTGGCCATCGGGTTCATCATCGGCTTCATCGGCGCGATCATGGGTGTCGGCGGCGGCTTTTTGCTTGTGCCGATGCTCATCTATCTGTTGCGTGTTCCGACCGCGACGGTGATCGGCACCTCCATGGTCTTGACGTTCCTGACCATGATTTCGGCGACGGTGCTGCATGCCGCGACTAACCATCTGGTCGATGCCGTGCTGGCCCTGATCCTGATGGTCGGCGGAGTGGTTGGGGCGCAGTTCGGCGCGCATGCCGGTCAACGCATCAGGGGCGAGTGGCTGCGCATGCTGCTCGGGTTGCTGGTGCTCGCGGTCGGGCTGCGCTTTGCCTCGCAATTCGTGTTGCGGCCCGACGACCCCTATTCGATCCGATTTCTCGGCGGTGCGCCATGAGAGGCGTGCCGCTCGCCGCATGTGCCATGGTCGATTCTGTTTCGCCGGCGGCGGCCAAGCAAAAGCTGCGGAGCGGCTGGTCGTCTCGCTCAGCAATCATCGGGTGATGATCACGTCGAACTATACCGGTGTCGAATTGGTGCTGTTCGGCTCGGTCGAGCGCGACGACGCGAGGCCCGCGCGCGGCACGCCGTACGATATTGTCGCCACGATTACCGGTCCGCGCGAATCGCTGCGTGCGCGCCGCAAGCGGCGCGTGCTGGGCATCTGGGTGAATACCGAATCGCGCACATTCGTTGATCCCCCCTCGTACTTGGCCGTATTGGCCAGCCGGCCGCTGGACGCCATTGTCGGTGCTGAAGTTCAGCGGCGGCTGCAGCTCGGGATTGCCAACACGCCGTTTCCCGAGCTCATTCACAACGACATCGGCGCGGTGAGCAACGATCCGTTCCGCGCGGCGCTGGTGCGACTGATGCAGGAGCGCGATCTGTACAGCGAGAAGCCGAACGCGGTGACGTTCTTGACCCCGACGCTCTTCCGCGCCTCGCTTTCGCTGCCGGCGCAGGTCCCGATTGGCAGCTACGCGGTCGATGTGAAGCTCTTCACCGAGGGCGCGCTGATTGGCGAAACGGATTCGGCCTTCGAAGTCGTCAAGGTCGGTTTCGAGCAGTTTGTGGTCAGTGCCGGACGCGACCACGGCGTCCTTTATGGAATGGCGACCGCTGGCTTGGCGCTCCTGACCGGTTGGATCGCCAGCGTCGCGTTCCGGCGCGATTAGAGCATGATCCGGAAAAGTGGAAACCGGTTTTCCGAAAAGATCATGCTCCAACAAAATGCTGGAGCGTCAATCGGATCAATATGAAGCGATTGCGCTTTAGCGCCTAATCCGGCAGACAGCGGGCGGCCGAAAGCGCATAGAGGCGCTGCTCGCCGATCATCAACGCCGTGTAGGTGAGTGTGCCGAACAAGCCGAAAAATGCGTCGTCCCGTATATTGAGGCCGCCGGCATAGGCGCCGAACGCGGGCATGACGAGCCGGCGTCCGTCGCTGGTGAAGCAGCGCCGGCTGACGGAGCGGCCGCGCTGGGCGACGCGCGCGACGGGATGCAGGTGGCCGGCAATTTCGCCGTCCGCGGCGCCCGGAGCAGGGCTGATGACGAAAGATCAGCGGTCCCATGTGCAAGGGAGCTCGCGAAATCGCCGCCAAGGTCACGCGGCAAATCGGCATCATGGTTGCCCGCTATCCATATCCAGTCGCGTCCGCTTTGCAGCGCGCGGAGCGCAGTCCCGTCAGCCGCCGACATGCGCCGGGGACCTTCGTCGTCGTGAAAGCTATCGCCGAGAGCGACCACGCGCAGCGGCGCGTAGCGGTGAAGCAAGTCCGCGAGCCGCAACAAAGTTGTCGCCGTATCGTAGGGCGGCAGCAGCACGCCGCGCTTGGCAAAGGCGGAGCCTTTCTCCAAATGCAGATCGGCGACGACAAGCATGCGCTCGACCGACCAATACAGCGCACCCGCGGGATCGGCGACGATTTCGGCGCCGGCGAGGGTGATTGTATGATTTTTGCAATCCTTTCCTCCCCCTGAAAGGGGGAGGTCGGCGTGCGAAGCGCGCCGGGTGGGGGTCATCGTGGGCAATTTGACCCCTCCCCGGATCGCCTAAGGCGATCCGACCCTCCCCTTTCAGGGGAGGGAAAACCACCAGTCAATGGGTCGCCTCCTTCACCAATTCCGCCTCCGCCTCGGCGAGCAGCGAATCCGCCGCCTCGCCGTAAACCATCTCCCGGCCGATCTCCAGCATGACCGGCACCGCAAGCGGCGACACGTGATCGAGCGCTTTATGAACAATTCGGCCCCTGATGCGCGAGAGCATGTCGGCAAGACGGCGCACGTCGAGCAGTCCGGTGGCGGCGTCGGCGCGGGCGGCCCGCAACAGCACGTGATCGGGCTGATGGCTGCGCAGAACGTCGTAAACAAGGTCGGTCGAGATAGTGACCTGGCGGCGGGTCTTTTCCTGGCCGGGGAAACGCCGCTCGATGAGGCCGGCGATGATGGCGCAATTGCGAAACGTGCGTTTCATCAAGGCCGATTCGGCGAGCCAAGCCTCGAGATCGTCGCCCAGCATGTCTTCATCGAACAGATCGGCAAGCGCCAATTCGCCTTGCGCGATCCGCTGCCCGGCATCGCCAAGGCCCCACACCGCGAGCGCGTATTCGTTGGCGACGAAGCCAAGCGGACGCAACCGCGCGCGTTCGAGCCGGCGCGTGAGCAGCATCCCGAGCGTCTGGTGCGCCAAGCGCCCTTCGAACGGATAGCAGATCAAATAATGCTTGTTGGCGCGCGGGAAGGTTTCGACCAAAAGCTCGGTCGAGCCCGGCATTTGCGAGCGCCATTCTTGAATTTCGAGCCATTCGCGAACCTGCGCGGGCAGGGCGCGCCACTCTTGCGGATGCGCGACGAGGTTGCGCACCCGCTCCGCCAGATAGGTCGATAGCGGGAATTTTCCGCCTTCGTAGGCGGGCACTTTCGGCTCCTCGGCGGTGGAGCGCGACACATAAACTTCGTCCTCCATCAGCGCTTCGTATTTGAGGATCTCTCCGGCGAACACGAAGGTATCGCCGGGCACCATGGTCTCGACGAAATATTCCTCCACTTGACCGAGAAGCCGGCCGCCGCGTGGGATCACTTTTGCCGCGCGGGAGCGCACCAGGCGGACTTTGAGCATGTCGGCTTCGACGATGGTGCCGACGTTGAGCCGGTAGCGCTGCGCGACATTCTGATTGGCGATGCGCCAGCGGCCCTCTTTGTCCTGGCGGATGCGGGCGAACCGCTCGTAGGCCTTGAGCGCATAGCCGCCGGTGGCGACAAAATCGACCACGGCGTCGAAGTCCGCCCGGGTCAGTCCGCTATAAGGCGCGGCCGCTATGACCTCGGCGTAAAGTTCGGCGCTGGTAAACGGGCCGCCGCAGGCGCAGCCGAGAACGTGTTGCGCCAAGACGTCGAGGGCGCCGGTGCGCAGCGGCGGCGTGTCTTGCGCGTCCTCGGCAATGGCGTCGAGTGCGGCGCGGCATTCGAGCACCTCGAAGCGATTGGCGGGCACGAGCAGGCCTTTCGAGGGCTCGTCCATGCGATGATTGGCGCGGCCGATGCGCTGAAGGATGCGTGACGCGCCCTTTGGCGCCCCGACATTGATGACCAGATCGACGTCGCCCCAGTCGACGCCAAGATCGAGCGAGGAGGTGCATACGACCGCGCGCAGCCGGCCGGCCGCCATGGCGCCTTCCACTTTGCGCCGCTGCGCGACGTCGAGCGAGCCGTGATGGAGCGCGATGGCCAGATTGTCCTCGTTGATCCGCCACAATTGCTGAAATACGGCCTCGGCCTGGCTGCGGGTATTGACGAACACCAGCGTGGTGCGATGCGCGCCAATCAAACGGTATATTTCGTCGAGCGCATGCCGGGCCGAATGTCCGGCCCAAGGCAATCGTTCGCGGGTGTCGAGCATGCTGACATTGGGCGGCGCGCCGGCTGCCGCAACAATGATGTCGGCACGCGCGTGCGTGCCGGGGCGGCCTTGCGGCACCATAAAACGTGCGAGGTCGTCTGGCTGCGCCACGGTCGCCGACAGACCGACGCTTGCCAGATTGCGGCGCCATGCGAAAGAGCCGGGCGAGACCGAGCGAGAGCAGGTCGCCGCGCTTTGAGGTCACGAGCGCATGCAGTTCGTCGAGAATGACGCGTTTGAGCGAGCCGAACAGATAAGGTGCGTCGGCGGAGGCGAGCAACAGCGCCAATTGCTCCGGCGTTGTCAGCAGGATCTCCGGCGGGTCGCGGCGCTGCCGTTGACGTTTGGAGACGGGCGTGTCGCCGGTTCGGGTCTCGATGCGAATCGGCAATTCCATTTCGGCGACCGGCCGTTCCAGATTGCGGGCGATATCCACGGCCAGCGCCTTGAGCGGCGAGATGTAGAGCGTGTGCAGGCCGCCTGCGCGACGCACGGAGCGGCCGGTCGAAGAGCCTGAGCCGTTGCGACTGGCGGGGGGTTTGCGCTCGCGCCCCGCGCGGGGAGGAGGTCAAGACCGCTCAGCTCCACCAAACTCGGCAGAAAGCCGGCCAGCGTCTTGCCGCCGCCGGTCGGCGCGATCAGGAGCACCGAGCGGCCGGCTTGCGCCTTGGCGAGGAGATCGAGCTGATGCGGACGCGGCGTCCAACCGCGTCCCGCAAACCACCGGGCGAACAGGTCGGGAAGAAGAGCGCTGCGCTCGAGAACGCTCATGGGTCGGGACCGGACGGCGCACGCGGCTCGCTATGCTTTTGTGCGACCACGACGAGGCTCGTCGACCGGGACGCCTTTTTCGCTGCGCACTGACGTTTCCGCAAGGTGCGAAACTGAAAAATCGGCGTTGCCGAGCGACGCCCGCAGGTGATGCTCCGCGTGTGCGTAGCGCAGCGTCGGCAACAATTTTACGCCCGATCCGGCATGGGTTTCCGCCGTGAAGGCGAACAGGCCGCCATTGGCGATTAAACACGCTAATGCGGCGAAGATAGGCGAAAGCTCGTTCACATAGACAAAGACGTCGGCCGCAATGACGAGGTCGTATCTCGTGTCGCCGCGGGCCTCCTGGTGAAGAAAATCGACAAGGTCGGCAGTGGCGAGACGGTCATAAAGACCTTTTTCTGCTGCCTTGGCCACCATGGCTGCTGAAAGATCAACGCCAGTGAGTCGGTCACCAAGCGGACGGAACGCGGCGCCGGCGAGCCCGGTCCCGCAGCCGAGATCGAGAATCGATTCAAAACGGAAAGGCCGGCCGCGCGGCCTGCATCACCTGCGCGGCCGCGTCCAACAAAACGGCCGGCCCGCGATAAGCGAGATGTTCGGTCAACGCGGCGTCGTAGCGTGCGGCATATTGATCGAACAGCCGCCGCACATAGGCTTGCGTCATGGCCGGAGCGGCTTCCCCGGCGCCGAGACGGGCCAGCTGCAACCGCGCCCCGTGATAGTCCTCCGGATCGAGTTGTCGCGTGTGCTCGAAGGCGAGCGCCGCGCCGGCAGGATCGCCAAGCCGATCGCGGATGGCGCCGAGCGCGAACCAGGCGGTGGCAAAAGCCGGCGCCAGTTCGACCGTCTGCATCAAAATATCTGCGGCACCGGCAAAATCACCCTTCGCGGCGCAATCGAGCGCCCAATTGTAACGCCGGTCGGCGACGAGATCGCCGGAGGAAACAAACAGCGGGCCGGTCTGGGTCATCGCTCGCGGCCATCAAAGAAATGCTTATTTATCATGGACAATGCGTGCTGAAGACATCCTCACGCCGACGCCGGTCGGCACATTCTGCAAGCTCGGTTCATTCCATATCGATCCGACCCGGCCGGTAGAGCGGGCGCTGATAACGCACGCCCATTCCGATCATGCGCGCGCCGGGCATGGCGCGGTGCTGGCGACGCAGGAAACGCTCGACCTGATGCGGTTGCGCTACGGCGACGCGTTCGCAGGTTCCACGCAGGCCATGCGCTATGGCGAGAGCGTGAGCGTTGGCGGCGTGAAAGTGACGTTGCATCCGGCCGGTCATGTTCTCGGCTCGGCGCAGGCGCTCGTTGAGGCCGACGGCCTGCGCGTGGTTGCCTCCGGCGACTATAAGAACGTGGCGGATCCGACCTGCGCGCCATTCGAACTCGTACCTTGCGATCTTTTCATTACCGAAGCGACGTTTGCGCTGCCTGTCTTCCGCCACGGCGATCCACGCCTGGAGATTGCCAAACTGCTGCACTCGCTGGCGCTGTTTCCCGAGCGCGCCCATCTCATCGGCGCCTATTCGCTTGGCAAAGCGCAACGCGTGATCGCGCTGCTGCGGCAGCAAGGTTATCAGGCGCCAATTTACCTGCACGGCGCCATGGAGCGGATCACGCATTATTATGCAAGCCGCGGCATTGCGCTTGGCGAACTGCGTGTGGTCCGCGGCGCCGCCAAGGCCGAATTGGCCGGAACGATTACGCTTTGTCCACCATCGGCGTTGAGCGATCTTTGGATGCGCCGGTTTCCTGACCCCGTCACGGCAATGGCATCGGGATGGATGCGCATCCGTGCGCGGGCGCGGCAATACGGCGTCGCGCTGCCGCTGGTGATTTCCGATCACGCCGACTGGAACGGGCTCACCGCGACGGTGGCCGCGACCGGCGCCGAGGACATCTGGGTCACGCATGGCCAAGAGGACGCGCTGGTGCATTGGTGCGCCACGCGCGGTTTGCGGGCGCGGCCGCTCGACATTGTCGGTTACGGTGATGAGGAGGAGGCAAGCTCCGGCGACGATGAGCGGCGTGAAGATGCTCCGCAAACGGCGGCGGAGAGCGACGGTCAAAACAATCCATGAACCGCTTCGCCGAGCTGTTAGATCGTCTTGCCTACGAGCCGGCGCGCAACAGCAAGCTGCGGCTGATCACCGATTATTTCCGCTCGACGCCCGATCCGGAGCGTGGCTGGGCGCTCGCCGCGCTCACCGGCGAACTGAGTTTTCCTTATGCCAAGTCCGGCCTCATCCGCAATTTGATCGCCGAACGCACCGATCCGCTGTTGTTCGAACTGTCCTACGATTATGTCGGCGACCTGTCCGAGACCGTGGCGCTGATGTGGCCGGCGCCATCCGCTGAGCGAGCTCCCTCCCCCCTTGAGGGGGAGGGTTGGGGAGGGGGATCAAAAGGCAATGCCACGACGTTACCCCCCTCCCGATCACAGGCGCCTGCGGCGCCGGTGATCGACCTCCCCCTCAAGGGGGGAGGTAACAACAACGACGCGCCGGACGAACAATTGAGTCTGACCACGGTCATCAAGACGCTCGCAACGCTCGGCAAGGCCGAGCTGCCGTCGCGGTTGGCGCGCTGGCTCGACGCGCTCGACGAAACCGGACGCTGGGCGCTGATCAAACTGGTCACCGGCGGGCTGCGCATCGGCGTATCGGCCCGGCTCGCCAAAGCTGCGCTGGCAGCGCTTAACGGCACTGACGCCCAGGACATCGAATTGCTCTGGCCGGGCTTGGCGCCGCCCTACACGGATCTGTTTGCCTGGCTTGAAGGCCGCGGCGAAAAACCCGCAAGCCGCGAGCCCGCGCCTTTTCGGCCGCCAATGCTGGCCCACGCCATCGACGAGCCCGATCTGGCGGCTCTCGATCCGGCTTCCTTCATGGCCGAGTGGAAATGGGACGGCATTCGCGTCCAGGCGGTCGCCGCCGAGCACTCTGGCAGATTGGTCGCACGGCTCTATTCCCGCACCGGCGAGAACATTTCCAAGAGCTTTCCTGATCTGGTCGAAGCAATGCGGCTTCCCGGCGCCATCGACGGCGAACTTCTGATCCGGCGGGACGGTCGCGTGCAATCGTTCAACGTGCTGCAGCAGCGGCTCAACCGCAAAACCGTGACGGAAAAACTGATCGCGGAGTTTCCTGCGCATTTACGCGCTTATGATCTCCTCGCCGACGGTGCGGAGGATCTGCGCGACGTTGCCGTTCGCGACGCGGCGAACGCGCCTTGAGCAATTTATCTCTCGGCTCGACGAGCCGCGCATCGATCTCTCACCGCTGGTGTCGTTCGCGAGTTGGGCCGATCTGGCGCAGGCGCGGGGCAATCCGGCCGCCGCCGGAATCGGCGCCGACGCCGACGCCGTCGAGGGCGTCATGCTCAAAGCAGCGCGAGGCGCCCTACGTCCCCGGCCGGCCGAAGGGCCCGTGGTGGAAATGGAAGCGCGATCCTTTCGTGATCGACGCCGTGCTGATGTACGCCCAGCGCGGGCACGGCAAACGCTCATCGTATTATTCGGACTACACGTTCGGCGTCTGGACGCGAGGCGAACAAGGCGACGAGCTCGTCCCCGTCGGCAAAGCCTATTTCGGATTCACCGACGAGGAGTTGCTGCAGATCGATCGTTTCGTGCGAAGAAATACCATCGACCGGTTTGGTCCGGTGCGCGAAGTCGTGCACGAGCAAGGCAACGGCCTGGTGCTGGAAGTTGCTTTCGAGGGATTGCAGCGCTCGACGCCGGCATAAATCCGGATCTGGCGATGCGCTTCCCACGCATCAATCGGCTCCGCTGGGACAAGCCGCCGGGCGGAAGCAGACCGGCTGGAGCGGCTCGAAGCTATTTTGGCGCAGATCGAACCGGCGGCGCAGTGACGCTTCGTTCGGAGCCTTCGCATTCGCCACCGGCGCTTTCGACTCCGCCGCCGGCGCCTTCGCCTCCGCCGCCGGCGCTTTCGTTACCTCCTCAAGCGGCCAGCGCGGGCGCGGCGCAGCACTCAAGGGATCGGCCAAGCCGGCCGCCAGCCGCTCGGCGCCGGCCCAGGCGATCATGGCGCCATTGTCGGTGCACAAAGCCGGCGGCGGGGCCACGAGCGACACGCCGATCTCAAAAGCGGCGCGGTGCAAAACTTTGCGGATCGCCTGATTGGCGGCAACGCCGCCGGCACAAACCAGCGCCGTCGGCGTGCCGACGCGCGCAACAAAACATCTGCAGGCCGATGCGCAGCCGGTCCAAGACGACATCGCTCACCGCTTGCTGAAACGACGCGCAAAGATCGGCGACATCGCCGTCGCTGAGCGGCGCAATTTTTTCGGCTTCCAGCCGCAGCGCCGTCTTCAGGCCGGACAGCGAGAAATTGGCGTCGCGCCGTCCGGCCATCGGGCGCGGCAGCGCAAATCGCTTAGGATCGCCGTTGGCCGCTTCCTTCTCGACCAACGGTCCGCCCGGAAATCCGAGGCCAAGGAGTTTGGCGGTCTTGTCGAACGCTTCGCCGATCGCGTCATCAACCGTTCCGCCGAGCCGCAGGTAATGGCCGACGCCGAGCACGGCGAGGATTTGGGTGTGGCCGCCGGACGCAAGAAAGAGGCAATAGGGAAAAGGCGTATTGTCGGTCAGCCGCGCGGTCAGCCCATGCGCTTCCAGATGGTTGACCGCGATCAGCGGCTTTTGATGCACCAGCGCGATCGCCTTGGCGGTGGTCAGGCCGACGATCAGGCCGCCGATAAGGCCCGGGCCGGCGGCCGCCGCAATTCCGTCGAGGCGTGAAATGGAACGTTGCGCTTCGCGCATCGCCTTGGAAATCAAGGTATCGAGCGCCTCGACGTGGGCGCGCGCGGCGATTTCCGGCACGACTCCGCCGAACGCGGCGTGTTCGGTAATCTGCGAAAGGACGAGGTTGGATAGGATGCGGCCGCGGCCGTCGACCAGACGCTCGACCACTGCCGCGCCGGTTTCGTCGCAGGTCGTTTCGATGCCGAGAATGACCATCGGTGTATTATAAGCTTGCCATGGCCAAGTCTTCGAAAGTCTTCGACAGAAACCTCGATTTTGCGTATCGGGTCGCGCGGCTCGCCACTGGCGCTGGCGCAGGCGGAGGAAGTCAAGGTCCGGCTGGCCGCGGCGGCCGCGCTCGATCCCGATCGTATCGAGGTCAAAGTCTTCCGCACCACCGGAGACGTCGTCGTGGACCGGCCGCTCGCCGATGCCGGCGGCAAAGGCCTGTTCACCAAGGAAATCGAAGACGCGCTGCTGGCCGGTGCCATTGATCTCGCCGTCCACTCGTCGAAAGATTTGCCGACGTTCTTGCCGGCGGGTCTCGACGATCGCCGGATTTTTGCCGCGCGAGGATGCGCGCGATGTGTTCATCAGCCGCAAAGCCAAAACATTAGGCGAGTTGCCGCAGGGCGCGCGTGGTCGGGACTGCTTCGCCGCGCCGGCAGGCCATGGTCAAACGGCTGCGGCCCGACGTTTCGGTGGTGATGTTGCGGGGCAACGTGGAAACGCGTCTGCGCAAGCTCGACAGCGGCGAGGTCGACGCCACCTTGCTTGCTGCCGCCGGGCTAAAGCGGCTCGGGCTTATGTCGGCCGCGACCGCAATTCTCGACGCTGGACGAATTTTTGCCGGCGGTCGGTCAGGGTGCGATCGCGCATCGAGACCCGTACCGAGGACCATAAGATCGCGTCGCGCTGATCGCCATGGTCGATGACGCCGAGACCGCGACAGCGCTGGCCGCCGAGCGCGCGTTTCTGGCAATTCTCGACGGCTCCTGTCGCACCCCGATCGGCGGCCACGCCCAGGTCTTCGGTGACAGCGTCCGGTTTCGCGGCATGATCCTCAAGCCCGATGGCAGCGAAGCGATCGAGGCCAGTGCGTGAGGGTCCACGCGCTTCGGCTGCCGAACTCGGCGCCGACGCCGGCCGCGAATCTGCGCAGTCGGGCGGGCTCCGATTTCTTCGTGCGGGCGTGACGTGCGGCTTCTGCTGACGCGGCCGGAAGCGCGATGCCGAGCGCACGGCCGCGGCGTTGCGCGCGCTCGGATCATTCGGTTTTTGCTTGCGCCGCTTTTACGGATCGAAACATTTCCCGGCGCTGAAATCGGCGATGGACCGTTTGCGGCCATTCTGGTCACCAGCGCCAATGCTGCCCGGGCAATCGCCGGTCACCAGGCTTTGCCAGATCTTCTTGCGATTGCCGGTCATCGCGGCGGGTGACCGCACTTCCGAAGCCATGCGGATGGCGGGCTTTCGCCGACGTTGTCTCCGCCGCGGGCGGCGGGAAAGAAGTTGTCGACCTGGCGGCGCGGCGCTTTAAAGCCGGAGCGACGCTTCTCTATCTTGCGGCCGCGGACCGATCCGGCGATGTCGCGGGCGACCTGATGGCTTGCGATCGATCGCGGTAAGCACCGTGGTGGTGTATCGCGCCGTTCCAGCTGCAGCGCTTCCGCGTCCGGGCGCAGAAGCGTTGCGCGGCGGCATTGACGGCGTGTTGCATTTTTCTCGCCGCAGCGCGTCGACGTACGTCGATGTCGCACTCGCGGCGGGTCTTCGCCAACAGGCGGTCGAAAAGCCGATCCATTTTTGCCTGTCCCGATCAAGTGGCGGAGCCGCTTGCCCAGGCGGGGGCCGGCCAAATCCGCATCGCGCAAGAGCCGACCGAAGCCGCCTTGATCGCGCTCATTCGCACGCTTTGAAAGGCATAAGCAGATCGATATGCGGCGCCGCCAAGCGGCGTGTTGCCGTCATCTCGTCTCCGTACTATGCCGGAGGCGGCGTGACTGACGCTTGAACTTGACCCTGGAGAGGCCATGAGCGACCCCGATAGCGCCCAGCGCCGCCGGCCGCCGACCATCGATTTGACGGCGCAAGAAGTCAAAACCGACCGGCCGGCGGACGCCAATGAATCCGCTGACGCCGCGACTGCGAGTGCGGCCAGCGCAGCGCCAGGCGACGCCAAGGAGCGCGATGCCGGCCGTTCGCCGCGCCGGATTGCGCCCTACATTTTCGCCGGGCTGATCGGAGCTGTGGGCGCGGCCGCGGTGATTGTCGCCCTCTGGCTTGCCGGGTTCATTCCGCCCGGCGGCAGCGCCGTTGTGCAAAATACCGCTGGCTCAAGTGCCGCGCCGGCGCCCCGCTCGACAGAAATGAGCGACCTCGAGGCGCGGCTGAATAAACTCGAAGCAGCGGTACAAGCGAAGCCGCCGCCCGATGCCGGACTGGCAGCGCGCTTATCCGACGCGGAAAAGCAAACAAAGGCCTTGAGCGATGCCGGTCGCGGCCCTAACTCAGCGCGTCGATCAGATCGCCGCGTCCACGCACGATTTGACAGCGGCAGGCCAAGAGCCGCGGCCGCTGCCGCTGCCGCAGAGAAGCCAAGGCGGCGGCGCAAAACAACAAAGGTCAATCCGGCGATCTCGATCAAATCACTCAGCGTGTCACGGCGCTTGAGAATGCCGTCAAAACGCTTGACCGCTGATGCAGCGCGCGCCTCAGTCGAGCGCGGACGATCGCGCGGCGCGCGCGGCCGTCGCGGCGGCGGCGCTTGCCGCCGCGGTCGAACGCGGCGCTCCGTTCCGCGCCGAGCTTGCCAGCGTGACCGCGCTCGGCGCCGACGAAAATGCAATAGCGGCGCTGACGCCGTTTGCCGACAAGGGTTTGCCCAGCGCTGCCGTGCTCGGCCGCGAATTAATCCAAGCTCCTGCCGGCGCTTCGCCAGGCCTCGGCGGATGCGCCGAAGGATGGTTCGCTGCTCGCCCGGTTCGAGGTCAACGCGCAAAAACTCGTGCGCATCACCCGCACCGATTCCGCGGCGACGGGGAACGAGCCTTCGGCAATCATCTCGCGCATCGATGCGGACGCGCGTGACGGCGATGTTGCTGGCGCGCTCGCCGACATCGCCCGCTTGCCGCCGCAAACGCGCGCACTGGCGGACGATTGGGCGAAGAAAGCGCGAAGCGCGCGAAACGGCAGTTGCAGCAAGCCGCCGCATCGCCGCCGAAGCCGTCGCCGCGCTCGGTAAGCCGGCTCCGCAATGATCCGCATCGTCGTCTTTCTTATTGTCGTCGGCGCTTTGGCGCTCGGCGCCGCTTGGCTCGCCGACCGTCCCGGCGAGGTCGTCGTGACTTGGCAGGGGTGGCGTATCGAAACCTCGCTGATGGTGCTTGGCGCGGCATTGCTGGCGCTGCTCGCCGTGCTGGTGCTCTTATGGACTATCGTCAGCGCCATCTTGCGCTCGCCGTTCGCGTTTCGCCGCGGTCTGCACCGTCGCCGCGGCGAACGCGCCTATCAGGCGATTTCCCGCGGCCTCATTGCCGTCGGTGCCGGCGACCTTGATGCGGCACGCAAGCATGTCGCGGAAGCCAAGCGCATGGCGCCGAGCGAACCGCTGGCGCTGCTGTTGAGCGCCCAGTCGGCGCAGCTTGCCGGCGATCGGGAAACCGCCGCGAATGTTTTCCGCGACATGGCGAGCCGTCCCGATACCAAGGCGCTCGGTTTGCACGGCTTGTTCGTCGAAGCGCGCCGCAGCCGGGACAACGCGAGCGCCCGGGCGATTGCCGAGGAGGCGGCACGGGACAATCCCGCACTGACGTGGGCGGGCAAGGCGGTGCTCGAAGTTCGCTCGTCTTGCCGGTGACTGGGCGGGCGCACTCGCACATCTCGAAGGCAGCAAAAATGCCCTGGACAAGGAGAGCTACCGGCGCCAGCGCGCCGTATTGTTGACCGCGCGCGCCGAAGCCCTGGAGGACACCGATCGCGACGCTGCCAAGAATTTTCGCGCTCGAGGCCGCCAAGCTCGCGCCGACTTTTGTACCGGCGGCGGCGCTTGCCGGACGCATGCTTGCAGAAGGCGGCGAGCTGCGCAAAGCAGCCCGGCTGATCACCAGGGCATGGCAGGCCAATCCGCATCCCGATCTGGCGAGTGTATTTTCAAATCTGCGCTTCGGCGACTGCGGCCCGTGACCGGCTCAAGCGCGTCGAGGCGTTAGCCAAAGCGGTGCCGGATCATATCGAAAGCGCGCTCGCTGTCGCGCGTGCGGCGATCGACGCCCAGGATTACTCGAAAGCTCGCGCTGCGCTCGCGTCGTATCTCGCGGCGCCGACCAAAAGAGTAGCCGTGCTGATGGCCGAACTCGAACGCGCGGCCGCGAACGACGAGGGCCGCGCGCGCGAATGGATCGCCCGTGCGCTTACTGCCGCGCCCGATCCCGCATGGACGGCGGAAGGGTACGTTTCCGATCGCTGGCGCCCGGTCTCGCCGAGCGGCCGTCTCGACGGCTTTGAATGGCGGGTTCCGCTCAGGGCGATCGCCAGTGCGGCGCCGGTGATTGAGGCGCGCCCAGCCGAGGCCCCGCGCGCGGAAGTCTCCGGCGAGCGCGCCGAGACTCGCGAGCCGCCACCCGGCAATGTGGCGGAGGCGGAAAAGGCCGACGCGACCGCCGCGGCGGCGGCCGCCCCTGCCGTCACGCGGCCCGCCGGCACCTCCGACCAACCGAGCGCTGCGCCGGTCATTCCACTCGTGCATGCGCCCGACGATCCGGGTCCCGAGGCCAACGAAGAAGCCGAACCGCGCGCTGAACCGCATGCGGGGGCCTGGCGGAAAATGTTTGAGTGAACGCGGTCTTGCCAATGCCGCGCCACGCATGCATTATAGTGCATGCATTATAATGCATGCGGCTGTTGATCCGTGGCGATCTCCGAACCAGAGGCAAAGGCTTCCGAACCTTCTGTCGGGAGCCAAAGTGATGCCGCCGAGATTGGCGCATTCCTTGCCGCCATCGGCGCCGAATTGCGCAAGCACCGCGCCAAACGCGGTCTGACGCGCCGGCAGTTGGCGCAAAGCTCCGCGACCTCAGAGCGATATCTGGCGCAGATCGAAAGTGGCACCGGCAATCCCTCGGTAAGCGTGCTGCGCGCCATTGCGCGCGCGCTCGAACTGCCGACCGCCGCGCTTTTGCCGGAGACCGGTGTCCGCAACGCCGCCCTTGGTCCGGTGATCGATCTTATCGCCCAAGTGCCGGACACCGAGCTCGCCGCGCTGGCAAAAGACATCGCACTGCGGCTGGCGCGACAAAAAAGTACCGACCGGGGTCGCCGCATCGCTCTCGTCGGTCTGCGCGGCGCCGGCAAATCGACGCTCGGACGAATGCTCGCGCAACGGTTTGGCTGGCCGTTCATTGAGCTCGATCGCCGGGTTGAGGAGGATTATGGCGCCAGCATTCCCGACCTGATCGAGATGGCCGGCATGGCGACTTTCCGCCGCCACGAACGCGGTGCGCTTGAGCGCGTCGTCGCCGAACAGGACGCCGCCATCATCACGACTGCGGGGGGCATCGTTTCCAATTCCGAAACTTATGCGCTCCTGTTGCGCCGGGCCCATACGATCTGGATCAAAGCGCGCCCGGACGAGCACATGAGCCGGGTGATGGCGCAGGGCGATTTCCGTCCCATGGCGCAAAATCGCGCCGCCATGGCGGATCTCGTTGCCATCCTCGAGGCGCGCCGTGCCGATTACGCGCGCGCCGAAGCGGCGGTCGACACATCGGGTGACTCGATCGAGCAAAGCTTTGCCGAGCTTTTGCGTGCGGTGAAAAAATTGCTCGGCGCGGAACCGCACCGCGGGGAAAAGCCGTGAGCCTCCTCGATCAGGGCTTCCTCGATCTGCCGCCGGACCGCCTGGAATATCGCATGATCGGGCCGCGTCCCGATGTGGCGCCGACCATCGTGATGCTGCACGAAGGGCTCGGCTGTGTCGGCTTGTGGGGCTCGTTTCCCGACGAGCTCGCGGCGGCGACTGGCGCCGGTGTTTTTGTCTATTCGCGCTCGGGCTACGGCAAATCGAGCGCGGCAAGGCTGCCGCGCACTGTCAACTTCATGGACGAGGAAGCGCTCGACACCTTACCGCGCCTGCTCGCGGCAATCGGATTTCAGCGCGGCATTCTGCTCGGCCATAGCGACGGCGCATCAATCGCCACGATCTATGCGGGAAGCGTGCAGGATCACCGCGTCCGCGGTCTGGTGCTGATCGCGCCGCACTTCTTCACCGAAGCCATGGGACTAAACGAGATCCGCCGCACGCGCGACGAATTCGCCGCCGGCGTGCTACGCAAAAAACTCGCGCGCTGGCACGCCGACGTCGAGGGCGCTTTCCGCTCGTGGGTCGAGCCCTGGCTCGATCTGGCCTTCCAGGATTGGGATATTACCGACGCGCTTGGTTATATCCGCGTGCCGATCCTGATCGTGCAGGGCAGGGACGATCAATACGGCACGCTGAAGCAGCTCGAAGTTGCGCGCGATGAGTGCTTCTGTCCGGTCGAGACGGTGGTGCTCGCAGGGGCGCGCCACTCGCCGCAGCGCGACAAGCCCAAAGAGACGCTCACGGCGATTGCGGCTTTCATCAACCGGCTGTTCCGCGACCATCATGAGGGCGAAACACAAGCCGGCAGAGGGGTTGCAGCCTGATGCATTATAGTGCATATTAATCCGGCAAGGCCTGCTGCACTATAGTACACCTGAGGCTCGCCGTCATGGCAGACACCCGGCATCCGGAACGGCCCCTCGCCAACGGCAAAACCCGTATCGATTTCCAAACCGAGCCCGGCCGCTATCGTCATTGGAAGCTCAACGTCGACGGCGAAATCGCGACGCTTCTCCTCGACGTCGACGAAAAAGCGCCGCTGTTCGAGGGCTACGAGCTCAAGCTCAACTCGTACGATCTCGGCGTCGACATCGAGCTTGCCGATGCGCTCGAGCGGCTGCGGTTCGAACATCCGCAGGTGCGTGTACTGGTGCTGCGCTCGGGCAAGCCGCGCGTGTTCTGCGCCGGCGCCAATATCCGCATGCTCGCCGGCGCGAGCCACGCCCACAAAGTCAACTTCTGCAAGTTCACCAATGAGACGCGCAACGGCATCGAGGATTTGAGCGCGCATTCCGGGGTGCCGAGCATTTGCGCCATCAGCGGCACCGCGGCGGGCGGCGGCTATGAGCTCGCGCTGGCCGCCGATCACATCATGCTGGTCGACGACGGCTCCTCGGCGGTCGCGTTGCCGGAGCTGCCGCTGTTGGCGGTGCTGCCCGGCACCGGCGGACTCACCCGGGTCGCCGACAAGCGCAAGGTGCGCCGCGACCACGCCGACGTGTTCTGCACCACCGAAGAAGGGGTGAAGGGCAAGCGCGCGGTGGAATGGCGGCTGGTCGACGAAGTCGTGCCGGGCTCGAAATTCGACGACACCGTTGTTGCGCGCGGCAGCGAATTCGCGGCGAAATCGCGCCGCAACGGGGCGGAGCAGGGGATCAAGCTTACGCCGCTTGCCCGCGACTTCACTGCCGACGGTATCGACGTACGGCGCGCTTGCGGTCGCGTTCGATCGCGGCGCCCGGATTGCGACAATCACCGTGCGCGGGCCGACCGCACCGCCGCCGCAATCGGCGCACGGACATGGTTGCGCTCGGCGCGACGTTCTGGCCGCTGCAGCTCGCCCGCGAGCTCGATGATGCGATTCTTCAATATTCGCCTCAACGAACTCGATGTCGCCGCGATCGTCTTTAAGTCGTCGGGCGACCTCGCCGAGGTGATGGCCTTACGAGAAGCATGCTCGACGCCAATCGCGATCACTGGCTGGTGCGCGAGATCCGCTCATTGTGGAAGCGGGTGCTCAAGCGCGTCGATCGTCACCTCGCGTTCGCTGGTGACGCTGATCGAGCCGGGCTCTTGCTTTGCCGGCACGCTCGCCGAGCTCGCCTTCGCCAGCGACCGCTCCTACATGCTGCTGGGCCAACGCGAAGGCGACAACAAGCCGCCGGCGGCGATCGTGCTCGGCGCGGCGAATTTCGGCCTCTATCCAATGGCCAACGGCTTGACGCGCCTGGCAAGCCGCTTCCTCGCCAATCCGGCTGCAATCGACGCGGCGAAATCGGAATGTGAAAAGCCGCTCGACGCCGCAAGCGCGCAAAACCTCGGCCTCATCACCTTTGCCCTCGACGACATCGACTGGGACGACGAGGTGCGCGTGTTCCTGGAAGAGCGCGCGAGCTTTTCGCCCGACAGCCTGACCGGCATGGAAGCCAATCTGCGCTTTGCCGGGCCGGAAACAATGGAATCGAAAATCTTCGCGCGATTGACCGCATGGCAGAACTGGATTTTCCAGCGGCCCAACGCCATCGGCGAAGAAGGAGCGCTGAAACGTTACGGCACCGGCCAGCAGCCGGTGTTCGATACCAAGAGAGTGTGAAAGCGGACGACAGAGCACGGATGACGGACGACAGATAAAGCTCATGACGAAACTGCGCCAATCCGTCGTCTGTCGTCCGGCATCTGTCCACCGCGAGCGGAGCGAGCCATGAACATCGAGAACGTCGATTACACGACCAAGATTCCCAACAACGTCAATCTCGCCGAAGATCGGCAGGTGCTGCGCGCGCTGGAGGGCTGGCATCCCGGCTACATCGATTGGTGGATGGACATGGGTCCGGAAGGCTTTCAGCAAGCGCTGGTGTACTTGCGCACCGCGGTTTCGGTCGATCCGAAAGGCTGGGCCAAATTCGACTACGTCAAAATGCCCGAATACCGCTGGGGCATTTTGCTCGCGCCGAAGGATGAGGGCCGCAAGGTTCCGTTCGGTCACCATTTTGGCGAACCGGCATGGCAAGAGGTGCCCGGCGAATATCGCGCCATGCTGCGCCGCCTGGTCGTCATTCAAGGCGATACCGAGCCGGCCTCGGTGGAGCAGCAGCGCCATCTCGGCAAGACGGCGCCCTCACTCTACGACCTCCGTAATGTCTTCCAGGTCAATGTCGAGGAAGGCCGCCATCTCTGGGCGATGGTCTACATTCTGCAGAAATATTTCGGCCGCGACGGACGTGAGGAGGCGGCCGAACTGCTGCAACGGCGCTCCGGCGACGCCGACAAGCCGCGCATGCTGGGCGCCTTCAACGAGGCGACGCCGGATTGGCTGTCCTTCTTCATGTTCACCTTCTTTACCGACCGCGACGGCAAGATGCAGCTCGAAAGCCTGGCGCAATCCGGACTTCGATCCGCTGTCGCGCACCTGCCGCTTCATGCTGACCGAGGAAGCGCACCATATGTTTGTCGGCGAGACCGGAGTTGGTCGCACCATCCAGCGCACCTGCGAGGCCATGCAAGCCGCCGGGATCGCCGATCCGAACGACATCGACAAAGTCCGCGGCCTCGGCGTGATCGACCTGCCGACGATCCAGAAAAAGCTCAACCTGCATTATTCATTGTCGCTCGATCTGTTCGGCTCGGAAGTTTCAACCAACGCCGCCAATTCGTTCAACGCCGGCCTCAAGGGCCGCTTCCAGGAAACCAAGATCGACGACGACCACCGGCTCGAACATTCAACCTACCCGGTGCTCAAGCTGGTCGACGGCGAGATCAAGCGCGTCGACGAGCCGGCGCTTACGGCGGTGAATATGCGGCTGCGCGACGACTACACCGCCGATTGCCAGCGCGGTCTCGACCGCTGGAACAAGATCATCGGCAAGACCGGCGTCAACTTCAGCCTGCAACTGCCGCATGTCGGCTTCCACCGCGCTATCGGCGAGTTCAAGGACGTCAAAGTTTCGCCGGCCGGCGAAATCGTCGATGAGGCAAGCTGGAACTCGCGACACCGGCAAGTGGCTGCCATCGAAAGACGACGGCGATTTTATTGTCAGCCTGATGCAGCCGGTGACCGAGCCGGGCCAGTTCGCCAACTGGATCGCGCCGCCGCGCATGGGTATCGACAACAAGCCCGGCGACTTCGAGTACGTGAAGATCGCGGCGTAGTGTCATTCCGGGGCCGGCCGAAGGCCGGAGCCCGGAATCCATAACCACAGGTCAGGTCGCACGGGCGCTGGTTATCTCCTGTGAGGATTGTGATTATGGATTCCGGGCTCGCGCTTCGCGCGCCCCGGAATGACGATTTCTTTGGCTTAGCCTTAATAAACGCCATCAAGTCGGCATTAATGATGGCAGCTTCCGTCGTCGGCATGCCGTTCGGGAAGCCCTCGCAGGTCTTGAGCTTCCTCCGCTCAAGAGCGCAGCGGGCCGTCTTTAAGTCGCGCGAGATCGAAGCGATCGACCTCTTGCAGCAATTCGACAAAGGCGCGGGCGCCATGAAGGAGCGCGGCCTCGCCCTTGGCGGCGGTGGCGAGGGTGGCGTCGCCGAGCGCGCCGCTGGCGTGCAGATCCTGCGTCAGCCAGGCAAATCCGGCCGGCCGGCTGGCGTTGAGCCATTTAAACTCGCGCGCCATGTCGAGGCTCACCGGCGCGGCGCGCGCTGCCTTGTCCATAGCGGTGGTACCAGGCCGTGCGGCGAGCATGAGTGACGTTTCGATGTCGCCGCCATGAATGCCGTGTCTTTTTTCTTCGCTGGAAAAAGTCTCTTGCGGATAGCCGAAGCGGTGCCAGCCAACGGTCACCGCCAGCATGTTCAGCCGCGCGCGCAAATCGCGGGCCACCAATTCCATGGCCGCGACATTGCCGCCGTGGCTGGTGACGAGAACGAGCTTGCGCAATCCGCTGCGGGCGAGGCTTTCGCCGATCGCCGTCCAGGCCGCGATGGCGGTTGCCGCCGGCAGCGACAGCGTGCCGGGATACTCGACATGCTCGACCGAGATGCCGATGCGCTGGGGCGGCAGAAATGTCGCGGGAAGGTCGGCGGGCAGGAGCGGAAGCACCCGCGCGAGATAGGCCTCGCCAATGAAGCTATCGACGCCAAGCGGCAAATGCGGGTCCGTGCTGCTCGACGGCCGCAAGCGGCAGAACCGCGATCCACCGCCTGGTTGAATCGCCCGCCTCGGCAATTTCCTGCCAGGTCATCTCCATCCAGTCGCGTTTCGGGGCTGTTTCATTCGGGCTTCTCGCCAATCGGTTCGCGCTCCCCTATTGTCGCGGCGGACGCAGAAAGGAGCAAGCAATGCCGCGGGCAAAACTTATCCGGGCTTTGCTCATAGGACTGATCATTGTTGGCGGCGCGCCGCTGGTCGCGTCGGCGCAGCCGCTCGACAAGGTGAGGTTCGGCACCAATTGGGTGGCCGAGGCCGAGCATGGCGGCTTCTACCAGGCGCTCGCCGACGGCACCTATCGCAAATATGGCTTGGACGTCACCATCGTGCCGGGCGGTCCGAACACCAACAACCGCATGCTGATGACGGTCGGCAAGCTCGACTTCTTCATCAGTGCCAACACGCTCGAAAGCTTCGACGCCGTCGCCCAGAATGTGCCGATCGTCGACGTCGCGGCGATGTTCCAGAAGGACCCGCAGGTTCTGCTCGCTCATCCGCTTCCCGGCATCGAGAAGCTGGAAGATCTGAAAAACCTGACCATCTTCGTCTCGCCCGAAGGAATGACCAGCTACTATCCCTGGCTGCGCGCCTATTTCGGCTTCAAGGACAGCCAGACCAAACCCTACACCTTCAATCCGCAGCCGTTCCTCGCCGACCCGCACAGCGCGATGCAGGGCTACGTGACCTCCGAGCCCTACGCCGTCGAGAAGCAGGGCAAATTCAAACCGAAAATCTTCCTGCTCGCCGACGACGGCTTTGCCGATTATTCGACCCTGATTGAAACCCGCCGCGAGCTGGTCGAAAAAAAGCCCGATCTGGTGCAGCGCTTCGTCGATGCCTCGATCATCGGTTGGTACAATTACATCTACGGCGACAACGCCGCGGCGAACGCGCTGATCAAGGACGCAGAATCCGGAAATGACCGACGAACTTCTCAGCTACTCGGTCGCCAAGATGAAGGAATACGGCATTGTCGATTCCGGCGACAGCCTGACGCTCGGGATCGGCGCCATGACCGACGCGCACGCCAAGAGCTTTTTCGACGAAATGGTGCGCGCCGGAGTCGTCAAGTCACGCTTGATTACCGGAAATCCTACACGCTGCAATTCGTCAATAAGAAAGTCGGGCTCGATCTGCGGCCGAAACACTAGCTGAACCATGCCGCCCACGACCGCAATCCTCGGCTCCGCTCGTTGCGTTGCGCGGTATCGGCAAATCTTTTCCCAACGGCGTGCGCGCGCTCGCCGGGCTCGAGCTTGAAGTTCGTCCCGGCGAGTTTGTCGCGCTGCTCGGGCCGTCGGGCTGCGGGAAATCGACGGCGCTGCGCATCATCGCCGGCCTGACCGCGCCGAGCGAAGGCGTTGTCGCATGGGACAGCGCAACGGCCGCCGCCGCGGGCAAGAGCGAAAACCGGCTCGGGTTTGTTTTCCAGGAGCCGACGCTCATGCCCTGGGCCTCGGTTTTCGACAATGTGGCGCTGCCGCTCAAGCTCGGGAAGGTGCGCGCCTCGAGAAGAAATGAACGTGTCGAAGCGGCGCTCGATCGCGTCGGTCTCGGCGCATTCCCGCGCGCTTATCCGCGCGAATTGTCGGGCGGCATGCGCATGCGCGTCTCTATCGCCCGTGCACTCGTCACCGAGCCGCAAATTCTGCTGATGGACGAGCCGTTCGCCGCGCTCGACGAGATCACGCGCTTTAAGCTCAACGACGATCTCCTGCAAACGTGGGACGCCTTGCGCACCACCATCGTCTTTGTCACCCACTCGGTGTTCGAGTCGGTTTATCTCGCCCATCGCGTGCTGGTGATGGCGGCGCGGCCGGGCCGCATTTCCACCGAGCTTTCGATCGACGCACCTTATCCGCGCGGCCGCAGCTTCCGCACCTCGCCCGAATATGCGGCCTATTGCCGGCGCGCCTCGGAAGCGCTCGCGGTCGCCATGGCGGTGGGAGGCCAATCATGAGCGCGCGCGATCACCGCGACCGGCGCGACCGGCCTCTGCGCGTCGTGATGCCCATTCTCATCTTGGCGCTCGGCATTGCGGCTTGGGAAGCGGTGGTGCGCTACAAGAATATTCCGCCCTATGTGCTGCCGGCGCCCGACCTCATTTGGCAGACCTTCACCGCCGATTGGCAATTGCTGCTGCGATCGTTGGCGGTGACGGTGGTCACGACTTTCGAAGGCTTTCTGCTGGCGGCCTTCGGCGGGGTCTTCTTGGCGATCCTGTTCAATCAGTCGCGCTTTGTCGAATATTCGCTCTATCCTTACGCGGTGGTGCTGCAAGTTACGCCGATCATCGCCATCGCCCCGCTGCTTCTGATCTATCTGCCGCAGCACGCCGCGGTCCTGGTCTGCGCCTGGATCGTCGCGTTCTTTCCGGTCCTCGCCAACACCACGTTCGGATTGCGATCGGTCGATCGCAATCTCGCCGACTTGTTCGCGCTCTACGGCGCGTCGCGCTGGCAGATTTTGCGTCGCCTGAAGCTGCCTTCGGCGTTGCCCTCCATACTGGGCGGATTACGGATTGCCGGCGGGCTGTCGTTGATCGGCGCCGTCGTCGCCGAAATCGCCGCAGGCTCCGCCGGCGCCGGCTCCGGCCTCGCCTACCGTATTGCCGAATCGGGCTATCGACTCAACATTCCGCGCATGTTCGCCGCGCTGATTCTGCTGTCGCTCACCGGCATCGCCATTTTCTATCTGCTGTCGCTGATCAATTATCTGGCGCTCCGGCGCTGGCACGAAAGCGCGTTGGCGCAAGAAAGTTAACGGCCCACCGAAACGCGGGACGTTTCCCAACTCTTAGCCCTGCGGCAGCAAGGAGGCTTGACCGCAACGGCGCATTCGGGGATCAAGGCCGCGCCGCAGCGCCTTCGCACCGGCGCAGCCGGGACTTCGAGCGCGCTTTCCGCAGGGGCGGTTGCCTTTCAGAAAGCTCTGACACCTTTATCCGAAGGAATTTCGAGACATGCCGCAAAAGAACACTTCGCGTCTTCCCGGCCGCCACTTTCTGCAAATTCCCGGACCCACGCCGGTGCCGGACCGGATCATGCGGGCGATCGATATGCCGCTCATCGATCAGCGCGGTCCGGAATTCGCACGCTTAGGCAAGCGCGTGCTTGAAGGCATCAAGACGATTTTCAAGACCACACAGCCGGTCATGATCTACACCGCGACCGGGACCGGCGCCTGGGAGGCGGCGCTGGTCAATACGCTCTCGCCCGGCGACCGCGTTCTCATGGTCGAAACCGGCCAGTTCGCGACGTTGTGGAAGATCATGGCGGAGCGGCTCGGGCTCAAGCCGGAATTCATCAAAACCGATTGGCGCGACCGGCGCCGATCCGAAGGTCATCGAGGAGCATCTGCGCAAGGACAAGGGGCACGAGATCAAGGCGGTGTGCGTGCTGCATAACGAGACCGCGACCGGCTGTCTTTCGCCGATTGCAGCCATTCGCAAAGCGATCAACGCCGCCGGTCATCCGGCGCTGCTTCTGGTTGACACAATTTCCTCGCTGGCCTCGACCGATTACCGCCACGACGAATGGGGCGTCGACGTCACCATCGGCGGCGCGCAAAAGGGATTGATGCTGCCGCCGGGCATGTCGTTCAACGCCGTGAGCGAAAAGGCGCTGCGCGCTTCGAAGACGGCCAAGCTGCCCCGATCGTTCTTTCAGTGGGAAGACATGCTGACCATGGCCAAGCAGGGCTTCTTTCCCTACACGCCGGCGACGCAGATGCTGTACGGCCTCGATACGGCGATCGAGATGCTGCACGAGGAGGGGCTCGACAACGTCTTCGCGCGCCACGATCGTCTCGCCGAGGCGACCCGCCGCGCCGTGCGCGCCTGGGGCTTGGAAATTCTTTGCCGCGACCCGCAATACTACTCGCCGACGATTACCGCGGTGCTGCTGCCGGACGGCTATGACGCCGACCAATTCCGCAACGTCGCGCTGAATATGTTCAACATCGCCTATGGCGCGAGCTTCGGCCCTTACGCCAAAAAATATTTCCGCATCGGCCACCTCGGCGACATCAACGATGCCACGCTGATCGGCGCGCTCGGCGCCACCGAAATGGCGCTGACGCTTGCCGGCGTGCCGCACAAGAAGGGCGGCGTGCAGGCGGCGATGGATTACATCGTCTCCGCGCAAAGCGGCGCAGCCCGCGTGGCCGCGGAGTAAAGTCCGTCACCCTGAGGTGCGAGCGTTAGCGAGCCTCGAAGGGCGACGGCCCGAACGCTTCGAACTGCATCCTTCGAGGGCCGCGCTCTGCGCGCGGCCACCTCAGGATGACGGCCACTTAAGCCAGCTTCACCGCCGCGACTTGATCCTTGAACGCCGCTCGGCCGGCGATTGCCGCGAACCAGCGCTCAAAATTCCGAAACGGCGGGCGCTCCGGCACAAGCTGGCGGTAGCGGTTGGCCATGACTGCGGCGGGAATGTCTCCATAGGAAAAATGCTCGCCGGCGACATAGGCGGTCTTCTCGAGTTCGCCGTCGAGAATGGCTATCGCGGCCGTCGTTTTCTTTTTTGACTCCTCGATCGCCGCGTGGTCGCGCTTTTCCGGCGGCGTGCGAATAAGCCCGAGGAAGGCCGCTCCGATTGCCGGTCCAAGCACGCTGAGTTGCCAATCCATCCACGCGCCGGCGCGCGCGCGTGCGCGCAAATCGGCTGGTTCGAGCACTTCCGCGCGGTGCTTGGCGGCGAGATAACGCACAATCGAGTTCGATTCCCAAAGCAAGAAGCCATCGTCCTCCTCGAGCGTCGGCACCAGCCCGTTCGGGTTCTTGGCGAGATAGGCGGGCTCGCGATTTTTCCCGAACGGACCGGCGATATCGATGCGCTCGTACGGCAGAGCGATTTCGGCCACCGCCCACATCACCTTCTGCACGTTCGCCGACGTATTCCGGCCCCAGACTTTGATCATCGATGTTCTCCTTTTACTTCGGCCCGTCATGGCCGGGCTTGTCCCGGCCATCCACGTCTGTGCCACGCATGCGGGAAGACGTGGGATGCCCGGCACAAGGCCGGGCATGACGGTTGAGAATCGCGCGAAAGCCGCTAATCGATCCGGCGCGCTTCTTCCGGCAGCATGATGGGGATGCCGTCGCGGATCGGATAAGCGAGCTTGGCGGACCGCGAAATCAGCTCCTGATTGGCCGCGTCGTATTCGAGCGGGCCCTTGGTCAGCGGGCAGACGAGAATTTCCAAAAGTTTTGGGTCGATGGTGTCGGCGGCATGATCGGACGGCATTTTGGCTCCAGATGTATGGCTGATCTTAACTGTCCACGGACTGAGCATAGGCCGAGCGGAAATCGATCGGCGGCGAGGTCACGGCAATATAGACGAACGGCGCGTCGCCGGTATTGCGCAAGCCGTGGAGGTCGCCGTCAGCGAAGCGGGCGACGTCGCCGGCCGCGAACGGTTCGGTTCGTTCTTGGTCGAGGAGGAGCGTGCCGCGGCCGGCGAGGGCGACCCAGACCTGCTCGGAGTTCGTGTGCCGATGCGGCGCATTGACCGCCTGCGGGGCCACCGTCACGCGGGTAATGGTGAGGCGGCGCGAAGCTGAGTTCTCCGGAAAAATCAGCTGCTCCGATTGTACTCCCGGCTTTGACAGCATCGCGGCCGAACCCTTACGTGTGATTTCCATTCATGATCTCTGCTCTGGCTTATTGCAGCGGCGTCTCGCCGGTCCCGCCCTTGGCCAGTTCAATTTCAGTGACGGCAACCAGAATTTCAGCTCGCGTTTTTAGGTCGGGCGCCTCGAGCAGCGCCTGCTTCTCGGCCGGGCCGTAGGGTGACATCATCGCCAGCGCATTCACCAGCGCTTCATTGGGCGCATTCTCGATGCCATCCCAATCGGCCTTGAGATTATTGGCTTTGAGGAAATCGGCCAGCGCCCGCAACAATGATTTGCGGTCGACCTTCTCCTCGCCCTTGCGCGCGATGAAATCGTCGACGAACGGCTGATAGGTCACGCGACACTGCCGGTATGGCGTGCCGACCGCGAGTTCTTCTTCGACGCGAAAGCGCGCGACGCCGGTAAGCTGGATGAGATAGCGGCCGTCGCCGCTCTCCGCGAGTTGATTGATGCGGCCCACACAGCCGACCCGAAACAAGTGCGGCTTGCTCTGGTCCTGCCCGGGATGGGCCGGATCCGGTTGGATCATGCCGATCAACCTGGTGCCGGAGCGGAATGCCTCATCGATCATCGCCAGATAGCGGGGCTCGAAAATATTGAGCGGCATCTGTCCGCGCGGCAGCAGCAGGGCGCCCGGCAGCGGAAAGACCGAGATCACGCTGGGCAGGTCGTCAGGCCCCTTGTAGATCGCATTGACCGGCATCTCGTGCTCCGCACGCAGTAATGGAGCGGATTTGACAGTCGCTACGCACTGGGCCGCGAACTGGTGAAGCGAATGTCAAATCCAAAGCTCCACTAGCATTTATATCGCTAGTGGTCGTTTGATTCTAACATTCGCACGATAGCCTGCCGAACCGGGATGCGAATGTTAGAATCGGACCGCTAGCGGCGCGGCCCACTTTCCGCGCTGGCCGGCGAAGACGGCTTAAGCGAACAGGATCGATGAGAGGCGCTTCCTCCCCTCGATCGTGGCTTCGTCGGTCGGACCCCATGCGTCGAACAATTGAACCAATTGCTTACGGGCGCCGTCATCGTTCCATTTGCGATCGCGTTTGACGATGCTGATCAGGTGATCGAGCGAGTCCATACGCCGCCCCTGTGCGTTCAGCGCCAGCGCCAGATCGAAGCGCGCCTGGTGGTCGGCCGGATTGGCGAGCACTTTCTGCTCAAGCTCCGCGACCGGTCCAAGCGTCTTTGCCTGCTCGGCGAGATCTAATGCGGCGCGCGCGGCGGCGACGGCGGAATCGTTGCGCTTCGATTCGGGGACCATAGCCAGCGTTTGTTTTGCTTGCTCGATGGCGCCGGTCTGCACATAACAGCGCGCCAGCCCGGCGAGCGCCTGGATATTGCTGTTATCCTCGGCCAAAAGCTCGGCGTAGAGATTGGCGGCGCTCGCGGGGTCGCCGCCGGCAAGCGCGGCCTCGGCGGCGTTGAGCAAATCCTTGGCTTCGGCGCCGATACCGCCCTTGGTCAGGCGCTCAAGGAAAGCCGTCACCTGGCTTTCCGGCAACGCCCCCATGAAACCGTCGGCCGGCTGGCCGTTGACGAAAGCAATCACCGCCGGAATGGATTGGATGCCCATTTGCCCGGGAATGGCGGGGTGCTCGTCGATATTCATTTTGACGAGCTTCACCTTGCCTTTGGCGGCACGCACCGCTTTCTCGAGCACGGGGGTGAGCTGCTTACAGGGACCGCACCACGGCGCCCAGAAGTCGACCAGAACCGGCTGCCGCCTGGACTCTTCGATGACGTCCTTGACGAACGCTTGCGTGGTCGTGTCCTTGACCGCACCGTCAGCGGCGGCGGTTTGCGCTTGCTGCAACATCTCCTTGATCTGCCTTCCCTTTCGGCCGTGCCGGCCCAAATCTCCGTGGTTGCCTGATTAAATGGGAAGACCACGGCCGAATGCAATCGGAAAGCGTTCGAGTGGACACTAGAGCCAAGCCCCCGCGACCGGCTCGATCCGGGGCCGGTGCCCGGTCGCTTCCAGGAATTTCAACAGTCCCTCGCGCGAAATCGTCGTCGTGCCGGTGTTGGCGAGCGGATGAAAGTTGAGGGTCTGCTGCATCATCATTGCCGCATCGAGGACGACGGTCACGCGGGCGGTGCGATCGTTGATGACGGCAAACGGAGTGACCGAGCCCGGCTCGACGCCGAGCGTCTCGCGCATCAATTCGGCCGAAGCGAATGAGAAACGCCCCGAAGCGCCGAGGCGGCGATGCAGCGATTTTAGCTCGATCACGGCATCTTCGGGCGCGACCACCAGAAACAGCGCGCCTTTCTTGTCCCGCAGAAAAAGGTTTTTGGTGTGGCCGCCGGCGATTGTGCCGCGCAGCGTGCGCGCCTCCTCGACGCTGAAGACGGCAGCATGTTGTACCGTCTGGTGGGCGATGCCGAGGCTGTCCAAATAAGCGAATAATTGGTCCGGCGAGCAAGCAGGCATGCGTCGGTACCTACAAGCGATGAGTTTGAATGTAAAAGCCTGGCTCGGGCTGACTTTTCTCGCGCTGGTGATGGCGCTCCTGGTTTTCGTTGCGGCGGGGACGCTGCGTTATTGGCAGGGCTGGCTGTTCCTCGCGGTATTTTTTGCTGCGGGAGTTCTCGCATACGCTTTATGGGATGAAGAACGATCCGGCGCTTCTTGAGCGCCGCCTGGCCGGTGGTCCGACCGCGGAGCGGAGCAGTACCCAAAGAACCATCATGCTCTTCGCCTCTCTTGGGTTCATCGGGCTCCTGGTCGTGCCGGCGTTCGGCTGGCGCGTGGGATCGGGTGCGGTGCCGCTCGCTATCGTGCTCGCGGGCAACGGGCTGATCGCCGTCGGCTTTTTCATTGTCTTTCTCGCGTTTCGCGAAAACACTTTCGCGGCCGCCAACGTCGACATATTCGCGGGCCAAAGTGTTGTGTCGTCGGGGCCGTATGCGGTGGTGCGCCACCCGCAATACGCCGGCTCCCTCCTCTATCTTCTCGGCATGCCGCTGGCGCTCGGCTCGTGGTGGGGGCTTCTCGTCTTCGCCGCCATGATCCCGTTTCTGCTTTGGCGTCTCCTCGACGAGGAAAGGGTTTTGAGCGCGGGCCTCCGCGGCTACGCCGAGTATCGGAACCGCGTCCGTTGGCGATTGATTCCCGGTATTTATTAGTGATCTCAATGCCGCCGCCGTGCGGTTGCAAAGAACCCCGCTCTTTGGCATAGCTCTGGCGCGGCTGATGTTGCCGCCTTACCTTTTATCTACGGATGCGGGTGTAGCTCAGGGGTAGAGCACAACCTTGCCAAGGTTGGGGTCGAGGGTTCGAATCCCTTCGCCCGCTCCAATGATTTCAAGGGCTTATGAGCTCCTTGCCGTCGCGTCATTGAGACTGTGCGCATGCCGGTAGAGCTCGGCGTAGGCGCTCGGCCTGCCTAATCCGGGGCCGATTTGCAAAGACCAGATTACGGAACACTCAACGGGCGGAGAGCGTCCGTTATAAATTCGCAATGTCCGCTTTTGCCCCCTGATAGCGCCAGAATAAAGAGACATCAGGCGATGTTGGCGGTGCCCCAAAAGGACGCACCGGTCACATCGGCAGTTGCCGTCTGAACACCGCTCCGAATACTCAAATTGTCATGACGGCTATGCTGCGGCGGAGGGCAGTCGTGGCGAAAATGGATTCTCGCCATGACAAGGCTTGGCTTGTGGCGTCCCGCGGCATGGCGCAAAGTTGCGCGGTGAATGACCGGACGCTCGCAAACGAACGAGATGCTCCCAATTGTTGCGTTGAGCACAGCGAGCGATGCCGCAGGCGCGAGGCAGCAAAAAACCAAATGATGCGTTTATGGTGAAGGAGGGCAGCGCCATCCGCGGCATCGGCGCGAGCGTCGAGACGCGGATGTCATGGATCATGACCTTCGCCGCCCTGTGGGTCATGTCGGTCGCGTTTGGCGCACCCTACCTTGCCGTGGTCGCGCTGAAGCCCATGGCGGCCGAGCTCGGCGAGCGCGCTGTCCCCTCCTTGGCTTATTCGCTCGCTTGGCTCGGCATGGCGGCGGGCGGCATTGCGATGGGCCAGATCGCGGCGCGAATCGGCATGCGCTGGACCGTCATGTTCGGAGCCGTGATGGTCAGCGCCGGCCTCGCCCTGGCGAGCAGGGGTACAAGCTGGGAAATTACCGTGGGCTACGGCCTTTTTGTCGGCCTTCTCGGCATCGCCGCGATGAACGCGCCGCTTTATGTGTACGTGAGTCATTGGTTTGACCGCCGGCTCGGTACGGCGCTCGCGCTTGTTTCCAGCGGCCAGTACGTGGCCGGAGCCATTTGGCCCGTAATCTTTGAACGCGCCATTGCTCAGGTTGGCTGGCATGAGACGATGCTCCTGTTCGGCGCCGCTGAACTCGTCTTGGTCGCGCCAGTGGCGCTGATGCTGCGCTCGCCACCGGAATTAACAGGTGGTGAGACCGGCACCACAGGGGGGCGACCAGGTGGAAGGGTGCTGGGGCTCCACCCCAATGCCGTGCTCGCACTCCTCGCGGGAGCATCGCTTTTTTGCTGCGTGCCCATGGCTATGCCGCAGGGACACCTCGTCGCCTTCTGTACCGATCTTGGTATCGCGCCGGCGCATGGCGCTGCCATGCTCTCCCTGTTGCTCATCACCGCGTTTCTTTCTCGGCAGATTTGGGGCTGGATCTCCGACCGGATCGGCGGCTTGCGCACCGTGCTGGCCTCCTCGGCTTGCCAAGCTGCCGCCATCACGGCGCTGCTATTCACCCAAAATGAAGTCGGGCTGTTTACCGTTTCCGCCTTCTTCGGCTTCGGCTTCAGCGGCCTCATCCCAGCTTACGTGTTGGCCATCCGCCAGCTCTTCCCCGCATCGGAAGCATCGTGGCGCGTTCCGACGTTTTTGCTCTTCAGTGGCTCGGGTATGGCACTCGGCGGATGGGCGGCCGGAGCCATCTACGACCATTTCGGTTTCTATGAAGCGGCGTTCGCTTTTGGCGTGATGTCGAACTTCGTCAATCTCGTGATCATTGGCTTTCTCGTGTTTCGACTACAGGGGCGGACGGCCGTTCCCGCGCTCTTGACTGAAGGAATGCGACCCACCTAGCGCGGCCGAGCGGCGGGAGATTGCATCCCAACGGCCGATCACTGCAATCTTGCGCGCTTTTCAACTTCCAGCTCTGCTGGCAATTCAAAACGCTCACGAAAGGCGATTGCGTCTTTTTTCAAAGTCTTTGTAGAAATGGACGCAGAAGACTTTAGTGCAGAACGTCAAGAATACGGCAGACACGCCTAAGTCCACGGCTTTAAGCATTATTCGTTTCATGTGTTCTTAACTCGCAACTATCCGCTACGGTTCTCCAGAATGTTGGATGCTGGCCAGTTTATTGCAGTGCGAGAGACCGCATTTCCGGGATTGGCAGATGAGCCGAGCCCCTGTTCTGATCCAGCGATAAGGACTGTGTGATGGACGAAAATGCAGGTCAGAAGAATTCGCCTGCCTATCGGTTGGCGGCCCTCGATCCGGACTTTCTGCTTGGCAACTCCATGCGCGGGGTGCGGCTGCAGCTTGAATACGAGAAGGCAGAGGAACGACTGCGCGCTTGGGTCGTCCGCTCGACCATCGTGGTATTCGGGAGCGCGCGTACGCTGCGCGGGGGAAGTGGCCATGAAGCGGAATCGACCGCACCGCTGCCGCCGGGCGCGGCGCCACGCCCCGGCGAGCAATCGGCGCACTGGTATGAAGAAGCGCGGCGCTTCGGGCGGATCGCCTCCGAACGAGGTGGCGCGCTGCGGCCGCACGGTGACGTCCGCGACAATGTGATCGCGACCGGCGGCGGTCCCGGTATCATGGAGGCGGCAAATCGCGGGGCCTCCGAAGCGGGGGCGCCGTCGATTGGCTTCAATATCGGGCTGCCGCACGAGCAAGAGCCCAACGCTTATTCGACCCCGGATTTGACCTTTCAATTTCACTATTTCGCCGTGCGCAAACTTCACTTCGCCATGCGCGCCAACGCACTTGTCGTCTTTCCGGGAGGGTTTGGGACCATCGACGAACTCTTTGAGTTACTCACCCTGATGCAAACCGCCAAGATGCCCACCATTCCCGTCGTTCTGGTGGGAAAAAGGTATTGGAGTCGGCGTTATCAATTTCGCGACGCTGGTCGAGGAAGGAATGATAGCATCGGCTGATCTCGATCTTTTTTCCTACGCTAACGATGCCGAGGACGCATGGCGCGAGCTCGTTAGCCGTGGTTTGAACACCGGACCGCGTCCGCCAGGTTACCCTTCGATAGAGACCTGACACCACATGTGATCGAACTCTTCCTCGCAAGGACTTCTCAGTCAATGACGGCCGAAACCGCATCCTTCGCCGAAGGAGCCATTGAGGCGACGTTTCTCCAGCAGCAAGGGCGCGATCCATTTACCGCAACACCCGAACGAACCGCGCAGATTAAAGATGTTGCAACCCGGGTTGCCGGTTTCATCGGTGAAGCAAAATCAACAATCGACATCGCAATCTACGACTTTCGCCTGCGTGACGAGGCGGCGACGATTGTCGCCGATGGCATTACGCGCGCAAGCGCGCAAAGGTGTTCAGGTACGTATTGTCTATGACCGTGCCGTGGATGGGGCCGCAGATGCAGTACCCGCCGCTTCGCCGTCGCACCTTGAGTCCGATCAAAAGCCGCCTGGAACCGAAAGCTTCGTTCGCTCTTTTGCGGACGTCGCGCAGCTCAAAGGTGTTACCGGCTACCGCGTTCTGATGCACAATAAATACATCGTGCGTGACGTCAGCTCTGCTGGCGCCGCTGTTTTCACCGGCTCATCGAACTACACGAACAACTCGTGGGGGCTTCAGGATAACAACCTGCTGTGTCTGCGTTCGCCAGCAACTGGCTTCATATTACGCACGCGACTTTACCGACATGTGGTCGCGCGGAAAGATCGTCAACTCGATCGGCTATCACGACGCCGGCACTGTTCACTTAAATGACGTGCCGGTAACGATTGCATTCACGCCGGGCGAAAGTCCCGCGGTATTGAAGGAAATCGTGGGAGCAATTGCGGCCGCAAGAGAACAGACTTTACGTCGCATCCGTTGTTCTGTCGTCGGGACCGATCCTCGCCGCGCTGTCGGAGGCGATTGACAGGGGTTTGCCGTTGGGCGGCCTCTATGACGGCCCGCAAATGGATCAAGTCGAGCGGCAGTGGAAGGCCGCGAATGTCGGAGCGGACAAGGTCAACACCTGGCACAAAGTCGCGCGGCATTTGGTACGAAAGAATTCAATTCCCGTTTGATCGTCAGAATCCGTCGCAGCCGCACAACTTCATGCACAATAAGCTTGTCGTCGCCGACCAGATCGTCGTGACGGGAAGCTTTAATCTCTCAAATCACGCCATGGGAAATGCGGAGAATGTGCTGCTCATCCGCGATGCGACCATCGCCAATTCATATGCGGGATATATCCAGCGTTTAATGTCGAGCTACGCCGTCACCAACGATCCGACGATGTAACGAAGGATTCCGCCTGCTGTCACGTTTCGTATCGCAGGCGCCGGGGGGTGCGGCCTAATCTGCGCGAGAACGTTGCGGTCAGATGCTGCTGGGAGGAAAAGCCGCTGGCGCAGGCGATTTCCGCGATCGATGCGTTCGAATTCCGCAACATGTCGCAGGCCCGGGCAATTCGCTTTTCGATGATCAGATTATACGGCGAGCGTCCGGTGCGAACCTTGACGCTGTCGTAAATCGTCCGCAGCGGCACGTTCATGGCCCGGGACAGGTCGGCGCAGGTGAGCTTGTCTTCCAGATTTCCATCGATGTAGTCGCAAAGGAGCGTGAATTCCCGGTCCGACAATATCCCGCGGGGCACGGTTGACGCAGTTTCCAGTTGCCGCATCGTTTCAAGGTAAGTGCCAAGAGCAAGGAACTGGAGTTCCAGAGGCTGCAGGCGGCCGTGCTTTCGCAGCCGTTCCTTCGCGTAGCGGGCAAGGAATTTGATGGCGTCACTGCGAATATTGTTTCGGCTTCCGTCCAGACGCTGCTTCTCGATACTGCGGTCATCGATCAGGCTTTGAAAATTGTCGGCGTAACTAAACGCGACAAATCCGTACCGGACCTCATCGGCGCGGACGCGGACATTGCCGACGCGGGGATGAAACGCCGTAAACTCGTTCAAGAAAACAAGCGATCTCTCGCTGTCGTCTTCGAATTTGGTGCTGCTGTTGATGTCGCCTAACAACAGACAGATGACGTCGGCGGTGTTTGAAAATTCAAGGGCGTAAGGGCTGGGTCCGGCGATGCAATAACCGACGCCGCTTGTTTCGCCCCGGTTCTCGAACTGTTCGAGTCCGCGAAACATGCCCGATTGCGGCTGCCGATGCACCGGCTGCGCCATCGTTGTCCTGCCCAGGGCAATCGCCCAATGGATCGGTGAGTTGAGCGACCGCCCGTTCGCCTGACGTGTCCCCACCATCCTAGCAATTAGCCAGCGGATTTTATCGAGTCCAACCGCAAGGTGACAACGCCATCTTCCGGTTTTTCTTTGGGTTTTCAGAATCCTATAAAATCAGGAATTTGAAAGATTGCGATCCGCACTTGGCGGCAATCTTTGCAAAAATCAGGGAGGATCACTGTGGCCAGCATCGCGCGAAAAAGTTCGGCGCCGGCAGCCGCCAAGGGCAAATTTGACGCCGAGTTCGACATTATCGCCGTCGGCAGCGGCGTGGCCGGTTTGGCCACGGCACTGTTCAGCCGCTGGCACGGTAACAAGGTCCTGGTGCTGGAAAAGGCGGCGAACTCTGGGCGGTACGACCAAGCAAGGCCGCCTTTTGGTATTGGGTGCCGAACAACGCCGCCATGCGCAAGGCCGGGACCAAGGATCCGAAGAAGGACTGCATCCGCTACATGGCGCGGCTCTCGCGCCCGGAAATGTACAACGCCGATGCGCCGCGCTTCGGCATGCCGGCGTGGGAATATTCGCAATACGAGGCGATCTACGACAATGCCTCGACGGCGACCGAGTTGTTGAGCAAGAAAGGCGCGCTCGAATATCGCCATTGCGACTTCGTGCCCGATTATTGGGCCGAGCTTCCGGAAGACAAAGCGCCCAAAGGACGCGTGCTGCTGCCGAAGGACGCGCGCGAAAGCATGTCGGATGGCGGCGAGGTCGCGGTACGCACCATGTCGGAGGCGGCGAGACGCGACGGCGTGGATATTCGCGCCGGCCACCGCGTTCAGCGCGTTATCAGAAATTCCAAGGGCGAAATCATCGGCGTCGAGGCCGACGGCGCCAAGGGCAAAAAGCGCTTTTTGGCCCGCAAGGCGGTCGTCTTCTGCACCGGCGGCTTTACCCACAATGTCGAGCTGCGCAAGAATTATCTCAGCGCCCCGGTCTATGGCGGTTGCGCCGCGTTGAGCAACGAAGGCGATTTCGTCTACATCGCCAGCGCGCTCGGCGCGCAGCTGCGCAATATGAATTACGCGTGGATGTGTCCCATCGTGTTCGAAAAAGCGATGGCGCGCGATCCGGGGCTGATCGGCACGTTTTCGCCGTCTGGCGACTCGATGATCTACGTGAACAAGGAGGGCCGCCGGGTCACCAACGAAAAGCTCGCTTACAATGAATCGGCGCAATCCTTCTTCCAATGGGACGGGGCGCGTGGCGAATATCCGAACCTGTTGCTGATCGCGATCTGGGATCAACGCAGCCAGGATCACAGCGCCAGCGACGAATATGGCCGTTTCATCGTTCCGCCCGGCACGGACGATTCCCACGTCATCAAGGGCGCCACGCTCGGTGAGTTGACGAGCGCAATCGCCGCGCGCCTTGCCCGCTACGAGAAGGCGACCGGTGGGCTCAAGCTCGCGCCCGATTTTGAAAAGACACTGGCTGCGACCGTCCAGCGGTTTAACGGCTTTGCCGTCGGGCGGCCGGGACTTCGATTTCCACCGCGGCGAACGTCAGGTGGAACTGCTGTTCAACGGCTCGGTCGCCCCGTCGCCGTCGGCGCCTAATCCCACGATGTATCCGATCTCCGAGCAGGGGCCGTACTATGCGGCGCTGCTGACCGGGGGCAATTTGGACACCAAGGGCGGTCCGAAGACCAACACCTCCGGCCAAGTGCTCGACGATCAGGAGAAGCCTATTCCCGGTCTTTACGGCGTCGGCAATTGCGTCGCCTCGGCGTCTGCGCGCGCGTATTGGGCTGGCGGCGCGACGATTGGGCCGATTCTGGCCTTTTCCTATCTCGCCGCCGCCGCGGCCCACAAGGAGCGCAAGAAGCTAGCTAAATAAGTTCGCAAGAGACGGGCGGATCAAGGAGGAGTTCATGGCGGTTGCGAAGCAAACGATGACCGACGAACAACGGAAATCGGTCATCATCGAATATCTGAAAGCCTTCGACAAAGCCGGAAAAACGTCGGATGGCGGCAGCATCCTCGACCTGTTTTCCGACGACGCCCAGGTCTATTTCCCCAAATGGGGCATGGCCAACGGCAAGCAGGAAATCGGCAAATGTTTCGGCGACGTCGGCGCCACGCTGAAATGGATCCTGCATCACTATTCCCATTTCAACTTCATCTTTTCCGGCAGCGACGTCGTCGTTTGCGAAGGCACGAGTGAAGGCGAACATCGCGATGGAGCCTGGCGCGCCGGCGCGCCCGAGCATGGCGCCGGCCGCTGGTGCGACGTATTCGAAATTCGCGACTGGAAGATCCAGCGGTGTTTCATCTATCTGGATCCCGATTACGCCGGCAAAGACACCGCGCGATATCCGTGGCTGAAGAACAAGTAGAAGCGCGAAGCCAAATGCGCTCGACAAACAAATCATTCAAAGGGAGGACGACACATGAAATGGGAGCTCAGGGGAGTGCGTCACTGGGCCGCGCCAATCGCGGCAGCGGCTCTGTTGGCGTGGAATGCGCCGGTCGAATGCCCGCGACGTCAACGAACTGATGTTGAAGTCGGTGGGAACAACCGAGAACGTCTCGCCGGTCATCGTCGAGGCGATCAAGCGCGCGGCGATCGATTTGACGCCGGAGCAGCGCAAGCTCGCGCTCGAATGCTGGAAGAACAACGTCTGCGAGACCGGCCATGGCAATCTGACCGTTGCTTACGCCGACGGATTTGGCGAGAACGTCTGGCGCCAAGTCACCAAAATGGAATTCATCGAGCAGGCGCTGACTTATCCGAGCATCAAAAAGATCGTCTACACGTCGGCCGGCGGCGACGCCACCAAGGCGATCTCGGATATGCGCGCCTTTATCGCGCAGAAGGTCGATGTCATCGTCATCTTCGCCGATGCCGGGCCGGCACTGTTGCCGACCGTGAAGGAGGCTTCCGAGGCCGGAATCCTCGTCGTTCTCCATAACGGCACCTATGTCGGCGGCAAGGCCGGCAAGGATTTCGTCACCTCGATCGCCGAAGACCTGTGCGCGCTCGGCACCGATTTCGTGAAGAAGGTTGAGGAGAACTCGAAGAAAGATCCGACCACGATCGTCGAGCTCGGCGGCACGCCGGGCAACGGACTGAGCGCCGGCTGGCAGAAATGCTCCGAGCAGGAGATCGCCAAGCACAAGAACCTGAAGCTTCTCGGCAAAGCCGATACCAATTGGACGCAGGAAGGTTCGTTCAAGGCGATGTCCGGGCTTCCTCGCCCAGTACGGCAGCGTTGACGCGGTGTTGTTCGAATATGCCGACGGCTTCCGCGGCGGGCTGCGAGCCTACGAAGCGGCCAAAAAGACGCCGGACCTGATCGTCTCGCTGCGCACCGACGAGATGGGCGATCATCTGCGATTGGGAGAAGGCCAACGATCCCAATTTCAAGATCTTCTACTCCAACGGCCAAAACGATCAGGCGCGGTTCGCTTTGACGGCGGCGATGATGAAAAAGGAGGGCAAGGATGTGCCTCCGAGCATCAACGTGCCATTCAAAATGCACCCGGTCGTCAAGGGCCAGTGCAATCCCGCCATTCCGGAAAGCGCGTCGCTGACGACGCTGGTCGACAACGACATGATGAAGCAGATGTTCGCCAAACAATAGAGATCTGCCGATCAAGAAGAAGCAACATGCGCGTAAGCCTTACGGGCGCGAACCTTGTGCCGCGCTCCGCTTGCCGCCGACTTCGAAAGCGGGAAAACTGTTTCCCGCTTTTTCATTCGGCCTAGCGCCGAACCCGCACGACCGTTGGTGTGGCACGAAATGACGTCCGCCTCGCTCGTGCTTTCCGGCATCTGCAAACGCTATCCCGGCGTTCAGGCGCTCAATGGCGTCGATTTCGAATGTCGGCCGGGGGAGATTCACGCCGTCGCTCGGCGAGAATGGCTCCGGCAAGAGCACGTTGCTCGGCATCGCCGCCGGCGCGGTGAGCGCCGACAGGGCGGCGTCCGGATTATGGGCAGAACTCGTTGCGGCCGATCCGCTGCAGGCGCGCCAATTCGGCTTGGCCGTGGTGTACCAGGACGATTTGCTGGTGCGAGAACTGAGCGTTGCGGAAAATCTGCTGCTCGGCGCGCCGAGGGTCCGAGCGCCCCATGGCGGCAAGCTCGACTGGGCGGCGACGGCAATTGGCCGCCTACGACCTCAACATTTCGCCGACGCGCTACTGTCGGCGAATTGAATCCCTCGCAGCGCCAGTTTCTCGAAATCGTCAAGGCGTTGTCGGCCAACCCGAAAGTCTTGCTGCTCGACGAGCCGACTTCGAGCCTCGACATATCCGGCGTCGAAAAGCTGAGCGAGATCGTTCGCCGCATCGTCGCCGGCGGCGCCGCCGTGGTTTATGTCAGCCACCGTCTGCCGGAGATTCTGGCGCTTGCCGAACCGCGTGACCATCCTGCGCGATGGCGAAGGGCAGGGCACCTACGAGGTGGACGAGCGGCTTTCCGAGAACGATTTGATTGCCTTGATGGTCGGCCGGCCGATCGAAACGGAATACCCAGCAGATCCGGCCTTGCGTCGCAAGGACATCGTCCTTTCGGCCAAGGGCTTGAGCGGCGCGCGTTTTCACGACGTGGCATTCGATGTTCGCCGCGGCGAGATTCTCGGATTTGCCGGTTCTGAGGGGAACGGACAACGCGAGACTTTGCGCGCGCTTGGCGGCCTCGAACCGGCGGCCGGCACGGTTATCTGCGATGGCCGGGCGGCTAAAACTGGCAACGCCGCGAGAGGCGCTCGAGGGCGGATCCTGTCGCTCAGCGCCGACCGCGCGGCGGAATTGATCTTCGCCGGCCTCGGCGTGCGCGAGAATATGACCGTGCAAGTGCTCGACGAATTTGCAACGTACGGCCTGATCTCGGCGGCCAAGGAGCGGGCCAGTACGCTCGCCTTGATCGACAAGCTCAACATCGTGGCCGCCGATCTCGATCAGCCGATCGGCGGCCTTTCCGGCGGCAATCAGCAGAAGGCGGTGTTGTCGCGCAGTTTCCTCTACGAGGCGAAGGCGTTGTTGATCGACGAGCCGACCCAAGGAGTCGATGCGAATGCGCGCTTCGACATTTATCGTGCGATCCGCGCCAAAGCGGACGAGGGGCTCGCCTGCATCATCAATTCGTCGGACGCCATGGAATTGGCCGGCCTGTGCGATCGCGTGCTCGTGTTCTCGCGCGGGCGCGTGATCCGTGAACTTAGCGGCAGCGAGGTCACCGAAGAGAGCATCGTGTCCTCGTTCCTGCGTTCCAAGGAGGTCGCCGCCAGCGCCAAGGAACACGTGCAGGTGCCGCGGCACCATTGGCTTTCCGCCGCGAACCTGCGCCGGCTCGTCGCCGGCGGCAGCAATCAATGGTGGGTGCCCTTGCTGTTCCTGCTGCTGCTGACGCTCGCGGTCGGCGGCTACGCGACGGCGCGCACGGACGCGTTCCTCACGCCGCTGAATATCAAGCACATTCTGCTCGCCACCGCGCCGCTGGCCCTGGTCACAATGGCGCAGTTCAATGTTCTCATGGTGCGCGGCTTCGACGTTTCGGTCGGCGCGGTCATAAGCCTGGTCGTGGTGATCGGCTCTTTCCTCATTGCCGAGGACATGGGTGCCGGGCTCATTCTTTTCGGTTCGCTGGTTTGCCTTGCCGTCGGCGTCGTGGTCGGATTGAGCAACGGCGCTTTGGTTCGATATCGTCGGCATCAATTCGGTGATCACCACCATTGCGATGCTGAGCGTCGTGCAAGGCATTGCGCTTTATCTGCGGCCCTCGCCATTCGGCGTGATCAGCGAGGATTTCATTGATTTCTTTCAGACGCGCGTCGGCTTCATTCCGGTTTCATTCTTCCTCATTCTGTTCGCCGCGATCGCCGGGGATATTTGGCTTTATCGGACCCGAAGCGGTCTAAAAATGCGCGCAGTCGGCTTCCGCGAGGAGGCTGCCAAACGCAACGGCGTGCGCGTCGATTTCGTCCACATGCGGGCCTATTTCCTTTCCGCGGTCGATCGCCGCCATTAGCGGCTTGTTTGTCTGTTCCGAAGTCGGCGTCGGAAGTCCCATTATCGGATCGAGCTATACCCTGACCAGCATCGCTGCGGCGGTGCTCGGCGGCGCCGCGCTGACCGGCGGCCGCGGCTCGTTCGTCGGCGCCATGCTCGGAGCGCTGTTTTTCACGCTGACCGTCAATATTATCGCCTTGCTCGCGCTCAATACCGGTGCGGGCATCATGACGAGCGGAGCATTGACGTTGTTCGCCGTCGCGCTTTATTCCGGCTTGCAACCGGTGCGCCGCGTATGGGGCAACATCCGCACCGCACTCGGGCGGCTTGCCGCCGGCGCGCAAACGTCATGACCGATCCGCCGATACCCGAAGCCGTGGCTCGGTGTTGCCGGCGATGGCGGCACCGCGATGGCGGCCACCGCAAATGCGCTTCGCGGCGATCTGGTTCGCCATGGTTGGACTTATATGTTTTTGCGCGATCGTGGCGCCGCGCAGCCTGCTTCCGTCCACCTTCCTCGCCATTATCCCGCTGGCGGCCTTTCTGGCGATCACCGCCATCGGTGAAACGCTCGTTCTCATGGCGCGCGGCATCGATCTGTCAATTCCGGCAGTGATCACGCTGTCAAGCACGATCATCCTCGGCTTTTCCGGTGGCCGCGATGACGCGATGCTGGCGGCGATCGTGGCGGCACTTTTCTTTTCCATCGTTATCGGTGTCATTAACGGGATTCTGGTGGCGGTGTTTGAGCTCAATGCTTTGATCGTCACACTTGCCGTCGGCGCGATAACCAGCGGCGTTACGCTGTGGTATCGCGAATCGCTGCCGCAGGAAGCGCGCGTTCCGCCGGGCATGGCGGCGTGGGGCGATGCGCGGTTTCTTGACTTGAATTTTTCCGTCTGGATCGTGGCCGCACTGGCGGTAATTCTGACCCTCGTCCTGCGCAAGACCACAATTGGCCGGCATTTCTCAGCGGTCGGCGCCAATCCGCGAGCGGCTTGGATCGCCGGCCTCAACGTTGCCGTCTATCAAACGGCCGCCTTTACTGTCGCCGCCTTCCTTTACGGCATTGCCGGGATTCTCATTTCCGCGTTCATTCGTAATCCCACGCTTAAGGTCGGCGAGCCGTATCTATTGGCGCCGATTGCGGCTGCCGTTCTTGGCGGCACGGCGATGTCGGGGGGTATTGGCAGCATGGTCGCCGTTGCCGGGGCGGCGCTGTTTCTCATCCAGCTCGGCCAGACGCTGCAAATGCTGGGGCTCTCGTCAGCGCTGCAATTCGTTATCGAAGGGATTGCGATTGCGTTGGGCATGACTTTCTCGCGGACGAATTTCTCGCAATGGAGTGGCCTGAAGATTCCATTCGGCGCGGCAACTCAAACGCCGCGACGTTAGCCACCATCGATCTAAAGCGAGCTAATTCTCGTTTCCGATCACAACGAAGATCGCTCGCCGACATCCGAATAGCAACCGAACTGTCTGCGCAGCAGCGCCGAGCCTGCCCATCTGGGCAGTAGGCTGAACGCCCGGTCTTCGCATATGGGTCTGAAAACAACTGGAGACTTCCATGACCCAAGGCGCTCAACTCAGCCAAGTTCAGGACCTGTCAGCCGTATTGGCGCGTTTGGTCGGCATTGCCGCACCCAGCATCGTTGCCATCAAGTCTGCGCGTTCGCGATCAAGCGGTTTCTTTTGGCGCCCCGGACTCATCGTCACTGCCGACGAAGCACTGTCTGAAGAAGGCGACTTCACTGTTACGTTGCCGAACGGTAAGTCGTTGGCGGCTCGAACTCGCTGGACGCGATCATACAACCGACATCGCCGTGTTGCGGATTGAGCGCACCGACCTGCCGGCAGTTCAGCTTGAGACAAAACCGGTGCCCGTCGGCTCGCTCGCTATCGCAGTGGCGGCTGAAGACGGGGCGCCGACCGCAGCCTTGGGCATGGTGTCCCGCAGTGCCGGCCCGTGGTGGTCGTTGCGTGGCGGCGAGATCAGCGCTCGGATCGAACTCGATGTGCGCATGCGGCAGAGTGCGGAAGGCGGCCTAGCCGTTGATGCAAGCGGCCGCGCGATCGGCATGACGGTGTTCGGACCGCGCCGGCGTGTGCTCGTTATCCCATCTGCTACTATTGAGCGTGTAGCGGCGAGACTTGAGAAGCACGGCCGCATCCCGCGCGGCTATCTCGGCCTCGGTTTCCAGCTTGTCGCGATCGAGGGCGGCGGACGAGGTGTCATGGTGATGAAGGTCGAGCCTCAGGGACCAGGCGCCAAGGCGGGCGTGCAGCAGGGCGATATAATCGTCAGCTGGAATGATGAGCCCATCCGTCACCTACGATCGGTTTTGCGCGCGCTCGGGCCGGACAGCGTAGGCCAGACGGTTACGCTTGGACTGCGTCGCGGCGGTGAGACCAAGAACGTTACGCTGACGATCGGCGAGAGACCCGCTACTTGAGTAAGAGCACCGAAGCAGAGCCAATCCGACTGGCACTCAATATTGAGGACCGGGCGCTGGCCGACCGGCTCGCGAAGTTGCTCGCGAACGTACCAGGCCTGCGGCTAGTCGGTGCTGGCGATTCAGCAGAGGTCACCTTGGTGCTTTCCAGTGGCGCATCAGCATCCGTTGAGGAGGATGTCCCATTGACTCCTCGCGAACTGGAGGTGCTAACGCTCCTTGCCGAGGGCTTATCGAACAAGGCGATAGCTCGACGCCTTGGGATATCGGTCCACACGGCGAAATTCCACGTCGGTGCATTGATGGATAAGCTCGATGCAGTCGGGCGTACCGACGCTGTCGCGCATGCCGTCCGCCGTGGCGTAATTCATCTTTAGAATAAATCAGATCGAATGCTGTGAGCTTTGATATTTGTCAGGGCCGGTCCCAGGGCGGTTCAGGCCGCCACGCGACCAGGAGTTCGTCGATGAAGGACCGGACTTTTGGTGAAAGATGACGGCTTGACGGATAGACGGCGCGTACCTCCGGACCGTCGGCAGCGAAATCTTCGAATATGGGCACAAGGCGTCCCGCGCGCAGGTGATCGCTGATAAGAAAGGTCGCGAGCTTGGCGACGCCGTAGCCCGCCAGCGTGGCATCGCATACAGCTTCCGCGTTGCTCGCACTAAAACGCCCGTTAATGGCGACGGAGCGAATAACGCCATCGATGGTGAAGCGCCACTCGACCGAGCGTCCGCCGTGAACAAAGGCCAAGCAACTGTGCTCCAGCAATTGCTCCACGTCGGTCGGGACGCCATACTTTTTGAAATAAGCAGGCGATGCGCAGGTGACCAACCGATGCCGGCGCCAAATACCGGGTCATCAGCCTGCTGTCATCGCTGCCGCCGAGCCGGATCGCCAGATCGATGCCTTCATCGATCAAGTCGACGAAGCGATCATTGAACGAGACGTTGACGGAAATTTCCGGCCAGTTCTTCATGAATTGGTTGACGATCGGCAGCACATGCAAGCGGCCGAACGATACCGGCAGCTCCAGGCGTAACCGTCCGCGCGGCGTTTGCGAGTGACTCAACATGGACATTTCCGCCTCGTCGAGGTCGGCGAGGATGCGGATGCAGCGTTCGTGAAATACGGCGCCTTCCCCGGTCAGCGAGACGCTTCGCGTTGTCCGTTGCAGGAGGCGAACGCCCAGCCGGTCCTCGAGGCGCGTGACACTTTTACCGACCGCCGATCGCGACATCCCCATGCGCTCCGCCGCCGCGGTAAAGCTTTTCGCTTCGGCGACGTGAACAAAAGCGTGGATGTCTTTCATGCGTTCGATGGTCATGCGCTAATTCGGCTTGACGGTTGCTTGGCGGTTCGCCGGAGGATAGCGGTCTGCGATTGGGGCACGCAATTCCCCAGTGATGGGAAATTCGAAATATTGTGGCCTGGCCCTGCCGCGGATTAGCGTTTTCGGAGGGTCGGTGACGCACGCCTCCGCACCTCAAAAAGCACAAGCGATCCAATGCCCGCGGAGCCTTTCGCCGGGCAGGAGATGGCCGTCAGGGGAGTGAACCAATCGTGGAAGTCAGATTCGCCATCGACCGGCGCGGAGATCGAAACCGGCGCGGGTTGAGGTCTACGAACAAGTGTGGCGCCATCAAAGTGGCGATCATTGGCCTCGGCAGGCGGGGCAAAAAGATGATCGCCGTGCCGCAGCGGGCAACGAAACCACCATCAAAACCGGCGTCCGCAGATGGCGCTGTGGTGCAAGGCCCGATCTAATGGATCGTCACGCGCTGATCGCCGGTGTCTCCGGCATTGTTGGACGCCATTTGGCCGAGCATTTGCTCGCGACCAAAGGCTGGACGGTCACGGGCATTTCCCGCCAAAAGCGTGACCTGCCCAAAGGGGTAAAGCACATTTCCGTCGACCTTCAGGTTGGCGACGACGTGAAGACCGTGCTCAAGCGCGCAAGCGTCACGGATGTGTTCATCACCACCTGGCTGCGCCAGCCAAGCGAGGCCGAGAACTGTCGCGTGAATGCCGGCATGGTGCGCAACCTGTTGCGCGCCGTCGAAGGCAAGAAAATCAAGCATGTCGCCCTGGTCACCGGCGCCAAGCATTACATGGGTCCGTTCGAGGCTTACGCCAAAGGCAACATCGTGACGCCGTTCCGCGAGGAGCAGTCTCGGCTTCCCTTTCAGAACTTCTACTACGATCAGGAAGACGAAGTGTTTGCGGCCGCGGAAAAGCAGGGCTTCAGCTGGTCTGTTCACCGCCCGCACACGCTCATCGGCTATGCGGTCGGCAACCAGATGAACATGGCGGCCACGCTCGGCGCTTATGCGGCAATCTGCAAGGAAACGAGCCGCCCCTTCGTTTTTCCGGGTTCGCCGCAGCAGTATGAGGCCGTCGTGGACATCACCGACGGCCGCATCATCGCCAAGCATCTCCTCTGGGCGGCGACGAAACCCGTTGCCCGAAACAACGCGTTCAACATCGTCAATGGTGAAGTGTTCCGCTGGAATTGGATGTGGCCGAAACTCGCCGAGCATCTCGGTGTTGCCGCCGCCGAATATCCCGGTCGCGCGCAACCCTTGGAACAACAGATGGCCGGCACGGAGCCGGTCTGGGACAAGATCGTCGCCAAGCACGGTCTGCAGAAGAACCCTCTCAATGCCGTGGCGTCATGGTGGCACAGCGATGCCGACCTGGGGCGGGTCATTGAGAACTTCAACGATATGACCAAGAGCCGCGACCTGGGCTTCACCGCCTATCAAAACTCGCTGCGATCGTTCACCGACGCCTTCGATCTGTTCCGTTCGGCCAAAGTTCTTCCTTAAGCGGTGGCCGCGGAACAGGGAGAATAGGGATGAACCAAACCGTTACCAGAACAAATGATTTTGCCACAGCTGCGGCATACGTTCGCCGTTCCGCGGGCAAGAAGTTTTGTAACGGTTGTCATCTCCACGCTCGCACTGATCCTTGCGTGTTTGTTATTCGCGCCGTCGAGCGTGACCTGGGGCGCTTTGTCGGGAAGCCTGCCGTTCGCGGCCATAATCGCCATTGTCGGGCTGGGCCAGTTGCTGGTGGTTCAACAGGGAGGTTTCGACCTTTCGCTGGCAGGAGGCGTTTCGCTCGCCGTCGTCATCTCGACTCACTATCCGCAAGGGGACAACGCGCTGCTTCTCACCGGCCGTCTTGATCGCGATCGCCTGCGCGATCCTGGCCGGCCTGGTGAACGGGATTCTGGTCAGCATCTTCAGGCTCAATGCCATTGTCGCGACTATCGGGGTAAACGCGCTGCTTTATGGCGGCGTATTCGCCGTTTCCGGCGGCGTGCCCAAAACAACAACCACCTTGTTGGCCGCGATCGCCGGCGGCCAGGCGCTCGGGCTTCCGAATACCGTCTATTTCGCGCTGGCCGCGCTGGTGGTGGTTTCGTTCGTCTTGAAAAAGTCTGTGGCCGGAAGGCGCTTCGAAGCGATCGGCGCCAATCCACTGGCGACACGCGCCGTGGGACTTCGCGTGCAGCTTCATCAACTCCTGGCCTATGTCTATGCGCAGGTTCTCTATTGTGTGGCCGGTGTGCTCATCGCCGGCATCACCCGTGAACCTACCGCGTTCCAAGGCGATTCCCTGCTTCTGCCTTCCGTCGCTGTTGTCGTTCTCGGCGGAACGTCGCTGCTTGGCGGTCGTGGTTTTCCGATATCGACCGTCATCGCCGCGTTCTTCCTGAACCAGTTGAGCCAATTCGCACTCGCAGTTGGTGTGCCGTATTCGGCTCAGACCATCATCCAGGCCTTGGCCTTGGGTTTTGGTATCGGCGTTTACTCCGTCCGATGGACCGTAAACGCCGTCAAGCAAACTACAACCAACTTGAATGGAGGAAAAAATGAAGTGCTCGGTTAAACGGAAACTGGCACTCGCCGCGGCGGCGACGGTCATAGCCCTGGGGTGCTCCAATTTGGCTCAGGCGGAAACGCCGTCATGGTGCGGCCCCAAGAAAGCAACGATTGCTTTGCTCGACGGCTATGGCGGCAACAGCTGGCGCCAAGTGACAACCGCTTCCGGCAAGCAGGAAGCCCTCAAGTGCCCCAGCATCACGAAATATGAATATGCTGACGGCCAGGGCGACACCCAAAAGTCGATTTCCGACATCAAGGCGATGGCGGCGAAGGGCATCGATGCCCTCGTCGTCTTCCCCGATGCCGGCCCGGCGATGCTGCCCGCCATCACCAGCGTCTACAAGTCGGGCAAGGTCATCGTGCCGTATCGCGTCGAAGCCGGGGGCAAGGCCGGCGTGAACTACACCAAGTTCATCGGAACCGATTTCAAGAACGACGGCCGGAACTGGGGCAATTGGATCAAGAGCGTGCTGCCGCAAGGCGGCAACCTTCTGTTCCTGAGCGGCCCTGCCGGCAACAGCCAGGGCCTCGACGAGCTTACCGGGCTGAAGTCCGTCCTTGGGCCCGAATACAAGTTCATCAATCCCGCGCCTTTCGATGTGACGAACTGGGATCCGGCGCTGACGCAAAAGGTTCTGACCGCCGAAATCGCCAAGAACAACAAGATAGACGTCATCGTTTCCGATTTCGGGCCGTCGCTGGTCGGTGCGCTTCCGCTCTTCAAACAATCCGGCCGGTCGATCCCGGCGCTTGCCACATCCGACGGGAATTCACTGGGCTGCTTCTGGACCGACGTCCACAAGGACAATCCGGACTTCAAGCTCTTCACCGTCTCGACCGAGAACGACAACGTTCGCCTGGCCGTGCAATGGGCGGTCGCGGCGGCGACGGGCGGCAAGCCGCCGGCAAGACGACACCTTCAAAGGCCCGGTCTTCGAAAATTCCGTGACCGGCAAGCCACATCCGGTGCAGTGCCGCAAGGACCTCCCCGGTCAGATTTATTTATCGGCCGAGCTGTCCCCGGAGGATCAGACCAAAGCAGTCAACACCAAGTAGAATCGCGGCGTGCCCCGGAGGTAAGATAGCCTCCGGGGAGCACGACCCTCGGCAAGTGGCGGACGTGGAATGCTCAAAGCGAATACCCCGCGCGTGAACGTTCATAGGAGCGAACCTCGTCTATCCGGCGCACCAGCACATGGTGACGTGACAATCCGGCTGTCCAACATCTCAAAATTTTATTCCGGCGTTCCTGCGCTCCGCGACGTCAGCGTTGAGTTCTACTCCGGCGAAGTCCACGCCATCCTCGGCGAAAACGGAGCCGGGCAAATCCACTCTCATGAACATCATTTCCGGAACCGTTCATCCGGAATTGGGAGAGATCCGGCTCGGCGACCGCCTGATTTCCAATATGTCGCCGGAGATGGCCGCATCTTTGGGAATTTCGATTTCATTTCAACATCCGGCCGTCCTCGACGATCTGTCGGTGCTTGAAAATCTTCAGGTGGCTTTGCCGCCATCAGTGTTCGCCGGAAAGCCGCAGCAAATCGCGGCCAAGGAGATGTTGGACGCGGTGGGCTTGCGCGTTCCGCTGCGCACGCGCGCCGATGCGCTGACGGTCGCACAGAAGCACCTGCTCGAGATCGCCAAGGCGCTGGCGATCAAGCCGAAGGATTCTGCTGCTCGACGAGCCTACCGCTTCGCTCGATCAAGATTCGACCGAAATGCTGTTCGAGCGCATCCGAGGAGTCGTGAAGACCGGAACCTCGGTGATCTACATCACGCACAGGCTTGGCGGAGCTTCGGCAGATTGCTCATCGCGTGACCGTGCTTCGCGACGGCCGGGTCCGGGGCAGCGGATTGGTCGATGAGATCGGGAACGCCGAACTCTTGGACATGATCGTTGGCCGGACGCTCGGATCGGCATTCCCGCCAAAGTCGGATGGCGGAGGAAAAGCGGCGATCTTTTCGGTGAAGTCGCTCAAGGGCGGTGGGATTTCGCGACATCTCGTTCGAAGTGTCGCAAGGACAGATCATCGGCGTGGCCGGCGTGGAAGGCAACGGCCAGTCGCAATTGATGCGGGCGCTTGCCGGGCTTCAGCCGTCGGAGGGGTCGATAAATCTTCAAGGACGCCCACTGAAAACCAAGGATCTTCTGCAGCAAGCCGCCTTCATACCTTCAGATCGGCATACCGAAGCGTTGGCCGCCGGTCTCACCGTGCGGGAAAACGCGTCATTTGCTGCCCTCGACCGGTTTTCGACTTTCGGAATCATGAGCAAGAGAAAGGAGCTGGACCAAGTCGGTGCGACCTTCAGCTCACTCGCCGTCAAGGCGGCGAGCATCGAAGCGCCGATCCTTTCGCTCTCGGGAGGCAATCAGCAAAAGGTTGTCATGTCGCGTGCGCTTCTGTCCAAGCCCGGCCTCATCGTCGCCGACGAGCCGACACAGGGCGTCGATGTGGGTGCGCGCTCTGAAATTTACCGCATCCTGCGTGAGGTATCGAGTTCAGGCACGCCGATCATTGTGAACTCGTCTGATGCAGCCGAACTCGAGGGACTTGTGCGACAAGGTTATCGTGCTGTCCCGCGGGCGCACCGTTGCCACGCTGACCGGGGCCGAAGTTTCAGAAGCCCGGATTGTCGCCGCTGCAGTCGGCGCCACAGCCCATGTAGCAATTGGCAATCTGCAGCAAAGGGCTCGCTCCGCCGCGGGAGGTCTGCGTCATTTTCTGCAGTCAGACAATGCGCCGGCGGTCCCTCTCGCGCTCGTTACCGTTCTGCTCGGTCTTTATGTATTCAGCCAAAACGCCAATTTCCTGTCGGCCTTCAACCTCAACAACATCTTGTCGCTTGCGTCTGCGCTGGGATTTATTGCGCTCGGGCAGACCATCACCTTGTTGCTTGGCGCCATCGACCTGTCGGTCGGTCCGCTTTCCGGATTTCTGGTCGTGGTGGCTTCTTTCTTCATCAACGACGACAAATCCACGTTCATGATTGCCGCGGGTTTCGTCTTGGTATTTTTCGGCGCCTTTGTCGTCGGCGGGATCAATGGACTCCTCATCCGCTTTGCGAATTTCACGCCGATAGCGGCAACTCTGGCCATGTACATCGGCCTGCAAGGCATGAGTTTTCTTCTTCGTGAAAATCCTGGTGGGTACATCAACGCCAACGTCGTGCAGATCGTCACCTGGCAGTTCGGCCCCATCCCTGCGGCGTTCATCGCGTTGGCCGTGGCCGCGGTCATAAGCGAATATGTGCTGCGCAGGACCGGAGCTTGGCTGGCGGCTTCGCGCCACTGGCTCGAACGAGGAATTCTGCGCGCCGGGTAGGCGTTTCGGTCGATGGCACCTTCTTGCTCGGTTACATTGCCTGCTCGCTGTTCACGGCGGTCGGCGCGGTGATGCTGATGTCTCAAATCGGCGTCGGCGACCCGCGGCAGGGAATAAATTACACGCTCTCAAGCATAACCGCGGTCGTTCTCGGCGGCACCAGCCTGCGCGGCGGCCGCGGCACATTCATCGGCACTTTGCTTGGCGCAGTGCTGCTGACCGAAGTCCTGGATGCCGTTTCATTCCTGGGACTGAGCGAGACCTATCAATATGCGTTCCAGGGAGCGCTCATCGTCAGCGCTGCACTTATCTATTCATCATTCAACAGGCGTTCGCGCGCCTGACGATCATAGAGCAATGCAAAACGATGCTTGCTGACCGAATAAAGTGATCTCGAGCGAAAAGTAAAAGAGGCTGCCATGAAAGTGGTTCGTTATTACGGCAAGGAGGATATTCGGGTCGAGGATATTCCGGCGCCGTCGGGCCCAGGACCAAAGCAGATCGTGATCAAACCGAAGGTGTGCGGCATCTGCGGCACCGACCTGCATGAGTTCGCAGCCGGCCCGATCGTCACTCCACTACATAAGCATCAATTCACCGGGGCCACTCTGCCGCAAATCCTCGGCCACGAATTTTCGGCCGAAGTGATCGAAGTCGGCAAGGATGTGACCCGCGTCCGCAAGGGAGAGCGCATATCGATCCAGCCGCTGGTGATGCCGCTCGACGATTATTACAGCCGGCGTGGTCTCAACCATCTGAGCCCGAGAATGGGCTGCATCGGCCTGTCTTGGGCCTGGGGCGGCATGGGCGAATACGCGATCATCAACGACTACAACGCCAACAAACTGCCCGACAGCGTCAATGACGAACAGGGCGCGCTGATAGAGCCGGCTGCGGTGGCACTCTACGGCGTCGAGCGCGCCAAGGTCGGTGGCGGCAGCACCGTGCTGATTACCGGAGCCGGACCGATCGGCGCGCTGTGTACGCTGGCCTCTGCCGCGTTGGGCGCCTCGAAGATCTTCGTCAGCGAACCTAATCCAAATCGGCGCAAGCAGATCGAGGCGCTCGGCGTGACCACGCGCGTCGTGGATCCGAAATCAGTCAACGTCGTCGAGATGCTGCGCGAGGAAACCGAGGAAGGGGTCGGAGTCGACTCAGCCATCGAATGCTCAGGCAGCGAAGCCGGCCTCAACACCTGCTGCGAGGCGGTGCGCAACCAGGGCACGGTCGCCCAGGTCGGGTTGCACGTGAGGAAGGCGAGCGTCGATCCGGCACTATGGGCGCTCAAGGACATCACCATCGAAGCCACCTGGTGCTACCACGTGACGATGTGGCCGCGGATCATCGGCATGGTGGAGCGCGGTGTCTATCCCGTGCACAAGGTGATAACGGCGCAGATCAAAGCCGACGATGTTGTCGACAAGGGCTTCAAGACTCTGCTCGACCCGGCCGGCAATCAGATGAAGGTTCTCGTCAAGGTGGCGTGACGGACCACCCGCGTTCATTTGGGAGGAGATGGACATGAAGGCATTGGTGATCAACAAGCCTGGCGAACTTCAAGTCAAGGATCTGCCGACGCCGAGCATATCGGGGCGGATGAAGTTCTCGTGCGCATGCGCGCGGTCGGCATCTGCCATTCCGACTACGAACTCTATAGCGGCAAGTACATCATCCCGATCGAGTATCCGGTGACGCCCGGCCACGAATGGTCGGGCGAAGATCGTCGAGACCGGCAAGGCCGTCAGCGGCGTAAAGCGCGGCGACCGCGTGGTCGGCGAATGCGTGATCGAGAGCGGCGAGAAGGTCGACCATTTCGGCTTCAGCATCGACGGCGCCTATTCCCAGCTGTTCAAGGCTCGCCCCGAGTGGCTGCACAAGCTGCCCGAAGGCGTGAGTTTCAAGACCGGCGCGCTTGGTCGAGCCGTTCACCTGCGGCTACTACGCGATCGAGGCAAACGGCCGCACCAACGCGTCGGAGACGGTGGTCGTCTCCGGCGGCGGAAATATCGGCCTGTGCGCGGCGGCGGCGGCGCAGGGGTATGGGTGCGCGACGTGATCCTGGTCGACCCGTTGCCGCTTCGCCGCGCGGCGGCCGAGAAAATCGGCGTCGACGTCACCGTCGATCCCAGCGCCGGCGACGCCGTCGCCAATGTGCTTGAGCTGACCAACGGGCAAGGGCGCCGATCTGGTCATCGAGGCCTCGGGCCACGACGCCTCTTTGGCGGCGGTGTTCGACTATGTGCGCATCGGCGGCCGGATTACCTTCGTCGGCATCAGCGTCGGGCGAAAAATTCCGGTCGAGCTCGGCAAGATTCAGGGCAAGTCGCTGACCATCAAGGGCACGATCGGTTCGCCCGGTGTTTGGCCGGCGGCTATGCGATTTCTGTCGCGGACCAAGCTCGATCTCTCGCCAATTCAGACGCACTTCTTCGATCTCACCAAGGGCATCGAAGCCTTCGAATTCGGAAAGAATCCGAAGGAGTGCATCAAAGTGACGCTGACCAACGAAGCTTAAGGATAAAGCGACGCCGCGCGCCGGAGGCAAAACAAACCATGTCTGCAAACCAAAGCGGCGGAGCAGTTGTTACCGGCGCGGCCAGCGGCATCGGACGGGCCATCGCCGCGGGCCTCGCGGCCGATGGATTTTCAGTTGTCATCGCCGACCTTGACGAGGCGAACGGCCGCGCGGCCGCCGCGGACATTGGCAGCTCCAATCCCGGGCGAGCGATCTTCCAGCGGGTCGACGTGGCGGACCGGGCATCGGTCAGCGCCGCAATCGATGCCTGTTCACGCCACTTCGGCTCGATCAAGGTGATGGTCAACAACGCCGGCTTCAACAAGCCGGAACCGTTCCTCGAGGCGAGCGAGACAGTCTGGCACCAGATCATGAATGTGAACGCGCTGGGGGTGATGATCGGCATCCAGGAAGCCGCTAAGGCGATGATCGCGGCAGGAACCAAAGGCAAAATCATCAACACCGCGTCGATCGCCGGGCGTACCGGGTATGCCGATTTTGCTCCTTATTCCGCCAGCAAATTCGCCGTGGTGGCGCTGACCCACGCCGGCGCGCGAGCGCTTGCGGCCAACGGCATCACCGTTAATGCCTTTGCCCCAGGTGTGGTCGCTACCCCGCTGTGGGCGCAACTCGACAAAGATCTCATGGCCATGGGCGTCAGTTCGTCGCCCGGCGAGGCACTGAAGAATTTCTCCAGCTCGATTCTGCTCGGCCGTGCCGCCCAGCCCGCCGACGTTGTTGGTACGGTCAGATTCCTGGCGTCGCCGGCATCCGATTATATGACCGGTCAGGTCCTGATCATCGATGGCGGAATGATCCTGCAATGACGTGATACGCTCAGCCAGTTGAGCGATCGACATTAAAAGCCAAACGAACTAGGCGTCAGCCGGTCTCCAGAGAATGTCCTTCGTGGCAGCCTCGTACGCCATGCCCTTGGGATAAGAAACGAGCTCCATCGTCATTCCCCACGGCGAGACGAAATACACCCATCGCAGCCCGGCCGACGGTCCTTCGTTCATCAAAGTCGGCTCGTCCAACACCTTTACGCCGTGTCGCCGCAAATGCGCGACCGCAGCGTCAAGGTCGGCAACGTAGAAGCCGACATGATGACCGCCGACATCGCTGTTTTTTGGAACTGCTCTTTTTTGATCCTCAACTTCATATTCGAACAATTCGATCGACGGGCCGTTGGCGCACTTCAACATCCGCAGCTTGCTGATCTTTGCGCGCGGGTCGACCCCGAGATGTTGCTGCATCCAGTCATCGTCCGCAGCGAACGGACCCACCTCGAATGCCACCTTGCAGCCGATGACGTCGACAAAAAAGCGCGTCGCGGCCTCAAGATCCGGCACGGTTATGCCGATGTGTTCTGCACCCGCCAATCCAGGCAATCCCATGTTCTCCCCCCTATTTCGGCACTGCGCTTTCGCGGCGACGAGCAATCGGCGCTGTGGCTCTTTAAGCTAAGAAAACGCCGTCCCCAGGGCAATACGAGGCGGCCCGGTGTTGTTCGCTCATGGGATGGTCCGGCCGTGCGCCTTCGCCGCTGTGGACCGGCGCTCTTTACACCCCCTGGTAGATTTTCGGTGCGGCACGGGTTTGGATAAGATGTGGCGCAGATGAAGGCGCCTTGCAGGGGTCGGTATGGCAAAGAAAAAGGTTGTGGTCGTCGCGGCCATCAATGGTGGCATGCAGCAAGATCGTGAGGGGGCGCGAATCCCGTGCTCGCCCGCCGAGATCGCTGAGGAAGCGGATCGCTGCTACAAAGCCGGCGCCGCCGTAGTTCATGTTCATGCCCGCGACGCCAACAAGCGCAATTCCGGCGATCCGAAACTGTACGCCGAGATTGTTCAGCGGATTCGCGACAAATGCGAGATCCTGATCCAAACGACCAACGGAATCGGTATTCGGCGGGACGCCAAGACCGGCCAGTTGGTCTGGCCAACCGATGAGGAGCGATTACAGCTCCTGAAAATTCATCCCGCCCAAGACCTGTTCGGGATTGCGCTAGGTTCGATGGATTTCCTGCACCCCGAAGGCGGTTACACTCAAGAAACGCCCTACGTCAATTCTCTCGATCTGGTCCGCCAAACCATCCGTGCCGTATATGGCATCGGCTCGACGGTGGAGTACGAGGTCACCGAGGCCAGCGCACTGCATCGTTTGCTGCGGCTCGCGAATGAGGGCGTGTTCGACAAGACCGCATCGAATATCTGGCTTCTCCACGGCGGCGGGTTCGGGGCAACGCCGCCGCTGGCGCGCAACGTGATTTTCTCCATTGACGAAGGCCAGAGACTGTTCGCCAACGCCAAGTGGGGCGTGGTCGGCACCGGGCTTGATCAATTCCCGATCGGCACCCTTGGGCTGTCGATGGGTTGCGACACGGTTCGCGTCGGCTTCGAAGACAACATTTATCTGCCGAGCGGCAAGGCTGGCGAGCACAACGGTCAACTCGTGGAAGCAATCGTTGAGATCGCGGGCTTCTACGGCCGCGAGCCTGCCAGCGCGGGTGAGGCGAGGGAGATCCTTGGATTGACGCGACGGCTTGCTGCGTAAATGCAGCCGACCGCGAGGTGAACACACCGCCGCCATTGCGGCAGTTAATGAGAGATCGAGATGCGGAAGAGTTTGCCGGACTTCGCGCCGTGCCGGCTTAGCTTTGTCCGGCCGATCCGTCTTTGATGGCCCGCCATACGCGCTCCGGCGTCAGCGGCAGATCTCTGATCACGACACCGCACGCCTGGGTAATAGCGGCAGCCAGTGCCGGGGCGGTGCACAGCAACGCGCCTTCACTTACGCCTTTTGATCCGTAGGGCCCGGGGCCATCCTCGTTTTCAACACTCAGCGCTTCCAGCGTCAGCGGCACATCCTTGGTTGTTGGAATCCGATAGTCCAGCGCGCCGAGATTTTTGATGCATCCGCGATCATCAAGAATAATGTGCTCCATGAGGCTGTGACCAAGGCCCATAATGGCCGCGCCCTCGTCCTGTGCTTCGACCTGGAGCGGGTTGAGCGCCTTGCCGACGTCGCCGACGGTGACATGCTTGTGGATGAGAATTTCGCCGGTGGCGGTATCCACCTCGACCTCAAAGGCGGTGCAGTTGAACTCGAAAAAGGCGGCCGTCCCGCCTAGCGGGTGATCGGGCACAAGCGGCTTGCGCATGCGGCCGCGGCCGATCAGCTCGCCGTTCCAGCCGCCGAGCTTGCCCGCAATAAATTCGGCAATCGACAGCGTCTGATGGGGAAGCTCAACCATCCCGCCGGCGACACGCACATCGGTCTCGGCAAGCCCGAGCAGCTCGGCGGCCATCTCACGCAGTTGCTCGCGGATATCCTCGCAGGCGCGGCAGATGGCATTGCCCATGAAGACCGTTGATCGGCTTGCGGATGTCTGCAGGTCGAACGGCACGACGGAGGTGTCCCCCATCACCACCGACACTTTCTCCAAGGGCGCGCCAAGCTCGTCAGCGGCGAGCTGAGCAAAAATCGTCCGTGCCCCCTGTCCCATGTCGGACGTTCCGGCGTAGACGATGACGCTGCCGTCGGCGAGCAATCGTACCATCGAGTTGGACAGGCCTTGTGTGGCGCCGGATTTGATGCCGACGGCGATGCCGCGGCCACGACCCGGGGGAAGCGGAGCGTTCCAGCCTATGGCTGCTGCGGCGCGGCGCAGCGATTGCGGCCAATCACCGTCTGCCGGAACGTCGTCGCGCACGATTTCGTCTCCCGCTCCCGCAAGGTTGCGCATGCGGATTTGCAACCCGTCGAGACCAAGCTCGCGTGCCGCAGCGTCCATCTGCGAACTCCACCGCCCAGGCGACTTGCGGCGTGCCGAAGCCGCGAAAGGCGCAGCTCGGCGTCGTGTGCGAGAGAACCGCTCGAGCCGAGATTCTGGCGTTCGGGGTTCGGTATGGGCCGCAAGCCAGATAATTCGCCTTGGTCATGACCCGCTCGGCGATGTCGGCGTAGGCTCCGATCAGAAACTCGGATTTGACGTCTTGAAAGACCAGGTCGCCGGATCGTGTAAAACCGGTACGAACGTGAATCTCCGCCGCGGCGCGCCGGACCGCTTGGAAAGTCTCTTCCAGGCTGAGCACCAGTTGGCACGGCCGACCGGTGCGCAGCGACAGGTGCGTCACCAGCGGCTCGAGCTTGGGATTTTGCTTGCCGCCGAATCCGCCGCCCGGGTCTGGAGCAAACACGCGTACCTGCGTCAAAGGCAGATCAAACAGCTCCGCCATGATCTTCTGCAGCAGGAATGGATGCTGGACCGGACTCCAAATCTTCAGACTGTCTTTGTCCGCCGCGGCCATAAAACCGTGAGGCTCGATCGCGAAATGCGTAACCATCGGGAAGGAGTAGGAATTCTCGACAACCAGGTCGGCACGTGCGGCATCGACATCGCCCCAGCCAAATCGCCGTTCTTTCAGGATATTGGTGCCGGCCAAAGGATCGCCGGCGCGCAACGCCGGCTCTTGCACAAGCGGCGCGCTGGGCGCCAACGCGGCCTGCACTGAAAAAACTGCCGGCAGGGCCTCGTAATCAATGCGGACCAGCGAAACCGCCAGCTCCGCCGCCTCCTTCAACTCCGCCGCCACGGCCGCCACCGGCTCGCCGTGGTATTTCGTTTCGCCCACGGCCAGGATTGGTCTGTCCTTGTAAACCGGCCCGAAGCGCGGGACCGGCTTCGGCAGTTCGTCGGCAGTTATGACGTCGACCACACCCGGCACCGCGCGAGCGCCGGCCGTATCGATTGAGATGATACGCGCCCGCGCCACGTCGAGAGTGACGAGTTTGACGTGAAGCATGTCTTTCAGAGAAATATCCGCGAGAAACTGCTGTAGCCCGGTCACCCGTTCACGGCCGCCGAAACGCCCGACATCGGCACCGACGCAGGCTTTGGCGTTTCTTCGATCGCGCCTGAACGTGTCGCCAGAGGGATGCGCGCTGCCCCCGCCATCAGCGCCGCCAAACTTTTTCACGCGCGGCGAGCCTGCGCGGCCTGGCGCCGCCGCGCGAACAGCTTTGACGATCCGATTGTAGCCGCCGCAGCGGCAAAGGTTGCCCGACAGCCGTTCGCGGATTTTCTCTTCGTCGGGATCTCCGTCTTCGTTGAGCAACGCATGCGCGGACATCAGCATGCCCGGGATGCAAAACCCGCACTGCACCGCACCTTCCTCGATGAAGGCTTTTTGCAACACGCTGAGTTCGCCATTGCTTAAGCCTTCGACGGTGACGATGTCGGCGCCGTTCGCTTCGACAGCAAGCATGAGGCACGCATTCACGGTCAGGCCGTTGACCAGCACCGTACAGGCGCCGCACTCGCCGACGCTGCAGCATTCCTTCGGCCCGCAAAGCCGCAGCGATCCGCGGAGCGTATCCAGCAAGGTGGCATTCGAGCCGACGGTCAAGGAATGCAGGGCTGACCGTTGACGGTTATGGTGATGGCATTCGCGTCAAGCATGCGCGTTGCCATTCGAAAGTCTGGCAGCCGCCACACCTTGCGCGCGCTTTGCCAACACACCCAGCATGGCCAGGCGATATTCGGCGCTGCCACGTACGTCGGTGATCGGCGAGGCTTTTGTGATCATTGCATCGAGAGCTGCCGCCTTGGCGTCGGCCTTGGCGGACGGGTCGGCAAGCGCGCCACTGTCGTCACGTAGGAGCAACGGCCGCGGCGATACCGCGCCGAATGCAAATGTCGTTATCCCGGCGTGATCCACGCCGCAGCAGAGGTTCACGGTGGCCAGGTCGACGCCGCGCCGCCGGGTCATGCGCGCAAACGCAGCGCCGAAAGGCCGATCTGGAAAAGGAATGTGCAAAGCGACGGCGATTTCGCCGGCGGCGAGTGCGGTGCGCCGGTTACCCTGGATGAAGTCGACGACTGCGACGAGACGCTCGCCGTGCGGGCCGGTCGACTTTGACCCGGGCGCCATAAACCGCCAACACCGGGACGGTATCGGCCGCCGGCGAAGCGTTGCACACGTTGCCGACCAGGGTGGCGCGATTGCGAATTTGGATGGAGCCGACGACGGCCGCGGCCTCGGCAAGCGCCGGAAAATGTGCGCGCACGATCTCGTGTTTTTCGATGTCGCTCATGGCCACCGTCGCGGCAACGGTCAGAAAGCCATCGGCTTTGGCAATGCGTGGCGGCAAATCTCTCGCGCCTTTCAGATCGACGACGATCCGCGGGGTTATCACGTTATCGCGCAGTCCTACCATCAAATCCGTACCGCCCGCGAGCAACGCGGCATCGGCGCCATGCCGCAGAAGCAGGCCGCTCGCCTCCTCGAGTGCAGTCGGTCTTATCCAGCGAAACGGTCGCACCTTTTAATCCTGCGCTTGGCCAGCATGCGTCAACCCGCCGAATAAAGCCGAGGCGTCGGCGGTTGTTCGGTCCCTTTCAGATAGTGGTGATTGGACGAGACTGCAGGAGAAAAAGGTCACCATTCCGATCGAATGCCCATTCGATGTCCTGCGGACAGCCATGCATTTCCTCGAGTCTTCGTCCCATGTCCGCCAGCCGCTTCAGCTCCGCCGCATCGAGAACCTGCGTCCCGACGATGGTGCTGCGTTTGATCGTTCCCTTGCGGTCCAATGCGTAGTGGTCGGGTGTATGTTCACCATCGACGACATTCTCGCCAAGACCGAACGCCGCTTCCACCACGATGCGGTCCTTGCGGCCGTGCACCGGATCAACGGTGAAAAGCACCCCGGATTTCTTCGAGTTCGACCATCTGTTGCACAACAACAGCCATCGCGATGTCGTCCATCGAGCCTTTTTCGGCGCGATAGAACACGGCGCGGTCGGAGAAGAACGACAGCCAGCACTCCACAATCTTTTCGAGTACGGCGGGAAGTCCTTCGACGTTCAGGTAGGTCGCCTGCTGACCGGCATAACTCGCCGCCTCTGAATCTTCCGCGCAGGCTGAGGATCGCACGGCCACCGGATCGTGGAGGGCACCGTAGTGCTCGGCGACTGCGGCCGCGGGCGGCTTTGCGGCGGCGACGATCCGCCGTGCGGCCGACATGTCGCCGGCACGGCAGTGTTCGCGCAACTGCGCGTCGTCAATAGCCGCAACAAATGCAGCCGCGGTGACAACGAACCCGGGAGGGACCGGCATGCCCCCTTGCGCCATGGCTGCGAGGCTCGAACCCTTGCCTCCACTGAGGCCCGCCGCGCGGCACTGCGGGTCGGCGAATGAGAGAACGAAGTGCGAGTGGGTCATTCCTCGCCATTCTAATCGGCTGCGCAGGAGCGATCCCCGGCCAGCTTTTGCGCCTGCGCGCTGCCGCCAGTGAGGATATCCACCTGACCTGTCGAGCCGTTCACGCGAATCCGGTCACCGGTCTTTATCCGTCGCGTTGCGTCGGAGGTGCCGACGACTGCTGGAATGGCAAACTCGCGAGAAGCGACGGCGGGATGGGAGGCCATCCCGCCGGCATCCGTCACCAGGCCGCTGATGCGGGTAAAAAGCACGACCCAGGCCGGACTGGTCATGCGGCAGACGGCAATGTCCCCCTTCTGAACGCTCTCGAATTCGTCGGCAGACAACAGCACCCTTGCCGTTCCCTCGACCGTGCCGCTCGACGCCGGCAATCCCTTGACGACGCCTTCGGCCTCATTGCGCGTGCGGTAGAATTTTTCCGGAAAGCCCCAGTTGGTCAGGTATGGGAAGGCCAGCGCCTCATCGGTGGCGGTGCCCACCCAATCGGGCGGGTGGAGCTGGTAGGCGTCTTCGCGCTGATCGCGGCGATCGGACACCAGCTCCTGCACATCTCCGGCGAAGCCGCCCGCCATGACGGCGCGCAATTCGTTGTAGCGCAGATACATGACGTCTTCGGGATCGAGGAGCACGCCTTGCGCGGTCAGCTTCCTGCCGATGGCGATCAGAACCAGACGAACGCGCGCATTGGTGCCTTGATCGATGTAGAAGTGATGATCCGGCGTCAGCGGATTCATTTTCAGACTGAGCTCCAGCGCGCGCGCCAGCTTATCGCGGTTCTCACCGGCAGGAACGCCGTCCATGACCTCCTTCTTTGCCGCCTCGAGATCGCGCGCGACGCGCCCGATGTCTGCATGAAAGTCGTAGTCGGTCTGCAGGTAGCTGCGAATCGCCTCGACGGCGGCTGCCGGATTTTCCTTCCAGGTCTTGAAAGAAAATTCATGCGCCCACATGGACTTCCAGCCAAACACATTCAGGTACGGATCGAGCTGCTCGGCAATGAATGTCCGCCCGGCCGCGCTTTGCTTCAATGCGGCCAGCGCATCGGCGGCGGTCGGCTTTGCGAACGCTTTGGCGACATCGCCGCGGTCGGCTTTGACGAACTCCTTCATCTGCCACAGACCCTTGATCGAATCCCAGTTGCGGTTTTCGGTCGAGGTTTGCAGCCGCCCCATGAGTTCGCGTGACTCGCTTTCGCCCTTGATCGCAGCGATTGCGCTGTTCAGAGCCATGGTGGCCGAGAATTGCGAGAAGTTAAGCTGCCAATGGATTTTCCAGTGGCGATCGTGCATGTCGATGACGTCCTCGAACAGGATGGCCAGATCGAGCAGGCTCGCGCGTTCGTAATCGTACGTGTCGAAGCGGAGAAAATTACTCTCCATCTCCGGGCGAAATCGCTCGCGCCACCAATCGAGGAATTTGTCGGCATATTGGGGCAGCGTCCACCCGAGATAGGCGCCGATTTGCGTGGAATATCCCGCGTCCACCGGTGTGCGCGCCATGTAGTGTGATCCGTACTCGGAGCCGATCGCACGAATCTCGGGCTTTGCCGGAATGGCGGCGGTGTAGACGTAGCCGTTGATGACCTTGAGCACCCAGTCGCAGGCAAACGGGGTACCGAACCGGCGGAACATGTAATCGCAACTCAACCACCACCCGCCGATGTCGGCATACATCGGCGAAATCGGGTTCGGGATGTGCAAATCGTCGTAGACCCAGAACAGCTCTTTCTGTCCTTCCTCCCACGCGATCGGAAAATCCTTGTCGCCAAAGAACGTGGATTTCATCTTTGTTTCCCCCCGCGCGGGGCTTTTCCGGATGTTTTTCATTGAGCTTTAGTCGCCGAGCTTAAAGACTATTGAACGGGCCGAGCCCCTGCAAGCACAGACAAACAACCGGCCGTCGCGCCTTGTCCGACGGATCGCATTTCCACGAGGCCGATTGCGCGAGTTTGAAGCGGCCCGAACAGCCGATACCATTGGACGCTTTTGAATTCGGCCGCTCCTATTTTCTTGCCGGCAGCGAGAGCTGTTTGAATGCTTTGACGGCGCTGACAATTGCGGTCTCGACCGGCAGCCGCTCCATGGCCGATGCACCGACGAAGCCCTGGGCGGTGGTGCGTTCCAGGACGTAAGCGACGTCTTGCGGGCTCTCAATGGGTCCGCCGTGCGCCAAGACGATCACGTCCGGTTTTACGGCGCGCGCCGCGGCGATGAGGTCTTGCGTCGCCTTTGCCGCTTCGTCGAGCGACATGCCTTTCTTCGAACCGGTGGTGCCGCCGCTGGTCAACCCGATGTGCGGAATGATCACGTCAACGTCGGCCTTGGCCATCTGCACGCCTTCCTCGGCGGTACGGATGTAGCAGCAGGTATAGAGATCGAGCTCTCGAGCCATAGCGGTCATCTCGACTTCGCGGGCGAAACCCAAACCGACCGATTCGAAATCGTGGCGGATGTGGCCGTCGAACCGCGACACGGTCGGATAATTGATCACGCCGGAAAAACCCGCCTCGCGCAGTTGCTCCAGAAATTTGCGCATGTTTCGGGTCGGGTCGGTGCCGCAGACGCCGGCGATGACCGGCGTCTTCTTGACCGCCGGAAGCACATGGTTTTCGCCCAGATCGAGCACGATCTCGTTGGCGTTTCCGTAAGGCATCAAGCTGCAAATTGACGGCAAGCCGTCGGTGCGAAACTTGCCGCTATTGAAGACAATGATCAGATCGATTCCACCGAGTTCCTCGCATTTGGCGGAGAGGCCGTTGCCGGCACCCGAAACGATGATTGGCCGGCCAGCCGCGATGGTGGCGCGCAACCGTGCCGCTACCTCGTCCCGTGTGTATCGATGTGCCATGCGTCTCTCTTATCAGGAGCCACTATTTCAACAAATCGCCATCCATGCGCCGATCGCGGCAGGATGGCCGACACGCCGTCATTCGTTGAACACGGCCACCGCCCGGATCGGCGAAGCGGTGCCGCCTCGCCATTTCAGCGGCAGGCCGATGAACTGAAACTCGCCGCGCCCGAGCAAAGCTTCCAGATTGCATAGGCTCTCGATGTGCGTGATGTCGAGATCCAGACAAGCCTTGTGGACTAGCGAATTGACCTTGCCTTCCGGACCGGGTCGCATGGCGTCGATGCCGAAATGCACGATGCCTTGCTTGGCCAGCCATTCGGTCGCCGCCACGTTGACGCCTGGATTGTCCGTTGCGTAGGCCGGCGTCGGGAAGGTGCGGGCGTGGTGGCCGGTACAAAGCAGCACGGTGCCTTTTTTCGGGATGGGCACGCCGGCCTTCTTCACGGCCGCCTCGAGATCGGCCGGCGTGATCTCCGCATGCGGCGCAAAATGGCGCAGGTCGATGCAGATACCCTGGACGATGCAATTCTCGAGCGGATATTCGTCGATCGGCGTGCCGCTCTTGCCGAAATGGCGCGGCGCGTCGATGTGCGTGCCGCCGTGGTCCGGCATCGAAAAGTACATCACGGCGTTGCCCTGTATTTTTCCGGAGTTCGATAAACGCCTCCTCGTGCGTCTTCCAGACTCCGTGGATGATGGGCGGCTGTCCCGGATAGGCCGGCGTGCGGTGATAAAGGTCCCGGCTCAAATCGACGATCTGCAAGCTGCTTTACTCCGTTTGTCGAGGCTTAATTCACAAGAGCACTATTCGCGCGCTCGGGCGATGACAATGTCGCGGCAGCGCACAGCCGCCATGCGGCAACACGCCAGCCGGCAACCGCGGCGTTAAAGCCGCGCCATAGCCGCATCGGCATGCCGCATCAGTGCGTGGCGGTATTCGCTCGGCGCCACGCCGGTGTGCTGACGGAAGAAGCGGGTGAAATTGCTTTGCGCATCAAAGCCAAGACGGCTCGCAACCGAAGTCAGGCTCGCTTGCGAGCTGCTCATCTGTTGCATCGCCTCTTCCAGGCGCAGCGAGTTCCAGAATATGCTTGGCGGCAGTCCGAGTTCGTCCCGAAACATCGAAAAAAAATGCGGGCGCGACAGGCCGGACTTCGCGGGCCACCGCCTCCATGTCGAGGTTTCGCATCATATTGCCGCGCATCAGCGCCAACGCCTTGCGGATGCGGAAGTCGTGGGCGCTGTGATCCCGGCGGGTATCGGCGATGGCCGACTGGCGCGACGAGAGTAATGCGCGCCCGAGAAACGCCGTCAACGCACAATCGAGATCGACTTCGTCACTGGTATCATCGAGCAGCATGTCCCGCAGCATCCACAGTTCTTCCCGCAGGGGGCGCGATATGTCGATATCGAGATGGGTGAAGCTCCGCGGCAGGGAAGCCGGCAGCACCCGCGCGAGCCACTCCGGGTCGAGATAAAACGACAAGCTTTGCGCCGCGCCCGATCGGGACTCGATCTTCAGGCAATGCGGCACGAAGCGGTCGATGATCGCGGCGTTGTCGGCGTCGTGACCAACCGGCACGCCGTTGACGAGAACGTGCGCCGGCGCGCCTTGCAGCCAAAAGCTCACATTCGCGGTGGAATGGGCGTGCGTTACCAGCTCAGTCGTTAATTCAAGAACACTGACGTGGCCAAACGAACCTTGGTGCACCCGAAAAATCTTGGACATCTGGTTTCGCCCGAAACCCCGGCTTTTGCGGCGCCACATCTGGCGTCGTTGGCCGTTTAGCTCACAATTAGAAATCCGACCACGACCCGCGTCAATGTGGCCTTTTGGGGCTGCAGGCCCGGTAAAAGCAGATGGATTGATAAGCACATGCGTCACACCGGCGCTAGCTTAGTACTGTATGCGCTACGGTTCCGACGAACCGTGTAGCGCTCATGCGACATCGACACTGGAATGCGATGACGCTCGCTTATCAAAGCTTCGACGACGCGCAAGCCACAAGCCATTTTTTGGCCGGGCGGCCGGAAGCGCGTCTCCTCGGCGGCGGAACATTGCTGGTGCGGCGCGTCAACGAAGGCGATATCTCGATCGGCGCCTATGTTCGCCTGCTCGATCCGCGCATCAAGCGCATCGACGTCGCCGATGACACAATCCAGCTCGGCGCCGGCGTGACCATGGCTGCAATCGCCAACGCTCCCGCCCTGGCCTTTCTGGCGCCGGTCGCCAGGTCGATCGGCGGACCTGCCGTTCGCTCGGCCGCCACGGTCGGCGGCAATCTCTTCGCACCGTCCCCTTATGGCGACTTCGGTGTAGCGCTGCTTGCGCTCGATGCCGTGGTTTCCATCGAAAGCCCCGAAGGCGAGAGCGAACTCGGTCTGGAGACGTTCTTCCGGTCGCGGTCGCAACTGGCCGCCGGGTCAATCGTCATGTCGGTGCGCTTTTCCCGCCCCGAAGCGGGCGACTTTCGCTTCGTCAAAGTCAGCCGCGTCAAGCCCAAGGGCGCGTCAGTCCTTTCGATAGCGGCTGCGGTCGCGACAAAAGAAAGCCGCATCACGACGGCCCGGGTCGCGTTGGGTGCGATGGCCGCTACCCCTGTGCGGGCGCATAGCCTGGAACGCGCGCTCACGGGAGTGCCCTTGACGGAACCGGCGATCGCGCGGGCAGTTGCCGCAGCCGCTTCGGATGTGTCACCCGCATCGGATGCGATTGCCAGCGAATGGTACCGCAAGGCCGTGCTCCCGGTGCATCTGCGCCGCTTGCTTTCGGCCGGAACCTCCTGATTTGCACGAGGCCGCCATGCCGAAAGTACCGGTGCAAATGACCCTGAACGGCGAGGAACGGGCGGAGTTCGTCGACAGCGGAATAACGCTTCTCAAATTCCTGCGCGACAAGATCGGCGACCTCAGCGTCAAGGCCGGGTGCCTGCAAGGAACGTGCGGCACATGCACGGTGCTGGTCGACGACGAGCCGCGGCTTGCCTGTATCACGCTGGTCGAGGATTGCCGCGGCACATCGGTCCGGACGGTCGCCGGGCTCGCGGCCGACGGCAAATTACACCCGTTGCAGCAAGCCCTGCTCGATCACTTCGCCGCCCAGTGCGGTTTCTGCACGCCCGGCATGATTATGGCGGCGAAAGCGTTGCTCGATAGCAACCCGCACCCCAGCCGCCGCGACATTGAAGACGCGCTGAGCGGCAACGTCTGCCGATGTACCGGCTACGAGCCCATCGTCAGGGCCATTCTTGCCGTCGCCGGCGGCAGCGTTCCGATTAGCTCCGCAAAGCATGGCGCGGCATGATGGAAATCCGCAAAGACTATTTCGCCAACGAGCGCGCCGATGATTTCCGCGAGGTCGGACAATCGCGGCCGCGCGCCGACACAGCCGGCCATATCAGAGGCATCACGCCGTTCTATGCCGATCGGCACGTCCCCGGACTTCTTCATTTGCGCATGGTGCGCAGCCCGTTCCATCACGCGCGCATCCTGCGCATCGACACCGGCGCGGCCGAGCAATATCCCGGCGTCAAGCGCGTCCTGACTGCAAAGGACGTTCCCCATAACGTCTATACCGTGCTCAGCCTGATCAATATCGGACCGGAAGACGAGCCGGTACTCGCTTTCGACAAGGTGCGCTGGCTGGGCGAGCCCGTTGCCGCCATCGTGGCCGACACCGAGCGGACCGCTTATGAGGCGGCCGCTCTGGTGCGCGTCGACTACGAGGAACTGCCCGCTGTCTTCGACGTCGAGGAGGCGTTGAAGCCCGGCGCGCCGCTGGTCAATGAATATCACGGACAGAACTTTTATCGCTATGACAGCGGCGCGAGCCGCAAGGTCAGGTTCGGCGACGTGCAGGCCGCCTTCCGCGCCGCCGATTACGTCCTCGAGGAGCGTTACGATTCGAGTCCGATCGAGCATGCGCCGACGGAAACGACGGGCTGTATCGTCGTGCCCGATCAGAACAACCGGCTGATCTGCTACACCGGAACGCAGGCAATCTTTTTTACCCTCGACAATTCGTCGATCATCCTCGACGTGCCGGGCCAGCGCCTGCATTTCATCGGCGGGACGGCGGGCGGCGGCTTCGGCGGCAAGGTGGACTGCACCGTCGAACCGATCACGCTGCTCGCCGCCATGCTCACCGGCCGGCCGGTCGCTTTCATCTACAATCGATACGAGGAGATGCAGATTTCATCGGCGCGCGCGGCCGAGCGCATCTACATCAAGGACGGGCTGACGAAAGACGGACGGATTGTCGCCCGTCAGGTCCGCTGCTACATCGATTCCGGGGCCTATTCGCGCCATTCGCCCTACGGCGCGCAGAAAGCGGCCGCGCATTTTCCGGGACCCTATACCATTCCGAACGTCGAGATCGATTGCCACTGCGTCTACACCAACCGCACGCCGTCGAGCGCCATGCGCGGTTTCGGCGTCACGATCGCGGACTTCGCCATCGAGGTGCAGATGGACAAGCTCGCGCGGCGCGTCGGAATGGATCCGCTGGAGTTCCGCTTCATCAACGCCTATCGCGACGGCGATATGAAGGCCCACCGTCAAGTCACGGAAGGTGCGGCGCTCATCGAATGCATGCAGGAAGCGTCGATCTGGGCGGATTGGCCGGTCGATCCACGCTATCTAAAAATGTCGTCGCTCAAGAAGGGATAGCTGATGGCCAAAAAGCGTGGACGCGGCGTCGCCGCCGTCAACTATCCGACCGGCATGAACCTCGGCGGCGACCCGACACAGGCGCTCGTCCACTCCACGCCGACCGGCAATTTCATCGTGTCGCTGTCCAGCGTCGATCTCGGCCAGGGATTGAAATCGATCATCGCGCAGATTTGCGCCGAGACGCTTGGCGTGCCGAGCGACCGGGTCATCGTCGATACCGCCGATTCAGATACCGGGCCGCATTGCATGGGCACTTTCGCATCGCGCGGGACGCATCGCGCCGGCAATGCCGTGATCGCCGCCGCCAAAGAGGCGCGCGCGGTGATGATGGAGGTCGCCGCCGACATGCTCGAAGTCGATGCGCGCGACCTCGTCACCGACGGCGGCGGGCGCATCCATGTCGCCGGCGCACCGAGCATGGCGGTTTCGGTGACCGACGTCGCCTTGGCCGCACATTTCGAAAAAGGCCGCTCCATTTCCGGCCGCGGAATGTTTTTCATACCGCGCAACTATCCTTCGCCGACTGACGGTGCGATGAAACCCTCGTCCTGTTACGCGCACGCCTGCACGATCGCAGAAGTCGAGGTCGACACGGAAACCGGCGAGGTTGACGTCCTGTCGCTCAAGAGCGTGTACGAGGTCGGTCGCGCTCTCAATCCGAAGATGGTCGAGCAGCAGCTGGTCGGTGGCGCCTGGATGGGCATCAGCCATGCGCTCTATGAAACCACTGAACCTTACTATCCGGCCCGCGATCACGGCGGCCGGGACTTCAACGAATACCTGATGCTCGGCATCGGCGATCTGCCGAAAACCGAGATCCGGGTCATCGAGCGGCCAGCCCCGGACGGTCCGTACGGGGCCAAAGGTTTGGGCGAGATGTGCGCGAACTCGCCGATTCCGGCCATTGCCAACGCGATTTTCGACGCGGTCGAGGTGCGTATTGATAGTTTGCCGCTCACGCCGGAGAAAGTTCTGCGGGCGCTCCTGGCAAAAGGCGCCCCGGCGGCAGCATAACGGCCTCGACCGGTCGCTCTGGACGGCGGGCATCAGTGTGCGACAGATTATCCTGCCGTCTGATACTTGTGACGGAACTCTTGTGCCCCCAGGGAAGTGGCAGTTATGAATCGACGTAACTGTCGAAGAAATCGCATATCGGCAGATAATTACCGGGATTGGGGAAGGAATCGCGTGCGGTTTCCATTCTCCTTTGATCGGGGGAGCGTTGTCTGCTGCTCTCGACATTGACGAGCGACCGCATCCTGACCTGAAAATCATATGAGCGGAGGATTTAGGCTATGAACAAGCTGTTTGCTGCCGGCGTTGCAGCGCTCACCCTATGGTCCGTATCTGCCTACGCCGAGGACGGCTCGAAGATCGTCGTTGGGCTGTCGAATGGCTATTTCGGAACGGAGTGGCGCAATCAGATGGTTGAAGGCGCCAAGGAGCAGTTCGACTACTACAAGTCGAAGGGAATGGCCGGCAAGCTCGTCGTGCAGCAGGCCGGCGCTGACACCAATCAGCAAATTCAGGATATCCGGAACATGATTCAGCAGCATGTTTCGGTGATCATGGTCAACGCCAATTCGGCGACCGCACTTAACGGCGTCTTCGCCGAGGCGCATCGCGCCAACATCCCGGTCGTCTCTTTCGATCAGGCGGTGACCAGCCCCACCGCCATCAACGTGACCGTCGATCACTATTCCTGGGGCAAGCGTTATGCGGAATGGCTTGCCAAGGCGCTTGATGGCAAGGGCAAGATCGTCGTCATGGACGGTATCCCCGGTCATCCGGCCGCCGAAGCCCGGCGCAAGGCCGCGCTTGACACGTTTGCCAAGGATCCCGGCCTCGACATCGTCTGGAAGGGATATGGCTTGTGGGATCAGGCTAAAGCTCAGGCGGCGATGTCGACCGTGCTCGCCTCGCAGCCGCATATCGACGGCGTCTTCGTCGAGGATTCAATGGCGCTCGGCGTCATGCGCGCATTCGAGAATGCAGGCCGCAAGATTCCGACCATGACCGGCGAGACGCAAAAGGCGTTCTTGGAGGAATGGAAGAAGCAACTGACCAACCAGCCGGACCTCAAGATATTCGCCCAGGTGAACCCGCCCGACATCAGCCGTACCGCGCTCGGTATCGCAGTACGAATTGCGGCCGGCAAGAAGCTCAAGCCGCTGAAAGACAACACCTACTATTATCCGATTACGACCTTCGTCACGTCGGCGGATCTCGATGCGACATTGGCCAAAATGAAGGATAAGCCGAATAGCTACTTCCTCGCCGCCTGGCTCAGTGAAGACCAGCTTGACGCGCTATTCGAATAGATGAGATGACGGTCGAGGCGTGCTGATCGCGCGCCTCGACCGTTCAAGACAACGAAAGAGCGGCAGTGCCGATCCTGACCGCGCGCGGCATCGTTAAGCGGTTCGGCGGCGTCGTCGCGCTGAACGGCGCCGAGATATCCCTTGAAGCCGGCCGCGTGGGTGGTCTGCTCGGCGCCAACGGCGCGGGCAAATCGGTCCTCTCTGCCATTCTTTCCGGCGAGATCGCGCCCGACGAAGGCGTGATGACCTTCGACGGAGAGCCGGTTTCGCATCCCTCGCCGCGCGCCGCGCGTGATCGCGGCATTTGCATCGCCCATCAACACCCGAGCCTGGTGGCGGATGTCCCGGTCTGGGAGAATCTTTTTCTTGGCGCCGAGCGCCGCGGCCGGCTCGGTTTAATCGACAGGGAAAGAAGCCGCAGCATGGCGGCGGACGTGCTGGCCCGCCTCTCGCCGAACTTCGATGTCGATCGTCTTGCCGGCGAGCTTTCGAGCACCGAGCAGCAACTGGCCGAGATTGCGCGCGCGCTGCTGCGAAAGCCGCGCGTCCTTATTCTCGACGAGCCGACCGCGAGTCTTGCGCATGCCGAAGTCCAGCGTCTTTTTGCCGAAATCCGCAAGCTCGCCGCCGAAGGTGTTGCGACCGTTTTCATCTCGCACCGCTTACCCGAGGTCGAAGAGATCTGCGACGATCTCGTCGTGCTGCGCAACGGGCAGACCGTCGGCAGCTGGTCGATCGGCACGAAACTCGACCACGACCGGTTGCTGTCGCTCATGTTGGGCGACGCCGAAATCGCCGTGCACGAACGGCAGGTCCGCGACGTAGGTCCGGTGGTATTGGAGACGAAGGGACTTGCGGTCACGCCGCGGCACCAAGGGGCGACGTTCGCACTCAGACGCGGCGAGATCGTTGGACTCGCCGGTCTGCAAGGGCAGGGACAAGAGGAGATTCTCGAAGCGCTTGCCGGCGGCCGCCGCATCGTGGCCGGCCAGCTTCGGGTCGAGGGTAACGAACTGCGGCCGCGCCGGCCGAGCGATATGATCCGCCACGGCGTGTGCCTGGTGCCCGGCGACCGCCATCGCCAAGGCCTCTTCATCGGTCAATCCATTGAAGAGAATCTCGATTTTCCCTCGGCCTGCGTTCGCCCGCGGCCGTGGCTGCTGCCGTTTGCTGAAATTCGCCGCCGCGCGCTTGAAATCATCGCACGGCTGGACATCAAGTCCAGTGGACCGGCGCAAACCGTCGGCGCGCTGAGCGGCGGCAATCAGCAAAAGGTGGTTATCGGCAAATGGCTGCCGCTGGCGACCAAGGTTCTGCTGCTCAGCGACCCGGCGAAGGGGGTCGACGTCCATGCCAAGAACGAAATCTTCGCCGCGGTCGAGCGGCTTGCCACCGCCGGCGCGAGTGTCCTGCTCTACGCATCCGACTTCAACGAGCTGCTCGGTCTGTGCGACCGCGTGCTGGTGGTTTATGATGGCCGCATCGTCGGCGAGTTCGCCGGCGAGACGATGACCGAATACAACCTGCTCGCTGCTTCCTTCGGACACGCGGCATGAGGGCTCTTCGCCACGCCGGCCTGCTGCCGAGCCTGGGAATGCTGATCGTCGTGTTCGCGATCAACGCTGCGCTCCAGCCCGACCTGCTGACCCGCGGCTCGCTGTCCATCAATATAGCCACGTTCGCCCCAACCGTGCTGGTGTCCGCCGCGCAGGCCGTCATCGTATTGAGCGGCGAACTCGACCTCTCGGTCGGCACCGGCGTGTCGATGCTCAATTGCGCGCTGGCGACGCTGCCGGAACTTGCCGGCTGGGGCCTGTGGCCGACGCTTGCCGCGACCTTCGCGATTGCACTGATTGCCGGCGCGGCCAACGGGGTGCTCGTTGCCTATTTGCGGTTGCCGTCGCTGATCGTCACGTTCGCAACCAGCGCAGTCTGGTTTGGCGTGGCGCTGATCTTCCGGCCGCAGCCGGGTGGCAGCGTCGACGCCGCGTTCGGCGACTTCTACGCCAGCAGCGTTTTTGGCATCCCGATCGCGCTGTTGCTCATCCTTGTCGCGCTTGGTCTTTGGTCAGCGCTGCAACGCTATCCCTTGGGGCGGCAACTGCTCGCGGTTGGCGGCAACCCCGTTGCCAGTTTCCAATCCGGCCTCGACGTGCCGTGGATCAAGTTCTGCGGCTACTGCATTGGCTGGTGTTTCGTCTATCTCGGCGCGCTCGCCATCTCGGCGCAGACATTGTCCGGCAACTCCCGGCTTGGTCTTCCCTACACCTTGACGTCGGTCGCGGCAGTGGTGATCGGCGGTATTTCGCTCGCCGGCGGCCGCGGGTCGGTGTGGGGCGCGGCATTCGGTGCGATTGCACTGGGGCTCGTCGCCAACGTCATCTACTTTGCCGGGATCCCCAGCATCTATCAGGAGTTCTTCAAGGGCATCGTGATCTGCATCGCCTTGAGCTTCACCTTCATCGTCGGACGCCGGAGAACCGCATGAGCGTGGCGCTGCGGACCGCGGCACTGCTCCTGGCGCTGAGCGTTGTCTTGATGGTACTGGGAAATTTCGTCACGCCCGGATTTCTCAGCTTCCCGCAAGTCAGCACGCAGCTAAAAATCAGCGCCTTCCTCGGCTTGTTCGCGCTGTGCCAAACTTTCGTCCTCATCGCCGGCGGCGAAGGCGTCGATCTCTCCGTCGGAGCCAACGGCTCGCTCGGCGGCATCGTTGGCGCGGCGCTGATTCACGGGCACGACAGCGCGGTATTGCCGGTGGCCATTCTGATGGGACTGGCAGGCGCCGCGGTCGGCACCATCAGCGGGTTGGGTGTCGCACTGTTCGGCGTGCCGCCGCTGGTGATGACTTTGGCGATCGCCAGCATCGTCAACGGTGGGCTGATCATTTTCGAATCGATCGCCCAGCCGGCAATCGCCGCGAGCCCTTTTCTGGCGCAACTCGCCGGCCGCACGACCTTTGGTCTGCCCAACATCTTTCTGCTTTGGATCGTGATCGGGGCGATCGCGATATGGTTTCTCACCGCCACGGTGTGGGGCCGCAAAATCTTTGCCACCGGCGCCAATTCACAGGTGGCGCTGCTCTCGGGCACGCACGTCACGCGCGTGAAGATCGCGGTCTATGCGCTCAGCGGGATGGTGGCGGCGTTGAGCGGATTTTGCCTTATCGGCTACGTCGGCGCCGCCTTTCTTGGTCTCGGCGACGTCTATGTGCTTTCCAGCATTGTTGTGGCGGTGATCGGCGGCCTGTCGCTTGCCGGCGGCAAGGGATCATATTTGGGTGTCGCTGCCGCGGCCATTCTCATCACGGTGCTGACCAGCTTGCTGGGCACGATGCAGATCGGCGAAGCCGGGCGACAGATCGTGTTCGGCTGCATCCTCGTTATTTTCCTGATAGTCAATCGCCGCTTTGAGCGTGCGAGCTGAAGATGTGCCCGCTAACGGCAAAATGATCCGCTAGGCTTTCCGTTCGTTTCCGTCCGGCCGGTGCAGCCCACCCATCAGTGCCGGCTGGAACAGAGCGGCCGAGGCGAGCGTACAAATGAGCGACAGCGCCAGCAATTTGCCCATGCTCGATATGCCGGGCTGATTGGAAAGCCATAAGCTGCCGAAGGCCGTCGCCGTCAGAAGCGTGCTGTAGAACACGGCGCGCGTGAGTACCGATTCCAGAAAATTGCGTTCACCGCGGCGCCAAGCGGTCACGTAGTAGATTTTGAACGCCACGCCGACGCCGAGCAGCACCGGCAGCGCGATGATGTTGGCGTAGTTCAATTGGAATCCCGTCAACGCGCAGATTTCCAGGGTCACGAGCCCGGCGACAATCAGCGGAATGAGCGTGACCAGAACATCGGTCAGGCGGCGCAACACAATGAAAAGCAAGACAGCGATGGACAACAGCGCGAAGCCGGCGGCCTCGGCAAAAGCCTGGACGATGGTTTTGCCCCATTCGGTGCTGCCGATGGCTTCACCGGTTGCGGTCGGCTGCACGGCCACGACCGCGCGCGCAAACCGGCCGATCGTGGCGTTGTCGTTGGCGTTGCCCTTGGGCCAGACCTCGATCCGCGCGCGCCCGTCCGGCGCGATCCAATTGCGAACGAGGTCGGCGGGCAACTGGTCGCGGCTGATCGGCGCGGCGGTCAGGCTTTGTCCGATATCGTCAAGATCGATCTGCAGCGGCCGGATAAACGCATCGGTGGCGCGAGCGCGCTGCGTCGCGGGCGAGTTTATGCGCGCAGCCACCGCGCGCGGCCGCCGCTGTTCTGCGCGGCGATATCTTGCAGGGCGGCAACGCTCTGCTCGAGCGCAGCGAAATTTTCAGCGTCGCTTGGGGCCGGACGGACCGGACTTGCCAAAGCCGGTGCCAGCGCGTCATGCGCTTTCTTGATGATCGGCAGCTTTTGCTCCTGACCGGCAGGAATGAAGCTTTCGAGAGTCCAGGTGGCTGCGACTTCGGGCAATCTGCTGAGCTTGGCCACATTGTCCTTCAGGTCAGCCGGCGCCACCAAAACCTTCGCCGTGCTGAACGGAATCTCCTTGCCCAGCCGGTACAGCGAAACCAACGCCGGAGACGTCTGCTTCTCCAAGGCCAGCGGATCGAAATTAAATTGCAGCCACCAAAGCGCGGGGAAGCCGGCGAGGACGATAATAACCGTGGTGACGATCACCGCGATCCGATGGCGGGTCAGGAAAGCGTCCGCGGGAGCCAACGCCGGCAGATGGAGCGGCTTCGGTTCGGGCGGCGGATTGACGGCGCGAATAAGCGCCGGGAGCAAAGTCAGGCTCGTCGCATACGCAACCAGCATGCCGAAGCCGGCAATAATGCCAAGCTGCGCCAATCCTTGGTAGGCCGTGGGCGTAAAGGACAAGAACCCGGCCGCCGCGGCACCGGCCGCAAGGGTGAGCGGGATACCGACCCACTCGGCCGAACCCGTGAGCGCGGGGTCGAGATCGTGCTTCTCGTGGCGTTCGGCGCGATAGCGAACCGTGTATTGGATGGCAAAATCGGCGCCCAAGCCGACGAACAAAACGGCGAATGCGAGCGAGATCGGGTTCAGCGCGCCGACCATGAGAATGCCGCCAGCCGCGGTAATCGCGAGCCCAACCGTCAAGTTAACAACGGCGGCAACAACGAGCCGCAGCGAGCGCAGCGCGATCCATAAAATCGCCAGCACGATTGCGCCGGTTACTGCGCTATTGAGCGCGATCCCCTCGTGCACACCGGAAAATTCGTTGTCCGAGATGATGGTCGGACCGGTAAGGCTCACGTCGGCGCCGAACTTCTGCTTCACTCCGCTTTGATTGACGATGTCGCGAATCGCGGCCGTGGCCCGCCCGCCGGGCTCCAATGCTTTGTGGTCGAGCACCGGCCAAACCTGAATAAAGCGGTGCAAATCCAGCGGCTTCGGATCGCCCTGCGACAAAGTCCGCCAGGAAAACTCAGCCGGCTCGCCGCGCGCCAGACTCTCGAGTGTTGCCGAGGCCGCATTCAACGGCCGCGCCAAGTCGTCGAACGACAGCACACCCTGCTGCGTGGACAACAATAATTGTCCGAGCACCCGCAAAAGCCCGCGCAAACTTGGATCGGCCACCAGCCCGGCAATCAGCGGCTTCGCTTTGACAAGCGGAGTGGTGAATTGCTCGATCCGCTCAGGCGGCAAATAAAGCAGCCCGCCGCGGCGGAAAAACGGACTGTCGAACTCATCTACAGCCGAGCGAAACAAATCCGGCTTGTTCGCCAGGGCTTTTTCCAATTCACGCGCGGCTCCCTTTGCCGCCTCGGGCGTCGGCGCTTGGACGTCCACAAGGATGAGTTCGATGGTCTGCGGAAATGCCCGCTGAAATTCTATCTCGTGCTGACGCCACGGCAGCTGTGCCGACAGCAGGTCGTTGATATTTGTATTGATGGCAAAATGGCGCGCCGCGTAGGCGGCCGAGATGCCCGCGGCAAGAAGCCCAACCGCAATAACCAGCCAATGACGGCGCGCGCAAAACGCTACACTGCGATTGATGAAATGTTGCAGCATTTTGCTTCAGGCCCATTTCGTGGGCGGATGAGCAAAGCGTAGTCCGCCGCACCCACGGGCGCAAGAAAGCCGATCGCTCAGCTCAGAATGCCCACCGCGCGCGAGGCCACGATCGCAATCGTGCATAGCGAGATTGCGGCTTCAGCCATCATCAACAGCTTGGCTCTCGCCGTCACCGGGAAAGTGTCGGCCGGAGAAAATGCCGTTGCGTTGGTAAACGCGAGAAAAAGGTAATCGATAAATCCGGGCGACCAATCTTTGAACTGTTGGCGCTCGGCGTCGCCGACGACCATTTGTTGGGTGAAGAGGAAATCGCCCGTGGGCTCGAGCAAGCCGCGCGCGGCCGGGCTGGCGCGATCGAGCGACCAAAACCAGAGCGCAAAGATGACGACATTGGTGGCCCAAATATTCGCGGCGTCCAGCAACATCGCCTTGCCGCTCCCCGCATGACCCTCAAAGATCGCGGCGATCAAGCGCAAAAGCGCCCCGAAATTCATCAGCGTGCAGAGCGCCGTCAAGGTAAAGGCCAGCCGCCGGATCATTTGACGGTGGCGGCCGATGCTCGCCCATTGCGCATCCGTCGCGGCCCTGCGAACGCGGGACTGCGTCCAGACGGTCGCGGCCGACAATGGAATTAACAGGGCAAGCTCCAAGACCGGCGCCAGCCAGCGCGGGCCGATGGCCAGATCGTGTAGAATCCCGATCTGCAGTAAGACAATGACGAGAACGGCGCCCCGCGCCAGCCAGAAATCGGCGGCGTGCAGCGCCAAATGTCGATGCGGATGATCCATCCGGTTAGTCTCCGCTGAGCAGGGCCTCTCTTGCCTACGGCCGCAAATTGGGGAAGCGTGCAATCGTATTTGCCGGACGAAGAACAGCATGCCCGCACCGAAACCGCCCGCATTCGAAACATTGAGCCTGCATGCCGGGCAACATCCCGATCCGCTGACGCGCTCGCGCGCCGTGCCGATCTATCAGACGACCTCGTACCTGTTCGACGACGCCGATCACGCCGCCGGCCTGTTCAACCTGGAACGCGCCGGCCACATTTATACGCGAATTTCCAATCCGACCACGGCGGTGCTGGAGGAGCGGCTGGCGGCGCTGGAAGATGGCGTCGGCGCGGTGTGCACGGCAAGCGGCATGGCGGCGATGCATTTGGCCCTCGCCACGCTCGTTTCCGCCGGCGATCACATCGTCGCTTCGGCCTCGCTCTACGGCGGTACGATCAATCTTCTCACCCATACCTTGCCGCGCTTTGGCATTGCCACGAGCTTCGTCAAGCCGCGCGACCTCGACGGCTTCCGTGCGGCCATCGGTCCGAAAACCCGCCTGATCATCGCCGAGACCATTGGCAATCCCGGCCTGGAAGTGCTCGATATTCCGCAGGTGGCCGAGATCGCGCATGCGGCCGGCATCCCGCTCCTCGTCGACAATACTTTTGCCACACCGTATCTCAGCCGGCCGCTCGCGCTCGGCGCCGACATCGTGATGCATTCCATCACCAAATGGATCGGCGGCCACGGCGTCGCCATTGGCGGCGCCATCATCGACGGCGGTCGCTTCGATTGGCGAGCTTCCGGCAAATTCCCGACCATGAGCGAACCCTATGCCGGCTATCACGGCATTGTCTTCGCCGACGAGTTCGGGCCGGCGGCCTTTATCATGCGGGCGCGGGCCGAAGGTTTGCGTGATTTCGGCGCCTGCCTGTCGCCGACCAATGCGTTCTATCTGTTGCAGGGCGTGGAGACGCTTCCGCTGCGCATGGAGCGCCACATGCAGAATACGGCGGCCGTTCTCGGCTTCCTGCGCAAGAATCCGGCAGTCGATTGGGTGCTGCACCCTTCGCTGGAAACGCATGCGGATTACGAGCTGGCGCAAAAGCTCTTGCCGAAAGGCGCGGGCTCGATTGTCAGCTTCGGCGTCAAGGGCGGCCGCGCCGCCGGGCGGAAATTCATCGAAGCGGTGCGGCTTTCGAGCCATCTCGCCAATGTCGGCGACGCCAAGACGCTGGTGATTCATCCGGCGAGCACCACGCATCAGCAAATGGATGCAGCGGCGCTCGCCGCCGCCGGGGTGGGCGAAGAACTTGTCCGCATTTCCGTAGGCCTCGAAGCGGCAAGCGACATCATCGACGATTTGGCGCAGGCGCTGCGCGCCTCGCAGAGGGCTTAAAATGAACAACAGTCGATGCTCGATGTTGCTCCGCTCATTCCCGCGAAAGCGGGAATCCAGTTTCAGTTTGGCTGCACAAGCTGGGTCCCCGCTTGCGCGGGGACGAGCGGAAAAGAATCGCTGAGAGCCGATGTACATCACGATTGACAGCAACCAGGTTTTTGCCGGCACCGGCGGCCGTGCCTTCGACCCGTCGCTCCCGGCCGTGGTCTTTCTGCACGGCGCCGGCATGGATCATTCGGTCTGGGCGCTCCTTGCGCGCGCATTTGCGCATCACGGTTTTGCCGTGCTCGCGCCCGATCTTCCCGGTCATGGCCGTTCCGCCGGTCCAGCGCTCACATCGATCGCGGCGCTTGCCGACTGGACTGCGGCTTTGATCGACGCCGCCGGCATCACGGTGGCAAGGCTCATCGGCCATTCCATGGGATCGCTCATCGCGCTGGAGATGGGCGCGCGGCATTCCGAAAAAGTCATGGGGCTTGCGCTGATTGCGACGGCGGCGCCAATGCGCGTATCGGACGATCTGCTCGGCGCCGCGAAAGCCAACGATCATGCCGCCATCGATATGATTTCGCTTTGGGGCTACGGCCAGCGCGCGGTGTTGGGCGGCTGCGAGGCGCCCGGCTTGTGGATGCTCGGCGGCGCCGAACGGCTCCTCGAACGCGCGCATCCCGGCGTTTTGTTCGCCGATCTTAGCGCCTGTAACGGCTACAAAGACGCGCTCGGCGCCGCGGCGAAAGTCATGGTGCCCGCGGCGGTGATCCAGGGCAGCCGCGATATGATGACTCCGCTCAAAAGCGGAAAAGCCATTGCCGCCGCCATTCCTGGCTGCCGCCTCACCGTGCTCGAAGACGCCGGCCACATGCTGATGAGCGAGCGTCCGAATGAGGTGCTGGAGGCGTTGCGTTCTGACCGATCAGATGTCCGCTAGATCGGCGGCGTGTTCGCGCAGAAGAGAGTGATTGCGCGCCAGCGTCTCCAGAACATCAGGCGAAGGAATGGATTTGCGGCAAGACTTCGCGAGCAAACAGTTCGATCGAGCGGCGTTCGTCGTCGGCAGGAATTTGCGCCGAGCTGAACACGAGGTCCACGACACCTGTTCCGGTGAGCGATCGGAAAACGCGCAGACGTTCAACGACCGTGTCGGGATTGCCGGCAAAAAGCATGCGTCCCATGCCGAACGGCGTGGCATCGGCAAGCCGGCTCCGCTCCACCTCCGCGCTTTTTTTACCGCCGTTCGCCGATGGGCCCGGCGCCGGACCGTCGAGCAGAAAGCGCTGGTGCGGCGGCAGGAAAACCGCTTCGAGTTCGGCGGCGCGCGCATCCGTGTCGGCAACCAGACCGAACCCGCGGTAGACGATTTGATCGGGCGCGGGCTCCCAACCGCAGCGCCGCGCCTCGGCGCGGTAACGCGCGACAATATCGGCCACGGCTTCCGGGCGGTGAAAAGAGATGCATAGCCCGAGCCGCTCGCGCGCGGCGAACTCCGCGGAGTTCAGGCTGTTGCCCGAGAAATACATGGGCGGCAGCGGTTGCTGGAGCGGGCGCGGCCAGATTGCGATATTCGGAAAGTCGAAGAATTCGTCGCGCCACGCAAACGGCGCGGTTTCCATCAGGGCCTTGCGAACCAGGCGCGTCGCCGCTTGGGTCTTCTCCTGCGTCAAGCTTGGGTCAACCGGCTCGTAGGCTTTGAACTCGCTCGGTGTCCCACGCAGCAAGAGTACCAGGAGCCGGCCACGGCTGAGCTGATCCAGCATCGCGATTTCCTCTGCGACGCGGACCGGGTTATTGATCGAAACGAGCGGACCGAGGAGCGCGATGCGCGCGCGCCGTACGATCTGGGTCAGGGCGCCGGCGATTGGTCCGACCGATGGGACGAGAATAAGCGGCGAATAATGGTGCTCGGAGACGCTAATCCAGTCGAAGCCGAGCTCGTCCGCCATGGCGGCGTAGCCGAGCCATCGGGCAAAGCTCTCTTGCGCAACATGCGGGTCGCACGAGCTCGGCAAGATCCCCGGCCGGTGCGCTGTTGCGCCGGCGTAGTGTGCACCGCACAGGAGCGAAGCTTTCATCAAGGCCATCCCAAGGCGCCGGGACCAGTCGATGCGCATAGGCATCATGAACCAATGGTGGTTGTAAATGAAACGCCATTTCCGCGGGAGGTTGAATTTTTCCATCGCGGCGGCGGCCGGAAATGCGTACGGTTGCGAAGGGCCGGGCGAGCGGCGAAGACCTGCGCACATTCAAAACGCGCGTTCGTCGCGACGCAAAGTCAGTGAGGAGCGTTCGGGTGAACATCGACGAACTGGTCGCCATTGACATTCATACCCATGCCGAAGAGCCCTGCGGCACGCATCCCGATGACGGCTATGACGAGTTGCAGGCGCAGATGGCGGTTTATTTCAACCAGCCGAACAACCGGCCGACCATCGAGGAAACGGCGGCCTATTATCGCGCGCGCAAAATCGGCGCGGTGATCTTTCCCGTCGATGCCGAACGCGAGACCGGCTACCGCCGCTACGCCAACGAGGAGGTGGCGGAAAAAGCCGCCGCCAATAGCGACGTGTTGATCCCGTTCGCCAGCATCGATCCGGCCAAAGGCAAGACCGGCGCGCGCGAAGCGCGGCGGCTCATCCGCGACTTCGGCGTTCGCGGATTCAAGTTTCATCCCTCGATGCAGGGCTTCTTTCCCAACGAGCGCAGCGCCTATGTTTTGTACGAGGCGATTGCCGAAGCGCGCCTGCCGGCGCTGTTCCATACCGGACAAACCGGCGTCGGTTCAGGCATGCCGGGCGGCGCCGGCATTCGACTGAAATACTCCAATCCGATGTATATCGACGACGTGGCGGTCGATTTTCCCGACATGCCGATTATTCTCGCGCACCCGTCGTTTCCCTGGCAGGAAGAGGCGTTGGCGGTCGCGCAGCACAAGCCAAACGTGTACATCGACCTTTCCGGCTGGTCGCCCAAATACTTTCCGCCGATCTTGGTTAAATACGCCAATAGTCTGCTCAGGCATAAAGTGCTGTTCGGTTCCGACTGGCCCGTCATCAGGCCTGATCGGTGGTTGAGCGATTTCGAGAAGCTTGATATCAAGCCGGAAGTAAGGCCCCTGATCCTTAAGGAAAATGCGATCAAACTGCTTGGTCTCGGCGCCGCGAAAACTTGAAAGCGCGATTCCCGCTTGCTCTGTGGAACACCGGGACAGCCGCGCCGTGGCGCCATGACGCAGCCGTTAATCTTTCGTGATAATCCTCAGATTGCTAGGTAATTTTTCCGGCGGCTGGGCGTGGCACCGAATGGTGTTTGCGCAATGTTGCCGGGGCTGTCGGGAGAAGTAACGTCAGTGGAAACGGCCCGCGCGGCAGCTTCACGGCTCGCCCGAAAGTACGTCGACTTGGGCACACAGGCGGTGTCTCACGGGTGGCGCCAAGCCGGTGAGCGGCTTGCACGCATCGATCAATACGATCTCACCGCGGCTCTCGTCTTCGCTCACGCTGATCGCTCTCGTCGCATTTACTTTCGGCGATTACGGCATCTCCAACGACGAAGAAGTGCAGCAGCACTATGGCGAGTTGATCGTCCGCTATTACGCCAGCGGAATGACCGACCAGGCGGTATTCCATTTCAAGAATCTTTATCTCTACGGCGGTCTGTTCGACGTCATCGTCGTCGGCCTGCAAAAACTTCTCCCGCTCGATCCCTATGCGGTGCGTCACCTATTTTCGGCGCTGACCGGCGTCGGCGGTATTGCCGCGGCCTGGGCGACCGCCCGGGCCATAGGCGGTGCGCGCGCGGGGCTGTTGGCGGCGCTCGCGCTTTCCGTATGCGGCATCTGGTACGGCGCGATGTTCAATCACACCAAGGACATTCCCTTCGCCGCCGCGATGATGACCGCAACTTATCTTTTGCTGCGGATCGGCCGGCAATTGCCGCGGCCAAGCTGGCGACTGGTCGTGCTGTTCGGCATCGCCAGCGGCTGCGCCGTAGGCCTCCGCGTGCTCGGGTTCTTTCTCCTCAGCTACGCGGCGGTGGCAGTGGCGTTGCGGTTGCCGACGGCAGTCAAGTCTTGGGCGACTCCATGCGCACGGCCTGGCGCGAGGCCTTTGTCTTTGCCGCGCGCTCCGCGCTGCCGCTATCTGCGGCCTTCGTCATCGCCTATGGCATCATGATCGTGGCGTGGCCGTGGGCGCATTTGGCGCTGCTCAATCCGCTGCGCGGCTTTTCCGCGTTTGTTGATTTCCACTATCCGATCCAGACGACTTTGTTCGGCCATGTCTATCGCATGGGCGATGTTCCGCGCTGGTATGTTCCGACTTACGTCGGCATCAAGCTGACGCTGTGGCTGCTGCTGGGATCGGCGGCGGCGCTGGTATTTGTGCTGCGCCCGGCGGTGCGCCCAGCGCCGACAAGCGGCGCGTGGCGGCAAGAGACGCTGCTGATTGCGTTCGCCGCTTTTTTCCCGATCCTTTGCGAGGTGATCGTCGACGGGCCGGCTTTTTCCGGATTACGGCACTTTTTGTTTACGGTGCCGCCGATCGCGGTCCTCGCCGGTCTCGGATTGAACGGCGTGCTCGCGCGCCTTGCAAACTTGCACCGCGCCGCCGCGGTCGCCGGTTTGGGCGTGATCCTCTTGGGACTCGGCTGGGATGCGGCCACGCTCTATCGGCTGCACCCGGACGAGTATCTGTATTTCAATCCGCTGGTCGGCGGATTGGCCGGAGCCTCGCGGCGCTATGACACCGATTATTGGGTCAACATCATGCCGGAGGCGGTCGGCGATCTTGAACATTTTCTCGATCGGACCGAGGGCAGTCGCGGCCTCGCCCGCCCGCGGCGCCATTACATGGTGATCGTTTGCGGCGAACGGCTGCCGTTCGAGAAAGAAGCCGACGCGCGCCTGGAATGGACGAAAGACGTCAACCGCGGCGACTTCTTTATCGCACCGACAAATATGAACTGTGATCGTGCGCTCGACGGACGGGTCATCGCCACGATCGAGCGGCTCGGCGTCGTCATCGGCGTCGTCAAGGATCGCCGCGCCCTGATCCAGCGCAACGTTGCCGGCATCAATCACGCGAGCGGCGTACACTAGCCGGCGCGCCGTCGTCCCTCCGGGCTAAGCGCGGGCCACCGGCGGCACGTAAGTCTCAAGCTCGGTCGCGGGCAAGCTCACGACCTGTCCGGTCTCGGCCGAGCGGTAAAGCGCCATCAGCATCTCCGCTACCGCGACGCCGTCTTCGAAAGTTTCGAGCGGCTGCCGGCGATGGCGAAACGCGTCGACCATGTGGCGATCTTCACCGATATAGCCGTAAATGTCGGCCTCGTTTTCGACCACCGGCATCAGGCCCTGTTCGGCGTTTTGCTTTTCAACCAAATCCTCGCCTTGGCCGCCGGCGACGTCGCGCGACAAAAACACTTTCAGCCCGGTATTGAGCGAGGAGAATTCCATGGAATATTCCGGACCCAAAAGCTCGATCAGAATACGCAAACCCGCGCCGACATAGGCCCAGGAATTGGTCGCTTCGACCATGACCTCGTGCCCCTCGCCGGTGCGAAAGGTCAGCGCGCCGCGGGCGAAATCCTCGGCCGGCCGCCGTGCATAGTCGACCTCGGCGCCCATCATGTTCTTCAGCCGAGTCACATATTCCGGCCGCGTCCATTTCAGATTGCCGACGGTGGCGCTGGCGCTGACGAGTTTAAGATCGCTCCGCGGCGCGCCCGGCTTGCTCAGCAGGAATCGTCCCACTTCGACGCTGTGACAGGTCATGTCGGACAAAACACCGCCGCCTTGGCGCTGCGCCTGCCAGAACCACGGCATGTGCGGACCTGAATGCTCCTCCGCGGCGCGCGCCAGATAGGGCCGGCCGCAAATCGGCACCGCGCGCCGCCATACGATATCCTTGCCGCGCTGCACGGCGCTCGAGAACACCTGGTTTTCCAGGTAGCCATGCAGCAGCGAAGCGTCCGTCGCCAGCCGCAGCATCTCGCGCGCTTCGGCAAGCGTGCGCCCAAGCGGTTTCTCACAGGCGACGCCAATGAGCTTGGTCCGGCCGGACCGCACCAGCCGATGAATTTCGCGCATTGTGTCGAGCCGGACGAAATTCGGCACCCCGATCCACACCGCGTCGACGTCGCCGGAAACAAGCATGGCTTCGAGCGAAGCAAACGGCCGGCACGGGCCAAGCTCGAGTGCGTTGGCCTTCGCCGCCAACGCCTCGCGATGGGCCGCTGTCGGACTATAAATTCCGGTGACCGCGACATGGCGCACGGCGACCAAGGCCTGGAGGTGAAAGTTGGCGATGAAACCAGAGCCGACGAGGCCGATCCGGAGCGTTTCAATGGGCGCGTGGCCATTCATGAAAGTCCCCCCCCGGGTCTCTGCCGCTGTCCCGGCCTCAATATCCCACGGCCAACGCGCCGCGGGTGCGCGGATCGGCGGCGCCGACAAAGCCCGCGGGCGTGACCCGGATCGAATTGGCCGAGGTCGGCAGCCGTCGGACGACGACATCGTCGCCGCGCGCCTGCAGCGCGGCGACAAGCTCCTGCGGGAGCGCGGGCTCGACGAAGACGCGATCGGGCATCCATTGATCGTACACGCGCGGCGCGGAGACGGCGCTGGCGATATCCATGTTGCGATCGATGCTATCGATCACGATCTGCAGCACGGTGTTGATAATCAAGCTGCCGCCCGGCGATCCGGTGATCAGCCAAGGCTTTCCATCCTTGAGCACGATGGTCGGCGTCATCGACGACAGCGGCCGCTTGCCCGGGCGCCGGCGCGTTCGCTTCATAGCCGATCAGCCCATAAGCATTCGGCGCCTCCGCCTTGGCGGCAAAATCATCGAGCTCGTTGTTCAGGAGGACGCCGGTGCCGGCGGCGACGAGGCCGACGCCATAGCTGAAATTGAGCGTGTAGGTGTTGGAAACGGCATTGCCGAAGCGATCGGTGACGGAAAAATGCGTGGTGTTGCGGCCTTCGGAGGAGGGCTCGGCGCCCGGGCGAATGTCCCGCGCCGGCGTCGCCCGCGCCGGATCGATGGTGGCGCGCCAATCGGCGGCGTACTTCTTGGAAATAAGGCGCGCGACCGGAACCTGGACCACATCCGGATCGCCGAGGAACCAGGCGCGATCGGCGTACGCGCGTTTCATCGCCTCGATCATCAGAAACAGTTGCTGCACCCGATCCGTTTTCGCCAGATCGTAGCCTTCGAGAATGTTGAGCATTTCAATCAGCGCGATGCCGCCGGATGAAGGCGGCGGCATCGAAACTATGTCATAGCCGCGATAGCTGCCGCGCACCGGCGCGCGCTCGATTGCGCGATAATTCTTCAGATCGTCCGCCGTCATCACCCCGCCGGCGGCGCGGACCGCCGCGGCGAGCTTGTCCGCCACCGGCCCTTCATAAAACGCCCGCGGCTCCCTTTTGTGCGATCGACTGCAGCGTTGCGGCGAGGTCGATCTGGACGAGGGTGTCGCCCGGACTCAGCGTCCGGCCTTCCGCTTTCAGAAAAATTGACGCCGACGACGGCCAGCGCGCCAAACGCTGGCGGTCTTGCGGCAGCGAATCGGCAACGTCATCGGCGACGGGAAAGCCTTCACGCGCCAGTGCGATCGCAGGTTGGAGCAGATCAGAGAGGGTGAAACGGCCGGAGCCGTATTTTTCCTCGGCGAGCGCAAGTCCAGCGACGGTGCCGGGCACGCCGATAGCCAGGGCCGATTCCCGCGACTTTTGCGGATCGGCATTGCCCTGCGCATCGAGAAACGAGTTTTTATTGATCCCGGCCGGCGCGGTTTCGCGATAGTCGATGGTTGTATCGTCGCCGTTGGCGCGATGAATGATCATAAAGCCGCCGCCGCCGATATTGCCGGCGCGCGGATACGTCACCGCCATGGTGAAGCCGACGGCGACCGCGGCGTCGATGGCGTTGCCGCCCTTGCGCAAGATGTCGGCGCCGACCCGCGCGGCAATCGCTTCCTGGGCGACGACCATGCCGTTCGCGGCAGTGACCGCTTGCGCCTGTCCGGTCTCGGCGTCGCGGCGCACGTCGCCACGCGCCGCCAGCGCCGGCGCGAGGACGCACAGGACGGCGATTGCCGGCAGTTTTCGCAATGAGAGTTCGCTCAGCATGCTACTGACGTTCGTTGGTTCACCGCCGTATAAATGGGGGGCGGGACCATGCGTAGCATGGTGAAAAGGAGCGCCGCAGCAAGAAATAGATGCGGTCGCCGAAGAAGGACAGGGCCGTGATGCCCAATTATTGGATCGCGGTCGCTTCGGCCGAACATGTGCGCCGCGGGCGCGATGAAGGGTTTATGCAGGTCAGTCACGGCAAGGTGGCGCCACTCAAACGCGTTAAGCCAGGCGACCGCGTGGTCTATTACTCACCGGCGGTCTCGCTCGGCAGCAAGGATAAACTACAGGCGTTTACCGCCATCGGGACGGTGAAGGGAGGAGAGCCCTATCTGTTCGACATGGGCAAAGGATTTAAACCTTACCGCCGTGATGTCGATTGGGCCAAAGGAGTGGAAGCGCCGATTGGCCCGTTGCTCGACAAACTCGAATTCACGGCGGGCAAGCCGAACTGGGGATACCATCTCCGTCTCGGGCTCTTCCCGATCAGCGGCGCTGATTTTCGCTTGATCGCGCGAGCAATGGGAGTCGAGCCTTAGCAAACTGGTAAGCGCTCCGCGCGGCTGAGCTCAGCAAGTCGTGCTGCCGATGCAATCCGCGTGGGCCGACTGGGCAATGGTGATAGCGTCGACCACCGTGCCGGCGCCAAGGGCGAAGGCCAGGGCCACAATGACGAAGAGCTTGCTCATGACCGTATCTCCTTCTGTGGCGTTGACCATATGCCAAAACTCCCATGGCGGTGTGACGGAGATCACTTCATGGCGCATTTGCCGGCCGGTTGCCGCGGCCGGCGCTCTTTCGTATTTTCGGTCGCCCAAGCCTTTCCGCGGGAAAGCGGAAAAATACGGTTCGCTATGGGGTAATATTCATCTGCGCGTCAGGCTAACCAGCGGAGAAAAGTTGATGCTGAAAGAAGACACAGATCGGCAAATTGAGAACAAGCGGGCGCGCGTCACGCGCCATAGAATGGCGCCCGGCGCGAGCACGGGCTTTCATCGGCACGACTACGATTACGTCATTGTCCCGGTCACCAATGGGCGGATGCGGGTCGTTGAGGGCGGCCGTGAATCGGTCAACGAGCTTACCGCCGGCGTATCTTATTTCCGCCAGGCCGGCGTCGAGCACGATGTTATTAATGGCGGCGACCGGGATTTGATTTTTGTTGAGATCGAACTGTTGCCTTGAGCCTGCTGCGCCGCCTTCGTTTGCGCGGCACGGCCCGGGGCACGTTTAGGGAGGATACGTCATCATGGGCGCACGAAAGCTGATCGCAGGTGCGGCGCAGATGGGACCGATCGCGCTGTCGGAAACGCGGGCGCAGTGCGTACGCCGGCACAAGGAGCTGTTGCGCCAGGCCAAGGATCGCGGTTGCGATCTGGTGGTTTTTCCGGAGCTTGCCTTCACCACGTTCTTCCCGCGCTGGTTCTTCGCCGAGCAGAGCCGAGATCGATCGTTTCTTCGAGCGCGAGATGCCCGGCCCGGAAACGATCGGCCTGTTCGAGGAAGCAAAGCGGCTCGGCATCGCCTTCTGCATCGGCTACGCGGAGCTGGTCGAGGAGGGAGGGCGCACGGCACCATTTCAACACCTCCATCCTCGTCGACAAGTCGGGCCGCATTGTCGGAAAGTACCGCAAGGTGCATCTGCCCGGGCACGCCGATCACCGGCCGCAGCGCCGCTTCCAGCATCTGGAAAAGCGTCTACTTCGAGCCCGGCAATCTCGGTTTCCCGGTTTGGCGTACGCTGGGCGGCGTCATGGGCATGTGCATCTGCAACGACCGCCGCTGGCCGGAAACATATCGCGTCATGGGGTTGCAGGGCGTGGAAATGGTCATGCTCGGCTACAACACGCCGAACGATCACACCGGTCATGCGGACATCGACGGCCTGAGCCTGTTCCACAATCACCTGTCCATGCAGGCCGGCGCCTATCAGAACTCCACCTTCGTCGTCGGCGCGGCCAAATGCGGCTGCGAGGAGGGCTCCAACATGATCGGGCAGAGCGTCATCGTTGCTCCGTCCGGGGAGATCCTCGCCATGGCGGCGACGCTCGGCGACGAACTCATCACGACGGAGTGCGATCTGGACATGGGCCGGCGCTATCGTGAGACGATTTTCGATTTCGCCCGCCACCGCGAGCCGCAGCATTATCGCCTGATCGTCGAGCGCAAAGGCGCTATCGCACCGGCAGTCGACGAGCCGGAGCTTGAGCTGACGGGAAGCGCCGGATAACGGCGATACTATCGACGGGCGTCGGCGTTGGGTTTTAGACCGCTGAAACCTTTTCGAATGCGGGCATGCCGATGCCGCCCGAACGCGTTGAGCGAGCGCTCGATCGCCTCGCGCGAAAGGCCCCTGACAATAAAGACGATCCGCGAACTGTGATCGTCGTCGGGCCATTGCGGCAGATGATCGGGCGGATGCACAAGATGCTGGACGCCGTGGACCACCACCGGGCCGGCGCCCGAACCGACGTTCAACATGCCTTTCACGCGCAGAACATCGGTGCCGTGGCGATGCAACAGCATGGTGAGCCAAATGCCAAACGAGGTCCAATCCAGCGGCTGCGCAAAGCGCAAGACAGAAGGAGTGGATCTCGCGTCATGGCGGTTGACGTCGCATGCTGATGGTGGCCCGCGCGCCGGCAGCCGCGCTCTCGCTTTCGACGGCAAGCCATCTGCGCACTTCTTCGGCACGGCCTTCGAGATCATAGAGATCGCGCGTGAGCAGCGCGTCCGGATCGATCGTGATGTCCGGCGTCGATTTCAAGCTGCGGGGCGGCGGGATTGAGCCGGCGCAACCGGCCACGCAATTCGGCAACGTCTTTGCCGTTCGGCGATGTCGGTTTTGGTGATGACGATGCGATCGGCGACCGCGGCCTGCTTGGCCGACTCGTGTTGCCTCTCGAGATGCAAAAGTCCGTTGACCGCATCGACGGTGGTCACGACGTTGCCGAGCCGGAAATGGTAGCCGAAGCATCGGCTCGGCCATCACGGTGGAAAGTATCGGGACGGGATCGGCTAGCCCGGTCGTCTCAACGACCAGCCGGCGGAACGGTTGGATCGCCTGCCGGTTTCCCGTCGCCCGTAAAGGTCGCGCATCGCCGCGCTGAGATCGCCGCGGATGGTGCAGCACAGGCATCCGCTCTGCAGCAGCACGATTTCATCGTCGACGCGCTGGAGGAGGTGATGATCGAGACCGACTTCGCCGAACTCGTTGACGAGCACGGCGGTATCGGCGAGCGCCGGCGAGTCAAGCAATCGCGCAGCAGGGTAGTCTTGCCGCTGCCGAGAAAGCCGGTGATGACGTTGACTGGGATGGACGCCGTTTGATCCAGCACGTGCTCAACCCGCCGTTTCGAGAACTGTTCCATCCGCGCGATCACCGAAGCATCAAGCGGGTCGCAGGCGCGGCCTAAAATGCGCTCTGCCGCCTGCCAGACCTGGGAGAGATTGTCCACGAATTCGGTGCGGCCGGTGCAGGTTCGAGAGCTGGTATTGTGCTCCCTGCCAGTCCCGAAGTGACAAGTCCGAACTGGCCGAGCACGACGTTGATGACCTGCACGCGGTGAAGCCGCTCGGCGCGACGCGTGCCCAGACGATTGAGTGACGGCAGGGCGAAGCCTCCGTCCAATCGCCCTCGGCGCCGAGGACGCCGCACAAACTGCACATAATTTTCCTCGGTTATTCGCTCTCACCCGATACCGGCGCGGCCGCAATCGTCATGTCGGAGCGGCCGCACCATATAGCAATATGTAAGAAGCGGCCAAATGGATAGCTCGCTCACGCAGCGAACCGCCCGGCAATTAATTCGCGCGGTCCGTTGCCTAAATCGACGCACATTGTGGGCCGCAGGTTTTGTGCGCTCAACGCCGCCGCCGCCCTGACCACGTCATAATCACATAAGCGCCCGGCCAGCGAGCTGAATTCCGACCGGCATGCCGTCGCTGGAGAAACCGGCGCAGACCGTGGCCGCCGGCTGGCCCGTCAAGTTGAACGGATAAGTGTAATAGACCCACGAAACCAGGTTGCGATCCTTGAGACCTGCGGGAATGTTCATGCCCGTATCCAAAGAAGAGATCGGCAAAACCGGCGACAATACAAGGTCGTAGTTCTCGAAGAATGCGCGGGTCTTGTCCCGAAAAGCGTAACGCTCGAAGACCTTTTCGTAATAGGCGCGCATGTCCTGGGAGAGTGCGGCGTCGAGCACTTCAGCGACCGCCGGATCGAGTAGCTCACGCTGAGTTTGCACGACCTGGCGGAGCCGGGTGCCGACGCCGGCGTAAAATTCCGCGGTCCAGAGGTCGGCGGGATCTTCGTCGAAGACCTTCTCGACCGCCTCGACCCTACAGCCCGAGTTCCGCGAAAGTGCGTGCCGCAGCCGTCGCGATCTCCGCCACCTCGGGATCGGGACGCGCATAGCCGAGCGTCGTGCTGAACGCGATGCGCAAGCCCGAAACATCCGCGCTGGCAAGCCTGCAAAAGGTCGGGCATGGCTTGCGATACGCTAAATGGATCGCGCGGATCGTAGCCTCCGATCGCCATGAGCAGGAGTGCGGCGTCGGCGACGTTCCGCGCGATAGGTCCGACATGAGCCAGCGTCGGCGTCGCCGAAACCGGCCAGACCGGCACCCGGCCGAAATGCGCTTTGATGCCGGCAAGCCCGGTCAAGCAGCACGGAATGCGGATTGAGCCGCCGCCGTCAGTGCCAAGCGCGAACGGCGTAATGCCGGCCGCGACCGATGCGGCGGCGCCGGCGCTCGATCCGCCGGGTGTCTTGCCGAGATTCCAGGGATGCCGCGTTACTCCGGTCAGTGGATTATCGCCCACCGGCTTGCAGCCGAACTCGCTGGTCGTGGTCTTGCCAATGAGAATGCCGCCGGCCGCCTTGGCGCGCTCGACGGCCGGCGCGTCGACGGCGGCGACATTGTTTGCCATGGCGCGGGACCCGGACGCGTAGGCCACACCGGCAACCGCCATGAGGTCTTTTGCCGAGAACGGGATGCCATGCAGCGGGCCCAGCGGCCGCCCTTGCATGACGGCCTCCTCCGCCGCTTTGGCCGCGCTGAGCGCCGCTTCCGGCAACAGGACGAAAAACGCGTTCAGGGTTTTTCTGCGTCGCCTCGGCTTTTGCCAGCGCCCGCTTGGTCAACTCGACCGGCGATATATCCTTGCTGACAATGCGGCGGCGCAGCTCGCGCCGCCGTCGCATAGTCAAGCTCGTCGCCGTTCGCACTCGTCATGGCGGGCTAGACAACAGAATAAATCCGCGACGCTGGTTCGTTCCGTCAGTTGACGATGGCGAAGGCGCGGACCGGCGAACCGGAGCCGCCCTTGAACTTCAGCGGCACGCCGAAAAACTGAAATTCACCCTTGCCGAGCAACTCCTCAAGATTGACCAGCCATTCCCAGTGGCTGATGCCGAGCTTGCGGCAGAGCCGATGCTGGGAGAATACGTTATCGCTTGGCCGGTCGGTCGATGGACCTTCAACGCCGTGCATGCGTGAGCCGCGGTCATACAGCCATTGCGTCGCTTCGGTCGTCAGTTGCGGATTCTTCCAGACCGAATCGAGCGTCGGATAGGTTCGCTTGTGAAATCCGGTGCACAGCAAGACGATATGACCGTCGACCTTTACCCCCGCCTTCTTCTCCGCCTCCTCCATATGCGCCGCGGTAATGTCGCCGAGATCAGGAATGTGGCGAAGATCGAAACACACGCCTTGCCCATAAATAATTCGAGCGGCATCTCATCGACCGGCAAGCCGGTCGGGCTGACGTGGCGGAACGCATCGACATGGGTGCCGACGTGGTCGAGCGTGGCGATGAAATTTGTCTGAAAGGTCATGGCGTCGCCGGGAACGCCGAGATTGAAGGCCTTTGACGTTTCGTGGCTCAAATGCGTCGTTATCACCGGGCGCTGAAATAATTTATGCGCCGGCATGTTGTCTTCGATGAGCAGGCTGAGATCGACGACGCGCTGGGCCACGGGCGACTCCTTAGGATGTATGTTTGGGCTGCATCAAAGGGTCTTTGTTCGCGATGGAACTGGTGCGCCAATCCTCTAACTTTTCTCCGGCAGCCGCAAGGCGCGCCACGTTCGCCTCACGGAAGAGTCGCGGCGACCCAGTCGAGCAACCCGCGATCAGCGCCGCGCGGCGCGATGAGCGACAGCCCGAGCGGGCAGTTTGCCATTGTGCCAAGCGGCAGCGAGATTTGCGGCAGGCTCGCCAGACCGGCGATGCACAGCAGCGAAAAGGCGCGCGCGCGGAACGCTTCGAGCTGTTCGCCGGCGGGCGTCGCGAGTTTCGGCGCGATGCCGGGCGCCGTCGGCAGGCACAACACGGCGTCGTCTCCGAGCAGCGCGATCCATGCGTCCGTGCGACTTCTTCGCGTTTGCCTTTCATCCGCTCAACGTCAGCGGCGTCTATGGTGCGCGTCCACCGGAAGCGCTCGGCAATGCCGGGGCCGAAATGCGGATTGTGTGCGTCGATCCAGGCGCCATGGCGGCGGCGGATTTCGTCGCCTTGCAGAATGCGGAAAATGCCCGGCCAGGTGCGCGCCTTCGCCGCCATAGACTTGGATCATCCTGGTGGTTTGGAAAACGCGGTTTTGAGCCGCGCCACCGCGCCGGCCAAAGCCGCGCGCACGTCAGGTCCCACGGCAAACGCAAAAGCGTCCTCGGCGATCAACAGCCGCTTGGGCGCGAAACCGGATGGCGCGGCAACAGCACCTCGCCGACCCGCCGCATCATTTGCGCGTCACGCGCAAACCATCCGACGGTGTCGAAACTCTTCGCCAGATCGACAATGCCGTCGGTCGCGAATAAGGCCGTGCGTGGTGCGGAGGCCGTAGATGCCGCAAAAACTTGCCGGCAGACGCACCGACCCGCCGCAATCGGTGCCGAGCGCAAAATCAACAAGGCCGCCGGCGACGGCGGCGGCCGATCCGCTCGACGAGCCGCCAGGTATGCGCCCCGGCGCGTTCGGATTGACCGGCGTGCCGTAGTGCACGTTTTCGCCGTTGAGGCTGTACGCCAGTTCATCGGTGTGGGTCTTGCCGACCATGTGCGCGCCGGCGGCGAGCAGGCGCTCGACCGCGGACGCGGTGTGCGCTGCAGGTGCGTGGGTCTCGAGCCACACCGGATTGCCATTGCCGGTGCGATGACCGGCAATGTCGAACACGTCTTTGACGGCGAAATTCAGGCCGCGCAGCGGGCCGGCCGGCGGCGCCGTCGAGCGCGACATGGCGTGTGCGCGGCAGAAGCAATTGTACGGATCGCGCAAATTCATTGCGGGCGATGCAAGGTCGGCGGCTGGCGCGACACCGTCTTGCGGCCGCGCTTGAAGGCATAGAGCACAGGCGTCAATTCGGCCACGGCCATTTCCGGGCTTTGCGAATCGAGCACCACGAGATCGGCGGACTTGCCGACCTCGAGCCCGTAATTCTTAAGGCGCATCAACTCGGCCGGCCGGCGCGTGACCATGTTGAAACATTCGCGCATGTCGGCCTGTTTCCCGACCTGGCAGATGTTGGCGTAAATATTTGCCATGCGGATCTGCGAGCAGTCGCCGAACGGCGTGAACGGATTGAGGATGTTGTTGCTCGACAGCGAGCAGTTCACGCCATGCTGCAGTAGCTTGTGCGCCGGCACAACGCCGCGGGTGACATTATGGTCGTGCTGTGTGGTCGCGGCCCATCAGAATAAAGATCGGTGGACGGCAGCACCGTCAGCGCCACGCCGGCATCAGCGAGCCGCTTGGCCATGGCCTCGAATTCCGGCATGTGCAAGACTCGCCGCCTTGGTGACATGGCCGATGGCGACACGGCCGCCGTACTGAAATTCCTCGGTGCGCTTGCAGACATGAGTCCAGGTCCATGCCGTCGGCGGTCGGGCCGAAATCGAGATGCATGTCGATATCGACGTCGTAATTCGCGCGCCAGCTCGAAAATGCGGTCGATCTGACCTGGCGGATCGGAATCGACATAAGGCGCGCCGCCGATGGCGCGGCAGCCGCCCTCGAGACCCTGGACCAGTAGTTCATCGGTGCCGGGATTATTGAGCAGGCCCTCCTGCGGAAACACGCAGATCTGCAAATCGATTGCCCAGGCATATTCCTTGATCAGCGGCAACACGCCCTCGAGCGAGCGCAAACCGACGCCCGGATCGACTTCGAGATGCGTGCGCATATGCGTGGTGCCTTGCAGGATCGCTTTTTCCAGCGTCCGCGTGGCGCGCGCATGCACATCCTCGGGCGTGAAGCCGCGCTTGGCCTTCGCAGCTTCGGCGATGGCCTCGTCGAGGTCGCCCTTTTCCGACCTGAACGCGGTCGAGAATGCACGACTTGTCGAGATGAATGTGGGTCTCGACGAAACCCGGCGAGACCAGGCGGCCGCCGACATCGATGGTCTCGCCTTCGGCCGCGAGCTTCGGCGCGATGGCGGCAATGCGGCCCGCGGCGATGCCGATATCGGTCAGTTCATGCTCGGCGCCGGCCCGGCGCGCGTTTCTGAGAATGAGATCCATCGTTGCCCCGTGTTTTAACTACGAAGGTCTCGAGAAAGATATCGCCGCCGTTGGGGCTGATACACTGCCCCTGATAATGCCGCGCGTCCTCGAAGCGAGGAAAACGTAAGACGGCACGATTTCGCCAATCTCGGCGAAGCGGCCTTTAGGGATTTGCTTGCGGATCACTGTACGGACACGCCACGAAAGCGGTCGAGCGCTCATAGCATCGAAGGCAGCACACGGTCGGGCGGACGGTGGCCGTCCATGAAGGTGCGGATATTGACAATGACTTTTTCGCCCATGTCGATGCGGCCTTCGATGGTCGCCGATCCGAGATGCGGCAGCAGCACGACCTTGCCGGCGCGCGCGAGCTTGACGAGCTTCGGATTGATTGCGGGCTCGTGCTCGAAAACGTCGAGTCCGGCGCCGGCAATGTCGCCGGACTCGATCAATCGCGCCAACGCGTTCTCGTCAATGACTTCGCCGCGCGCGGTGTTGACGATGAAGCCTCCGACTGCATCAGCTTTAACGACGCGCGGAGAAAAGGTGATAAGTCGCGGGCGTGTGCGGGCAGTTGACCGATACGATATCCATCCGCACCAGCATCTGGTCGAGGCTCTCCCAGTAGGTGGCGTTGAGTTCTTCCTCGATGCGCGGCGCTACGCGGCGGCGGTTGTGATAGTGGATTTGCAGACCAAACGCCTTGGCGCGGCGGGCGACCGCCTGGCCGATCCGGCCCATGCCGACAATGCCGAGCCGCTTGCCCCAGATGCGGTGGCCGAGCATCCAGGTCGGGCTCCAGCCGGTCCAGTCCTTGTCGCGGGTCAGTACCTGGGAGCCTTCGGCAAGCCGCCGCGGCACGGCGAGGATCAGCGCCATGGTCATGTCGGCGGTATCTTCGGTGCAGTACGCCCGGCGTATTGGTCACGGTGATGCCGCGCTGTAACGCCGTGGCGACGTCGATATTGTCCACGCCGTTGCCGAAATTGGCGATGAGTTTGAGCTTCTCTCCGGACTGGCTCAGCACCGGGCGGTCGATCTGGTCGGTCACCGTCGGCACGATCACATCGGCGATTTTGACCGCCTCGATGAGGTCGGCCTGGCTCATCGGTTTATCGTCAAGGTTGAGCCGCGTGTCGAACAACTCGCACATGCGCGTTTCGATGCTGTCCGGCAGCTTGCGGGTGACCACGACGAGCGGCTTCTTGCCCGATGCCATACGCTGCCCCTTGCGCCAGATTCTTTCGCGCAGCTTGATTTTGAGGACTTGATATTGGGTCCCGATCAAGCCGGCCGGCGGCTCCGGCCGTTTCTGCACATCCGCTGTTCAGGTCTCGTTAACCCGCCTCGCCGACACTGAACGGCCGGGAGGCGGTACATCGTTTCTCTCTAGCAGATGGCTGCGCTCTCACAAAGCGCGCGGGATTCGGGCGTTATCGCGCTTTTTTCGAAAAGGCGAGGCGTATCGCAGTGGCGTTTGCGTTGCTTTCCGGCAGTATGGCACTACGTGGCGACCGGTCGGCGGGCGCGGCAGCTTCTTATACAGGTTTTGGCGGCGCTCGCGTCGTCTCATTGCTGATCTTGACCGGGATGCCAGCGCGGGCCGGGGGCGATGCGACCAAGCAGCCTGCCGGTGCCGCGCTTTGTCAGCCTCAAGACCGACAGGGTGAACGTCCGCGGCGGGCCCGATAAGGACCATGACGTCAGCTTCATCTACACCCGGATCGGTTGGCCGGTCGAAATTACCGCCGAGTTCGAAAACTGGCGCCGCATCCGCGACTCCGACGGATCGGAAGGGTGGGTTTATCATTCGATGTTGTCGGGCAAGCGCACGGCGGCTGGTCCGGCTCAAGGCCAGCACCGATCTGGCGCCGCTTCACGCCAAACCCGATGCGCAAAGTGCGGTGACCGCACGGCTGCAGTCGGGCGTGCTTGGCGCCGTGAAGCAGTGCAACGGGACTTGGTGCCGTCTCGTCGGCGAAGGCTTCGATGGCTGGGTCGAGCAGAGCCGCCTTTGGGGCGTCTACCCGGACGAGAAGATCGATTAGCCTTGATCCGGTCGCCCGGCAGCGGAGCCGAGCGCCTTGCGCTTGCGCCGCAGCCGAACGACGACGTCGATACGCGCGATCTCGTAACCTTCGGGCGGCACCGGCGCCTTGCCGACGACCACGTCGGACGACGGAATGTCCAAAAGATCGTTGGCGTCCTCGACGAAAAAGTGGTGGTGCTCGGTGTTATTGGTATCGAAGTACGCTTTTGATCCGTCGACCGCGACCTGGCGCAGAAGCCCCACGTCTGTGAACTGGTGCAGCGTGTTGTAGACGGTGGCGAGCGACACCGGCACTTTGGCGTGGTTTGCTTCTTCGTAGAGCATTTCAGCCGTCACGTGACGGTCGCCTTTGGCGAAAAGGATCCAGCCAAGCGCCATGCGCTGCCGCGTCGGCCGTAAACCGACTTGGCGCAGCTTCGCCTTTACGTCGTGCCAGGGGCATCCGGTAAGTTCGCCGCGGCCGGACAGGCGCTGCTGCGCAACCGGCGGTAAAGGCGCGGAGAAGGGCGGGCGCGATTCAGTCATTTTTCTTCACCCAAAGACAAGCAGCGACGCTTGGCGCGAGATTGTTACATTTGAAATCATTATACCCCGCTCCCGGTTCCGTGCAACCGGCCGGGCGATTAAGCCGCAAGTCCTGAGTTTGCGGTGCGGCACGATGGTGCGTGGGGCTGCAGCCTTGCCCTCATTATCCCATATGTTAGGGGTCTAGCAGGCTGGCGGGGCGGAGACGGAGGATGCAGGAGCGGCGTTCGAACTTCGAATATGAGGATCTTCTTGCGTGCGGGCGCGGTGAGCTTTTTAACGAAGGTCCGCAGCTTCCGTTGCCGCCGATGCTGATGTTCGACCGAATCTCGGACATCGCCGAGGTGGGCGGCGAATACGGCAAGGGCCTGGTGCGGGCCGTGCTCGATTTGAAGCCCGATCTGTGGTTCTTCCCGTGCCATTTTAAGGGTGACCCGGTGATGCCCGGCTGCCTCGGTCTCGACGCGCTCTGGCAATTGCTCGGGTTCTTTCTTGGCTGGCTCGGCGCGCCGGGCAAAGGCCGCGCGCTCGGCATGGGCGAAATCAAATTCTCCGGCCAGGTGCTTCCGACCATGCGAAAGGTCGTGTACGGAATCGACATCAAGCGGGTCATGCGATCGAAGCTTGTGCTCGGCATCGCCGATGGCTGGCTCTCCGCCGATGGCTCGGTGATTTACCGTGCGCTCGATCTCAAAGTGGGGCTCTTCCACGAGGCAGCGCCGCAGGCGAGCGGCGCCTGATTGCAGAACCCGCGGGGCGCGTTGCGCCAGACCAAAGCTGACGAGGCGGAAAGATGAGGCGGGTGGTCGTCACCGGGATGGGTATTGTCTCATCCATCGGCAATAACACCCAGGAGGTGCTGGCGGCGTTGCGCGAAGCCAAGTCCGGCATTGTGCGCGCCGAAAAATACGCCGAACTCGGCTTTCGCTCGCAAGTCCACGGCGCGCCCACACTCGATGCGAGCGAAGCGGTCGATCGGCGCGCCATGCGTTTTCTCGGCGGCGGTGTCGCCTGGAACCACGTCGCCATGGAGCAGGCGATCCGCGACGCCGGCCTCGAGCCGAACGAGATTTCCAACGAGCGCACCGGAATTGTGATGGGAGCGGGAGGACCTTCGACCCGCTCCATCGTCGAAAGCGCCGATATCGCCCGCAGCAAGGGACCGAAGCGGGTCGGCCCATTCGCAGTGACGAAATGCATGTCGTCGTCGGCTTCGGCGACGCTCGGGACCTGGTTCAAGATCAAGGGGCTGAGCTATTCGATCTCGTCCGCCTGCGCCACGTCCAACCATTGCATCGGCAACGCCTACGAGCTGATCCAGCATAACAAACAGGATGCGGTTTTCGCCGGCGGCTGCGAAGAGCTCGACTGGACGCTCAGCGTCTTGTTCGACGGCATGGGGGCGCTGTCCTCCAAATTCAACGATACGCCGGCGAAGGCCTCGCGCGCGTATGACCGCGATCGCGACGGATTCGTCATCAGCGGGGGTGCGGGCGTGCTGGTGCTCGAGGAGCTTGAGCACGCGAAGGCCCGCGGGGCGCGGATCTACGGTGAAATCGTCGGCTATGGCGCCACCTCCGACGGCGTCGACATGGTGGCGCCGTCGGGCGAAGGCGCGGCGCGCTGCATGCGCATGGCGCTCAAGGACGTCAAGCCGCGCGTCGATTACATCAATCCGCACGCCACCTCGACGCCGATCGGGGACCTCAAGGAGATCGAGGCGATCCGCGAAGTCTTCGGTTCGGGCGACAAATGCCCGCCGATTTCCGCCACCAAATCTCTCACCGGACATTCGCAAGGGGCAACCGGCGTGCATGAAGCGATCTATTCCCTGTTGATGATGAACAACGGCTTCATCTGCGAAAGCGCCAACATCGAGAACCTCGATCCGGCGTTCGCCGACATGCCGATTGTGCGCGAGCGCCGCGACGACGTAACGCTCGGCTGCGTGCTGTCGAACTCGTTCGGGTTCGGCGGCACCAATGCATCCATCGCTTTCAAGCGGCTGGATGCGTAGGGCTGATGGTTTTTTTCCAAAAAGTGAGTAGCGAATGTCCGACCTGATGCACGGCAAGCGCGGTTTAGTCATGGGCGTCGCCAACGATCATTCGATCGCCTGGGGCATTGCGCGCACGCTCGCGGCGAACGGCGCCAAGCTTGCTTTCACCTACCAAGGCGAGTTGCTCGGCAAGCGGGTGAAGCCGCTGGCCGCGTCAGTCGCCGCCGACCTGGTGCTGCCCTGTGACGTCGAGGACATCGCCTCGGTCGACACGGTATTTGCGGAGCTGGCGCGGACCTGGGGATCGCTCGACTTTCTCGTTCACGCCATCGCGTTTTCCGATCGTACGCAGCTTTCCGGCCGCTACGCCGACATCACCCGCGAGAATTTTCTGCGTACCATGCTGATCTCATGCTTCGCTTTTACCGAGGCGGCAAAGCGCGCGGCGGCGCTGATGCCGAACGGCGGCGCCATGCTGTCGCTGACCTATAATGGCGGCGAGCGCGCCATGCCGAATTACACCGCCATGGGACCCGCGAAGGCGGCCCTGGAAGCCTCGGTTCGCTACCTTGCGGTCGATTTCGGCCGTCAGGCGATCCGCGTCAACGCCATCTCGTCCGGACCTATTCGTACGCTCGCCGGCGCCGGGATCGGCGACGCGCGCATGATGTTCGCCTTCCAGCAGCGGCATTCGCCGCTGCATCGCGGGGTGACGCTCGACGAGCTCGGCGGCGCCGGCCTTTATCTGCTCTCGGATTTGTCGACCGGGGTGACCGGCGAGATCCATTTCGTCGATTGCGGCTACAACGTCATCGCCATGCCGCACCCGGATGCGCTGCGCGCGGATCGCGGGCGCTCGGACGAGTAATCGCGCGGCGCAATCGCCGGCCGCAATTAAAGCTTGCTCAGATGCGGCATGACCTCGCTTTTGAACAACGCCAGCGATCGAAGCGCGTCGGCGAGCGTCATTGTGCCGAGAAATAAGTAAGTCAGCAGATAATTGATGCCGAGCTCGCGCACTTGCCGCTCGAGTTCGGCGCGCACGGTCTGCGGCGAGCCGGCGACCACGCCGCCGTGATTGACCATTTCCTCGTAGCTCGTCCCATGCGGGATTTTCAGCCGTGAGGTCAGCCCGGTGTCATTCTTCTTCACCCGCAGCCAATTGAGGTTGGCAAGGTGAACCTCCATCGCCGGCTTGAAGATGCGATGCGCCGCCGCATCGGTGTCGGCCACAAAAATATGACGTTGTACGCCGATGACGATGCCGCCCGGAAACTCCGCTTTCGGCTGCGCCGGGGCGCCGCGCTTGGCATAGGCGGCCTTGAAGGCTTCGATGTTGGCTTTGGCCATCGTTGTCGAGCCCAGCGTCACGTAGTGCAGACCTTGCTCGCCGGCCCAGGTCGAACCCACTTCGCTCGATGACGCGTACCAAAACGGCGGATGCGGCTGCTGCAGCGGCCGCAACGCCATCGGCACGTCCTTGTAGCTGTAGCGGCCGCTTTTATAAGTCAGCGTCTCCGCACTAAGCCCGGTACTCAAGCACTCGAAGGCATCGAGGAAAATGTCGCGTGTTTGCTCATGCACCACGTTGTGAAACTCGACCTCATAGGGGGAAACGCCGCGCCCGACGCCGACATCAAGCCGGCCGTGGCTCAAGTGATCGAGCATGCAAATCTCCTCGATCAAGCCGCAACGGCGAATAAAGCGGCAGCAGATAGACCATGGGCCCGAGCCGCATGGTCTTGGTGGCGCGCGCCACCGCGGCGAGATAAATGCTGGGCGCCGGCACGAGGTTGAGCGGCGTCGCGTGGTGCTCGGCGACGTGCAGGCCATAAAAGCCGGCCGCATCGGCGGCGGCGGCGAATTGGAGCCGTTCGTCGAATAGCACCGAAACCGGCCGTCCCGCTTCCTCGACGTGGTCGAATAATCCGATTTTCATGACGCCTCTTTTTCCCTCTTCCTCGCTTGCTTGCCGCGCGCGCCGAGCACGCCGTATGGGCAGGTTGGGAGTTGTGCGATCTTCGCCAGCAGGCAATCCATAATCCGGTCCATGCGCCGCGCGCCAATTCCTCTTGTTTCGTTAGCCGGTAAACGCCACATCTGCGCGGGTCATGTCTGCCGCACCCGCCATAAAAGTCGAGCGCCTGGTCAAAGTCTATAAGAAGGTGCCGGCCGTCGACGGTATATCGTTTTCAATCACACCCGGTTCGATCACCGGCCTCCTCGGCGGCAACGGCGCCGGCAAGAGCACCACGATCGCCATGATCATGGGGTTGCTGGTTCCGACGTCGGGCCGGGTGACCGTGCTCGGCGCAGCCATGCCGCAGCAACGCTATCGCGTTTTGCACCGGATGAATTTCGAGAGCCCCTATGTCGAAATGCCGATGCGGCTGACGATCCGGCAGAATCTGAAGGTGTTCGGCATGCTCTATGGCGTGCCGAATCTGCGCGGCCGAATTGAGGAGCTTGGCGAAACGCTCGATCTGACCGAACTCCTCGACCGGCCGACCGGCAAACTGTCCGCCGGGCAAAAAACCCGCGTGTCGCTCGCCAAGTCGCTGATCAATCACCCGGATTTATTACTGCTCGACGAACCCACCGCCTCGCTCGATCCGGATACCGCCGATTGGGTGCGGGCGCGGCTTGAACGCTATTGCCGCGAGCGCCGCGCCACCGTGCTCTTGGCCTCGCACAACATGGCGGAGGTTGAACGCTTGTGCGAGCGGGTCATCATCATGAAGCGCGGCCGCATTGAAGACGACGACACCCCGGCGCGGCTTTTGGCGCGCTACGGCCGCCGCACGCTGGAAGAAGTTTTTCTCGATGTCGCCCGCGGCCGCGACGAGGCGCGCGAGGCGGCGCAGTGAGCGCACGCACCGAGAACGCGTTCGCCTTTTCGCCGCGTCGGGTCGCCGCGATGATGCTGCGCTATTGGTACCTGTTGCGTTCGTCCTGGCCGCGATTGATCGAGCTGATTTATTGGCCCACGGTGCAAATGATCACCTGGGGCTTCATCCAATTTTACGTGATGCAAAATGCCAACTTTTTTGCCCGCGCGGGCGGGACGCTGATCGGCGCGGTGCTGCTCTGGGACATTCTTTTCCGCGGGCAGCTCGGATTTTCCGTGTCGTTCCTCGAAGAAATGTGGGCGCGCAACATCGGCAATCTGATGATGAGTCCGTTGCGGCCGTTCGAGTTCATCACCGCCCTGATGGCCATGAGCATCATTCGGCTTACGATCGGTGTGGTTCCGGTGACGGTGCTGGCGCTGATCTTCTTCGGTTTCAATCTGTACGCGCTTGGGCTCGCCTTGGCGGCGTTCTTCATCAACTTGATGCTGACCAGCTGGGCCGTCGGTATTTTTGTTTCCGGGCTGGTGCTGCGCAATGGGCTCGGCGCCGAGAACCTGGCCTGGTCGATTATGTTTCTGTTCATGCCGCTGACGTGTGTTTACTACCCGGTGACGACGCTGCCGGTCTGGCTGCAGCCCGCCGCCTGGCTCCTGCCGCCGACCTACGTTTTCGAAGGGATGCGGGAACTTTTGATCCACCACACCTTCCGCCCCGACCTGATGCTCTACGCGCTGGCGCTGAACGCGGTGTTCTTCGCCGCCGGGGTGTTCGGGTTCCTTAAGCTCTTGCAAAGCGCCCGCCGCAACGGCTCGCTCATCCAGACGGGCGAATAGAATTAAATTCTCGTCATAGTCGCAAATTGGCGTCGCCGTGGGCGGCTTCGCTACATACATAACGAATCAGGAAAAATTTGATTTTACCTTCACCCTATGACAGACCATGCGGCCATTGCTGCAGCGCAGCAGCCTGGGCAGGGGATCATCCATGGCTATTGGTGAGTTCGGCGGCGCTCCCGCCGTCCCCGGCAGCATTCTCACCTCGACGCCGCTGTATTGGCTGTACGAGACGAGCCACGCTGCCCTGAGCCCGGCCCGTATCCTGGCCGATGCCACCCGCCTGGCCTTCAAAAACCCGTTCAATCCGCTTTATTCCACCACTTTCGGCAAATCGATTGCGGCGGCAGCGGAACTTTTCGAACGCTCGACCCGCCGCTACGTCCAACCGGATTGGCGGATTTCCTCGACGGCCGTCGGCGGCGAGCGCGTACCGGTGCAAATCGCCAGTGTGTGGGAACGCGAGTTCTGCCGGGTTCTGCACTTCGAGCGCGTTTTCGAGCACCCCCCGCGGCGGCCGCAACCTCGTCTCCTGATCGTGGCGCCGCTCTCCGGGCATTTTGCAACCCTGTTGCGCGGCACCGTCGAGGCCTTTCTGCCCAATCATGACGTCTACATCACCGAGTGGCGTGATGCGCGCACCGTGCCCGTGTCCGAGGGCAGCTTCGATCTCGACGATTACATCGACTATGTGATTTCGATGTTGCATGCGCTTGGCGGCGACACGCACGTGATCGCGGTGTGCCAGCCGGCCGTGCCGGTCCTCGCCGCGGTCTCGCTCATGGAAGCCGACGACGATCCTTACGTGCCTCTGACCATGACCTTGATGGGTGGCCCGATCGATACGCGGGCCAACCCGACCGCGGTCAATAAGCTTGCCGAACGCCGCGGCATCGATTGGTTCCGGCGCAACGTCATCACCAAAGTGCCGTTTCCCAATGCCGGCTTCATGCGCGACGTCTATCCGGGTTTTCTGCAGCTTAACGGCTTCATGAGCCTGAACCTCGACCGGCATATTCAGGCGCACCGCGATCTGTTTTTGAATCTCGTCAAGGGCGACGGCGATTCAGCGCACAAGCACAAAGAGTTCTATGACGAGTATCTTGCGGTCATGGATCTCCCGGCCGAGTACTATTTGCAGACGGTCGATACGGTGTTCGTGCGTCATGCGCTGCCGGATGGCGAGATGATGCATCGCGACCGTCGCGTCGATCCGCGCAAGATCAAGCGGGTGGCGCTGCTCACCATCGAGGGCGAGAACGACGACATCTCCGGCGTCGGCCAGACCGAAGCCGCGCATCGGCTGTGCACCAACATCCCGCCGCAGCGACAGTCGCATTGGCTGCAGCCGGCGGTCGGACATTACGGCGTCTTCAACGGGTCGCGCTTTCGCGCCGAAATCGCTCCGCGTATCGCCGACTTCGTCCTGTCGATGGGTGACGGCCAGCGCGCGCGCCGAACCGGCAATGGATCGTCGAAAATCCGCAGGAGCGCGGCCGCGACTGAGGGAGCAACGACGGCGGGTGCCGACCAGCGCAATGGTGCAACCCCCGGCTTTGCCGCCGGCAAGCTGCCGCACTAAAGGCCCGTCACTCCAGGCGAATTCGTCTTGATCCGCGCGCCATTCGCGCCCGCCGGACTAAAGCCTTGATAACTTGGCGTTATTACGAATCAGCCGAAGTCGAATCGGTTGTGGGGGCGATCGAGAAAACTATGAAGCAAAATTCACTCTATCGACGTAAGCTGTAGTAGGCTTTCATAACGGCGCGTACCATATTTGGTGGTTAAACGACGGGTTGGGGAATTCCATCTGGCCGGCCGTTCAACGTGCCAATATTCGGCACTTGAACCCTGAATGAACCGGCCATGTCGCAACGTGCCATGCTTTATCGCCGCCCAACCGAACCGCAAGCGATCGACATCATCTTTGGCGCGGCGATCTACATCGTGCGACTGCGCCGACATCGCCTTGCCCGCCGCTATACGCTGCGCATCGCCGCGGCCACGCGGGAGGTGATCCTCACAATTCCACCGCGCGGGACGCTGAAGGAGGCGCGCGAGTTCGCACAAAAACACGGCGGCTGGATTGCCGCGCGGCTCGGCCGCCTGCCGGAAGCGGTGCGCTTTGCCGACGGTATCTTCGTGCCGTTTCGCGGCGTGCCGCATCGCATTGCTCACCGCCCGGGCGTGCGCGGCACGGTGTGGGTAGAGACTGATGGCGCGCAGGGGCCGCTTCTGTGTGTCGCCGGAGAAGTCCCGCATGTCGATCGGCGCATTGGTGATTTCCTGCGCCGCGAAGCCAAGCGCGACTTGGAGGTGGCAAGCCTTCGCTTTGCCGCCGCACTCGGCGTCAGCGTGCGTCGCGTCTCCGTCCGCGATCAGGCAAGCCGCTGGGGATCCTGCTCGAGCACGGGCGTGCTGTCATATTCCTGGCGGCTCATCCTCGCGCCCGCCTTTGTGCTCGATTATCTGGCCGCCCACGAAGTCGCGCATCTTGCGGAAATGAACCATTCGGCGCGGTTTTGGCGCCTGGTTCAACGCCTGTGCCCGGACCATCAACGCGCCAAGGTCTGGCTCGATGTGCACGGCAGCGATTTGCATCGCTATGGCGCGACATTGGCTTGAAAGCGCCGCGCCGCTTCTCGTCCGGGTCGTCCCGACGTGAACGCGTCAGTGATGCGGGATTTGCGCCGCCAAAACGTCCGGCGTGGGGATGAGCCCGAACGATAGTTTGGTGGCAACGGCAAGCAGTGTGAGCGCAAGAACGATGCGCAACGCTTTTTCCGGAAAACGCGCCGCGGCATAGCTGCCGACCAGGATCCCCGGGATCGATCCAAAAATAAGCGCGGTGAAGATTTGCCAGTCCACCGATCCCAACAGCCAGTGCCCAATGCCGGCAACCAGCGTGAGCGGCACCGCATGGACAATGTCCGATCCGATAATCTGCCGGATCGGGACTTTCGGATACAGCAGCACCAGCGCGGTCACCCCGATAGCGCCGGCGCCGACCGATGAGATCGACACCAAAATACCAAGAACGCCACCGGCGACGATGGTGAGAGCCGCGATACGATTGGGTGAAAACGCGCCCACGCGTGGCGCATAGTAAGCGGCTATCCTGTTGCGAAAGATCAGCGTGACGGCTGTGAACAGGAGCGCGAATGCCAGCACGGCACCGATCAACTGCCTTGCACCCTCGCCCTTGATGTCGAAGTAACCGAGGCAAGCGATGGTCAATATAGTCATGGGCACGCTGCCCAACGCCAGCCGGCGGACGATCTGCCAATTGACCGTCCCGTTCAGTCCGTGCACCACACTGCCGGCTGATTTCGTGACGGCGGCGTAAAGCAGGTCCGTGCCGACCGCGGTCGCCGGATGGATACCGAACAACAATATGAGCAGCGGCGTCATCAATGAGCCGCCGCCTACTCCGGTCAACCCGACCAAAAGGCCGACGCCGAATCCGGAAATCGTGTAGAGCAAAGGTATCGAGTGAACCGCGTTCATCCTGCTGTCTCGCAGCCATTCGGGGTTGGGACTCTTTGACGAGACCTCCGCAAACGGCAGTCAAGCAAGTCTAGTGGATTTTTTACGCCCACGCACAATCCCGGCAGAGCATGGCAGTAGAATAACATTGTTTCATCTTCCCGCCGACGCTTTGCTGAAAAGTTTTTTCGCAAGCCACGCGCAGATCGATACAATTTTATTTTAATTCCGATACTTACTGCACTGCGGAACTTTGTACGCGATCGTTGCAGGACACAGCAGCCAAGAGCAGCACAAGAGGGTGCCGGGTTCCCGATAGCTGCAAGCCATTGTCTTTACCCGCGATTGTAAGTGCGCGCGTCCAAGGCGCCCCAAGACCCCAAGACGGTCCGACAAGACATTTCAAGAGAAGTTCGCCAGCGCGGAACACCGATAACGAAGACGGGCTTTTTGCCGCAGCGAATTACACTAAGCCGTGAACAGGATTGCGTTCGCCGCATGCAATCATATTTGCCGCGTATTAGGCGGACCGGACGGCTCCCCATCCCCCGACACCCCGCCGTCCGGTTCAATAAGCCTAAGTTTGAGGCAACGACTATAGGGACCCCAAGCGCGTATTTGCTTGGGGTCCTTTTTTTGTGGATTGCCCCGCCGCGCTGTTTCAGTCCTTCACCAGATCCCCCAATAGGCTTGCCGCGACTGAGAGCTTGGACAGTGTAAGCCCGGATGCGGCAATTTCGTGGATGGCGCTGCGGATGCGGTCCACCTTGGTTTTATTCGCTTCGACCCACCGCGCTACGGCAACGGCGCCGCCGGCGCCGTTGCCGATCATGGCGGCGGTAAGACGGCGCTCGGCATCGCCGATGGAATCGCGCGCACGATCCAGCGCCAGCCGATCGAAATAGTCGGTGATCGGGATGTTGCCGGCGGCGGCGACAATGCGGTCAAGCCGAAAGAACGAGCTCGCCGCGAAGTAGGTGGCCGCGATGTCGCTGATCGAGCGGCCGGCGCGGTCGGCGACCAAGACGATATCGGGCGCAGCCGTGAGCGGGCCCAGGTTGCCGATATTGACGGCAATCTCTTCGGGTACGCCGGCGGCGATCAACTCTTGCCGGCGCGTCGCGCGGGCGTTGCGCGCTTCCTCGGGGAGGGCGACGTCGAGCGCGGCAGCGACCGCGGCAATGCCGTCGCGGTAGTGCGCCACCACGCCGGCAAGGCCCGCCGTCAAATCCACATTGCGCAAGAACCAAATGATACGATCGAGCAGCAAGTCTTGCACCGCCTGGTACAGCGCGAGCTGCAGTTTCGCGGCAATGCGGTTGTCGAGAGAATCGATCGCGGTATTCAGCGCGGTCATGCCGTAACTGTCGCGCACCGCGGCAAAGGCGAACGCAATGCCGGCAGGCGCCGCTCCGGTCTGGTCGGCGATGCGCACGATCAGCGAAGGGCCGCCGCGGTTGATCATGGAATTCGCGAGCTGGGTGGCGATGATCTCGCGCCGCAGCCGGTGTTTGGTCAGGGCATCGGGAAAACGTTCGGGGATCACACGCGGGAAATAGCGGACGAGTTCGCGGCCGAGATACGCATCATCGGGCACCGGCGATTCCAGTAAATCGGCGTAGAGCGTTGTTTTGGCATAGGCGAGCAGGACGGATAATTCCGGACGGGTAAACGGCTGCAGGCGCCGTCGGCGTTCGGCAAGCTGCAATGTCGTCGCCGATATATTCCACGCGCGCGATCGAGCAGACCGCGTCCTTCGAGGATCTGAATGAGCCGCTGCAGAAAGCCGAAATCCTCCATGCCGCGCCGCTCGGACAGCGACAGCGCCAGCGTCTGCAGGTAATTGTTACGCAGCACCAGAGCCGCAATCTCGTCGGTCATGGCGGCGAGAAGCGCATTGCGCGCGTCCATCGCCAAGCGTCCGTCGCGCAGCGGGATGCTCAGCGCGATCTTGATGTTGACTTCCATGTCGGAGGTGTTGACGCCGGCGGAATTGTCGATGGCGTCGGTGTTGAGCCGCACGCCGCGCAATGCCGCCTCGATGCGGCCGCGCTGGGTCATGCCGAGATTGGCGCCTTCGCCGATCACCTTGCAGCGCAAATCCTTGCCGGTGATCCGGATTGCGTCATTGGCGCGATCGCCCGCCGCCTCGTCGCTTTCGTCGGCGGCGCGCACATAGGTGCCGATGCCGCCGAAGAACAGCAGATCCACCGGCGCGGCGAGGATGGCGCGGATCAGTTCGGCCGGCGTGACCTTTGCGCCGACGCCGAACAACTTCTGCGCTTGCGGCGAAAGCCTGATCTCTTTGGCGCCGCGCGAGAAAACGCCGCCGCCTTTGGAGATGACCGATTTGTCGAAGTCCTGCCAGCTCGATCGCGGCAGGTCGTAAAGCCGCTGTCGCTCGGCGAAGCTTCGGGCCGCGTCCGGCTCGGGATCAATGAAAATGTCGCGATGATCGAAAGCGCCGACCAGCCTGATGGTACTTTTCGCGCAGCATGCCGTTACCGAAAACGTCGCCCGACATGTCGCCGACGCCGACCACAGTGAACGACGTCTTGGCGATGTCGATGTCCATCTCGCGGAAGTGGCGCTTGACCGACTCCCACGCTCCGCGGGCGGTGATGCCCATTTTCTTGTGGTCGTAACCGGCGGAGCCGCCCGAGGCGAAGGCATCGCCGAGCCAGAAATCGTGCGCGGCCGCGATGTCGTTGGCGATGTCGGAGAATGTCGCCGTGCCCTTGTCGGCGGCGACCACGAGATAGGGATCGTCGCCGTCCTGGCGCACCATGTCCGGCGGCGGGACGATGCCGATGGTCCCGGTCCCGATATTGTCGGTCATGTCGAGAAGGGTCGAAATAAACAGCCGGTAACACGCGGTGCCTTCGGCTTGGATCGCCTCGCGCGCGGTAATGCCCGGCAGACGCTTCGGCACGAAGCCGCCCTTGGCGCCGACCGGAACGATCACCGCGTTTTTGACATTCTGCGCTTTGACCAGGCCGAGGATTTCCGTGCGAAAATCCTCCGGCCGATCCGACCAGCGAATGCCGCCGCGCGCAACCTTGCCGAAACGAAGATGCCCGCCCTCGAGCCGCGGCGAATAGACGAAAATCTCGTAAAGCGGCCGCGGCAGCGGCACGCCATCGAGCTTGTGGCTGGCGAACTTGATGGCAATGAGTTCTTTGTTTTTGCCGGCGCGATCGTGTTGATAGAAGTTCGTGCGCACGGCGGCGGCGACGGCGTTGGTAAAGCGGCGCAGGATGCGGTCCTCGTCGAGACTCTCGACGTCCTGCAACGCCGTTTCGATAGCCGCAGCGATGGCGGCTTCCTTCGCCGCGCGCGCTGTTCCATTGGTTTCGAGGTGCGGATCAAAGCGGGCGTGAAAAAGCTCGACGATTTTCGCTGCCACGCTCGAATGTTTGCACAGCGTCGCCCACATGTAATCCTGCGAGTAGGGCACGCGGATTTGCCGCAGAAAGCGGGAGTGAGCGCGCAGAAGCGCAACATCGCGCCACTTAAGGCCTGCCGCGAGAACGAGCGCGTTGTAACCGTCGTTCTCAGCGTGTCCCTCCATCATCGCAAGAAAACAAGCCTCCAATTTGTCTTTGACAGTGGCAAGCGTGAACGGCTGCTCCAATGCGCTTTGCAGCACCATGTCGTGCAACCAAATATCGGCCGCGCCCTTCGGCTCGATGTGGTAGGTGCGCTCGTCGATCATGCGGAAGCCCATGTTTTCCAGCACTGGTACGCGTTCGGAAAGCGCGAATGGGCCGAGCGTGGCTGAAAACCTTCAGTCCGGCGGCGGCCTCCTCGGCGCCGTGATTGCGATGAAACTCGACCGCGAGCGGATGCTCGGCGGTGAGCTTTTCGACCGCGCCGATATCGGCGACGGCCGACGGCCGGTGGATAGGAGTCCCGGTAGTCGACGGGAAATGCCGCCTCATAACGCTCAAACAAAACCCTGCCGGCGCCGGCTTGCGGGCCCTCGGCGAGCGCTTCTTTCAGGCCATCCCCCAACTCCGTACAATTGCTTCGACCGCGCGCTCGAGCGTGTCGCGGGCGACGATCGGCGTTTTGCCCTCGATCGCGCAATAATGAAGTGCACACGCACCAACGGGCCCTCGGGAAAAAACGGATAAACGCCCGCACCTCGCCTTGGAACGCGGCGGCGAGGTAATTGGCGATTTTTGCTCTGATCTCGCTGTCGTAGCGGTCGCGCGGAACATAGACGAGCACGGACACAAATCGGTCGAAGCGATCGCGCCGCGGCAGCACGCGCACGCGCGGCCGTTCGCCAAGCTGAAGAATGGCCAGCGCGAATTGATACAGCGTCTCCTCGTCAATCTGAAACAGCTCGTCGCGCGGATAATTCTCCAGCACATTGACCAGCGCCTTGCCGGAATGGCTCAAAGGGTCGAACCCAGCGCGGCTGATGATGTGATCGACCTTGTGCCGCAGGTAGGGAATTGCGCGCGCCGACTGCGTATAGGCGGTGGACGTGAACAAGCCGCACAATACGCTTTCGCCGACCAGGTTGCCGTCCGCGTCGAAACGCTTCACCCCGATGTAGTCGAGATGCACGCGCCGGTGCACGCGCGAGCGGATTGCCGCCTTGGCGACGATCAGAAGCTTTGGTTCCTTGAGGAATTCGCGGATTTCCGGCGTTATCGTGACCAGCTGGTTGCCGCGGCGGAGAAGGCGCGCGTCCTCTGACCGCAGCAGCCCCAGCCCGGTTTCGAATTTCGGCGTCAGCGCGCGTTCGCTGTCGGCGTAGGCGTAATCACGCGCGCCAAGCGAGCGTGAAATTGTCGGCGGCGAGCCATTGCAGAAACTGAATCGCTTCGGCGATTTCGTCGGCGGGAAGCGGCGGCGGATTGGCTTGCAGATCAGCTACGGCTTCGCCGAGGCGGGCGAGCATCGGCCGCCAATCGTGCACGCAGACCGCAACCTCGGCCAGGATTTGGCGCAAGGACCCGCACGATCTCCGCGCGCTCGTTTTCGTCCTTGGTCCCGGCGGTATGAATGTGAATGTAGCTCTCGCGGCCGCCGTGGCTTTTGCGCGCGCCTTTAAACGCCGTGAGCTTGCCCGTCTGGTCGCGTTCGACGGTGAAGACCGGGTGGGCGAGGAGGCGAATGTCGACGCCGCGCTCGCCGAGTTCGCCGAGGACCGAATCGACCAAAAACGGCATGTCGTCATTGACGACTTCCAAAATCGCTTCGCCGTGCGAAAAGCTCGCGCGCGCAAAGCCGATCTTGGCGGCGCCGGGCTTGCGCTCCTGCAAGAACGACCATGATTGTTCGGCTATGCGGGCGAGCTCGTCGGCCGCATAGTGCTGCAGGTCGTCGGCCAACGCCTGCCCATACAAATCGGCAAGAAAACTGCGCGGAATGTCCGGCCGTGACCCGGCAAGAAGGCCGGCGGCCGCGCCGATGAGCGACTGGGTCGCATCCTCCTCCGCGGCGCGCGGGCTATCCTCGACGACCATTGTTCTCCTATGTCGGCTCGCCGGTCGCCTTCCCGTGCGATAATAGTCGCAAGTGGCGCCAGTCCGCCAGCATACGATTTGGATTGGCGCGGCGCACGGCTTGGGCGCCGCGCCGAAGGTCAGTCAAGAGGTCCGTCATGGCTAAGCGCAACCGCAACAAACCGGCTGCCCGACAGGCGGCGTCAGCGCGGCGCCCGTCCGCGGCCGCACACGACGATGTGGAGATCACCGCGCTGGACTTGCCGCCGGAAAAGCTGTCGCCCGACATGCAGGCCTATTTCAACAAATGCCAGGAGAAGCTCGGCTTCGTCCCCAATGTGCTCAAGGCCTATGCTTTCGACAGAGCGAAGCTTTCGGCCTTCGTCGCCATGTACAACGATTTGATGCTGGCGCCGTCTGGTTTGAGCAAACTCGAGCGCGAGATGATCGCGGTCGCGGTTTCGTCGCACAACAAGTGCTACTACTGCCTGGTCGCGCACGGCGCCGGGGTGCGGGCGTTGTCAGGCGATCCGCCGCTCGGCGAGCTGATGGCCATGAATTACCGCGCGGCGCGGTTGTCGCCGCGCGAGCGCGCCATGCTCGACTTTGCGGTCAAGCTTACCGCGGAGCCGTGGCTGATTGATGACGCCGATCGCGAGGCGCTGCGCCGGGCAGGCTTCAGCGAACGTGACATCTGGGACATTGCCGCTGTGGCCGCCTTCTTCAACATGTCCAACCGGGTGGCGTCTGCGACCGACATGCGCCCGAATGCCGTCTATCACGGCCAGGCGAGGTGAAACGCCGCTCGGAACCGGCGATGAAATTGCTTATCATGGGGCTCCCGAATCACGCGCTCTGGAGGCTTCCGATGCGTGCAGGGATTGCGAGCATGACAATTGGTTGCGTCATCGCCGCCGGTGCGGCCGCCCCAGTCTTTGCGGCGCCGGCGGCAAAGCTTTCGCCAAGCGACATTCAAGCGACGTTTTTCAACGGCAAGCCGTTTACCGCCGCGAGCCCTTCCAACGTCAAATTCAAAATGACGTTTACGGCGGACGGCAAAATGAAGCGCCAGCCGATCAGCACCGGCAAGAAAGGCGAGGGCACCTGGAAGCTCTCGAACGACGGCTTCTGCCGCACCTGGAAGGGCACCAAAGAGGAATGCTTCACGGTCGTGCAGCGCCGGCACCAACAAATGGTCGATACTTCATGGCTCGACCATTGTGGCGACGTGGAGCAAGTAGCAGCGGTCTGCGCTTTTTGTTCTTTCAGGCCGAGGCAAGGGCCGGCTCGTGCACCGACAGGTCGCCAATGGTCGGGCGTTCGCCGGAAAGCGGATTCGCCGGGTCCCACGCATAGCTCAACGTTTCAAAGCGCATGGCGCGGGCATCGACCATAATCAGCCGCCCCACCAGGCCGGTGCCGAAGCCGACGATCTCGCGGATAACCTCCAGCGCCGCCATTGACCCGATGACGCCGGCAAGTGCGCCGAGAATCCCCGCCTCGGCGCAAGCCGGCACGGTGCCGGGCGGCGGCGGCTCGGGAAACAGGCAGCGGTAGGTGGGGTTGGGCTTGCCCTCGGCGGAGCGCTCGTGGGCGCGGATGGTGGTGAGCGTGCCGTCGAATGGGCCGAGCGCCGCGGTCACGAGCGGTTTCTTGGCAAAGTAGCAAGCGTCGGAAACGAGATAGCGCGTGGCGAAATTGTCGGAGCCGTCGGCGATCACATCGTACTTGGCAATGAGCGAAAGCGCGTTGTGCGCGTCCAAGCGCACGCCATGCTGTTCGATGGCGACGTGCGGGTTCAGCCGGCGGATGATCGCCGCGGCGCTCTCGACTTTAGGCCGCCCGATATCCGGCGTGGCATGGATCACCTGCCGCTGCAAATTGGAGAGCGACACGACGTCGTCGTCGACGATGCCGAGGGTCCCGACGCCGGCCGCGGCAAGATAAAGAAGGAGTGGCGTGCCGAGGCCGCCGGCGCCGACGACCAGGACCCGCGCGCGCCGGAGCGCAGCCTGTCCGGGCCCGCCCACATCCGGCAGCACAATGTGGCGGGCATAGCGTTCGAGTTCGTCGGCGCTGAGCATGCCGCCAAGATAGGCGCGAACCCCGCCGCAGGCCACCACCGCGGGGCGTCGCCGGCGGCGATTGGTCCCCAACTATGCACAAGGCGCCGCTGCGGTGATTGCCTCCGGACGGGGTTGCGCTACGGTTGCGGCGTCTCGTGAGGAGCAATCATGCGAAGGGCGCTGGCGGCGATGATTGCCGCCTCACTTGCTGCGGCCTTGCCGGCGCTCGCCAAAGACTCCCACATTCGCAAGCGGACGGCGGCGCCGGCTTTGTCGGCCGCAGCCGGCGCAAACCGGCCGGCGACGCCGGTGGGCCGTCCGGGCCAGCCGGCTGCGCCAGGGGCGCAAAATCCATCTCGCGGCCGGGCCGGGAAGACCGCGCCCACGCCCGACAACGATCGCGAAAATGGCATCCTTGCCGCCTTGGAGCGCGGTCCAGCCGCAGCGCCCGCTAGTTTTCCCGACAGCGTCGGGTGGCGACTGATCGAAGATGAAACCACCGGCGCGCGGCTAGGCTTGCCGGAAAAGCTCGTGCCGCGCGTCAGCGTTTCCCGCGTCGGCAGCACACTGGTCGTCGGCGCAGGGACAAATTCAGGTCGAAACCTTCCGGCTCGCGGAGGCCGCGCTGCCCGCGCTTTTTGAGGACGAAAAGAAAGCGGCGCGGCGGCAGATCGAAGCGAGCGTGCTCAAACCCGATCTCTTTGTTATTGCCGGCGTCCAGGGGCTGAAGAATTTCGTCATCCGCGCCGAAGCGCGCGGCAGCGAAGTGCGCGGCATGACCATCCTCTACGATCAGGCGACCCAAGGCACCATGGAGCGGATCGCGCTGGCAATGGTTGCCGCCTACAGCGGATTTCCCGATCTGACCGTCCCACCGCCGCCGGGTCTGCGCCGCGCGGTGCAATACGGCACAGCCATTGCGGTGACGAAAGACGGCGATCTCATTGCCCCGGCCCGGCTCACCAATGGGTGCCGCAGCCTGTCCATACCCGGCCGCGGCCATGCCGCGCGCATCGCGGCGGACGGCGCCAGCGACCTGGCGTTGATTCGCCTCTATGGCGCGCACGATTTGACGCCGGTCGCGCTCGCCGGCGGCGAAGGACGCCCAAGCGGCGATGTGCGGCTCATCGGCGTCGGCGATCCGCTCGTACAAAACGGCGAAGGCGCGGTCACGCGCTTGCCGGCGCAAATCAAGGGATCGGACATTGAGCCCGCACCCGCGCTGGGTTTTGCCGGCGCCGCTGCGGTCGACGCCGGCGGCGCCGTCGTCGGCATGGTCGATCTCAAGGCACCGGTCGTCGCCGCCGCCAACGGCGGCTCCGCCGGTGCGACGGCGACCCTCGTACCGGCCGAGTCCATTCGTGCGTTTCTGCAAGCGCACGGCGTTTCGCCGGCAACGACCGGTAGCGCACCGGCGCAAGCGGAGCTGTCGGTGGTGCGCATCATTTGTGTCAGGAATTGAGCCCTACCGCTTGTGCGGTTCAAATCCGGCGCCGCCGCGCTTTCTCTGGGAACGATCGACTTTGATTGCCGTTAATCCGGCGGTTGAAACCGTTGCTCAAGGAGTTTCCATGAAGCGAGTTAACCTTGGCGTGGCGGCGATTGTGGCAATCGCTGCGGCGTCCCTCGCTCTGCCCCCCTTGTCGGTTGCGCAAGCGGCCCAGAGCAATGCGCAAATGCAGACTTCCGGCAAATATAAGAAACAGGCTTCCAGCAAACATAAGAAACAGCACATGGCGCACTCGACGAAGCATAAGAAACTGTATGGATCGATGCGCCCGCCCACAAAGGAGCAAATGAAAGGAACCGGCACTGGCGTCGGCCCGCAGACGGCTCCCAATGGGCCGAATGAGACAAATCCCAGCGGCGTGAAGTGAAGGTTCTTATCGCTTGAAGAGGGTCTCCATGGAGGCCCTCTCTTCATTTGTTTGCGAATTTCGGCGGACGTTTGCCGACGAAAGCCGCCATGCCTTCCTTCTGGTCGGCCGTCGCAAACAGCGAGTGAAAAACGCGGCGTTCGAAACGGATGCCTTCGGCGAGCGAGGTTTCGAAAGCGGCATTGACCGCCTCTTTCGCCGCCAGCACTGACGGCAGCGACATTGAGGCAATCGTTTCGGCGACCTTCAAGGCCTCCTCGATGAGGCTTGCCAGCGGCACCACACGGGCGACCACGCCGGACCGCTCGGCTTCGGCGGCGTCCATCATCCGGCCAGTCAGGATCAGGTCCATCGCCTTGGCTTTGCCTACGGCGCGCGTCAAGCGCTGGGTGCCGCCGATGCCCGGAATGATGCCGAGCTTGATTTCGGGCTGGCCGAATTTCGCGTTGTCGGCGGCGATGACCAGATCGCATTGCAGCGCGAGTTCGCAGCCGCCGCCGAGCGCAAAGCCGGCCACCGCGGCGATCACCGGCTTGCGCAATTCGGCGGCGGGATGCCAATTGGCGGCAAAATCACCGAGGAAGGCGTCGGCGAAGGCCTTGTTCGCCATTTCCTTGATGTCGGCGCCGGCGGCGAACGCCTTGTCCGAGCCGGTAATCACCATGCAGGCGATCTTGTCGTCGGCATCAAATCGTTCGAGCGCCGATTTTAATTCGCCCATCAGCGCGGCGTTGAGCGCGTTGAGCGCTTGCGGCCTGTTCAGCCGGATCAGCGCGATCTTGCCGTGGGTCTCGACAATGAGATTTTCGTAGCTCATGGCCTGTCCGTTCTGTTGCCCGTGTGCGCGTCACTTCTGGCATACTGGGCAATAAAAGGTCGAGCGCCCGTTCTGCACGATGCGCTTGATGATGCCCCGGCAGCCGGGGGTGCGGCACGTCTCACCCTCCCGATCGTAGACGCGGAAATGATGCTGGAACATGCCGAGCTCGCCATCGGTGAGCTTGTGATCGCGCAGCGTTGAGCCGCCATCCTTGATCGCCGCATTGAGCACCGCCTTGATGCCGTCGACCAGCCGTTCCGCGCGCTCGTTGGGCGCGCCGCGGCGGTCGGCAATCGTCGACGCCAGGCGCGTCGGAGAAAGCCGCGCGCGATGCAGCGCCTCGCAGACATAGATGTTGCCGAGCCCGGCGACGACGCGCTGATCGGACAGCGCCGCTTTGAGGCTCGTCTTTTTTCCGCGGCAGGCGTGGGCGAGCAGTGCCGCATCGAAGGCGTTACCGAGCGGTTCGGGACCCAAGCGCGCGAGCAGCGGCTCGGCATCAAGCTTCGCGCGCGCGACGATCTTCATGGAGCCGAAACGGCGCGGGTCATTAAAGGTGACGATGTTGCCGGACGACATATGAAACACGATGTGATCGTGAGCGACATGCCGCTCGCGCTCGTGATGGTACCTGCCGAGCTTTTTGTCGCCTGAGTTTTGAAAAACGTGAAACGAACCGGACATGCCGAGATGCATCAGGAGAACGTCGCCGGAGGATAGATCGGCCAGCAGGTATTTTGCCCGCCGGCCGAGGCCGGTGACGGTCTGGCCCTGCAGCCGGCGCGCAAAGTCCCGCGGCAGCGGCCAGCGCAGATCGCCGCGGCGCACCTCGACCTTGGCGAAGCGCGCGCCTTCCATTGCCGGCTCAAGGCCGCGGCGCACCGTCTCGACTTCGGGTAATTCCGGCATTTAGCTCTCGGCAGGCTTAATACCACGGCCATGATTAGCGCGTTCGCTGCATCCTCTAAACCATGGCGCATCGACTTTGTAGCGGCCCGGCGCCGGCCGCGCTATCGTTGAGGACCCAGGACTCCGCCATGTCAGAGACCAAAGAAACAGAAGAACAACAGGCCGATTTCGGCTATCGCCGCGTGCCGATCGGCGAGAAACAGGCGCTGGTGTCCGACGTGTTCCGCAGCGTCGCGGGGCGTTACGACCTGATGAACGACCTGATGTCGTTCGGGCTCCATCGCGCTTGGAAGGATGCGCTGGTCACGGCGATCAATCCGCCGCAAAATCGTCCGTTCCTGCTGCTCGATGCCGCCGGAGGCACCGGCGACATCGCCTTGCGCGTCATCGCGGCAGGCGGCGCACAGACCCGCGCGATCGTTTGCGATATCAACGAAGACATGCTCGCGGTGGGGCGCGAGCGCGCCAGCCGGCGGGCCGGCGGCTTTTTCACTCCGCGCGTGGCCGAAGGGCAGGGCGAAGCCGAGGAGAGGATTACCTTCACCGAAGCCAACGCCGAGGCGTTGCCGTTTGCCGACCGCACGTTCGACGCCGCGACCATCGCTTTCGGTATCCGCAACGTACCCGGATCGAGACCGCGCTCAGCGAGGCCTTTCGCGTCCTCAAGATCGGCGGGCGCTTTTTGTGCCTCGAGTTTTCCGCCGTCGACGTGCCCGGCCTGCAGTCGCTCTATGATTTCTATTCGTTTCGCGTGATTCCGGCGCTCGGCGGCATTGTCGCCGGCGATGCGGAATCGTATCGCTACCTGGTCGAATCGATCCGCCGTTTTCCGAAGCCGCAGGAATTTGCCGCCATGATGCGGGCGGCGGGATTTGGCCGCGTCTCGCACCGGCGGATCACCGGGGGAATTGTGGCGCTGCATTCGGGCTGGCGCTTGTGATCGCCGGCCCCGCGTACCTGCTGCGTTTCGCCCGCGCCGGCATTGTCTTCGCCCGCGAAGGCGTGTTCGGCGTAATTGATCCCGCCGCTATTCCGCCGGCGGCGCGCCCATTCGTGCGCATGGCCCGCCTGATCGAGCGGCCATCTTCGGCGGCGGCCGAGACGCGCCTGGCGGCGGCGCTGACGCGACTGGGCCCAAGCTACGTCAAGCTCGGTCAGTTTTTGGCGACGCGGCCCGACGTGGTCGGGCACGACGCTCGCCCGCGATCTCGAGCGGTTGCAGGATCAGATGCCGCCGTTCCCGCAACAGGACGCGGAAGCGGCGGTGGAAGCCTCGTTCGGGCGGCCGCTCAACACGATCTTTCTGCGCTTTGGGCCGGCGGTCGCCGCCGCCTCCATCGCCCAGGTCCACAAGGCGGAAATCGCCGCGGCCGGGGAGCCGCGGCCGGTGGCGGTGAAAGTGCTGCGGCCTGGAATTGAACGGCGATTTTACGCCGATCTGCGCGCATTCGACTTCGTCGCCAAGCAGGCGGAAGAGGTTTCCGCCGAAGCGCGGCGGCTCCGCCTCGTCGAAGTGGTCGACACCTTGCGCCGTACCGTCGGCGTGGAGATGGACTTTCGCCTGGAGGCGGCCGCGCTTTCGGAAATGGCCGAGAACACCAAGGAGGATCCGGATTTCCGCGTTCCCGCCGTCGACTGGGACCGCACCACCAAAGAAGTATTGACGCTGGAATGGATGGCAGGGACGCCGCTCTCGGATCGCGCCCAGCTGCAAGCCAAGGGCTTTGATCTGCGCCAGCTTGCCCGCGCGCTGATCCAAACGTTTCTCCGCCACGCGTTGCGCGACGGCTTTTTCCACGCCGACATGCATCCGGGAAATCTGTTCGTCGACGACAACGGCCGGCTGGTCGCGGTCGATTTCGGCATCATGGGCCGGCTCGGGGTGAAGGAGCGGCTGTTTCTTGCCGAAATCCTGCACGGCTTCATCACCCGCGACTACCATCGCACCGCCGAAGTGCATTTCGAAGCGGGCTACGTGCCGCCGCATCATTCGGTGGAAAGCTTTGCGCAGGCGATCCGCGCCATCGGCGAGCCGATCCACAACCGCACGGCCGAAGACATTTCCATGGCGCGGCTGTTGACGCTGTTGTTCGAAGTCACCGGCTTGTTCGACATGCGCACCCGCCCGGAATTATTGCTGCTGCAGAAGACCATGGTGGTCGTCGAAGGCGTCGCCCGCTCGCTCGATCCCAAACTCGATATCTGGTCCACTGCGGAGCCGGTGGTGCGCGAGTGGATGACGAGGCATCTCGGCCCGGCGGGCAAGCTCGAAGGCGCCGCGCTCGGCGCCGCCGAGGTCGGGCGCTTCGTCGGCAATGCGCCGGGCTTGCTGACCCGCGGCGCGCGCGTCCTCAATCAACTCGACGAAATCACCCGCGACGGGCTTCTGCTGTCGTCGCAGACCGTTGCCGAGATCGGCAAAAGCGAAGCGCGCCGCAATCGCTGGGTGGCGATCGCGCTGTGGGTGATCGCCGCCCTGCTGTTGTGGATCATCGTGCTGCTGATGCGGTGATTGCATTGATTGCAGTGCAATCAATCAGCCGTGCTATCCTCGACTCCGTATGGCGAGCCTCACCGTCCGGCAACTCGATGAGCGGTCTGAAGAAGCTGCTGCGGCTGCGGGCCGCGCGCAACGGCCGCTCCATGGAAGATGAGGTCCGCAGTATTTTGCGGCAAGCGGCCGAGGATGACGGCCGCGACGTGCTCGAGGCAGTCGCGCCGCGGGCGGGCGCGGCGCGGCAGGCCGCGGCGGCGGACGCAGCGGCGGCGAAGCGCGTCCTCCTCATCATCGGCGGCGGCATTGCCGCCTATAAATCGCTCGACCTGATCCGGCGCCTGCAGGACCGCGGCGTGCAGCGTCCGCTGTATCCTCACGGCGGCGGCGCAGCATTTCGTGACGCCGCTTGCAGCCGGCGCGCTGTCCGGCGAGCGCGCTTACACGGATTTGTTCGATCCGCAGAGCGAGTTCGATGTCGGGCATATTCGCTTGGCGCGCGACGCCGATCTGATTGTTGTGGCGCCGGCGACCGCCGACCTGATCGCCAAAATGGCGAGCGGGCGCGCTGACGATCTGGCAGGCGCGGTGCTGCTCGCAACCGACAAGCCCGTGCTGCTTGCGCCGGCGATGAACCCGCACATGTGGTCGGCCAAGGCCACGCAACGCAATCTCGGACAGCTTCGCGCCGACGGCGTGCACGTGGTCGGGCCGAATATCGGCGAAATGGCCGAGCGCGGCGAGGCCGGCATCGGCCGGATGGCGGAGCCACTGGAAATTGCCGCGGCCGCCGCCGCGCTCATGCATCGGCAGCGGCGCGCTCGCCGGCAAGCGCGTGCTGGTCACTTCGGGGCCGACCAGCGAGCCGATCGATCCGGTGCGATTTATCGCCAACAGGTCCTCGGGCAAACAGGGTCATGCCATCGCCGCCGCGGCCGCTGCCGCGGGCGCCGAAGTCGTGCTCGTGAGCGGGCCGGTCAGCTTGCCGGATCCGCCCGGCGTGGCCGTGGTGCACGTCGAAAGCGCGCGACAAATGCTGGCCGCCGTCGAGAAAGCGCTGCCCGCCGACGTCGCCGTTTTCGCGGCTGCCGTCGCCGATTGGCGTCCGCGACAGGAGAGCCGCAACAAAATCAAAAAACAGGGACGGGCGCCGACCATAGAGCTGATCGAAAATCCCGATATCCTTTCGACGGTGGCGCACGGCAAGTCGAACCGGCCGCGCTTGGTCATCGGCTTTGCCGCCGAGACCGACGACCTTCTCGCCAATGCCAGAGGCCAAGCTCGCCAAAAAGGGCTGTGACTGGATTGTTGCCAATGACGTTTCGCCGGCGACGGGAGTCATGGGCGGCGATATCAACACGGTGCATCTGGTCAGCGCCGAAGGCGTGGAATCCTGGCCGCCGCGATCGAAGGAGGATGTTGCCCGCGCCTTGATCGAGCGCATCGCAGCCTCGCTGAAGGAGAATGAAAGTGAGGGGCGCAAATAGCGTCGAACTGCGCATCACCCGCTTGCCGCACGCCCGCGATCTGCCGGCGCCGCAATATCAGAGTGCGCTTGCCGCCGGACTTGATCTCGTCGCCGCCGTTCCGGCCGGTGCGCCGGTCGAGCTCGCGCCCGGGGGAAGGGCGACTATCCCGACCGGCATCGCGATCGCGCTGCCCGATCGGTCACGAGGGCCAGATCCGCCCGCGGTCCGGTCTTGCGCACGTCACGGCGTCACGGTGTTGAACTCTCCGGGAACGGTCGATGCAGATTATCGCGGCGAGGTGCAGGTCATTCTGATGAACCTCGGAACGGATGCATTCGTTGTTCGCCGCGGCATGCGCATCGCGCAGCTTGTGGTCGCGCCAGTCACGCGCGCCGAGATCGTTGAAGTGAGTGCCTTGCCGCCAACGGCGCGCGCTGCCGCGGGATTTGGTTCCACAGGAAATTAACGCCGGCGACGAGCGCGCCATGTGTGATCTTGGCGAACCATTCGCGGGGAACGACGTTTCCCTCCTGCCCATGTCTTTACTCCCGCGCAAAGCGCTCCTCGCAATTGCTGCGGTCGTCGAGGTGGCGTTGCAAGCGCCACAACGACCAATTGCGGCCAAGAGTCTGGCGTCTCGTCACGGCCTGCCACCGCGACACCTGGAGACGGTTTTGCAGGCGCTGGTGCGCGAGGGAATTTTGCGCGGCATTCGTGGGCCGCGTGGCGGCTATGAACTCGCGCGCGCGCGCGAACACGTCAGCGCCAGCCGATATTTTGCGCGCATCGGGAGCGGCTGACGCGTCCGTGCATGGTCCGACATCGGAGTTGATGGCCAAAGTGGTGATGCCGGCGCTGTCCGTGGCTGAAAACGAGTTTGCGCAGGCGCTTAAGCCGCATCAGCCTCGACGACATGGCGCTCTTGGCGGAAGACGCCAATGGCCGAGAGTCGCCGAAAAGTCAGGCTTGACCGTCGTTCATGATCTGGACTCTTTCGGCGCAGTTCCGCTTAAGAGTAAAGTCGAGCGATTCGCGGGCTATCTTCCCTCAATTTTCTGCCCGCTTGCCGGGGGTAAACGGAGGGATCTGGCGAAGGCGGAGCCAGTAGAGGCAAAGGGGCATGCCGGAGACAATCCGGAGGAGCGGGGGCTTTGCTCGTCCGTGGCTCGGCGGATTCGCTCTGGCCATTGCCGTTTGCTTACCGGTTTACGTTCGCGCCGACGAGCCGCCGAAGCTCGCCCTTCACGAGCTTGTCCTCGGTGCTTCACACAGCATCGGTAGCCACGAAGTCGCGGCGCTCGCGCTCATTGTCGGGTTGTTGCTGTTTGCCGTGGTGACGGCGAACATGCTCTTGCGCGCGCGAGCGCGGTGGGCGCGGCTGGAAATAGCGGCGCAGGAACGCAACGCCGCGCTGCGCGCGGAGCTCGACCGCGCCAACGCGCTGCTTGCGTCCGAACCGCAAGTGATCGTGGATTGGCCGGCCGGCGCCGACGAGCCCAGCATCGAAGGCGATCCCGCGATCGTCGGCGTTGCCGCGCCGCAACGCGTCCTCGCCTTCGGCACCTGGCTCGATCCGGCAAAAGCGCGCGCGCTGGAGCGCGCCATCGAAGCGCTGCGCGCGCGCGGCGAGGCTTTCTCCATGGCGTTCACCACCCGTGGCGGCCGCCCCATCGAAATACAAGGACGCGCCATTGCCGGCCGCGCGGTGCTCCGCCTTAAAGACGCCGGCGGGGTCAAGCGCGAGCTCGTCGATCTTGCCGAACGTCATCAGGCGCCTGCGCAGCGAGGTGTCGTCCTTGCGCGCACTGATCGAGAGGTTGCCGTCGCCGGTGTGGATTCGCAACGCCGCGGGGCAACTGACTTTCGTAAATGCCGCCTACGCGCGCGCGGTCGAGGCGCCCGATTCCGGCGCGGTTATCGGAAAAGCGGTTGAACTGTTCGACAAAGAGGCGCGCGACATCATTACGCGTGAGCGCGCCGCGGCCGGCGCGTTTGCCGGCAGGTTGCCCGCAATCGTCGCTGGAACGCGGCGCAGTCTCGATGTCCTTGAAGTCAGAAGCCCGTCCGGGAGCGCAGGACTCGGCATCGATGCCACCGAAGCCGAAGCGATGCGCGGCGCGCTCGGCCGCATGTTCGATGCGCACCGCCGCACTCTCGACCAATTGTCGACTGGCATCGCCATGTTCAATTCCAGCCAACGGCTGACATTTTACAATGCCGCCTACCGGGCGCTGTGGAATCTGGATTCCTTCGTATCTCGACCAGCGGCCGACCGATGGGTCGGTGCTGGAAGCTTTACGCGCGGCGCGCAAGCTGCCCGAAGAGCAGGATTTCCGGCAATGGCGGGCGCAACTCCACGGCGCCTATCGGGCAACAGAGGCGAAGGAGCATACCTGGCACCTGCCCGACGGGCGCACCTTGCGCGTGGTGACCACGCCCAATCCCGACGGCGGGGTGACCTACATCTTCGACGACGTGACCGAGCGTCTCGATCTGCAACGGCGTTTCCAGGAATTGATCCGCGTCCAAGGCGAGACGCTCGACAATCTCGCCGAAGGGGTGGCGGTGTTCGGCAGCGACGGCCGCTTGCGGCTTTCCAATCCGGCGTTTGCGCGCATGTGGCGGCTGTCGCCGCAAATGCTCGCCGAACGGCCGCATATCGAAGCGATCTCCAGATCGTCGGAGCCGCTGCACGGCAACGATCCGACCTGGCAGGCGCTGCGCCAGATCGTGACGGCGATCGACAGCCGCGAAGCGATTTCCGGACGGCTCGAGCGGCGTGACGGCAGCGTCGTCGATTGCACGAGCGTGCCGCTGCCGGACGCCGCCACCTTGGTGACGTTTCACGAGGTCACCGACTCCGTCAACGTCGAACGCGCGCTGCGCGAACGCAACGAGGCGCTCGAAGATGCCGACAAGATCAAGATCGATTTCGTCCACCACGTGTCGTACGAGCTGCGCTCGCCGCTCACCAACATCATCGGCTTTGTCGACTTGCTGGGAGACGCGAAGACCGGCGCGCTCACCGCCAAGCAGCGCGAGTATCTCGACTACATCACCGTTTCGACCAACACGCTGCTGGCGTTGATCAACAACATCCTCGACCTCGCCACCATCGACGCCGGCCGCATGCAGCTCAATCTCGGGCCGGTCGATATCCGTCAGACCATGGCGGCGGCGGCGGAAGGGGTTCAGGACCGGCTGGTCAGCACCGGCCTCGTGCTGGAAATCCGCGCCGCGAAGGACATCGGCGGTTTTGTCGCCGACGAACGAAGGGTGCGCCAGGTCCTGTTCAATCTCCTCGCCAATGCGGTTAATTTCTCGCCGCCGGGAGGCATCGTCATTCTGCAGGCCGTGCGCCGCGCCGACGCGCTGGTATTTACGGTAAGCGATCGCGGGCCCGGCATCCCGCCCGAAGTCTTGGAGAAGGTGTTCGATTGGTTCGAGACGCATTCGCTTGGGTCGCATCATCGCGGCACCGGAATCGGGCTGTCGCTGGTCCGCTCGTTCGTCGAACTCCATGGCGGCACGGTTCGGATCGATTCGACGGTCGGCGAGGGCACCACGTCACCTGTCACCTTCCCGCTCGGCGCTGCCGCGGCCGGCTTGACCGCCGCTTAGCAGCGGTTTGCGCTGCCGCGCGTCCAATCGCAAACTCGTGGAGCCGAATGTAGAATCGGACCACTGGCGTCGGACGGCGCGTTGAGGAGGCCGGGGAATGAACCTGCACATTTTCGATCTGACCAATGAGTTCAACATTCTCCGCCTGATTTGCGGCTTGTTTCTGTTGCCGCATTTCTACGCCAAAGCGAGCAATCTGGAGCTCACCTACAAAATCTATGACGATTACCGGCTTTATCCCGTCAAGGTTTGGGTTTTCGCCTGCATGGTGATCGAGATCGTTTGCGCTGTCGGGATGGTGTTCGCGATCTATACGCGTTATGTCGCTTGCTTGAGGCCGTCTTTCTGCTCGTCGCCGCCTGGGCGACCTGGCGCCACAGCCGCGGTAAATGGCTGTGGCAGCTCGGCGGCTTCGAGTACTGCCTGTTCTGGGGGATTTGCTGCGTTGTCGTCGCTATGCATGGCTGAACTTTGAACGTTCCGCCGAGCACATCGGAGCCCCGCGCAATGTTTCCTACCGCCTCGCGCGGTTCAAGTTTCACGGTGATGTTGCCGGGCGAGCGCGCGACGGCGCGCTTTGCCGCCGAGATCGCGCTCGCGCTCGAGCCCGGCGATCTGGTCACGCTGTCCGGCGATTTGGGCGCCGGCAAAACCACGTTCGCGCGCGCGCTTGATCCGCTACCTCGCCGGCGATCAGTCGATCGAAGTGCCAAGTCCGACTTTTACGCTGATGCAGACCTACGAGCTGCCCCGCTTCGTCCTCGTGCACGCCGATTTCTACCGGTTGTCGGGGGCGGCGGAACTCGGCGAGCTTGGGTTGGACGACTTGCCGGCGGGTTCGGTCGTGCTGATGGAGTGGCCGGACCGCGCGGCCGGATTTTTGCCGGCCGATCGGCTCGATATCGCATTTACGCTGGCGCCGCAGCTCAGTGCGGACGCGCGCAACGCCCGCGTCGTCGGCTACGGCGCATGTGCCGCCAAGGGCGACGCGGATTGCGCAGCTGCGCGGCTTTTCTCGAAGAGACCGGTTTCGCCCGCGCGCGCCGCAGCCGTATGGTCGGGGACGCTTCGACGCGCATTTTCGAGCGGCTCACGCTCGATCAGCAAAACGCGTAGTTCTGATGAACGCGCCGCGCCGGCCGGACGGTCCGGCGGTTCGCGACGGCAAGCCCTATAGCGCCATCGCCCATCTCGCCGAAGACGTCGTGCCTTACGTCGCGCTCGCAGGCGGACTGCGCGAGCGCGCGCTTTCGGCGCCGGCCATTCTCCACGCCGATCTCGACCGCGGATTCATCGTCATGGAGGATCTCGGCGACGAACGCATTGTCAGCGGCGATCCGCCGGCGCCGATCGAGGCGCGCTACGAGGCCGCCGTCGATCTTCTGGCCGTGCTGCATCGCCGCAAGCTGCCGCAGAGCATGACGGTTGCGCCGCAGGTCGAGTACTCGCTTGCCGCGCTACGATCTCGGTGCGTTCCTGATCGAGGCCGAGCTCTTGCTCGATTGGTACCTCGCCGACGCTGAGCCGGCGCCGAGCAGCGCCGCGCGCGCCGAGTTCATTGCGCTATGGCGCGACGCGCTCGACCCGGCGCTCAAGGCGTTTCCCACCTGGGTGTTGCGCGACTACCATTCGCCGAACCTGCTCTGGCTGCCGCAGCGCCAGGGCATGGCGCGGATCGGGCTGTTGGATTTCCAGGATGCATTGATTGGTCCCGCCGCCTATGACGTCGCCTCGCTGCTGCAGGATGCGCGCGTCGACGTTCCTGAAATCGCTGGAGGTTGGATTGCTCAGCCGCTATGCGCGCGCGCGCCTCGACGACCAGCACTTTGACGCTGCGGAATTTGCCATGCTCTACGCCACACTTGCGGCCCAGCGCGCCACGAAAATCCTCGGCATTTTTGCTCGGCTCGACCGGCGCGATGGCAAGCCGCAATATCTCCGCCACGTTCCGCGGCTACTGCGTTATTTGGAGAGGTCGCTCGCTCATCCGGCTTTGGCGCCGCTGAAAGCCTGGTATGAGACCAACGTGCCGCCGCTCAATGGGCTATGATGCGCCGAATCGGGGGATGCTGAGCATGGCGCGGGGGAAGCACGTCGATCCCGAAGAGTGCAATGGTGTTGGCGGCCGGGCTGGGCACGCGCATGCGGCCGTATAACGGTCATCTGCCCAAGCCGCTGGTGGAAATCAGCGGCAAGGCCCTGATCGATTATGCGCTCGATCGTCTTGCCGAGGCGGACGTCACCCGCGCCGTGGTCAACGTGCATCATCTCGCCGAGGCGTTGGTGGAGCATCTCGCCGCGCGCAAGCGTCCGCAAGTCGTGATCTCCGACGAACGGGCGGCGCTGCTCGGCACCGGCGGCGGCATTGCCAAGGCGCTGCCGCAACTCGGCGGCGGCCCGTTTTTTCTGGTCAACTCGGACACGCTCTGGCTCGAGGGCGTGCGGCCGAACTTCATACGGCTCGCTGAAACTTTCGATCCGGCGAGCATGGATGCGTTGCTGCTGTTGGCGCCGGCCGCCGGCAGCATCGGCTATTCCGGGCGCGGCGACTTTGCCATGTCGGCCGATGGGCGTTTGCGCCGGCGCGCTGAAAAAGAAGTGGTTCCGTTTGTCTATGCCGGCGCCGCCGTGCTCGCACCGGAATTGTTCGCTGCTGCTCCAGCCGGCGCATTTTCCCTGACGCGCCTGTTTGACGCCGCCACCGACAGCGGCCGCTTGTTCGGCTTGCGCCTCGATGGCGTTTGGATGCATGTGGGCACGCCGGAGGCCGTAGCCGCCGCGGAGGCGGCGCTGCAAACGCTTTAGCGGAGCGGTCGGCTAGGTTCTCCGGGTCACCGGAATCCGATATGCCCCCTCGCGTGTTCAATATTCCGGCGTCGGCGCCGTTTTTGCCGACGCTTCTCGACGCTTTGCGAAACGGCAAGCTCGGCTTCCGCATTGCCGACGATCCGCTCGCCTGGGCGGATGCAACGCTTTATCTGCCGACGCGGCGCGCCTGCCGGCTGGCGCGCGAAGCGTTTCTCGAGGTCGATGCAAAACCGACGCGGCGATTCTGCCGCGCATTATCGCCATCGGCGATATCGACGAAGACGAAATCGCGTTCGCCGAGGCGGCGGCGGGGGAGATTGCGGCCGAAAGCGCTGGCGCTGCCGCCGACGCTCGACGGTCTCGAGCGGCGTCTGCTTGCTCACCAAGCTCGTGACCAAATGGGCGAGCGCGCCCGAGCTGCATGGCGCGCAGCGGCATTCCGCTGGTCGCGCAAACGCCGGCGGCGGCCTGTGCGCTCGCCGACGATCTCGCGCGGCTGATCGACGACATGACGACGCGCGGCGTGCCGTGGGACCGCTCGACAAGCTCGTGCCGGACGAGTTCGACACATATTGGCAGCTGACGCTGCGGTTTTTGCAGATCGCGCGCCAGCGATGGCCGGAACTGTTGAACGAGCGCGGCTGCATTGAAGCGGCGACGCGGCGCGACGCCCTGATCAAAGCGGAAGCCGCGCGGCTGGCGCGCAAGAAAGACGGTCCGGTGATTGCCGCCGGCTCGACCGGCTCGATTCCGGCGACCGCGGAGTTGATCGCGGCCATCGCGAAGTTGCCGCACGGCGCTGTGGTGCTGCCGGGCCTCGATACCGATCTCGACGAAGAGGCCTGGCGGATGATCGGCGGCGATGAGAGCAAACACCTCGCGCCGTCGCCCGGCCATCCGCAATTTGCCATGCAGGCGCTGCTCGCGCGCATCGGCATTCCGCGCAGCGCCGTGGAAAATTTGGTTGAGCCGCACGGCCGCGAGCGGCTTGTTTCGGAAGCTCTGCGTCCGGCCGCATCGGCCGACGCGTGGGCGAAGCTTCCCGCCGATCGGCAATTCGGCGCGCAGGCCGATGCGGCGATGCAAAACATCAGCGTGATCGAGGCGGCCAATGCCGAAGAGGAATCGCTCGCGGTCGCGGTGGCGCTGCGCGAGGCCGTGGAAGCGAGGGAAAGACCGCGGCTTTGGTCACGCCGATCGCGCGCTCGGCCGCCGGGTGTTGGCGGCGCTCAAGCGCTGGAACATCGAGGCCGAGGACTCCAGCGGGGGCGCCCTCGTCGACACGCCAACCGGAACTTTCGCGCGCCTTGCGGCGGAAGTCGCCCTCGGCGGGCTCGCGCCGGTGCCATTGCTGGCGCTCATCAAACATCCGCTGCTGCGCCCGCGCAGCGGCGCGGGCGAGCGGGCCATCACGGCCTTGGAACGCGCCGTCTTGCGCGGTCCGCGTCCGCGCGCGGGCAGCGCCGCGCTTGGGCATGCGCTCACGGCTTTTCGCAACGAGCTGAAAAAACTTCGTGACGGCGAACCGTCAGACCTGCATCCGTCGGACCCGCGCGCAGCGCTGACCGATACCGAACTTGCGGCCGCCGCCGATTTCGTCGCCTGGCTTGCCGCGCGCGCTTGCGCGGCTCGAGAGCGCCGCCGAAGGATCGCACCGCTTCAGCGAACTCGTAGTCCGCCACCGCGCCGTCGTCGCCGCTTTGTCGATGCAGGATGGCATTGAGCGCGCATTTTCCGGTCCCGACGGAACGAAAGCTTGCGGACGCGTTCGACGAGCTTGCCGCGAGTGAGCGGCGGCCGATCTCGTCGTCGAAACGTCCGACTATGCGGAATTCTTTGCCGCCGTGCTCGCCGGCCGGGTGGTGCGTCCGCCGTCCGCGTCCTGAGCTCGCGTGTGCGCATTTTCGGTCTGCTCGAAGCCCGCCTGACCGTCAGCGACCGGGTCGTGCTCGGCGGCCTGGTTGAAGGGCAATGGCCGCCGGAAAGCCGTGCCGATGCCTGGCTCAGCCGGCCGATGCGGCGCGACCTCGGCCTCGATCTGCCGGAGCGCCGGGTCGGCTTGAGCGCCCACGATTTCGCCCAGCTTCTTGGCGCGCCGGAAGTGATTTTAAGCCACGCCGCCAAGATCGCCGGTGCTCCTTCCGCGCCTTCGCGCTTCGTGCTGCGGCTTGCGGCGATTGCCGGCGCGCGATGGCCGGCGGCCATCGATCGCGGCAATGTGTATCTGGAATGGGCGCGCGCGCTCGACCGTCCTGAAAAGATCACCCCGGAGCCGCAGCCCGCGCCGAAACCGCCGCGCGCCGCCCGGCCGACGGCCCTCTCCGTCACCGACATCGAAAACTGGTTGCGCGATCCCTATACGATCTACGCCAAATATGTGCTGCGCCTTTCGCCGCTCGACGCCGTCGACATGGCGCCGGGGGCAGCCGAGCGCGGCACCATCATTCACGCCGCGATCGGCGATTTCACGAAGCGCTATCGCCGCGGGACTTCCGCCCGATCCGGCGCGTGAGTTGATCGAGCTTGGCCGGCCGCATTTTGCCGCCTTGGACGATTTTCCCGAGGCGCGCGCATTCTGGTGGCCGCGCTTTGAGCGCATCGCCAAATGGTTCGCCGCCTGGGAGATGCAGCGGCGGCCGGATGTGGCGTGGCTTGCGGCGGAAATTCGCGGCGAAATCGAAATTCCGCTCATCGAGGGCCAGTTCAAGCTCCGCGGCATCGCCGATCGCATCGAGCGCCACGCTGACGGCCGCTATCTCATTTTCGACTACAAGACCGGATCGGCGCGCACCGAGAAACAGGTGCGCACCGGGCTTGCGCCGCAGCTCACGCTCGAAGCCGCGATCTTGCGCAACGGCGGATTCTCCGGCGTCGCCGCCGGCGCCTCAGTCGCGCAAGTCGGCTACGTGCTGCTCAAAGGCGGAGCGCGCCCGGGCGAACCGAAGCTGATCGATTTCACAGAAGGCACGCCCGACAGCCAGGCCGACCGCGCGCTACAAAAACTCACCGCACTCGCCGGACGTTTTATCGACGGTGACGAACCGTATCGCTCGCTGGTCCATCCGATGTGGGCGGCGCGTTACGGCGACTACGATCATCTCGCGCGGGTCAAAGAATGGTCGGCGACCGGCGGCGAGATCGACGACATCTGGGGCGGCGAATGAGAACGCCGCAAGACATCCCGCCCGCAGTGCGCAGGCAGCAGCACGCGGCCGCCAATCCCGGAACATCGGCGTGGGTCGCGGCCAATGCCGGCTCCGGCAAGACTCACGTGCTGGCGCGCCGTGTCATCAATCTTTTGCTCGATGGCGTCGAGCCGGAAAAGATCCTTTGCATCACTTTCACCAAGGCGGCCGCGGCCAACATGGCCAAGCGCGTGTTCGACACGCTCGCCGAATGGACGGCGCTTGACGACGCCAAGCTCGACGACGCCATCGGCGAAGGTTCGGCGGCTTCCGCGGATGCGGCGCGGCGCGTCTGGCGCGCCGCCTGTTTGCGCGCGCGCTGGAAACGCCGGGCGGGCTGAAGGTGCAAACCATCCACGCTTTCTGCACGCAACTCCTGCATCAGTTTCCCTTCGAAGCCAACGTGGCCGCACGATTTAGCGTGCTCGACGATGCCGAACAATCGCAGCTTCTGGAACGATTGACGCTTGGCGTCCTTCTTGACGGCGCCGGTCATCCCGGCAGTGCCTGCTGGCGCGCGCGCTCGATACGGCGATGACCGCGGCGGCCGACCAGACATTTCGCGACGTGGTGCGCGAGGCTATCGGCAAGCGCGACGCCATCGAAAGCTGGGTCAAGGCCGCCGGAGGCGTCGAACCGGCGCTCGCCGGCTTGGCGAAACGCTCGGCGTCGATCCTGCCGAGACGATCGACGAAATCGAAGCGCAATATTTTGCCGGCCCGTTCATTTCGCCTGCGGATTGGCCCACGATTGCAGCAAAGCTGTCGCGCGGCGGCAAAAGCGACGGCGAGCAAGCCGCGCGCTTCGAAAACCTCGCGGCGCAGAACGGCGGCGAACGCGTCGAAACATATCTCGACATTTTTTTCACCACGGGCACCGGACGTACGCCGCGCAAGTCCATTGTCAGCAAAGCCGTCGGCGACGGCGACGCCCAACTCGCCGAGCGGCTTCTCAACGAACAGGAGCGGGTCTGCACGCTGCTCGCACGGCGCCGCGCCGTCGCTTGCCGCGACCGCAGCGCTGCGCTGTTGATTGTTGTCCACGAGGTTTTGCGCCGCTACGCGCAGGAGAAGGAACGGCGCGGCCTTCTCGATTACGACGACCTCATCGACAAGGCGCTTGGCGCTGTTGACCAACGTCGAAGCCGCCTGGGTGCACTACAAGCTCGATCTCGGCATCGATCACCTGCTCATCGACGAGGCGCAGGACACGAGTCGAAAGCAGTGGGAAATCGTGCGCCGCCTCACGGCCGAATTTACCGCCGGCGCCGGCGCCCGCGGCGGGGTGAACCGCACGCTGTTCGTGGTCGGCGACGAAAAGCAGTCGATCTTTTCGTTCCAGAACGCGGCGCCCAAGGAATTCGCCAACATGCGGCGCTATTTCCAGAGCGCCCACGACAAGAGCGGTCAGGATTTCGCGGTTTGCAAGTTCGAGCACTCGTTCCGTTCCGGCGCCGCCATCCTCAGCGCCGTCGACGAGGTGTTCAAGCGCGGTGAAATCGCAGCGAGCGTCACGTCCGATCGCGATCGGCTTCCCGCCGCACATCGCGTTGGCCGATGCGCTGCCGAGCGTGGTGGAGGTTTGGGAGCCGTCGAAGCCCGACGAGCGCAAGGAGATCGAGGGCTGGGACGCGCCGTTCGATGCGGTGAGCGAAACGTCGTCCGCGCGTCAAGCTTTCCCGGCGCATCGCGCGCACCGTCCGCCAATTGGTCGACGGTGGCGCCGCACGCTGCGGCGACGTTCTGATCCTGGTCCGCCAGCGCGGCGAATTGTTCGAGGCCATCATCCGCGCGCTCAAGAACCAAAAGTTGGCGGTCGCCGGCGCCGACCGTCTCATGCTCACCGAGCACATCGCGGTCATGGATCTGATGGCCCTTGCCGAGGCGCTGCTCTTGCCGCAGGACGATCTGGCATTGGCGACCGTGTTGCGCAGCCCGCTGTTTGGTTTCAGCGATGAGGATTTGTTCGCGGTCGCTCATAAGCGCGGGCCGCGCCTCGTTGCGCACGGCTCTCGCGGGCAAGGCGTCCGAGCAGCAAAATTTCGCGGACGCGGCGGCGCGGCTCGATGCGCTCGCCGCGCTGGCGCAACGCGAAACGCCGTTTGCGTTTTACGCGCAGCTGCTTGGGCGAGGGCGGCGGGCGGCGGCGTTTCTTGTCACGGCTTGGACCGGAAGCAAACGATGCGCTCGACGAATTTCTCAATCTCGCGCTCGATTACGAGCGCCGGGAGACACCGTCGCTGCAAGGCTTCTTGAGTTGGCTGCGCGATGCCCGCGCCGAAGTAAAGCGCGACATGGAGATCAGGCGCGACGAAGTGCGGGTGATGACGGTCCACGGCGCCAAGGGTCTTGGAGGCGCCGGTCGTGGTGCTCGCCGATACCATGACGCCGCCGGCCGGACCGCGGCCGCCGCGATTGCTGCGGCTTTCCGGCGGCGCCACGATTTGGGCGGGCCGCAAAGCCGATGACGTGCCGGATGCCGCTGCCGCGCGCACGGCGCGAACGCCGAGGCCGAGCACGAATATCGCCGCCTTCTCTACGTCGCCATGACGCGCGCCGCCCAACGGCTCATCATCTGCGGCGCCGACGGCATCAAAAAACGACCGCAAGACTGCTGGTATGATCTCGTCCGCGATGCGCTCGAGCCGTTCCTCGTCGCAGAAGGCGAGGGTGAGGAGAAAGTGCTGCTCTATCGGAAAGATGTGCCCGAGCGCGTCGCCGCGGCGGAGGCGACGGGGGAGCCGGATGCCGCGCCGCGCAAGCTTCCCCCATGGCTGCGGCAAGTGGTTGCGCGTGCCGAGCCGCGGCTCCGGCCGGTTGCGCCTTCTGCGGCACTCGACGAAGAGAACGGCGAGTTTCGCGCGACCGGCGGAACCGCGGACGAGCGTGAAAAAGCGCTGCGCCGCGGGCGGATCGTGCATCGGCTGATGCAGTCGCTGCCGGAAATTCCCGAGGCGGCGCGCAAGGCGGCCATCGAACGCTACCTGCAGCGCGCCGCCGCCGATTTGTCGTCCGGCGAGCAGGACGAGATGTCGCAACATGTGCTTGCCGTTTTCAACGATCTCGTCTTTGCCTCGGTCTTTGCACCAGGAAGCCGCGCCGAAGTCTCGCATCGTCGGCCGGCTTGCCGGCTCGGACGATGCGGCCAATTCCGATATCGGGTCAGGTCGATCGCCTGGCGATCACCGCCGATTCGGTTCTCATCGCCGATTACAAGACCGACAGCGTTGTTGCGCAAAGCGCCGCGGAGGCGCCGAAGTCTTATATCCGGCAGCTTGCGCTTTACGCCGCGGTGCTGGCGCGCATTTACCCGGAAAAAACGATTCGCGCGGCACTCATTTTTACCGGCGGGCCGACGCTCGTCGAGGATTCGGAACCGGCTATGGCGGCGGCTTTGGCTGAAATCGTGAAGGAAAGAGGCAGAAGTCACGCTCCGGTGAAACGACCTTGACGCTGGCAAACGCCGTTCATAACGTTCGGCCCCCAGCCATTTTTCCGCAAACCCCGCGAGGTCTCCGATGGTCGAAAAAGTCACGGACGCAACGTTCGATCAGGACGTGCTCAAGGCGAGCGGACCCGTGGTGGTGGATTTCTGGGCGGAATGGTGCGGCCCGTGCCGCATGATCGCGCCTGCTCTGGAAGAGATTTCCAAGTCGCTCAACGGCAAGGTGAAGATCGTCAAGCTCAATGTCGATGAGAATCCGGGCACCGCAGTCCAAATTCGGCATCATGTCGATCCCGACGCTGATGCTGTTCAAGAACGGCGAACTTGCCTCCCGCCAGGTCGGCGCTGCGCCCAAGCAGAAACTCGAACAGTGGATCACCGCTGCGGTTAAATTATATGCGTCACCCTGAGGTGCTCGGCGCAGTGCGCCGAGCCTCGAAGGGCGACCTTCCAATTTCCTAACAGCATCCTTCGAGGCGCGCCCGTTGCGCGCCGAAACGCGCGTAAATTTGCATACGGGCGCGCACCTCAGGATGACGAGGCGGGTGCTTCGGCTGCGATGAGATGTCAGTGCCTGAAATGTCTGCACGCCGGTAAACACCATGGCGATGCCGGCGTCGTCGGCCGCTTTAATTACCTCTTCGTCGCGGACTGAACCGCCAGGCTGGATCACTGCCGTTGCCCCCGCCTCAATGGCAACCAGAAGTCCATCGGCGAACGGAAAGAAAGCGTCGGAGGCGACGACCGATCCCTTGGTGGCCGGCTCCTTCATCCGGGCTTCCTTGGCGGCGTCCTCCGCCTTGCGCGCAGCAATCCGCGCCGAATCCACCCGGCTCATCTGGCCGGCGCCGATACCGACCGTGGCCGAAGTCCTTCGCGTAGACAATCGTATTCGATTTGACGTGCTTGGCGACGCGGAAGGCAAAGCGCAGATCGCGCAATTCCGCATTGGTCGGCGCGCGCTTGGTCACCGGCTTTAGTTCCATATCATCGACCACGGCGTTGTCGCGCGTTTGCACCAAAAGTCCGCCAGCGACGGTCTTTACGCTAAAGCCTTTCGCCCGCGGATCGGGGAGCCCGCCGGCGAGCAGCAGCCGCAAATTCTTTTTGGCCCCGACAATCGCAATCGCTTCGTCGCTCGCATCCGGCGCAATGATGACTTCAGTAAAAATCTCGGTGATCGCCCGCGCCGCGCCGGCGTCAAGCGTGCGATTGACCGCGACAACCCCGCCGAACGCCGAGACCGGATCACAGGCCAGCGCCTTGCGATAGGCGGCGGCGAGATCGGCGTCTTCGGCAACGCCGCAGGGATTGGCGTGCTTGATGATGGCACAGGCCGCGGTGCGCGCCGGATCGAATTCGGCGACGCATTCGTAGGCGGCATCGGTGTCGTTGATGTTGTTGTAGGAAAGCTGCTTGCCCTGCACTTGCCGTGCCGTGGCGACGCCTAATCGCCGCTCCGGCAGGCCGTAGAACGCCGCCGCCTGATGCGGGTTTTCGCCATAGCGCAATTCTTCGATCAGTCGGCCCGCCACCGCGCGATAATCGGGCGCCGATTGGCCAAGCTCGTTGGCGAACCAATTGGCGATGGCCGCATCATAGGCGGCCGTGCGCGCAAACGCCTTGGCGGCGAGCCGCCGGCGCAGATCGAGCGTGGTCATGCCGCCGTGCCGCGCAAATTCGTCGAGCAGCGCGGCGTAATCGGTGGCCTCGACGACGACGACGACGTCGTTGTGATTCTTGGCCGCGGCGCGGATCATGGCCGGCCCGCCGATGTCGATATTTTCGATGCACTCGGCGAAGCTTGCGCCGCGCCGGCGGTTTCCTCGAACGGATAGAGATTGACGACGAGCACATCGATCGGCCGAATGTTTTGCGCGCGCATCGCCTCGAGGTGCGCGGCGTTGTTGCGCACGGCAAGCAATCCGCCGTGCACGGCCGGATGCAATGTCTTGACGCTGCCGTCCATCATGCCGGGAAAGCCGGTCAGATCGGACACGTCGGAGACGGCAGCCCGGCGTCGGCAGCGCCTGGCGCGTTCCGCCGGTCGAGATCGATCTCGATGCCATAGCCAATCAGTCGCGTGAGCAAATTCGGCTACGCCGGATTTGTCGGAGACCGCAATGAGGGCGCGCGTGGCGCGGCGCAGATGCTCGGTCATGGCGTGGCTGTTATACTGAAACGAGCGGCGGCTTACAGCGGCAGCTTGCGGCTGCTCCGGGCGGGCGCGGCGCGCGCTCCCGGCGGTCGCCACCGTCATCGGATCGGCCTGCTGAAAGCTCCAGACCACGCGCGGCGTCGGCGCGCGCCTGGCCGTGGATGACCAATTGTACGCTCCGGCGCGGTCCCTCGTTGCTGGCGAGGTAGACGCCGTCTTCAAGCTGCACGCGGCTGTCGCCGGCATTGAACGTCCATACCTCGCCGTTCGTCATCACCAGCAAGGCGCCGTGCCCGTCGGTGAAGCCGGTCGCCTTGATTGACGGATGCAGATGAAATCGCACCGCGTAACGGTCATGCCTTGTTTGCACCTGCGGGCGCCGCCGCATCAAGGAACAGGTCCTCGCCGTCGAAGCGCGTGCCGTCGGCGGCGAGCGCGACAGTGCGTTCGTGGACAATGCCGTAGCGGCCGGCATAGCCGTCATGCGCCGCGCGCAGAACACTGCATCCGTGCTTTCCTCACGCACGGCGGAAACGCGGCTTGGGCCGGCGAGCATCGGCGAGCCGCCGAGCAGGCGGCGGAACATCGGCCGTTCGATGAAACGCGCGGACGATTCGTCGTTGAAGGTGACCGTCGAGTGCGCGGCGGTCGCGCGCGCCAACGGCCGCCAATCCTCGCGCGCCGTCGAGGGCATTCCGCAATTGACGACAATGAGGCTTTGCTTCGGCGAAGAGAACTCGAACGACAGGCAGCCGGCGTGGGCCTCGAGACTCAAATCAAGCGGCGGCGCGCGGCCGGTATCCATGATCAGGACGCCGCCGCGGGCCTCGAGGCGGTGATAGGCGGAGTAGGGCGCATTGTTCAGCGGCGCGCCGCGGGTTTCGTCGTAGGCGAGCAACGTCAAAAGCAGATCGGCCGGCGTCGCGCCCATGCCGTTGAAATGCGCGAACGTCCCCTCGGAATGCCGGAAGAAGCGCAGCATCGGCATCATCCGGTCGATGGCGTTGAGCAACGCCTGCGGCGGCGCCACGTTGCGCGACGCGAATGCTTGCCGCAGCGGCAGAAATTCAAGCAGCAACTCGATGACCGCGCCGGGGTCGCGGCTGGCATGACCGCCGTCGGGAAGGATTTGCCGCTCGATCTCGCGTTTAAGGTGCTCGCTGGCGGATTTGATGTAGCGCGCCTGACCGGCGATGCATAACGCGGCGTAGATCAGCGCGACGGCCGCCTGCATCCGGGCAACGCCACGGTTGGCGTGGCGTGCAGTGCGCCGCAGGTAGCGGACCTGCCGCATAAGGCTGCGCAGAAATCGGCGATAGAAGCGTACGTCGGCATCCTGCAAGACCAGCGGCGCCTGGCTGAGCCAGGAGATGATCCGCCGCGACAGCACGTCCGAACGCCAGGCCACGGGATGCCACGAGCCTTGCAGCGTGATCCATTCGTCGACCAGCGCGCGCGCATTGGCCCGGGTGATGCCCGATTCGGCCGCGCGCAGGTGGCGCAGCCACGAAAAGCCGTAAAGCGCGGCGGACCATTCGGTCGAAGGAGGCGCCATCTGGAAGATCGAGCGGTCGTCGCAGACCACGACCTTGCCGGCGAAGGTGAAGCGGCCGGAATAAATCTCGGTGGCGCGGGTGGCGTCGGCGGTCCGCAGCTCCTGCGGCGCAATCAGGAGCCGGTCGGCCTTGAATGGCGAGAGCTGCCAGCGCAGCAGCGGGTGACCGATCACGCGGCCGGCAAATTGCCGCGCGCCGCCGCGCAACAGCAGTCCCGAAAGTTTCAGCCTGTCCGCGATAACAGCGCGCGCCATGCCGCGTTCGCCCCTCCTCGGCGGAAACGCCGGTATAGTCGCTGCGAAACCATAACGGAATGACAGAGCGGGGGCCATTGAGCCGCTTTTTGGGCCAAACTCTAATGCTTGGCCAGCCGCGCGGCATAAAACCCGTCCATTCCGGCAAACCGGACGTCGGGATGGTTAAAATGGCACGGCAGCGTGCGCAGATCGCCGTCATCGTCAATCAAGCCGTCAATGCCGGGGACTTCGCCGCCGCCGATCGGAGCCCGGCGAAACGAGGTTTCGCGGGCAAGGAGGCCGGCGACGATGTCCTTGCCTTCCTCCGGTTCGAGCGAACAGGTGCAATAAACCAGCGTGCCGCCCGCTTTGGTCAGCGCCGCGGCGCTTGCGAGCAGGCGACCCTGAAATTCGGCCAGCTTGGCGATATCGGCGGGATGCTTGAGCCAGGGCACGTCGGGGTGTCGGCGGATGGTTCCGGTCGAGGAGCAGGGCGCGTCGAGCAGCACCGCGTCGAACGGCTCGGCCTGCCACTCGCCGACATCGGCGCAAACGGTTTCGGCATCGAGCGCAAGCCGGCGCAGATTATCGCGCAGCCGCTCAAGCCGCGCCGGAGCGCGGTCGACCGCGGTGACGCGGGCGCCGGCGGCGGCAAGCTGCGCGGTTTTGCCGCCGGGCGCCGCGCACAGGTCGGCGACGCGGCGGCCGGCGACGTTGCCGAACAACCGCGCCGGCAACGCCGCCGCGGCGTCCTGCACCCACCAGGCACCTTCGGAAAAACCCGGCAGTGCGGTCACGGAACCACCGGCAATCGTCCGCACCGATCCGGTCGGCAGCACCTGTCCCTCGAGCCGCGCGGCCCAGAGCGCCGGGATCGTTCTTCACGGTAACGTCGAGCGCCGCCTCGCGGCCGTTGGCGGCGGCGATGGCGTGTGCGGTCGCGGCGCCATAGGTCGCGATCCAGCGCTGCATCAGCCAGTCCGGCGTATCGAGGACGGCGGTGTCCGCCGTCGATAGCCGCTCGGCGGCTTCGCGCACCACGCGGCGCAGCACGGCGTTGACAAGGCCGGCATAACGCGCCGCGTGACGATCCTGCTGCACCAGCCGCACCGAGAGATCGACGGCGGCATGGTCGGCTACGTTGAGGAAAAGAATTTGTGCGGCGCCGATCAGCAGCGCCGTTTCCGCGCGCGGCGCCTCTTTCGGCGGCCCGCGTTCGAGGAAAAGACCCAACACATAGCGGAGCGATCCGAGCCGCCGGATCACTGTGGTCGCAAGCGCACGGACAAAAGCGCGATCGCGCTCCGAAAGCTCGGCGAACCCGCCATGCGCGGCGGCGCCTTCGAAAAGCTCGTCGAGCGGCCGATGCCGCCGCAGCACGCCTTCAACGATGTCGGCGGCGATTCGGCGGGTGGCGAGCCCCGGCGGTTCGGCCGTGGATTTAGGCGGACGAGCCATTCGTTGTCCCAATGCACAAAACCGTATCTGTCGCGAGCCCGGAAATCCATAGCCGCCGGTTGTGCCGATCCTGCATCAGCCGTGATTATGGATTCCGGACTAGCCGCGTTCGCGGCGATCCAGAATGACGATGACCTTGCGCGCTGGGCACGGCTACGCCAAGTCATAGGCCATGCCAACCAACGAACTCTCGCCGAAGCCTGGCGCCGACAGCCCGAAGGACGGTGGCCCGGCGGACAAACCGCGGCTCAATCCCGCCGCCGAACGCGCGCTTGCCGAAGCCGCGGCGCGGCGCGCCGCCGTGGATGGCCAAGCGAGCAAGCGGCCGACGGAAATCCAGGCCGCAACGGCCCGGAGCCGACCCGCTATGGCGATTGGGAGATCAACGGCCTCGCCGCAGATTTTTAGCAGCCCGCTAAGGCCTCACCGACATGGGCATTTCAGGCGGGTCATGTGCAAGAAACACAAAGCGGAAGATCTGCTGAATTCCGGTCAGCCCTGCGATGGCTGAGGCCGGCGTCGCCGTGCTGGCAGAGGTACTTCCGATTGAGCGTGATTATGATCAACCCGAAGACCAGCTTCTAGTGCGGCGTAACTTTCTCGCAATGATGGATTGCCGCCGTGAAACTCAGTCACGAGCCGTTTCACATCATCGACGCGATCCCTGAGCCATCTGATTTTTCTAATGCCTTCCCAGAGGTCATGCGAGGTTAGACCGGGTATCTGACGCTTCGCCTGCTTGCGACAGACTCGGATCACGTCGAATGCTGGTGGTGACAACCGCGCATGAAGCTTGTCACCGATGCCGTAAGTGATTTGGCTGCTATGCGCTACTGCATTTCGCAGGTTGCGAACGCTCTGCATCTTTTCTCGGATTTTTTGCCAGAATGGTAGCAGCTCGGCGAGCGGCTTACGCTCGGTGGCGATCTGGATTACTGCATTGTTGACCATTTCGGCGCGCGCATCAAAACTAGTTGGGCTGTAAAAAACCGCGTAGGCAAGTTGGCTGTCTTTGATATTCAGGATGGCGTAGAGCAACGTGCTCAATGCGGTTTTTCAAGCGTCGAAAATGAATAATAAAACTGCGCTACGGTATCGCGGATTCTAGCATGCTCTAATTCGTTTGCCTTATATTGTTGGGCAAATCGCTCGCGTTCCTCTTTCGTTGGGGCTTTGAGCAGTTCTGGCGGGAAGGGATACTTGGTCCGGTAGGCAATAAGTTCTGGATCGTCGTCGTCGAGTTCTTCGGTGGCGTGGGCTTGGGCATTTGCAAAAACTCCGGTAATCTCTCCCTTCCAATTGCGCTGGACGAACGGCATGGCGCGGAACCCACAACGAGACAACGAAAAGTATAGCGATGAAGAAGCCGAAAGACGTTTCATCGCCGCCGTAAAGGCCGGATTGAATACTAAACCCAAGTCCCTCAAGAGCATGACTCCGAAGGGGTAGCCGTACAATCAAAGAAACGTCGGAAGGGCGCTTCAAGGGCCGCCTAATCTTCGCGTGGGAACGGCAATTCAAGCTGCATTGGAAGGCTTGGGAGTCGGAGCTTGTTGAAGCGCCGAATACCGCGCACCGCGCGGAATTTGAAATCGCGCTTAGTTGTGTCTTCGATACATCAGCCGCTTGCCAGCAACGCCACGGATTGGCGGCAAGCGTGCGGTCAATGTCGTTATAACCGAGCGCCGCGCGATGATTGTAGCGATGGTCAAACTCGGCAAGGTAATAATGCAAGTGCTTTTCTTTGCAGTGCTGATAAACGCCGCATATTCCGCGTTTGAAGATTGAGAAGTAGCCTTCCGCAGAATTGGTGTGCATGTCGCCGCGGAGGGGCCGCAAGCATATCCCTACGAAACCGACTGGCGTCGGCCTGTCGATGGTAGATGGGACTATAGTCTTCGGTTTCTCGACTTTATTCCTATCTCAGATACAATCGCTCCACACTCTTTAAGTGTCTTTTCACGTCCGACAATCAAGAATACGTAATGAGCCTCTCCCACCTTTCGTTGGCGGGTTTTGAGCCTCCGCGCCACCGCGGCGTGCTTGGCGCCGCGGTCTTGATTTTCGCCGCCGGCTTCATGGCCGGGAGCGATCGTGCGGCCGGTGCGGCCACTGCCGAGCGCAAGCTCCGTTGCCAGCGCGCAACCGGCCGTGATCGATACGACAACCGCGTCGCAGGCTGCCGAGGCAGCGGTGGCCGCGGCCGATCCGCAGCTCGCCTATCCGGCCGAGGTCCTGCGCGTCATCGACGGCGATACCTTTGAAGCACGCGTGCACATTTGGCCGGGACTGGACGTGAACACCAAAATACGGCTGCGCAACATCGACGCGCCGGAACTGCACGCGCGTTGCGCCGACGAATTGGCCAAGGCGCAAGCCGCCCGTAGCGCGCTCGAGACCATGCTCGCACCGGGTTCGGTGACAATCTCCCGGGTCGGCATCGACAAATATGGCGGCCGGGTCGACGCGCTCGTTGCGGCGCACGATACGCCGGACATTTCCGCGGCGCTGCTCAAGGGCGGCTTCGCGCGCAGCTACGACGGCGGGCGCCGCGGCTCGTGGTGCTGATTTCTGAGGGCGGATGACAGACGACGGACGACGGATGAAAGACTGCAAGAGCCGACGCCTTGATCCGTCGTCTGTCCTCCGTACCTCCGTCCTCCGATTACTGGACGATCACCTCGGTGCCGACGCGCACCCGGCTGTAGAGATCGGTGATGTCTGCGTTGAACATGCGGATGCAGCCGTAGGACACAAAGTGTCCGACTGTGCCGGGCTGGTTGGTGCCGTGAATGGCATATTCGCCGCCGGCGATCGACATGGCCGCGACGCCCATCGGATTGTGCGGCGAGCCGCCCTTGATGAGCCGCGGAATATTTGGATGATCGGCCAGGATGATGGAGGGCGGCGTCCAATCGGGGCGGATGTACTTGCGGTTGATGTAGGACGTACCCGACCATTGCTTGCCGGCGCGGCCGACGCCCACCGGATAGGCGATGGCCCGGCCGCCGCCCAACCCGTAATAAAGCCGGCGCTCGCTGGTGCGCACGACGATGGTCCCCGCCGAGACTGAGGGCGCGGCGACGATCGTGCCATGCGCCTGCGCGACTTTCGGCGCGAACGCCAATGAGCCCATAACGGCGGCGGCAAATGTCGCCGACAGCAAATTCCTTCCTCGCATTTTCGAAATCCCCATTCCGGAAACCGCCTGGAGCCGCCCCCCAAGGAGGCCCCCGCGGCCGAAATTTATTTTAATCAAATCCGCGCCGTTCCTCAGTACCGGCCGCAGAATAGGGTGAAGTTTTTCCAAATTTTCGCGCCGGCGTGGCTCGGGAGCAACCACGCCGTGCGTTCGCCGCTGCCGGCCCGGCCCGGCGGTTTACGCGGCGAAATCCGGTATGTCGCCAAAATCGGCTAGGCGCTCTTCTTGTTCTGCCGGTTGCCGACCAGATCGTCGACCACGGCGGGATCGGCGAGCGTCGAGACGTCGCCGAGATTGCCGTACTCGTCTTCGGCGATCTTGCGCAGGATGCGGCGCATGATTTTGCCGGAACGGGTCTTTGGCAGGTTCGGCGCGAACTGAATGAGATCGGGCGAGGCGATCGGACCGATCTCGGTTCGCACCCACTGCACCAGTTCCTTGCGCAGATCTTCGCTCGGCTTTTCGCCGGTCATCAGCGTCACATAGGCATAGATGCCCTGGCCCTTGATGTCGTGCGGATAGCCGACGACTGCGGCCTCCGACACTTTCGGATGCGCCACCAGCGCCGATTCGACCTCGGCCGTGCCCATGCGATGGCCGGCGACATTGATCACGTCGTCGACGCGGCCGGTGATCCAGTAATAGCCGTCTTCATCGCGCCGGCAGCCGTCGCCGGTAAAATATTTGCCGGGATAGGCGGAGAAATAGGTGTCGATGAAGCGCTGATGGTCGCCATAGACCGTGCGCATCTGCCCGGGCCAGGACTCGGCAATGCAGAGGTTGCCGGCGGCCGCGCCCTCGAGCACCTTGCCTTCGGCATCGACGATTTGCGGCACGATGCCGAAGAACGGGCGCGTCGCCGAGCCCGGCTTTAATCGGGTCGCGCCGGGGAGCGGCGTAATCAGAATGCCGCCGGTTTCCGTCTGCCACCAGGTATCGACGATCGGGCAGCGATTGTCGCCGACCACGCGGTAATACCATTCCCACGCTTCCGGGTTGATCGGCTCGCCGACCGAGCCCAGCAAGCGCAACGAGGCGCGCGAGGTTTTCTTCACCGGCGCGTCGCCGGCCTGCATCAGCGCGCGGATCGCCGTCGGCGCGGTGTAAAAGATATTGACCTTGTGCTTGTCGATCACTTCCCAAAAGCGCGAGGCGGTCGGATAATTCGGCACGCCTTCGAACATCAGCGTGGTGGCGCCGTTCGCCAGCGGGCCGTACACGATATAGCTGTGGCCGGTGACCCAGCCGACGTCGGCGGTGCACCAATAGATGTCGCCGTCGTGATAGTCGAACACGTATTGGTGGGTCATCGCGGTGTACAAGAGATAGCCGCCGGTCGTGTGCAACACGCCCTTCGGCTGTCCGGTCGAGCCTGACGTGTAGAGGATGAACAGCGGATCCTCGGCGTTCATCTCCGCGCACGGACATTCCGCCGTCACCTGATCCGCGGCGTCGTGGTACCAAACGTCGCGACCGGGCTCCATGTTGACGGCGCCGCCGGTGCGCTTGACCACAATGACGTGGTCGACGCCGCCGACCTTGTCGATGGCGGCGTCGGTGTTGGCCTTGAGCGGGATCTTGCGGCCGCTGCGCAGACCTTCGTCGGCGGTGATGACGACATTCGATGTGCAGTCTTTGATGCGGCCGGCAAGCAAGTCGGGCGAGAAGCCGCCGAACACCACCGAATGGATGGCGCCGATGCGCGCGCAGGCAAGAATGGCGTACGCCGCTTCGGGAATCATCGGCATATAAATGGTGACGCGGTCACCCTTACCGACATTCCTGTTGCGCAACACGTTGGCAAAACGGCACACGTGATCGTGCAGCTCCTTGTAGGTGATCTTCTTCGAGTCTTTGGGGTCGTCGCCTTCCCACAGGATGGCCACTTGATCGCCGCGATCGTGCAAATGGCGGTCGATGCAATTGTAGGCGGCGTTGAGAACGCCGTCCTCGAACCATTTGATCGAGACATGACGCGGGTCGAAGGAGGCATTTTTAATCCGCGTCGGGTGGCGGTACCAATGCAGCCGCTTTGTTTGTTCCGCCCAGAAGCCGTTGGGATCGGCCAGCGCGCGCTGATACATTTTTTTATATTCGGCGTCGTTAATAAAGGCGCGCTTGCTCCATTCGGCCGGCACCTCGTAAATCTTCTCCGACATTTCGTCCTCCAGGGCGCGCGGATGGCGCGGCATTGATCCCTTTAAGCCCCCATTATCGACACCCTGCCGCTATGAACAAGCGGGCCACAGGTCGCAGTGATCCCGCCCATGCGAAGCCACCGGCGAACAGGCGCGGGAACAAAAGCTTGGTCAGGCGATTGCTTCCCCGTTATGTCAATCCAAGAGGTCGATTGCAGCCGCACTTTTGCGCAGAAATCGCTCGGAGGCCGAAAGGGGCGCAACGGCTCCGGCCTATCAGCGGCTGCCGTAAAGCAACTCAAACGTTTGGGATTGATCTACGTTGCAACCGACGCGTTGACCATCCGACGGGTTCGCCACGGCCGCGGTTTTCGTTACCTCGATGCCGATGGCAAACCGCTATCGGCGAAGGATGTTGAGCGCCTCGCCGCGCTGGCGGTGCCGCCGGCTTATGAGGATGTGCTCTACGCCGCCGATACGCGCGCGCACATTCAGGCGATCGGACGCGATGCCGCCGGCCGTTTGCAGTACCGCTATCACGCGGAGTGGCAGCATGTGCGCGAAATCCGCAAGGCGCGCCGGCTCGCCCGGCTTGCCGAAGCGCTGCCGCAGATCCGCCGCACGGTCGGCAGGCACCTTGGCGCCGACGCGCCGACGCGCGCCTTCGCGCTGTCCGCGATCATCGAGTTGATTGCACGCAGCGCTATTCGTCCCGGCGGCGAGCAATACGCGCGCCTGCACGGTACGCGCGGCGCGGCCACGCTGCTCAAATCGAACGTGTCGATTTACGGGGAGACCGTGCGCCTGTCGTTCCGCGCCAAAGGAGGCAAGCGGATGGAAAAGGAAGTGCACGCGCCCAAACTCGCCGCAGCTATTGGCTTGCTGCAGCAATTGCCCGGCCGGCGGCTATTCCAATATCGCGATGCGGACAATGCTGTTCACCCGGTCAGCGCGCGCGACGTCAACCATTTTCTGCGCGAAATCGCCGGTGCGGAAATTTCGCTCAAGGATTTCCGCACCCTGCTCGCCTCGGTGTCGGTGCTCGATGCGTTGGCGCGCGCCGCGCCGGCAACGACGAAGCGCGCGCGGCGCCGTCAGGTGCTCGACGCCATTTGCGCCGCCGCCGAAGAGCTCGGCAACACACCGGCCATTTGCGGCAAAAGCTACGTGCATGAAACGGTCGTCAGCGCGTTCGAGGATGGCGCGCTGGAGCAATTTGCCGAGACGCTGCGCGGCTCGCGATCAAAGACGCGCAGTGAAAAGCTGCTGGCGAAGATGACGGCGCAGCTCGCGAGCGACGTCGCCGCCTGAGCAGGGCTTAAGCTTCCCGCCGCTACCGGGCGACGCTTGCAGCCGGATTACGCTTTCGGCAGCCCGCCCATCTTGCAGATGAGCTTCCATTCCTCGGCGGTCACCGGCTGCACTGAGAGACGCGAATATTTCACCAGCGCCATGGCTTTTAGTTTCGGCTCCGCCTTGACCGCCGCCAGCGTCACCGGCTTCGGCAGCGGCTCAATGGCCGCCGTCGTGACCGCGACCCACGGCTCGCCCTTGCCGGCGGACGGATCGGCAAAATGCTCGCGGATGACTTCGCCAATGCCGACCACCTGCTTCTGGTCGCCGGTATGGTAGAAGAAAAATTTGTCGCCCTTTTTCATCTCTTTCAGGTGCCGCCGGGCGATGAAATTGCGCACGCCGGTCCAGGCTTCGCCCTTGGCGCCGCGTTTGACCTGGTCGTCCCAGGAAAATTCTTCCGGCTCGGTTTTCAACAGCCAATACGCCATGATCGCCGTCCTTCCCCCATGTCATCGTCCGCAATGGCGGACGATCCAGTAATCATCGGCGTTTGCATTCTACCTTAATGAGCGCCGAGAGTACTGGGTGCCCCGCCTTCGCGGGGCATGACAGCTCGGCAAGTCGAACTCTCCCCGCCCGCGGGGAGAGTTGAGAACTATCCCTCCGCCTTGAACGGCCGCGTCAGCAACGAGTCGATGGCTTCGTCCACGCTCAATTCCCCCGCCAGCAACGCGGACACCGCAAATGAAATCGGCATGTCGATCGCGCGTTCGCGCGCCATCTCGACAAGCACGGAGGCGGTAAAGACGCCCTCGGCGAGGCCGGCGTGAATTTCTTCAGGCTGCAGTCCGCGCCCGAGATTGACGCCGAACGTGAAATTGCGCGACTGCGTACTCGAACAGGTCAAGAGCAAATCGCCCAGCCCGGAAAGTCCCATCAGCGTTTCCGGCCGCGCGCCGTAGGCTCTGCCGAAGCGCACGAGTTCGGCGAAGCCGCGCGTGGTCAGCGCCGCCGCGGCGCTGGCGCCAAGCCCGCGTCCGGCGACAATGCCGGCGGCAATGGCCAGCACGTTCTTGGCCGCGCCGCCGATCTCGACGCCGCGCAGGTCGGTCGAATGATACGGACGAAAGCTCGTCGAGCCCGATGGCGCGCGCCAGGTGCTTCGGCGAGTTCGTCATCGGCTGCCGCGAGCGTGACCGCCGTCGGCAGGCCGCGCGCCACGTCGGCGGCAAAGCTCGGCCCGGACAATATCGCCGGCGCGGCTGCCGGGCAGGCATTCGGCGATGACCTCGCTCATGAATTTTTTGCTGCCGCGTTCGATGCCCTTTGGCGCACACGATCACCGGCGTCCGTGCGGCGAGCGCGCGCGCGGCCATTTTCGCCACCGCGCGCACCGCCTGCGCCGGCACCACCAGAAGAATCGCGTCGGCGCGCGCAACGGCGGCAACATCGACTGCGATGGCGATGGCGTCGTCGATGTTCACACCGGGCAGAAAACGGCTCTCGCGCTGTTTGAGGAGCTCGGCCGCATGCGCCGGGTCGGGCTCCCACAGCGTGACCTCGCGCCCGGCGCGCGCACAGGTCAGCGCCAGCGCCGTTCCCCAGGCGCCGGCGCCGACGACGGCGATGTGATTAAAAGCCATAAGTGTCCCGCTCATTCCCGCGCAAGCGGGAATCCAGTTCGCTTTCGTTGCCTTAAATCCTGGGTCCCCGCTTTCGCGGGGACGAGCGGATTATATCGCCCCGTCATAGCGATTGGCCGCGCAGCAGTTTCGGCACTTCGCCGACGAGGCCGGCGGCTTCGCGGATGAAAAGGCGTTTGAGGTTCGGCACCCGATCGACCAGGCCAAGTCCGACGTCGCGGACGACGCGCAAGAGATCGGAGCGGTTGGAGAACAGGCGATTGAGCCCGTCGGTGGCAAATCCCATGGTCATGGTGTCGAACCGGCGCCAGCGCTGATAGCGCTCGAGCACGTTCGCTGCGCCGGGATCGAGGCCCAGTCGCGCGGCATCGACAATGACTTCGGCGAGCGCCGCGACGTCTTTCAATCCCATATTGAGGCCTTGCCCGGCGATCGGGTGAATGAGGTGAGCGGCGTCGCCGACAAGCGCAATGCGCTCGGCGATAAAGGAGCGGGCGACAAAGAAGCCCAGCGGATGAACGCGGCGCGCGCCCACCTTCGTGATCTCGCCGAGATGAAGCTTAAAACGCCGTTCGAGTTCGGCATGGAAAGCGTCGTCCGGCAGGGCGACAAGCCGCTCCGCCTCCTTCGCCGTTTCCGTCCACACGATCGACGAGCGATTTCCCTTGAGCGGGAGGATGGCAAACGGCCCGGCCGGCAAGAAGTGCTCGATGGCGCGGCCGTCGTGACTGCGTTCGTGGCTGACATTGATCACGATGGCGGACTGGCCGTAGTTCCAGCCGTGCACGGCAATGCCGGCGCGCTCGCGGATGGACGACCGCGCGCCATCGGCGGCGACCAACAGGCGCGCCGCGAGTGTGCGGCCGTCGGCAAGTTCGATATCGATGGAGTCTCCATACCCTCCCCTGGAGGGGGAGGGTCGCGAGTGAAACGAGCGGGGTGGGGTGAGCGGCGATTCGTATTCACCCCACCCCGTCCGCCTGACGGCGGCCGACCCTCCCCCTCCAGGGGAGGGTAAGAAAAATCTTTCACGGCCGTTGTGCGCAAGTCGACGCCGGTCTCGCGCGCTTTCGCCTCGAGCGCGCCGATCAGGAATCGGTTTTCGATCATGTGGGCGAAGGGCTCGCCCGGCTCGACGTCGCCGGCGAACGTGAGAAATGTCGGCCGCACTGCATCGTCGAGCCGGCTGTCGGTAACCGCCATGTCGAGGATCGGCTGCGCTTCGCCGGCAAGGTTTTGCCAAATGCCGAGCGCATCGAACAGCCGGCGCACCGAAGCGACGATCGCGGACGCGCGCTCGTCGTCGGCGTGGCTGCGGCCGAGCGTCGGATCGGCGAGCGTGACCGAAAAGCTCGAGCCGAGCGCTTGCCGCAGCGCAATCGCCAGCGTCAATCCGGCAAAGCCGCCGCCGGCAATCAGCACGTCGATCTGGTCTTCCCGGCCGGTCATTGGCGCACGCCTGTCACACAAGCCGTTTCTGGACCGCAGTCGGCCGGCAGCATATAGCATCGCACGGGAAAGGTGCGAAAACTCGCTGCCGCCAGCCGTGACCAAGGTCCGGCGCGTAGATTGGAAGCTATTGCATGTCGACTGCCATTCAAGACGTCCTCGGCATCCTCGATTTAGAGCCGCTGGAAGTAAATTTGTTCCGCGGCCGCTCGCCGCAATCGCGCTGGCAGCGGGTATTTGGCGGGCAAGTCATCGGCCAAGCCTTGGTCGCGGCCTGCCGCACGGTGGAGGATGTCGCGGTGCGGCCGCCGCACTCGCTCCACGCTTATTTCCTGCTCGGCGGCGATCCCAAGGTGCCGATAATTTATGAGGTCGACCGTATTCGCGACGGCAAGAGCTTCACCACCCGGCGGGTCAACGCGATCCAGCACGGGCGCGCGATCTTCTCCATGGCGGTATCGTTTCACGTCGCCGAAGACGGCTGGATGCACCAGCTGGCAATGCCCGATGTGCCGAAGCCCGATGAGTTGCTGAGCGCAGCGGAAGTTCGCAGCCGCGCGCAGCTACCCGATCCGTTGCGCCGTTATTACGAGCGCGAACGTCCCATTGAGCTGCGGCCGGTCGAATACGGCCGTTACCTCGGCGAGAAGCTCGAAGGCGACCGCTTCCACGTCTGGATCCGCGCGACCGGGCAATTGCCCGACGAACCGGCGATCCATCAATGCGTGCTCGCTTACGCCTCGGATATGACTTTGCTCGACACGGCGCTCGTTCCGCTCGGCAAGACCGTGTTCAACGAAGACGTCATGGCGGCAAGTCTCGACCACGCCCTGTGGTTTCATCGTCCGTTCCGCGCCGACGAATGGCTTCTTTACGCCCAGGACAGCCCCAATCTCGGCGGCGCGCGCGGTCTCGCCCGCGGCTCGATCTTCACGAGCGACGGTACACTCGTCGCCTCGGTTGCGCAGGAAGGTCTCTTGCGCCAACGCCGGCCGGAGAAATCCAAAGACGCATAATCGGGGCTCAAAGCGCGCGACGCGGAACGCAGCACTGCGGCTTTTGCGCTATGCGCGCCCGAAGTGATTTAACGCCGGGCGGAATGCCGCTATGGTGACTTGCCCCTCTTGCCCCATACCGCTCCGGATCTCGCCATGAAGCTCGTCACCGCCATCATCAAGCCGTTCAAGGTCGAGCAGGTGCGCGACGCGCTTCTGGCTATCGGCGTCCACGGTATGACCGTCACCGAGGTCAAGGGTTACGGCCGGCAGAAGGGGCACACCGAGATTTATCGCGGCGCCGAATATGTCGTGAACTTTTTGCCCAAGATCCGCATCGAGGTGGCGGTTCCCTCCGACCAGGCGGACAAAGTGGTCGAGGCCATCACCAGCGCCGCCAAAACCGGGCAAATCGGCGACGGCAAGATCTTTGTCACTCCGATCGAGCAGACGGTGCGTATCCGGACCGGCGAGACTGACGCGCAACGCCCTCTAAGGCAAATATGAGCAACCGCGGCGCAGTTCGCCTATTTTTTAGGCAGCGCCGGCGCGGGCGGTCCCACCTGCAGCGGCCAATCATGATGCGATTTTGAGCAAATACGCGCTCGGCGCCGCCGCGCTGCGCTCGCCCGGCAACTGGCACGGCCTTTGATTCCTGTTCATTCGTCCGCCGTTTCGCCTCCGAGGAGGATTCGGAGATCAAGCGTCGTGCGGAGCGGCAGCGACGGAGGTCGATCCGATGAAAATCGTCACCGCGATCATCAAGCCGTTCAAACTCGAGGAGGTTCGCGATGCCCTGACCAGAATTGGCGTACAGGGGCTCACAGTCACTGAAGTCAAGGGCTACGGCCGCCAGAAAGGACACACCGAAATCTATCGCGGTGCCGAGTACGCGGTCAGCTTCCTGCCGAAAATCAAGCTCGAAATCGCCTGCGCCGCCGATGCCGTCGACAAGGTGGTCGAGACCATCGCGGCCGCGGCCAAGACCGGGCAAATCGGCGACGGCAAAATTTTTGTGTTCGGCCTCGACCACGCCGTGCGCATTCGCACCGGCGAGACCGATGCTGCCGCGCTTTAAGCCAACCCGCACCTGCCTTCACGGAGAGGAGACGGTTATGAAAGCTAAGAAGATGTCGCGTGCGGGGCTGTTTGCTCTGGCGGCAACCGTTTTGCTCGCGCTCGTTTTCAGCGCGCCCATGCTGCACTCGTCATTTGCGCAGACGGCGACCGACACCGGGGCTAATTCCACGCCTGCCGCGCCGCCGGCCTGCGATGGCGCCAAGGTGACGGAGAACTGCACGCCCAATTCCGGCGACACCGCTTGGATGCTGACCTCGATGCCGCTCGTGTTGATGATGACCATCCCCGGCCTGGCCTTGTTCTACGGCGGCATGGTGCGCAAGAAGAACATCGGCGACACCGTGATGACGAGCTTCGCCATAACCTGCCTGATCAGCATTCTATGGCTGCTCTTCACGTACAGCCTGGCGTTTCGCAGCGGCACGCCGTTTATCGGCGGCCTCGACCGTGCGTTCCTGCAAGGCATTGTCAGCAACACGTTCAAGGGCGGCATCGCGCAGAACATCGGCACGCCCAATTCGCTGGCGCCGACCATTCCCGAGACCGTTTATTCGATGTTTCAGCTGACCTTTGCGATCATCACCGCGGCGCTGATCGCGGGATCGTTCGCCGAGCGTATGAAGTTCTCGGCCATGCTGTGGTTCATCGGTCTATGGGCGATCTTCGTCTACTCACCGGTCGCACACTGGGTGTGGGGACCCGACGGCATTTTCAATTCGGCAAACGACAAGGCCTGGATACACGTGCTCGATTTTGCCGGCGGCACGGTCGTGCACGTCAATTCCGGCACCGCCGGGCTGATGGCGGCGCTGATGCTCGGAAAACGCAAAGACGCCGCGCCGCCGCATAACATGGTGTACACCATGATCGGCGCGTCGCTGTTATGGGTCGGCTGGTTCGGCTTTAACGCGGGGTCGGCGGTGACCGCCGGCATGCAGGCCGGCATGGCGATGGCGGTTACCCATATCGCCACCGCGACGGCCGGATTCACCTGGATGATCGTGGAATGGATGATGCGCGGCAAGCCGACCGTCATCGGCATTTGCTCCGGCGCGGTCGCCGGTCTTGTCGCCATTACGCCGGCGTCGGGCTTCGTCGGCCCGATGGGTGCTTTCGCGATCGGCGTCGCGGCCGGCCTGGTCTGCTATTGGGGCGTCACCGGTCTCAAGCACTTCTTCGGCTATGACGATGCGCTCGACGCTTTCGGCATTCACGCCGTCGGAGGCGCGACCGGCGCCGTTCTCACCGGCGTGTTTGCCGTCGCCGCCTATGGCGGGACGGCCGGCCTGATTGAAGGCAATCCCGCCCAGGTTCTTAGTCAGATCGTCGGCGTTGCCTGCGTGTTCGTCTATGACGTGGTCGTTACCTTGATCATTCTCAAAGTCGTCGACATGACGATTGGGCTCCGGGTCAGCGAAGACGTCGAGCGGGAGGGCCTCGATCTCGCGCTGCACGGCGAGACCGTCCAATAAGCGAACGGCGCCAGTAGCGCCGGCGTATGAAATACCGCGGCCCCGGCTGAATTCCAGAGCGGGCGGGGGGTGGCGCTTAAGCATGCCGCTGAAGTGATGCGGCGCGGGGCATTGAACCTGGACAAGGCCGGCCTGGACTGGCTATGGCAATTCCAGGTTGTGCAAGATCGACTATTCCGGGAGGAGACGATGTCGCGTCGTTATCTGTTCAGCATTTTTGTGTCCGCGCTTGCCTGTGCGGCGGCGTCGGGCGCGTCCGCACAGGAGACCGTCAAAATCGGCTTCATTCTGCCGATGACCGGCCAGCAGCAATCGACCGGCAAACAGGAAGCCGCGGGCATCAAGCTTTACATGGCGCAGCACGGCGATATGGTCGCCGGCAAGAAAATCGAGCTCATCATCAGAGACGATGGCGCCGTTCCCGATAACTCCAAGCGGATCGCGCAGGAATTGATCGTCAACGACAAGGTGAACTTCCTCGCCGGCTTTGGCGTCACGCCTGCGGCGCTGTCCGTTGCGCCGCTGTCGGCGGAATCGAAGACGCCGCAAATCGTTACTGCGGCCGGAACCTCGATCATCACCGAGAAATCGCCCTACATTGCCCGCACCAGCTTCACGCTGGCGCAATCGGTGGTGCCGATGGCCGACTGGGCGGCGGAAAATGGCATCAAAAAAGTCGTCACCATGATCTCCGATTATGCGCCGGGGATCGACGCCGAGAAGTCGTTCACGGCCGAGTTCAAGAAGAAGGGCGGCGACGTTCTCGAGGCGATCCGCTTTCCGCTCTCCAGCCCGGATTTCGCGCCGTTCCTGCAACGCGCGGCCGATCAGAAGCCGGATGCGATTTTCGTCTTTGTTCCGTCCGGGCAAGGCGCCACGTTCGTCAAACAGTTCACCGAGCGCGGTCTCGACAAGGCCGGCATCAAGATCATCGGGCCCGGCGACGTCATGGATGACGATCTGCTCAACGGCATGGGCGACGCCGTGCTCGGCACCGTTACCGCGCACATTTATTCCGCCGATCACGATTCGCCGACCAACAAAGCTTTTGTCGCAGCCTTCGAGAAGGCCAATGGCTGGCATGCGGCCGAACTTCATGGCGGTCGGCGGCTACGACGGCATGCATCTGATGTACGAAGCGCTGAAGAAGACCGGCGGCAAGACCGACGGCGATTCGCTGATCGGGGCGATAAAAGGCATGGCCTGGGAGAGCCCGCGCGGGCCGATTTCGATCGATCCGCAGACCCGCGACATCATTCAGAACGTCTACATCCGCAAAGTCGAAAAGAAGAACGGACAGCTTTATAACGTCGAATTTGCCACTTTCCCGGCGGTCAAAGATCCGGTCAAGGCGGCCGAACAAAAGTAAGGGGCGGGCTGCGGCTACGAATTTGAGGTTTGGCCGCGCGGGCGGCGCTTGCGCGGCGCTAGGGGTCCGATTCAACATTTGCCGTGAAACTGCGCGCGAGGATTGGCGCACGATGCTGACCATCCTGTTCGATGGCGTCGCTTACGGCATGCTGCTGTTCGTGCTGGCTTGCGGGCTTTCGGTCACGCTCGGTCTGATGAACTTCATCAATCTGGCGCACGGCGCCTTTGCCATGGCCGGCGGCTATTGCACGGTCGTGCTGGTCAATTGGGCCTCGACCTGCCATTTGCGCTCGGCCTGCCGCTCGCTTTCGTGGTGACCGCGGCGATCGGCGCGGTGCTTGAGCGCACGCTCTACGTGCACGTTTACCGGCGGAGCCACCTGGATCAGGTGTTGTTCACCATCGGGCTGGTGTTCATGTCGGTTGCCGCCGTCGACTACGTCATGGGTTCCTCGCAGCAATTCGTCGTCATTCCCGAAGCGCTGCAAGGGCAGTTCATCGTGTTCGGCGTCGGCATGAGCAAATATCGGCTGCTGATCATTCTGATCTGCGGCTTGCTGACCGTCGCGCTGCAATTGATCGATCGCCAAGACGCAGGTTCGGCAGCCGGCTGCGCGCGGCGGTCGACGATCAGCGGGTCGCGCGCGGCCTCGGCATCAACGTCGGTGCGGTCTTCGCCCTGACCTTTGCCGTCGGCTCCGGTCTCGCCGGATTGGGCGGCGCGCTTGGCGCGGAAATTCTCGGTCTCGATCCGAGCTTTCCGCTCAAATACATGATCTATTTTTTGATCGTGGTGACCGTGGGCGGCACGTCGAGCATGACCGGCCCGTTCGTCGCTTCGATTCTGCTCGGCGTTGCCGACGTCGCCGGCAAGTATTACGTGCCGAAACTCGGCGCGTTCGTCATCTATGCGTTCATGATCGTGGTGCTGATCTGGCGGCCGCAAGGCTTGTTTGCCCGCAGCACGGCGCGGTGAGGGTCATGAGCTCCGGTCGCCGGCGAAATATCCACTTATCTCGGCCGCCGCGCCCGCTGGTCGCCGCTCGAAATTGCGTTCTGGCTGTTTGCCTTCGCGACGATCTGGCTGTTTCCCGGCAAGCACCTGATCCTGACCGAGACGGCGATCCTGGCGCTGTTTGCGCTGTCGCTCGATCTCATCCTCGGTTATGCCGGGATCATTTCGCTTGGGCAGGCGGCATTTTTCGGGCTCGCCGGATATTTTTCCGGCCTGGTCGCAAAATACGGACTGATCAATGATCCGGTGCTGGCGCTGGTCGCCGCGGGGCTGGTTGCGGCGGCGCTCGGTTTCATCACAAGCTTTCTCGTTTTGCGCGGCTCGGATTTGAGCCGGCTGATGGTCACGCTCGGCGTCGCGCTGATGCTCGGCGAGATCGCCAACCGCTTTTCCAACATCACCGGCGGCGCCGACGGTCTCCAGGGCGTCGACATCGCGCCGATCTTCGGTCTGTTCCGTTTCGATATGTTCGGCCATACCGGCTATATCTACAGTCTGGTCGTCTTGTTCGTCTGCTTCGTCATCGCGCGCCGCATGGTCTATTCGCCGTTCGGCCTGTCGCTGCGCGCGCTCAAGGGAAATGCGCTTCGCGCCGCCGCGATCGGCATCCCGGTCAATCGCCGGCTGGTGGCGATCTACACGGTGTCGGCCGGCATGGCCGGAATGGCCGGCGCGCTGCTCACGCAGACCACCGCCTTCTGCTCGCTCGACGTTTTCTCGCTGGAGCGCTCGGCCGACCTTCTTTTGGTGCTCATCATCGGCGGCACCGGTTATCTGTACGGCGGATTGATCGGCGCGGTGATCTATAAATTTCTGCAGGATTGGATTGCGAGCCTCACGCCGCAATATTGGCAATTCTGGATCGGTCTTCGTGCTGGTGGTGATTGTGCTCACCGGACGCGAGCGCGTGGAGGAATGGACCGCCGCGGCGCGCGCGCGGGTCGCGGGCTTCGGTGCCCGTCTCATCGCGCGGCCGGCGCCATCGGCCTAGGAGGACCAGACATGCCGCCGCACCAGCAAATTCTCACCGCCTTTTGCATCCTGGCTCTGATGCCGGCGCGGCAATATTTGGCGAGGTGACGAGCGGTGGCCATCCTCGAGACCATCGGTCTGGAAAAGCGCTTCGGCGGCATACTCGCCACCAACGGCGTCTCCATGAGCGTCGCCAAAGGCGCCCGTCACGCCCTGATCGGGCCGAATGGCGCCGGCAAAACCACGCTCATCAATCTTCTGACCGGCGTTTTGCGGCCGACCGCCGGCCGCATCATGCTCGACGGCCGCGACATCACCACGCTTGCCGCGCATCGGCGCGTTCGCCGCGGCATGGCGCGCACCTTTCAGATCAATCAATTGTTCCTCGATCTCACGCCGCTCGAAACCATCGGGCTTGCCGTGTCCGAGCGTCTGGGTTTGGGCGGCGACTGGTGGCGGCTCGTCGGCACCAAGGCCGAAGTCACCAGCGAGATTGCCGAGATTATCGAGCGGTTTCGCCTCGCCGATGTCATGCACCAGCGGACCGCGACCTTGCCGTACGGCAAGCAGCGCCTTTTGGAAATCGCGCTCGCCTTTGCGTGCCGGCCGCACCTTTTGTTGCTCGACGAGCCGGCGGCCGGCGTGCCCGAGGCGGAACGCCAGGAACTTCTCGCCACCATCACCGCGCTTCCCGCCGACGTCACCGTTTTGCTGATCGAGCACGACATGGATCTGGTGTTTTCGTTTGCCGATCGCATCTCGGTTTTGGTCAACGGCGGACTTTTTGTCGAAGGAAAGCCCGCGGAGGTGGCGCGCGATGAGCGCGTGAAGGCGGTCTATCTCGGCGAGGAGCTCGATGCCTGACCTGTTGCGCATCGACCACCTGTCGGCGGGATACGGCGAAGCCGTGGTGCTGTCGGACATCTCGCTGTCGCTGGCGGAGGGCAGGGCGCTGGCATTGCTCGGAAGGAACGGCACCGGCAAGACCACGCTGATCAATTCCATTGTCGGCGTCACCACCTACTTTTCCGGGGCGATCGCCATCGACGGCGCCGACATCACGGGACTGCGCCCCGAGCAGCGCGCGCATGCCGGCATCGGCTGGGTGCCGCAGGAGCGCAACATCTTTAAATCGCTCACGGTGCATGAAAACCTCACCGCCATCGTGCGGCCGGGCCGCTGGACGACCGGCAAGGTCTATGCGCTGTTTCCGCGCCTCGCCGAGCGGCGGCAAAATTTTGGCAATCAACTCTCCGGCGGCGAGCAGCAAATGCTCGCGGTGGCGCGCGCCCTTGTGCTCAATCCGCGGGTCATGCTCCTCGATGAGCCGCTGGAAGGCTTGGCGCCGATCATCGTCGAGGAATTGCTGCGCGCCCTCCGCCGCATCATCCGCGATGAAGGCATGTCGGCCATTCTGGTCGAGCAGAACGCGAAAAAAATTCTCGGTGTCACCGATGACGCCATCATCCTCGAACGCGGCGCGGTCGTGCACGCCGCCGAAAGCGCGGCGTTGCTCGGCGATCGCGCCGCGCTCGAAGCGCATCTCGGCGTTGCCGACACGGCGCCGGGCCGTTCGCGCCGGCCGGCACATTAAGTCTTTTCCAATCGCGCAATCTTGCCGCCGCGGGTCCTTCCTGTTACTCGCAAGTATCTGAAATATCGTCAGTTTTTCATTATTCTAAAGAAAAACTCCGCCGTCGTTTCGGTAGCGCCGAAAACGGGGCGTCTCGTGAAAGGACGAAAGATGATGAGGCGTATCCTAACTGCATCCTGGATCGTCGCGGCGCTCGCCGCGATGAGCCTGCCGACCAAGGCGCAAGAGTTTTATGTCGGCGATCCGGTCATGAAAAACAACCTGGAGATCGTGCCGCATTACCTGCTCGGAATCAAAATGGCGCCGATGAGAAAGGGCATGGATATGGGTCCAAATGCCGTTCATGTCGAAGTCGACGTCCACGCCGCCAAAGGCGAGCAACACGGCTTCAAGGATGGTGAGTGGATTCCGTATCTGACGATTTCGTACACGATAGAAAAAGTCGGCACCTCGTTTAAGAAGTCCGGCAAGCTCCTGGCGATGACCGCCGGCGATGGGCCGCATTACGCCAACAACGTTAGCTTGGCAGGGGACGGCGACTATCGCCTGACCTACCATTTCGAGCCGCCGTCAAAGGCAGGCTTCGTCAGACACGTCGACAAGGCGACGGGCGTGCCGGATTGGTGGGCGCCGTTCTCGGCAAGCTGGACTTTCCATTTCCCGAGCAAAAAAGCGGCCGACTGATTGAGCGTCTCGCCGCCGGGCCAGTCGCGGAGCGGCGAGGCGCGCGTCAGCCAGGCGATTTCGTCTGGCCGCGCAAGTGCTCCACCAGTTGCCGCGCGTAAAGCGGCAGCTCGCTTAATTTACGCGTGCAGATCGTCAGCTCGCGGACGGCCCACGCATCGGTGAGCGGCACGACCGCAATCTGCAGGGTTTTGGCGACGCGCCGCGCGGTCGTCTCCGGCACAATGCCGACGCCGACTTTGCATTCGACCAGCCGGCAGACCGCATCGAAACTGCGCAATTGCACCCGCAAACGCAGCGGTCGCCCGATCCGCACCGCCTTCGCGGCAAGAAAGCGTTGCAAGGCGCTGGCGCGGTCCAATCCGACGAAATCCTGATCCAGCACGTCGGCGAAACTGATTTTCGTCCGCTTGGCCAGCGGGTCGGATTTCGCCACCACGAGCACGAAGCGGTCGCGGCGAAACGGATAGGTCTCGAGCGCGCCGGTATCGACCGTGCCGGCGACGATGCCGAGGTCGGCGACTTCCTCGGCCATCAGGCCAACGATCTCGTCGCTCAGCCGCTCTTCGAGATCGACGCTCACATTGGGATGCGCGGCCAGGAACGAGCTGAGCGCTTCCGGTAGGAACTCGGTCAAGGCGTTGGTGTTCGACAGCACGCGGATTTGGCCGGAGAGCCCGCCCCCATAGGCGGCAAGATCGTCGTGCAGGCGCTCGGCTTGGCGCAAGATTGCGCGCGCGTGCTGGATGAGCGTGCGGCCGGCTTGCGTCGGCACCACCCCCTGGCGTCCGCGGGTCAAAAGTGTGACGCCGAGCGCCTCCTCCATGCGCCGGATGCGGGTCGAGGCGGCGGCGAGCGCCAAGTGCGCGCGCTCGGCGCCGCGCGTGATACTGCCGGCGTCGACGACATGGCGGAACAGACTGAGATCGGCGAGATCGAAACGCATGGGCTTATCCTTCGCTTTTCGCGAAGCCAGAGTTCATTTAATGCCAATTGTCCAAGATGAACTTAGCACTATCTTTCGTTTTTAGCGAAACGATGCCGGGATCAGCACACGTTCGGCGCTGCATTGCGGCATACGCATGGATTAGTTAGGAACGTCGCTATAGCTCGGCGCGCCGCCGAGCGGACCCGGATGGGTATAATGGCTGAAACCAACGCTCCTGCCGCGCGGCCCTTGTCGCCGCACCTGCAAATCTACCGTCCGATGCTGACGATGACGATGTCCATCGTCCATCGGATAACGGGAATCGCCAATTATGCGGGCATGGCTCTCTTCACCTGGTGGCTCCTGGCCGCGGCCTCCGGGCCGAACGGTTATGCAAGATTCGAATGGTTTGCCGGCTCGATCATCGGCCGCCTCATTCTGTTCGGTTACACCTGGTCGGTGATCCATCACATGCTCGGCGGCGTCCGCCATCTGATCTGGGACGTTGGCCGGGGCTTTGGTCCGGTCGAGCGCGAGTGGCTCGCCGCCGCCAACTTGATCGGCTCGATTGCGCTGACCGTGCTCCTTTGGATCATCGGCCTCTTGGCCATGGGAGGCGCGCGATGAGTGAAGCTCCGGTGAAACATATCCGCACGCCGCTCGGCCGCGTTCTCGGCCGCGGCGCGGCGCGCTCGGGAACCGAACATTTCTGGCTCCAGCGCCTGACCGCCGTCGCCAACATTCCGCTCACCATCGCGGCAATCGTCATCATGATCCTCCTGCTCGGCCGCAACCAGGCCGCGGCCGCGCAGATTCTCGGTGCACCGCTGGTTGCGGTCATCATGCTGCTGTTCATCGTCTCGGTATCGACCCACATGAGAATCGGCATGCAGGTGGTCATCGAGGATTACGTGCACGATGACATCGCCAAGCTCGTGTTGCTTATGGCCAACACGTTCTATGCTGTCGCGGTGGCGCTGGCCTCGGCCTACGGCATTTTGAAACTTTCGTTCGGAGTATGAGCATGGCATCGAGCGGCGCCAACGGCGGCAACCCGGCTCCGGCCGTCAACGGCCGCGCCTATCCGATAGAGGACCACGTCTATGACGTGGTGATTGTCGGTGCCGGCGGTGCCGGCTTGCGCGCGGTCGTCGGCTGCAGCGAGGCGGGTCTGCGTACCGCCTGCATCACCAAAGTCTTTCCGACCCGCTCGCACACGGTGGCGGCGCAGGGCGGCATTGCGGCGGCGCTCGGCAACATGGGTCAGGACGACTGGCGCTGGCACATGTACGACACGGTCAAGGGCTCCGACTGGCTCGGCGACCAGGACGCCATCGAGTATCTGTGCCGCAATGCGCCGGAAGCCGTGTACGAGCTCGAGCATTGGGGCCTGCCGTTCTCGCGCCGCGAGGACGGCAAGATTTATCAGCGTCCGTTCGGCGGCATGACCACTCATTACGGCAAAGGGATCGCGCAGCGAACCTGCGCCGCCGCCGACCGCACCGGCCACGCGATGCTGCACACCATGTACGGTCAGGCGCTGCGGCACTCGGCGGAATTCTTCATCGAGTATTTCGCCATCGATCTGATCATGGACGACGACGGCCGCTGCCGCGGCGTTGTCGCGCTCAACCTCGATGACGGCTCGATCCATCGCTTTTCCGCGCAGATGACCGTGCTCGCCACCGGCGGCTATGGCCGCGCCTATGCGTCATGCACGGGCGCGCACACCCAGACCGGCGACGGCAACGCCATGATGTTGCGCGCCGGATTGCCGCTGCAGGACATGGAATTCGTGCAGTTCCATCCGACCGGCATCTATGGCGCGGGGTGCCTCATCACCGAAGGCGCCAGGGGCGAGGGAGGCTACGTCGTCAACTCCGAAGGGGAGCGCTTCATGGAGCGCTACGCGCCCTCAGCCAAGGATCTCGCCTCGCGTGACGTCGTCTCCCGCGCCATGACCATCGAGATCCGCGAGGGCCGCGGTGTCGGCCCAAAGAAGGATCACATTTTCCTGCATCTCGATCACCTCGATCCCGCCGTCTTGCACGAACGGTTGCCCGGAATATCGGAATCTGCCCGCATATTCGCCGGGGTCGATGTCACCCGCGAACCGATCCCGGTGCTGCCGACCGTGCACTACAACATGGGCGGCATCGCCACGAACTATCACGGCGAGGCGCTGACCAAGAAAGACGGCAATGCCGATCATGTCGTTCCCGGCATGATGGCGCTCGGCGAGGCGGCGTGCGTCTCGGTCCACGGCGCCAACCGGCTTGGCTCCAATTCGCTGATCGACCTCGTGGTGTTCGGGCGCGCGGCCGCCTTGCGCTGCGCCGAAATCCTCACCCCGAACGACAAGCAGCCGGAACTGCCGAAGGATTCGGCCGAGCGTCCGCTGTCGCGGCTCGACAAATACCGCAACGCCTCAGGCTCCGTGCCGACCGCGCAACTGCGCGCCAAGATGCAACACGTGATGCAGTCCAATTGCTCGGTATTCCGTACCAGCGAAGTGCTGCACGAAGGTTCAAGGCTGATCCACGAGGTCTTGAACGGCGCAACCGACGTCAAGGTCAGCGACCGCTCGCTGATCTGGAACTCCGACCTGATCGAGACGCTGGAATTCGCCAACCTGATCGAGCAGGCGGTGGTCACTATGGATTCCGCGGTCAACCGCACCGAAAGCCGCGGCGCGCACGCGCGCGAGGATTTTCCCGAGCGCGACGACAAGAATTGGATGAAACACACACTGACGTGGCTTGATCCCACCAGCGGCAAGATCACCATCGACTACCGCCCGGTGCACACCTACACGCTCACCAACGACGTCGCCTATATCGAGCCGAAGGCGCGGGTCTATTGAGGTTGCAATGGTTCAATTTACGCTGCCGAAAAACTCAAAAATCACCACAGGCCAGACCTGGCCGCATCCGGCGAACGCCAAGTCGGAGCGCGAGTTGCGCATCTACCGCTGGAGTCCGGACGACGGGCATAATCCGCGGATCGATACCTACTACGTCGATACCGGCAGTTGCGGGCCGATGGTGCTCGACGCGCTGATCTGGATCAAAAATACGGTCGACGCGACGCTGACGTTCCGCCGCTCCTGCCGCGAGGGCATCTGCGGCTCCTGCTCGATGAACATCGACGGCACCAACACGCTCGCCTGCACCAAGGCGATGAGCGAGATCAACGGGCCGGTGCGCATCTATCCGCTGCCGCACATGCCCGTGGTCAAGGACCTCGTGCCCGACCTGACCAACTTTTACGCCCAGCATGCTTCCATCGAGCCGTGGCTGCGCACCGTGTCGCCGACGCCGCACAAGGAATGGAAGCAGAGCCACGACGACCGGCAAAAACTCGACGGTCTCTACGAATGCATTCTGTGCGCCTGCTGCTCGACCGCCTGTCCGAGCTATTGGTGGAATTCCGATCGCTTCCTCGGCCCGGCGGCGCTGTTGCAGGCCTATCGCTGGATTTCCGATTCGCGCGACGAGGCGACCGGCGAGCGGCTCGACGATCTCGAGGACCCGTTCCGGCTCTATCGCTGCCACACCATCATGAACTGCACCAAGGCGTGCCCCAAGCATCTCAACCCGGCGAAGGCCATCGCCGAGATCAAGCGCATGATGGTCGAACGGCAAGTGTAGTTCACCTCGCCGGCTTGCGGGGAGAGGGAGTGCGCGGAACGGCAAGTGTGAGGGTTCACGCCAGCCTGCGGGAGACGCACCATGATCGACCACGTCGGTTTCTCGGTGGCCGACTACGCGCGATCCAAAGCGTTTTATGCGGAGGCCCTGGCGCCGCTGGGCTACCGGTTGGTCAGGGAGGTGCAGCAGAACGCGAACGGCAATCCGGCTGCGGGTTTTGGCACCCATGACCGGGCGGATTTCTGGATCGGCGGCGAAGGCGGGCTCAACCGGCGCATGCACGTCGCCGTAGCCGCCGACAACCGCGCGGCGGTCGACGCTTTCTATCGCGCGGCGCTTGCGGCCGGCGGCAAGGATAACGGCGCGCCCGGACCGCGTCCCCATTACCACCCGCACTATTACGGCGCGTTCGTGCTCGACCCTGACGGCCACAATGTCGAGGCCGTGTGCCGCAAGCCGGCATAAAAGTCCGGCGAGGAACCGCGCAGCCGCGGCTGCCGTTGGCCCAGCATGGCAGGCGAACCTCATCTCGACCGCGTCTGGGACATCATCGAGCGCGTCGGCGTCTGCATGCTCACGACGCAGAGCAACACTGGCTTCCGCGCCCGGCCGCTGCAGCCGCGGCCTGATCGCGCCGCCGGCTTGATCCGGTTTCTGACCGACCTGCGGAGCGGCAAAGAACACGAGATCACGGCCGAGCATGACGTGGGACTCGTCTTCATCGATCCCGAGGCCAAAGCCTACCTCTCCATCACCGCGCGCGCCGAAGTGCGGCGCGATCGCGAAAAGGCAGCAGAAATCTGGAAGGCGACCGACGCGATGTGGTGGCAGGGACCGGACGATCCCAATGTAGGGGTGCTGCGCGTTACGCCGCTTTCGGCCGAATTGTGGGATGGACCGGCCAGCAAGGCGGTCGCGGTATTCGAGTTCATCAAGTCGCAAGTGACCGGCGCGCAGCCGAATTTGGGCGAAAATCGCAAAGTCACGGTGCAAATGTGACGAAAACGCGTGCGGTTGCGCTTTGGGAACTATTTCGTCCCCTGAACACTTATTCATCTGCCGCGACCGCGCGCGACGCGCTCGTGAGCGGCATCCTGCATAAGCGAAAACGGGGGAGGTTGCGTGAGATGACACAAGTGACGAGTGAAGAGAAGCCGAAGCAGCCACTGGAGAATCCCGAACTCGGTCCGAAAGGGCAGCGCACGCCGTATCCGGTCGACGACCCGATCGATCCCAAAGGCCCGGGCTCCGAGCCGGATTATTTCCCCGGCAAGCCGGGAAGCGAAGCGCCCAAGCTCAGGCGCTCGTCGCCACAGCGCGCCCATACCGGCCGTCGCCGCCCGCGCGTGAGCTGGCTGCAGGCGCATTGAACTTTTAAGCCGCAGGCAATTGAGGTGGCGCTGACGCCGGGGCAAGCCGATCTAGCGTCAGCCGCCGAGCGTCAGCCGTCGCTGATGTGATGAAAAAGCGCCCGCCTCCCAAAGCGCACCGGCCGGAGCCGGCAGAGGCGGATGCGAGCTTCAATCCGGCGGGAAAACTCGACAATCTCTCGCGCAAGCAAAGGCGGGAAGTGGATGCGCAAAGCCGGCCCAACGCTGCGCTGATCCACGAGACCATCCGCGCCGAAGGCGAAAGCGAGTTGGAGCGCACCTGGTGGGCGCTTGGGCTTTCGGGTCTGGCGGCCGGTCTTTCGATCGGCTTTTCCATGGTGCTGCAAGGCGAGTTGCGCGCGCTTATTCCCGCGGGCGCCGCCGCCAAGACGATTGCCCCTTTCGGCTATACCGCGGGCTTTGTGATCGTGGTGCTGGGCCGTCAGCAGCTCTTCACCGAGAACACGCTGACGCCAATCTTGCCGCTTTTGCACAATCACGATCGGCAAACCTTGCGGAAGGTGCTGGCGCTTTGGGCCATCGTGCTCGCCGCCAACACGCTGGGAGCGTTTCTGTTCGCCGGCCGCAATTGTTCACAGTCACGCCTTCGACGCTGCGGTCATGGCGGCATTTTCCGCCGATGCGCGGCATCTGCTGGATGGCTCTTTTGGCGTTACCTTCGTGCGGGCCGTCATGGCCGGCTGGCTCATCGCCTTGATGGTGTGGCTTTTGCCGGCAACAGAGTTGGCGCGTCTGCCGCTCATTATCTTCATCACCTACATCATCGGGCTGTGCGGTTTTCCGCACATTGTCGCCGGCATGGTCAGCGCCGCCTTTATGCTGCAAGTCGGCGAAGCGTCGGTGCGCGACTTTTTCATGGCGTTTTTCGTCCCGACGCTTCTCGGCAACATTGTCGGCGGCGTGGCGCTGGTCGCCGTGCTCAATTACGGCCAAGTGGTGCCGGAGATACGCGGCTCGGCGTGAGCGGCTTTACAATTTGAGCTTCTTTCGGCGCTGCCCGAGCGTCCGCAGGCGCAATGCGTTGAGCCGGATGAATCCTTCGGCGTCGCGCTGGTCGTAGGCGACCTTGCCTTCCTCGAACGTGACCAGGTCCTGGTCGTAGAGCGAATATTTGCTTTCGCGGCCGACCACGCCGACGCCGCCCTTGTAGAGCTTGAGCCGCACCCGGCCGGTGACGAATTCCTGGCTCTTGTCGATCGCCGCCTGCAGCATCTCGCGTTCCGGCGAGAACCAGAAGCCGTAGTAAATCAGTTCGGCGTATTTCGGCATCAATTCGTCTTTGAGATGCGCGGCGCCGCGATCGAGCGTGATCTGCTCAATGCCGCGATGGGCCGCGAGCAGAATGGTGCCGCCCGGCGTCTCATACATGCCGCGCGATTTCATGCCGACAAAGCGGTTCTCGACGAGATCGAGCCGGCCGACGCCGTGCGTCTTGCCGAGCCCGTTGAGTTCGGCCAACAGCTTTGCCGGCGACAGCTTTTTGCCGTCGATCGCGACCGCATCGCCGCGCTCGAAATCGATGGTCACATAGGCCGGCTTGTCGGGCGCGCGTTCCGGATCGTCGGTGCGCGAATAAACATAATCCGGCACCTCATCGCCCGGGTCTTCCAGCACCTTGCCCTCCGACGACGTGTGCAGGAGATTGGCGTCGGTCGAGAACGGCGCCTCGCCGCGTTTGTCCTTGGCAATCGGAATCTGGTTTTGCTCGGCGAACGCGAGCAACGCCTCGCGCGAGCGAAACTGCCATTCGCGCCACGGCGCGATCACCTTCACGTCGGGTTTGAGCGCGTAATAGCTCAGCTCGAACCGCACCTGATCGTTGCCCTTGCCGGTGGCGCCGTGGGCGACGGCGTCGGCGCCGACCTTCTCCGCGATCTCGATCTGCTTCTTGGCAATGAGCGGACGCGCGATCGAGGTGCCGAGAAGGTACTGGCCCTCGTAAAGCGTGTTGGCGCGGAACATGGGAAACACGTAGTCGCGCACGAACTCTTCGCGCAAATCCTCGATGAAAATGTTCTCGCGCTTGATGCCGAGCGTCAGCGCTTTGGCCCGCGCCGGCTCGAGCTCCTCGCCTTGGCCGAGATCGGCGGTGAAGGTCACCACCTCGCAGCCATAGGTGGTCTGCAGCCATTTGAGGATGATCGACGTATCGAGGCCGCCCGAATAGGCGAGCACGACTTTTTTTACATCGCCTTTGGGCATGGGAAATCCTGCGTGGCCATGTTAGTGGAGCATGATCTTTCGGAAAACCGGTGCCACTTTTCCGGACATGCTCGAGAATTGCGCGGACTATAGGCGGGCGCAAGAGCGGCGCAAGTTTTAGGCTTTGCCTCGGCCGCTTCGGCCCCCCAGCCACCCGCGCATCGCCTTGCCGGCCCGTTCAAGCGGCTCTTCGACCGCCTCGTCGGTGAGCCGCGTGCCGCGCCAGCGGTAGATCGCGCCGTAGAGCGCCCACACCACCACGAACATGAAAACACCGGCGAACACGATGTCGGTGAAGAAATGCCCGCCGCCGGCCATGCGCAGCACCCCGATGCCGGCGCCGAAGGCGAGCGCGCCGCCATAGGCGAGCGGCCGCCATTGCGGCGGGGTCAACGCCGCCGGCGCCAGCGTCCAGAAGGCGCTCGCCGCTTCGCCGCCGATGAACGAGCAATTGTCCGGGCACGGTCCGCTCGGGTCCCACCACGCGGTGAATCGGTCGGCGCCGCCGAATTGGACGACGTCGATCGGCCGCATCCGCGCCCAATGGTCCTTGAGCACGACGTTGGCGAGAAAGAACGGCCCGAGCACCAGGGAGAGGCTGAGAAACAACGCGGCGCGGCCGGGGATGAGCATGCGCCGCCTTGGCATGACGAGTTTGCCGAGGATGGCAAAGACCGCCGGCGCAACAAGTAGCCCGATCAGCGCGGTCGCGGCATCGCGCACGTGATCGATCCATTCCGTCTTGCCGATAAATGTGTGGGTGACCGGATCGTAGAACCACCGCGCAATCGCGACATCGAGCTGCGGATAGAGGCCGAACACGATGCCGACAACGGCGCCGATGATGAGCGCGATCGCAAGCCCGGTCCGGTTCATGCGCGGCATCGATTGACGATCAATCCGTCATCGCCATGGCGCGCAGCGCCAGCCGTTCGCGGGCGGAGAGCTTTTCGGTCGCGCTCTTGAGCTGGCCGCAGGCGGCGAGGATGTCGCGTCCGCGCGGGGTGCGCACCGGCGAGGCGTAGCCGGCATTGAACACCACCTCCGAGAATTTCTCGATTTGCTCCCAGTCGGAGCATTCGTAGTTGCTGCCCGGCCAGGGATTGAACGGAATGAGGTTGATCTTGGCGGGGATGCCCTTGAGCAGGCGCACCAGCGCGCGCGCTTCGGCGAGCGAATCGTTGACGCCCTTGAGCATGACATATTCGAAGGTGATGCGCCGCGCGTTGGAAAGCCCGGGATAATTGCGGCAGGCTTCGAGGAGCTCGCGCAGCGGATATTTGCGGTTGAGCGGCACGAGCTCATTGCGCAGTTCGTCGGTGACGGCATGGAGCGACACCGCCAGCATGGAACCGATTTCATTGCCGGCGCGCGCAATATTGGGCACCACGCCGGAGGTGGACAGCGTGATCCGGCGCTTGGACAGGCTCAAACCGTCGCCGTCGGCGATCACGCCGAGGCCATCGCGCACGGCGTCGAAATTGTAGAGCGGCTCGCCCATGCCCATCATCACCACGTTGGAGACGAGGCGCCTATGTCCTCCCCCTGAAAGGGGGAGGTCGGGTGGCGAAGCCATCCGGGTGGGGGTCGCGCGACCCCTCCCCAAATCGCCTTCGGCGATTTGCCCCTCCCCTTTCAAGGGAGGGGTTTCATTCGTCCGCGTCCAATCGCCGAGCCGGTCGCGGGCAAGAACCACCTGGGCGACGATTTCCGCCGCGGTCAGATTGCGCACCAGGCGCTGCGTGCCGGTGTGGCAGAACGTGCAATTCAGCGTGCAGCCGACCTGGCTCGAAATGCACAGCGTGCCGCGATCCGCTTCGGGAATATAAACGCATTCGACCTCATGCGGCCGGCCGGCGACTTCTCCCGGAAGCTGAATGAGCCACTTGCGGGTGCCATCGGTCGAAACTTGCTCGGCGGCGACGTCGGGGCGATCGAGCGTGAAGCGCCGGGCGAGCTCCGCGCGCAGCTCCTTCGACACGCTCGTCATCTCATCGAAGTCGCGAACGCCGCGCACATAGAGCCAGTGCCAGACTTGCTGGACGCGCATGCGCAGTTGCGCCGGCTTAACGCCGCTTGCCGCCAGCGCCTCGCCGAGGGCGGCGCGCGGCAATCCGACCAGCGACGGCTTTGCCGGCGCGACGTAGCGCTCCAACGGCTCCTTCTCGATGGCAGCCGGAGCAAGGCCGAGTTCAGTCGTGGCGGCGTCAGTCATGAGACCTAAATAGGCTTCCCCCTGCAAACAGGGAGATCGCGCGCGCCGCGGATGCGCGCTGCGGCTTTATTTGCAATCCTGGTCGGTGCGGTCGAGCGCCTGGGCAAATCCGCGCAGCGAGAACGTGTCCGTCGTGTGCGTCCCTCTGGAGGACATGCCTTTGACCACCGCATTCTGCGCCCCGCGCATCGCATCCACCAAATGCGCTTGTTCGGCAGAGTTTTTGATCCAAGCGCCGTCCTGCTGGGTGTAGAGCGCAAACAAGCTCGAGCCGACTTCAACCGTTGCCTCGGAACTCGGCTTGAACGCATAGCCGATGGCGATCGATACCTCGTTGCTGACCTTGTCGGCGGGCCGGGTCGATACGAACAGGAAGGCCGGATTGCGCGATTTCCCGGGCGGATCGGTCGCCGACGTGCTGGGCTTGGCAATGGCGAAGCAGACCTTTCTGCCGCCGGGCGTCGCCGCGTAGGCGCCCCAATCCCCGTATTGGCCGAGCAAGGTCGGTTTGACGCCGCCCGTCGCCGATGCCGGCGGCGCCGGCGGCGGCGTGCCTTCCGGAGCATTGGTCGACGGCGTCGTCACAGCCTTGTGCCTATGGTGCTTAGGCTTTGCCGGGGCCTCGGGCGCGGCGGCGGCCGGCTGATCGGGCGACTGGGGCTGCTGCGCAAGCCCGGGCGTGGCAAAAGCCGTTGCAACGAGCAGGCAAAGGCCAAGCCGCCAGTGTCGGAAAATCGGCATCAAGCCTCGCGATTGCGGTGCCGAAGATAGCTCCAAGGGCTTTAAGTTTAACCCATTTTCGCCCGCGAGGGAACAAATTGGCGAAGCGTGAGGGAGCGCCGTTTCGGCGCACCCTTTGCGGCCGCTCGTCCCGCGCGCCAAATTTTTCGTGGTGAGGACGCGCACGCCTAAGCTATCGATCGAAACCTTGCAGGCAAACAGCGGGCGCCAAGAAAGCATCAAGAGAGTATCAAGAGAGCGCATCACGAGAGAGACTCATGAAAGCCATCCTCTGCACGCATTTTGGTCCCCCGGACGAACTCGAACTGCGGGACATTCCGCCGCCGGTGCCCGGGCCCGGGCGAGGCGGTGGTTGCCGTCAAGGCGGCGGCGCTGAATTTCTTCGATCTCTTGATCACGGCCGGCAAATACCAGCACAAGCCGCCCTTTCCGTTTTCGCCGGCCGCCGAATTCGCCGGCATTGTCGAGGCCGTGGGCGCGGGTGTGAGCGATGTTGCGCCGGGCGACCGGGTTATGGGCTCGCATCGGCTGGGGCGCGGCGCGCGAGGCCATTGCGGTCCCCGCCGAGCGGCTGGTGAAGATACCGGACGGGCTCGATTTCGAGCGCGCCGCCGGGCTCACGGTGACCTACTCGACGACGCTTTACGGCCTGCGCGAGCGCGGCGGGCTCAAACGCGGCGAGACGCTTGTCGTCCTCGGCGCTTCGGGCGGCACAGGCCTCGCCGCGATCGAGATCGGCAAGGTTTTGGGCGCGCGCGTGATTGCCTGCGCCTCGTCCGACGAGAAGCTCGCGTTTGCGCGCGCGCACGGCGCCGACGAAACGGTGAATTACGCCAAGGACGATTTTCGCGCCGCGTTGAAGCGGCTCGGCGGCGAGCGTGGCGTCGATGTCGTCTACGACCCGGTCGGCGGGCCCTACGCCGAGCCCGCGGTCCGCGCCTTGGGCTGGGAAGGCCGCTATCTCGTCATCGGCTTTGCCGCCGGCGACATCCCGAAATTGCCGCTCAACCTCGTTCTGCTCAAAAGCTGCGACATCCGCGGCGTATTGTGGGGCGCCTGGACGCTGCGCGAACCGAAGGCGCAACAGGCGATGATGACCGAGATTGTGCGCTGGTGCGCGGACGGCAAATTGAGCGCCCACGTCCACGCGGTCTATCCGCTCGCGGACATCGCCGCGGCGCTCAAAGCCATTGCCGAGCGCAAAGCGATGGGCAAGATCGTGCTGCGGCCTTAGAGCGCGGTCTCGTCAGGGTCCTAAGCCGGCGCGCCGCGCATGCGGATGAGCGTGCGCCGCGCCGCCTCGCGGTGGTCGGGCGTGATGTGGGACGAGACGAGCTTGATGGCCGCCGCCAGCACGGCGGCATCGTCGCTGTAGCCGATCACCGGCAGCACGTCGGGAATGAAATCGCACGGCAACACGAAATACGCGATGGCGCCGAGGAGCGCCGCCTTCACATGCAGCGGCGTCTGCCGGTCGAACGCGCAATAATGCGCCGCGAGCAGATCTTCCGCGAACGGCAACCGCGTCGCGAGGCCTTTGAGCTTGGCCCAGAACCGGCGGCGAAGGTTTGCCTCGTCGGCGGTGAGGCGGCGGAGCCGCGCCTCGATATCCGCCCACGCGGCTTCGCCAAAGCCGAACGACATGGTGCTGGCGCGAAATCGCATGGTGCAAATCATGCGCCCGAAAGGCGGCAAGGGTAGGGCAGAGCGCGCGATCGGCGAAGTGCCGGACTTTCAGCTCGCGAACTTGTCCATCGCCTCGGCGAGCTTGAAGTCGAGCTCGGTCAAGTCCGCCGGCGTCGTGCGTCGACAGCGTCACTTCGACCGTCTTGTAGACGTTGAACCATTCCGGGTGATGATCGAGCTTTTCGGCGACGAGCGCCGCGCGGGTCATGAAACCGAAGGCCTCATTGAAATCGGCAAAGACGAATTTCTTGCGGATCGCATCGCGGCCGTCGACGACGCTCCAGCCGTTGAGCCGGCCGAGCGCGCGCGTCGCGCGCTTCTCCGGAAATTTTTTGCGCCATATCCGAATTCTCCTCGCAAAAGCCGGCGGGACGCTGCCGTGTCTAATAAGTCAGTGGCCGGGGGCAGGCGTGTAAGCGCCGGCGTCCATGTTCCGGCGCATGACTTATGGCCTACGCGTCACGCCGAGCGCTGCAACAGCGGCGGGCTCGCTTCGCCGATCGGCTGGGGGCGGAGCGTGCCGCTTCTGATATCCTTGGTGGAATAGAACGAGGCGTTGTGGTCGCCGCGCAACGCTTCGCGCGTGAACTGGATCAGGTGATAGGCCATGAAGCCCATGGACAGCACCGCGTCGATGCGGCCGCGGCGGAGCGCATGCAGCGCCGCCCGCCAGAACGCGCGCCGATAATCGGACTTGATGCCGACCTCGACCAGCACGTTATAGATCAAGACCGCGGCGCGGCGCAGGTTGGCGCGGCTGAGTTGGCCGCGGGCCGGCGGCTTGATCCGCTTGGCATAAGTCGCGTCGATCTGATGCGCGAAGCGCTTGAACAGGTTTTCCGGGTCGTTGGCGTGGCCGATGGAGCGGCGCCACATCGCCACCACGTCTTCGTACGGCCGCAGGAACACGACGTTGCTTTCCCGCGCCGGGTCTTCGTTGAGCCGTCCGGTCGCGCTTGAGCCGGTCCCATAGCGGCGTCTTCGGCAGCGCCTGCAGCAAATTGATGGTCAGCGTCGGGATGTTGGAGAGATCGATGAAATCCTTGAGCCGCTGCTCGGTATCGTCGCTGTCGGTGTCGAGCCCGAGGATGATGCCGGAAATCACCTCCAGCCCGTAGTCGTTGAGCTTCTTGATCGCGTCCATCATCGGCAGCGAATTGTTCTGGTCCTTGCGCATGGCCGTGAGCGCGTCGGTTTCCGGGGTCTCGATGCCGACGAAAATGCCGACAAAGGCGGCTTCGCGCATCAGCGACAGAATTTCTGTCTGCTTGGCGATGTTGAGCGTCGCCTCGCAGGCGAATTGCATCGGGTAGCCGCGGCGCTTCTGCCATTCGACCACGTGCGGCAGCATTTCGCGCGCCGCCTTGCGGTTGCCGATGAAATTGTCGTCGACGAAATAGGCTTGCGGCGGATGGTCGCTTCTGCGCCGTTATGGCGTCGAGTTCGGCGGTGATCTGCTCCGGCGTCTTGTAGCGCGGCTGCCGGCCGTAGAGATTGGGAATGTCGCAGAACTCGCAGAGATAAGGACAGCCCGAGGAGAATTGCAGCGTGCACATCAGATAGCGCGCGAGCGGCACGAGGTGATAAGCCGGAATCGGAAATTCTGTGAGCGGCAGCCGCGCCGTGGTCTGAAAGCGAATTTGCGTCTGGCGGTCGCGCGCACGTTGCATCGAGTTGTTCGATCAGCGCGTCGGTGGCGTCGCCCAGCTCGCCGACATGCAGGTAATCGTAGTCCGGCATACATTTCCGGCGCGCTCGACACCGACGGGCCGCCCAGCGCCGTGACCTTGCCGGCGGCTTTGGCGCGGCGCGCGATGTCGTGAATCTGCGCCGCCTGAATGTGCATGCCGCTGACGAACACCGCGTCGGCCCAGGCGAAATCTTCGGCGTTTGCCGCGGCGATATTCTCGTCGATGAAGCGCACCGGCCAGTGTTCCGGCATGTAGGCGGCGATCAGCAACAGGCCCTGCGGCGGCATGAACGCGCGCACCTTGTGCATCAGCCGATAGGCATGGGCGAAAGTGCCGAACGACGGCGTATAGGCCGGAAACACGCAAAGGATCCGGCGGATGTTTCCGGTCGAGCTGCGGAAAACGCAAACAGGGTCTCTCCCTCAACCCGCCGCCACCGCGGGAAGTCAGTGAAACGACGCAAGCGGTGACGCTAACACAAGCCGGAACTGTAGCACACGCAAGCCCGCCGTCGCATTGCGAACCGCCGGCTGCCCACTATATTGCGGCCCATTGTGCGGGCCCGCGCGGGCCCGCAGCAATTTAGCACCGCCCCCAAAGAACTGCGCCAAGAAACTGACGAAGAAACTGCCCCGATGAAACTGCGCAATATCGCCATCATTGCCCATGTCGACCACGGCAAGACCACGCTGGTCGACCGGCTGCTGCAGCAATCGGGCGCGTTCCGCGAGAACCAGCGTGTCGCCGAGCGGGCGCTGGATTCCAACGATCTCGAGCGCGAGCGCGGCATCACCATCCTGTCCAAGGTCACGTCGATTCTGCTGGCACGACACCCGCATCAATATCGTCGACACGCCCGGCCACGCCGATTTCGGCGGCGAGGTCGAGCGCATCCTCGGCATGGTCGACGGCGCGCTCGTGCTGGTCGATGCCGCCGAAGGGCCGCTGCCGCAGACCAAGTTCGTGGTCACCAAGGCGCTGAAGGTCGGCTTGAAGCCGATCGTCATCATCAACAAGGTCGACCGGCCGGACGCCCGCGCCGCGCGAGGTCGCCAACGAGGTGTTCGACCTGTTCGCCGCGCTCGACGCCAGCGAAGAGCAGCTCGATTTCCCGATCCTCTACGGCTCGGCCAAGCAGGGCTGGATGGCGGCCGACCCCAACGGCCCGAAGGATCGGGGCATGGCGCCGCTGTTCGATCTCATTCTGCGCCACGTCGCGCCGCCGTCGGTCGAGGACGGTCCGTTCCGCATGCTCGGCACCATCCTCGAAGCCAATCCCTATCTCGGGCGGGTTGTCACCGGGCGCATCTCCTCGGGCTCGGTGAAGCCGAACCAGACGATCAAGGTGCTCGACCGCGACGGCAACGTGATCGAGGCCGGGCGGGTCACCAAGGTGCTGGCGTTCCGCGGCCTCGAGCGCACGCCGATCGAGGAAGGCTTTGCCGGCGACATCGTCGCCATCGCCGGCCTGCCGCAGGCGACCGTTGCGCACACGCTCGCCGCGCTCGAAGTGACCGAGCCGCTGCCGGCGCAGCCGATCGATCCGCCGACGCTGGCCATGACCTTCCGCATCAATGATTCGCCGCTCGCCGGCACCGAGGGCGACAAGGTGCAGAGCCGGGTCATTCGCGAGCGGCTCCTGCGCGAGGCCGAGGGCAATGTGGCGCTGCGCATTTCCGAGATCGACGGAAAAGGATTCCATGGAGGTCGCCGGCCGCGGCGAATTGCAGCTCGGCATTCTGATCGAGACCATGCGCCGCGAGGGCTTTGAGCTGTCGGTGTCGCGGCCGAAGGTGCTGTTCCAATTTGGAGCATCGGGCGAACTGCTGGAGCCGATCGAGGAGGTGGTGATCGACGTCGACGAAGAGCATGCCGGCGTGGTCGTGCAAAAGCTGGCCGAGCGCAAGGGCGAGATGGTGGAAATGCGCCCGTCCGGCGGCGGCCGGGTGCGGCTCGTCTTCCATGCGCCGACGCGCGGCTTGATCGGCTACCACGGCGAGCTCCTGACCGACACGCGCGGCACCGCGGTGATGAACCGCCTGTTTCACGCCTATGGCGCGCACCGCGGCGAGATCGTCGGCCGGCGCAACGGCGTGCTGCATCGCCACCGATCAGGGCGACGCGGTCGCCTACGCCATGTGGAATTTGGAGGACCGCGGCCCGATGATGATCGAGCCGGGCTGGAAGGTCTATCGCGGCATGATCGTCGGCGAGCACACCCGCGGCAACGATCTCGAAGTCAACGTGCTCAAGGGCAAGAAGCTCACCAACATCCGCACCCATTCCAAGGACGAAGCCGTCCGGCTCACCCCGCCGATCCGCATGACGCTGGAAAAGGCGCTCGCCTATATCGCCGACGACGAACTGGTCGAGGTGACGCCGAAATCGATCCGGCTGCGCAAGAAGCTGCTCGACCCCAACGAGCGCAAGAAGGACGAGCGGCGCAAGGAGGCCGAGCGCGTTTAGAGCATGATCCCGAAAAGTGGGCACCGGTTTTCGGAAAAGATCATGCTCCATGAACAAGCTAGCTGGCCGAAGAAGGTCATCGCGCGCTAAGCTCCGCGCCTCCGCAAACTCCACCTTCTCCCCGCGTGCGGGGAAAAGTAAACGTTGCCGCGTCGCGTTTCACCTTCACCTCCCCCTGGAGGGGGGAGCAACAGGCAGCCCTTCGGCTGCCGTTCTTGTAAACAACGCCGACGCAGGGCGTCGGCTACGCACGGAGTGCGGCGGGAGGGGGTGAACATTGCGCTCACTAACAATCTCAATCACCCCACCCCGCCGCCTGCGCTCGCGACCCTCCCCCTCCGGGGAGGGTGAACGCCATCGTTCTTGCGTCACGATTGCCATTTTCCGCCGACCGTGGCGCGCGTGCAACAGCGGCGCAAGATTATTATCCCGTCAGCGTTTTTCGCGCTGCGAGTATGGCGCGCGCGCCGGGCATCCGCTATCGTCCGCCCACCTGCAAATATCCGCACTTGAAGCCCGCAGAATCGCTTGCTTTGATTGCACCATGAGCACCATCCTCATCGAGATTTGTCGAGCGAAGGCAAGCGACGCCGCGGCCGTCGCCGACGCGCACGATGAGGCCTGGCGCACCGCCTACCAGGGCATCATTCCCGGCACCGAGCTCGACCGGCTGATCAATCGCCGCGGGCCGGCGTGGTGGGACAGTGCCATCCGCAAGGGCAGCCGCATCGCGCTGCTGCAATTCGGCGACACCGTTGCCGGCTACGCCAATTACGGAAGGAACCGCGCGCGCAGCCTGCATTATGACGGCGAGATCTACGAGCTCTATTTGCGGCCGGAATATCAGGGGCTGGGTTTCGGCCGCCGCCTCTTCACCGCCGCGCGCCGCGACCTGGCGCAGAGCGGGTTGAAATCGCTGATCGTGTGGGCGCTCTCGGAGAACGACACCGCGGTCGAGTTTTATCGCGCGCTCTCCGGCAAGACCGTCGCCCGCTCGTCGGAAAAATTCGGCACCCGCGTGCTCGACAAGATCGCCTTCGGCTGGGCCAGCTAAGAAAGCGCGTCACCCTGGGTGCGCGCCGATGGCGCGCCTCGAAGGGCGACGCTTATGAGCTTTCGGCCGCTCATCCTTCGAGGCTCGCTACGCTCGCACCTCAGGATGACGGAATACAATGATCGTCATTACCGGGCGTCGACCCGGCAATCCATAACGACACCCGTTCGATAATTTTCTGCGACGTTCGCCGCGTCACTTCCCCTCTCCCCTTGCGGGAGAGGGCGCTTCGCGAGCATTTGCGAGCGAAGCGGGTGAGGGGTATTTAATTTTCAGCCTCACAGCGCAACTGCCCCTCACCCAGCTCGCTCGCGCTGACGCGCGAACTCGCCACCCTCTCCCGCAAGGGGAGAGGGGACGTGAGAAACGAGCGGAGCCGGCCATCATCTTCGCGGCGTGTGGAAAATCTCACCGAAGCGCAATACAACAGTTGAGGGACCCCGCATCGGACTTTCATTGTGACCGCTTTATTTGATCCGGCCGCGGCCGGCTGGCAGAAAGTCAAAACCGGCGCCTTCGTCGAAACCATCGGCCCGATGTGGCACCGTAGCGATCGGGACCGCACGCTGTGCGGGCTCCTCGTCACCGACAAACACACCAACCGCCGCGGCTTCGCCCACGGCGGCGTGCTGATGACGCTGCTCGATTCCGCGCTTGGCCATGCGTCCGCCGGCGCCCACGGCGGCCAGCAGGCGACGATCGGTCTCAACGTGCAATTCCTCGCTCCGGTGCGCGTCGGCGATTTCATCACCGTCGAATGTGAAGTCGTCAAAGCCACCCGCACGCTGATGTTCATGCAAGGCACGCTGCGGGCCGGCGACAATATCTGCGCCACCGCCCAGGGAACGTGGAAGATCTTGCGGCGATAAGGGGGCGTTGGCTGGGCTAGGCTCTCGTTGCCCGGCAAAATCAGCATGGGCCACCGGGTCAAGCCCGTGGTGACGAATTGCGAGCCTCTCATCTCCGCCCCCGCGTAGCGGGGGAGGGGGACCATGCGAAGCATGGTGGAGGGGGCGTCGCGTCATTGCGCGCGACAGCGAAGCAATCCAGCGCAGAGCATTAGTTCTGGATTGCTTCGTCGCTTAGCTTGTCATCGGGCCGGCCACTTCGGGCCGGACCCGGTGGCTCCTCGCAATGACACCGGAGGATGCTCGCATTCCGGGGCGCGCCGAAGGCGCGAGTTCGGAATCGATAAGCCCTGCGCTTCGCGAATTTTCTGCAACGCCGCCGTTGTGCGTCGCCTTGGATGCAGGTTGGACACTATTCGATAATTGCCTGCTTCAATTTGCGAGGAATATTCCAGTTCGGCTTTAACTCGCACTCCCAGAAAACGAATATCCTCCAACCGAGCTTGACCAAAAGCCTTTCATTGCGACGATCGCGCTTCTGATTCGCTGCGAATTTTTCCAGCCAGAATGCCGTCCGAGTTTTTGGTGTTGTCGTTTTTACGCAGCGCTTATGCCGATGCCAGAAGCATCCGTGAACGAAAATAGCGATCTTTTGTTGCCGAAATACAATGTCCGGAGAACCCGGTAGCTCACGTCGCTCAGTGGAGAAGCGGCGTTTCAAAAGCTTCAGTCTGCGCTGCATTATTAACTCGGGGCTCGTGTCCTTCTGACGGACACGAGCCATCAACGCGCGCCTTTCTTTAGTCGGCGGCGGGTCCGTGGGACTGATGTGGTTTCTTGGTCTCAGTTTCATCGCGTAATGTTTTCGATGTGCGCCTTGAGGCTCTTGCCGATGGCTCTAACCGCGGCAAGCGTTCGGCGAAGCGGGCAAAACACCTGCCAGCCAACGCCGCGGGAAACCCGGTTCTGGGGCTGAGCCATCGGGTGGAACCGGTGGCGAGTGCCGCGAGCGTGAGCGCCGAAAGGCGGCGTGCCGCAAAACGAGCAGCACGCAGCCGCGCTTGACGCGGACATTGGTTGGACAATGCGCCTTTCGGCGCTCCGCTTCCCTTTATTGCCGGAGGCCCGCCATTAAGAGGGTCTTCGGTCGATGGCCTTGCAGAGGCCGCTTCGTCTTTTTGTTTCGTGGGCAGAACTCGGGTGCACCGCATCGCGAGAATGATCGACCTCATCCTGAGGAGCTCGGCGCGTTAGCGCCGAGCCTCGAAGGACGACGGCCCGGGCGCTTCAATCTGCATCCTTCGAGGGCCGCTGCGCGGCCACCTCAGGATGACGAGGCTGGTGTACCGTGAGAACGGATTTGGAGAGGGCGCCCCTCCCACCATCCATCGCTCGCTTCGCGAGTTCGGATGGTCCCCCCTCCGCTAGCGCGGGGCGGGATGAAGGGTGCGCCGCGAGAACGATTCTTGTTACCCGTCATCCTGAGGAGCGAACGCAGCGAGCCTCGAAGGACGACGGCCCGGGCGCTTCAATCTGCATCCTTCGAGGGCCGCTGCGCGGCCACCTCAGGATGACGAGGCTGGTGTACCGTGAGAACGGATTTGGAGAGGGCGCCCCTCCCACCATCCATCGCTCGCTTCGCGAGTTCGGATGGTCCCCCCTCCGCTAGCGCGGGGCGGGATGAAGGGTGCGCCGCGAGAACGATTCTTGTTACCCGTCATCCTGAGGAGCGAACGCAGCGAGCCTCGAAGGACGACGGCCCGGGCGCTTCAACCTGCATCCTTCGAGGGCCGCTGCGCGGCCACCTCAGGATGACGAGTTCGTTGCGCCGCGAGAATGAGATTGCTTTTACCTCTCCCCAGTGGGGAGAGGTCGGCCGCGAAGCGGCCGGGTGAGGGGGATCAGACCTCGAAGTGGGCACCCCCTCACCCGCCTCGCGAACTGACGTTCGCTCGGCTCCCTCTCCCCGCCGGGGAGAGGGAAGGCGAAGAACGCGCCGCGAGTGCGCGAGCGCTGTCGCGGGGCGGGATAAAAGGCGCGCTAATAAACGTTCGGCAAAATGTACAGCGCGATGACGTAGCGAATGAAGATGATGATGAGAAAGAGAATGACCGGCGAGATGTCGATGCCGCCGAGATTCGGCAAAATGTTGCGGATCGGGCGCAGCGCCGGCTCGGTGATGCGGAAGAGAAATTCCCCGACCATCCCGACGACCTGGTTGCGCGTATTGACGACGTGAAAGGCGATCAGCCAGGAAAAAATCGCCGCCGCAATGACGATCCAAATATAAAGCTCGAGGGCAAGATCAATGACCAGGAAAAGAGCGCGCATGGACGGCTTTCACGGATGAATTCGCGGCGAATGGTGCGCAACCTCGTGTGGCGGTTCAGAAGTCCGCGTCATTCTTGCCGCGGACTCGTTATGCGGACTTCTGAACCAAAGCCACACTGGAAGGATAATTTGCTAGTGTCCTTTCGATTCCGAAGTTCGCGAACGAGAGTGCCAAACCATGATGCGAACTTCGGAATCGGGACACTAGCTTGCCGCCGCGGCGCGAACAAGCCGAGCGGGCTTGCGGCGGCGGCGATCCTTGACACTCCCAAAGCCTCGCCCTAAATGGCGCCGAACTCGCTTAAAGCCGGCACCAATTCGCTGTTAAGTGCCTGCGGCGGGGCCGTAGCTCAGTTGGGAGAGCGCCGCAATCGCACTGCGGAGGTCAGGGGTTCAAATCCCCTCGGCTCCACCAGCCTTCGCTCGCTGCGCGAGCTACGGCTCGGCAGGCCAGCTCGGGGAGTTGCCGCGCAGCGAGCGAAGGCTGCTGCCGCGCCGAAGTTGCGCAGCAACGTAGGCGGGCCAGGCTGGGCTCGGCAGGGAGCGGGGTCTCCAAAGAATCAAGCCGCTTTGTCGCACGTTCTGTGCATTCTGCGCGTCAGCCTTGCCTTGTTCACATTCGCAACCTAGTGCACCTTAAGCGTTCGTACCCGGAATGAGGGAAAGATGGGCTTCAGATTAAAAGCCGCCATGATGGCCGTTGTCGCGCTGTGCCTCGGCAGCCTGATGGCGCCGGCGCTGGCGGTGCCGTGCGGCGGCGATTTCGCCACCTGGCTCGAGGGTTTCAAGCAGGAGGCGGCCGCGCAAGGCGTCTCCCAGCGCACCATCGAATCCGCGCTCGGCGGCGTCACCTACGACCCCGGCATCATTGCCCGCGATCACTCCCAGGGCGTCTTTCACCAGAGTTTCGAGCAATTCTCCGGCCGCATGGTGCCGCCGCGGCTGTCGCGCGCCGCAAAGCTTCTCCAAAAATACGCCCCCGTGTTCAGCCGCATCGAGCAGCAATACGGCGTGCCCGGTCCGGTGATTGTCGCCATCTGGGGCTTGGAGACCGATTTCGGCGCCAACTCGGGAAAATTTCCCACCATCCGTTCGCTGGCGACGCTCGCCTACGATTGCCGCCGGGCGGAAAAGTTTCGCGGCGAGTTGCTTGCGGCGTTACGCATCGTCCAGCGCGGCGACATGAGCCCGGGCGAGATGCGCGGCGCTTGGGCCGGCGAGATCGGACAAACGCAGTTCCTGCCGTCGTCCTATCTGAAATACGCCGTCGACTTTGACGGCAACGGCCGCCGCGATCTCATTCACAGCGTGCCCGACGTGCTCGCCTCCACCGCCAATTATCTGAAAGGCTATGGCTGGCAGCGTGGGCAGCCGTGGGGCGAAGGCACCGCGAACTTCCAGGTGCTGCTGCAATGGAACGCCTCGACTGTCTACACAAAGACCGTCGCCTATTTCGCCGAGCGGCTGGCCGGCCGGTAGAGCATGATCCCGAAAAGTGGACACCGGTTTTCGGAAAAGATCATGCTCGATGAAAAAGCTGGAGCGGGATGACGAATCAAAGAAAAATCGTCGCGCTCTTGTGCTCGATCCAGTGTTCGAGGAAGGCGCCGAGCCAGGCGCGCGCGCTAAAATCGTAAACCGCGCGATCGGCAAAGTGGGTGTGGCGCGGCCGCGCGCCCGGCATCGCCAGGCGTTCGTGACCGCGCGTGGTCCATTTGTGCATCATCAGGTGGGTCACGTCGGGATGAAATTGCAGCGCGTAGCTTTTGCCGAAGCGGAACGCCTGCACCTGAAACATATCGCCTTCGGCCAAAAGCTCGGCGCCGGCGGGTAGATCAAAACCCTCGCGGTGCCACTGATAGACCTGCTCCGGCCAGGGATCGACCACGGCGAGGCCGGCTTTGGTCGGCCGGATCGGGTAATAGCCGATCTCGGCCTGGCCTTGCGGATGCGGGAAAACGTGCCCGCCGAGCGCGCGCGCACACATCTGCGCGCCGAGGCAGATGCCGAGAAAGGGCTTTTGCTCCTTGAGCGGGACGGAGATCCAGTCGATCTCGCGGCGGATGAATTCATCCTGGTCGTTGGCGCTCATCGGGCCGCCGAAGATGATGGCGCCGGCGTGGTCATGCAGGGTCGGCGGCAGCGCCTCGCCGAAGCGCGGGCGGCGCACGTCGAGGGGGAAACCGAACTGGCTCAGCGCTTGGCCTATGCGGCCGGGTGTTGAATGCTCCTGGTGGAGGACGATCAGGATTGGCTGTTGCATTGTCGCAAGGAATCAGCGCCCGCCCTTTGGTATCGCGTTCGCGCGCAAATTCAAGATGGAAGGAGGCCGGCCTCATTCATCGGCGTTTTCGCCAGTTGCCTTGTCCTCGCCGGAAATGCGCCGGCGCAGGTCGATGCGCTCGCGCGGCGAAACGCCAAGGAGATCGGCGGCGCGCCAGAGGAGATTATCCTCCAGCTCGTCACGCTTTCCGTCGGCGTAAACGATCTCCCACATCATCTCGATGACCTTGGCGCGGCCTTCCTCGTCGAGCATGCGGTTTAAGAGGCTGGTGAAGTGATAAAGATCGACGGCTTCGTGCTCCGCCGCGGTCGCCTTGTCGATCAGCTCGTCGGCCGAAGCATCGTCGAGCGCGAAACGGCGTTTGATCACGGTGTGAAGCTTGTCGCGTTCAGTCGGCGACATGTCGCCGTCGATCGCGGCGGCATGGACCAAAAGCGCCGCCGCCGCCAAACGATAGTCGTTGTCGGCAAATTGGCTCGGATGTTTGCCGCCGTCGACGAATTCGGCGACGAAGTTCCTGAACGATTCGAACATAAAGCCTTCCTGGTCAGCGGGCGGGGCCCGCTCTCATATCGCGAAGGACGCTGCGAGGTTCAAGCTATTTAAGGTCGCTGCGACACGCGGTTCGCCACGCCTGCGGGGCCGCTTTAGATCTCCACGACTAGATAATCCTCTTCGACCGAAACCGGAAAGTTCTCGGCAATATAGGGGCCTTTTACCAATTCCTCACCGGGCGCGACCGCGACCTCGAACTGGCGGATGCGCATGGTCTTGGGGTCGCAATAGCTCTGGCCGGTCGCGATCTCGAACTCCCAGCCGTGCCAGGGACAGCGCAAAAATTCGCCGGGGCGGATGTATTTATATTCGCCGGGGCCGCCCGACTGGGCGAGCCCGGTAATCCGGCCGTGACAGAGCGGGCCGCCTTTATGCGGGCAGCGATTGGCCAGCGCGTAGAATTTGCCGGCCACGTTGAAAATGCCGAGTTCGCGGCCCTTGGCGGTGACGAGCTTGCAGGTTCCCGGCGCCACGTCAGCGGCGCGGCCGACCACGTAGCGGCTCATCTCAAGCATGATCCGGAAAAGCCCATGTCGCTAAACGGACGCGGCCGCGATCGGCGCTCAGGTCAAGCGGTACAGCGCGCGCGCGTTCTCGCGCAAAATCCCGGCGCGTTGCGCGGGCGTCATCTTGAAGTTCAGCGCGACCCGCGGGTCGTCATAATCCCAATGCGGATAATCGCTCGAATACATCATCCGGTCCCAGCCGATCCATTCGAAAATCTCGTTGATATGCGCGGGGTCTTCCGGCTCTTCCATGGGCTGCGTGCAAAACCAGAAATGCTGGCGCAGATATTCGGAAGGCCGCTGCCGCAAGTGCGGCGTCTCCTTGCGATTGCGCTCCCATTCCCGGTCCATCCGCCAGCCGAGCGAGGGCGCCCAGGAGAAGCCCGTTTCAATCATCGCCACTTTGAGGCCGGGATAGCGCTCGAACACGCCTTCGATGATCAGGCTGACGACGTTGCCGGCGAAGCTGCTGGAGAAGCCGTAATGCTCCTGCATGTAATAAGTGCCCCAGCCGGTGCCGCTCGTCGGGTGGCCGCCGGACAATCCGGCGGGATGCAGCCCGAGCACCAGATTGTTGCGCTCGATCGCCTGGTAAATCGGCCAGTATTTGCGGCGGCCGAGCGGCTCGCTGGCGCGCGGCGAGAGAATGACCTGGCGGAAGGCCTCATGCTCGGCGGCGCGCTTGTCGATCTCGGCTACGGCAAATTCCGGATATTCCTGCGGCACCACAATGCCGGCCTTGAGCCGGTTGTCCTTGGCGACCCAGTCATGGAGTTGCCAATCGTTGACCGCGTGCGCCAGCGCGGCGCCGAATTCGAGATTGCGCTCGTCCATGCCGGAGCGCGTGAGCGCGACCAGAAAACCGGTCTCGCAGCCATGGGCGTCGAGATGCTGGCGCTGCATCAGCTCGAGGTCGCAGCCGGGCGGCCCGCCATTCGATGGATAGGAATCGGCGCGCATCCCGGCCGCCATCATTCGCGGGAAGGGCAGCTGGCCGACCAGGCCTTGGCAGACGTGGCCGCCGAATGTTTCGGCGTGCTCACGCCATTGAGCGGAAAGATAGCGCTGCAGATCTTTGGGCGAGCGCGGCACCGGATGGATGTCGCAGTCGACGAAACTGAGCTTTTGTCCGCTTTGGGTTTCGCGTTCAGCTATGGCCTTGTTCATGGCGCGGCCTCCCGCAGTTCGGCTCGCTCGTCCTCCGCATTTACCCGCAAACGCGGATAGGTGGCGAGCGGATTGTCGACCGTGATCTTGCGAATCATCGCATCGGAGAGCCCGGCTGGCAACGCGTCTTCGCCGGCAAACTGCCAGTGCGGGTAATCGGTAGAGAACAGGATCAGCTCGTCCGAACGCATATGATCCATAACGCGGTTGAGGATATCGCCGTTCGGCGCGTCCACCGGCTGCAGGGTAAAGCGCACGTGATCGCGGACGATATCGGCCGGGGCGCGGTCCAGCCACGGCACTTCGGTGCGTACTCCGCGCCAGCTCCGGTTCGTTCGCCACATCAGCGCCGGCAGCCAGCCGAAACCGGACTCCATGAGAACCAGCTTGGTACCGGGAAACTTCTGGAAAACGCCTTCGGCAAGGAAGCTCACCAGCGTATCCTCGAAGGCCGGGGCTTGGAGAATGGCGTCTTCGAGATGATAGGACGGCCAGCCCGATCCGGTCGGCGCATGACGGAACGTGGAACCGGCATGGATACCGATCGGCAGCCCGTGCTGCTCGGCGGCGCGGTAGATCGGCCAATAGAAGCGGTGACCGAGTGGCCGGTCGCCCATGACCAAAAGCAGCACCTGGACAAAACGCCGGTCGCCGGCGCAGCGTTCGATTTCGGCGGCGGCAAGCTCCCCGCTTTCGGGGGCGACCAGAATGGAGGCGCGCAAGCGCGGCTCGCGATCGAGCCATTCCCGCGCGACCCAGTCGTTCACCGCCGCGCATAACGCGGCCGCCATGTCGTTATTGAACAAGGCGACCGCGCCATAGAGCACGTTGGCGATGGCGAGCTGCGTTCCGAAGGCATCGAGCGCCTGCGCGCGGAAAACTTCCAGATCGCCGCCGGCTACGCCCTTCGCCGGACGCCAATCCGGCCGCGCCGAATGCGGCAACCCCGGCGCGTAGCTCTGCAGCGTGAATGGCGACTGATCGATATAACGCTCGGCGAGATGCTCGCGCCAAAAGGCATCGAGATGGGGCATGAGCGCCGCCATTCCCGGAACGGCGGGATGGACGTCGCAGTCAATGGCGCCCGCAGGAACTTTCATGATGTGGCCCAGTCCGAACCGCAGGTTAGGACGAAAAATTCTGCGACACCCAAACGCCGCATAATTGGCGCCGGACGCCCTTTCAATTATCATATATTTGTCGGCGGGGCGGCCCCGGCAACAGTACTCCTAAAGCCTTTCCGGCTCATGATGCGCGCCCAAGATCCGCTTGGTGCCGCCGCCAATCGCTATTTGAGCGCCGCGCTATTTGGACCCACACTCGTCCGCGTTTTCCGGGAGGAGAGTCATGCCGACCAACGCGTCCGCGACGGCCATCAATTCCATCGTCTTCCGCAATATTTTCTCGACCGAGGCAATGCGGCGGGTGTTTTCCGATGAAAATCGCGTGCAGAAGTACCTCGATTTCGAGGCCGCGCTGGCGCGCGCCGAGGCCGGGCTTGGGATCATTCCGCAGAACGCCGCCGACGAAATTGTGCGACATTGCGGCATTGCCGAAATCGATTTCGCCACGCTGGAAAAAGAGACCGTCCGCATCGGCTATCCGGTATTACCGGTCGTGCAGCAGATCGTGGCGCTCTGCCGTGATGGGCTTGGTCAATGGTGCCACTGGGGCGCCACCACGCAGGACGTCACCGACACGGCAACGGTGCTGCAGATCCGCGAAGCGCTGACGTTGATCGAAGCGGACATCGATCGCATCAGCGCCGCGCTTGCCGGTCTGGCGCGCAAATACCGCGACACGCCGATGGCCGGCCGCAGCAATTTGCAGCAAGCGGTGCCGATTACCTTCGGCTACAAGATGGCCGCGTTGCTTTCCGGATTCGACCGTCATCAACAACGATTGGCGCAGCTGCGCGAACGCGCGCTGGTCGGCGAATTCGGCGGGGCCGCCGGCACGCTCGCTTCGCTTGGCGGACGCGGGCTGGAGGTGCAGGCCGAGTTGATGAAGGAATTGCAACTCGCGGCGCCGGTCATCGCCTGGCACACCATGCGCGACACCATCGCCGAGGTCGGCTGCTTTCTCGGCCTCCTCGCCGGCACCTGCGGCAAGTTCGCGCTCGACCTGAAGCTCTTGATGCAGACCGAGGTTGCCGAGGTTTTCGAGCCGTTCCATTCGGGGCGCGGTTCCTCGAGCACCATGCCGCAGAAGCGAAATCCGATTTCGTCGGTCTATATCACGGCGCTCAACTCGGTCGTGCGCCAGCAGGTCGCCGCGCTGCTCGACGCCATGGTCGAGGACCACGAGCGTTCCAGCGGTCCCTGGGAGATCGAATGGATCGTGCTGCCGGAGATTTTTTGTCTGACCGCCGGCGCGCTCGCGCACATGCGCAGTGTGCTCGATGATTTGCAAATCGACGAGAAGAAGATGCGCCAGAACCTGGATGCGACCAACGGCCTGATCGTATCCGAAGCGATGATGATGGAGCTTGGCCGCTATCTTGGCCGCCAGCGCGCCCACGACGTGGTGTACGATTTCTGCCGCGAGGCGCTCGCCACCGGCCGACCGTTGCTCGATTTACTTGCCGAAGACCGCGAGATCGCAACGCACATCGATCGTGCGGGGCTCGCGCGGCTGTGCGATCCAGCAAACTATCTCGGCGAAGCCGCCGCCATGGTCGACCGCGTGCTCGAGAACTCGCGGCAAACGAGCCTGACGTGCTTGCGGGCATGCTCGCTGCGTTCGCGCGCCGCCGCGCCATCGTCAGTCAGGCTTATTCCGCTGCGGCAGCCTTCGCTGCGGCTTGCTCGCGGACGAATTTCTGCAGCGCCACCAGATCGGGCTTGCCGGAGCCGAGCAGCGGCAATTTGTCGAGGATGATGATCTCGGATGGCAGCATCAATTCGGAGGCGTGCTTCGAGCGCGCATAGGCGTGGAAATCGGCGCGCGTCACGCCTTTCTTGTCGGTGACCATGACCAGCCGCTCGCCTTTGCGGTCGTCGGGAATGGCCACAACGGCGGTGACGTAGTTCGGCCAGAGCTCAGCCGCCAGCATTTCCACGGCGGCCAGCGAGATCATCTCACCGCCGATCTTGGCAAAGCGCTTGGCGCGGCCCTTGATGGCGATAAAGCCCTGCGCGTCGATGGCAACGATATCGCCGGTGTCGTGCCAGCCCTCCGGCGGCCGCTCAAGCACGCCGGGCTGGTCGGCGCGCAGATAGCCCAGCATCACATTCGGCCCTTTGACGAACATGCGGCCGCCGTCCTCGACGCCCTCGACCTTCTCCAGTCTGACTTCGATGCCGGGGAAAAGGCGGCCGACCGCCCCGTATTTGTTGAACATCGGCGTGTTGAAGGCGAGCACCGGCGAAGTCTCGGTCACACCGTACCCTTCGAGGATGCGCAGGCCGAACTTTTCCATCCAGACCCGCCGCGTCAATTCCTTGACCGGTTCGCCGCCGGCGATCACGCAGCGCATGGAGCGGAAGTCGTAAGGATTCGCCATGCGGGCGTAGCCGGCGAGGAAGGTGTCGGTGCCGAACAAATAGGTGGCGCAGATGCCGTAAACCAACTCGGGCACGGTGCGGTAATGCAGCGGAGAAGGGTAGAAAAAGGTCGGCACGCCGGAAATCAGCGGCAGCACGATACCGCCCATGAAGCCGAACGAGTGGAATGCCGGGAGCGCCATGAACAAGCGGTCCTCGCGCCCGAAATCGATGCGTGCTTCCGCTTGCGCGACATTGGCGAGCACGTTGCGGTGCGAGAGCACCACGCCCTTGGGCACGCCTTCGGTGCCTGAGGTGAAGAGAATCACCGCCCAATCGTCCGGCTTGCGCTCGACCAAAGGCTTCTTCGCCCGCAGCGCGCCGGAGAGCTTGTCGGCAAAGCTCACCGTCTTGCGGATGTCCTCCAAGTAGATGATGCGCACCTTGCCTTCGAGCGCGGCAATCAGCTTGTCGAGCCGCGCCTTGTCGACAAAGGCATGCGCGGTGAGGATGGTGTCCACTTCAGCCGCGCGGCAAGCGCCGAGAATGTTGGCGGCGCCGGCGGTGAAGTTGATCATGGCGGGAACGCGGCCGCCGGAAAGCAGCGCGAGCACGGTGACCGCCGCGCCGTTCGATGTCGGCAGCATGACGCCAATGGCGCGGCCTTCGGGCGCAAGCGGCATCAGTTTGGCGCCGAGAATGCGCGTGGCCGCCAGTAGCCGCTTGTAAGTGAGGCGACCGCTGGTCGGATCCTCGCAGGCGAGCCACTTGGCGCCGTGAGTTTTCTTCGCTGCGATCACCGCCTCGATGACGGTGCGGTCGGTCGAGGTGGTGTGGAACATCATGTTCGACATGATGTCGTAGAGGGCGGCGCCGGCGGCGAGACGGCGCTTGCGGCCGACCAGCGCCGGATCGACGCTCATCTTCACCGGTTCGAGAATGGTGACTTTGATTTTCGGGAACCAGCGCCGGCGTACCTGGGTGCTGCGCAGTCGGCTGAAAATCGTTTTCTCCGGCCCCTCGATGCGGACCGGAACGACCATGGCGTTGGATTTATCGCCGATCATCGCCGCGCCGTCGTAAACCTTCATCAAGCAGCCGGTCAGCGTGATGCGACCCTCCGGGAAGATCACCAGCATGTTGCCGTCGCGCACGGCGTTGATGATGGTGCGCAAAGCCATCGGCTTGAGCGGATCGAGCGCCATGGTGCGCACGAACGGCAGGAACGGCTGAATCCACCAGCGCTGCGAAATGCCGACATCGACGGCGAACACCGGACGCTTCGGCAAAAGCGACATGGCGATCGGCGCGTCGAGGAAGCTCACGTGGTTCATGGCGATGATGGCGTTGTCGCCGGCCTTGGCGACGTTCTCCAGGCCGGTGACTTCGAGCCGGTAGAAGGTGCGGAAAACGATGGCAAGGAGATCGATGAGCCAGCTGGTCGGCAGCGTGCGGGCGATGATCACGGCTACCACGAGGTTGGCGACGCCGAGGAGTACGAACAGCAGCGAGTCGTGCAGGCCGAGCTTTTGCAGCACGGCGAGAACGATCGCGCCGACGACCATGAATGCGGCGTTGAGCACGTTGACCGCGGCGACGACGCGGGCGCGGTGGTCGGCGCCCGCCCAGGCCTGCACCGCGCTGAACGCCGGCACGATGAACAGGCCGCCCGCCAGCGCCAGCCCGGCAAGATCAATGGCGACATGGATGCTGTAGCGCCTGGAGAAGAATTCGCCGACACCGAGCGGGTGTGCGGCCGGCGCCATTGCCGAAGTGGTCCAGCCGAGGTCGATCGCGAACAAGCCCAAAAGCACGGCGCCGACCAGCGTCGGGAAAAGGTTGATGCGCCCATGCGCGAGCCAAGCGGCAAGGGCGGAGCCGACGGCCACCGCGACCGAAAATATGGTCAAGAAGACGGTGACCACGCCTTCGCTGCCGCCGATGTGAAAGCTAACCAGCGGCGGCAAGAGCGACATCACCAAGGCGCCGGTGAGCCAGAACCAACTGGTGACCAGCGCGCCCCACCACAGCCGCGGTTCGCCGCGCACGTATTTGATCAGCCGGCCGGTGGAGGCGAAAATGTTGGGCTTTATGCGAAGCTGCGGGGCGCCTTCGCCGGTCGGCGGAATAAATCGGCTCGCCACCCAGCACGCCACCGAAGACACCATCATCAACCAGGCGAAGTGAATCGGGTCGCCGCCATCCTTGGCCGCCAGTCCGGCGACGATGGTGCCGATGAGGATGGCAAGAAACGTTCCGCCTTCGACCAGCGCGTTGCCCGACGGCAGTTCGGAACGGGCGAGATGATCCGGCAGGATGCCGTATTTGATCGGGCCGAACAGCGACGCAATCGTTCCGTACAGGCCTACCGCCACAAACAACAGCACGATCGAGTGTACGGCGAAGCCGGCTACCGCCAGCGCGGCAACGGCGATTTCGCCGAGTTTCAGACGCCGCGCCACCAGCGCCTTGTCGTAACGGTCGGCGAGTTCGCCGCCGAGACCGGAGAGCAGGAAGAACGGAAAGATCAGAGTCGCCCCGGCAAGCGTAATCAGCACTTCGGAATTGGCGCCGCCGATTTGGAACAGAATGAGGAAGACCAAAGCGGTCTTGAGAAAGTTGTCGCCAAACGCGGAGAAGAATTGGCACCAGAACAGGGGTGCGAATCGTCGCGTCGTCATCAGGGATGTGGACATTGCCTGTTCCGCCCTTTGCCTCGCGCCCGGCGAGTCCGCGCGCAAGTTTAAACGGCCGCGCGGGCCTTGGCGACGTTGATTTGCCCCGCCGTCCTCAGGTGTTGCGGCGCGACCGGCTGTTCTAATTCTCCCGGCAGGATCAAGGGGATGCGAGCGACGATCGCCCTCGGCCTGCCTGCGCGGCTCATATCGGCATCAGCACCCAATAATCGAGATCGAGCAGGACTGCGGGGTCGTAGTCGTCGCCCGATTTCAAGGGAAAGTCCTCGCAAGGGCGATCGCGCGTCGCAATGGTGCGCAGCCGCAACGCGCCTACATCGCTCCTGTCCCGGCAATTCCGACTTGGCCAGCACTTCCGACCAGGCGAACACGGTGCCGCCGGCAAACAGCGGCGCCACATGACGGCCGCCGTTAATGGCCGCGACGTGGAAGGCGTTCGCCAGTCCGTTGAAGGACAGCGCGCGCGCCACCGAAATGACGTGCCCGCCATAGATCAGCCGCCGCCCAAATCGGCCTTTGCCCTCGACAAACTGGTTGAAATGGATACGCGCGGTATTCTGATAGAGCCGCGTGGCGATCATATGCTCGGCCTCTTCGACGGTGATCCCGTCGACATGGTCGATGCGTTCGCCGACCTCATAATCGCCAAAGCGATAGGCGCTGCCGGACAGCACGGTGTCATAGGCGGAAACGTCGATCGCCGGGCAGGCTTCGCTCAAGACCTTCGGGTCGAGCACGGTCGGCAGGCGGGGGACGTGATCGCCCGGCGCGGGCGCGTGTTCGTCGCGTTTGCGCACCATTACCCAGCGCACGTATTCCAGGACCGGCGTGTCGTCCTGCTTTTGCCCGGTAGTGCGCACATACACGATACCGGTTTTGCGGCTCGAATTCTCCTTCAGGCCGATGACCTCGGAGAGAGCGGTGAGCGTATCGCCCGGATAAACCGGCTGGCGGAAGTAACAGCCGGCATAGCCGAGATTGGCGACCGCGTTGAGCGATACGTCGGGAACGGTCTTGCCGAACACGACATGAAACACCAAGAGGTCGTCGAGCGGGGCCCGAGGATAGCCGATGGCCTTGGCGAAGACGTCGGATGATTGGACGGCAAAGCGCGGTCCGAACAACCCGCTGTACAGCGCGACGTCGCCGCTGGTGAGGGTGCGCGGGGTCGCGTGCCGGATGACTTGGCCGACACGGAAATCCTCAAAAAAATTGCCGGGACTGGTTTTCGACATTTCCTGACTTCGTATGGGTACCTGTTTGCGGCAGGTTCATAACGCAGCGCCGCTTCATGCGCAAAACCCGCGACGCGGTGCTGCGGGGTATTTTTTGGTGCAGCGCCGCGCATTTTCACGCGCCCGTGAGGGCGCGGCTGAAACTCTCCCGCGCCGCCGCCGTATCTCGATCCAATGGCGCGGAGGTTTTGCGCCAGGCCGGCGTCATGCCGGCAAGGTTCGGCGATTAATCTTTGCAACCATGGGAGCCCCAAATGTCCAAGCGTTTCGCATTGCTGATCACGGCCGCGACTCTCGCGCTCACTGCCGGCGCCGCAGCGCCAGTGTCGGCGGAAATGTCGCAGAAAACGGTCACTGTCGGCGGCGCGCCGATGTATCCGTCGAAGAACATCATTCAGAACGCGGTGAATTCGAAAGATCACACAACCCTGGTCGCGGCGGTCAAGGCCGCCGGGCTGGTCGATACGCTCGAGGGACCCGGCCCGTTTACCGTGTTTGCGCCGACCAACGCCGCCTTTGCCAAATTGCCGCCCGGCACGGTCGACAATCTGCTCAAGCCGGAGAACAAGGCGACGTTGACCAAGATACTGACCTATCACGTCGTGCCGGGCCGCATGACCGCCGTCAACTTGATGAAGGCGATCAAGGACGGCGAGGGCGAGGCGAAGCTCAAAACCGTCGCCGGCGAATGGCTCATCGTCAAACAGGCCGGCCCGGGCAAGCTGAGCGTCACCGATGCCAAGGGCGACGTGGCCATGGTGACCATCCCGCGACGTGCTGCAATCGAACGGCGTCATCCACGTCATCGACACCGTGCTGCTGCCGAAGTGAACAAACGGCCAGCGCGACGGGCCGGCTCCGCGCCGGCCCGTCGTGGTGCGCTGTAACCGTTTAGGTTGTGGCGACGAAAGAGACGAAGAGCGGAAGCACAGGTTTGGCGCAACGCGGGAACGTCAATGACACGGGCGCTTCAATCGAACGTGATTGCGCTGTCACGCCGCGGGTGGTTGCTTCCGCTGCAATTTCCCTTCATGGCCACGCGCAACGGCCGCGTTGGGAAATTTCACATGGTAAAGGCCGAGCCGCAGACCCGCAGCGCCGAGGATTTGCGCCGCTCCGCCCAGATGGCGGCTGCGCAAGCCGGCAATCGGGCCGCTTATGAAGCGCTCCTGCGGGAATGTGTGCCGCTGATCAAGGCCATCGCCGGCCGGCAGCGAGTGCCTGCCGACCACATCGACGACGTGGTCCAGGACGTGCTCCTGACCATTCATCGTGCGCGGCAAACCTACGATCCGGCGCGCTCCTTCACTGGATGGCTGCGGATCATCGCCGAACGCCGGGCGATCGATCTGTTACGTCGGGTCGGCCGGCAGCGCGCGCGTGAGGTTCATTCGCCGCTGGCTTTCGAATCGTACGTTGACGAGGATGGTGATCCAATGCGATCGAGCCGCGATGCCGCCGCCGCGAACCGCGTGCGCGCGGCATTGGCGAGCTTGCCCGAACGCCAACGCGAGGCGGTTCAGGTTCTGGTATTGCAGGAACAGTCGCTGGCGGACGCGGCCATTGTCACGCACCGAAATAAAGGCGCGCTGAAGGTTAATCTGCACCGCGCGCTCAAAGCGCTGCGCGGCATGTTCGCGGAGAAGGACTAAAAGGCCTGGTATGAGCTCCACGTTACATGACCAGTTGATTGGGCGGCTCGCCCGCGACCTCAAGCCGGTCAAGCGATTGCACCGGCCGCTGACGCGCGCGCTCATCTGGCTTGGCGTGGTCGCCGCGATCGCAATTGCGCTTTCCGCCTTTGCCGACGTCAACGCCATGTGGCAGCGCCTCAGCGCTGCGCCGGACTTGTGGCTGGCCGTGATCGGCTCGGCCGGGACCGCCATTTTCGCGGCGATTGCCGCCTTCGAGCTCAGTCTGCCGGATGCACCGCGGGCCTGGGCGGTGCTGCCGTTACCCGCGGCGCTCGTGTGGATCGCCGCGAGCGGCCTGGGCTGTCTGCGCACGTGGATCGCGCCGCAAGCGCACGTGGCAACGCTGGGTGACGCGCGCGACTGCCTTATTTTCATTGTGGCGCTGTCGGTCCCGCTATCGGCGCTGCTGTTGGCCATGCTGCGCCGCGCTTATCCGCTGAACCTCGGACTGACCGCCGCCGTGGGCGGCCTCGCCGTTGCCGCCGCGGCCGCCACGCTTCTTAACTTCTTCCATCCTTACGATGCGGCGGCGACCGATCTTGCCGTGCACGCGGTGGCGGTCGCGATTGTGATTGCCGCCAACAGCGCGCTCGCCGCGAGGATTTTTCGGACGGCATTGCCGCCGGTCGATGTAACCGCGGGCCGGCTCGGCACGAACTAGGAGCGATGACGCCGGAAAGCGTTATCGGACCCCTTAAGGAGGACTACGCAATGAAGACGTCCCGTACCATCCTGTCCCTTGCCGCGGCGACGGTAGGTTTTGCGATCGCCTTCGCGCCCGCCGCCTTCGCCGACGACATGTCGAAGGACAATATGAGCAAGACCGGCACGATGAAGAAAGACACCATGAAAAAGGACTCGATGTCCAAGGGCACGATGTCCAAAGACACGATGTCGAAAGGCACCATGTCCAAGGACAACATGTCCAAGGACAACATGAGCAAATGAGGCATTAGTCACATTCGCGTGTGCTGGGTTCGCTTTCTCGAATCCGGCACGCCGCGGTGTTAAATGTCGCTCAGCTTCGTAATGCGATCTGGTTAACCACAGTAAACGCAGCGATCCGATGAGCGTGCAAACAGCCGAGCGATCTGCGATGGGCGTTGAAGCCGCGCCCGGCGTGATCCATCCCGCTTGGGTGCGCGTGACGCATTGGATCAATGCCGTGGCGATGCTGATGATGATCGGCTCAGGCTGGCAGATTTACGACGCTTCGCCACTGTTCGGTTTCACGTTTCCCCGTCAGATCGCGCTCGGCAATTGGCTGGCCGGCGCTTTGATGTGGCACTTCGCGGCGATGTGGATTTTGGTGATAAACGGCATCGTCTACGTCACGCTCGGCATCCTGTCGGGCCGTTTTCGCCGCAAGCTGTTTCCGATCCATCCGCGTGAGGTGCTGCGCGATCTTTTTGCCGCGCTGCGCGGCGAACTCTCGCATGACGATCTGTCGGCATACAATGCCGTGCAGAAGCTTCTCTATCTCGGCATTCTCATAACCGCCGTCGTCATTGTGCTGTCCGGGCTTTCGATCTGGAAGCCGGTGCAGTTTCACGTGTTGACCAGCTTTTTCGGCGGCTACAATACCGCGCGTTACGTGCATTTCGCGGCGATGACCGCGATCGTGACCTTCCTAGTGGTGCACGTGCTGCTCGCGGTGCTGGTGCCGAAGAGTCTGCGCGCCATGATTTTCGGACGCTGAAGAGCCAAAGAGAAAGATCGATGTCCGGTCCAAGCAAAACCAAGCCCGGCGTGGACAAGGCGCTCCTGATCAAGGATGCGGCCAAGCTTCTGCCGGAGCCGTCGCGGCGATTTTTTCTGCGCGGAGCCGCAAGCCTCGGCGCGCTCGCCATGCTCAGCGGCTGCGAGATCATCGACGGCCAAAGCTCGGAGAACGTGTTGCGCGTCATTTCCGACTTCAATGACCGCGTGCAGGCGTGGCTGTTCAATCGCAATACCTTGGCGCCGGAATACCCGGAAAGCATGATCACCCGGCCGTTCCCGTTCAACGGCTATTACAGCGAGGACGACGCCCCCGACATCGATGGCGACAGGTGGCAGCTCGAAATCGGCGGGCGCGTCGACAACAAGAAGCCGTGGACTTTGGCGGAGCTCAACAACTTGCCGGAAGTATCGCAGATCACCCGCCTCGTTTGCGTCGAAGGCTGGAGCGCCATCGGATCGTGGCAGGGCGTGAGGCTGTCGGACTTCCTCAAGCTGATCGGCGCCGATACGCGCGCCAAATACGTCTGGTTCCAGTGCGCCGAGGGCTATTCGAACACCATCGACATGCCGACCGCGCTGCATCCGCAGACGCAACTGACGCTGAAATTCGATCACCAGGTTTTGCCGCGCGCCTATGGCTTCCCGATCAAGATCCGCATCCCCACCAAATTGGGCTTCAAAAATCCCAAATACGTCACCGCCATGTGGGTGCAGAACAATGACGCCGGCGGCTATTGGGAAAACCAGGGCTATAACTGGTTCAGCGGACTCTGACGGCCGGCCGCGCGAGGAGCGTCTTCGCGTCTCAGGCGCGCCCCTTCCACAAAAGCTGATCATGCGGTAGCAATGCGCCCCCGTTGTTTACGAGGCGCAATTCATGCCCACGCACAAGCTCCTTCTTCTTGCCGGCGACGGCATCGGTCCGGAAGTCATGGCCGAGGTCAAACGGCTTTTGGCCTATTTCGCCAAGGCCGGGATTGCCACGTTCCAGACCGAGGAAGCGCTGGTCGGCGGCTCCTGCTACGACGCGCACAAGGTCTCGATCACCGACGAGACGATGGCGAAAGCGCATGCCGCCGACGCGGTCATTTTCGGCGCAGTTGGCGGCCCGAAATGGGACAATGTCGGCTACGATGTGCGCCCCGAAGCCGGCCTTCTTCGCCTGCGCAAGGATTTGGGCCTGTTCGCCAATATCCGTCCGGCGATCTGTTATCCGGCGCTCGCCAACTCCTCGAGTCTGAAGCGCGAGGCCGTGGACGGCCTCGACATCATCATTCTGCGCGAGCTGACCGGCGGGGTTTATTTCGGCGAGCCGAAAACCATCACCGATCTCGGCAACGGGCAGAAACGCGCGATCGACACGCAGGTCTACGACACCTACGAAATCGAACGCATCGCCCGCGTCGGCTTTGAACTGGCGCGCAAGCGCCGCAACAAAGTCACGTCGATGGAGAAGCGCAATGTGATGAAGACCGGCGTGCTGTGGCGCGAAGTCGTCGCCGATGTGCATGCCCGCGGATATAAGGACGTGACGCTCGAACATATGCTGGCCGACGCCGGCGGCATGCAGCTTGTGCGCTGGCCGAAGCAGTTCGACGTCATCGTCACCGACAATCTGTTCGGCGACATGCTTTCCGACATCGCCGCCATGCTCACCGGCTCGCTCGGCATGTTGCCCTCGGCCTCGCTCGGCGAGGTCGATGCCAAGACCAAGCGGCGCAAGGCGCTCTATGAGCCGGTGCACGGCTCGGCGCCCGACATCGCCGGCAAAGGCATCGCCAATCCGATAGCGATGCTCGCCTCGTTCGCGATGGCGCTGCGCTATTCGTTCAACATGGGACGCGAAGCCGACCGCATCGATGCGGCCATCGCCGCGGCGCTCGCCAAGGGGCTGCGCACCGCCGACATCAAGTCGGACGGCGCCAAGGTCGTCAGCACCTCGGAAATGGGCGAAGCGATTGTCGGCGAATTCGAGCGCTTGTCCGCCTGAATGCGAGGCGGCGGCGCGCCTCGATCGGCCTTGCTCAGTATGGGGTCGGGAAGCCCGGACTGAAGCCGGGTATCAGGAACGGTTGCGCCAGCGGGGTGCCGCCGACGGCGCCGAGTTCGGAGGGCCCAAAATACCAATACGGCCGGCCCGGATCGTTGCCCGGTGGGAACGCATAGTCGAGGTGATTGGGGTAGCCCACCGGCACCTCTGTTCCCGGATCGAGATAGGACCGGCGCGGCACCGTGATGACGGTCATCGTGCCGTCTATATGATGGATGATGGTGCGCGTCGGCTGGATCACCGTGCCTGCCGCCGATCGCTCGACGATCTGCTGATGTCGCCGGTGCGTCGTCTGAGCGGCGGCGGCCGAGGCCAGCGCCGAAATTATGACTATGGTCGCAACCCCAACGGCCATTCCGCGCATGGGCGCCTCGCTTTCCAATGCGCGGCAGTGTACCCGGCTTTCGCCCGGCACGATAGCGAATTGCCGAGAACTGGTTGGCAGGACCTTGCGGGCCGGCCGATGCGGCGCGGCGGCGTTGTGCTTTGCGCCGTTCTCGCCTAGAAGCGCCTTCGCGCGAGCGCTTCCAGCTTGAGCGCGCGCTGCTTGGAATGGAGAGTTAACAATGGGTTATACGGTCGCCGTGGTCGGCGCGACCGGCAATGTGGGCCGTGAAATGCTCGGTATTCTCGCCGAGCGGTCGTTCCCGGCCGACGAAGTGGTCGCGCTCGCCTCCCGCCGTTCGCAAGGCGTTGAAGTGTCTTACGGCGACCGGACGCTCAAGGTCAAAGCGCTTGAACACTACGATTTTTCCGGCGTCGATATCTGTCTGATGTCGGCCGGCTCGGCGGTCTCGCGGGAATGGTCGCCGAAAATCGCCGCCGCCGGCGCGGTGGTGATCGATAATTCGTCGTGCTGGCGCTACAATTCCGACGTTCCGCTGATCGTGCCGGAAGTCAATGCCGAGGCGATTGGCGGCTTTCGCAAGCGCGGTATCATCGCCAATCCCAATTGCTCGACGGCGCAGCTTGTCGTCGCACTCAAGCCGCTGCACGACCGCGCCACCGTCAAGCGCGTCGTCGTCGCCACCTATCAGTCGGTGTCGGGCGCCGGCAAAGACGCCATGGACGAGTTGTTCGCGCAGACCAAGGCGGTCTTTCAGATCGACGAGGTCGCGCCGAAGAAGTTTCCCAAGCGCATCGCCTTCAATGTCATTCCGGAAATCGATGTGTTCATGGAAGACGGCGCCACCAAGGAAGAGTGGAAGATGGTGGTCGAGACCAAGAAGATCCTCGATCCCAAGATCAAGCTTACCGCAACCTGCGTGCGGGTGCCGGTGTTCATCGGCCATTCGGAGGCGGTCAATCTCGAGTTCGAGAAGCCGATCACCGCCGATGAGGCTCGCGAAGTCCTGCGCAACGCGCCGGGCTGCATTGTCATCGACAAGCACGAGCCGGGCGGCTACGTGACGCCCTACGAATCGGTGGGCGAGGATGCGACCTACATCAGCCGCATTCGCGAAGATGCGACCGTGGAGAACGGGCTGTCGCTCTGGATCGTTTCCGACAATCTGCGCAAGGGCGCGGCGCTCAACGCCATTCAGATCGGCGAAGCGCTGATCAACCGCAAGCTGATCACGGCAAAGCGCAAGGCGGCGTGATTTCCTTGGGCGCTCGAGCTGCCGCGTTGTCGGACGAGGCGATCAGGAGCTGAGGCAATGACCATCCGCCCACGGCGCAGTCTCCTCTACATGCCCGGCTCGAATGCGCGCGCCATGGAGAAAGCGCGCGAGCTGCCGGCCGACGGCGTCATTCTCGATCTCGAGGATGCCGTGGCGCCCGATGCCAAAGCCAAAGCGCGCGAGCTGATCACCCAGGCCTTGCAGCAGGGGGGCTTCGGCCGCCGCGAGGTCATTGTGCGCATCAACGGCCTCGATACGCCCTGGTGGCGCGACGACCTGGCGGTCGCGGCGGCGGTTCCCGATGCCATCCTGGTGCCGAAAGTGTCGGGCCCGGAGCCGTTGCGCGAGGTGGCCAAGCATCTCGTCGGCGTCCGCGCCGAGGCGCGCATCGGCATCTGGGCGATGATGGAAACGCCGCTCGCCATGCTCAACGCCCGCGACATTGCCGCCGTTGCGCGCGATACGGATAGCCGGCTCGCCGGCTTCGTCATGGGCACCAACGATCTCGCCAAGGACACGCGCGCGCGTCTTCTGCCCGGCCGCGCGCCGATGCTGCCGTGGCTGATGACCTGCATCGCCGCGGCGCGCGCCTACGGCATCGATATTGTCGACGGCGTCTACAACGAGCTCGGCAACAGCGAGGGGTTCGCTGCGGAGTGCCGCCAGGCCCGCGATCTCGGCTTCGACGGCAAGACGCTCATTCACCCGCAACAGATCGCGCCGTGCAACGAAGCCTTTTCGCCCGCCGCCGACGAGGTCGCCTGGGCGCGCAAAATCATCGCCGCTTTCGAACTCCCGGAGAACGCCAACAAGGGCGTCATCCAGATCGAGGGCCGCATGGTGGAGCGGCTGCACGCCGACATGGCCCGGCGGACGGTGGCGATTGCGGACGCGATCGCGGCGGCGCAGCAAACCTGAACGGAAACCCGAGCGGCAGACAGCGCGTTGGTGTCCGCTTGCCCCGGAGGACGCCGTCATGCCTGAGATTACCGACAATAACGCGGTCTGTACCCAAATCACCACGGTGAAGCTGCCGCCCGACAACCAGGACAAAGTGATCGCCCTGATGGTTGAGCGGGCCCGGTTCATGGCTACCCAGCCGGGTTTCGTGTCCGTCAATCTGCATCGCAGCAAGGACGGCAGCCATCTGGTCAATTACATCCAATGGACTTCAGCGGAGAAGCTCAAGGCGGCGCACCAGTCGCCCGAGTTCCGTAAGCGGTGGCCGCAATTCGGCGAGCTTGCCGACGAGATCGACCCCGGTCTTTACGACGTCGTTCATACGGAAGCCGCGTAGCCGCCGGGGCTAGCCCAGCTCGACGGCCGTCGCGACGCCGGGCTGCAGCACTTTCAGCCGGTCGCCGATATTGAGCGCCTTGAACGTTTGCACCAGATCCTCGCCGCTTTGGCTGAAATGCGCCCAGCCTTCATAATGGACCGGCACGATCGTCGCATCGGGAAAGGCGTGCGCGGTCTCGATCGCGTCATTGACGTCCATGGTGAGATGAAAAGCCCCGCGCGTGCGAGCGGCGCCGGCGAACAAGAGGACCAGCCCGGCATGAAAGCGGCGCGCGATGTCGGCGACGCCGTCATACCAGACCGTGTCGCCGGTGATATAGATCGGCCGTACCACCGCGGACGACAGCACGAAGCCGATGACGTCGCCGGCCAGCGGCTCGATTCCCGCCGGTCCGTGACGCGCCGGCGTTGCGGTAATGGTCAACCGCGCACCGTCCGGCTTCTCAAGTTCCGCACTCTCACCCGGGGCCAAACCCTCGGCGTTGCCGCCGAGCCGTTGCGCGCCGGCGCGGGTGGTGAAAATTCTCGGCGCTTTGACCGCATAGGCTTTGCCGGAATGGTCGAAATTGTCGGCGTGCTGATCGTGACTGAGCAGCACCGCATCGACGGCCCCGACCTGCTCCGGGCTGAGCGCCGCGTGCGAGAGCTTTTTTAGAGTGACGCTGGGCAGCTTGTACTCGCCGGGACCATCGAAGGTCGGGTCGGTCAACAGACGAAAGCCGCCGACTTCAATGAGCGCGGTCGGGCCGCCGATCAAGGTTATTTTGGCCTGCGCCATCTGCCGCTCCTTTAAGTCTTCAATCGATAACCGGTCCGGAAAATCCACCATACCACGGCCAGACAAGCGACGAGAAAGAACAGGATCGCGGCCACGCTGATGCCGACATTGACGTCGGCGAGCTCGAAGAAGCTCCAGCGAAAGCCGCTGATCAGATAGACGATAGGGTTGAACAGAGTCACGGTGCGCCAGAACGGCGGCAACAGATGGGTCGAATAGAACGTGCCGCCGAGAAACGTCAGCGGCGTGATGATCAAGAGCGGGAACACCTGCAGCTTATCGAAACCGTCGGCCCAGATGCCGAGAATAAACCCGAACAGGCTGAAGCTTAACGCCGTCAACACCAAAAAACCGAGCATCCACAGCGGATGGGCGATCTGCAGCGGCACGAACAGCGCCGAAGTGCCGAGAATGATCAGTCCGAGCACGATCGACTTCGTGGCGGCGGCGCCGACATAGCCGATGACGATCTCGAGCGAGGACGCCGGCGCCGACAGGATTTCATAAATGGTGCCGGTAAAGCGCGGGAAGTAGATGCCGATTGCGGCGTTGCTGACGCTTTGCGTCAACAGCATCAGCATCATCAAGCCGGGCACGATGAAGGCGCCGTAGCTCACGCCTTCGATGCTGTTGATGCGCGAGCCGATCGCGGCGCCGAACACCACGAAATAGAGCGACGTCGAGATGACCGGAGAGACGATGCTTTGCAGCCAGGTGCGCTGGGTGCGCGCCATCTCGGAGCGGTAGATCGCGGCGACGGCGTAGAGGTTCATTTGCGCTCACTCACCAGCCCGACGAAAATATCTTCCAGCGAGCTTTGCGTGGTCGACAGATCGTTGAAAGTCAGTCCGGCGCTACGCAGCGCGTCGAGCAGGTCGGTGATGCCGGTATGTTCGCCGCGCGTGTCGTAGGTATAGATCAACCGTCTGCCGTCGTCGGCCAGCGTCAGGCCATAGCGTGCGAGTGCGGCCGGCACCGCGGCGATCGGCGCCCGCAACTCCACCGTCATCTGCTTTTGGCCGAGCTTGCGCATCAGCTCGACCTTGTTCTCCACCAGGATCAGCTCGCCCTTGTTGATGACGCCGACGCGGTCGGCCATTTGCTCGGCTTCCTCGATGTAGTGCGTGGTGAGGATGATGGTGACCCCGGAGGCGCGCAGCGCCCGCACCATGTCCCACATGTCCTTGCGCAGTTCGACGTCGACGCCGGCTGACGGCTCGTCGAGAAAGAGGATGCGCGGCTCGTGCGACAGCGCCTTGGCGATCATCACCCGGCGTTTCATGCCGCCCGAGAGCATGGCGATCTTGCTGTCCTTCTTGTCCCAGAGCGAGAGGTCCTTGAGCAGCTTCTGGATGTAGCTGGGAAAAGCCGGCTTGCCGAACAGCCCGCGGCTGAACGAGACCGTCTTCCACACCGAAGAAAACATGTCGTTGGCGAGTTCCTGCGGCACCAAGCCGATCTGCGAACGGGTGATGCGGTAATCGGCGACAATGTCATGGCCGTCGACGATGACGCGGCCGCTGGTCGGGTTGACGATGCCGCAGATGATGCTGATCAGCGTGGTCTTGCCGGCGCCGTTCGGCCCGAGCAGCGCGAAAATCTCCCCGTGGCGGATTTCGAGGTTGATGTCCTTGAGCGCCTGGAAGCCGGAGGCGTAGGTCTTGTTGAGATGGGAGACGGAGATGGCGGAGGGCGTCACGCGTTCGCATCCGTCATCTCGCACTGCCGACGATCGCTCGCGACCCTCGTTCGGGACGTGGATGGATCGACGCCGAAGCGGCGATGCGGCGTGTTACATCCAAGGCCGCGCCGCCTTGGCCTTCTGCTCGAAGCCGTCGATCTTGTCCTTCTTGGCCATGGTCAGGCCGATATCGTCGAGACCTTCGAGCAGGCAATGCTTGCGATGGGGATCGATCTCGAACTTGATGACGCCGCCGTCGGGGCCGCGGATTTCCTGCTTCGCCAGATCGACGGTGAGCGTGGCATTGGCGCCGCGTTCGGCGTCGTCAAACAGCTTTTCCAGATCTTCCGGCGAAACCTGCACCGGCAAGACGCCGTTCTTGAAACAGTTGTTGTAGAAAATGTCGCCGAACGAGGTCGAGATCACGCAGGTGATGCCGAAGTCCATCAACGCCCACGGCGCGTGCTCGCGCGACGAGCCGCAGCCGAAATTGTCGCCGGCGACGAGGATTTTCGCCTTGCGGTAAGCCGGCTTGTTGAGCACGAAATCGGGGTTTTCGCTGCCGTCGTCGCGGTAGCGCTTTTCGGCGAACAGGCCCTTGCCGAGGCCGGTGCGCTTGATGGTCTTCAGGTATTGCTTGGGGATGATCATGTCGGTGTCGACGTTGATCATCTTCATCGGCGCCGCGACGCCTTCAAGCACGGTGAACTTCTGCATGGTCTTTCCCAGCTCAGCGGCATTATCCGCTTTGGCTAAATGGCGTGGCCAGACGCAGCGGTCAACCCTGCGCAGCCGCCGTCGCCGGTCGTGCGGGTTCCGGCGCGTTGATTTGTCAGCGCAGGTGACTGGTGTCTTGCTGCGTTTCGGTCTTCGGCAGATCGGCGATTCTCCACCCAGGAGCGGGCCGAACGAAACCAAATCTGCTGCTTGGGATTCAAGCGATCGCGCTGGCGCAGGATGCCGACGCGCAGCATGTACGCATCCTTCGGGCCCATCGCCGGGCGTGGTCGAATAGAGCGGCGATCCGCATTTCGGGCAGAACGCTTGCGCGCGGCGGTTGCCGCTTTCGGCGGTCTTGACATAGATCGCGGGCTCGCCGGTCATCTTGAATGTGTTGCCCGGCGTGGGAATGGAAACGCGGAATGCCGATCCCGTGCCCGTTTGACAGTCGGTGCAGTGGCAGATCGTCACCTTTTCCGGATCGACTTCGGCTTCGACGGTGATGAAGCCGCAATGGCACGCGCCGTCGACTTTCATGAGACTCCTCCCTTTGCTTCTTCGGCCGTCGCTTCGATCGCTGCCATATCGGCGTCGGACAAGCCGAAATGATGGCCGATTTCGTGCACCAGCACGTGTTTGACAATCGCGCCGAGCGTTTCGTCGTGTTCGGCCCAGTAGTCGAGGATCGGCCGCCGGTAGAGCCAGATCATGTTCGGCATCTGCACCGGCGCGCTTTCCGAGCGGAACGGCAGGCCGACGCCGTGAAACAGGCCGAGCAGGTCGAATTCGCTTTCCGCGCCGATCTGATCGAGCACTTCGTCGGTCGGAAAATCGTCGACCTGGATGACCACGTCGGTCGCAAAATCGCGAAATCTTCGCGGCAAACGCCGGAAAATCTCGCCGGCGAGGATTTCGAGCTCGGCCAGCGACGGCGACTTCACCGGCCGCCAGGCCAAGGGTCGGACGTCAGGTTGGATGCCATGTCGGATGCCATATCGGGCATAAGATGTTGTAGAATGTTTCGGCGCAGGCTGGAAACGCGCGGTTGCGGTTCCGGCAGGCCCGGTGCGGGAGCCTGGAGCCTGAAACAGGCGGTCATGTGGGTGCGGTCATGTCGGTAAAGTCGCGTGCACGGTTTTTAGTTTGGCGCTTGTGGCGGCCGCCGGTGCCGCGGCCTCGGCATTGGCGCAGGACTCGACCATAAACGGTCGTCGCCGTCATATTCGCATGTCGTCGGCTACCCGCCCCGCATTCAGATCAATCCGCGGCCGCTCTTCCGGCGTTGCGCCAGCTGGTATGTAATCCAATACCGTCCGAGCGGGCGGGTGCTGTTTCCGCAAAAGCATTGCTGGTGGGTACGGAGGTGAACTCGGTTCACATCCGCAAATTCGAACGACGAGGGGCTAACAAGCGGCTTTATTCATCGCCGCGACGAGGGTCTTGAAACCGACCCACCCCCAATACACGCGGTGCGAAGCAATCAGCCCGTTGGCGATGTCCATCACCTCGACAAGATCGACTTGATCGCCGTCCGGCGTCTCGCGCGGATATTCCCACGTGAGTTGACGGCCGTTCGAGAAGAACAGTCCCGTTCGGTACCATTTTGCGAGATCGTTGCTCAGCTTGCGAACGCCGGCCTCGAAAAATGACCTGATTTCCGATTTTCCTCGCAACACCCCCCGCTCATGCTTCGGCAGGGTCACGAGAATCAGCGGCGTTTCAAGAATCGCATCGTCGGCATAAAGCGCCATGAGCCCATCGAGATCGCGGGCGAGGACGGTTTCATGCCATCGCTGATGGACGTGGCGGATTTGTGCGTCGGTGTTGGTCATCATTGTCGGCTCCAGTCATCAGGAGGCCCCGACAAAGAATTTATCCGGTTCTCGGCCGTCGATGCTTCGGTCCGCACCGAAGCATGTTCCGGATTTAACGCCAGTCTCTGACGTCGACGAAATGTCCGGCGATTGCGGCCGCGGCGGCCATCGCCGGAGAGACCAGATGGGTGCGGCCCTTATAGCCCTGCCGGCCCTCGAAATTGCGGTTCGAGGTCGAGGCGCAGCGCTGTCCCGGCGAAAGCTTGTCGGGGTTCATGCCGAGGCACATGGAACAGCCGGGCTCGCGCCATTCGAATCCGGCATTGACAAAGATCCTGTCGAGCCCTTCGGCCTCGGCCTGCTCCTTCACCAAGCCGGAGCCGGGAACGATCATGGCGTTGACGCTGGCGTGCACTTTCTTGCCGTCGACGACGCGCGCGGCGGCGCGCAAATCCTCGATGCGGCCGTTGGTGCATGAGCCGATGAACACGCGGTCGACCGCGATGTCGGCGATCTTCTCGCCGCCCTTGAGCCCCATATAGCCGAGCGAGCGTTCGGCCGCTTCGCGTTTGTGTTCGGGGACCTCATCGAGGCGCGGCACGCGGCCGGTTACGGACACCACCTGCTCCGGGCTCGTGCCCCAGGTCACCAGCGGCGGCAGCTTTGCCGCATCGAGCTTGATCTCGCGATCGAAGTGCGCGCCCTCCTCGGAGGTGAGCGTGTCCCAAAAGCGCCGCGCCTGGTCCCAGGCCGCGCCCTTCGGCGACTTCGGCCGATCCTTCACGTAGGCGTAGGCTTTCTCGTCGGGCGCGATGAAGCCCGCTTTGGCGCCGGCCTCGACCGACATGTTGCAGATGGTCATGCGGCCTTCCATCGACAGCGCGCGAATGGCCTCGCCGGCATATTCCAGCGCGTAGCCGGTGCCGCCGGCGGTGCCGATCTCGCCGATGATGGCGAGGATGATGTCCTTGGCGGTGACGCCTTGCGGCAGGACGCCGTCGACCACCGCGCGCATGTTCTTCGATTTTTTCTGGATCAGCGTCTGCGTCGCCAGCACGTGCTCCACTTCGGACGTGCCGATGCCGTAAGCGAGCGCCCCGAAGGCGCCGTGGGTCCCGGTGTGGCTGTCGCCGCAGACCAGCGTCACGCCCGGCAGCGTGAAACCTTGCTCCGGGTCCGATGATGTGGACGATGCCCTGGCGCTTATCGAACTCGTTGAAATATTCCAGGCCGAACAGCTTGGCGTTGTCGGCGAGGCACGCAATCTGCTGCTCGCTCTCGGGATCGGGATTTTTCTGCCGGCGGTCGGTCGTCGGCACGTTGTGATCGACCACGCACAGCGTCTTGTCCGGCGCGCGCACCTTGCGTCCGGACAGCCGCAAGCCTTCGAAGGCCTGCGGGCTCGTCACCTCATGGACGAGATGGCGGTCGATATAGATGAGGCAGGTGCCGTCCGGCTCCTGGTCGACGAGGTGCTCTTCCCAGATTTTGTCGTAGAGCGTATGCGGCTTCGCCATGATTACTCCGCCGCCTTCTCCTTGGCGGGCGCCGCCCCGGTTTCGCCGCCGCTGTGATCCTGCCGCTCGACAATGCGCGCCGACTTGCCGCGCCGGCCGCGCAGATAATAGAGCTTGGCGCGGCGCACTTGGCCGCGGCGCAAGACTTTGATCGAGTCGATCATCGGCGAGTACAGCGGAAAAACGCGCTCAACTCCTTCGCCGTAGGAAATCTTGCGCACGGTGAAATTCTCGTTGAGCCCCGCGCCGGCGCGGCCGATGCAGACGCCTTCATAGGCCTGCACGCGCGTCCGTTCGCCCTCGACGATCTTGACGTTGACGATGAGCGTGTCGCCCGGCCGGAAGTCAGGAATGTCCTTGCCGGCGGTGAGCTTCGCCACCTGCTCGGTTTCAATTTCTTTGATCAGGTTCATGGCAATTCTCCAACAGCTGCGCATCGGCTGCGCTGCGGGCGCGAAATCGGCCGGGGCTAAACGGGTTTGCGCGAGCTTCTACGCTACCGCGCGGGCTTTGTCACCTTCCCGTCATTCCTTGTCATGTCCGGGACGACCTCCCACGGGGCAGGCGCCGCGGCAATCCATGAGTCGCTTGAGCCGGGGATTATCGCTTCCGGCACCGCTTGCGGGCTTGGCCCGCGCATCCGGAATAGACGGTTCGCCCATAAAGGTCCGGCCGGCGCTCGCGGGTCAGCCCGTTCGGCCTCGGCGCGCCGCCAGGCGGCAATCTTGCCGTGATCCCCGGACAAGCAGCACCTCCGGGATCGCCCGGCCTTCCCAAACCTGCGGCCGGGTATAGTGCGGATATTCGAGCAGGCCCTGGCTAAAGCTCTCCTCTTCGCTCGATGCGGCCGCGCCCATCACGCCGGGCAGAAGGCGGACGCAGGCATCGATCAGCGCCATGGCCGCGATCTCGCCGCCGGACAGCACATAATCGCCGACCGAGACTTCTTCCAGGCCGCGCGCCGCGATCACACGCTCGTCGACCCCTTCAAACCGGCCGCAAACCAGCAACGACGCCGGCTTTGCTGGCCCAGGCCTCGGCCCGCGCCTGCGTCAGCGGCGTCCCGCGCGGGGATAGCAGAAGGCGAGGGCGGTCTTCGGCCGCCGTGGCGTCGAGGGCGCGGGCGAGCACGTCGGGCTTCATGACCATGCCGGGTCCGCCGCCGGCCGGCGTGTCATCGACCGTACGATGCCGGTCGGTCGCAAAGCTGCGGATGTCGATCACATCGAGCGACCAAACACCCGCCGTGAGCGCCTTGCCGGCAAGGCTTGCGCCTAACGGGCCCGGGAAAACATCCGGCAGGATGGTCAACACGCTTGCCCGCCACATCCTAGCGGCCTCGTCATCTTCTCCGGACTGAGCCTCGCCGGGAAGAACAACGATCCGTCTCGGCGGCCAAGTCGACCTCAGGGACAGTCGCCTTGTCGAACGGCAGCATGTGCGTGGACCGATTGTCTTGTTCCTGCACTTCAATCAGATCGCCGGCGCCGAAATTGTGAACGGCGATGACGGTGCCGAAAACTTTGCCCGCCGCATCGGCGACCGAAAGGCCGACGAGGTCGGCGTGATAGAACTCATCGGCGTCCTCGGTCGGCGGCAACCGATCGCGCGGGACGTAGAGCCGCTCGTTGGTCAGTTGCTCGGCGGCGTCGCGGTCGGCAATGCCGGCAAAGTCTCGCCACGAAATGATCCTTGGCTGGCCGCAGCGACTCGATGGTCAGCACCCGCCCGTCTTCGGTTTCCAGCGGCCCATATTCGGCGATCGCCTGCGGATCGGAGGTGAAGGAGCGCAGCCGAACCTCGCCGGTCGGTGCCATGGGCGGCGCCAATTTGGCCAAGACAGATGCGGCTGCCGCCCGGCATCGCGCGGTCTGCTAAGCCGCCGGCGGAGCAGCGGCGGCGGGCGCCGCAGCCGGTGCCGCGCGGCCGGTGCGGCTTTCGCCGCCTCTTCCTGGGCCTTGCGCTCTTTGCGCGGCACCGCCTTTTGCGGATTGTTGCGCTTTTCCCGCTTCATGATGCCGGCGGCATCGAGAAAGCGCGTCACCCGGTCGGACGGCTGCGCGCCCTTGGCGATCCACGCTTTGACTTTGTCGAGATCGAGCCGCAGCCGCTCCGGCTTATCCTTGGGCAGCAGCGGATTGAAATAACCAAGCCGCTCGATGAAACGACCGTCGCGCGGCGCGCGGCTGTCGGCAACGACGACGTGATAAAACGGCCGCTTTTTGGTTCCGGCGCGGGCCAGGCGGATCACTACAGGCATTTTCGTTCCTTTCCTGTGAAAGCTTTCAGAATTTCTCGGTAACCAGAACGCGGCCTTTGGCGCCGACGGCGGTTTCGCCGGTTTCTTTGCGCACGCGGCCGCGCAAATCGAGACTTCGCCATTCAAGCGGGCGTTCGGCTTCACCGAAACGACCAGCCATTCGAGCGTGATGGTCTCGTCGGCGTAAACCGGCCGGCGAAATCGCACCCAAAATTCCAGACCAAGCATGGCGCCGCGCTTGGAAAAGTGCGACGCCGTCAGCGCCAACAAATGCGCAGTGGTTTGCGGGCCGCTGGCGAGCAAACGGCCGAAGCGGGATTTTTCCGCGAGGTCGGCATCATGGTGGATCGGATTGGTATCGCCGACGGCCTGCGCAAACGCGCTGGTGTCGCGCGGATCAAGAGGCGACCACCGCTGAAAAACGCTCGTGCGGTTGGGCGTACATCATTTCTTCTTCCCCAGGCCGGGAAATCCGGGCGGCAGTCCGCCCGGCAGTTTTGGACCAAGGCCCGGAAGCCCTCCGGAGAGCCCGCCCGGCAGGCCGGGAAAATTCGGCGGCAGGCCGGGTGAGCCGCCGGCTCCCGCTCGCCGGCAATCCGCCCGGCATTTTTTTGGCAAGCTCCGCCATCTGCTCGGCGCTCGGCATGCCGCCGCCAAGCCCGCCAAGCCCGAGCATGTTGGCGATCCCCGCCATCGGTCCGCGTTTGGCGCCGCCCATGGCTTTCATCACGTCCGCCATGGTGCGGTGCATTTTCAGAAGCCGGTTGATGTCTTCCGGCCTGGTGCCGGAGCCGGCGGCGATGCGCCGCTTGCGGCTTGCTTTGAGCAGATCGGGATTGCGCCGCTCTCTCGGCGTCATGGAATCAATGATCGCCACTTGGCGTTTGATCACCGTCTCGTCGAGATTGCGCTCGGCAAGCTGGTTCTTGATCTTGCCGACGCCGGGCAGCATCGACATCAGCCCGCTCATGCCGCCCATGTTCTGCATCTGCGCGAGCTGTTCGCGCAGATCGGAAAGATCGAAGGCGCCCTTGCGCATCTTCTCGGCGACGCGCGCGGCCTTCTCGGCATCGATGGTGGCGGCCGCTTTTTCCACCAGCGCGACAATGTCGCCCATGCCGAGGATGCGTCCGGCGATGCGCGCCGGATCGAATTCCTCGAGTGCGTCGAGCTTTTCGCCGGTGCCGATCAGCTTGATCGGCTTGCCGGTGACGGCGCGCATGGACAGCGCCGCGCCGCCGCGGCCATCGCCGTCGACGCGGGTGAGTACAATGCCGGTTAGGCCGACGCGCTCGTCAAAGCTGCGGGCGAGATTGACGGCGTCCTGCCCGGTCAGCGCGTCGGCGACCAGGAGAACCTCGTGCGGTGCCGCGATGCGGCGGACCTCGGCCGCTTCGGCCATCATCGCTTCGTCAAGCGTGAGACGGCCCGCGGTATCCAGGAGCACCACGTCGTAGCCGCCGAGCCGCGCCGCCTGCAGCGCGCGGCTTGCGATTTGCGCCGGGGTCTGGCCGGCGACCACCGGAAGCGTATCGACGCTGACTTGGCGGCCGAGCACCGCGAGTTGCTCCATGGCCGCCGGACGCCGCGTGTCGAGCGACGCCATCAGAACCTTGCGTTTCGCCGTTTCGGCGAGCCGCTTGCCGAACTTCGCCGTCGTCGTGGTTTTGCCCGAGCCTTGCAGGCCGACCATCATGATGACGACGGGAGGCGGGGCGTTGAGATCGATCGGCTGCGCCTGCGCGCCCAAAGTCTCGACCAATTGATCGTGCACGATCTTCACGACCATTTGGCCGGGCGTGACCGATTTGATGACGGCGACGCCGACCGCGTGCTTCTTCGCCTCGTCGGTGAAGGCGCGGGCGACGTCGAGCGCGACGTCGGCCTCGATGAGCGCGCGCCTGACTTCCTGCAAGCGCCGCTTCGACGTCTCCTTCCGACAGCGCGCCGCGCCGGGTCAGCCGATCGAGGACCGCATTCAGGCGTTCGGACAGACTGTCGAACATTTGTCGTCTTTCTCCATTCGTCATGCCCGCGCTGGAACCGTGGCATCCAGGCGGCCAAACCGCCGCATGGATTGCCGGCTCAAGTCCGGCAATGACAATCAGCGCCCGAGGGCGCATCGCGCTGTCGGGCGGGTACCTCCGGTCTCTCGGACCGGTCGGCGCCGGTAACGTTCGGTCGCTTGCAAAAGCGCCCGGAAAATAGGGGTGGGCGCGGCGTCCGTCAACCGCGCCGGTTCGCCGCTTTGGCTGCGCTACGAGGTGAAATGTCGCGATATTACAACGGGCCGGCCGGCGATCACTTTGACGGCGAACGCTTCTTCAACGCGCTCGGGGCGCCGCCGAAAGGCCGTCGCGATCTCCTGCGCTGGTTATCGGGGCGGGGGAGGACCCGGGCGAAGTGGCCGCAATGGGCGCCTTCGCCCTGCCGGGACCATCCGCCGGCGCGTGTCGACGGCCCAATCTGGCGCATCGCCTATGTCGGCCACGCCAGTTTTCTCCTTCAGACCGCAGGCCTCAATATCTTGCTCGACCCGGTCTGGTCGGAGCGTGCCTCGCCGGTGCGCTTTGCCGGTCCCAAACGGGTGAACGATCCGGGCATCGCGTTTGCCGACTTGCCGGCCATCGATGCCGTTCTGGTTTCGCATGCGCATTACGATCACCTCGATGTCGCCACGCTGTCGCGGCTTGCCGCGGCGCACCGCCCGCGCGTCGTCACTCCGCTGGGCAACGACGCGATCATGCGCAATCACGACCGCGCTATTGCCGCCGAAGGCCATGACTGGGGCGAATGCGCGAGACCTTGGCGCCGGCGTCAAGGTGACGCTGGTGCCGACGCAACATTGGTCGGCGCGAAGTCTGTCCGACCGCAACATGTCGCTGTGGGCATCGTTCGTCATCGAAGCGCCGGCCGGCAAGATCTTCTTCGTCGCCGATTCCGCGATACGGCGACGGCGGCAATTTCCGCCATGCGCGCGCCAGTCATGGCCCGTTCAAGCTCGCGATTCTGCCGATCGGCGCCTACGAGCCGCGATGGTTCATGCGCGATCAGCACATGAATCCGGCCGAAGCGGTGCAGGCGTTTTGCGATTGCGGCGCCGAGTTTGCCCTCGGCCATCATTACGGCACGTTTCAGCTCACCGATGAAGCGATCGATGCGCCGCTCAGCGGCTCTCGCGGCGGCGCTGAACGAAGCCGAAATTCCGCCGGCGCGCTTTCGCACTTTGCGGCCGGGAGAGACGTGGCAGCTCTAGCCTGATCTTTGCGGAAGAACAGAACGGTGCTGCCAGCGGCTATTTGACCAGCACCAGCACGTTGACGACGAGATGCTCTTCGTCGGTCGTCAAAGGATCGGTCACGTACTGCTCGATGAAGAGGTCCTTGGCCTCCATGCGTCGCTCGTCGAGATAGTTGGTGATGGCTTCGTAGGTGTTGTCCAATCCATCGTATGAGCCGCGATGGATGAATTTGAGCGCGTGACCTGCCGGCGAGGTGCCGATCTGAATTTCACCGTGCGGCGGATTCTTCGGCGGCGCGGTGATCGGGATGGCGGCCTGGAATTGAAAGCCGGTGTCGTCGGTCGCGGTAAAGATGGTCATCGGCTGGCCGTCGGCGGCAAGCCCTTCTTTTTCGACATAGGCTTTGAGCTTTTTCAGCGAGGCGGTGATGGTTTCGAAGGCCTTGTCCCAGGTGCCGGTGCCTTTGAGAAACACGATCGGCTTGGCGGCAAGGGCCGTGTCTTCGCCGAACGGATCGGTGGAATGCGGGGGAGGCGGGACGTCGGGTTTGGCTGTGGAGGCGGGCGGAGTTTCGGCGGGTTTTTGGGCCCAGGAAGGTTGCGCCGCGGCACACGCCATGACGGCCGCCAAACCGACCGCAAAGCGCAAAGCGGAGCAACATCAAGCTCTCCTGTTTAGCCGGTGCGGGCGACCGTGAGCATGACGATATCGCCCCGGCTGCTTCTAACACGCCGACGCGGCTCCGCCGCAGCGGAGCTTGCCGTACATCAGACTACTGGCGTCGGGAACCCCAGACCTCATATAAATGCCCGCACATTTCGGCTTTATCATGGGCGCACTGGCGAACTCGCACTACGTCAAGATGAACGGCCTCGGCAACGAGATCGTGGTTGTCGATTTGCGGCGCTCACCGCGCCCGATCGAGGCCGCGGAAGCGCGCGCTGCGGCGCGGCGTGAACCTTACGACCAGCTCATGGCGCTTTATCCGGCGCACGGCAGCGCCGACGCGTCGATCCGGATTTATAACAGCGACGGGTCGGAGGCGGGCGCCTGCGGCAACGGCATGCGGTGCGTGGCCGCGCTGTTCGGCGCCGAGACCGGCAAGCAAAAGATGAGCTTCGAGAATGGCGGCCGGCTTGGTGTCGTGCTGGCGCAAATCCGGCCGGCACGTTCACCGTCGATATGGGCGTGCCGCGCTGGCGTTGGGACGAAATCCCGCTGGCCAGGGAAGTTCCCGATACGCGCGCGATCAAGCTCAGCTACGGGCCAACGGACGCGCCGATCTTGAGTTCGCCTGCGGTCGTCAGCATGGGCAATCCGCACGCGATTTTCTGGGTCGACGATCCGCTTGCCTACGATCTGGCCGTTATTGGCCCGCAACTCGAACGCCATCCGATCTTTCCCGAGCGCGCCAACATTACGCTTGCCGCAACCGTCTCGCGCGATCGCATCGTGATTCGCACCTGGGAGCGCGGCGCCGGGCTGACCAAGGCCTGCGGGTCGGCGGCTTGCGCGGCCGCGGTTGCGGCCGCGCGGCTTAACCGCACCGGCCGCAAGGTGACCGTCCAGTTGCCCGGAGGTGATCTCGGCGTCGAGTGGCGTGAAGCGGACGATCACGTGCTCATGACCGGGCCGGTGGAATACGAGCACGAGGGGAATTTTCCCGCAGCGCTCACCGCCGGAAGCCGAAACGGCCTGATCCGATGAGCATCGACGTCGTCACCTTCGGTTGCCGGCTCAACGCTGCGGAGTCGGAAGTCATCCGCCGCGAAGCCGAAAATGCGGGATTGACCGACACGGTCGTGGTCAACACCTGCGCCGTGACCGCGGAAGCGGTGCGTCAGGCGCGGCAGACAATCCGGGCGCTGCGCCGCGCCAACGGCCGCAGGCGAAGATCGTCGTCACCGGCTGCGCGGCGCAAACCGAGCCGCAAACATTCGCCGCCATGCCGGAAGCCGATCGCGTCCTCGGCAATTCGGAAAAGCTCAGCGCCGCGATGTGGCGGCAGACGCGCTCGGCTTTCGAAGTTGGCTCGTCACCGAAAGCGATCGTCAACGACATCATGGCCATCCGCCATACCGCCGCGCATCTGGTCGAAGGTTTTTCCGGCCGCTGTCGCGCCTTCGTCCAGGTGCAGAACGGCTGTGACCATCGTTGTACCTTTTGCATTATTCCCTATGGCCGCGGCAATTCGCGCTCCGTGCCCATGGGTGCGGTCGTGGCCGATGTCGAGCGCCTCGTCGCCAATAATTATCAGCGAGATCGTGCTGACCGGCGTCGACCTCACCAGCTATGGCGCCGATCTGCCGGGTGCGCCGAAGCTCGGCACCTTGGTGAAGCAAATTCTTGAGCCACGTCCCCGAGCTCAAGCGGCTGCGGCTTTCGTCCATCGATTCCATCGAGGCCGACCGCGATCTCGTCGATGCTTTTGCGGTGAACGATCGCCTGATGCCGCATTTGCATCTGTCGCTTCAGGCCGGCGACGATCTCATTCTCAAGCGGATGAAGCGGCGTCACACGCGCCAGGATGCTATCGACTTCTGCCGCCAGTTGCGCCGCTTGCGCCCGGACATCGTGTTCGGCGCCGACCTGATCGCCGGATTTCCCACGGAGACGGAGGAGATGTTTTCGCGCTCGCTCGATCTGGTCGACGAGTGCGAGCTGACGCACTTGCACGTGTTTCCATTTTCGCCGCGGCCGGGGACCCCGGCCGCCCGCATGCCGCAGCTTGATCGCCGCGCGATCAAAGAGCGCGCGCAGAGGCTTCGCCGCCACGGCGCGCGCGCGTTGCGCCGGCATCTCGATGCGGAAATCGGCGCGGCGCGCCGCGTGTTGGTTGAATCGGATTCGCTCGGACGCACCGAGCAATTTACTCCGGTCAAGCTTGCGGCGGCGGCGATGCCGGGCGCAATCGTCGACGTGAAAATCAGCGGTCACGACGGCGAGCGGCTGCTGGCAGCGATAAAAGCGAGCAGGGAAGCGGCACGCGGAAGGGCGAGACATGATAGAGCGAAACGAGCATCTCATCACCACGACCGAGGCGTTGGCGGCGCTGTACGGCTCGCCTTATGGGCCGGCGATCATCAAGGAAATCGATCACATCAGCGCGCATTACCGCGCTTTCATCGAAGCGGCGCCTTTCGTTGCGCTCGCGACCTGCGGTCCCGACGGCCTTGACTGTTCGCCGCGCGGCGATGCTCCGGGATTTGTTCGCGTGCTCGACGAACATACTCTCATCATCCCCGACCGGCCCGGCAACAACCGTATCGATACGTTGCGCAACATTGTGTGCGAGCCGCGTATCGGGCTGTTGTTTCTGATCCCGGGCGTCGGCGAAACCATGCGGGTCAACGGCCGCGCTTGCATCTCGACTGATCCGGAGCTCGCTGAGACGTTTACGGTCAACGGCAAAAAGCCGCGCGCGGTCATAATCGTGGCCGTCGAACGCGCATATTTCCAGTGCAGCAAGGCGATGGTGCGTTCGAAACTCTGGGATCCGTCGCGGCACGTCGACCGCAAAAGCTTGCCGAGCCTGGGAACAATGATTGCCGACATCAGCGGCGGCAAGGTCGACGGCGCGGAGCTCGACCGCGGTCAAGCCGACCGCATCAAGGCGACGCTGTATTAGCGCCGCGTTCTATGGTCGCGGCTGCTTCCGCCGAGGCGATGTCGTTTTCTTTTCCCGACCAGCCGCAAGCGGTCAGCGCTTCGCGCATGTGCGCCGGCACCGGTGCGGTGACGCGGATGGGCGGGCGGTTCTTGTACAGCGGCACGACGATTTCACGCGCTTGCAGATGCAGTGTCGGGCCGCCGTGCCGCGGCGCATTGCCGTAAATGGAATCGCCGAGGATCGGCCAGCCCATCTCCGCGCAGTGCACGCGCAATTGATGGGTACGGCCGGTCAACGGCTCGAGCGCGAGCCACGTGAGTACTTTCGCGTCGTCGCTCGTCCCCCTCGCCTTGCCGAGCACTTTCCACCTCGTCACCGCCGGCTGGCCATGCTCTGGATCGTGCTTCATCCACCAGCCGCGTGTGACATCGAGGCGGCCGAGCGGCAGCTCGATCGTGCCCTGCTCGTTCCGCCGGGGAGCCTTCGACCACAGCCCAATAAGTCTTCTCGACCGCGCCGGACTTGAACAGCCTGCCGAGCTGGGCCAGCGCCTTGCGGTGGCGGCCGAGCACCAGGCAGCCGGAGGTGTCGCGGTCGAGCCGATGGGCCAGCGCCGGCGGGCGCGGCAGGCCGAAACGCAAGCGCGTCGAAATGGTCCTCGAGCGCTTTCGTTTTGATCGCGTGCGTTCGGCGGCCCGGCATGCACCGCCAGCCCGGCCGGCTTGTCGATGACCAGCATCAAGCCGTCGCGGTAGAGGAGCCGCGACACCATCTCTTCCGGGGTCATGTTTGCCTACTTCGGCGAAACGGCTATCACGAGCGCGCAATGAACGACAGCGGTCGAGCGCAATTGGTGGCGGCGGCTCAGCGGCGGGCTCAAGCGCACATCGAGCGGCGCTTGGCGGCGCCATTTCCGATCTCCTCACCAAGCGCAAGCTCGATGCCGCGACCCTCGGCGAGATCGAGGACGTGCTCATTCGCGCCGATCTCGGCCTCGATGCCGCGCACCGCATCGCCGCGGCGCTCGGCGAAGGCCGCCACGGCGCCGGAATTTCACCGGCCGAGGTCAAAGCCGTCGTCGCCGCCGAGATCGAGAAGGTTTTGCGCCGGTGGCGCGGCCGCTCGTGATCGACCCGGCCAAGAAGCCCTTCGTCATTCTCGTCGCCGGGGTGAACGGCTCCGGCAAGACGACGACCATCGGCAAGCTCGCGGCGCGACTGCGTGCGCGAGGGACGCTCGGTGATGCTGGCGGCGGGCGATACTTTCCGCGCCGCCGCCATCGATCAGCTCAAGATCTGGAGCGAGCGCACCGGCTCGGCGTTCATCGCCAAGGAAGCCGGCGCGGACGCCGCCGGCCTGGTCTTCGATGCGCTTGCGCGCGGCGAAAGAGCGCAACGTCGACGTGCTGCTCGTCGATACCGCCGGCCGCTTGCAAAACCGCAGCGAGTTGATGGACGAGCTGCAAAAAATCGTACGCGTGATCAAGAAGGCCGATCCGTCGGCGCCGCATTCCGTTCTGCTGGTGCTCGACGCCACCGTCGGCCAGAACGCGCTCTCGCAAGTCGAGATTTTCCGCAAAGCCGTGGGTGTGACCGGGCTCGCCATGACCAAGCTCGACGGCACGGCGCGCGGCGGCATTTTCGTCGCCATCGCCGGGCAAGTTCGCTGTTCCGGTACATTTTATCGGCGTCGGCGAGGGCGTAGACGATCTGTCGCCGTTTTCGGCGCGCGATTTTGCCCGCGCCATCGCCGGAACCGACGCGTGATTGAATGCGCGGTGAACCCGCGCTAGAGACCCACAATGACAGCAACCGAAAAGCCGCAACTCAACCCGCTCCTGAAGATCGCCCTCGACTTGGGGCCGCTTGTTCTGTTCTTCGTCGCCAATTCCCGCTACGGCATTTTTGCCGCGACGGCGACATTCATGGTGGCGGTGCTGGCGGCGCTGGCGGCCTCCTATGTGCTGACGCGGCGGCTGCCGATCATGCCGGTGGTGACTGCGATCATCGTCCTCATCTTCGGCGGCTTGACGCTCATTCTGCACAACGACACATTCATCAAGATCAAGCCGACCATCATCTACGTGCTGTTCGGCGGGGTGCTGCTCGGCGGACTTTTCTTGGGCAAGCCGCTGCTCGGCGTCGTCTTCGACTCGCTGTTCCATCTCACTGAGGAAGGGTGGCGCAAGCTGACGCTGCGCTGGGCCTTGTTCTTTTTTGCGCTCGCGGTGCTCAACGAGATCGTCTGGCGCAACACCTCGACCAATGTTTGGGTGGATTTCAAAGTGTTCGGCGTGATGCCGCTCACCCTTGTGTTCGGGGCGCTGCAATATCCGCTGCTGCAGAAATATTCCACCGCGCCGGCGGAGTGATACTGACCGTCCAGAGAGCGACGAAATAGCTCGCGCTCTTGCTCGCGGCCCGCTGCGCGCAGCTTTAGGACGATGGGCTTGGTGCTTCCAGCGCCTTCTCGATCTGCGGCTTGATGACGCTTTGCAAATTATCCGGAGTGATCGGGCCCGACGAGCTTGTAGGCGATGCGGCCGTCGCGCCCGACGATGAAAGTCTCCGGCACGCCGTAAACTCCCCATTCGATGACGGCACGGCCGTTGCGGTCGGCGCCGGCGGCGACGAACGGGTTGCCGAAGCGGCCGAGAAAGCGCCGGGCGTTTTCCGGATCGTCCTTGTAATTGATGCCGACGAGTCGCAAGCGGTGGTCTTGCGCCAGCTGCATCAAGAGCGGCGCCTCGTCATGGCACGGCACGCACCATGACGCCCAGACATTCAGCACGGTGACGGCGCCTTTAAAATCGTGCGGATCGATGCCCGGCACCGGTTTGCCGTCGCGATCGAGGCCGGCGAGGCCGGGCAGGGAGGTTTGCGGCGCCGGATGCCCGATCAATGCCGACGGGATTTGCGACGGATCGCCGGCAAAAAGACGGATAAAAAACAGCAGCATCAGTCCGAGAAACACAACGAGCGGCGCGGCCACCAGCAAGCGGCGGCGGCCGATATGGCCATCGTCTGCCCGCCGGCGCGCTCATGCTTCTTTCTTGGCTTCTTGCATCGCCGCCGCGCGACCGGCCGCGCCGCGCGCCATCCCGCGGCTCTCAAACTCGGCAAGCTTTGCCGATTGCGCGCGGTAATCGAGCATGACCCAGGCGATCAGCGCGGCGACCACGGCGCTCGCGGCCGCGTAGGCGGCGACAATGAATGCGAGGTGATCGGTGCCTTCCATGGTCAGCCCGCGAAGCTTGCCTGCATCAGCCGCAGCGACCGCACCCGGCGGCGCAGAATCTCGTTGCGCATGGCGGCGAGCAAAAGCGTAACGAACAACAGCGTGAACGCGCCCGTCATGATCAAAAGCGGAATGAGGATGGACGGATCGATGGTCGGTGCGCCAAGACGGAATACTGAGGCGCCTTGGTGCAGCGTGTTCCACCAATCGACCGAGAATTTGATGATGGGTAGATCGATGGCGCCGACGAGCGTGAGGATCGCTGCGGCGCGCGCGGCGCGCGATGGATCTTCGACCGTGCGCCAGAGCGCGATCACCCCGAGATAGAGCAGAAAAAGCACCAGCACCGATGTCAGGCGTGCATCCCACACCCAATAGGTCCCCCACATCGGGCGGCCCCAGAGCGATCCGGTCACCAGGCACATGAAGGTAAACGCGGCGCCGATCGGCGCTGCCGCCTTCGCGGTGACGTCGGCGAGCGGATGGCGCCAGACCAGCGTGCCGAGCGCGGCAACGCTCATGACCGCCCAACCGAGCATGCCGAGCCACGCTCCCGGCACGTGCAGAAACATGATCTTGACCGTGGCGCCCTGCTGATAATCGTCCGGTGACATGATGGCCTGGCTGATGCCGAACGCAAACGCAATCACCGTGAGCCCGCCAAGCCACGGCATGGCGGGATTGACCATTTTCAGAAATCGAGATGGGTTGGCCAAATCAACAATCGCCATCGCAATCTTTTCCTTAATCGGCCCTGGCGCGGCGGCAGCTTTTTTCTGCTCGCCGGACAACGCATTTACGCAGCGCGTCCATCTCGCACAATCGGATTGCTACTCTATTTCCAGCCGCAGCGCTGCGGCCGCGGCGAAGGGTCCCACCACGAGGCTCGCCAGTGTCAGTCCGCACAGCGCCATGAACGGAGTTCCGAACGGTACCGGCCCACTCATGGCGGCGTTGGCCGCCGCGACACCGAAAATAAGGACTGGCACTGTCAACGGCAAAACCAACACGGCCAGCAGAAGTCCGCCGCGCCGCAGCGTCACCGCAATAGCCGCGCCGATAATTCCAATGAAGGTCAGTGCCGGTGTTCCGACCAAGAGCGTCAGCACCATCGAAGCGGCGGCGCGTGCCCCGAGATTGAGAAAAATGCCGACGAACGGCGCCGCGACAATGAGCGGCACCGCCGTCGTCAACCAGTGGGCAAATCCTTTGGCCAAGACGACGAGTTCGAGCGGGGCGTGGCTGGTGAGAATCAAATCGAGCGAACCGTCCTCGTAGTCGGCTGCAAACAAACGATCGAGCGCGAGCAGGCTCGCCAAAAGTGCCGCAAGCCATAGGATCGCCGGGCCGATGCGATTGAGCAGCGCCATGTCGGGCCCAAGTGCAAACGGCACGAGCGTGACCACCACCAGGAAGAAGAGGACGCCCATCAGCGCGCTGCCGCCCACGCGCACGGTGACGCGCATGTCGCGAATGAATATGGCCGTGAGCGCGTTCACGACGGTTCTCCCGCCGTCCAAGCGTCGCCGTCGGCAAACGAAGCCGCAGCCTGCGCAAAGGCTGGCGAGAGCTGATCAAGCCGCAGCTCTTGTGCGCCCTCGATACCGAGCGCCGCGTGTGTGGCGGCGATAATGAGGCCGCCGGCGGCAAGATGAGACCGCATGAAGTCGCGCAGACGGCGTTGTCCTGCCGCGTCGAGCGTACTCGCCGGCTCGTCAAGCAGCCAGATCGGACGTTTCACCGCCAATAACCGCGCCAAAGACAGGCGCCGCCGCTGGCCGGCGGAAAGGTAGCCGGCCGGCAAGTCGGCAAGCGAGTCGAGCCCGACCGCCGCCAGTGCCGCGGCCCGGCTCGGGATCGCCGGACCGAGAAATCCCGTCCAGAATTCCAGGTTTTCGGCAACGGACAGTGACGGCTTGAGCGCGTCCTGATGACCCAAGTAGTGAGCCTGCTCGCCTATGGTCAAATCCCGATCGCCTCCCTGCAAATCGAGGCTCCCGTGGGCGATGCGCACTAGCCCGACCAGCATGCGCAGGAGCGACGATTTGCCGGCGCCGTTGCGGCCGCTCACCATCAAGGCTTCGCCGTCGGCGACGGAAAAGTTCAGACCGACGAAAATGTCGCGGTCGCCGCGCCGACAAGTCAGATCAGTGCCGGAAAGGCGCATCGCTCACATCCAGTGTCCAGCTTAACGGCCGCTTGCGCGGCAGGCGGCTTACAACCGGGAATCGCGCGTTTTTGGCATATCCGCATCTCGTTACCGGTCTGGTACAATTCTAAAAAAGACCTTATAAGCCGCTGGCCGGGCTGCGACGTTTTGGTTGACGCCCGGTCTTGCCCGCCCAAGGTTTATCGGACGCGTTTTCGGCAATAATTGACCCGCACATTGCCCGGCACGCGCCCTGGCGGGATGGGAAAATAATCATGGCTTCGCTCGATAGTTTCAAATGCCTGCGGCCGCTCAAAGTGGGCTCGAAAACCTACGCCTATTACAGCCTGCCGGCGGCGGAAAAGAACGGCTTGAAAGGAATTTCCCGGCTGCCCTTTTCGCTCAAAGTGCTGCTGGAAAATTTGCTGCGCAACGAGGACGGTCGTTCGGTCAGCAAGGACGATATCCAGTCGGTCGCGCAGTGGCTCAAGACCAAAACGTCCGAGCGCGAACTTGCCTTCCGGCCGGCGCGGGTGCTGATGCAGGATTTCACCGGCGTGCCCGCCGTCGTCGATCTTGCCGCCATGCGCGACGCCATGAAAATGCTGGGCGGCGATCCGAAGAAAATCAATCCGCTCGTGCCGGTCGATCTGGTCATCGATCACTCGGTGGTTGTGAACTTCTTCGGCAGCAACGGCGCGTTCAAAAAGAACGTCGACGAGGAATACAAACAAAATCAGGAGCGCTACCGCTTCCTCAAATGGGCGCAGCGCTCGTTCGAAGATTTCCGCGTCGTGCCGCCCGGCACCGGCATCTGCCACCAGGTCAACCTTGAATACCTGTCGCGAACGGTGTGGAGCGCGAAGACAAAGATCAAATTCGCGGACAAGACCGTCGCCAGCGAACTTGCTTATCCCGATACACTGGTCGGCACCGATTCGCACACCACCATGGTGAATGGCCTCTCGGTGCTCGGCTGGGGGGTCGGCGGCATCGAAGCCGAAGCCGCGATGCTCGGCCAGCCTTATTCGATGGTGCTGCCGGAAGTGATCGGCGTGCGCTTCAACGGCAAGCTCAAGGAAGGCGTGACCGCGACCGATCTCGTGCTCACCGTCACGCAAATGCTGCGCAAGCGCGGCGTCGTCGGCAAATTCGTCGAGTATTTCGGCCCCGGGCTTGCGAGTCTTTCCATCGCCGACCGCGCGACGCTCGGCAACATGTCGCCGGAATACGGCGCCACCTGCGGGTTCTTCCCGATCGACGACGATACCATCCGCTATTTGCGGGAAACCGGGCGGCGCGCGGAGGAGGTTGCGCTCGTGCTCGCCTATGCCAAAGCGCAGGGGATGTATCACAGCAAGACGGCGGCCGACCCGATTTTCACCGACGTGCTGAAACTTGAGCTTGCTTCGGTTGAGCCGTCGCTGGCCGGCCCGAAACGTCCGCAGGATCGCGTGCCGCTGAAAGAGGTCAAAAGCGGTTTCGCCAAAGCCATGGATGACGGAATTCGGCAAGGCTTCCGAAATCGGCAAGCGCGTCCCGGTCGAGGGGCGCAACGAAACGCTCGGTCACGGCGACGTGGTCATCGCGGCGATCACGTCATGTACCAACACCTCGAATCCCAGCGTGATGATGGCGGCCGGACTCTTGGCCCGCAAAGCGTTGGCGCGCGGCCTGACCGTCAAGCCGTGGGTGAAAACCTCGCTGGCGCCGGGTTCGCAGGTCGTCGCCGAATATTACAACAAATCCGGCCTGCAGAAGGATTTGGACGAGCTCGGTTTCAATCTCGTCGGCTTCGGCTGCACCACCTGCATCGGCAATTCCGGCCCGCTGCCGCCGGAAATTTCCAAAGCGATCAATGACAGCGATCTCGTCGCCGCCGCGGTATCTGTCCGGCAACCGCAATTTCGAAGGCCGCGTCAACGCCGACGTGCGCGCCAATTATCTCGCTTCGCCGCCGCTGGTGGTTGCCTACGCGATCGCCGGCTCGATGCAGGTCGATATCGCCAAGGCGCCGCTCGGCACCGACCAGAACGGGCGCAAGGTTTATTTGCGCGACATCTGGCCGTCCAGCCGCGAGGTCGACGCGTTCATCCGCAAGAATATCAACAAACAGATGTTCACGCGCAAATACGGCGACGTATTCAAGGGCGATGTCGCATTGGCGCAAAATCAGCGTCCAAGGCGCATTGACGTTTCCCTGGGATCCGCAAGTCCACCTATGTGCAAAATCCGCCGTATTTCGCCGGCATGTCGCGTCGGGCCGAGCCGCCGAGTGACATCATCGACGCCCGCATCCTGGGGCTGTTCCTCGATTCAATCACCACCGATCACATCTCGCCGGCCGGCTCGATCAAGATCGATTTGCCTGCCGGCAAGTACCTCACCGATCACCACGTCAAACCCCTGGATTTCAACCAGTATGGCACGCGCCGCGGCAATCATGAGGTGATGATGCGCGGCACCTTCGCCAATATCCGCCTCAAGAATCAGATGGTTCCCGGAGTCGAGGGCGGCTACACCATTCACTATCCGTCGCGCCAACGCATGACCATCTACGACGCGGCCATGCGCTACAAAAGCGACCACGTGCAGCTCGTGGTGTTCGCCGGGAAGGAATACGGCACCGGCTCCTCGCGCGATTGGGCCGCCAAGGGCACTATTCTGCTTGGCGTGCACGGCGTCATCGCCCAGTCGTTCGAGCGCATTCATCGCTCAAACCTCATCGGCATGGGCGTGGTGCCGCTGGTGTTCGAAGAAGGCAGCTCCTGGCAGACGCTCGGGCTCAAGGGCGACGAGCAGGTGACCATCCGCGGATTGCACAGCGATCTCAAGCCGCGCCAGCGGCTCATTGCCGAGATTGTCGCCGCCGACGGCGGCCTCAAGCGCGTGCCCCTGATCTGCCGAATCGACACCGTGGACGAACTCGAATACTACCGGAATGGGGGCATTTTGCAGTATGTGCTCCGCCATCTTGCCGCTTAACGCGGCGCACTGGCGACGGCAAAGTTCCGCACGGGCCGTATTTGCCAAACGCCGAAGCCACTCACCGTGAATTGAGTGGCGGGTGACGGACGCGGCCGATATCAAGGACGGAGAAGGGCTGAGGGGCAGCGAGGGTGGACACTGGAATGTTGCGTTGCCGCCGCCTCACATCGGCATTTTTTGTTGCTGTCCTGGTGCTCGCAGGCTGCGCTGCCGCCAGCGCCAGCGGCCCGCGCGCGCTGCTGGAATTGTTCACCAGTCAAGGCTGCTCGTCGTGTCCTCCGGCTGACAAGCTTTTGGGTGAATTGGCGACCGATCCTTCACTGGTCGTCATGAGCGTGCCGATCGATTACTGGGATTATCTCGGGCTGGAAGGACACGCTTGGCGGACCCGGCCCATTCTGCGCGGCAGCGCGCCTATGCGCACATGCGCGGCGACCGGCAAGTTTATACGCCGCAAATCGTGGTCAACGGCGCAACGCACGTGGTGGGCAGCGATCATTCGGCGATCGAGCGCGCCATCGTGCAGACCGACCGCAACCCGGCGATCATGTCAGTTCCGGTTTTGCTGTCGCTCAGCGGCCACAGCCTGGACGTGAAAATCGAAGGCGGCAACGCGCATACGGCCGGAGAAGTGTGGCTCTGTCCGCTGGCGAAATCGGTGTCGGTCGCGATCGGCCGCGGCGAAAACCGCGGGCGCACGGTGACGTACCACAACGTCGTACGTCACTGGCTCAAGCTTGGCGACTTCAGTGGCAGCGATTTATCCTGGAGCGTTCCGATTTCCGAGATCGAGGCCGATGACAGCGATGATGCCGCGGTTTTTGTGCAGCAGGGAACGCGCGAAAAGCCTGGCCTCATCCTCGGGGCGGCTTTGGCGCCGCTGACGCCGCAGACCTCGGCCATCGAAGGCCAGTGATCCGGCAACCGCGGCCGTAGGCTCGCTCAAACCCCATCGTCACCGTCTACTGAGCGCCCGGAACAACAAAAAAGGCCGGCGGTCAGCCGGCCTTCACAACAACAGACTCTACCGAAAAACACATCTACCAGAAAACTCTGGCCCGGTCCGCCCGCATCCCGGGGGGCTGGGGGGCTGAGGAATCCGGAACACAAACCGGACCGGGCCTTGAGGCAACGAGGAAGCATTTCGCAATCCAGCTTGGCGTGTGATTGACGGAAATGGGGCCGTATTATGATCGGCTTAACGAATTCGTGATTTGCCGGGGCAAAAATGTCGCACCTGGGCCGACCTTACGCTGCGTGAAAAGTTCCGCCGTATGCCACCCAGGGGCGCTCAAAAGCGCAGCAGATAGCTTTCATGAGGGCCTTGCTCGATATCCGGCGGCGGCGCGATCATGAAGTTTCCGTGAAGCTTAAGGGACAGGAGGCGCCGCATGGACTTCGGCGAGACAGAACCCAGCGCGTGGCGCGGGGGCGAGGTGCGTGCACCCGTCCCCGCGAGCGAAGTTACTTTCAGCCGGCGTGAGCTTGATCGCATTCTCAACCTCTATGGCCGTAAAGTCGCCGCCGGCGAATGGCGCGATTATTCCATCGACTTTTTACGCGATCGCGCGGTGTTTTCGGTGTTCCGCCGCGCCAGCGAATTCCCCATCTACCGCATCGAGAAAAATCCGCGGCTGGAGCGCAAGCAGGGCGCTTATAGTGTCATTTCCGCTACCGGTCACATTCTTCGCCGCGGCCGCGAGCTCGATCGCGTGTTGGGCGCGCTCGACCGCTCGCTCCACCTGATCGCCGGCTAGAGTTTTTCTTGGGGCGGCATCCGATCTCTGCTGCTGTGCGAGCGGATGTCGCGTTCAGGCGCCGCCACGCGCGGCGCACACACAAAGACAAATGCATGTGGCCCATCACAGTGAGATCGCGCCGGTAACACGATCGCGCGCTGCCGTCGTCGTTACGCTCGGCATTACGCAGACGCTCGCCTGGGCATCGAGCTATTATTTGCCCGCGATCCTCGCCGATCCGATCGGGGCCGCAATTGGCGTTCCCAGCTCTTGGGTCTTCGCGGCTTTTTCCGGGGCGTTGCTGATCGCGGCATTCGCGGGCCCGGCGGTGGGTCGGGTGATCGACCGGCGCGGCGGGCGCGGGGTGCTGATGCTGTCCAACGTCGTGCTCGCGGCCGGTCTTCTTGTGCTTGCCGCGGCGCATGGAGCCGTCGTGCTCGCGGTTGCGTGGGCGGTGCTCGGGATCGGCATGGCCCTTGGGCTTTACGATGCCGGATTTGCCGCGCTGACGGCAATTTACGGCCACGAGGCGCGCGGGCCGATAACCGGCATAACGCTGTTCGCCGGGTTTGCCTCGACCGTGAGCTGGCCGGTAACGACGGTGCTCAACGAGTCGGTGGGCTGGCGCGAAACGCTGCTGGTTTGGGCTCTCCTCAATATCGTGCTCGGCTTGCCGCTGAATGCACTGTTGCCCCGGGCCGTGCGCACCGCCCATCGCGTCCACGCCGCCGCGCGATCGATTGGCTGGAAGCCTTACCGGCAGATGTTCTTGCTAGCCTTTGTGTTCGCCGCGGCCTGGTTCGTGACCGGTTCGATGGCCGCGCACCTGCCCGGATTATTGGAGCGCGCCGGCGCCACGCATGTCGAGGCCATTGCGGCGGCAGCGCTGGTCGGACCGGCGCAGGTGGCGGCACGCATGATCGAGTTCTTTGTCATGCGCAACGTGCACCCGCTCATTTCGGCGCGGATCGCCGCGCTGCTGCATCCGCTCGGCGCCGCGATTTTCGCCCTCATCGGTCCCGCCGCCGTCGTGCCATTCACGATATTTTATGGCGCCGGCAACGGGCTCATGACCATTGCGCGCGGGACCGTGCCGCTCGCCGTGTTCGGTCCGCAAGGCTATGGCGAGCGGACCGGCCTACTCGGCGCGCCGGCGCGGGCGGCACAAGCGCTGGCGCCGCTCTTGTTCGGGTTGCTGCTCAACGCCATGGGGCCGGCCGTCATTGCCGTATCGTCGGCTCTCTGCCTCGCAGCTTTTGCCGCGCTCTTGATGTTGCGCGCTTCGCGGGTGGAATAGGCGGACCTGCGCCGCGAGCTTCAAGGCGGCATGGAATTGGCGCTGCCGAGCGGGCGCTGCATCAGTATGACATCGAGCCAGCGGCCGTGTTTGAAGCCGACGGATTGCAGCGTACCGATACGACGGAAGCCGAACGTCGCGTGCAGCGCAATCGATGCAACGTTCGTTTGATCGCCGATCAGCGCCAGCATCTGCCGGTAGCCGCGCGTCTCCGCCTCGGCAGAGGAGCCGGCGCATCAACATTCGGCCCAATCCCAAGACGCTGAAATTGCGGCGCCACGTAGATCGAATTCTCGAGTGTCCAGCGATACCCCGGCCGGACGTGGTAGCGGCCGGCAAAGGCGTAGCCTGCGACCCTGCCGGCGTGCTCGGCGACGAAAAAGGGAAGGTCATCCGCCAACAGCGTCTGCTGGCGCCGCGCCATCTCCGCCTCATCCGGCGGCTCGATCTCAAATGTCGCCGTGCCCTCAAGTACGGCGTCGGCGTAGATGCGGGTGATGGCGGCGATGTCCGCCGCCCGCGCCGGCCTGACGGGAAGATCGCTCATCGCTCAACGGCCACGCAAAAACAAAGCGCCCCGGAAATCTTCCGGGGCGCCAAGCTCATTTGCGTTCCTTCAGCGGCGATCGCCGAACAGGCGGAGCAGCATGAGGAACAGGTTGATGAAGTCGAGATAGAGCCGCAGTGCGCCCATGACCGCCTTGCGGCCGGCGACGGTGCCGTCATCCATCGGGCTATACATCTCTTTGATGGCCTGCGTGTCGTAGGCGGTAAGGCCGACGAAAATCAGCACGCCGATCACCGAAATGACCCAATAGAGACCGCTCGACTGCAGAAAGATGTTCACCAGGCTTGCGATGATGATGCCGATCAAGCCCATGAACAAGAACGAGCCGACGGCGGTGAGGTCACGCTTGGTCGTATAGCCGTAGAGGCTCATGGCGCCGAACGTGGCCGCCGAGATGAAGAACACCCGCGTGATCGATGCTCCCGTGTAAACCAGGAAAATCGAGGCCAGCGACAGACCGAGCAGGCCCGAATAGACGAAGAACAACGTCAGTGCGGTGCCCACCGACAGCCGGTTGATGCCAAAGCTAAGCAGCATGACCAGGCCCAGCGGGGCAAGCACGAACAGCCACATCAGCGGGCTGCCAAAGATCGCCTGGCCGAAGGGGGTCAAGCCGGTGATCGAATGCCCCGCGATCTGGATCGCATCGCCGCCCGCGGCTTGGTAGGCGAACCAGGCGACCAGTCCGGTCAGCGCCACGCCCGCGGTCATGTAGTTGTAGACGCGGATCATATACGCGCGCAGACCTGCATCGATCACAACCTGATCGGTGCGATAGCCGGTCCTGGCGGTCGCGATATTCCGGTCGAAGTCCGACATGGAAATTACCCCTGAGTTATCCCGGTACTGCCGGGTCGGTTGCGTCCGGGAAGCCGGACGCGAAGTTGGGACGGAATTTAATGGCAAAGACGCATACGCGCTAGAGGATGGCTGCGACAATCGCAATGCGTTACCAATCCTTCACGAATACCGAAATGTCAGAGATTCCTAAGTACCTCCATAGGCTTGCGGCCAAGGACCTGAGCCGTTCCGAATAGGCCCAAGCCGACCACGCCGGCAAGCGCCGCAAATGCCGCAGCGGCCGCGCGGCCGGCCAGAAAGACGAATGGAAAGTCGAATAGTCGGGAGACGATGAGGCCGGCGGCAATGGAGCCTGCCGCCAGTCCGAACAGCACCGCCGCTGAGCCGACGAGCAGGAATTCGATTGTATAGGCGGCAAGGAGCTGTCGGCGCGTCGCGCCCAATGTCCGCAACACCACGGCATCGTAAAGCCTGGACCGATGGCCGGCCGCCAAGCGCGCCGCCCAGCACCAAGGCGGCGGCAATCAACGTCAGCATGCTCGCGCCGCGCAAGCCAGCGGCCAAATTTCCGACAATTCGATCAACCGCATCGAGCGTGTCCTTGACGCTGATCGCGGACACTGCCGGAAACCCTTCGGCCACCGCCTTGACCACGGCCGCTTCCTCGGGCGGCGAGCCGCCATCGGCAAATGTGAGTGTGGCAATGTCGGTGTGCGGCGCGCCGGCGAAGGTGCCGGGCGAGAAGACCAGTATGAAATTGATGCCCAGATTTTCCCAATCAACCGCGCGCAAATTGCTGATGCGCGCCGTCAGGTTTCGGCCCAGCACATTGACGGTGACGGTGTCACCGAGTTTCAGCCGCAAATCCCGCGCGGTTTTTTCTTCAAGCGAGACGAGCGGCGCGCCGGAATAATCCGCGGGCCACCATTCGCCGGCCACCACCCGCGAACCTTGCGGGACGGTGCTTGCGTACGTGATGCCGCGGTCGCCGCGCAGGACCCAAGCGGAACTCTCCGCGGGTTTAAGATCTTCGGCTTTGACGCCGCCGGCTTCGACGATCCGCCCGCGCAACATCGGCACCCGCTCGAGCGCGGCGTTTGGCGCGTGTTGGCGCACAAGCGCGTCGAAGCGTTGCGTCTGCGATGCTGGAATATCGATGAAGAAAAACGAGGGCGCGTGCAGGGGCAGCGCCGCGGTAAGCTCGCGGTGCAAATTGCCTTCGATCTCGACGACCGTCACCAGCAAGGAAAATCCAACGCCGAGCGAAAGCACAATGCTCGGCGTCACGGCGCCCGGCCGGTGAATGTTGGCGACCGCGAGCCGCAGCAGCATTGGCCGCAAGCGCGGCACATACCGGACGCCGATCATGATCGCCGCCGCAAGGAGCCGCAGGACTGCGAACAAACCTACGGCTGACACCGCGAAGATCGCTGTCGAGCGGCGATCGTAAGCGAAAGAAATCGCAAGCCCGGCGATCGCAGCAACGGCCAGCGCGACGGCGAAGAGATAACGGCGCCGCGGCCATGACCGTTCGGCGCCGATCGGGCCGCGGAACAACGCCGAGACCGGCGTATCGTGAGCGCGTCCCAAGGGCCACAACGCGAAAGCAAGCGCGGTCAAGAGGCCATAGGCAACCGACAGCGCCAGCACACCGAAGTGAAGGCGCGGCGCCACCGGGAACGGCAGCAGCGCGCCGAACAGCCAGGCCGCGACGTACGGCAACGCCGCGCCGAACGCGGCGCCGATGCAAGCGGCGAATAGCGCGATCAGCATGATCTGCCAGGAGTAAACGGCAACGACGGTGCCGCCGCGCGCGCCGAGCGCCTTCATTGTCGCAATGGCGGGGCGCTTGCGATTAAGGTGTCCGGCAACCGCATTGGCGACGCCGACACCGCCGACCAACAGAACGGCAAAGCCGATGAGCGCCAGAAATTGGCTGAAGCGCTCCACATTCCGCTCGAGCTGCGGCGAAACGTTCTTGCGCGTGCGGATGTCCGAGCCGGCATCGGGGAATTCTTTGAGCGCCTGCGCTTGCGCCAGCGCAAGCGCCCGATCGTCGGCTCGTCCGGGCGCCAATTTGAGCCGGTATCGCCAGCGCACCAAACTTCCAGGTTGGAGAAGCCCGCTGGCGCGGAGCGCCTCGTCGCTGACAAGAACGCGAGGTCCAAGGGCGATGCCGCCGCCGAGTTTATCCGGTTCGCCGCGCAGAGCTGCCCGCAGCTCAAGAGTGGCGTTGCCGATGGTAATCCGGTCTCCGACTTCTGAGTTGCAGCCGGTCGAGCAATACCGGATCGGCGGCGGCGCCGAAAACGTCGCCGCTGCGGGCGAACAGGGCCGAAAGCTTAATGTCCGGCTCGGTCTTGACCGTCCCCAGGAGCGGATAGGCGCCGTCCACGGCCTTGATCTCGATCAGCCCCGAGCGGCCGTCGCTGGTGCGCGCCATGGTCGGAAGCATGGCGATGGCTGACACCGCCCCGCGTTCGGCAAGAAAAGCGCGCTCGGCGTCATCGGCTTCGCGCAGCGGCAGGGTAAACGCGAGATCGCCGCCGAGCAGCAAAGCGCCCGATTGCGCCAACCCGTCGGACAGCGCGGCAGAGACCGAACCGACTGCCGCAATTGCGAAGACCCCGAGCGCAATACAGACGACGAAAACGCCGAACCCGCGCAGACCGCCGCGCACCTCGCGCCAGGCGAGTCGGAGCGCGACGAAGCGGTCTTGCTGGGTCGCCGGCGCCAGCATCAGGCCCGCTCGGGTATGACGCGGCTGAGTACGAAGTGCGTCGGCGCGAACACCAACAGCGGCAACCCCACCATCAATCCGGCGAACCATACGGCGGGCGGCATCCAGGTCTGCGGCGCCTGCTCGCTCGGCCCCCACACATAGTTGATATTGACCGGCGTCAATCCCGGATTCGGTGTTGGCGGCGGCATGAGGAAGAAGCAGACCAGCAGCAGCACCCAGAACAGTGCGCTCCAGGCCCAAATGGCGCGGCGGTCGTATCCGACCTTCCACAGCAAATAAATCACCAGGAACGGTATCCAGGCGTGGTAGAGCGACAAGAGGCGCAAGTACAACGGAAAGCGTGCATCGAACATGTAATCGGTGACGCCGGTCAGCGAGACACCGGCCAGATTGACCAGGAAATCGACAAGCCATCCAGTCTGCACCACCAGAATGGCGACACCGGCCATGGACAGCAGCAAATCGTTTTCGGGCCAGATCGCCGCGAGCGTCAGCAGCAGCGCGATGTTGCAAATGAACAGAAAGTTGGTTGGCCCGTAATAGTACAAATAAACCGGGATCAGCACCGCCATGAAGACCGTGAAGGCGATCTTGACCGCGAACGGAACGCGGCGGGCGGCGGTCATCGTGGCGCGGCCTTCAGACATCGTTCATGGCGGGGTTGCCCGCTGCTGGCTATTCGATGCGGAAGCAAGCGGAGCAGGCGTGATCCGCCCGGAATGCATGTGCAACACCCGGTCGCACCGGGCTGCCAAGGCGGCATCGTGCGTGACCAGAACGAGCGTCGTCCGGTGCTGCTCTTTCCCGCGGAACAGAAGCTCGATGATCTGTGAGCCGGTCGCTTCATCGAGATTGCCGGTCGGCTCGTCGGCGACGAGAATCGCCGGATTGGGTGCGAGCGCCCGCGCGATGGCGACGCGCTGCTGCTCGCCGCCGGACAACTGGGCCGGATAATGGTCGAACCGGTCGCTCAACCCGACCGCCGCAAGTTCGGCTTCGGCGCGCACAAAAGCATCACGTGCCCCGGAAAGTTCGAGCGGCACCGCGACGTTTTCCAGCGCGGTCATGGTCGGGATGAGATGGAAAGCCTGAAAGACGATGCCGACATTGACGCCGCGAAAGTGCGCGAGTTCGTCCTCGCCGAACTGCCCGAGGTTTTTGCCGGCAACCAGGACCGAGCCGCTGTCCGCGTGCTCGAGGCCCGCCATCACCATGAGCAGCGTCGATTTGCCCGAGCCCGATGGGCCAAGCAGACCCACGGCCTCGCCACTTCGTATATTCAGATCGACATCTTTAAGGATATGAACGCGATTGGCGCCGGTGCCGAGCGAAAGGTTCACCGCCGAAAGCGCCACGGCGTCGCCGAGGAGAGGATGCCCCGAAGTGTCATTCATGTCTGCGGGTGAGCGGCGCGTTGCGGTGTCGAGGTACCGCCGATCATATGGGTACGGAAAGTGGCTGCGCCACATCGCGCAAGTGGCCGTCGCCATGCTTGGGTTCATTGTCTGCGCGACCGCTTCCTTCGCCGGGGCGCCCGCGCCGGTAAAAATCGTGGCGCTCGGCGATTCGCTTACGGCGGGTTTGGGCTTGCCGGTCAACGAAGGATTTGTCCCGCGCTTGCAAGCGGCGCTGGCCGCTAAGGGCGACGCTGTCGAAATCGTCAATGCCGGAGTGTCCGGCAACACCGCTGCGGACGGTCTTGCGCGGCTTGATTGGTCGGTTCCGAGCGGCACCGAGGCGGTCATCCTTGAACTCGGCGCCAACGACATGCTGCGCGTATTAAATCCGCAAGTGACGCGCGAGGCGCTGGCGGCGATCTTGCGGCGTCTGGCCGAGCGGCACATCCGCGTTCTGCTCTGCGGCATGCGCGCGGCGCCTAATCTCGGCGGCGATTACGCGAAATCCTTCGAAAGCATCTATGCGGAGCTTGCCGGCGCCTATGGCGTTCCGCTCTATCCGTTTTTCCTCGACGGCGTGGCCGCCAATCGGGCGCTGATCCAGCGCGACGGCGTGCACCCAAATGCCGCAGGTGTCGGACATTATTGTTGCCCGCATTTTGCCGAAGGTAGAGGAACTTATTGCCGAGGTTCGGAAATCGCGCTCGCCCTAAAGGGTTGCGCTGCGCGCGCGATCCTCGCATGCTGTGGGCGCGCCGCGATTCGCCGTTCGATTTGGGACGCAGGTGTCATGCCCCGTCTGTTCACGGCTCTGGAAATCCCGCGGCACATCGGCGACTCGCTTGCCATCATGCGGGGCGGCTTGCCCGGGGCGCGCTGGATCGACCCCGAGAACTATCATCTGACGTTGCGCTTCATCGGCGATATCGATGATGCGCTGGCGCGCGATATTGCCGGCCTGCTCGGGCGCGTGCAGCGCCGGCCATTCGAGCTGCGTCTCGACGGTCTCACTTCATTCGGCGGGCGGAAGCCTCGTGCCGTGGTCGCGACAGCCGCGCAGGTTGCGCCGCTGTTTGAGCTGCAGGCGGAGCATGAACGACTGCTGCAGCGGATGGGGCTTGAACCGGAGGGCCGCAAATATATTCCGCACGTTACCCTGGCGCGGCTCCGCGAATCCTCGAGCCGCCAGGTCGCCGATTATCTGGCCGCGCGCGCACACTACCGGTCCGCGTCATTTGAGGTGTCCCGCTTTGTGCTGTTCTCGTCCCGCTCTTCGGTCGGCGGCGGCCCCTACGTCGTCGAGGCCGATTATCCGCTCACCGCCTCCGAATATCGGCTGGCGACGAGCTACTGACGACCAGCCATCGGCGTCCTCGCCACCAGTGGTTTGTTCAGGCGCGCAGCAAGCGCGACTGCAAATCGAGGATCGCCGTTGCGAACCCGTGATGGTCGGCGATCAGCTCCTGCATCACCGACAGCGGATTGGCGCGCATCGATTCGACTTCGCCGACCACGCTGCCGAAATCGAACGACAGCTCGGCGTCAAACTTGCGGGCCAATTGCTGCATCCGCCGGTTGTCCGCCAGGCACGCCATATGCAGGTGGCGAAAGCCGCGATTGCGGGCGGCGAGCAGGGTGCGGCGCAGCAGCGCCGAGCCGACGCCGTGACTTTGCCACGGCTTTTCGACGCTCATGGCCGCTTCCGCTTGCCCCGGCGCATGAACGCCGAGCTGCCGCAGCTCGGCGGCTCCGCGCATGACGCCGTCGACAAAAAAGCCGTGCACGACAGCCTCGAGCGAGATGGTCACGTCGACGTAATTGCGGATGAACTCGTCGGCGACGCCGCCGCCGAAGCGGCTGTTCCTGCTGTCCGGATCGAGCCGCAGCAAATGGCCACGGTATTTGTCAGCTTCTCCGATCCACAATTTACGGATCACGCCGCCGGCGGGTAGAAGGTCCTGCATTCCAAGGGTCTCCTGACCTGATCGTCGAAAACTCCCCGGTCGCATCCTCCAACTTTTCACCGCTGATGCCGGCGAAATTTTTTATCAGCGCACATCTTTCGCGCGCGCCGGAATCCATGCTCATGGGAATGCCCTATCATGTCGAGTGCCGTCGAAATGAGGCAAGGCGAAGTATTGAGCATCATGGCCACATTCCCTATACGCATGGCTAGTAACCGCGTTTTTGTCTCATCCGCCGAAACGCTTGCGGCGCGCGCCGTGCATTACCGCTGAGTGGTCGTTATTTCTCTAACCCCCGCCGTTTAACAGCATCATGACCGCCTCAATATCAGCGAGCTACGCTGCCGCTGTGGCCGCTGGCCACATCGAGCGCGATGTCGATCAGCTCGCCGCCGTGGAGCGGTTCGCGGAGCTTGAGGCGCGCATTGTCGAGCATCGTCTCGCGCGCAAATCGTCGCCGCTCGGCTGGATGTTCGGCAGCCGCGAAAAAAAACAGCCGCCGGTCGAGGGCCTCTACCTTTACGGCGATGTCGGGCGCGGCAAGACCATGCTGATGGATTTGTTCTTCGCCGCAAGTCCCGTACAAAGAAAGCGGCGCGTCCATTTCCACGAATTCATGCTCGACGTGCACGAACGCATCCACGCATTTCGGCAAGCCATGAAGCGCGGCGAGCATGAAGGCGCCGATCCGATCGAGCTCACCGCGATCGAACTTGCCAAAGAAGCGTGGCTCCTGTGCTTCGACGAGCTCCACGTCACCGATATCGCCGACGCGATGATCCTCGGCCGCTTGTTCGCGCAACTTATGGCGCGCGGGGTCGTCATCGTCGCCACCTCGAACGTCGCACCGGCGGAGCTTTATCGCGACGGTTTGAATCGCGCGCTGTTCGTGCCCTTCATCCACATGCTCGAAGAGCACATGGACGTCGTGCGGCTTGCAGCGCGCGTCGACTTCCGGCTTGAGAAACTCGCTGGGATACGCGTCTGGTATGTCCCCGCTGATGCGGCCGCCGACGCCGCGCTTGATCGGGCCTGGCACCAGCTGACCCGCGGTCAAAAAGGCCAGCCGCAGGGGCTGGCGCTCAAGGGACGCACCGTGCGCGTTCCACGTGCCGCAGTGGGCGTGGCGCGGTTTTCGTTTGCCGATCTTTGCGAGGAGCCGCTCGCCGCCGCCGACTATCTGCGGATTGCGCGCGAATATCACACCATCATCCTCGACCACATTCCGGTGATGAGTTTCGAGACGCGCAACGCCGCCAAACGTTTCATCATCCTCATCGACACGTTGTATGACCTCAACGTGAAGCTCATCGCCTCGGCCGCAGCCGAGGCGGAAGCGCTCTATGTCGGCGATGAAGGTTTTGAGGCGCAGGAGTTTCGCCGTACCGCCTCGCGGCTCATCGAGATGCGCTCGCAGGACTACTTGGCGCGGCCGCACGGCGCGGCTCATTCGTTGATTTCCGGCGCATCGACCGGGATCGTCGAGACCTGAGGCGGCGCGCTTAGCCGGTAATGGAGGCGAAGAAGAAGGCGGCGACGACCGCCCCCATGAACAATGTCGCCAGCCAACCGAAGACGCCGAGGAGACGGGAAGCGGTGAACTTTCCCATGATCTTGCGGCTGGTGACGACCACCATCATGCCGGCCATCAGCGGGACGGCCACGATGCCGTTGAACACGGCGCTCCACACCAGCATGCGGATCGGATTGATGGGAAGCAGCGCCCCGAACGCGCCGATCAGGGTCGCGGCGGCAATGATCACATAGAAGTCGCGGGCCCGCCCCGGCGCCAGCCCAAGGCTGTTTTTCCATCCGAATGCGTCGGCGATCGCATAGGCGGCCGAGCCGGCGAGCGCCGGAACCGCAAGGAGGCCGGTGCCGATGATGCCGATGGCGAACAACAGGAAAGCAAACTCTCCGGCCAGGGGCCGCAGCGCCTCGGCCGCCGCGGCAGCGGTATCGATCGTCGTCACGCCGTGAGCGTGCAGGGTTGCAGCGGTCGTCACAATGATGAAAAAGCCGATGACGTTGGACAGCACCATTCCGGCCCAGGTATCGAGCACGATGGGCCCAAAGCGCCGCCGCGCCGAGACGGCGCCGTTCTTCAGCGGCGCCGTCTTTCGTCTTTCCATGATGCGGCGCTCCTCGACCTCGAGCGACGCCTGCCAGAAGAATAGATACGGGCTGATCGTCGTGCCGAGAACGGCAACCAGCATCAGGATGATATCGCGATTCCACGACAGATGCGGAATGAAGGTTGCCAGCAGCACCTCGTGCCAGGGCACATGCACGGTAAAAGCGGTGGCGACGTAAGCGAACAGCACCAGCGTGAGCAATTTCATGTATCGGGCGTATTGGCGATAAGGGATCGCGATTTGCGCCGACAGGCAGACAATTCCGAAAAACAGCGCGTAGACCGGCGCCGGTCCGCCGACGAGGAGCCGCGTCGCCGCCGCCATGGCGGCGAAGTCGGCGGCGATGTTGACCACGTTGGCGGCGGTGAGCAGCGCAAGGATCGCAAACAAGAACACCGGCGGCAGAACGCTGCCCAGGTTGGCCGCCAGTCCCCGACCGGTGATCGAGCCGATGCGCGCGCTCACGATCTGGATCGCGACCATAAACGGCGTGGTCAGAAACATCGTCCAGCACAGCGCGAAGCCGAATTGCGCGCCGGCTTGCGAATAGGTCGCAATGCCGCTCGGATCGTCGTCCGCCGCCCCGGTCAGGAGGCCCGGTCCCAGCACCCTTAATATCTTTGTCGCTATCGGCGAGCGGCGGCTCGTCATGTCGTCACTGGATGCGGCCTCGCACCGGCTCAGCCCGAGACTAAATGTCCCTGCCGCTGGTCTGGTTCCCGGTAAGACCCGCGGCACAAATGCCGGCGGCTTGAATGGCCGCGCCGAAAGGGATAATGACCGCGGCGGCTGGGCATCTTTAAATCGAGGATTTTTTCGGATGGCGCGTCACAAAATTGCATTGATTGGCGCGGGGCACATCGGCGGCACGCTCGCTCACCTGATCGGCCTCAAGCACCTCGGTGACGTCGTTCTGTTCGACGTCGTCGAGGGCGTACCGCAGGGCAAATCGCTCGACTTGGTGCAATCCTCTCCAGTGGACGGCTTCGACGCACGTTTTACCGGCACCAATTCCTACGAGACCATCCAGGGGGCCTCGGTCTGCATCGTGACCGCCGGCGTGCCACGCAAACCGGGCATGAGCCGCGACGACCTCCTCGACATCAATCTGAAGGTGATGGAGCAGGTCGGCGCCGGCATCAAGAAATATGCGCCGAACGCCTTCGTCATCTGCATCACCAATCCGCTCGATGCCATGGTCTGGGCGCTGCAGAAGTGTTGCGGCTTGCCGAAACAAATGGTCGTCGGCATGGCCGGCGTGCTCGAACTCGGCGCGCTTTCGCTACTTTCTCGCCGATGAATTCAACGTCTCGGTCGAGGACGTGACCGCGTTCGTACTCGGCGGCCACGGCGACAGCATGGTGCCGCTGACACGCTATTCGGCCGTCGCCGGAATTCCGCTGCCCGATCTGGTCAAGATGGGCTGGACGACGGCGGCCAGGCTCGATGCGATTGTCGAGCGCACGCGCAACGGCGGCGGCGAGATTGTCGGCCTGCTCAAGACCGGCTCGGCGTTCTATGCGCCGGCAAGTTCGGCGATCGCAATGGCGGAAAGCTATCTGCTCGACAAGAAACGCGTGCTGCCGGCGGCCGCGTGGCTTAACGGCGAGTACGGCATCAACGATCTTTATGTCGGCGTGCCGGTCATTATCGGCGGCAAGGGAGTTGAGCGTGTGGTCGAGATCGAGCTCAACGGCAGCGAGCGCGGCATGTTTGAAAAATCGGCGCAAGCGGTGCACGGCTTGGTCGAGGCCTGCAAGAAGATCGCCCCCAATCTCGGCAGTTGAAATATCCGCTGCGGCTGAGATGACGGTTTCCGCCGCGGAAAGCCAGCGTCTTTCATGAACATTCACGAATACCAGGCGAAGGCGGTGCTGCGCGAATTCGGCGTACCGGTGCCGCGCGGCATTCCGGCGATGAGTGTCGATGAGGCCGTCAAGGCGGCCAAGAACCTCGGCGGCCCGGTCTGGGTGGTCAAGGCGCAAATCCACGCCGGCGGCCGCGGCAAAGCCGGCGGCGTCAAAGTGGTCAAATCGGTCGAGGAGGTCAGACGCGAGGCCGAACGGCTTCTCGGCGCGACGCTGGTCACGCACCAGACCGGTCCGCACGGCAAAGAGGTGCACCGCCTCTACATCGAAGAAGGCTCGAATATCGACCGCGAATATTATCTCTCCGCGCTGGTCGATCGCACCACCGCGCGGGTCTCCTTCGTCGCCTCGACGGAAGGCGGCATGGAAATCGAGGAAGTCGCCCGCACCACGCCGGAGAAAATCCTCTCGTTCTCGGTCGATCCGGCGACCGGCTTCATGGCGCACCACAGCCATACCGTTGCGCGGGCGCTCGGCTTAAGCCGTGAGGTCGGCAAACAGGCGGAGATCGCGCTGCCGAAGCTTTATCAGGCCTTCCTTGCCAAGGACATGAATCTCCTCGAAATCAATCCGCTCGTCGTCACCAAGGAGGGAAAGCTTCTTTGCCTCGATGCCAAGATCGGCTTCGACGACAACGCGCTCTATCGTCATCCCGACATTGCGGCGTTGCGCGATCCGGCCGAAGAGGACGCCAAGGAGATCGAGGCCTCGCATTACGATCTGAACTATGTGGCGCTCGACGGCACGATCGGCTGCATGGTCAATGGCGCCGGACTTGCCATGGCGACGATGGACATCATCAAGCTCTACGGCGAGACGCCGGCGAACTTTCTCGATGTCGGCGGCGGCGCCAGCAAGGACAAGGTGACGGCCGCATTCAAGATCATCACGTCCGATCCGCACGTGAAAGGAATCCTCATCAACATTTTCGGCGGCATCATGCGCTGCGATATCATCGCCGAAGGCGTCGTCGCCGCGGTGAAGGAAGTCGGCTTGCGCGTGCCGCTGGTGGTGCGGCTCGAAGGCACCAACGTCGCGCTCGGCAAGGAGATCATCAAAAAATCCGGCCTCAACGTCATTCCCGCCGACGACCTCGATGATGCCGCACGCAAGATCGTAACCGCGGTAAGGACGCCGGCGTGACATGTCCATTTTGATCGACAAGAACACGAAGGTGATCTGCCAAGGCTTTACCGGCAAGAATGGCACGTTCCATTCCGAGCAGGCGATCGCCTACGGCACCAAGATGGTCGGCGGCACTTCGCCCGGGAAAGGCGGCACCACGCATCTCGGTCTGCCGGTTTTCGAGACCGTCGCTGAAGCACGCGAGAGAACCGGCTGCGACGCCAGCGTCATCTACGTGCCGCCGCCGAACGCGGCGGACGCGATCTGCGAAGCCATCGATGCCGAAATCCCGCTCATCATTTGCATCACCGAAGGCATTCCCGTGCTCGATATGGTGAAGGTCAAGCGCGCGCTGTGCGGCTCAAAATCCCGGTTGATCGGACCGAACTGCCCAGGCGTCATGACCGCCGGCGAATGCAAGATCGGCATCATGCCCGGCAACATTTTCAAGCCCGGCAAGGTCGGCATTGTCTCGCGCTCCGGCACGCTGACTTACGAGGCCGTGTTCCAGACGACCGCGGTGGGTTTGGGCCAGACGACGGCCGTCGGCATCGGCGGCGATCCGGTCAAGGGCGCCGATTTCATCGAAATACTGGATATGCTTCTCGCCGATAACGCGACCGAGGCGATTGTCATGATCGGCGAGATCGGCGGATCTTCCGAGGAAGACGCCGCGCAATTCCTCAAGGATGAAGCGAAGCGGGGACGGAAGAAACCCACCGTCGGCTTCATATCGGGCCGCACCGCGCCGCCAGGCCGGCGGATGGGGCATGCCGGCGCGATCATTGCCGGCGGCAAGGGCGGCGCCGAGTCCAAGATCGAGGCGATGACGGCGGCTGGGATTGTCGTCTCCCCGTCGCCGGCGCGGCTTGGGAAAACACTGGCCGAAGCATGGAAATAAAGCTTCATTTCTTTCGTCTTTCGGTTGCCAAGGTGCCGCATTAAATAAGGGATGCCCGAACCGGGGACGGGCGGAGGGGTTGGGGCAGTGCGCCTTGGCCCCATTTGCCGCTTTCACCAAGGACCACGTATGTCTCGCCAGGACGCGAATGCCGCCTTCGCCCGGACCTCCTTCCTTTACGGCGGGAATGGGACCTATATCGAGGACCTTTACGCGCGCTACGAGGCAGATTCTTCAGCCGTCGACGCCGAATGGCAGGCGTTTTTCCGCAACCTGAAGGACGACGCGCGCGAGGTCGCCGCGAACGCACGCGGACCGTCCTGGCGGCGGCCCGGGTGGCCGCCCGCAGAGCGCGACGAACTGACGGCGGCGCTCGACGGCGATTGGGGCGAAATAGGCAAAGCGCTTGGCGGCAAGGTCAAGCGCGGGCGCAAAAAAGCGGCGTCGAACTTTCGACCGCCGACGTCGAGCGCGCGACGCGCGACTCGATCCGGGCGCTGATGCTGATCCGCGCCTACCGCGCGCGCGGGCATTTCCACGCCGATCTCGATCCGCTGCATCTGCAGCCGCAGCCGGCGGAGGACGAACTCGACCCCAAGACTTACGGCTTCAGCGAAACCGACTTGGACCGGCCGATTTTTCTCGACAAAGTTCTCGGTCTTGAATTCGGCACCATCCGCCAGATCGTTGCCATTCTCCGGCGCACCTATTGCCAGACGCTGGGTGTCGAGTTCCTGCACATCTCCGATGCTGCGCAAAAGGCGTGGATTCAGGAACGCATCGAGGGACCCGACAAGGAGATCAGTTTCACCCCCGAAGGCAAGCGCGCCATTCTCAACAAGCTGGTGGAGGCTGAGGGGTTCGAAAAATTCTGCGATCTGAAATTCACCGGCACCAAGCGCTTCGGTCTCGATGGCGCCGAATCGATGATTCCCGCACTCGAGCAGATCATCAAGCGCGGCGGCGCGCTCGGCGTGCAGCAGATCGTGATCGGCATGCCGCATCGCGGCCGCCTCAACGTCCTGTCGCAGGTGATGGCCAAGCCGCATCGCGCCATCTTCCACGAGTTCAAGGGCGGCTCCTCGACGCCGAACGAAATCGACGGCTCCGGCGACGTCAAGTATCACCTCGGCGCCTCGTCCGATCGCGAGTTCGACCACAACAAGGTGCATTTATCGCTCACCGCCAATCCCTCGCATCTGGAAATCGTCGATCCGGTGGTGCTCGGCAAAGTGCGCGCCAAGCAGGATCAGCTCGGCGGCACGCCGCAAGATCGCACCATGGTGATGCCGCTGCTCATTCACGGCGACGCGTCGTTTGCCGGCCAGGGGGTGGTCGCCGAATGCTTCGGTTTATCCGGCCTGCGCGGCCATCGCACCGGCGGTTCGGTGCACTACATCGTCAACAATCAGATCGGCTTCACCACCAGCCCGCGCTACTCGCGCTCGTCGCCCTATCCCTCGGACGTCGCCAAGATGATCGAGGCGCCGATCTTTCACGTCAACGGCGACGATCCGGAGGCGGTCGTCTACGCCGCCAAGGTGGCGACCGAGTTCCGGCAGAAATTCCAGAAGCCGGTGGTGATCGACATGTTCTGTTATCGCCGCCACGGCCACAACGAAGGCGACGAGCCCTCGTTCACCCAGCCGCTGATGTACAAGGCAATCGCGGCCCATCCGACGACGCTGGAAATCTACGGCAACAAACTCGTCGGCGAAGGACTGGTGACTTCCGGCGAAGTCGAGAAGATGAAGGCCGATTGGCGCCGCCGGCTCGATGCCGAACTGGAAGCGGCGCAGGGCTATCGCGCCAACAAGGCTGATTGGCTCGACGGCCGCTGGTCCGGCTATACGACCGCAGGCGATGCCGACGATCCGCGGCGCGGCAAGACCGGCGTCGAAATCGGCACGCTCAAGGAGATCGGCGAGAAGATAACGACGCTGCCGGCTGGCTTCCATCTGCACCGCACGCTCAACCGGTTCTTTGAGCATCGCCGCAAATCGATCGAGTTCGGCGCCGGCATTGACTGGGCCACCGCCGAAGCGCTCGCATTCTGCTCGCTCTTGCTCGACGGCTACCGGGTGCGCCTCTCCGGACAGGACAGCGAGCGCGGCACCTTTTCGCAGCGCCATTCGATTCTCGTCGATCAGGAGAACGACGAGCGCTACACCCCGTTTAATCATTTGCGCGACGGCCAGGCGCGCTTTGAGGTCATCAATTCGATGCTCTCGGAAGAAGCCGTGCTCGGCTTCGAGTATGGCTATTCGCTCGCCGAACCCAATGCGCTGACCATGTGGGAGGCGCAATTCGGCGATTTCGCCAACGGCGCGCAGGTGCTCTTCGATCAGTTCATCTCGTCGGGCGAACGCAAATGGCTGCGCATGTCGGGCCTGGTTTGTCTGTTGCCGCACGGCTACGAAGGGCAGGGGCCGGAACATTCCTCGGCCCGGCTCGAACGCTTCCTGCAAATGTGCGCCGAAGACAACATGCAGGTCGCCAATTGCACGACGCCGGCAAATTATTTTCACATCCTGCGCCGCCAGCTTAAGCGCGATTTCCGCAAACCGCTCATCCTGATGACGCCCAAATCGCTGCTGCGCCACAAGCGCGCGGTGTCGCGGCTCGACGAGTTGGGTCCGGACACGTCGTTCCATCGGCTGCTGTGGGACGACGCGCAAAATCATCCGGGCGAAAAGATCAAGCTTGTTGCCGACGATCAGATTCGCCGTGTCGTGATATGCTCCGGCAAGGTCTATTTCGATCTCTATGACGAGCGCGAGAAACGCGGCATCGACGACATTTATCTCCTGCGCATCGAGCAGCTCTATCCGTTCCCGACCAAGGCGTTGATGATCGAGCTTTCGCGCTTCAAGCAGGCGGAAATCGTCTGGTGTCAGGAAGAGCCGCGCAATATGGGCGGCTGGGTGTTTGTCGATATCTTTCTCGAATGGGTGCTCAACCAGATCGCAGCCAAGCACCGGCGCGCACGTTATGCGGGGCGTCCGGCCTCGGCATCGACGGCGGTCGGCCAGATGTCGCAGCATCTGGCGCAACAGGCGAGATTTCTCGAAGACGCACTCGCGTAGCGGGCGACGGAGGACAGCGGACGGACGGCGGCAAAGATTTTTATTCGGTCGTCGTCGTCCGGCATCTGTCGTCCGCAAATGAGGAACGGAGTATGGCTGAGATTCGCGTGCCGGCACTCGGCGAGTCGGTGACCGAAGCGACCATTGGCAAGTGGTTCAAGAAGGCGGGCGACGTGGTCGCCGTCGATGAGCCGCTGGTGGAACTGGAGACCGATAAGGTCACCATCGAAGTGCCGGCGCCGGCCGCCGGCGTGCTCGCCGACGTTGCCGTCAAGGATGGCGACACGGTCGCCGTCGGCGCGCTCTTGGGCTCAATCAAGGAAGGTGCGGGCGCCGTGCCCACCGGGCGGCCCGAGCAAAAAACCGAAACGGCCAAACCGATCGGCGCGGGACCCGAGCCGATCGCCCCGCGGCAGACGCCGCCGCCGGCCCCGCCGGCTCCCACTGCCGCGAAAGCAGCCGACGCGCCATTGGCGCCCTCGGTGCGTAAGATCGCCGCCGAAACCGGCATCGACGTTTCCGCCGTGCCCGGCACCGGCAAGGATGGCCGCGTCACCAAGGGTGACATGCTTGCGGCCATCGAACGCGCCGCCGCGCAACCGACGCCCATCGCCGCGTCTGCGGCCACGGTGCAGGCGCGCGCGCCCTCGCCCCCGGACGATGCCGCGCGCGAGGAACGGGTGCGGATGACGCGCTTGCGTCAGACCATCGCGCGGCGGTTGAAGGATGCGCAGAACACGGCCGCCATGCTCACGACCTTCAACGAGGTCGACATGAGTGAGGTGATGGCGCTGCGCGGGCAATACCGCGAGCTGTTCGAGAAGAAGCACGGCGCCAAGCTCGGCTTCATGGGCTTCTTCGTTCGCGCCTGCGTGCAGGCGCTCAAGGAAATCCCGGCGGTAAACGCCGAGATCGACGGCGCCGACATCGTCTACAAGAACTATTATCACATCGGCATTGCGGTCGGGACCGAACGCGGCCTGGTGGTGCCGGTCGTGCGCGATGCCGATCAAAAATCGATTGCCGAAATCGAGAAGGCGATCGCCGATTTCGGCCGTCGCGCCCGCGACGGGTCGCTCAAGATCGAAGAGTTGCAGGGCGGCACCTTCACCATCACCAATGGCGGCATTTACGGTTCGCTGATGTCGACGCCGATCCTCAATGCGCCGCAATCCGGCATTCTCGGCATGCACAAGATCCAGGAGCGGCCGATGGTGGTCGCCGGCAAGATCGAGGCGCGGCCGATGATGTATCTCGCCTTATCCTATGACCACCGCATCGTCGACGGCCGCGAAGCGGTGACCTTTCTGGTCCGGGTGAAAGAGTGTTTGGAGGAGCCGTCGCGCCTGGTGCTGGATTTGTAATTTTGTCAATGCGTCATGGCCGGGCTTGTCCCGGCCATCCACGTCTTGATCTTCGGCGCAATAAGACGTGGATGCCCGCGACAAGCGCGGGCATGACGATGTGCAGGTGTCAGCTTCATGCCTTACGACCTCATTGTCATCGGTTCCGGCCCCGGCGGCTACGAGTGCGCCATCCGCGCGGCGCAGCTTGGGTTGAAAACCGCCGTCGTTGAGAAAAACGCCACGTTCGGCGGCACGTGTCTGAATATCGGCTGCATTCCCTCCAAAGCCATGCTGCACGCGTCGGAATTGTACGAGGAGGCCGAAGACAAATTTCCGCAAGATGGGCATCAAGGTCGGCAAGCCGAGTGTCGATCTTGCGGCGCTGCTCAAATACAAACAGGGCAACGTCGACGCCAACGTCAACGGCGTCGCGTTTTTGTTCAAGAAGAACAAGATCGAGACGTTTCGCGGCTTGGGCCGCATCGCCGCTCCGGGCAAAATCGAAGTGAAAGCCGCCGACGGCAAGACGCAAACGCTCGAGACCAAGAACATCATCATCGCCACCGGTTCCGACGTCGCCCGATTGAACGGCATCACCGTCGACGAAAAGCGCATTGTGTCGTCGACCGGCGCGCTCGAGTTGCCGCAAGTGCCGCAAAAGCTCGTCGTCGTCGGCGCCGGCATTATCGGCATGGAGCTTGGTTCGGTATGGCGCCGGCTCGGCGCGCAGGTGACGGTCGTTGAATTTCTCGATCACATCCTGCCCGGCATCGACGGCGAGGTGGCGCGGCAGTTCCACCGCCTGCAGCAGAAGCAAGGGATCGCATTCAAGCTCTCCTCCAAGGTCACCGCCATCGACACCTCGGGAAAGACGCTCAAGGTCAAGGTCGAGCCCGCCGCCGGGGGCGCGGCCGAGACGCTGGAAGCCGATATCGTGCTCGTCGCCATCGGCCGCGTGCCCTACACCGACGGGCTCGGCCTCGAAGCCGCTCGGCGTGAACAAGGACAATCGCGGCCGCGTCGTCATCGATCCGCATTTTCAAACCAATGTCGCCGGCATTTATGCCATCGGCGATGTGGTCGCCGGGCCGATGCTCGCGCACAAAGCCGAAGATGAAGGCGTCGCCGCTGCCGAGATCATTGCCGGTCAGGCCGGGCACGTGAACTACGACGTCATCCCGAACGTCGTTTACACCAGCCCCGAAATCGCCTCGGTCGGCAAAACCGAGGAGGAACTGAAAAGCGCCGGCGTCGCCTACAATGTCGGCAAATTTCCCTTCACCGCCAACGCCCGCGCCCGCGCCAATCTCGCCACCGACGGCTTCGTCAAAATCCTCGCCGATGCCAAGACCGATCGCGTGCTCGGCGTGCACATTCTCGGACCCGATGCCGAAACCATGATCGCGGAAGCGGCGATCGCCATGGAATTCGGCGCCGCCGCTGAAGACATCGCCCGCACCTGCCACGCCCATCCGACGCTGAGCGAAGCGGTCAAGGAAGCGGCGCTCGCCGTCGCCAAGCGCGCTATCAACATGTGACGCGGGCAAGATGACCGCCGAGCGAATTGACTATGCGTATGCTCGCAAATAATAGGAAGTAACGCACGAATTGATTCGCAATCGCGAATGCTAAAGCGCGTTGGTAACTCGAAGAGGCGGCTCAGCGGCATCAATGGCTTCTCGCTCTTACCGCGTCGGCCGATCGCCCACCGGACTGGGGTTGTTTGCGGTGCGGCCGATTGCCAAAAAAGATTTTATCGTCGCCTATTCCGGCAAATGGATCGCTACGCAGGAGGCACGACGGCGCGAACGCGGCTGGGCGCGCGAAATACATGTTCGAAGTCAATGGTCAGTGGACCATCGACGGCTCGCCGCGGCGCAATCTGGGCCGCTACGTCAACCATTCGTGCCGGCCGAACGCGGAGCCGGTGCTGCGCCAACGCCGGATTGTGCTCATCGCGCTCCGGCCGATCGCAGCCGGGGAGGAAATCACCTTTGATTACGGCGACGAGTACTTCGATCTGTTCTTCAAGGACGGCGGTTGCCGTTGCGTGGCGTGCGCCGCGAAGCCCGTTCGTCGCCGCAGCCGGTAGCGTTGATCGGCGAAAGCGCAATGTGCCGCGCCGCGATCTGAGGCTTGACGCGCTGCGTGTTATCTTGCGCCGATCATCGCGACCATGACCACGCGTGCGCACTGGCCGGTCATTATTGTCGGCGCCGGTCCGACCGGCTTGACGCTGGCGGGCCTGCTCGCCCGCTACGGCGTTGACGTCCTGATCATCGAGCGCAACGCGCAGACGGTCGGCGAACCGCGCGCGGTGTCGATCGACGACGAATCGCTGCGCACCATGCAGGCGGTCGGCGTGATCAACGAATTGGTGCCGAACATCGTGCTCGGCTACGGCTCCGAATATTTTTCGCCGGCCGGGCGGCGCTTCCTCAAGGTCAAGCCGACAACGCTGGAATATGGCTTCCCGCGGCGCAACGCTTTCCGCCAGCCGGTGCTGGAGCAGCTCCTGCGCGAAAATCTTGGGCGTTATGGCAATGCCACGGCGTTGTTCGAAACCGAGATGCTCGAATTCTCGGCAGACCGCACAAGCTGTCAGCCTGCGGGTGCAAAAGTCCGGTGCGCCGATCGATCTGACCTGCGACTATCTCGTCGGCTGCGACGGCAGCCGCAGCCTGGTGCGCCAGCGTCTCGGCATTGAGATGCACGGCTCCACCTTTCGCGAGCGCTGGCTCATTCTCGATCTCGAACAGACGACCGATCCGACCCGCGACACCAAAGTGTACTGCAATCCGGCGCGGCCGTGCCTGTCGTTGCCCGGCCCGAACGGCACCCGCCGTTTCGAATTCATGCTGCACGACGGCGAGGAGGATGAAGCGGTGCTGGCGCCGGCGCACGTCGAAAAGCTGCTGCGGCTTCACGGCAGCGACGACAAGGCGGTGCTCAAGCGCAAGGTGGTCTACACCTTCCATGCGCGCATGGCCGATCGCTGGCGCGCCGGCCGCGTCTTTCTCGCCGGCGATGCCGCGCATTTGATGCCGCCCTTTGCCGGCCAGGGCATGAACAGCGGCGTTCGCGACGCGCACAATCTCGCCTGGAAGCTTGCCGCCGTCGTGTCCGGCCGCCTCGGCGAAAGCTTGCTCGACACCTACGAGAGCGAACGGCGCGACCATGCGGCGGCGATGACGCAGCTCGCCATCCGCATGGGCCGCGTGATGATGCCGCGCAACCGCCTTGCCGCGCTGGCGATGCAAACGTTCTTCCGGGCGCTCGCGCTTTATCCGGCGGCGCGCGCCTACTTTGCCGAGATGAAATACAAACCGAAGCCGCGATTTCATCGCGGCTTTCTCCTGCCGTCAAAATCAGCGCGCAAAGAGTCGCTGCTCGGGCGTTTGTTTCCGCAGGCGTTGGTCATGACGGGCGCCGGCGTCGCTCTGCTCGACGACGTGCTCGGCGACGGCTTTGTCCTGCTGGCGCCGCCCGGCACTCCGGCACAGGCGCTGGACAGCGTTGCTAGCGGCGCCGAAACGGCGCTGGCGCTACGCGCGGTTGCGGTCTTCGACAAGGAAGACGCCGGCGCGGTCGCGCCGCCCGCCTTGGCTGCGCGCGATTTTCGCGGCGAACTCGCCCGCCTGCTCGCCGGCCAACCGGCCGGCATCTATTTGCTGCGGCCGGACCGTTACGTCGCCGCCTTCTTTCCCCTGGCGGACGTTGCCTCGGCAGGAGACGCGATCGCGCGGCTCGTCAGTTCGACCCAAGCGCGGGCGTTCGCAGCCCGCGAGCCGTTATCCATGTGATATGGCAGAAGCAGCAAACGGCCGGCGACAAACCTATTCGACGACGATCTTGACCTCGCTGCCGGATTTCAGCCGCTCGCCCGGCTGCAATCCGTTGAGCACGCGAAAGCGCTCAAGCGGCCGGTCGGCGACGGCCATGCGCGTTGCGAGTTTCTCCGCGGTATCGTTGGGCCCGACGGTCACGATTTGCAGCCGCAGCGGCCGCGCGTCCTCGATTTCGGCAAGGCTCATGCGGCGGAACGTGCTGACGAAGTCGCGGAAGACGCGGTCGGTCTCCGGCGTGCGGTGCTTGGCGGCGAAGATGAAGCGATAAACATCGCTGCCAAAGCGAATGGCGTAGAGGCGGAAATCCCACTGGTCGCCTTTGGCGGCGGCGGTCGCGGCCGGGAAGCCGTTGATGGTGACGTCCGTGACCGAGGCTGTGTCGATGTTTTCGATCCAGCCGGAGGTCAGATATTCGGCGAGCGTCTGCTCGGCCGGCACCCGCACGACGTCAAGCCGGAGCGCCTCGCCGCCGCCCTGCTTGACGCCGAGCACCGCCTGCGCGGTGTTGTCGAGCGTAAAGCCCTCGGGCGCAGTGAAGGTAAAACCGAGCCGCGGATGCAGGAAACGGCGGCCGCGCACAAAACCCTCGCTCGGATCCTCGCCGAACACGATGCCGTCGATGCCGGAGAGATAAGCCTCCTTCGCGCCGGCGCCGGGTGTGCTCGACGTTGTCGTCCCCGGCGGCGGATATTGCCGCGCATTGGCGATGGCGTTGGTGATGCGCTCGGGCGTCGCCGGATGTGACGAGAGGAAATCGGGCGCGCGCGGATCGATCGGGCCGCTGCCGTTCTGCCGCGGTTTTAATTCGGAATTGTGCTCCATGGAGGTGAGGAAACGCACCGCGCCGTAAGGATCGTAGCCGGCGCGCGCGGCAATGCCGATGCCGATGGCGTCGGCCTCGAATTCCTGCGCGCGCGAGAAGCTCGCGAGCGCAAGCTTCGATTTGGCAAGCGCCATCGCGCCCACCTCCGGGTCGGTGATGACGTCGGAGACGACGCGCCCGACCAAAGCGGCCTGCTTGCGCCTGCTCTTCACGGATCGCGGCATGGCGCGCAATCACGTGACCCATCTCGTGCGCCAGGACCGATGCAAGCTCGGATTCGTCGTTGGCGAGCGCAATCAGTCCGCGGGTGACGTAAAGCTGGCCGGTCGGCAGGGCGAACGCGTTGATCGACTGCGAATTGAGAATGGTGACCTTGTAGTGCAGATCGGGACGTTCCGACGCGGTCACCAGCCGCTCGACGGTCTGCTCCAACCAATCCCTGGAGTTTCGGATCGTTATAGACGCCGCCATAGGCGCCGAGAATGCGCTGATGCTCGTGCAGCACCGCCGGCGACATGTCGGACACGTCGGCCGATTTTGGCGCGCTCGGCACCGATGCTTGCGGCATGAGCGATGGCGAGGTCGCCGAGCAGGCCGCGAGCGACGAGCGCGAGCACGGCGAGAGCGGCAGGCGCAAGGCCCGCCCGTCCCGTCGATGGAAAGCGCCGCTTCGTCACTACCTCATCCGTCCGTTCGCGGACAAAAGTCCGCGCAATCATCGGCCGCCCTGGGCCGCCACCTTCATTCGCCGTCGGCGAGCTCGATCTGTTCCGGCCGCGACGCCTCGATCCACGGCCCGCCGCGCTCCTCGATCCATCCACGTACCAGTACGCGCCGCCCAGCGAGTTTTTTCGGCTCGACACCCGCCGCCAAAAAGCTACGCACATTTCGCTTCAAGATCGTAACAGTGAAGTCGGTCGCCCAATGCCGTCCGAAGTTGACGTAAATGATGGGCCCGCTCTCACGCACCGACACGACCTTGCCCTCAACCAGCGCAAACCGGCCTCGCTGGGCCAGCACATCGGCGGGGTGTTCGGCGTCAAGCGAGTCATAATACGGACTCGCCCAAAGGCCAAGCTTGCCGCGGCGGGCGGCCCGTTCGCGGCTTGAAAGTTCCGCCGCGCAGGCGCGGCCGCCCGCGCGGGCGGCTAATCGGGCAAAACCGGCCGCCAAAAGCTCGGATTGCAAGAGGTTTTCGCCGTTGGGCGCTATGCGGAAGCCGTAACCGACCAGCCGGCCATAGCGGTCGGTGGGCGGCCCCTCGGCCTGTCGAAGCACGATTTCGCCTCCGGCAAGCCGTACGGCAAGGTCTTGCCGGGCGGCCTCGCCGCCTCCTGCGGCGGAATCTGGATGGCCGGGCAGCGGTAGCGGGGGTATTTCGATGCCCGCCAGCCGAACTTCTCGGCCATCGGCCAGCAAAAAGGTTCGCCCATCGAGGACGTGAGCCGCGGGGCCACGCGCAATAATGGCTCCCCCGCAGGCGCTTGCCGGAGCTGAGCGTTCCTCTCCGGCGGCCGCGACAATGCTCCCCATGAGCGCAAAACCAGCCGCCGAAGCGGCGGCCAGAACCCCCTTCGACCGCCCTCTCATCGCCACAAAGCCAATGGCCGGAATGCGGCGCTACTTGGGCGATTCGCGGGCGCTATTGCGATTGGGACGGCGTCGTCAAAAGGCGTTGTCAAAATGCCATAGGCGGGCGAACCGAAGCGCATGTCGGCGGGGCCCGCGCTGGCACCAAATCTTCGCTCCCGTTTCATCTCCCCGTCATCATGAGGTGCGAGCCTTACTTCGGCGAAAAAAGCGCCAGCTTCTCAGGACGAGGTTGTCCGATCTCGCGGCACGTTTTTTTCGTGTCCGAATTTTATGCGCGTCATCGCGAGGAATGGAAGCGACGAAGCACTCCAGAAATTTCGTGCGCCGAGATCGAAGTGCTTCGCTACCGCTTCGCAATGACGACGAAAAAAAAGGAGGCGGCACGCGGCAAAGTGCTTGACGAAACTCCGCATCATCGGATGCGCGCGCGCCTGCAGCACGTTGTCAGGCGGGTAAAGACCACACTTCTTCGAACCGCAGTTACTGTTTCAAACTCTTCGAAAAATTGGTCTTGGGTATCGGAAGCATCATGGCCGGCGCCGCTGTTTCGAACTCACGGCGTAAAGGACCTTGTTCCGGCTCGCCGGTAAGCGTACGATGAGGAGCTATGGCGGTGGCGTGTATCGCGTACGAGGGCCGCCAATGGTCATCGACACGGAATTGATTTGGTTGCGACCGCGTGTGATCCGGCTGCGCGCTTTGTTGCGCTATGCCCAGGTCGACCGGGTGGAGACCATATTGTTGCGTGAATTTCTCGCCGACGCCGAGTCGAGGCTTGAGGCGCTGGAAGAACAGGCGGTGACGGAAAAGCTCGATCCGGGCCCCGGGCAGCGGTTGCCGCAATAACACCGGGGCACGTCCTGCGTCCGCGCAGCGAGGGCGCGGAGCCATTCCACCACAGCCGGATTTGTTGTACCAAAAGCTTCCCATGCACATCGATGCAAGTCCGCTCGACCGGCCGCCGTGGTCGACGCTGACCTCGTCGCACTCAGCGTTCGCGTTCGGTAACGAACTCGCTCGGCGTTATCGGCCGGAGTACTCGCCGCTCTCCGCAGTGCGCGAAGTCTCCGCACCGTGCCTGCAAGCGTTAAGCGCGCTGATGCAGCCGGGTGAGATCGTCGGCCTGTTCAACGCCGAGGCGGTCACGACAAGCGGCGACCTTGTCGAGGTCGTGCACAAGCCGCTCGAGCAATTTGTCTTTAGCGGGCGCGAGATCGCCGCTCCGCGCGAAGAGCTCGTCGTGCTGACCGAAGCCGACGTGCCCGACATGATGGCGCTGGCGAAATTGACCGAGCCGGGGCCGTTCGCCGCGCGTACCGTTCTACTCGGCGAATATCTCGGCATTCGCAGCGGCGGCCGGCTGATCGCGATGGCCGGCGAGCGCATGAAGTTTCCCGGCTTCACGGAGATTTCCGCGGTGTGCACCTATCCGGAGCACCGCGGCCGCGGACTTGCGGAGGCGCTGGTGCGCGCGCTCATTCGTAGGATTCTCGGCCGCGGCGAGATGCCGTTTCTGCACATTTTCAGCGACAACGCCGCGGCGCGCTCCCTCTATGTGAAGCTCGGCTTTACCCAGCGCCGCTCATTCGTGGTCTCGGTGCTGAGGCGGGCCGCTCGATGAGTCTTCCGCTCTCCCCTTGCGGGAGAGGGTGCCGAGCGGAGCGAGGCGGGTGAGGGGTCTTAGCTTCGACGCTATAACCCCTCACCCGGCTCGTTCGCGCTGCCGCGCGATCTCGCCACCCTCTCCCACAAGGGGAGAGGGAAAATTCGCCCGCATGCTGGGCGAGGGGGCGAGGTGAAGGAAAAGCGGGCCAATTAAACTACCCGGCCTTGCGCTGCCGTCCGTGAGCGCGCGCGGGGCGGCGGTGAGCGTGATGCTCTTCGCGCGCCGCTTCGCGTGCGGCTTTCTTGCCGGAGATCGGCAGGAGCATTTCCTTCTGGCCTTCAATTTTCTTGCGGCCCTTCTTGCCGCCGGCGGCGCGCGGCGCGTCCTTGCCGGTCTCCGCCTGCACCGAGCGGCGCAGCGCATCCATGAGGTTGATGACCTTGCCGGTCGGCTCGAACTTCGGCGCCTCGATCTTTTCGCCCTTGGCCTTCTTCTCGATCAGATCGCGCACGGCGTGCTCGTAATGGTCCTCGAATTCCTGCGGCTTGAAGTGCCCGCGCTTGGTTTCGACAATGTGGCGGGCGAGCTCCATCATGTCCTTGGTGAGCTTGACGTTGGGAATGTCGTCGAAGAATTCGCCGGCGTCGCGCACCTCGTAGGGGAAGCGCAGGAGCGTGCCCATCAAGCCCTTGCCGCGTGACGAGATGGCGATGATGTGCTCGCGGCTCGTCAGCACCACGCGTCCGATCGCCACCATCTTCATCTGTTCGATGACGTCGCGGATGACGACGAAGGCGTCCTGGCCGACCTTGCCGTCGGGAGCGATGTAATAGGGACGGATGCTGTAGAGATCGTCGATCTCGGTTCTCGGCACGAACTCGTCAATGTCGATGGTCTTGGTGCTTTCGAGTGCGACCGAGGCGAGCTCGTCGTCGCTGATCTCGACATATTCGCCTTTCGCCACCTCATAGCCTTTGATGATGTGATCAGAGGGCACTTCTTCGCCGGTCTCGGCGTCGACCTTGCGGTAACGGACGCGGTTGCCAGTCTCCTTGTTGATCTGGTTGAAGCTGACCTTTTCGCGCTCGGAGGTGGCCGGAAACAGCGCAATCGGGCAGGAGACGAGCGAAAGCCTTAAGTAACCCTTCCAGTACGCGCGCGGGGCCACGGTTAACTCCTGGTTAACGGCATAGACACAACAATATGAATGATACCGCGTTCCCGCTCATCCGGGGAGGCGTCGCGGTGCAGGTGTTTACGCTTTGTTCCGCGCGCCAGTTTTAGGGTAAAGTATTTCCTGCACGCTGATTTCGTCGTTTCGGGAAACGCTCTGATGCCGGCCGTCGCCTATAAAGAAAGACCGCAGCACAAGCCGCCTGAGAGACCGCGAGAGCGGCCACACCCGCAGCCGCGGCTGAAGACTTTCCATGCCCGGCTTCTCGTCACCCGCGCCGAGGACTGGTGGGTCGAGGCACATTCCCTTGAAGAGGCGGAGGCCATGCTCGCTTCGGGACAAGGCCATCATGCCGCGCTCGGCGAGCGCCTGCACGTCGAGCTGGAAGAAATCCTCGACGACGCCGACTAGGGCGCGCGACCTTGACCTCGCCCCGCCTGCGGGGAGAGGTCGATTTGCGAGCACTGCGAGCAAATCGGGTGAGGGGCGCTTGATCTGCCTGAGCGTACGCGAACGCCCCTCATCCGGCTCGCGGTTCAAGAAACCGCTTGCCACCTTCTCCCCGCGCGCGGGGAGAAGGAATCGCGCCGTCGTCCGCTCGCTCAAGCCGACAGAGCGCCGCGCATGTACACGAGCGCAGGTGCGGCGCTATCTTCGCCCTTGAGGTACGCAATTGTCAGAGGAGTGCCGATGCCGACGATTAACGACGTCTCCATCATCAATTGGAACACGGCCGAAGCCAAACCGGTCGCCTCCGGGCTGGAGAGGACGCTGTGCAGCGAAGATCTGTGCGGTTCGAAGACGCTGACCGTGTACCAGCGAACGGTGCTGGAAGGCCGCCGGCTCGACGTTAACGCACGCGCCGACTACCACCTCGTCTACGTCATCGCGGCCTCGAAAGACGGCAGCATCACATTCAACGGAAAGTCCCATGTAGCCGAGGAGGGCGCCGGCGTACTTTTGGCGCCAGGCGAAACCGCGCGATTTGAAGCGTCCGGCGCCAAGCTCGAACTGCTTCACATGGTGACGCCAAAACCTCCGGCGGCCGTGGAAGGCGGATTGCCGGGTGGCCCGGGCTATTTCTTCAATCGCAAAACGCTGCGTCCGTTGAGTGACGCCAGCGGCGGCCGTGTGCGCCGCTTCTGCGCCGAGTCCACCGTCAGACTGCTCGACGGCACGCGGCTCACGCCCACCAATGCCATTCAAGCGGGCGAGATGCATTATCGCGAAGGTGGATCGTCGCCTTATCACCGGCATGTCGGCACCAATGCCAATCCCGGCGGCGCATCGCACTGCTACATCACGTTCAAGGGCCGCGGCGTGGTGCAAGTCGGCGATACCACCCAGGAACTGCAACCCGGCACGCTGGTCTATTTTCCTCCGGGCATACCCCATCGGCTTCGTGCGCATGGCGGTCCGCTCGACTATTTCGAGCTTCAGGCCTGGCGGAGTTTCAAGACCGACGTGCTCAGCGAGGAACCGCTGGGATTGAAGTGGTACTACGACCCGGTGACGCCCGGCGCCGCGCGGGTCGAGTGGGATCAGAGTTAACTCCTCGTCATGGCCGGACTTGTTCCGGCCATCCACGCCTTCAGTTCCGCCAACAATCAAGACGTGGATGCCCGCGACAAGCGCGGGCATGACGGTTACGACGCCGCGACCAGAGCGCGGAAATGCCGGGCCATGGATGGTGTCAAACTTTTCTGCTCACTCGGACGGCTACGCTGTTTCTGCTCGCTCAAGCCGAGCTCTGAATCACATCCCGCTCATTCCCGCGCCAGCGGGAATCCAGCTCTTTATTTTGCTGGATCCCCCGTTTTGACGGGGACGAGCGGTCCCGGGACGCTACGCCGTCTTCTGTTCGCTCAAGCCGAGCTCCTTGACCGTCTCCTCGCGCATCAAAAATTTTTGCACCTTGCCGGTGACGGTCATGGGGAAGGCGTCGACGAATTTGATGTAGCGCGGGATTTTGTAATGGGCGATCTGGCCCTTGCAAAAATCCTGGATCTCGGCGGCCGTCGCGGTAGCGCCGGGTTTGAGTTTCACCCAAGCGCACAATTCCTCGCCGTATTTCGCATCAGGCACGCCGACCACCTGGACCGTCTCGATCTTCGGATGGCGGAACAAGAATTCCTCGACCTCGCGCGGATAAACGTTCTCGCCGCCGCGGATCACCATGTCCTTGATGCGGCCGACGATGTTGCAATAGCCGTCCTCGTCGAGGGTGGCGAGGTCGCCGGTATGCATCCAGCCGGCGCGGTCGATGGCTTCGGCGGTACGTTCCGCATCGTCCCAATAGCCGAGCATCACCGAATAGCCGCGGGTGCACAATTCGCCGGAAATACCCGGCGGCGCGATGCGGCCGTCGGCGTCGACGATCTTGACCTCGACGTGCGGATGGATGCGGCCGACGGTCGAGACGCGGCGCTCGAGCGGATCGTCGTATGAAGTCTGCGTCGACACCGGGCTGGTCTCGGTCATGCCGTAGGCGATGGTCACTTCGCTCATGTTCATTTCGCTGACGCAGCGCTTCATCACTTCGATCGGGCAGGGCGAGCCGGCCATGATGCCGGTGCGCAGCGACTTCAGATCGAAGCGCGAAAATTCGGGATGGCCGAGCTCGGCGATGAACATGGTGGGGACGCCGTAGAGCGCGGTGCAGCGTTCGGCTTCGACCGCTTGCAACGTCAAGAGCGGATCGAAACCCTCGGAGGGATAGACCATGGCGGCGCCGTGGGTGATGCAGGCGAGGTTGCCCAGCACCATGCCGAAACAGTGGTAGAGCGGCACCGGAATGCAGACGCGGTCGCGATCGGAAAGCCGCTGCGCCGCGCCGATGAAATAGCCGTTGTTGAGGATGTTGTGGTGGGTGAGCGTGGCGCCTTTGGGCGCGCCGGTGGTGCCGCTGGTGAACTGGATGTTGATCGGATCGTCGAACTGGAGTTTTTCGGCAAGCTCGGCGATCTGCGCGCGGTGGCGCTCGCCGCCCATGCTCGAGCACGTCGGCAAAACGCAAGAAACCGCGCTTTTCGTCATCGCCGATGCGAATAAGCGTGGTGAGCGCGGGCAGGCGTTTCGCTTGCAGTCGGCCGGGCGCGCTTCGCTCGATTTCCGGCGCCAGCTCGCGCAGCATGCCGACATAGTCGCTGGTCTTGAAGTGGTCGGCGGTGATGAGCGCCTTGCAGCCGACCTTGTTGAGCGCATAGTCGAGCTCGGCGAGCCGGTAGGCCGGATTGATGTTGACCAAGATCAAACCCGCCTTGGCGGTGGCGAATTGGGTAATCACCCATTCGGCATTGTTCGGCGACCAGATGCCGACGCGGTCGCCCGGGATGAGCCCGAGGGCCAGAAGGCCGGCGGCCGAGGCGTCGACTTTTTCTTTCAGCTCGCGGTAGGTAAAGCGGATATTTTGCTGGCGCACGATCAGCGCATCGCGATCGGCAAAGCGCGCGGCCATCTTGTCGAAATGGACGCCAATGGTCTCGCCGATGAGCGGCGTCATCGAGACGCCGTGGACGTAGCTTTGCGTGAGCTTGGGCATGATTTCCTCCGGCCGCGAGTCCTTCTTATTTGCCGACGAATGACAACGCAGTCTCTGCCAATCGGTCCCGCGTTGTCACCTCATTTGACGGCTTGCCGATAGGCCTGCGGCAAGATGGCTGCGAGCCGTTTCGCCCACTCGCGCTGGCCTTGCTCTTGCGCAATCAAATCCTGGCGGATTTCGATCAGCGCATGCGCTATCCCGCGGCGCTCGCCGTGTACCGGAATGGTGTAATCGGTCGTGTCGCTGACGAAATAGGGCTCGTTGTCTCCGACGTGAAGTCCGCTTTCGCTGCGCAGCAGTGCGAGCAGCGCGCGGGCAAGCCGCGGATCGCGATGATAAAGGAGCGCCGCGTGCCATGGCCGCGCGACGCTCTTGAAAACCGGCGTGAAGCTGTGCAGCGCAATCAGCGCGCTCGGCGCATTCGCCGCGCGGCGGCGCTCGAGCTCAGCCGCGATGGTGTCGTGGTAGGGCCGGAAAATCTCCCGCTCGCGCACTGCGCGCTCGGCCGCGCTCAAAGCTGCATTGCCCGGAATGGGCGTCAGTTCACTCACGTCGGGAATGGAGGTGGCGGCGCCGGGCGGCCGATTGCAGTCGATGACGAGTCGCGAATAATTTTGGCGGATCAGCGTCGCGTCGAGTGTGTCGGCCAAAATCCGCGCCAGACCTGCGATGCCGATGTCGAGAGCGATGTGCCGCGCGGCTTCGCCGGCGGAAATCCCGAGCCGGCCCAGTGCGCGGGGAAAGACATTGCCGGCATGGTCGGCGACGAGCAGCAAGGGCGATTGGCCGTCAGCATTATATATGGCGACCGGCGGCGGATCGTCGGCGGCGAGAAGATCAGTTCGCGGCGCGTCGTTCATGGCCGCTCGAGTTGCGCGCCAGGAGTTGAAAGCTCTTGCTCGTGCACCGGCACGACTGAGCATTCGGCCGGAACTTCGCGGTTAGGTAAATGAACCGTATGTTTCGCCGGAGTCATGATTGAGCGATTTAGAACAACCAAGGGCCGATTGGCCAGCATCCACAACAGTGCGGGTTTGCAGCCGGCGACGGGGACGGTGCGGTAGGGGGTAGCTGCGGCCGAGCACCGCATTTACGTGTAAATGCCGAATTATGACTCTGCGACTAAGCTTAGGTTTTTGCAGGCGGGCCGGCAGTGCGCATTGTAGTGGTCGATCCGAGCCGAACGATCTTGAAAGCCGTGTCGCGGCTTCTCGAAAACGACGGCCATGTGGTCAACGCCTTCAGCGAAGGCCAGGACGCGCTCGACTGCATCAAATCGGCGCCCGACGTCAGCGTGTTGATCACCAGCGCCGAGCTTGCCTCCATGTCCGGCCTTGAACTGTGCTGGGAGGCGCGGCTTCTCTCCGGGCGCGACCGCGCCCTCTACATCATTTTGATGTCGTCGAACGCCGAGCAGACACACGTGGTCAACGCGCTCGACAGCGGCGCCGACGAGTTCATCCGAAAGCCGCCCGCCGGCGAGGAACTTTATGCGCGGCTTCGCACCGCCGAGCGGCTGTTGCGCCAGCAGCGCGAGCTGATCGTGCTCGCCTATCTCGATTCGCTCACCGGCGTGCTCAATCGCCGCGCGTTCTTCGACAAGGCCGGCGATCTTGTCGATGCGGGGCGGGGCTTTGCCGCCGTGATGTTCGACATTGATCATTTCAAGGACGTCAACGACAGCTACGGACATGACGTCGGCGATCAGGTGCTGCGCGTCATCGGCCGCGAGGCGCGCAACGGTAACGCTGTTTTTGGCCGTCTTGGCGGCGAGGAGTTTGCCATCGTGCTGGAAGGCGCGAGCCTGCAAGCTGCGGCGCTTTATGCCGAAGAGCTGCGCCGGCAGCTCGCGGAATTGTCGTTCGATGCCGCGAAACAAGCTTTTTCGGTCACGGCGAGCTTCGGCGTTGCCGAACGCGCAGCGAATGAGAGCATTGATCAATTGCTCAAGCGCGCCGACGGCGCGCTCTATGAGGCCAAGCGAGCCGGGCGCAATCGCGTGATCGCAGCCGCGGCCGCAGCGGGCGAGCAAGAGACGCAGTGGTCGAAACTGCTGCGCTCGGGCAAACGGAGCGGCGGCGAACAGGCTTTTCCAGTGGCGGGCGAAGCGGGGGCAAACGTCGGAACAGCGGATGAGACGCTGGCTCGCGCGACCGCCGCCGTGCGGGAGTCTCCGACCGCGCTCGCCTTCGTGCTCGACAACGAGCTACGGATTGCGGCCATTGTCAGCAAGGTGGTGGAAGCCGGCGGATTTTCGGCGCGGACCTTCAACGCGGCGCCGCAGTTTTTCGCCGAACTGACGAGCGCGGCGCCGGATCTGGTCGTGCTCGATCTGTCGCTTGGCGAGTCCAACGCGGTCGAGGTCATCTGCCGGCTGGAGGCTTGCGGTTACCGCGGCAAGGTGCTGGTGATCAGCGGCCGCGACGAGACGGCGCTCTGCGACATCGCCCAGGTCGGCGCCAATCATGGGCTTTCGATGTTGCCGCCGCTGAAGAAGCCGTTCCGGCCGGCGGACGTCAGGCAGCGCTACCTCTCGGAGCAAACGGTTCGCGCCGCCGAGCCGAGCCTGCCGCAGCCGGCGGACGAAGAATTTTGGCCGGCCCCCGCCGATCTCGATTATAAAGCGGCATCGTGATTGCGGCGACGGCCGGGACGCCGCCGCGCAAATCACGAGCCTTTACGCCATTCAGTCTGAAGAGGGGCGGCTAGTCGACGCTCAGCCGCCATTTGCGCCGTGATAGTCAAAGCTTCCCTCGGGGAATGTGGAAAACGTCTGCGGCACGGCGATCGCCTTTGGTGGGGCAGGCATTAAGCGGGTGGATCGCGGCGCCGTGCGGTAAAAAACTGCCGCCGCTTGGTTCCCGCATTTGGCGAGCGTGAAACTGACCGATCTGACCCTAGGCGATCTTGTGAAGATGACTGACGGCGGTTCAAGGACCGAGCCGGCCCCGAAAGACGCGGCCGCCGAGCCTGCCACGGTACGGCCATTCCTGCGAAAGGTCTGACAGCGCGCCAAGCACAACTGCGGACCAATGGACTACGAGGTGCATAGGTCACTCCTGGAGGCTGCGGCCGACATTTTAGAGGCCGACGCAAATCCTATTGCGCAAATTGTGGTTGCAGAGGAAGACGGAGTAACCGCGCATCTGCTCCGAGAGGGCAAATGGATCAGCGGGCGGTTCGAGCGGAATATTCGGATTGACCAACCAACTCACTTTCAAGGACTACAGGGTCAGAAGCACGGAACCGTTTACGGTAGGGCCCGCGGTAATGCACTTGTGGTGGTCAATTTGGACGGGACCGCCAGCCATGGAAAAAAGGGTCGTTTGAGCGTTAAGGACGCCCAAGCACTAAAGGCGCAGGGGTTCAACATTCGCGACGACAGGATGGTGGAGTGGGTGATCGTGCAGGACGCTCCCGAGCTACTGTTAGACTAGCCTGCGGGCGTTGGCTCGCTTGGTTGTAGATGGTGCTTCCACTCAAAGCGGACATTCTAGTCGATCCTGCCAAGCCGAAACTTCACTGGCTGGCGCCGATCAGTTCCGCCAAAAATCCTTGAAGCGGTCGGGCGCCAATTCTGTGTAGCGCACGGTGTGCTGGATGTTTCGATGCCCAAGATATGCTTGCAGCGCCCTTGTGTCGTGCCCCTTATTGGTCAGCGCATAGCCACACGCGTGCCTCAGCATGTGTGGGTGCGCCTTGAAGCCAAGCCGCGCCTCGATGCCAGCCCGCTCGATCATCCGGGCAAACCCAGCCGTCGTGAACGGCGCGCCACGCTCCGACGTGAACACGAACGGAGACTTTGGCTCTTGTTCGCGTCGAAGCCGCCGCAGTGCCCGTAGCTCGTCTCCGAGGATCGGATGCGTGCTGGGCGTGCCTTGCTTAACTCTGCGGACGTGCAGTGTGGCCGTCTTGAAGTCAACCTGATCCCAGCGAAGGTCCACCATCTCGGAGGCTCGTAGGCCGTGCCTGTAGGCCGCGAGGATCATCGCTTCGTCTCGGTGGCCCCAGCGATTGCCCTTGGCGGCTCCAATCAGCCGCTCAACTTCTACTTCGTTTAGGTACTCGCGGGTGCGCACGTCGGCATTCGGGCGCCGCCTGGGCATGACTGTTCGATTTACGGCCGCTGGGGCGATAAGTCGAAGATGCGATTTCGTCATGGCTTTGGGCTCTACCGAGCGGATCACTGTTCGCTTGTTGGCTCTTCTACGAACAGTCCTTCTGCACTGTGCCGCGTCGCGCATCGCTTTCAGTTTTTTTGACCCCACCCCCATAGATGGACAGACGGGGGGCCGTCTTCGCGCGGCGACGTGGTTCTTCCAGATAGAATGGATTTTTTCGAACTCTTAACAAATTATGAAAGTGTAACTGGCGCATTTTTTTACCCGCGGCCCATTCGCCGGTCGCCACCGACCGGCAGCAAGAAAGTTCGTGAGGGGCAAAAATCGAACGGGAAAAGAATGCGGGACCCGGACCCCTGCCGATTTCTGCTGTTGGCGAGGGCGTAAGTCGCGAATGATCCATCGCCTCGATTTGTTGCGAAACGTTGATGCAGAGCGGCACGTGAGGGGTCGGGAGCCCCGACCCCTCGGCTACAATCGAACCGTATTCGCTAACGGTTTTTTCCACAACATCGCACGTCTTGTGAATGGTCTGATTAACTGTTTCCTTGCAGTTATTAGCATCCTTACATTGATCCTTGAACCTGCACCCATTTACGACGTCTTCAATGCTCGGATACCGAGAACCCGTCAAGGTGGTGTTCGCGCATGATGTGGATAGGTCAGTCTGTATTTGCGCTGTGCGTCGCATCAACATCTCACAGGGATCAAGGCAGGCGCATGGCAAAATTAGCAGACAGGCGCCGCACAAGCTGCAACCGTTTTACCGTGTCACCCTTCGATAGAATGTCACGTCACGCCGGCTACGGCGTGTTTTACTTCCCCGCAATTCGCGCTGAAGCCGTTGCAGAGTGCCCGGCCAAGTACTCAATACCTGCCATTCATTAGATGGCCAACGTAGCGGTGCGCATCAGCAACACGCTAAAACGTGCATTGGCCGATTTATTGGTTGGGCGGATCGCCGACTCCGCTAAGCAATAGCGTCTCCGCATCCCCTTTGTTCAAGTCTTCTTCCCAACTGAGGAGTAACGAAATCGCCGTATCATAATCTTTTCCAAACTGCTGAAATTGTTGAACACGTCCGTCACGAACGCGCACTAAGGTCAACCCATGATCTCCCGCGAGTAGAGGTAGTATTTCCTGCGCCGTCTCCACGTGTGCGCTCTCCCACTCAGATATTACGTCTGCCAGCTGGGCTAAGTATTTTCGATCGTAAGGTTGACCGCCTCCTTCTTTCACTTGTTCACCCATACTTTCTGAAGCCAAACTCCAGAGATGCTGAAAGTAAGTGCGTATTTGGACTTCATAATCAACGTTGATATTCTCGCGTTGGTCGGGCCGGAGCTGCGATCGTCGGCAGATAATGTGATATGCTCGGTAAAACACTTACCCGAATGGGGCTATGTTCGCTCGTCGAAAATGACTGCTGGCGACGTACGTCGCGATCTTTTGCATTCCCACGCGATCGTACTACAAGCCCTAGGGGTTGTCGGTAGACTAACCGCTGCTCATATTGAGAGCTTCGAGGCTGAACAACAGCGAGAGGGTTGGGTTAAGCCGGCGGGCCAGCAAAAAACCAACTGAGGATGAGCCAGCGGAAGCAAGACGCGGTTTGTCTGCGCAGACTGTGCAACATATTCATCGTACTCTTTCTCAGGCACTTGGCCATGCCGTTCGTCTTGGTGTCTTGTTCAAGAACCCAGCCCAACAAGTAAAGCCGCCTCGGCCGCCCGCACGCGAGATAAAGATACTCGATAAGCATGAAATCACGACTGTGATCAATGGAGCTAAAGGTACTGATTTATATGTCCCAATACTTCTCGCTATAACGACCGGCATTAGACGAGGCGAACTTCTAGCCGCGCGGTGGTCGGATATTGACCTAAATGCATCAACGCTGGCAGTCAATCAGGCCATCGAACGTATCAACGGCAAGTTTCAGTTCAAGGCGCCAAAAAACAAAAACGAGTAGGCGAACAATTAGCCTCCCGGGTATCACGGTCGAAGCCCTGCGGGAGCATCATAGGCGGCATCTTGAAGAACGGATTAGGCTCGGTCTTGGGCGCGATCGCCATGCGCTAGTGTTCTCGCGGGCTGACGGGCAACCGATGGACCCTGATAGCCTTAGCAAGTCTTTTCGGCGGCTTATTGCTAGTACCAAAGTAACGGCGATCACGTTTCATGGCTTGCGGCATACTCACATTAGTCACCTGCTTATGGAAGGCGTGCATATCAAAGTCGTCAGCGAGCGTGCTGGGCACGCCAACGTGAACATCACGCTGGGCGTTTACGCGGCCTATATTCCGAATATGCAAGCTGACGCGGCCCTCCGGGTAGACGCATGGCTTCGCTAGGGCTAAAGAAACTTCCAGAACGTTGCCGGTGGGAATTGGGTGGGAATTTAGGGAATAATAGAAACCCGCGCCCTGTAACTCATTGAATACAAATGCGGTCCCGTAGCTCAGCTGGATAGAGCAGCGGTTTCCTAAACCGAAGGTCAGAGGTTCGAGTCCTCTCGGGACCGCCAGGACATCAACGGGTTAGCCTTTCGGCCCGCCAAATTTTGCTCCCTTTTTGCTCCGCGTGTGTCGTTGCAGGATGACGCGAGGCTGAGTAAATTTATTTCGTTGAGGGTGAGCCGTGCGTAAGAAGACAGTGAAGTAGGAAACCATCCGCCTGCGGGCCAACGGCGAATTTTTCGGCTGGGTAGAAGCGAAGGACAAAAAGGCCGCGCTCAAAGTCGCGGTGAAGCAATCGTTCACTCTGATCGACGGCGGGGTCTTCGCAAATAATCCGATCAGCGTGATCAACCGCGGGGCAGGATCGAGAGCTTCAATCGTGACGAGGACGCAATCGTTATGCGCGTCGACATTCCCACAGGCTGGTGGCGGAACCCCATGATCGGCTCTGCGCCCGTATTGTCGTCGCTGCGTACGATAAGCCGGATGCGATGCCTCCTCGCGAAACGGCGCGCGTTATCGACCAGCGGAATCCGATAGCAGCGTTCAACGCTGGCGGGGACTTCCCGGAGTGCGGAAAAATCATCCGATATGGCCGCCCGACGCCATCCCGCGGTGATGTCCACCGAAATGTTGTCCTCGGCGACATCCTGCAGGGCAAGGATGAAGCCGGTATCGCCGGCGCTGCTCGCGGCATTGAGCGTTACCTCCACGGGGCCCGCGAGCACCAGTTCCTGGTCGAGCGGGGCCGTGGTCCATTCGAGCATCAACTCATGTTTGCCGAACAGCGCCGCATGCGGCGGCGCCGCGTAGACGTAGGAGCGTGCACCGCGCTTGCCCTCTTCGTGCGCCAGCGTTCCGTCCCTGCACAGTGCGAATTCGATTCGCCTCGCCTCGGGCGGAGGCCATGCGGCCGCTTCGTGCCAACCCGTGTTCGGACCGTCGTGGATTTCGCCAGGGATGATGTAGCGGATCGGCGGCCCTTCCATGATCCCGGTGTCGCGATCTTTCAGCCAGTGGTCATACCAGGCGAGCGCTTCCGCGTGCAGGCTCTCCCATGGCCACGTCAGGACCGAATCGTCCCAGCATCGCGACGCGCACAGGCACGTCGGGTGAGAGGGCCCGCAAGCTCGCAAATGTGGAGGGCAGATGCATCGGGACATTTTCCCAATCGCAGCCGAGATAAACCGGCACACGGATGCGCGACATGAGGGCGAGGTTGTCGCGCTCCTGCCAGAATGCGCTCTTCACCGGATTGAGGATCGTCGCCGCGTCGATCAACTCAGCCCATGGCCCCGATGGATCGTTGCGAGTGATAAAGCCCAACAGGGCCAACGCGGTCTCGCCATTGTGATGCGCGAAGCTGCGATGGACGCGCGGGCTGCGGAGGATCTCGGCGCCTAGGCTTATCAATTTCCCGCGTAGAAACCTATCCTCGAGGTTGGCGAAAATCGCCACCGCACGTATCCAATTGAGAGCGAAGGTCGCGCTCAACAGGCCGCCGTGCCAAAAAGCTTCGTAGGTATCGGCGCTCAGCCCAATCGGAAATATCGCCCGCAGGTGCGGTGGCTGTTCCACGGCCGCGGCCACCTACTCATCGCGAAAGCGCTGATGCCAATCATCCCGACGTTGCCGTCGCACCAGGGTTGCGCGGCGATCCATTCAATGACGTCATACAGATCGCGCCGTTCCTGCGCGCCGAAGGCATCGTAGGTTCCCCCTGAGCCATTGGTCCCGCGCGCGTTCAGGATCACGTGCGCGTAGCCGCGCGGAACAAAGAAATCCGTTGCGCCGGCTTCGACGAAGCCCATGGGCGCTCCGCTATTTTGGATTTGCCGCGGATACGGCGACGCAGCAAGCAGAGCGGGGAACTTCCCCGCCGCGCGGCCAGGACCGCCCGATGGAAGAAATATGTCCGCCACGAGTTCAACTCCGTCCCGTACCGGGATCGGAACATTTATGTGTGAATCATCGATAGCGAATTGCGGCGTCGACAGATTGGAATAGGCGCGGCCCGTGGTTTGCGGACCGTTGAGCTTACGCTCGCCATCGCCTGTTCCGGCAGTCGTTTTAAGATGGATCATCCGTGTGCAAGCTATACTGAGGATGAAAAATAAGGTCCCGACTAAGGTCGGGGCGAGGTATCGAATTGCCTTATCAACGCCATCTGCGCACGCGCATCACTTGCTCGAAGTAGGTTGAGCCGGAGCGCATCAATTTGCTGATCGAGCAATATCGTAGACTGAATCTCAGGGTTTTGCTCCGCTGCGGTTCTCAACGCGGCGGATATGTCTTGCGTGACTGCGTCTGCGGTTTGTCCGAATACAGTTGTCGCCCCTGTCTGTCTCTGTTGATTTGCGCCCATGATTACTCTTCCGTTTAGCATCAGGTTCCAAAATACTTTGAGACCTGATGACTGGACGGGAGGAGAAAGAATGCCGGCCGGCCAGGAGCGCTCAGCTCCCAATCTAAATCGTCTGTCAAACCGCGTGCACGCTGCAACATCTGCTCGAGCGACACGTGCGACGTGAAGCGACGGCGACAAAATCAGATGTCGGAGCGTACATCGAGAACATGAAATTTGCCGCTGACAGAAACCAGTCTCTACAGGACCTCAATTTCAGTCGTACGCCCATTTCGAGGGACCGTCGAGGCTGATCCAACATTTAAGGACTACAGCAGATCATCATGAGCCTGAGGATCGCGTTTTCCTCGGCACGCTCCCGCCGAAGCTGGAGCGGGTGAAAGATAATCAGACGAATTTCCTCTCACAAATCCGCATTGCGAAAGTCGCAGGGGCCTACACCCCAGACGGGTCGCTTTCGGGCGCAAAGCTGAGCCTATTGCAGCTAGATCGATTAGCGGCTTCAATTCTGCCAGCAAATTGCTGCGCTTCGGCTCCGTCTTAATCCAAGGTGAGCTCAGCGGTCCAAATTATGGAAAATGACGGCGTCACCGGTCAAAGCGCTGCCCTGTGGGTAATCGTTGGCGCAATCGTGGGTATCCTCGCGTGCGTTGTCGTTAAGGGGGGGCGTTTTGGTTGGATTGGCGACGTTAGTGCCGGCATTATCGGCGCGCTGGTCGGCGGCCTATTGCTGTCAAAGCTCGGATTTGAAATCGGCCTTGGGTTCGATCCCCTGGTCATCGATGCCTTAGTTGGCTCTTTGATTTCGCTTACTCTTATCAGAGTTGTGACTCGCAGAAAATCGCGATGGCTAATCGCCTTGCGAGCCCGATACCCTAAAGGCCCATCGATGCCAGCAGCGGGGGCCATTTATCCCCCCATGGACGCGCGGCCTCAAACGCCGTAGCGGCTCGCAATACGGTTGGATCATCTAAATGCCGGCCGACGATCTGCAAGCCGATTGGCAATCCGCCCTTGCTAAATCCCGCCGGCACCGTCGCCGCCGGTTGTCCCGTGAGGTTGAAAGGGAAGGTAAAGGCCAGCCACTTGAACGGCGGGACGATATGGCCATCGATCTTCTCAGGGCCCTGCACGTGAAGCTGGAAGGGCGGCACTGCCAGCGTCGGCGTTAACAACAAGTCGTAGCGCTTCATGAAGCGCCACATTTTATTCGTTACCGCTTTTCGTACCATTACTGCATCGGTAAACTCTTCAGCCGTCCAAGGACGCATTATAAATTCGACAATGTGAGGCGTCATCTGGTGGCCGTGCTTGGCAACCATCGCGCGCAGTCCTCGCAGGTCAAACTCCAAAGCAACGACACCCCAGAAGGCGAGATATGGATCTTCAAAGCCGGGGTCGGCCTCTTCAACCTTGCAGCCAAGGTCACGTTCGAAAACTTTGACAGCTTCCCCCACCACTCTGCGCACCTCAGGATCGACGGGTGCATAGCCCCAATCAGCGCTGTAAGCCACGCGGAGGCCTTTCACCCCCTCACGGCAGCAGCCCACCCAGTCAAAATCCGGCTTGGGCAACGAGTGCCGGTCGCGCGCGTCGGGTCCAGAGCCAATCACCGAAAGCATAAGCGCGCCGTCGGCTACGGTACGGCTTAAAGGCCCGATGTGCTCGAGCGATTCCCAACTCGAGACACCGGGGTACCGCTCATCCTTCGTGCCGGGATAAAGGGGCACGCGACCCATTGAGGCTTTCATACCAAAGAGACCGCAATGCGCAGCAGGGATACGTACCGATCCACCGCCATCGCTACCAATGGCGAAGGGCCCCATACCGGCTGCGACGGCCGCTCCCGAACCGGCGCTCGACCCGCCCGATGTATATTCAAGGTTCCAAGGGTTGCGCGTGGTTTCGAAAACGGGGTTGTGACCGACGGCGCTGTAACCAAACTCGGGCACGTTGGTCTTACCAATGACGATCGCCCCGGCGTCCTTTAGCCGTTCAACGACAACATCGTCTTCATCCGGTACAAAGTCCTTATAAGCAACGGATCCGGAGACCGTAGGCACTCCCGCCGTACAAACCAGATCCTTGATCCCGACCGGGACGCCAGCAAGAGGACCCACTTCCTCATTAGCCAAAAGCGCCTTTTCAATTCGTTTCGCCTCTTGGCGCGCCAGATCCGGTGTCGGTGTGCAAAATGCGTGAAGATGCGGTTCCAATGCCTCCATCCGCGCCAAGACGGCATCGATCACTTCGCTAGGTGATAGTTCCTTCGCGCGAATCCGCTTGGCCAAGGTGAGCGCGTCCATACGGCAAATTTCGTTTGCTCTGCCCATTTTATCTCCACGCAGCTAATCAAAGCGCATTCCGCCACAGATCGAAGTTTGGCGCGTCCGGTCGCGCCGGTCTCGACTAGTTCTTCAGAAGATCCTTCAGCGCGTTGTCGATGAATTTGACGTCGTCCGGGTTGGTTCCGGGCCCCCCAGCGAAGTGCCCCCAAATCGACGGGACCGGCAGCAGTTTCGCATTGGGCATGTTGGCGACTTCGAACTGGCTGTCTTCCGGCGGGAAGTAGAGATCGGTCTGGCCCGGCATCACATAGGCTTTTGCCTTGATCGCCCCCAATGCCTTCTTGAAGTCGCCTTTATAGAGCTCGTTGTCGCTGATATCGCCGTTCTGCCAAGTCCACAGCATGGTCAGAAGGTTGTTGGCGTCCTTCGGCAGAAAGAAGCCTTCCCAGAAGGCGACCAGAAAATCCTCGAGCGAGGAATAGCCAAGGCGTTCGAGGTCGAGCCGCTCGCGGTAGAACGCCTGCGAAAATCCCCAGCCCGCATAGACGCGCGCCATCGCCCGCAGTCCTTTTGCCGGCTTCTCTTTGTACCAACCGTCGGCGAAGGCCGCATCGGCGGTCAGCGCCGCCTTCACGCCTTCGAGGAACACGAAATTGTGGCGCGAGCATTTGGCCGAGCCGCAGAACGGCGCGATGCGCTCGACCATGTCGGGATACAGCGCGCCCCAATGGAATGTCTGCAGCGCGCCCATCGACCAGCCGGTGACCAGCGGAAGCTTTTTGATGCCGAATTTCTCGGTTACCAGCCGGTGTTGCACGCGCACATTGTCGCAAGCCGTCACCTGCGGAAAGCGCGAGCCGTTGTAGGGCTCGGGTGTGTTGCTCGGCGACGACGACAAACCGTTGCCCAGCATGTTGGGGATAATGATGAAGTATTTATCCGGGTCGAGCGCCATGCCCGATCCGATCAGCCATTCGTTGTCGTAGTGCTGGCCGGAATACCACGTCGGGTAGACGATGGCGTTGTCCTTCGCGGCGTTCAGACGGCCGAAGCTTTTGTAGGCAAGCTTACAGTCGCGCAGCGTCGCGCCGCGCTGCAGGCGCACATCGCCGAGATCGTAGATTTCATAGTCTTGCGGCATGGAGGTTCTCTGAACTGGAAGTTACCGAGACGACGTTGAGCGGCGGCCGAAACTCGACCGCCGCTCTTAACCGTCCCGTCGCATTACCGAGCGTACTCAGTGCGCGGCGCTGTCAGACTTTGAAGAACACCGTACACAATGCCGGCTACGAGGAATGCCGCGATAGCCGTTGAGTATTGGGGCGCATATTCGCTGACAAAGAAGGCGACCACCGAACCCGCGGCCCAGGCAATAAATGGAACAATACGCCACTCGCTGGTCGCTTCGGAATTGAAGCGCATTAGGTATTGATCGACCAGAATGATGGCGCCGATCGGCGGAACAAGAATGCCGAGCAAGGTGAGCCACTGAATGAAGTAGGCCCACACATTCCCGGCTGCCACGATAATGCCGATCACGCCGAGCGCGATTGCAAGTAACCGCATGTGGCTTCCAAAAATGCGCGACCAACCGGTGGCGGAATTATAGAGGCAGTGTGAGCAGACGGAGCCAAGATTGCAGTACAGGAAGATGAAAGCGAGCACCGACAGCCACACGATCTGCTTGTCATTCATGTAACCAAACATATTATCGGCGCCAAAAGGGTTGGCATTCGGTGTTGCCAACGCCGCCGTCATGATGCCACCCACCAACATTGCAACGAGATTGGCAAAGGGGAACGCGCTAAAAGTCGACACGAGCGAGCCTGTGAGGTCCTTGGCCCAACGGTTGAAATCCGCTGTCACTGTTCCAGCATCGACAAACAGCGTTAGCACGATAGTCAATCCGACGCCCATCGACATCGCACCTTTGCCGTCGGCGCCGGCATACGTCATCACGGCACTCCAGCCATGGTTGGCGACGAAATCGGCAGCGACCCAAACCCCGAGTATGACGAATAAAGGAACAGAGATCAGGCCTATGTAGTGGAGGCCTTTGACTCCAATGAAGGTAATCGCGATGTAGAGCACGCCGGCGATGACGGTCATCAGCACATAGTTCAAATGATAGGTCGAGCTGATGAGATTGCCAGTAATGCCGGTTTGCACCGCATACCATCCAAGCAGGAGCGTGGACAAAAGCCCGGATGAAAACACGTAGCCCTTGCGGCCAAACACGATGCTGGCGATGAGCGCAAAATTCATGCCCTTTTTCGTGCCTAAAACGCCAAGTGCGCCGACGTAAGCGAACATGATCAAGTTGCCTATGATCATGGCGACCAGCGCACGCTGAAAACCCATCCCCAGCACCAGTACCGACCCGGTCATGGCGCCCGTGATGATCATCGGGAAGCCGATCCAAACCATCGTGACTGAGAAGAGGCTCCGTCGAGCCGAAAGAGGAACGGGCTTGTGCTCGTATTCTTCACCAAGGACGTGATCAATCTGACCCGCCTCAGTTTCGGCAATCGCACTCGCGGAATTTCCCTTCCCTTGATCCGGACCGGACATCAGTTTTCTCCCCATTGATTTCGTCTGTCGGCGAATAAAAAAACCTCCGGACCCGGGCGTCTGATGACGCATCCGTATCCGAAGGCCACATTGCCTTTATTTAAGGGCACCCTTTGCCCGACAACTTTTTAAGTGTGAACGCCTAGTGCAAAAAAAGCAAGTGTCTCGCGATCGCCACTGTTGACGGCTCAGAGCAGCCGATCGACCTTCGTGCCGTCCTTGGTCCACTTCTCGAGCTCGTAGAAATTGCGATCGTCCATGAGGAGCGGAGTGTCGAAATGATGTTTTAATCTTCGCTGTACGAGACCCTCGACGGCGAGGAGCAGAAACTACCAGCGCTACGAGGTGCGGCCGAGGAGTTCAAGTGTCCAATTTTGCAGTTTTAGAACTCGCGGCCGAGACGCGGACATTCCTCTCAGGATTTTCTCGCGCAATAGCTCTTTACACAAGATTTTAGGAGTAGCCTGGCACATTCGCGGCATAAAATCCCGCCGAGAAATGGTAAGAATAAAATATGTCATACGCGGAATGTATTCCAAAGAACGAATTAAACGAGTGCCTATCACCAGGAGATTCGAAAATTATGCGAACGAGGAATTGATCGAAGCCTGCTGGAAATCGCAGGACCGCTTTTGCAGCGTGAGAACAAGTTTTCGTTGCTGATGATTACGCTGGCCGCGGTGCCAGCCTTTGCCGAGCGTATTCGCCGAGACATTTACAGCACGCTCGATAATCCAAATAATAATAAAAATCGCGGGCCCGGTCATTTTCGGCGGAGGCGCGAAAATCGCTAGGCGACCCTGTTGAACTGATCTGGTGCCATCAGCCGTCGCGATCAATCATGTAGATGGCGTAATCCTGAACGGCATCCACGAGAACGGCAAAGAGCCCAGCGGAGTGCACCAGGTCTTGCTCCGTTTGTGCGCGGTCCCTCGTCCGGCCTTCGACCGAAGCGGCACCCAACGAATGCGGCCGCGGCAATTCCAAAGGAGGAGTAAACGCGCGGGTAAAATCCTCCAGGCGATCGCTGAATTGGTGACTGCGGGCGAGAAGAAGCCAGCTGCGCTCACGCTCCAAGAACTGGGCTTTTCGCTGAGGGTCAATCGCGCGCTCCGCTTGCTGTCTGGCCTCGAGCGCGCGCTCGTGGCACAGGCGAACCTGCTCACTCAGATCTTTCAGCAAGACACGCCCCCCGCGCAGTCATCGGTTGCTCTGCTGGCCTTGCCGCGGGGGTCATGTTGCCAATCCCGGTGCAGCCGGCATTTTTCTGCAAACGTCCAACAAGCGCTCTCGAACGTCAACGCAGTGGCAGCAAATACGGATTTGCCGTGGGGCTTTCCGACCGGCTGCCTGCACCATTGGCGGCGAACGCGGCCCCATAAGGCTGTCCGAGGTGAAACCGAAACCCGGTGGCTTACTGGTAGCTAAGGCGCGCACTCGACAACCACAGGTCGGCCCCCGAGCGAACGGCGACGTACACGATGATCAGTACTGCTTTGTAAGCGCCGCCTCGCTTAGCGCAGCCCTCGGCCAAACCTGATCGCTCGTCCCGGGTACCATCGCCGGCGTCGACTTACGGCCCGGCGAGACGATGATTTCGTCTGTCGGCGCTTGCTTGCAGCGCCTGCTCATGCCTTTCGAATATCTCCAGTCTTTCCTCGAACCTTTGCGGCGTTTCTTCGGCTTCGAACGTCGAGACGCCTAATCGTTTGAGACCGGCGATACGCTGGCATTGGCGCTCGACGGCTTGCCGCGCCGCGACCACGTGGCAAGTTGCTCGCTCAAGTGCGGTTTCTTCCCGGCCCATATCGGATTGCGCTATCTGATGCCGCAGCCACCGAGAAAAAGATGTTGCGACGGAAATAGTTCCTCTTCCCGAAGATCAAATTTCTCAAACGAACAGTCCGACCAGGCTTGTTCTTGCGAACGCCTTTCGCACGCGACGTGCCGATCTGCCGACGATGCGGCGGTAGGTTCTGAGAAGGTCGTGAAGCGTCCCGTCGCCGGCTTTTGTTGTTCACTCCGCCGCGCGATTTTGCGGTGGCGCCTGGACGATGGGGGCGGCCGCGGCGAGAATTTCGTCGCGCATGCGCGTTCGCGGCGGATAGATGCGCTGGCGATTGATGGTTTGTTTGACCGCTTTGGCCTCATCTCCGGTCGAGAACACTTGCCGGTCCCAGCCGAGAGTATAGAGGGCGCCCCAGGTGCCGAGATCAAGCACCGTCACATACTGGTCGATCCGGAGCGCGAGCATCGGCCGGCCAAGGAGATCGGCCACCACGTTGTGGCCGGCGAAGCGACCCATGGGACGCGCGAACTGACAAGACATGACGCTGGGATGGATAAAGTCGACCAGGCAGCAGGCGACGTCGCCCGCGGCAAACACGTTCGTAACGCCGGCGACGCGCATGTATTGATCGACGACCAGGCGGCCCGAGGCGTCCCGCGCCGCAGGCAACGTTGCAGCGAGCGGATTTGGGCGCATGCCCGCACACCACACGATTGTCTGCGTGGGGATGGTCTCATCGGAATCGAGCGTGATGCTCAGCGAATCGAGGGCGATGATTTTTGCCGCCAAACGGGTCTCGATCTTCAGCGCCGAGAGGGCCTCGCCGATCACCGGCCGCGCGTTGTCTCCGATCGTTCCGCCAACGACCGGATTGGGGTCGACCAGAATAATGCGACATTCATCGTTTGGCAGCACGCGGCTGAGTTTCGCCGGCATCTCGGTCGCGACTTCGATCCCGGTGAAGCCCGCGCCCACGACAACCACCGTCGAGCGCCCCGGCGAGGCCGGGCGCGCGCCAAGCGAAGCGACGTGAACGTTAAGTCGGACCGCCGCGGCGTAAGTATCGACGTCAAACGTATCAGCCGCGAGTCCGGGAAGGTGCGGGCGGTTCAATTGACTGCCAAGCGCCAGTACGAGCCGATCGTAGGCCAGCAACTCCTGGCCGCGCGGCGTTGCCACCACCACCTGCCGGTTCGCAGCGTCGATACTTCTAACCTCGGCGGTCAAATGCTTGACGCCGATCGGATCGAGGACCTCGCCGAGCGGGATGGCGACGTCGCTGAGGTCGGCCTCGTAATTTCTCACGCGAATGTTGTGGTACGGATTCCGATCGATAAGCAAAATCTCGACCTCACCCGCGGCGGCACCGATCTCGTCCCGCTTGCGAGCTGCACCCACGGCCGCCCACAGACCGGCAAAGCCGGCGCCGAGTATGAGGATGCGCGCCATGTCTCTGTGCCATGTCTCCCTGCGAAGCCTTAGACCGAGGATAATACAAAGCCGGGTTCAGGTCGCCCAGCACGGTCCTTTACCGCCAAATTCGATAACAAGGTGCTTCTTCCAGCTCGCAAACTGACACGACACCGCGACAGTCGCGGTGACGGGGTCGCCGGCTTGCTCTCGCGTCGGCGATTTTTTTGCAGTTTGTCCCTGGCCGGCCTCGCCGCGCTTATGGTTTCTAGCGGTGGAAATTAACGCCTGTGGTCTGCCATCGATGCCCGCAATCGGATACCCTTATGCCAGCGAATGGAGGGATACATGGCGCGACCATTGGATCGTCGTAGCTTCCTGACACATTCATGCTTGTTTGGCGGTTCTTTGCTGGCTTGCAGCATGCCGCTTGATCGCTCCGCCCGTGCCGTACCCGTTCGAATCGATGCGCCTGTGGTCGATGAGATTACGATCCAGGAGATCACCGACAACGCCCACGATCTTTTCCTTCGGCCGGCGGAAGCGCCTGGTCTGGTGGTTCGACGGCCGGGATTTCCCGAAGCGCCGCAAGGCAAAACACTCGAGAGCGAATGGGGCCTGGCGCTGTATCTGGAATCACGCAAGGGACAGCAATCGCGCCGCTATCTGCTCGATTTTGGCTTCACTCCGGACATTTATGCCAACAACCTCGACATCCTGAAGATTGATGTGAGCAAGGTTGACGCGCTGATCATCAGCCACGGTCATTATGATCACATCGGCGGGCTGATCGGATTCCTTGAGGCCAACCGCGGGCGGATGCGCAAGGATTTGCGGCTATACACGGGCGGAGAGGACAATTTCTGCCATCGTTTCATTCGCAAGCCGGACGGCAGCTTCGTCAATTTCGGCCCCACGTTCGATCGGCACAAACTCATGGCGCTCGACGTGCAACCCGTGCTTTCAGAAGCGCCGATTGTTATCGAGGGTCAGGCATTCACGACCGGTGCCGTGCCGCGCACCAGCATCGAGCACGTGTTGCCCAACACGTTCGTCGAATATGGCGTCAAGGACGGGCTGGGCTGCGACACCAACGCGTACATGAACCACCATTTCACCGCCGAAGAGCTTTCCGGCAAGCCAGTGCCCGATCAGCATTGGCACGAGCACGCCACCTGCTTCCGCCTTGGTGATCGCGGGCTTGTCGTCGTCAGCTCCTGCGGCCACGCCGGCATCATCAATACGCTCAAGCGTGCGCAAGACATCACCGGCGTCGACAAGATTTACGCCCTGGTGGGCGGCTTCCATTTGGCGCCGGCGCCAGACGATTATCTCGGCAAAGTCATGGCGGAACTGAAAAAGTTCGACCTTGCGCACGTCATGCCGATGCATTGCAGCGGGCAGAATTTCATCGACCTCGCCAAAAAAGAAATACCGGAAAAGCTCGTACTCTGCGGCACAGGCTCGAGCTTCACTTTTACCGCTTAACGCGCCGACACATGGTCCTAGGAATCTCGGTCCGGGGATGTCGCTGACATAGGACGCGATACTTGCAAGCCGCCCGGTATTCCGCCGTCGAGAGGTTGCGCGATGGGCGCCGGGTGGAAATTCGCGCGCTCCGGCCAAACGACCGCGACGCCATGATTGCTGCACTCGGCCGCACCAGCGCGCAATCGCTTTATCGGCGCTTCTTCTCGGTAAAGCGTCACTTCACCGAGAAGGAGACTTCATTCTTTCTGAACGTTGATTTCACCACCCACGTCGCCCTCGTGGCGGTGATTGACGAGGCCACGCGCTCGGTCATCGCCGGCGGCGGGCGCTACGTCGTCTTGGAGCAGGGACGCGCTGAGGCGGCTTTCGCCGTCGTCGACCAATATCAGGGACAAGGCATTGGTGCGGCGCTGCTCCGCCACCTGGTCGGCTTCGCTCGCAAGGCGGGTCTTCAAGAACTCGTCGCCGAGGTCCTTGCGGAAAATGCCGCTATGCTCAGAGTGTTCGAGAAAAGCGGCTTGCCCCTGCGCACACAGCGCGAAGGAGGCACTGTCCACGTTAGTCTCCAACTCAGTCCGCAGCCTGGTCAGCATCAACCTCCGTCCACCTCGGGGTCGGGTTGAAGGCCGCATATTCTCCGCGACGGCTGTTGGCCACGGCGCGCCGCGTGTCGATCCAGGTTCAAAGCGCGCATGCGCGCTCAGCGGGGACGACGCTCCGCTTCCAGAAACAGCCTGGAGAGGCGCTCGAGCTCGAGGGAAAAGCAGAACATTGAGAACAAGGCGGCGGCGAGCATGAGCGCTCGCCACGGCACAAACTCGATCTCGGGACCCCGCGTATAGACCAGGCTTGCGAACAGGCCGCCCACGAACACAAAATTGAGGCGCGATAAAAACGCAAGAGCATGCCCGGCAAAAATATGCGGTGAAACCGCCAGCGACGGAAAGACCTTGAAGGTCGAGAGCCAATAAGGCGCCTAAATCAGCACGATGCCGACGATCGCCCATTCAACCGCCGAATTGTCGGCATGCTCAACAAAGGTCTTTGCCAGAAGGCTTCGGTAAATTGGTATACCGTGCCACAGGATTGTCACGGCGCCGGCCACTTCGATAGCCAGCAGGAATGGATATAGCCGCGCCGGACTCTGTTCTTTGGGCAACAAAGCCATGGCAAACTCGCGCTTGGATTAATCCATGACGTGATAGCCGCCGTCAATGTAGAGCGTTTCGCCAGTCATCAGCCGGGCAGCGTCGTGGGCGAGGAAGGCGGTGGCAATACCGACATCCTCGATGCTGACCAGACTGCGCGCCGGCGCCTTCACCTTCGCCTTGGCGAGCAGCGCATCGAATTCAGAGATTCCCGATGCCGCGCGCGTGGCCAGAGGGCCAGGTGAGATGGCATGAACGCGGATCCCCTTGGGCCCGAGTTCGGCGGCCAGGTAGCGCACCGCGCTCTCCAGGGCGGCCTTGGCGATACCCATGACGTTGTAGTTCTTAACGACCCTTTGGCTGCCGTAATAAGTCATGGCGAACAACGCGCCGCCGTCGCGCATAAGGGGTTCGGCAAGGTGCGCCATGCGGATAAAGCTCCAGCACGAGACCTCCATGGTGGTGGCGAAGCCCTCGCGCGAGACATCGGTGACGCGCCCTTGCAGCGCGTCCTTCGGCGAAAACGCGATGGAGTGCACCACGAAATCGAGTTTGCTCCAGGTTTTGTCGATACGGTCGAACACGGCTTCCATTTGGCCGGGCACACGCACATCGAGCGGCATGACGACGGCCGCTTCGACTTCGCGCGCCAGCGGCTCGACATATTTCTTTGCTTTCTCATTGAGATAGGTCATCGCGAGCTCGGCGCCCAAAGCGTGAAAAGCCTTGGCGCAACCCCAAGCGATCGACTGATCGTTGGCAACGCCGACAATGAGGCCCTTTTTGCCGTCAAGAAGCTTGGCTTTAACTTTGAAGGTCATCGCCCGCACATCTCTCAAGCGCTTTTAGCGGCAAACCTTCGACCTACAAAATTCCAAAGTCTCGGCTGACCCGCAAAACCCAAGATGACACTTCGATTACAAAAAGCCGCTGCGGACTATCGTTAGCGCGAAAGCTCAACGGCCAGTTGATCTACATCGACAGAGAATAAGCGGGTTTTGTTAAAGTTGAAACAAATGAGGTGACGCCGTTCGTCGCGCGCGGTGATTAACCTCGGCGGTCGTGATTTTCAGCGCAGATGCCGGAACTTTGATTTGAGTCAAACCCGCTGTTGGGCTTTTGTTGAACTTCAACCTCGCGCGCAAAAGAAAACTGCGAACGCTTACGGGTTTGAGATTGTTGCGCCGCTTTGCGCGCATCCTGCCTAGGACGCTCCGAACCGGGAGCCGAACATGTCGGAACGGCAAAAACTCGAACGAGCGACGGCTTCGATTAATCCGTTTGGATTGTATGGGCCCGTCGTCGAATACTGGGTCGACGCCGCGCAGCGCAGCGTGCTGTTCCTGGACGTCATGCGCCAGCGCGGCAATCAGTATCGCGAGCATTTGGCCGAAACCGTCGCCGCACGTGCTCAACTATGCGGCCGAACTGATCATCGACGGCCGCAAGCTGGAGCGGCCGGTCAATTATGGCCTGGTCCGCATCGTTCCGCCTCCCGGCGTCGAGATCGACCCGACGCGGCGGCCTTTTGTGGTGGTCGATCCGCGCGCCGGGCATGGCCCCGGCATCGGCGGCTTCAAGGCCGACAGCGAGATCGGCGTCGCATTCGAAGCCGGGCATCCCTGCTACTTCGTCGGCTTCCTGCCCGAGCCGATGCCCGGGCAGACCATCGAGGATATCGCGCGCGCCGAAGCGATATTCCTCGAGAAGGTCATCGGAGCTACATCCCGGACGCCGACGGCAAGCCCTGCGTGATCGGCAATTGCCAGGCCGGCTGGGCGGTCATGATGCTGGCCGCTGTGCGGCCGGAGCTTGTTCGGGCCGATCATCATCGCCGGCTCGCCGCTGTCCTACTGGGCGGGCGTGCACGGCAAATATCCGATGCGCTATACCGGCGGGCTGCTGGGCGGAAGTTGGCTCGACCGCGCTCGCCAGCGATCTCGGCCATGGCAAATTCGACGGTGCCTGGCTGGTGCAGAACTTCGAGAACCAGAATCCGGCGAACACGCTGTGGACCAAGCAATACAATCTCTATTCCAAGATCGACACCGAGGCGCCGCGCTATCTCGAATTCGAACGCTGGTGGGGCGGTCACGTCAACCTGAATGCCGAGGAAATCCAGTTCATCGTCGACGAGCTGTTCATCGGCAACAATCTTGCCGCCGGCCGCATTCAGACGTCGGATGGGGCGACGGTCGATCTGCGCAACATCCGTTCGCCGATCGTGGTGTTCTGCTCGAAGGGCGACAACATCACGCCGCCGCAGCAGGCGCTTGGCTGGATCCTCGACCTCTATGCAGGACGTCGACGAGATCCGCGCCTACGGGCAGACCATCGTCTACACCATCCACGAGAGCGTCGGCCATCTCGGCATTTTCGTCTCCGGCGGCGTGGCGCGAAGAAGGAGCATGGCGAGTTTTCCAGCAACATCGACCTGATCGATACGCTGCCGCCCGGCCTCTACGAGGCGGTGTTCGAGGCCAAGAGCGAGCGATACCGCCAATCCCGAGCTTGTCACCGGGCGATTGGGTCATGCGCTGCGAAGCAAGAACGCTCGACGACATTCGCGCACTGGGCGGCAATGACGCCGCGGATGAGCGGTGTTTCGCGGCCGCTGAGCGAGTCTCGGAGATCAATCTCGCGCTCTATCGCACACTTCATGCAGCCGATGGTTCGCGCGCTGGTCATCCGCACCCTGGGCGGAGTTGGTGCGGCAACTGCATCCGTTGCGGCTGCAATATGCCGCGTTCGCTGACAGCAATCCGCTGATGGGGCCGGTTGCTTCCCTGGCCGAGCAGGTCCGCGAAAACGCGCAAGCCGGTTGCGGCCGACAATCCGTTCACTCGCCGTGCAGGAAAGCGTGTCCCAGCCAGATCGTCGGCGCGCTGGATGGCTGGCGCGACTCGCAGTCGAGGCGCTGGCGGAGCGAACGTTTTTTGCGATCTATGGCTCGCCGACCTTGCAGGCCGCCGTCGGCATCGAGCCGGGCGGAAAGCTACCGTTGCGCCGGGCGGCGAAAAGCGCGCTGCATCGTGAACTGCTTGAGAAGCGTATCGCCGAACTGAAATCGCAGTATGCCGATCGGCGGCCTGCGCGAAGCGGTCATTCGGGCGCTGCTCTATGTCGGCATCGGCGCGCGGCCGTCGACGAGCGCGGCTTCGAAGCGCTGCGGCGCATGCGCCGCGCGTACACCGATGTGCCGCTTGTCGACTTCAAGACGATGGTGCGCGAGCAGTTCTTCATGCTGCTGCATCGACGCCGAAGCCGCGCTCGCCGCCATTCCCGCCATGCTGCCCGACGACACGGACGCACGGCGGCGGGCATTTGAGCTGATCATGGCAGGTGTTGGGCGCGCGCGGCGAATATCGGCGAGGATGATCAGCAGCGCATTCAAGCGGGTCGCGCAGCTGTTCGGCATCGACGGTCGATTGAATGGGTCGGGAAATTTCGTCGATCGCACCCGAACCGCAATCGATGTTGCGCGCGAAAGCGTCGTAGTCGTCGTTAGTTACGGAAAGGCAACGGGAATTGTCGGTCCGGCAAAGCAGCTATGCGACCTGTCCATGCGACGCTCAGCCTGTCGACCACAGGCCGCCGCAATCGAAATACGATCGCTTGATCGTCATGGCGCAAGGCAGGTCGCGGCCGCGAAAACGATCGTCGTGCATCCTTGCGACGAGACATCGCTGCGTGGCGCCATCGAGGCTGCGCGAAGCCGGCCTCATCATGCCGATCCTGGTCGGCCCCGCGGCCAAGATCAAGAACGTTGCCCGCGAGCATCAGATCGACATCGCCAGATATCGAGATGGTCGACGTCCCGCACAGCGAGGCAGCAGCCGCCAAGGCCGTCGAGCTGATTCACGAGGCCAAGGGCGAGATGCTGATGAAGGGCAGCCTGCACACCGACGAGCTGATGCGCGCCGTGACCGCGGCGAAGACCGGGTTGCGGACCGCGCGGCGGATCAGCCACGTCTTCATCATGGATGTGCCGACCTATGCTGAAACACTGTTCATCACCGACGCCGCGATCAACATCTTTCCCGACCTCGACGCCAAGCGGGACATCATTCAGAACGCTGATCGATCTGTTCACGCAGAGCTCGGCCTCGGCAACGCCGCGCGTCGCGATTCTTTCCGCGGTCGAAACTGTCACGCTCGAAGATTCCGTCGACCATCGAGGCGGCGGCGCTCTGCAAGATGGCGGACCGCGGCCAGATCACCGGCGGCATTCTCGACGGGCCGCTCGCCTTCGATAACGCGATCGATCCCGAGGCCGCGCGCATCAAGGGCATCAAGTCGGAGGTTGCGGGCCAGGCGCAGATCCTCGTCGTGCCCGATCTCGAGGCCGGCAATATGCTGGCCAAGAACCTCATCTTATCTTGCCGAAGGCCGATTGCGGCGGGATCGTGCTCGGCGCCCGCGTGCCGATCGTCCTCACCTCGCGCGCCGATTCTGTGCGCAGCCGCATGGCGTCGTGCGCCGCGGCGGTACTCTATGCCGACGGCGCGCCGGCAAGCGGCCGCGGTCGCCGGCGGCGTGAGCCGCCATGGATAGCGATCCTGGTCGTCAATGCCGGCTCTTCGAGCGTCAAATTTCAGATCTTCGAACACGGGCCATGCGGACGAATTGCAACGGCGCATCAAGGGACAGATGGACGGCATTGGCACGCGACCCCGGCTGTCGCCGAGGCCGATGATGGCGAGCCGCTGATCGACAAATCGTATGCGCCAGGTGAAATCGCCGATATCCCGGCGGCGATTGCTGCCGCCGGCGCATTGGTTGCGCGAGCCTCCCACACAATTGATCCGATCGCGGTCGGACACCGCGTCGTGCACGGCGGCCCGGACTACGATCGGCCCGTCGACGTCGATCAGAAGCGTGCTCGCACGGCTGGAGCGCTACAGCGCGCTCGCGCCGCTGCATCAGCCGAACAACCTTGCGCCGATCCGCGCGCTAATGGCTTCCCGCCCGGAGCTGCCGCAGGTCGCCTGCTTCGACACCGCTTTTCATCGCAACCACTGCCGCCTCGCCGACCACTACGCGATCCCTGAAACCTTTTATCGCCGAGGGTATTCGCCGCTACGGCTTTCACGGGCTTTCCTACGAATACGTCGCCCGGCGCTTGCGTCAGGTCGCGCCGGAGGTTGCGAAGGGGCGGGTCATCGTCGCCCATCTTGGCAGCGGCGCGTCGATGTGTGCGCTTGCCGGCGGCCGCAGCGTCGAAAGCACCATGGGTTTTACCGCTCTCGACGGCCTGCCGATGGGAACGCGGTCGGGCCAGATCGATCCGGGCGTGCTGCTTTATCTGATGACCGAAAAAGGCATGAGCGCCGCGGCGCTCGAAGATCTGCTCTATCGGGAAAGCGGATTGAAGGGACTCTCCGGCATTAGCAATGACATGCGCGAGCTCGAGGCCAGCGAAGCCCGACCGCCGCGCTTGCGATCGACTATTTCGTTTACCGCATCGCCCTTTATGCCGGAATGCTCGCGGCCGCGCTCGGCGGGCTTGATGCGTTTGTCTTCACTGCCGGTATCGGGGAAAAATCGGCCAGCGATCCGCGCCCGCGTTGCGGAGAAACTGGCGTGGCTCGGCGTGGACTTCGATCCGGCGGCAAACGCCTCGGGAAACTCACGGATATCGCGGCCGCACAGCGGCGCCGCGCTCTATGTCATTCCTACGGATGAAGAATTGATGATCGCCAAGCATACGCTGGCATTGATCGCTGCTTGAGCGGTGCAAGCGGGCGGTTGCAGCGCAGCCTCATTAGGTGCAAATTTGTTGAGAATTGATCGTGGTCAATGAAGGCGGTGGCAGGTGTCGACTATGTATTAACTGTTGTTTCCTCGCTGCAGCCTTTTCACGGGTGGGAGGAGCTCGTGCAGATTTTTATCCGCTCACTGGCAGGTGTCCTGCTGGGGTGCTTTTTCGTCGGGAGCAGCGCACTGATTCCTACGACTTATCTGAATTCTACGGCGGAACGCTTTTTGGCTCCGACGGCGCAGGCGAAAGGACCGGTGCGCAATTTTATTGCTCGCCTGCGCGGAGAAACATTGCCCGACGGGATCGTAAAGACCAACGGCCGCATCGAAGCGACGCAAGTCGACGTCGCGGCGAAATATCCGGGCCGTCTCACTGATATCAGCGTCGAGGAGGGCAGCGAAGTCAAAGCCGGACAGGTCGTCGGCCGTGTGTCCTCGCCGGAATACGAAGCGCAATTGCGCGCCGCCCAGTCGAACGTCGACAAAGCCGAACAGGCGCTGGCCGAGGCGGAAACGCTTATCGCCCAGCGCAAGGCCGTTTTGGCCGCGGCCAAGTCCGATTACGAGCGCGGCGTCGAGCTTGTCGGCAAGCAGATCATCACCCAGCAGACGTTCGATCAGCGCAAGCGCAACTACGAAGGCGGCCAGGCGAGCGTGCAGGGCGCGATTGCGCAACGCGATCAGGCCCATGCTGCCATCGAGTCCGCGCAGGCCGAAGTCGAGCGTCTGGAGGCCATATTGCGAGATTTGGTGCTGGTCTCGCCACGAACGGGAAGGGTGCAATACCAGCTGGCGCGCAACGGTGAAGTGGTCGCGGCCGGCGGCAAGGTGTTCACCATTCTCGATCTGCACGACGTTTACATGGTCATCTTCCTGCCGGCGGCGAGCGCCGGCAGACTGGAGATCGGCGACGAGGCGCGCATCATTCTCGATCCGGTCCCGCAATACGTGGTTCCCGCCAAAGTCAGCTTCGTCGCCGCCGACGCGCAGTTCACGCCGAAGACGGTGGAGACCGCGGACGAGCGCGAGAAGCTCATGTTCCGCGTCAAGCTGCAACTCGACGCGGAGGTGCTGAAAAGGTTTTCGCGCCGGGTGAAGACCGGCGTGCGCGGGCTGGGCATTGTGCGCACCAACGCGGCCGCGAAATGGCCGGACGACCTGCAGGTCAAGCTGCCGCCATGACGCCGGCTCCAATCGCGCGGCTGGCCAACGTGTCCCACCGCTACGGGACGACCGTCGCGCTTGATGACGTCACCATCGATATTCCGGCGCGGATCATGGTGGGCGTGATCGGGCCCGACGGCGTCGGCAAATCGACCATGCTGGCGCTGATCTCCGGCGTGCGCACGATCCAAAGCGGCAAGGTGGTCGTGTTCGGCGAGGATGTCGCCAAGCAGTGAACATTTGCGCGACCATCCGCGGCCGCATCGCCTACATGCCGCAAGGCCTGGGCCGAAATCTCTATCCGACGCTCAGCGTGTTCGAAAATATCGACTTTTTCGGCCGCTTGTTCGGGCAATCGGCGACCGAGCGCCGTGCCCGCATCACCGAACTTCTCACCGCGACCGGACTTGATCCGTTCGAGGGTCGTCCAGCCGGCAAACTCTCCGGAGGAATGAAACAGAAGCTCAGTCTTTGCTGCGCGCTCATCAATGATCCGGATTTGCTCATTCTCGACGAGCCGACCACCGGCGTCGATCCGCTGTCGCGCGGCCAGTTCTGGGACCTCATCAACACCATCCGCGCCCGGCGGCCGCAGATGAGTGTCATCGTCGCTACGGCTTACATGGACGAGGCCGAGCGGTTCGATTGGCTCATGGCGATGGATGACGGCAAGATCATCGCCACGGGAAGCCTGAAAGAGCTGCTCGCCAAGACGGGCGAGCCCAATCTCGACGAAGCCTTCATCGCGCTGATGCCTGAGGCCAAGCGCGCTCTGCACCAGAAAGTGGTCGTGCGCCCGCGCGTCGCCTCGCCGGACGAAACGCCGGCGATCGAAGCCGAGGGGCTGACACGCAGATTTGGCGACTTCGTCGCCGTCGACCATGTGAGCTTCGAGATCCCGCGCGGCGAGATTTTCGGCTTCCTCGGCTCGAACGGCTGCGGCAAGTCGACGACCATGAAGATGCTGGTCGGGTTCCTGCCGGCGACCAGCGGCACATGCGAGCTGTTCGGACAGCCGATGGGCTCGGACGACATGCAGGCGCGCCGCAACGTCGGCTACATGACGCAGGCGTTTTCGCTCTACGGCGAATTGACGGTGAGGCAGAATCTGGAGCTGCACGCGCAGCTTTATCATCTGCCGCGCCAGACGATTGCGCCGCGGATCACGGAGCTGCTGCAACGCTACGATCTGAAGGCGGCCGCCAACTCCCGGCCGGACAGCCTGCCGCTCGGCATCAAGCAGCGGCTGCAGCTCGCGGTCGCGGTGCTGCACGAGCCCGCCATCCTCATTCTCGACGAGCCGACCTCCGGCGTCGACCCGATCGCGCGCGACGCCTTCTGGCGCACCCTCATCGATCTCTCCCGCGACGACGGGGTGACGATCTTCATCACCACCCATTTCATGAACGAAGCCGAACGCTGCGACCGCATCTCGCTGATGCATGCCGGCAAGGTGCTCGCCGTCGGTGCGCCCCACGATCTGGTCAAGGAGCGCGGCAGCGATTCGCTGGAGGATACCTTCGTCGGCTATCTGGCCGACGCGGCCGGCATCGATCGCGCAAAAAAAGCCGAAGCACCGCCGCCCGCGACGACGGTTGTCGAGACGGCAGAGCCGGCGCGCATACCGAAGCGTTTCAACCTGGCGCGCCTTTGGGCTTACGCGCGGCGCGAGACCGTCGAGTTGTTGCGTGATCCGATCCGGATTTCCTTTGCCATATTCGGTCCGATCCTGCTCATGCTGGCGTTCGGCTACGGCATTTCGTTCGACATCGAGAACCTGCAGATGGCGGCGTTCGATCAGGACGACACGCCGCAAAGCCGCGAATTGCTCGACGGCTTTTCCGGCTCTCGGTATTTCTCCGTGCAGACGCCGATCACGTCGGCGGCGGAAGCGGACCGCCGGCTGCGCAGCGGCAATACGCAGATCGTCGTCGAGGTGCCGTCTGGATTCGGCCGTGACCTTCTCAACGGCGCGCGGCCCGAAGTGGATGCGACCGTCGATGGCGCCATGACCTTTCGCGGCGAGACCGCGCGCAACTACGTCACCGGCGTGGTGCGCAGGCAGGGTGAACAGCTGCAGCAGCAGCTCAAGCGCGCCGGGTCGCCGAACTCCTGGACCGACGACAATATCCAGGTGCGATTTCGCTACAACCAGGCATTTCTGAGCGTCAACGCCATGGTGCCAAGCGTTTTCATGCTCATGCTCTGTCTCATTCCGGCGATCATGTCGGCCATCGCCGTGGTGCGCGAGAAGGAAACCGGCTCGATTGCCAATTTCCGCTCAACGCCGATCACCAAATTCGAGTATCTGCTCGGCAAGCTCATTCCCTACATCGGCGTTGCCATGGTGAACTTCGTCTTCCTTTTCATCATGGCGATTTTTATGTTTGGCGTGCCGCTCAAAGGACCGTTTCTCACGCTGCTGATAGCGACGATCATTTACGTGGTGGCGACCACGGGTTTCGGCCAGCTCATCTCGTCGTTCACCCGCACCCAGGTGGCCGCTGTCTTTGCCACCGCCATTTTGTCGATCGTGCCGGCAGTGAATTTTTCCGGATTGTTCGCGCCGGTGTCGTCGCTGTCCGGCGGCGCCAAGATCATCGGCCTGAGCTTCCCCTCGGCCTGGTACCAGCCGGTGACCGTCGGCGTTTTCGCCAAGGCCTTGGGAATGGCGGAGCTTTGGCCCAACGTCGCCGCTATCGCCGTCATAGCGGTCGCCTATTTTGTTCTCTCGCCTCATCTTCCTTCGCAAACAGGAGGCATGAGATGTCGTCGCCGACCGCACCCCCGACCGTGAAGCTTGCCGAAGTGAAAACGATGACGTTGCGCGACCACGTCATCAACATCCTTCGCCTGGTCGTCAAGGAGCTGCGCAGCATTCGCGCCGATCCGACGATGCTGGTGCTCGTCGCCTACGCGTTCAGCATTTCCGTCAACACGGTCGCGACCGGCGCGGTCACTGAAGCGACCAACCTGTCGGTCGGCGTCGTCGACGAGGACGGCTCGGAGCTGTCGCGGCAGATTGCGGCGGGTCTGCAGCCGCCGACGTTCCAGCCGGCCGTGCAGATCACCGCCAGGGACATCGACGCGAAAATGGACAAAGGCGAGCTGTTGCTGGTCGTCGAGATACCGCCGAATTTCCAGGCCAACATCGTCGCCGAGCGCAAGACCGAGGTTCAGATCAATGTCGACGCCACCGCGGTCGCGCAGGCCGGCAATGGCGCCAACTATCTCAAGACCGCGATCGCCAACGAGGTGCAGACCTTCGTCACCCAGCTTGGCCGGCCGCCGATCAATCCGATCAACCTTGTGGTGCGCGCGAGGTTCAACCCCAATCTGAAGACCTCGTGGTTCTCGGCGATGACGCAGGTCATCAATCAGATCACGCTGTTGACCGTGATACTGACCGGTGCCGCGCTGATACGCGAGCGCGAGCAGGGCACGGTCGAGCATCTCTTGGTGATGCCGGTCGTGCCCGCCGAGATCATGCTGGCGAAGATGATGGCCAACGGCCTGGTCATCCTCGTGGCGGCCATGCTGTCGCTGCAGTTTGTCGTCCACATGTGGATCGGCGCGCCGATCAACGGGTCGATATTGTTGTTTCTCCTCGGCGCCGCACTTTACGCCCTGGTCGTGGCGGCGCTCGGCATTCTCCTTGGCACGCTGGCGACGACGATGGGACAGTTTGGCCTGCTGGCCATGCCCGTCCTCATGGTGACGCAGTTGTTGTCAGGCAGCAGCACGCCGATGGAGAGCATGCCGGTCTGGCTGCAATACACCATGCGGACCATCAGTCCGACGCCGCACTTCGTGTCTTTCGCGCAGGCCGTTCTGTTCCGCGGCGCCGATTTTGCGCTGGTCTGGCGCCCGCTGCTGGCCATGCTGATCATCGGTTTGGTCTACTTCGCCGTCGCCATGAGCCGCTTCCGGCGCGTCATTTTCGGGAGCTGACGCCGATGTCAAAATCCGCACGAGAGGCGACGAAGCCCAAAGGTAAGATGAAGCGTAAGCTCTATGAGAAGGAGCTGCGCAAGCTGCAAGTCCGCCTTTCCCACTTGCAGGAGTGGGTGAAGGCCAAGGGATTGCGCGTCGTCATCCTGTTCGAGGGCCGTGACGCCGCCGGTAAGGGCGGGACGATCAAGGCACTCACCGAGCGAGTGAGCCCGCGAGTTTTTCGCGTGGCGGCCTTGCCGGCGCCTTCGGACCGGGAAAAAACCAGATGTACATGCAGCGCTACTTGGAACGATTCCCGGCCGCAGGAGAAATCGTGATCTTCGACCGGAGCTGGTACAACCGGGCCGGGGTCGAGAGCGTGATGGGTTTCGCCAGCGATCAAGCCGTCGAGCGCTTTTTGCACCTGTGTCCGGAAATCGAAAAATATGTCCTCGACGGCGGCATTATTCTCATAAAATTCTGGCTGGAAGTCGGGCAGGAGGAACAGGAAAAGCGCTTTGTTGCTCGGATCAGCGACCCGCTGCGGCAATGGAAGCTGAGCCCGATGGATTTGGAATCCTACGCCCGCTGGTATGATTATTCCCGCGCCCGCGACAAGATGCTTAAAGCAACCGATACCAAGGGCGCACCCTGGTATATCGTCAGATCGGACGACAAAAGACGCGCACGTCTGAACTGCATCGCGCAAATCCTCAAACTCGTTCCCTATAAAGAAACCGTGCGGCCACACGTCAAATTACCCAAACGGTCGCGCCAGCACGAATACGACGATCAAGCGAGCCTGCGCGGGCGAAACTTCGTACCCGAACTCTTTTGAAGGCTGGCCGCTCGCGCTTATGGCGGGCCACTTAGCTGCACCGCCTGATTCATATGAAAAAATTATAAATCACGGCTTCTAGCCGTATCGATTTCCCTGCGGCCGTATTGCGACAAATGGCGGGCCGGGGAGGCGTTCAAAAAAGCACGGATTGCATGTCCGCGTAGCTTTTCTTTGCGCAAGCCGTTGCTGCGAGGAGAAGGGGGCGAGGTTTCATGAGGACGTTGCTCGTCGTTGGCTTGTTGTTACTGGCCTGCGTGCCGTCGGATCGGGCGATGGCGGCAGATGCATTCGGCGCCTGGGTCAACGGATTGCCGACCGGCTGGATCGAGCATCCGGCTTGCAATCCCTATGTCGATTACGACTGCAACCCAAGCAAGACGGCCAATGCGAGGGCGCTCAAGGCAGCGACGGCCAGCGGCTATTGCGATCCCTATCTGAATTATAAATGCCTCGATAAATATCTCGGCGACGATTTCGCTACCCGGTTTATCCGGTACTATCAGCTTGAATGGGGAAAGGCGGTGGCGCCGTCAGATCCCAGCGCGCCGCCATCGCGCCGCTCCGACGCGGTCTGGCCGCCGACGCCGCAATCGTCGCCGCCGATGCCGTTCACCGAATGGCCGTATGGCGGCTCGGAAAATATCGGCGTGACCCGAGCCCAATTCCGTGGTCTCACCGCTGATGGTGGCGCTCGGCAACACGCAGCTTGGCCAAGCCATGAGCGATGCTCACGTTCAGGTCTATGGCTGGGTCGCGCCCGGCGGCAATATCAGCACCAACACCGTCAGGCCCGCGGGCAACGCGCCGGCAGCGTACGACTATACCCCCAATACGGTGCAGCTTGACCAAGCCGTCGTCTATATCGAGCGGCTCGCCGACACGGTGCAGCTTGATCATTTCGACTGGGGCTTCCGCCTGTCAGGCCTGTACGGCGTCGATTACCGTTACACAACGGCGTACGGGCTGTTCAGCTATCAGCTGCTCAACCACAACGAAGTCTACGGTTTCGACTTTCCGATGGTCTACACCGATCTTTATTTTCCGGTGTTGCAAGGTGTGGACGTCCGCATCGGCCGCTTCATTTCGATTCCGGACATCGAGGCGCAGTTGGCGCCCAACAACTACACCTATGTGCACTCGCTGACCTATACCTTCGACAATTACACCAATACCGGCATCCAGGTGACGACGGCGGTCACCAAGAACTGGATCGCTCAAGTCGGTCTGACGGCCGGTAGCGACACCATGCCCTGGAACATGGGTCAGCGCCTGACCAATCTCCTGCCCGGCAATCCTCTTTATCCCGGCGCGACCTTCCTCAAAGACCCCGGCGCCGTCCCGTCAGTCACGTTGGGCGTCCGCTGGACCAGCGACGACGGTCGAGACGACCTCAACATCGTTGCCGACGCCATCAACGGCGGGCAATGGGGTTACAACAATCTGCAGTGGATCGGGCTGACCTACTACCACAAGCTCAACGACTATTGGCACATTGCATTTGAAACCTGGAATATTCACGAGAACAACGTTCCCAACCTGAACAATGCAACCGCCAGCGCGACACTCGCCGGCGGCGGGACGCCATTCAGTCCGCAATTCATACCGTTCAACGCGCCGAATGCGGCCTGGTGCGGCGGCCCTAGTCAGTTCGGCGTCGTCACGCCGTCGGGTCCGCTGACCTGTCAGGCCGACGAGCAGACGTTCCTGCTGTACCTCAATTATTCGCCGGACAAATTGAACAATTTTTCGCTGCGCACCGAGTACTTCAATGATCCGCAGGGACAGCGGACCGGCACCCCAACCGCGTATGCTGACGCGGCGTTTGCCTGGCAGCACTGGCTCTCGCCGCAAATCGAAGTCCGGCCCGAGATCGCCTATTACCGCTCGATCAACAATCCTGCTTTCAACGGCAATGGAGCCGTCGGCACCATTCCTCCGAGCCGGAATTGGGCCGTGATCGCCGCTAGCGACCTCATCCTCCACTTCTGAGTGAAAGCTGATTTGAGCGCCAGTGATCGCTTTCTGGCACAAAGCGATTGCAACTGGCGCGGCGAAGCGCGGTAACCCGCCGATCGGACTTTTGCACCTACGGCCCAAACCATTTCCAACACGCTGCCGAATTCCGTACAATGACGTCGTCCGATGCTGGGGGAGCACATGAGACGGAGCACGTTGATTATCTGGCTGATCGGCGCCGTGACCGTTTGGCCTTTGCATCGCGCTGGCGCAGTCTCCGGGCAACGGCGAAAAGCGCCATCTGTCTCTTTCGCACGCGCAGCGCTCGGTGATTTGGCACGCCTTGAAGAAAGAAGCCGACAAAGCGCAAGAACCTGCGGGATTGAACGTTGGCGAAGCCGTTCCCGACACCATGAACGTGCTGGCGTTTGGGCGAAATCTGCGCAAAAAAATTCGACCGATTCGGGCTTATCGATACGCGCTGTTGCACGACCAAGTATTGATCGTCGATCCCCGAACGAAAAAGATCATCGCGATCGTCGGGCGCTAGACACTCACCGCTGGTGCCGGTGCGGACATCCGGCTGTGCGCGAGCGTTGGCCGGTGGCTTACCCGCCAGCCGCTTTTTAAGACAGGCATGAATGCGCTTTGGATGGCAGCCGCTATCGCCTTAAGGTGAGGAACGACGACGATGATCAAAGTCATTTTTTATTGCGTTTCGATTCTCGCTCTCGTCGCTGCGAACTCACCAGCCTGGCCTGATGAACAACAAGACGATTGTGAAACCAGAATCAACAAGCTCGATGCATCTTCAGCCGAGGGCGCCGAGCGGCTCGCGGAAAAGAACGCGGTGATCGACTACTGCGCGCGCCAGTACAAGAGCGACAAGACGATCGACCGGCTGGTGCGCGAATGCGCCAAGTACGAGGAGCAGCCGGTGATCAAGCAGCAGTTCGTCGCCGAGTGCATGTTGGCCGCCTACAATTACGCAAACGCGTTGCGGACGCTGAAGGCGGAGTATCGGAAGTAGCCGCGCCTGAATCGCCGCGCTCGGGCGCGGCCATACGTGCTTGGCTACTGATTGATTTCGGGTTCGACGAGGCTTGCGAGGTTGCGCAGCGAGTCTTGCCAGCCGAGATAGCACATCTCCACCGGAATGGCGTCGGGAACACCTTCCTGCACGATGTTGATCTCGGTGCCGACAGTGACGGCCTTGAACGTCGCCGTTACCGTCATTTCGCCGGGCAAATTGGAGTCGTCGAATTTGTCAGTGTAGCGCACACGCTCGCCGGGCACGAGCTCCAGATATTTTCCGCCGAAAGAGTGACCGATGCCGGTCGTGAAATTGCGGAATGACATCCGGAAACCGCCGCTAACTTTCGCGTCGAGCTGATGCACCGTGCAGGCAAAGCCGTTCGGCGGCAGCCACTTCGCCAGCGCGTCGGCCTCGATGAAAGCGCGATAAACCTTCTCAGGCTTGGTTGCGAGCACGCGGTGCAGCCGAACGGTGTTGGGCATTTGCTTGTTTCTCCAGAAAAATATTGTGACAAAGACGGACCGCGAGCTTCGCGTGCTCGCGCCCGCGGTGCGCCGTTCATGCCGGTTGCGGCACCTTCGATCCCGTGCACATCGCCTGCATCGCCTGTTGCATCTCCGCGGGCGTCACGTCGCGGACATGAGTGGCGATCGACCAGCGATGGCCGAACGGATCTTCAAGCTGGCCGTAGCGGTCGCCCCAAAACATATCGGTGACCGGCATGGTGGTCCTGGCGCCGGCCGCAACCGCCCGCGCGGCCACGGCGTCGGCATCTTCGACATAGAGGTGGATGGCAACCGGCGAACCTTTGAGCGTTTTCGGTCCAAACGCGCCGTGCTCCGGCATTTCATCGACCAGCATCAACGTCGAATCGCCGATGCGCAAACTCGCATGCGTCAGCCGGCCACCAGGCCCAGGCATTCGCGACGTCTCGGTTGCATGAAAGGCCTTCTTGTAGAACTCGATCGCCGCCGACGCATCGGCGCAGATCAGGTGGGGCGTCACCGTATGCATTCCGTCCGGGATGGGCTTGGTCGTCATTGCTGCTTCTCCTTTGTTGAACGGGTCTTCTTCGCCGCGGTGCCATCAGCGCCGAACAGCTGCACCAGGTAGCGGCGGAGATGATCGATCGAATCGGCGGCGACGGCGGCGTTACCTTTGGCTTTCGCCAGGATGAATGCGCCCTGGAGAACGGCTTGGGTGTGCAGCGCGAGGCTGCGCGCGGTCCAGTCGGCGCGGATGCCACGGCGCGCCATGGCCGCGGCGATGTCCGGCTCGAGCGTCGCGGCGTGGCCGCTGATGCTTGAGTTGCAAGCATCGCGAATCGCAGGCGAGGAATCGTAAACCTCCTGCACCATGGTGCCGACCAGACAGGTGAATTCGGGCACCTTGCCGGTCAGGATCGCCTTGCGGAAATCGATGTAGCCGAGAAGGCGCTGCAGCGGATCGGTGTGCCGGTGATAGCGGGCCGCTGCGAAGAACGCGCCGGTTTTTTCCGACCAATGCTCGGCAGCGGCGACCCCGAGCGCTTCCTTGCTGTCGAAGTGATGGAAAAACGCGCCCTTGGTGACGCCGGCCGCCGCGCACAGATCGTCAACGGTCGTCGCGGCGTAGCCGTTGGTGCGGATGCGCGAGAGCGCTGCATCGAGCAGCTTCTCCCGCGCCGTGGCGCCTGATTTCGCCTGCATCCCCTCGCGCATGGTGAGTGCATACCAACTAGTCGGTACGTCAGTCAAGACAATTCCTATGCAGGTTGGCCGCGCCATGTTGTCGACATCACAGGCCATGTCCGCGGAGAGGTCGGCCGCGCACGGTGCTCGCTACATGGATCGGCCGATTGGACGACCGGCTGCGCGCCGATTTATCGCCGGCGTGAGCTTAAGCGCGAATGGGCGCGGTGCGATGGTTCTCCGCAGCAAACGGCCGGCCTCGCCAAATCGCCTCACCACGTGGAACGGCAAAGCGCGGTCAAACATTGGTCGCTTCGTGCACGTACGTTAAAAAGGCGGTTCGATTAGTCACTCGTGGAAAGCACAATCAATGGCAAATCATCGCGCTTTACCAAAGCGTCGGCTTGGATCGTCCGGACTTGAAGTTTCGGCGATTGGGCTCGGCTGCATGTCATTGTCCGGCGTTTATGGCGAAAGCGCCGACGAAGCCGGCATAGCGCTTATCCGCGCGGCATTGGAACGGGGCATTACCTTCCTCGACACATCCGACATGTACGGTTTCGGCCACAACGAGGAACTCGTCGGCAAGGCGATCAAAGGTTTCCGGGACCAAATTGTTCTGGCGACGAAGTTCGGCAATCTTGGCGGACGTGGCGGCAAGGTTGCCGACGGACGTCCGGAATACGTGCTGAGCGCCTGCGAGGCGAGCCTGAAGCGGCTCGGTGTCGAGGTCATCGATCTCTATTATCAGCACCGGGTCGATCCCACCGTCCCGGTCGAAGACACGTTCGGCGCCATGGCCAGATTGGTCGAACAGGGCAAGGTGCGCGCGCTCGGGATCAGCGAGGCGCGGCCGGCCACGATCCGCCGCGCGCACGCTACGCATCCGCTCGCGGCCGTGCAGAACGAGTTTTCGCTGCTGTACCGGACCGAAGCCGAGGAGACTTTGGCGACAACGCGCGAGCTCGGTATTAGCTTCGTCGCTTATTCCCCGCTCGGCCGCGGCTTGATGACGGGCGTCGTCGAAAAATCGGAAAGCCTATCGCAAACCGATGCGCGGCGGAGACATCCGCGGTTTACCGCAGAGAATCTTTCTGTGAACCTGGCTTTGGTTCGTCGCGTCGCCGATATTGCCAGCCGCAAGGGATGTACGCCGGGCCAGCTGGCGCTCGCTTGGCTGTTGGCACAGGGCGGCGATGTCGTGCCGATTCCCGGCACCAAGCGGATTGAACGGCTCGCCGAGAACATCGGCGCGGCGGCGGTCAACTTGACCGCCGCCGAGGTCGCCGAAATTACCCAATCCGTTCCGGCCGATGCCGTCGCCGGTTTGCGCTATCCCGAGGCGCAGATGAAGAGCGTCTATCTTTGACGGCGCCGCTCTCGATCGCTGGTCTTCGCGCTTGTGGCGTTGCGCGGATATCCGGCGCTTAACCGCCCTTGACCTCGAGCTGCACGTCGACATTGTTGCGGGTGGCGTGCGAGTACGGGCAGATTTTTTCGTGCGCCTCCTTGGCGAGCGCCGCAAGCTCCGCCTGCGGCAAACTTGGATCCTCGACGCGAAGCTTCACCGCAAGCCCAAAGCCGCCGCCGTCGCGCGGGCCGATGGAGACATCGGCGGTGATGCGCGCTTTGCTCGCGTCCTTCTTCTGCTGCTTGCCGACGAAATCGAGCGCGCCGCCGAAGCAGGCGGCATAGCCGGCCGCGAACAGATGCTCGGGCGTGGCGGTGCCGGGCTTGCCCGGGCCGCCCATCGCTTTCGGCACCGAAAGATCGGCGCGCACCGAACCGTCGCTCGCTTCGGTATGGCCGTTCCTGCCGCCGGTCGCGGTCGCTGTCGCGGTGAACAAGGGCTTGATCGTGTCCATCACTTAACTCCTGCTGGCCTGGTTGAACGCGAATGAGATGTAAGACCTGCAGCGCGATGCAGCCATCGGGTTTTTGCGGCGCGCGTTAGTCTACTGCTTCGCTTTAGAAATCGAGCGGCGGCAGTTCGTGGCAATAGCCCACATGCACGGCCGCGAACCCGGGATGGGCGCAAGGTCCGCTGCTCCAGTAGCGCCGCACGTTCATAAGGCACGTCGAAAAGGCCCGCGTATGCGGAGGAAAACCGTAGAACCAGCAGATTTCGGCGTCCACACGTCTGTTCCAAGCGGCGATGCCGTGCGTCCGCGCGATGGCTGGGGCCGGCGCCGCTAGTAGCAAAAGGATAAACGCAGCCGAGGCGAAGTGTTTCACGGCGCCTTACTCCGCCGCCTTGCGCGTTTCGAAGAAGCGGTTCTCAGGCCGCGGCAGGCCGAGATTTTCCCGCAACGTACGTCCTTCGTAGTCGCGGCGGAACAGACCGCGGCGCTGCAATTCCGGCACCAGCTTAGCGCAAAAATCGTCGAGGCCCTCGGGCAGATAGGGGAACATGATGGTAAAGCCGTCGCTGGCTTCCGTCATCAGCCATTCCTCCATCTCGTCGGCAATGCTGTTGACGGTGCCGACCATGGCGAGGCCGGAATAGCCGCCGAGCCGCTGCGCCAATTGTCGCACGGTGAGGTCTTCGCGTCTTGGCCATCTGCACCACGCGTTCACGCGCGCTTTTGCTGGCGTTGCTTTCCGGAATGTCCGGCAGCGGCTTGTCCGGATCGAAACGCGAGGCGTCGTGTCCGAGCGCGATCGAGAGCGAGGCGATAGCGCTGTCGTAGTGGACAAGGCTGTCGAGCTTCGCCCGTTTTGCGCGCGCGTCATCGAGCGTCTCGCCGATGACGACGAAGCAAGCCGGCATGATCTTCATGTGCTCGCGCGCGCGGCCGGCCTTTTGCATGCGCCCCTTGACGTCGGCATAGAATTCCCGGCCGGCGGCAATGGTGGCCGGTGGCGTGAACACCGCTTCCGCGGTCTCGGCGGCAAGCTGCCGTCCGGAATCGGAAGCGCCGGCCTGCACAATCACCGGCCAGCCCTGGATCGGCCGCGCGATGTTGAGCGGTCCGCGCACCGACAGATATTTGCCCTTGTGATTGAGCACATGAAGCTTGTCGGGATCGAAATAAATTCCATGTTCGGCATCGCGAACGAAAGCATCGTCGGCCCATGAGTTCCCACAATCCGGTGACCACGTCGTAGAACTCGCGGGCGCGCCGGTAACGCTCGCCGTGCTCCATGTGATCGGTCATGCCGAAATTAAGCGCCGCGTCGGGGTTCGACGTGGTGACGATATTCCAGCCGGCGCGGCCGCCGGACAAATGGTCGAGCGAAGCAAACCGCCGGGCGACGTGATAGGGCGCGTCGAACGTCGTCGAGCCGGTGGCGACGAGGCCGATATGCTCGGTGACCATCGCCAGCGCCGACAAAAGCGTAAACGGCTCGAAGGACGTCACGGTGTGGCTGTGCTTGAGCGCCTCCAGCGGCATGTTGAGCACGGCCAGATGGTCGGCCATGAAGAAAGCGTCGAACTTCGCCCGCTCCAGCGTCTGCGCAAAGCGCTTGATATGCGCGAAGTTGAAATTGGCGTCGGGGAAGGCGCCGGGATAGCGCCAGGCGCCGGTGTGAATGGTCGTCGGCCGCATGAAGGCGCCGAGGTGCAGTTGACGTGGACCGCTCATCTCGACCATCCTCTCCGCCGGGAGACCACACTGATCTGATAGGCAGCGCGGGCAAAAAGGGCAACCGCGTGTTCATCGCCGCGCGCCGCCAATATAGGAGCCGCACCTGGAAGCCGCTATGACGAACGTACGTTATCGCAACCCGAAGTCCATATCCGCGCCGGCCGGCTACACCCATGTCGTCGAGGTGACCGGACCCGGCCGCACCGTCTACATATCCGGTCAGGTTGGCCTCGACCGTAACGGGCAAATCGCCGGCGGCCCCGGCGACGCTCGCGCGCAAATGGTGCAGGCCTTCGAGAATTTGAAAGCGGCGCTCGCCGAAGTCGGCGCCACATTCAAGGACGTGGTGAAGATCACCAACTACCTCGTCGACGGCGCGCACGTGCCGCTCTATCGCGAAATCCGCGACACCTACGTCAATGCCGCCGCCCCGCCGGCGAGCACGCTCCTCATTATCTCGCGTCTCGCGCGCGAGGGATGGCTGTTCGAAATCGATGCGGTGGCGGTGCTGCCGGAGAAGTGATAGGGGCTGGGGAGGGGTCATGTTTCTCGATCAACCCGCGGCACAGCGGGCTTGGCAAAAGGGAGGACGCGCGTGAATAAGCTTTTTGCGGGACTATGCGTTGCTGCGGGCATGTGGGCGGCGGCGGCAACGGCGGCAGGCGCCGCGGACCTCAAGATCGCACTGATCTACTCAAAGACCGGACCGCTCGAAGCTTACGCCAAGCAAACCGAGACCGGGCTCAACCTCGGCTTCGAATATCTGACGCACGGCACCATGATGCTCGATGGCCGCAAGATCGTGATCATCCCCAAAGATGACCAAGGCAAACCCGACGTCGCCAAATCGCTCCTGGAACAGGCCTATGCCGACGACAAAGTCGATCTCGCCATCGGCACCACCTCGTCGGGGGCGACGCTCGCCATGCTGCCGGTCGCCGAGGATGCGAAGAAAATTTTGCTGGTCGAGCCCGCCGTCGCCAACTCCATCACCGGCGACAAATGGAATCGCTACATCTTCCGCAGCGCGCGCAACTCCTCGCAGGACGCGCTCGCCGCGGCGGTCGCGCTCGGCAAGGAAGACGTCTCCATCGGCATGCTGGCGCAGGATTATGCCTTCGGCCGCGACGGTGTCGCCGCCTTCAAGGCGGCGCTGGCCGAGACCCACAGCAAGGCCAAAGTGGTGTTCGAGGAATACGCGCCGTTCATGACCACCGACTTCACCGCGCCGGCGCAGCGACTGTTCGACGCACTCAAGGATCGGCCGGGCAGGAAAATCATCGCCATCATCTGGGCCGGTCCCAATCCGCTCGCCAAGATCGCCGACCTCAAGCCGGAACGTTACGGCATTGAGCTCGCGCCAGGCGGCAACATCCTCCCCGCCATGCTCGCCTACCGGCAGTTTCCCGGCATCGAAGGCACCATCTACTATTATTACGGCTTCCCGAAAAACCCGATGAATGACTGGCTCGTGACCGAGCACGAGAAGCGCTTCAATATGCCGCCCGACTTCTTCACCTGCGGCGGCATGGCGGCGGCGAGCGCCGTGGTCACCGCCATCAAAAAAGCAGGCGGCACCGACACCGAGAAACTGATCGCCGCCATGGAGGGCATGGAATTCGATACGCCCAAAGGCAAGATGATCTTCCGCAAGGAGGACCATCAGGCGCTGCAATCGATGTATGTGTTTCGGGTGAAGGCGCAGGGCAAGGACAAGTGGGACCTTCTCGACCTCGTCCGCGAAATCCCGATCGACGAGATTCCGGTGCCGATCCGCAATAAACGATGAGACGAAAGCTGCGGCTACTGAACGAGCGGATCGGCGCTACGATCCGCTCGTCCCCGCGAAAGCGGGGACCCAGAGGCTCCACTGCAATATTAAAGTTTCCTACTGGATTCCCGCTTGCGCGGGAATGAGCGGACAATGCTCGATCATCGGCAGGCGGCCGCCCTCGAAACGCGGGACTTGAGCATCCGTTTCGGCGGCCATCTCGCCGTCGACGCGGTGAGCTGCGCGTTTCATCCCGGCACGCTCACCGCGATTGTCGGTCCGAACGGCGCCGGCAAGACCACCTATTTCAACCTGATCTCGGGTCAGCTGAAGGCGAGCGCCGGCCGCGTATTGTTCCAAGGCGCCGATATCACCACGCTGCCGGCGTCACAGCGCGCCCACCGCGGTCTCGGCCGCGCCTTTCAGCTCACCAATCTCTTTCCCTATCTGAGCGTGCATGAAAACGTACGGCTCGCAGTGCAGAGCCGACGTGGCGCCGGGCTCGATCTGGTGCACACCTGGCACCACCACCGCGAGCTGATCGAGGAGGCTGACGACGTGCTGGTTCAGGTCGGACTGACCGCGCGCCGCAACGCGCGCGCCGGCCTCCTCCCGCACGGCGACCAGCGCAAGCTCGAAGTCGCCATCCTGATCGCGCTCAAGCCGCAAGTATTTCTGTTCGACGAGCCGACTGCGGGTATGAGCGTCGACGAGGTGCCGGTCATCCTCGATCTCATCCAGGCGATTAAGGCGCGGCGCGATCGCACGATCCTTCTGGTCGAGCACAAGATGGACGTGGTGCGCTCGCTCGCCGACCGCATCGTCGTCCTGCACAACGGCGCGCTCGTCGCCGACGGCGATCCGGCGACCGTGATCGCGCTGCCGGTGGTGCAGGAGGCCTATCTCGGAGTGGCCAATGTCTGAAGCGCCGCCGTTGCTCGCGCTTTCCGGCGTCAACACCCATATCGGGCCGTATCACATTCTCCAAGGCGTCGATCTCTCGGTGCCGCGCGGCAAGCTCACCATGCTGCTCGGCAGAAACGGCGCCGGCAAGACCACGACGCTGCGCACGATCATGGGACTCTGGCATGCGTCCGCCGGCGCCGTGACCTTCGACGGCACCGACATCACGGCCTGGGCGACGCCCGATATCGCCCGCGCCGGCATCGGCTATGTTCCCGAGACCATGGGCATCTTCGCCGATCTTACGGTGCGGGAAAATCTCCTGCTGGCGGCGCGCTCCGGCCCGATTGACGAAGCACGGCTCCGCTGGATCTTCGGGCTTTTTCCCGCGCTGGAGAAATTCTGGTCGCTGGCCGCCGGCGTTCTCTCCGGCGGACAGAAACAAATGCTGTCGATCGCCCGCGCCATGGTCGAGCCGCGCAAGCTTTTTTTGATCGACGAGCCGACCAAGGGACTCGCGCCGGCGATCATCGCCAACATGATTGCGGCGTTTCGCGAGCTGAAAAAATCGCCGGACACGACCATCCTCGTCGTCGAGCAGAACTTTTTGTTCGCCAAATCGCTCGGCGACGCCGTGGCGGTGATGGACAACGGCCGGGTGATGCATACCGGCGCCATGGCGGCGCTCGCCGATGACCGCGAACTGCAGAACCGCCTGCTCGGGCTGCATCTGGACCAGCACCAATGACCGCCCGCGGCGCTGCCTCGCTTCCGCTCTGGCATCGTGACCTGCTGCCCGTCTTGCTGGTGCCGGCAGTGGCGCTGGTGGCGCTGCCGCTCGTCGGCTCGTTTTCGACCTGGGTGACGCTCACGCTCGCCGGTCTCGCCATGGGCATGATCATATTCATCATCGCCTCGGGGCTGACGCTGGTGTTCGGGCTGATGGACGTGCTCAATTTCGGCCACGGCGCCTTCATCTCCATCGGCGCCTATGCCGCGGCGACGCTGGTGCCGGCGCTCGCCGGCTTTCTGCAAGCGGATTCGCTTCTCTATAACGTCATCGCGCTGTTGGCGCTGATCGCGCTGGCGATGGCCGTGACCGGCGTCTCTCGGTTACGCCTTCGAGCGCATCATCATCATGCCGGTCTACGGCCAGCACTTAAAGCAGATACTGGTCACCGTCGGCGGACTCATCGTCGCCGAGCAAATCATTGTCGCCATATTCGGCCCGGTGCAGATCGCGCTCACCTTGCCGACCGCGTTTCGCGGTTCGCTCGTCTTTGGTGACGTCGCCATCGAGCGCTACCGGCTCATTGCCATGGCCGTGGGCTTACTGATTTTCGCCGTCATGCTGTTGGTGCTCAACCGCACCCGCATCGGCCTGCTCATTCGCGCCGGCGTCGAGAACGGCGAAATGGTGGAAGCGCTCGGCTACCACATCCGCCGGCTGTTCGTCGGGGTGTTCATGGCCGGCTCGGCGCTCGCCGGCCTCGGCGGGGTGATGTGGGGCTTTTACCGGGAATTGCTGACGCCGGCGATGGGCATGGACGTCATGGTGCTGGCGTTCATCGTGGTGGTGATCGGCGGCTTGGGTTCGGTCGGCGGCTGCTTCATCGGTGCGCTCTTGGTCGCCGTGATCGCCAATTACACCGGCTTTCTCGCGCCCAAGCTCGCGCTCGTCTCCAATATTTTGCTGATGGCGTTGATCCTGCTGTGGCGCTCGCGCGGCCTCTATCCGGTGACCAAGCGATGAGCCCGCTCGGCGGCATACTCTCGGGCAATCCGCCGCGCGGGGTGGCGTTGACGCTGATCCTGCTCGCCATTTTGCTCGGGCTTGCGCTGGCGCCTTGGTTGTTCCCCGGCATGGAGTCGCTCAACGTCGCCGCAAAGATTTGCTACTTCGTGGTGCTGGCGGCGAGCTACGATCTCTTGCTCGGCTATACCGGCATCGTCTCGTTCGCCCACACCATGTTCTTTGGCATTGGCGGATATGGCGCGGGGCTGGCGCTTTATAGTTTCGGGCCGTCGTGGACCGCCTTGCTTGTTGGTACCGGCGCGGCGCTCGTCGTGGCAGTGGCGCTCGCTTTGGTCATTGGCCTGTTCTCGCTGCGCGTGCGCGCCATCTTCTTCGCCATGATTACGCTCGCGGTGGCGAGCGCGTTCTCGGTGCTGGCCTCGCAGCTGAGCGACTTTACCGGCGGCGAAGACGGCCGCACCTTCCGCTTACCGGAAGCGTTGCGCTCGGGTTTCCACTTCAGCGCCGGCCCGGTGACGGTGAGCGGGCGCATCCTTGCCTATTACTTCGTCTTCGCCGGTGCGCTCGTGCTCTTTCTTCTGCTGCTGCGTGTGGTGAACTCGCCGTTCGGTCGCGTGCTGCAGGCAATCCGCGACAACGAATTCCGCGCCGAGGCGCTCGGCTATCGGATCGTGATCTACCGCTCAATCGGCAATTGTCTCGCCGCCGCCGCGGCGGCGCTGGCCGGCGTCCTCTCCGCCGTGTGGCTCCGCTATACCGGGCCGGCGGTGACGCTCTCCTTCGACATCATGCTCGATATTCTGCTGATGGTGGTCATCGGCGGCATGGGCACGCTCTACGGCGCGGTGATCGGAGCCACGATCTTCGTCCTGGCCGAAACTTATTTGCAGAATGTCATGGCCATGATCAGCCGCGCCACCGCGAGCGTGCCGCTTCTGCCGCTCATCTTTCACCCCGACCGCTGGCTCCTTTGGCTCGGTGTCCTCTTCGTGCTCAGCGTCTATTTCTTTCCGCTCGGCATTGTCGGGCGGCTGTGGCGGAAGTGACGCGGGTTACGCCGCTTTGGCGTCAGGATCGAAAGCGGCCAGGCTTTTTTCGCGCACGTTGTTCATGGCGCGGTCCATGGGCCGCACGGCGAATTCCTGCAAGTCGAGCAGAAGTTTTTGTTCAAGCGGCGCCGCTTGCGCAAGATCGAGCCATAGCGCGACCTTGTCGTCGGCGAGCGCAAGCGGCATGCGGTCGTGATAAGGGGCGACAAGCTCGTTGGGTTCCTCGGTCAGAATCGCGAACGCGGTGCGACGGTCGCCCTTGTACTCCGCCTCTTCCCAAATGCCGGCGAGCATCAGCGGTTTTCCGTCCTTGCGGGCGAAGTAATACGGCTGCTTGCCGCCTTCTTCCCGCCATTCATAAAAGCCCGCCGCCGGGATCACGCAGCGCTGCTTTGTCATGTGCGTGCGGAACTGCCCCTTGCGCAGCCCGTCGGTGCGCGCGTTAAGAAGCGGCGGGCGCGGTTTGCCGCCGGGCAGAAATCGGTTGATGCCGAAACGCGCGATCACCGCGCCGTTGCCCGCAATCAGAGCCGGCACGGTCTCAGTCGGCGCGACATTCGGGTTGAATTCGAAATTGAGCCACGGCCCGCTGTAGAGCTCGCGCGGGATCTGCGACCATTCTTCGATCGAGCGGAAGCGATTGCACATGGCGGCCTAGTGTCCCGTTTCCGAAGTTCGCACGACCAAGCGGCAATCCCCTCTGCGAACTTCGGAAGCAAAGGGACACTAGCAAGCCTATTGATCTCGTGTGGCTTTGCTTTAGAAGTCCGCGCGATGAGGTGGCGGCAAAAATGCTGCGGACTTCTGAACCGCCACACTAAGTGGATATTCCGTGGCGGCGATCAAGCGGTTTTGCGGGCTCGCGCGCATCGATGGACGCGCCACTAGTTGGCCAGTCCCGGATCCACCGGAGTTCAACCGGCTCCAGGATTTTCATCGGCCGCCCTGCGCGTTTCCAGTTCAATGACACCCAGAACATCACCAGGAACAACGGAATGGCGGCGACCGACAACGACCAGGCGATTTGAAAGTACGCGGTGCGCCACGCTACCGAAGACGTAAGGTGAGCAATCTCAGCGGAGTAATCCAGCTTTCCGGCGCTGCATACGACATAATGCAGGAAGGGATAGGACACTTCGGCGACCCCGAGGCACAGAGCGGCTGCGGTGAGCGACACGACAATGATGGCAATCGCGAGCCATCGCGCCATTCCGCGGCTGTGGAAGACGTTGGCTTTCTCTGCTGCGAACGTGGTTGCGGCGACAATGATGCCGTCAAAGGCCAGGAGCGCCAATCCTTTCCCGTCAAGGATGGTCAGAATTTCGTAGAGGGTCTTTACAATTTCCCGGGCATCCGGCGGAGTGAACTGTGTGCCAGCGGCATGCAAAAGCTCGATCTTTTGCAGGATGTCACAGTCCATATTGCCTCTCGCCGTTGATGGCCGATAGCTGAGCAAAGCCGTCGGCCATCTTTTCCCGATCTTTTTCCCGCAAGCGGGGAGCAGGGAAGCGTGGCGCCGATGTAGCCAAAACGAGAGGCTACTTCGCCACGGCGTCGGCACCGGCTTTGGCGGCCTGCGCATCCTGGGACGACAGCGCGCCGGAAACGCCGATGGCGCCGACAATCTTGCCGTCGATCAGGATCGGCAGCCCCCCTTCGAGCGGGGTGATGTCTTTCACCGCAAGGAGGCGAAGACCCGCGCCGCCGGCGGCTATCGCATCGTCGAGCGCCTTGCTCGGGCGCTTGAAGGTCAGCGCGGTGCGCGCCTTGCCTTCGGATGCGCCGATCGAGGCGAGCTGGGTGTTGTCCATCTTATGGAACATCACCAGGTTGCCGCCGCTGTCGAGAATGGTAATGGCGACCTGCCACGAATTCTTCGCCGCTTCGAGCTCGGCCGCCGCCATTGCGCGCTTGGCGTCATCAAGCGTGATCGCAGGCCCGTAAGGCGGCGTTGACGACTGCTGGGCGAACGCCGAACCGGCTATAGCGAGGAACGCGGCCAATACGCAGCCGAGCGCGAGCTTCCTCTGCATCTTTGCTCTCTCCTCCGCGGGATCCTTTGAACGATTCGCCCCGGGACGAGACAATAGGCGGCAAACGCACCCGGTGGAAGCCGCTTCCGCCGGCGAGCAAACGTGATCGCAAAAGCAGGCTGCGCGAAGCCCCGACGCATCTTATATTTATGGGTAATCGCCTCGTATGCATGGGAGACCGCACCATGTTTGGCTTCGCCAAGAAAACCCAAATGCCCAACCGGGAGGAGGCACTGCCCGGTCGTCCCGCCGCCATCCCCACGGCGCGGCAGCATTTTATCAACGGCCGACCGCTGAAGGGGCCTTATCCTGAGGGGCTCGCCATGGCGATGTTCGGACTTGGCTGCTTCTGGGGCGCCGAGCGTAAATTCTGGGAGCTTGGCGAAGGCGTCTATGTCACCGCGGTCGGTTATGCCGGCGGATTTACGCCGAATCCGACCTACGAAGAGGTGTGCAGTGCGCGCACCGGGCACAACGAAGTGGTGCTCGTGATCTACGATCCGAAAAAAATCTCCTACGAGCGGCTGCTGAAGATCTTCTGGGAAAGTCACGACCCGACGCAAGGCATGCGGCAGGGCAACGATGTCGGCACGCAATACCGCTCCGGCATCTATGTGTTTACGCCGGAGCAGCGCGCTGCCGCCGAAGCCTCGCGCGCCAGCTACGCCAAGGCGCTCGCCTCGCAGGGCCTAGGCGCCATCACCACCGAAATCGAGGATGCGCCGCCGTTTTACTTTGCCGAGGACTACCACCAGCAATATCTGGCGAAGAATCCGCACGGCTATTGCGGCCTCGGCGGCACGGGCGTCGCTTGCCAGATCGGCACGGGGGTCGCCGCGTAATCGCCGCAGTGCGTTTGCGGCGAACGAAGGGGCCCGACACAGGCAAACGCTGAAGGAGGCGGCCGTACCATCGTCGCATCGGGCGGCCTCGTTTCTTTTTCCGGTTGGCGGGCGCGCCAATCGCACCGCCGCGGTGAGGGATTGTTAACCATACTTGGCGTTAATCGGGCTCGGCGCTTTGCGCCATAGGCCCGGATTTCGCGTATGCGGTTCTTCAGCTCTTTCGCACTCGTCCTTTGTTTGGCGATAGCGGCGGCCGGATGCGCACGACAGGGCGTCGCCTATAACACCAATCCAGGCCCGCCGGCGCGATCGGGCATCGATAATGTCGTCTACGGCCCGACGCCGTCCCCCGCCTCGGCCTATGCGCAATCCACGCCACCGTCCCGCGGCCTGATTTTCGCACAAAACGCGCCCGCTCTCCGTCCAGCCGTAGAGCTTCCTCCGCCTCCCGCCCGCGGCTTGTTTTACGCGCAAGCCGTGCCTGTTGGCGGCCCGCCACCGCCGGTCGTGCCGCCCATAATCGATGCGTTCGGCCCGCAGTCCGGGCCTGTACTTTGGGGCCCAGTGCCGCCGGTCACGCCGGCGCCGGCCATGAATCATTACACGCTCAACTCGGGCGACCGCCTGCGCGTCGTTGTTTTCGGGCAGGAAGGATTGACCAACTCGTATCTGATCAGCGCCACCGGCCAAATCGACATGCCGCTCATCGGTGCCGTCGTGGCGCGAGGAGAGACCAGCGATCAGCTGGCGGTCCGCATCGCCGCCAAGCTCCGCGAGGGCTACATCCGCGACCCGCATGTCGCGGTCGAGATCGAAGCCTATCGGCCGTTCTTCATTCTGGGCGAAGTCACCCAGCCGGGCCAATATCCTTACGTCGCCAACATGACCGCCGAAACTGCGATCGCCATCGCCGGCGGATTTACGCCGCGGGCGTTCCGCAGAGATCTCGTTATCTCGCGGACGGCGAACGGCGTTGCCACGCGCATGACCGTGCCGCTCAATTTCCCGCTGCGGCCTGGCGATACGCTCAACGTGCAGGAACGCTGGTTTTAGCGGTTCCAGGAATCAGGAAATCAGAAGTCAGGATTCAGGAGTCGGGAAAGTCGACACTGACACCCGACACCCGACACCTGACTCCCGATTCCCTTATCGCTTCAGGTTCTTGTTGAGGAAGGCAATCGAGCGCTCGCGGGCAAGTTTTGCGGCGGCCTCGTCATAGCTGCCGCGTTCTTCGCAATTAAAACCGTGCTGTGCGCCGGCATAAACGTAGATTTCGCAATCACCGCCGCGCTTCTTCTTGATCATTTCGACGTCGCTCATCGGGATGGACGCGTCCTTTTCGCCGAAATGCAGTTGCGTCGGCACTTTCGGCTTTTCGTCGGCGAACTTGGCGACCTGGCCGCCATACCAGCCGATGGCTGCGGACAATCCGTTCAGTCGCGTTGACGCCAGGAACGCAGTGGAGCCGCCCATGCAGAAGCCGACAATGGCGGCCGGGCCGATTTTGCGCGCCTCGTCGATGGCGGCTTGCGTGTCGCGCAGCATCGCGCCCCAATCCGGATTGGCGACGAATTTGCGGGCGCTGGCGATCTCGTCCGGCGAATAGCCGCTCTCGAAATTCGGTTGCTGCCGATCGAACAGAGCCGGCGCGATGGCGGCGTAGCCTTGGGCGGCAATGCGATCGCACACCGCGCGGATATGGTGGTTGACGCCGAATATTTCCTGGATGACGACGACGGCGCCTTTGGCCGCGCCGCTCGGATCGGCGCGATAGGCGCCGAGCTTGAAACTGTCGGCGGCGGTCAATGAGAAATGCTTACCCAAGAGATCCTCCTTCTAATGTAATGCCCTCATCCTTGCGGCACTGCAGCATACACTGCCGCCAGCACTGCTTGAATGCCGATTAGCTCGGGGATGGCTAGTGCGTCACTACGACGAAATTGGTGCCTTCGCCGGTTTCCTCGCCGAGCCCCTGATCGGAAATGATCAGCGACGAGCCGGGAATGATCATTTGCGAAATCCGTTCGATTGCATCTTGCGGAATTTCGATCCGAGCGAGCGTTTCTTCCGGACTTTGCCGCCGGGGAGGTTCAATAACGTCTTTCGCGGCCTTTTCACCCCGGCGCTTAGGCTTGGTGGATTTGCTGACCGGCTTCGGCTTTTCCCGCTCGGGTAGTGAAACGACGTTCCAAACGAAGCCCGATCGATCCGGCAGATATTGCAAGGCCGTGAAAACGAAAGTTCCAAAAGGCTGAGCGGGGTTGTCTATGGTGATGGGCGCACTAAACAGCGGCTCAAAATCCTGCCTGACGTAAATCTTCGCGGTCTTGCGGCTGATGAAAATAGAGATCGGCGATTTGCTTGCATGGAGGAAGGCGGGCGCGATGGGCGGTAGCGGCGGCACCGGCGTCGCCTCCAGGTCGGCCGTGACCGGATTGGCCGCTACGTCAGCGGCAATCGGCTGGTGCGGCGCCGGCGATGCCGGGGCGGCTGCGTCGGGCGTGGGCGCCGTTTCTACCGCCGCCTTGCTGTCCTTCGGTGGATCCGTCGCGCCGGCGCTATCGGGGGCCGCCTTATTGTTGTTCGCCGCATCTGTCGTGCCGGCGCGGTCGGACGGCGGCGTGTCCTGGGCAAGTGCAGCCGGCAGCGGCGCGATGGAGGCTGCGGCCAGTACCGGTACCGGCGCGGGATCTTTGTGCGCGAACAGGTGCGCATCCGCGAATTCGTGCGGCCGCAGCTCGGAATCTGCAATGATCACCTCGACGCCGAGTTTGCTCACTTCATACAAGCGCACCGCAAAATCGTGCGACATGCGGATGCAGCCGTGCGAAGCCGGGTGGCCCAAATTCACGCCCTCGTGCAAGGCTACACCCGACCAGGTGATACGCTCCATGTAGGGCATGGGCGCGCCGCTATAAATGTTCGAGCGGTGGTACAGCTGCTTCTGAATGATATTGAACACGCCGAGCGGCGTCGGATGTTCGGCGACGCCGGTGGCGACCGGCGTCTCTGCGACTTCCTCGCCGTTGCTGTAGAGGTGGAGCCTCTGCTGGTTGACTGAAATGATGATCTGCAGCGGCCCTTTGGCAATCTTGCCGAACGGCTGCTTCGGGGTGTGTTCGATCTTTGCGCCGCGTTCGACCTTCGCGGTGTGTTCGAGCTCGGCGCGGTGGACCGTGCGGCTGCCGGTCTTGGCCACGGCTCCGGCCGGCCCAGCCGCCAAAACTGCGCAAACGATGGCGCCGACTGCGCCGGCACGTGTGCGCCCCGGCAGCCGGTGCAAAGACCGCAAAACGATTGTGCGACGGCAATAGCTACTCACTCGATCCAGCCCATCGAAGGAGAGACGCGACGCGACCGCGAAAGCTTAATGAAATTCGCGGCGTTGCGCCACGGCCCTGTGGATTGGGGAACATTGCCTTCAGGGGTTAAGACTAATGAACGACAAATTTAAGAACGCCATTTGGCGCGAGGTTCGGTCAGGCGGCCGGCGTCAGCGTGAAGGCTTCGGCTAACAGCTGATACGAGCGCCGCCGCGCGGCGTGATCGTAGACCATGGTGGTGATCATCAATTCGTCGGCGCGCGTCGCTTCGGCGAGCGCCAAAAGCCGGCTCCGGACCTCGCCAATGGCGCCGACAATGAGCCGTTCCCGGTGCCGGGCGATACGGTCGCGATCGACCGGCGTGTACGGATAAGCGGCGGCTTCTTGCGGTGACGCGAGCGGCAGGTACTCGCCCCTGGCGCGGCGCACGAAATTGAGATCGGCGCTGCCGGCGATACGTTCAGCCTCCGCGCCGCTGTCGGCCGCAATCGCCGCGGTAGCCAGGATGGAGTAGGGCTCTTGCAGGCTCCCCGACGGCTTGAAATGGTCGCGATAGGCCAGCATCGCGCTCACCGCGTCGTGCTCGGCGAAATGATGCGCGAAGGCGAATCCCATGCCCGTTGCGGCGGCAAGCTCCGCGCTGTAGCCGCTTGAGCCAAGAAGCCAGACCGGCGGCAGCGCAACATCGGCGGGAACCGCATGCACGCTGCGGAATGGGTGGCCTTCGGGAAAGCCGTTGCGTTCGAGCAGAATCAATTCCTGAAAGCGTTCGAGAAATTCATCGCCTTCGCGCGGATCCTGGCGTCGGCGCAGCGCGTAGGAGGTGACCGGGTCCGTTCCAGGCGCGCGGCCGAGGCCAAGATCGATGCGGCCGGGGAACAGCGCCTCCAAGACCTTGAAGCGTTCCGCGACCATGAGCGGCGCGTGATTGACCAACATGACGCCGCCGGAACCGACGCGGATATGCTTGGTCGCCGCGGCGACCTGGCCGATCATGATCTCGGGCGCCGAACTTGCGATGCTCGCGAGATTATGATGCTCGGCCAGCCAATAGCGCTTATAGCCGAGCGCGTCGGCGAGCCGCGCGAGGTCGAGTGAATTTCGCAGCGCCGCCGATCCGGGCGTGGCACTCGTGACCGGCGACAGATCGAGGACGGATAGCGCAATCACGCGGGTTCTGCTTGAGGAGAGGAGGCGACCGCAGCGCCAATTGGGCCGCCGCCGCCCGCGCGTCAAGTCCCGCCCGGCCTAGCGGCTGGGCGCGCTCACAAACGGGCCGCCGATTCCGGCAGGATAGCTCGTCACCGGCGGCGCTGAGATTTGCGCAACAGCGCGCGGCCTCGCGCGGTAGAGGTGACGACTGGCGACGCGCTTCTTTCTTTCCTTCACCCGGATTTTAGCAGCAACCGTCGCGGCGCCGGCGGCGGTCGCCGGCGCCGTCTCGATGACTGCGGTCTTTTCGATCAGCGGATTTTGCGGCAATGACGATGCGGCGGGCGGTGGAGAAAGCGCCGATGGCGCCGGTAACGGCGCGCTCTCCGTCACGCTGGACGGCAAAATCTCGACCGGCTCGCCGTTCTCCTGTCTCGCGTCGTCCGGGGACTTCGTTTCGGGCGCGGCCTCAACGCTCGCGGTGTCCGGCATTGGTGTTGCGTCGCTATTCGTTTGGGTCACGTCGCTATTCTCAATGGGCGCGTCGGCTGTTGCATCATCCTCGTGCGTGTCGGCGGCGCCGGTGGCGGACGGAGGCGGCTTGATCGCTTGCGCCGCGGAATAGGCCAACACCGAACTCGTCTCGGCAGCAACGGGCGCGGAATGCTGGCGCGCAAACGGCTCGAGCACTGTGATCGGCAGCATGGCGACGTTAAGTCCGACAAGCTGCAGCGGGGCGCGCCGCGACGACAGCGCAAGAGGTTCGTGACTAAGGCGCATGGACGCATAGACGCCGAAAGCGAAGAACAATGCCATGATCGAGGCAAGCGTCGAAGCGGCCATCAGTCGGACATTGGGAAACATGCGATCTCTCGAGTGCCGGCGCGTCCTGCGAAAATCCCGACCGCTTCGCCGCGACCTTTGCGAGATTAAGAGGTCACGCCGAAGCCGCGATCCTTTCGGTCACGCACACGCAAACGTCCACGCGGTAGATGACGGCCGCAGAACATTAAATGAGTTGGCGCAAACCCAACATCAAAATTCCCGAGAGCGAATTGGTTTCTTCGGTCGATCTGCTGTCAGCGTGTGACAGATCGTTCCGCTGAAGCTCCATCCCGGCCGGGCAAGACCACGACGCGGGTGCCCAAATTCACCCGGCTATAGAGATCTTCGATGTCCTCGTTGGTCAGACGAATGCAGCCGGACGATACGAAGTGGCCGATGGTCGACGGCTGGTTGGTGCCGTGAATGCGATAAAGCGTGTTACCGAGGTAGAGTGCGCGGGCGCCGAGTGGGTTGCTTTCGCCGCCGGCCATGAATCGCGGCAGATACGGCTGCCGTTCGATCATCTCTTTTGGCGGATGCCAGTCGGGCCATTGTGTCATGCGCGAGATGCGCTCGGTCCCGGACCAGGTAAAGCCTTCGCGGCCGACGCCGATGCCGTAGCGTAACGCCTTGCCGCCGCCACGCACCAGATAAAGAAACGTGTGCGGGGTATCGATGATGATCGTGCCGGCCGGCTCCGAGGTCACGTAATCGACCAATTGGCGATGGAACTGCGGCGGCAGCTCTTGCCGCGGGCCCTGTTCGGGCTGCTCGTCCGGCGGCAACCCTTCGATTGCCGTCGTGCGTTGCGGTGCGCCGGCCGGCGGATAGTAGCCCGGCTGGCTGCCCGCGCCCTGACGGTAGGGATCGTATGGTCGCGTCGGGCCGCCGGTGACGTCTGGATCATAGTCGGCGGTGCCGGCCGCTCCGGGAACACTAGCCGGGGGCAACGGCCCCTCGCCGTACGGCTGCGGTGGCGCCGGCGTATAGGGCGTTGGCGCCGGATAATAGCCGCGCGGGGCCGGATAATAGCCGGGCGGGGGTGGGTAATAGGCGCCGGGCGGCGCCGGATAAGGCTGCTGCGCGGCAGCGCTGGTTGCGTACAAAGCCGCGGCCGCAAGACCGAGAACAGCAAGGCGGCTCAAATGCACGCGAGTTCCCCCGATCCGAGTTGAGGAGGTGTTTTGCGAAAAGGATTGGGCGGGAACAAGGCAGGAAGCGGGACCGCCCGCCGAAAAGCGTCTTGCACGCCACCGCAACTTTCCCGTAATTGGCACGTGACAATGCTATCGCGAGGCGGCTAGGACTCATTCCGATGGCCTCGGTAAGCGATTGGAAAGTGCCGGCGTCGGCGCAGCCGAAACCCAACGATTATTCCTATGACCTCGAGCTGGCACTGGCTTCGATGGTGGCGCTGCGCGCGACCGTACCGGCCGATGCGTTCACCGCGGAAACGCTCGGAACCGAGCGGGCCGGCAACGGCGTCATTATTCGCGGCAACGGTTTGATCCTGACCATCGGTTATTTGGTGACCGAGGCGGACACCATTTGGCTGACTTTGAGCGACGGCCGTTCGGTGCCTGGTCATTTGCTCGGCTATGATCAGGAAACCGGCTTCGGCCTGGTGCAGGCGCTTGCCAAGCTCGATATGCCGGCGCTGGCGATCGGCCGCTCAGCGGCCGCCTCGCTCGGCGAGCGCGTGGTAGTCGGCGGCGCCGGCGGCCGCCCGCGCTCCGTCGCTGCCCGCATTGTCGCCAAGCAAGAATTCGCCGGCTATTGGGAATACGTGCTCGACGAGGCGATTTTCACGGCACCCGCCCATCCGAATTGGGGAGGCACCGCCTTGATCGGTCCCGCCGGCGATCTTCTCGGCATCGGTTCGTTGCAATTGCAGCAAGCCGTTGACGATAAGCCGGCGCAGAACATCAACATGATGGTGCCCATTGATCTTCTGCAGCCGATTTTCGACGATCTCATGAAGTTTGGCCGGCGCAACGCGCCGCCCCGGCCCTGGCTCGGTTTGTATGCGACCGAAGTGGAAGACCGCTTGGTGGTGGTCGGCCTCGCTGATCGCGGACCCGCCAAACGCGCCGACGTGCGCGTCGGCGATATCGTGCTCGCGGTGGCCGGCAAAGAGGTCAGCGATCTCGCCGGCCTGTTCCGCCGCGTCTGGGCGCAAGGCCAAGCGGGCGTCGAAGTGCCGATCACGATCTATCGCGACGGCAAGACTACGGAGTTGCGCGTCAAATCGGGCGAGCGGGATCGCTTCCTCAAAGGCCCGAGCCTGCACTAGCCCGCTCGCGCAGCGTGCTGTTCCGCGGCGAACAGCGCCCGCAATCCCTCGCGGTAAGTCGGGAATTGCAAGGTCACGCCGAGCTCGCGTTTGAGCTTGGCGTTGCTCACCCGCCGGCACTCTTGCCAGAAGCTCAGCGCCAGCGGCGACAGTGACGGCGCCGCCTCTGCGAATGGAATCTCAGGCGGCGGGTCGCGGCCAAGCAGTTGGGCGGCAAACGCGATCGGATCTCCGGGAGGCGCAGACTCATCGTCGGCGACGTTGAAAACGCCGTCCCCGCGGTTGGCCAACGCCGCATCGATCGCTTGCGCGATATCGCCGACATGGATGCGATTGAAAACCTGGCCGGGTTTGACGATGCGGCGCGCTTGGCCACGGGCGACTTGGCGGAGCGCGTTGCGGTCCGGACCATAGATGCCGGCCAGCCGAAGAATGGCGACCCGGGTGCGGGAATGCCTGCCGAACTCGGTCCAAGCCCGCTCGGCGGCAAGCCGCCTTTGTCCGCGCCCTGTCTCGGTGCGCGGCAACGTTGTCTCGTCCACCCAGGCACCGGCGTGGTCGCCATAAACGCCCACGGTCGACAAATAGACGATCCTGGACAGACGGCTGGAGCGCGCCAAACTCTCGCCGAACACGGCAAGCACCGGGTCGCCAGTTTCGGTCTGCGGGATGGAGACAAGCGCCGCATCCGCTTCCGAGACGGTCCTTTTGGCCTGCTTCGGTCGCCGACTTTCCGTCGAATGCAAAAGCATGCAGGCGACCGGCAAATCGCCCATTGAGAACCGCCGCGCGTTCGACGCTGCGGACCGTTCCGACAATCCGGTCGAAGCGGTCGCCGAAATTGGCGATGAAATGTTCGGCCGCATAGCCCAGTCCGAAGCATGTCAGCGTCGGCATGATTTATTGCCCAAGCGCGGCCACCCATTCCTCGATCACTTGCGGATCGGTTTCACTAGGACGTCGCGCGTGCGCGCAGCGGACAAGTCGATCGCGATCGAGCCGGCCAAGCGCCCAGACTGCCGCGCCGCGCACGAGCGCCGAAGAATCTTCCAGTAGCCGCTCGGCGTCGTCCGCCAGTGCGCTATTTCCCGAATTGCCGATTGCGATCAACACATTGCGTAGGAAGCGCGCTAGACCTATGCGCTTGACCGGACTTTTGGCGAACAGGGCGCGAAATCCCGCGTCGTCGAGCCGGGCGAGGTCACCGAGCTCCGGCGCCTGTAATGCTGCGCGGGCGGCGAGCTTGGATTTCATGTCCTGCGTGCGCGAATTTGTTCCAGGGACACACCGCGAGACAGTCGTCGCAGCCGTAGATGCGATTGCCGATCAGCGGGCGCAATGTGCGCGCAATCGGACCCTTGTGTTCGATGGTGAGATAGGAAATGCAGCGCCGCGCATCGAGCCGATAGGGCGCCGGAAATGCCGCCGTCGGGCAGATATCGAGACACGCGCGGCAAGTGCCGCAATGGTCGCGCTCGGCAGCGTCCGCCGGCAAGTCGAGGCTGGTAAAAATCGCGCCGAGAAAGAGCCACGAGCCGTGCTGGCGCGAGACGAGATTGGTGTGCTTGCCTTGCCAGCCAAGCCCGGCGGCTTCGGCGAGCGGCTTTTCCATGACCGGCGCGGTGTCGACAAAGACTTTGACCTCGCCGCCCGCGTTTTCGATCAGCCAGCGCCCAAGCTTCTTCAGCCGCGGCTTGATCAGGTCGTGATAATCGTCGCCGCGCGCGTAGACGGAAATGGCGCCGCGCGTGCGCTGGCGCAGCACGGCGAGGGGGTCCTGGTCCGGTCCGTAATTGACGCCAAGCATGACGATCGACCGTCCGTCAGGCCAAATGCGACCCGGGTCGCCGCGGCGGTCGGCGTTGCGCGCCATCCACTCCATGTCGCCGTGGGCGCCCTCGGCGAGGAAGCCGCGCAGGCGTGCGGCGGCCTGCGGGATGGCATCCGGCCGGGTGACGCCGAACGCGTCAAATCCCTCCGCGCGCGCCGCGGCTGCAAGCGCCGACTTTATTGCCTCGCCGCCGGCGATCAGAAGTCGAGATTGGCGTAGTGAGACGCCGCCGCGAGGCCGGGGAGCGTCTCGCGCAAGAGCCCGCGGAACGCCGGGCGGGATTTTATTCTCGCGTACCAAGCTTTGGTGCTCTCGTCTTCGCCCCACGGCACGTCGCCTAGATAATCGACCACGGACAAGTGCGCCGCCGCGGCAAGGTCTGCATAGGTCAGGCTAGAGCCGGCCAGCCAGTCACGCTTGCGCACGAGCCAGCCGATATAGCGCAAATGATATTTAATATTGCTCCGCGCCGCGCGCATGACCTCGGTATCGGGGGGGCCCCCGCCGCTATCGCTCGGGATGAAGCGCTTATAGACCCGCTCGCTCACGAGAGCCCCGCTGGCCTCGGCGAAAAACTTGTCGTTGAACCAACTCATCAGCCGCCGGACCTCAATGCGATCCGCCGGCTCCTGGGGCAAAAGACGTGCTGGGGCCGCATCCCCGCGCGTCTCATCGAGATACTCGGCGATGATGGCAGCGCCGGGATTGGCGGCACGCCTTCTTCGACCAGGACAGGTGTTGTGGCGGCCGGATTGAGCCTTAGAAATTCCTCGCGCCGCTCCCAAATCCTTTCCTCGACCAGTCGCGGCGGCGCGCCCAATTCCTCAAGCGCGAGCCGCACGAATCGTGAATGCGGACAAAGCGGATAGTGAAACAGCGTCAGCATGCCATTCCTGGCGCATAGAGCTGTGATTGAACAGCCGCCGAGAAGCCCACCGCCCCTCCAGTTCCCTTATAAGGGAAGCGACTCGGCTGGCAACAAAGAGGCGGCGGTTTGCACAGCCGCGATTTGCCTGCGGCCGCACCGGTTGCCACAATCCGCGCACTCGGTCACAAGTCCGCCAAACGATACTGCCAGCCCCTTTGCCGGGCGGCGCCCGACGCGCCCGGCCGCGGAGTTCCTTCCATGACGTTCGATTTCATCAAAGCGATCCTCCTCGGCGTGGTGGAAGGATTGACCGAGTTCATCCCGGTCTCCTCGACCGGACATCTTCTGCTGATGCAGCGGTTTTTCGGCTTTGGCGATGCGGATTTCGGCAAGAGCTTTGCGGTGCTCATTCAGTTCGGCGCGATTTTGGCTCTGCTGTCGATCTACGCCGCGCGGCTCATGCATTTGGCGAAAGGCTTCTTCACCGATCCGCAAGCGAGACGGTTCGTGATCGGCGTGTTGATCGCCTTTTTGCCGGCGGCGGTGATTGGGGCGTTGGCTTACAAAATCATCAAGGAGGTGCTGTTCAACCCTTGGATCGTCTGCTTTGCGCTTATTGCCGGCGGCGCCGTTCTGCTCTGGGTCGATCAGCTCGAGCTCAAGCCCCGGTTCCACGAGGCGACGAGGTTCACGCTGCCGATGTATTTCGTCATCGGGCTGGCGCAGTGCGTTTCGATGATCCCGGGCGTTTCGCGCTCGGGCGCGACCATCGTCGCCGCCATGCTGCTCGGCGCCGATCGCCGGGCGGCCGCGGAGTTCTCCTTCTGGCTGGCGATGCCGACCATGGCTGGCGCGTTCGCCTATGATCTCTATAAAGACCACGGCCAAATGACGCACTCTAATATTGCGATCGTCGCCGTGGGCTTCATTGTCTCCTTCATCTGCGCCTGGTTCGTAGTGAAGACCTTTCTCGGTTACGTCGCGCGCCACGGATTTTCGCTGTTCGTATGGTGGCGCGTGGTAGTCGGCGTGCTCGGGCTCATTGCGCTGGCATTGGGGCTGTGATCACCGCCGCAATCCAGAGCGCAAGCGCATCCAGGAGCGCATGACGCACGTCGGCGTCGCTGCGGCCACTGCGCGCCGGCACGTGGAACGAATGATCGGCGTCGGCAAAGAGCTGCAAGGTTGCCCGCTCGCCGAGCGCGCGATCAAGCGGTTCGATGAGTTCGACCGCAGCGAGCTGATCGCGGGTCCCTTGCAGGAACAGCATCGGGACGTGGACGGCGAAGAGATGATCGGCGCGCTGGCTCGACGGCTTGCCGGACGGATGGAGCGGAAAGCCGAGGAAAGCGAGTCCGCGAACGCCGGGAAGCGGTGTAATCGCCTGGGCTTGCGAGGTCATTCGCCCGCCAAACGATTTGCCGCCGGCGATCAGCGGAAGATTGGGTAAGGCGCGGCCGGCGGCCGCCACGGCCGCGCGGACGGTAGCGTGCGCAAGCGGCGGTGGATCGGGACGCTTGGAGCCGCGCTCCATGTAGGGAAATTGGTAGCGCAGCGTCGCGATGCCGCGCGCTGCAAGCCCTTCGGCAATTGCGGCCAAGAAGGGGTGCTTCATGCCGGCGCGGGCGCCAGCGCCATGCGCGAGCACGAAGCAGGCTCGCGCCGCCGCGCCGGGCGGGGTTTGGAGTAGGCCCGAGACATGGACGCTACGCTCGTCGGTGACGCTGACGGGCGTAACGGCCGCTTTGCCCGATTGATCGGCCATGGGGGCGGAGTATTAAGATAGAGTTCGGCGCGAGTGAAGGAGCCGATTATGTGCCGCAACATCCGCACGCTGTTCAATTTCGAGCCGCCGGCGACTGAGGACGAAATCCACGCTTCGGCGCTGCAGTTCGTCCGCAAGCTCAGCGGTTTCGCCAAGCCGTCGCACGCCAATGAGGCGGCGTTTGCGCGTGCCGTCGATGAAGTTTCAGCGGCGGCAAGACGGTTGTTGGCTTCATTGGAGACCGCAAGCCCGGCGAGGAACCGGGAGACGGAAGCGATCAAGGCGCGCGCAAGGGCAAAAGCGAGGTTCGCTTAACGCCGAAAACCGCGTGTTCGGGGGCCGCCTTCGGGTCAGGCGACTTTGGTCGTCTTGCGCTGTTCGAAGCGCCGGAATTTAAGCTCGGCGGCCGGGCATGGTTTGCAAAACAGATAGCCTTGGGCGTGCGTGCAGCCGGCGGCGCGGACCAGCACGAGCTGCTCTTCGGTTTCGATACCCTCGGCGACAGTGCCGATGCGCAGGCTGCGGCCGAGGCCGGCTACCGCCGACACGATTGATGCGCTGTGCTCGTTGTTCGCCAGCTCGTGCACGAACGAGCGATCGATTTTGATCTTGTCGAAAGGGAACTTGCGCAGATAGCTGAGCGACGAATATCCGGTACCGAAATCGTCAAGCACGATGGAAATACCCATGCGGCGCAGCTGGTGCAGCGTCTCGACGTTTTCGTCGTTTCCCTGCAGCAGCACGGTTTCGGTGATCTCAAGCTCAAGGCGCTCGGCCGGCAGCCCGGACTCATCGAGCACGTGGCGAAAATTCTCGATCGGGCAGATGCGCCGGAACTGTACCGCCGACAGATTGACGCTGACCTTGACGTTCGCCGGCCACAGTGCGGCGTCGGCGCAGGCCTTGCGCAGCACCCATTCGCCGATCGGATTGATGAGGCCGGTCTCTTCCGCCAACGGAATGAATTCGAGCGGCGAGATCATGCCGCGTTGCGGATGCTGCCAGCGAATGAGCGCCTCGATGCTGGCGGCTTCCCGCGTATTGATGTCGACAATCGGGATGATAGTGCAGCACGAACTCGTCGTTCGCTAAAGCGCTGCGCAGTTCGCTTTGATGCGCCCGGCGGGTGATGGCCTCAAGCCCCATCGAAGCTTCGAAAAACCGGTAGGCGTCGCGGCCTTCGGCCTTGGCCTTGTACAGCGCGAGATCGGCGTTCTTGACGATTTGCTCGACGTTCATGCCGTGCGCCGGAGCGAGCGCAATGCCGATGCTGGTGCCGATATTGAGCACATTGCCTTCGAGCTCGAAAGGCGTGGAGATGGCCGCCAACATCCGATTGGCGGTGGCGATTGCCGCCTCATGCTGATGCTCGTCGGCCGTCGCCAGAATGGCGAACTCGTCGCCGCCGAGCCGCACCACGGTGTCGGTTTCGCGCGTACAGGCAAGGAGCCGCGCGGCGACGACTTTCAAGAGTGCATCGCCGACCGGGTGGCCGAGAGAGTCGTTTACGATCTTGAACAGATCGAGGTCGAGCATGAACACGGTGAACGGGTTGCCGTGGCGGCGCAGTCGCGCAAACGCCTCGTCGGTTTTCTCCAACAGCACCGAGCGATTGGCCAGACCGGTCAGGCCGTCGTGACGAGCCATGAAGGCAATCTGCGTTTCCGCCTGTTTTTGCGCGGTGATGTCCTGATGAATGGCGACCCAGCCGCCGTCGGCCGTCGGCCGATGGTTGACGCCGAAAGTCCGTCCATCGCGCGTGGGATATTCGGCATGGTACGGATGACAGCTGCGCACTCTCGCCAAAACGCGATCGACGTATCGTTCCGCGCCGTCGTCGGGGATGACGCCGGTTTTGACGTGGGCTTCGAGAATGGCGGCCAGCGTCACTCCGGGTTTCGCTTGCTCCGGCGAAAGACCATACAGCTCACCGTAGCGTCGGTTGCAAACGATCAGGCGCTCATTGCGGTCGAACATGCACAGACCGTGCGGCATGTTTTCCAGCGCCGCGTCGAACCGCAAATTCTGGGCTTGCAATTCGCATTCGCGTTCGCGCAATTCCGCCGTCCGCTCCTGCACCAGCTGATCCAGTCCGCGATTGAGCTTTTCGAGCTCGGCGACCATCAGCGAGATCGAGCGATCGGTGCGCTGGCGGTCGGCGTCGGATTGCTCGTAGGCCGCGGAAACCAGCGCGGCGAGCGCCGGCAGATCGATCTCGCCCGAGTTTTTGGCCGCCTTGGCGAGCTGTCTGGCAAGAAGCTTATGCACCGGCGTGGCCCGCCGCCTCGGCAATCGTCGTAACGGTCATCGTCTGGTTGTGCAGTTCGCAGACACCGGACGCGCGATGCGGTGAAATTTCGCCGTACGAATAAAAGCCGAGTTGGGGAATCCGCGGCCCGAATTCGGCGCTGGTCGCCTCAAGTTCGTCGGCCGTATGCTGGCCCATGAGCAAACGGCGGCCAATGCAGCTGACGAGAATGGCGATGCTGTCGCCGCAAAGAGCCTGGCCGATGCCGTCGGCGGCTTGCCTTGCGGCCGAAGCCGCGCCGGCCGCCAGCCGATCGAAATTTCCACGCATGAGTTGCGCGGTCCAATCCTGCGGTACGTCGCCGGCGAATGTCATGGACCGCGCCTCGCGGTCGACGGCGAGAATGGTGCGGACAATGTCGTGCTCCGGCCGCTCGGGATCGAAAATGCGCAGTGGGAACAACAAACCGGATCCGGGAAGTCCCTTGGCCTCGGCTTCGCCGAGATAGCGCTCATAGAGATCGAGCGCCGGCTCGCCATCGAATTCGAACAGCACATTGCCGCGCGATTTGGTTATCCGGCGGCGCGGTCCAAATTCGTCCCAGCCGCCGGCGCTGCCGTGGCCGATGCGAATGGCCGGACCATAGAAACCGACGCCGGCCACCATGTGCTTGCGCGGGACGCAATCGGCGCCGACCAGCGTTTCGCGAAAATCGGCGCCGTCGCCGGCGAGCCCGCCGGTAATGGCGACGTCTTTTCCCACCGCCTCGGTGATGCCGGCGACCAATTCGCTGCCGTTGACATTGAGCCCGTCAGAAAGCACGAACACTGCGACGAGATCCGGCGCCGCCAGTGCGCGGCCGATCGCCTCTCCGCAAGCGCGCGAGCGATCGGCGGTGGCCGCCGGCTCGCAGGCGACCCGCAGCGTGGTGGCATCGAAGCTGAGCGCGGCGGCGGCAATCTCTTCGTCGGTGACGTCGTCGTTGTGAATTTGACCGCCGGTGCTGCAACCGACGAGATGCGCGCGCGGAAACATGGCGCGCAGTTCGTTATAACGTGCGCCGCATGCGAGGGCTTGGCGTTTGCCGAAGAAAAAAACGAGATCGCTGTCAGCGCCGTTAGTGGAGGGAACGGCCCAGCCGCCGCTCTCGCTCCAGGAAAATTGGGCCACGCGCATGGCGACGATCACCCTTGGGATCCACGCTTTTGCCGCAACGTTGTAGGCAGGAGCCCTGAAAATTCGGTTTATCTGTACGTGGGTTACCTACTTGATCCTTCGTAAACCGTGTCCGTCCGAGTTCCGCATAATGGGAGAATTGAGGGCCTGATTTTGGCCGCAAAACCAAAGTGCGGCAACAAAGCGAAAAGTTTTCCGCCTGCGCGACACTAATGTTGATAAATCCTTTAGCGGGGACGTTCACTTCGCGTCGCTGCGGTTACGACTTGTTTGTTATTTTCGCCGTGGCTTTGGTCTCTTGGCGGGCCGCAATTGATGAATGGTCGCGGAAACACCGGCGCTGCGGCGCAACGCGTCCTTGAGGTCGACGGGCCGGCCGTGCTTCTTCAACAGGTCGCGAAACGCTTCGTCCGCGAGCTCTTGAAAGTCCTTCATCTGGTCGTGCCCGAGAAGGTCGATTTGCCGCCACGTTTCTTCGTCGAATTGCACGCGCTTGCCGGGCATCACTCGCTCCTCTCTGCATGCGCCGCCGTGACCGGAGCGAAGCTTCCCCGTTTCCGCGGTGCGAGTAAAGCCGCCGCGGGCGTCGACGCCGCCGCCCGCCTTGATCTAAGCTTGGCGGCGACGGGCAAGGCATTACCGGTTCCGTCATTTTGAAACGAAAGGATTGATGCAATGGCGAAGAAAAAATCAGAGAGCGTCTACCGTATCATCGACGTGGTGGGCGTCAGTGAAAAATCCTGGGAAGATGCCGGACGCATTGCCGTTGAAACGGCCGCCGGCTCGCTGCGCGATCTCCGCGTCGCCGAAGTCACCAAGATGGATATGAAAGTGGACGACGGGAAGGTCACCGCATTCCGCACGCGCGTCGCGCTATCGTTCAAGTACGAGGCGTGACCTTTCAAACACTCGCCGCAGGTCGCCTAGGCTCGGGGTCTAGGCCGTGCGGCCGGTGAATTGCCCGGTCTTGCGGAAGCGCCAGAGATAATCCGGGACTACGGCGGCAATCGAATTGGGCACGATGCCGAGCGCCTCGAGCGTACGGCCCTCGTGCCGCGCCGCGGCGGCGACGACGTTGTCGGTTTTAAGGAGCTCGACTTGGTCGGGCGTGAGCGGAGGATTCGGCAAGAACTGCAGAATCATCGCTTGCAGTTTCATCATCGCGAACGGCACCGGCAGTAACAGGCGCCGGCGCTCGATGGTCGCAAGCATGAACTCCATGAGCTCCTTGAAGCTCTTTATATCGGGGCCGCCGAGTTCGTAGATCGCGCCCGGCCTGGCTTTGCCGTCAACGGCGAGCGCGATCGCTTCGCCGACGTCGCCAGCGAACACCGGCTCAAAACGCGTATGGCCGCCGCCGGGCAATGGCAACGCCGGAAAAATCCGCGCGAGAGCGGCGAAGCGGTTGAAGAATTGGTCCTCAGGACCGAATACAATTGAGGGCCGCATGATGATCGCTTGCGGCGCTGCCGCCAGCACGCGCCGCTCGCCGTCCGCCTTCGAGCGCGCATAGGCCGAGGATGAATTCTCGTCCGCGCCGATCGCCGAAACGTGGACGAGCCGGGCGCCGGCTGCGGCCGCGGCTTGCGCCACCGTTTCCGCGCCCTGCGCCTGCACGGCTTCGAAACGCTGCCGGCCGCGCTCGAACAGGATGCCCACAAGGTTGACGATCGCGTCGGCGTCACGCGCCGCTGCTTCGACCGACGGCGCCACGCGCAAATTTGCCTGCACCGCCTGGATCTGTCCGACCCGCCCGAGCGGCTGCAAATGCCCGGTCAATTCCGGCCGGCGCACGGCGACGCGGATACGGTATTGGCGATTGGCCAGCGCTCTCACCACGTGGCGGCCGAGAAAGCCGGAGCCGCCGAACACCGTGACCAGCATGTCGGAATTGCTTTTCAGAGCCATGATTGGCGCGGAAATACAGGATCGTCAGCGCGCTGTATAGAGCGCCCGGAAGCCGATGCGATCGGACAACGCGCCGATGCCGATTGCGGCACCGTTTGGTGCCTATTGAGCGGCCGGCGTGCTGTCCCCGATCTGCCGAAAAACGCGCCGGCGAGGCGCAAAACGAGTCGACATCCCCGCCGCGCGACGGGTGAAACCGCGGCGGCAGTGCGCTGCCTCCGCGATTCATTGACAAGCGCGGGGTGTCTTTCTACCTATCGCCGCCTAAGCCCAGGTGGCGGAATTGGTAGACGCACTAGTTTCAGGTACTAGCGCCGCGAGGCGTGGAGGTTCGAGTCCTCTCCTGGGCACCACTTCAAAAATAAGTGCCTGAAACTATGCGTCTTTTTCGGCCGATTGTCTTACCTTGGGGGTTGGTAGACAATAGAATGTTCTTTAGACGTTCCAGCGAGTTTGTGCATCGCCTCGGCGGCAAGCCGCTTGCGGTTGGCAGCTTCAATGTACTTGAGCGCCATGCGCGCGCCGGTCCAACCGAAGATCGCATTCATCTGCGGCAACGTTGCGCCGTTCTCCGCGCAGCGTGTCGCCGCAATCTTGCGCAAGCCGTGCGCTGATCGATCCGACACACCGGCCGCGCGACAAGCCTTGCGGAACAGGTTGCCGAATGACTCTTTCGTCAACGGCTTGCCAGCTTCGCCAACGATGAAATTCAGATCGCCGCACGGACCAGCGGCAAGCGTCGCCGCCAGCGCCGGTAATATCGGCAGCATGACCTCTGTGTCGGTCTTTTCCGTCCTGATGCTTGCTACGCCATTGCTGACGTGCTGACGGCCAAGGCGCACGGCGTCACCACGGCGCAAGCCGGTGTAGAGCAAGACGTCAAGCCATACCCGCTGTCGCGTCCCGATCGGCCAGCGCGTTTCATATTTGACAACATCGGCCTCAGACCACGGCGGGAAATCCTTCGCTCTTGGGAAGGCGAGGGGCGTCCACTCCAGCGGTAGGATCGGCTTTTACGAGTTGCGCTTGCGCTGCCCAGCGGAATACGCCGCGCATTGCTTTAAGGAAGTTCTCTGCTTGCGCTGGTGTTGCCGCCCGCCGATCACGGCCAGAGGCGATAGTTGCCGCGGTGATCTTCGCAAAGGGCTGAGCGCCTGCCGAGTTAATGACCTGCCGGAAGATATTTTCGCGCTGGCGTCGTGTTGCCAGCGATAGGCCGCTCCAGGCGGTTGTCTCTCGATATCGCGTGATCAGCCACGCCAGCGAGTCTGTGGTTTGCTTCGCCTTCTCGCGCTTCGGCAAGCCGTCGACCAGGGCGCGGTATTCGGTTTCAAACTCTGGCGTACCGTATTCGGCCTTGATCTGTCGCCGCTTGCCGTTACGGCGCACAACCCAAACCAGCTTACCGTGTCGGGTTTTCTCGTGGTGCAAGTACGGCGGCCGAGGGCGAGGCATGTCCAGCATTACAGGACAATCTCCGTACCCTTCGCAACCTCTTTATCGTGCGGCATATCAGGTGCGAGTGGTATCCTGAGGGTCGCGCTGTCGCCCGCGATGGTGACCTGCACCTCTGGCGCACCTTCTTTCCGCGCGGCACGTATGGCGGCGCGGACCATGCGCTGGATTGCAGCGAGGGTCATGCCGCCGCCTTCGCGGACAAATTGTCAGCTTCGCTGGCGCTAGGCTCGGTCAATGTCTCGATCGTTTTGGCTAGTGACGCCCATTCTTCGGCCGCTTGCATGGCGGAGACTCACTGAGGTCGGAAGTAACTTTGAAATCTTCCCACTCCCCGAATTCACGATTTCCAGAATGCGCGTATCGAAACAGCCTCACCGGCAAGGTTGCCTAAACTGCGCTGCCAGAACTCCTCCTGTGTATCCGCCGGAGCGTATTCCGCCTTTCGCTTCTCCGCGCTGACACTGGCATCGTCGCTCGGCTGCAACGCGGTTTGCTCGGCCGCATCCCAGGAAGTGGGCAGCTTACCGATGACGTCATCCGCCTGCTTTTAAATCGTCTTTGCGATTTGTTCTTGTGCCGATGCGCTGAAAACGGCCGTGCTCACAGACTGGCCATTCACCTTCAAGTCGTCAGGAAGGGCCGACGATGTAACGGACGCGCTGTCCGTTACATGCTTAGAAGCGCGATGCTTGGCGACGCGGGCGCGAGTGGCGGCGCGTATATCCTCGATCGTCTTGCGGCCGTCGCGGATGGCGAGAAGTTCGTAAACCCGCGATCGGCCAAGTTCGACGCAATAGGTGTTCTTGAATGAGGTAAAGTCTTTCGCATCACAAAGGCCCTCCGCTTCTTTGAGCAGACAGTCGATCGAATCGACCATGTCGACGGCCTTAGCGCCGATTTTGTCTAGCTTCGTTATCCTTGCGCTGATTTCGCGCCCGATCTCGTTCAGGCGACGGATTTTCGCGAAGTCGACTTCGTTCTCACAATCAGACATTTTGGCGCTCGTTACTCCAACAGGCGGGCTCACGTCACCGTCGGCGCGTGATCTAAATCCCATCGAGAAATATATGCCGCCGCCACCGATCGCGCGAAGCGCGCCCGCCCCGACTCGTTAAGATTTTTTATCGGGTGCACCGCTCGTCATGCCGCCGTCGGCATTACAGTGCGACCTAACCGCCGTCGCCTGAATAGTCTATGGCCCAAGTCACGACTCGGACCAATCGGACGCAGAAAGATGTGCGAAGGTGCGCGTATGTGCGTCGGCTGCGCCCCGGTTAATTGCGAAGTCGCCCGCACGCTGCCGCAGCCGCAGCCGCCTGACGTTGGTCACGTGGCTCAAATGAGCCACCTGCAAAGCGGCACCGGCAACGCGAGGCGGCCTAGGCGTCGCGGGGGGTCAGCGGTCTTGTGGGCACGGGCGCTCGGTAGGGGCGCCACCGAAATGCACGAGGGTCTAAGACGAGCAAGCCGTCCACCTACGCTAACTAAACCGGTTGCGGACGTGGACGCCATCGCGATCCAGTCACGCGAAAGTGTCGAGGCCCGGCTGACATTGGCAACTGAGGCCTGGCGAACAAAAGCCGCGGCCGGGGGGTCAGCCGCGGTGGAGGGGAAGTCACAAACGTTCCCCATAGAATGCTGCGCGCCGGGCTTTATAGCCTCGCTGGTGCGTTTTCCGGTGCAGCCGTGGGTAACCGAAACCAGGTCTCGCGCCACTTCGATGCGGCGTCGCCATTAAATCTCGGCGGCTCCGGCGCCACCAAAGAGGCGTTGTCGCTCAGTCATGTCGGCACCCTTTCCAATACCGCGAGTCAGAGAGTTTGGCGATGTTGCGCTTGGCTTCCCGCCAGTTGCCATATTCCTCGCAATAGCCGACCAGGAGATTCCGGTCGCGCACCATCTCGAAGCGCGTATGGTCGAGCCGCCGCCAGGTCTCGCGCCACTTTCCCGCCGCATCGCCGTTGAAATCCTTGGGCGGTTCCGGCGGCCCAAAAGCCAGTACGGTGCCAGTCATAGCTCGATCGGCCAGCAAAACCGCTCGGTCATCGGCGGCACCCCTTCGCGCGCGCGCGCGAGAAGCCCGGCGGAACGCGGCGAAAATCGCGAGTCGGGTGATGATGATCGCTAGACCAATGATGTTTGAGAAAGCCATGCCCACGAGCGTGTCCACACGAATGCGTGCGAACTCCCCGCTTGACTGTGACGGTGTCTGCCTGAGGGGCTTCTTATGAGGGTCGATCCGCTGCTCTTCCGCTTCCTGGGAGGACTGCCAAATAAAGAGGTATGGCGAAATGGTGGTTCCCAGAAGAGCAACCAATGTCGTTAAGAACGTACTGTCCCATCGAATGTGTGGCACCACGAGGCCAAGAAGGGCGTCAGACCATGAGACCTTCACAACAACAAGCGCTATAACATAGGCAAAAAGCGTGAGCGTGAGCCATTTGAGAATCGCGACATAGCGCCGATAGTTCAGAAAAATTTGTGCCACCACAGAGGCGTAGCCAAATATCGCTACGTATAGAATGTTTGGTCCGCCGATGAGGAGCCGAAGCGCATCTCCCATCGCGCCGAGGTCAGCAGCAACATTGATGGTGTTGGCGACAAAAAGGAGGATAATCAAAGACCACATCACCGGCGCGGGAAAATTCCGGCAAACATTCCCGGCAATACCGTGCCCAGTCACCCTGCCCACCCGTGCAGATATCTCCTGAATTGCGACCATCAGCGGATAGGTCAACAGCATCGTCCAGCCAATGCCAAAGCCTAATTGTGCTCCTGCCTGACTATACGTGCCGATGCCGGAGGGATCATCGTCGGAAGCGCCAGTAATCAGTCCTGGGCCAAGTCGAGCAATAAAGCTTTTGTTGTCCTCTTGGGTCCTCTCTACAGTTTTTCTTTTTCTCGCCACTGCGTCCCTATTTTCTGAGCCTTACTGGAACGAGAAACGTTGCGCCTAAGTTCCGCTGCTCATTAACAGACGTTGGCCGCTGACCGCATGAGGCGATCGGTCCGTGTGGGGTTCACCAAAGCGAAGCAAGCCCATGGCCACCTTTGCTGATAGGTCGCAATCTGAGGATGTGTCAGCGACTGCCCGGGCTTGCTGGCCCGATCCTGTGGATGGGCGCGCTAGAACTCTGAATGTAACCGAATCGCGCCGATGGATACCGGTCCGCGATCCCGGTTATAGGCAGGGATTGACGACGAATTGATAATCAAACATGACTTTCCATGCATAAATTGGGAACTGGTAATAGGTCTCGATTATTTGCTCCAATCCGGGGTGTGGCAATTGACCGTCACCAACGAGAATGCCCATTCCTCCCAGATTGAGAAATTCAGCATGGATGGGGGTAATCCCGTTCGCGATGGCGGCGAATCCAACCGTATCATCCGGCCGCTCCCATCTCTTACCGGTCAGCGAGAGCCCCGCTGCGACGGTACGATCAACGTCGGTATAGGAATCGGGTTCAACATCGCCGCTTGCGAAACCGGCACGAGCAAAGACGCCTAGGTCGTCTATCACTTCCTGCTCCAAATTCATGCTCAGGCCGGAGCGGGTCCGGTATTGTCGCACGGCAGCAATGTCCGCCGGCGCACCGGTTGCCAGTGCGAGCGCTATCGCATCCTGGTACGTTCCCAATTTGGCGCGGGTCAGAAAGCCGGTGACAGCGATTTTGCCGGCGCGATTCCACAGCGCGTAGCGGCGCTCGATTTCTCCGTCCAGTTGGAACTGGCGGAAGCTGGTATCGAGATCAGTGCCGTTGGGCACCGTAGAGATGTCGAAGACTCCTCCCCGGAGGGTCCAGGGGCCTTGATACCATTCAACAGCCGCACCGTAGGTGTATCCCCATGCATCGGCCGCGTAATCGTAGGTGCCAGCGTCAATCAGCGCCCAATTCATAAAATCCTTGCGGGGGTTTTGCGCGTATTTGTTTTGGTCGAAGACATCGGAGATTGAGAACTTGCCGATGGTGAAGACAAGTCGATCCGTGGTGTTAGAACCGGCGAATTGATTTTGGTCGGCCTCGACTTTCTCAGTCTTACCTCCGAGATCGATAGTCTGGCGCAAAAAGAAGCGTTGAATTCGCGCGTAGGGAACGTCAGAGCCGACTTTGAATGAGGCGCCGCTCGGAAAGCCGGCAATTCCTTTGGTATCGCTGAGACCAAATCCCTGATTAAATTCCGGATCAATCCAGATTTCCGCGCCCGTCCATAATTTGGTTCCGATAAAATACATGAAATCAAGGCTCTCACGGCCCTGATTGGGCGCGAGGCTCTGCGGACCCAGATAGGGTGACCGAAACGGCGCGGCGTATTGTTCGATGAAAGTCGACTGACCGTGAAATGCGAACCGGTCAAGCTCAAGCGCTGTCATGCTCTTGGTAAAGATGTCTGGGTCAACGGTCTTCTCGCCAAGCTTGTAATCAAGCCCTATCCGGATGGTTTGCAATGCGAGGGATGAATGAAAACTATCCGCCACTGCCGGAAAAGCGACGTCGGGGTTTGCATAGTCGATGAAGAGATATTCGATTCGACCCGACCATTTGTCATTCAGGGCAAAATCAGCTCCCGCCCCGACCGCTGCGCCGTATCGAGGAACCAAAGCCTGAATTTCGGCGGTCCCATTTGCCACATTGCTTGCAGCGGTGCCGGTTGCGTTTTGCGTGCGGCCGAATTGATCGAAAGTCCAGGCAAAGCCGCCCGTGAGATAGACTAGCCAACTTCCGGCTGCGTATCCGAGCCGCCCGCGCAGCGTGCCGGAGAATTGAACTGTTTCTGAATAAATGGCGGAGCCGAACGCCGCTGTAGTAAAAGTTTGATTGCCACTTAGGGTGTTCGGAAACCAGATGTCGCCCTCGACGCCGAACACATGATGCGAAGCATCCATGTAGTCGTAGCGGCCCTGAAATCCTATTGCGTAGCTGCCCGTTCCGGATGAGAAATCATATCCCTTGCCGAGGTCGAACTCACCTCCAGCGCCAAGCGCGCCGACCTGACTTTGCGACCAGCGAGATTGCCCGGCCTGGTAATCGAGATTCGCGCCAGCATAGAACCCGGTCCAATTATAGGACTGCGCCGTTTCCGGTGCTTTCACTGGCATGTCCGCGCCATCAGCGGAGCACGAAATTTTAAAAAGAGCCAAGACCGCAATTGCGTATCGCCGCACTTAAGCGCCCCACGATTTGCCCAGTTAAACAACACGTCGGAAGGGTAAAAAGTATCGCGGGTGGACTTTCGAATAAATAGTGAAGGCCGCCAGCAATAAGAATTGTCACTCGGAGGGTCACGAGCCAGGCGATGACGATCCAGGCAAGCTCGGGGAAATTCAGTGCCGTTGATAGGAGGCTGGCCGAACCGTGGAGGCGCAGCCCAGAGGCGGGTAGCCTCGGATTAGCGGTGAATTGTCGCGAAAGCCGGGAAACGGATCAGATACAAGCGTGACACCTTAGGAAGCTGCGTTTCCAATCTCACTGGACGCTGGCGCCTCGGTTCGTCACGTGTCACTGTGTTGAGTTATGACGCGTTTCATCGCTTGATTGCGGGTGGACCTCTCGCGCTCTAATTCGAACACCAGGTCAAGGTCCGGCCATGCCCTCGACGGCAGCGTTGATTTTGCCGGGTCATTTCTCGCCTCTTCGGTTAAGTAGTACCGCGAGCGAGTGCCGTTAACAGCAGTCCGAGCCTGTCTCTTGTTGCAGTTCTGCCACACGCCGCAACTATCGGCGCATACGAGCTGCATCACGGCCGATACATTCGCTCTGTAGCCCGTACGCTACAGCCATGGCGCCGGTTGCGCGTTATGGTGGCAATATTTTAGTCGGCTCCGACCAAACAACGAGCACCCGCGATGATGGCGCATATCATAAGCGAAGGCAGGCTGTTCAGCTTGAAACCTCTCGATTGGGCGGTGTTATTGGTCGGCATGACTGTGTGCGGAGCACTAACGTCGCTTTTCTGATTGGCAATTTGGCGTGACCGCTAGACTAGCTCAGATGTCCTCCGACCATATCAGCAAATCAAAGCATTGGCTGGAACGCGCCGCCGAAGTGCGGACGATCGCCGCCTCCATGGCAGAAGATGGCATCAAGGCGAGCATGCTCAGGTTGGCGAATGACTACGATAAGCTTGCTGCCCGTGCGATCGCGCGGGCGAACGCTGAGGACGTGCTGAAGAGAGCACCGCTGCCCAGATAGCGGCTATTGCCTTCGTCAGCATCCGAATTCACGACCTGCGAGCAGCACGAAAGCGTCACTCCGCGTTCATTCGATCACTTTGTTGGCGAGCAACACGGCTGAGGGTTCGTCACGCGTCACGTTGTCGAGGAGTGACGCTTTTCCCCAGTTGCTGGCCGATAGCCCACCCGGTCTCTGCGTCGAATGCCAAGCCGGACATAACGCACTCAATGGCAATCGTGATTGCTGCGGGGGTCACGGATCCCTTCTGAGACAAGTAGCTCCTAGCGACCAGCGCTCGAGTCCGCTGTCGCCGGTCGTCGTGCACCCTCCGGGGCTTCCCTTTTTGGTCGCATTCGATCTCCTCGGCTGGTGAGCTTTGCGAGGCTTGAGGCGCTTGAATGTAGAAGATGCCGACCGGGACTTTCCGTAGTGTCCCTTCTTCTCTAATACGAGCTGGTCGGCTACGTGGTAAATGCTCCCGAGGGACTTGCCCGCGCTTCGGGATTATTTTTTTGGTCATGAACCTCTTCAAGGTACTGTTCCGCTGAGGACACTCGCTAAGCGGCCTCCTAGTAAATCTGCTCAAGCTTCCGCTGTCATGATCGCGGACAAGCTTGCTAAGGCCGCTCATCCACCTTGTGCAGCACATCGCAAAGCTTCTCGCTAATCGGCTCAGCCGACCGCAAAGTTTTTGCCGTAGATGCTACGGCGCTGACGGTCCGGCATAGTTTCGCGTTATTTCGGCGGCGGCCCGATTGAGGCCGAGATCGCGGAGTAGTACGCGGCCAAATCGTCGATGTCCCTGTCTTTGAGCGTTGGGCAACCAAGGACATCATGTCATGTCATGTCATTCTCGCGGGTGCCGCAACGATAGTCCTTTAGCGCTTTGACCAGGTAGACTTCGCTAAAAATGAGGTTCGTCATCTGCGCAAAGACGGGGTTTATAGTTGCAGTACCAGGGGTCAGGTCAGGTCCGTTACAGGCCTACAACGCTGCGGTGAGGTTGCCTTGGCCGAAGGAAGATGGCCACCGCGAATTTCGGAAATTGAGCACGACCAACAACCATCAGTGAACGTTGCAAGTGGAAAATTAGCCGCCGATGAGCGATCGACGCATGCTGCGCTGCGTCGTCGAAGTGACGGCGATGATTAAGAACGACCGCTCGTCCGCCGGAAGCAAGGCTTGCCGTGATCTGCCGGCCGAGTAAGGAGAGGCGATGTTGGGGAAGATAATAGGCGATCTCGGATATAACTATTAGGTCAAAAGGGCCGCGCGGCATCTCGTCTGGTACAATGAGGCAATCGAAGCGGACGTTATCGCTGCCCGCGAGCCGCTGCTTTGCTTCTGCGATTGCGGTGACCGACCCGTCAACAGCCAATAGTCGAAGAGATATTCGCCTCAATGCCCGCGTTGTTTCGCCGTTGGCGCATCCTAATTCCAGAACGCGTCCGTGTTTCGTCAAACCACAGGCGCGGATTAACACGCCGCGCTTAAAACGCTCAAACGGCGAGTTGGTATAGTTCCACGGATCGATATTTTTTTGAAACTTTCGCTCGAAACCCTCAACGTCAATCGGCTTCATCAATCGCCTGCCAGTAGGTCTCTGTTGGTCTGGCCAATCGATCGATTACTGCGCTGGTCAAGCGGAATCCATGCGGATCGTCGTCGATGAGCGCGGTGGTCTGTGTTAAGTGCGCCGCGATCGCCGCACGCTTAATGTCCAAGACCGATGCAATGTCGAAGACCACTGGCCGCGCCTCGTCGTCACGGGGACGATCCTGCTCCTCGCCAAACTCATCAAGCCAGATCGGATATTCGAGAATAACCGGATGGGCGTGAGCCAGCTTGAGGCTATCTTTCGTCAGGTGCCAAGAGGCACGATGGTCGCAATGAGGGTCGCGACGCCACGGCACCAAGGCCAAACCAGGTTTGAACGTCTCAATAATTTTTGCCAATCTGACGCGCGCCTTATTCCAAGGCGCCGAACCGCGCGCCGGCATCGCGGCGTCGGTGAGCGCAAGAAAGTTGACGTTGGCGTCGCTTGCGTTCAGGCGTCGAAGCGCCTCCATTGCCTCATCCCTGCGACGGTCAGCCAAGCGCTTCCGCGGCCAAGCGCGTGAGCCAGAATGTGACGCGCCTCCATCAGTGACAAAGACAAAGCAAAAGGCGCTTCCAGCGCGCGCTAATGTTGCTATCAGCCCGCCACAGCCCAGCGACTCATCGTCTGGATGCGGTGCCATAACCAATATTCTTTTGTTGGCGATGGCGACGTGCAGTGCGAGTTTTGTCAGCACGTACTACTCGGGTCCCAGATATTGTCGGCGACGGCGGCTCCTACGGTCTCCAGGGCCGCGTCGGGGTTAGGTTGCCGCAGGTAGGTACGGAGGTCGCGTATAAGCCGTTCGAGCGGATGCGGCGCAATCATTCCGACGACCCCTACGCTTCGTTCGGCGTGTTCAAGGACTCTGAGAGCAGAGTGTTCGATGGCTAACCGCGCGGCACTGAGCGCAGCAATAATTTCGCCGGCGGGAAGACTACCGATTTCGGACCAGACCTTGGCCGCGTAATCGAGCCAAGCATATCCCGCGCCGACGCTGATCCCCATTTCCCCTAAGCGATGCTGTTGATGAGGACTTCTTTCTCGACCAGTCTCTTTAAGATGAGCCGCAGCGACGTCGAGAATTGCGTGCATGCCGCCAACGTGCACTGCCGCAAATCGGATGGCGCCTGCCGAGAACCACGGCTCTGTGAAATAGTCGCCTGCAACGCCGATCAGCTGTTCTTCGGTTACAATTAGATCTTGAAAATTCACGATATGGCTGCCCGAAGCTTTCATTCCGAGCGGATGCCACCAAGCCCGATCGATTTCAAGGCCGGCGGTCGGCACGATCACCAATTGCCTTCCCTGTGGGACTTGCGCGGTGATGAGGGCGTGGCTTATTCCATCTACGCCGCTCGCGAAGTTCTTTTTGCCCCGCAGAATTCCGGCTTGCAACGTGACGGCTTTGTCAGCAACGTCCGTGTTCCAAATACCGAATAGGTCGCCATTTGATGCCGCGGCGCCGTAGTTCTTGACCTGCGCCTCCGTTCCGAATAGCCGAATAAGCAGTAGCGCGTTAACGTGGCCCTCAAAAATCCGAGCGGCACTTAAATCACCGCGTCCGACGGCCGCAAGGACGCGAAACAAACGTTGCGCTTGGTCCGAAGCGAGTGGCGGTCGTCCCGTGACTCCGAGCCGGCGCAAGGTTGCGAAAGCAGCGTCCGGAAAGCGGCCATCGCGGTCACGCGCAGCCGCTTCTGCTCCTGCTGCGTGCGCAAGAGCCTTGTAGGAAATCCAGCTTCGCCCTTCATGCGACACGGAGCTTGTCCTGACTGGCTTCTATCATTTGCTCAACGCGCTTAATCGCGAGATCAATCTCGATCTCTTTTTTACCGCAGGCATCCCCCTGAAACAATTCATCGTCCGCGGCGGAAAAGACTTTCGACGCGACTTGGTCGCTCGGACTTCCGGACCGATGTTGACGCAGGCGTGCTGCCACCTTGAGTGGATCTTTAACGAGCTGCGGCAGTCCTTGCGCCGCTGCAAAAACCCGCGCCTTAAGGCAATCCGCCATTCCGCCGGTCGCCCGTCCTTCGAGGCGAGCCGAAACAACCACTTGTACGTCGAGCGGATGACACAGCTTATAGCCTGCCCGACAAACCGCGCTGACGAATGCGACATCCTCCCGGAACGGAAGCGCGGGAATCCCGCCCACTGCTCGGTAAACTTCTGCCCGAACTGCCAGGCTAGCGCCGGTATGATCGGAATGGCGCGGCCAGGGATCGTGGGGTAGCGGATTAATAAGGGCACTGAGCTGATCGACAAGCCGGGCGTAATGGAGATGACACCTCGCACGCTGTAAAAAGCCAGGGCCGAGAGCCGCCTCTTCATTCCGATCGCCACGCCGATAAGATCGGCGCCGTCTTCAATGGCCTTCAAATTAGCGTCTATCCAGGTGGCCGCGGGTACCGCATCGGCATCGGTGGTAAGGAGAAGCGAGTTAAGGCCGGCTCTGCTAAACGCCTCATCCATTGCAAGACGCCGCGCCGATCCCACATGCGCGCGATCGGGCGGAAAGTGAATGTCAATTATCGAGACAGCCAAAAGCGGCAACCGTGCAGACATTGCCTTGATGACAGCCGCAGAACTCGTCGCGGCAGTTGTTCAGAACAAAAATAATCGGCAGGAGTTGGCCCGTTCGTAAAACCCAAGTTTGGCCCTCAAGCGCCTCCATAAGAGCCGGGAGACGTTCGGCTTCATCGCGCACGGGGACGGCTACAATCGGCTTTCGGCCTTTCTCCTCCTCACTCATGTGCGGCTAGAATCTTACTCTCGTTGCAAACAATCCCGACTTTAACAACTCAATGCCGCCTAGGTTCCTGAGCTAAGGCCTGAGGCATTGCAACAACAAATATTCGCCCGAGATTCGGGCAGGGACCCACCGGACCACATGCCCGCCTTAGCTCCAATGTCCTCTCGCACCAGGTTGCGGACTTCGCTCTTGGCAGGTTCTGACGTCCGGCCTGGGTGCGGGCTCGATCGTCCGTGTCGGAGCGGACGATCAATGGCGGGCTGTGAAAAGCGGTGAGGCACCGCTGGCGGCGTTCATCCACTGGGCGAATGCCGCCAAGCCATAGATGGTGAACAGCACGCCAGCCGGCACCCACATGATGATGCCGCCGAGCTCCTGGTCCTGCAGTGGCGAAAGGCCCCAGGGCCACGTGGTCTGGAAATGAACTGAGAACAGCGCCTTCGGCGCAAGCGTAAGCACTGCGCCAAGGAGGCTCATCTGCAGCGCCGTCGCGAAGCCGACGACGAGACTCAAGCCCGTTCGCGTTGCGCTGCGCAGAAGCAGTGCGTGCCACAACAGCAGCGCCGCGCCGAACGTAGTAACATGCATCGTCCAATAAACATAGTTGTTTTGCAGCGTCTCGTCGTAAGGGCCGGGCATATGCCAAGTCCACATGGCGACAGCGAAGCTCGCACCGCCGAGGGTCAACACGGTCCGTCTCTCGATCGCCGTCGCGTCTCGCGCAAATGCAGGAGGGCGGCAATTGCTCGCTCAGGGCGGCCGAGCACGATCAGGGGCGCTCCTATCGAGAGTCAGCGCCATGTGCTGCGTAACCCGCGCCGAGAACAAGGCCACGCTCAGATTGCACAAAGGCGAGATCAACGCAGCGGCAACAATGCCGAGGCCGGCTCCAAACATCACCTGTTGCCGAACAGCCGGTCCGTTCGCGCGGTTGCAGCCGAGCAGATATGTGCTGCCCACTGCCACCAGAGCGCCGATGAGAATAGGATCCGTATTCCACGCGATATCGCCCGGAACCGGCGGGTGGCCGCAATAGGGAATGAAGCTTGCTGCACTCATCACGTCCTCTCGGATCTTTCAGATTTAATCTGCTCATTCCCAAACTCGACTGGGCGCAACGCCTCCCTACCTCTGGAAACTGGGTAGTGTTTGTTGCCGGAGGGCGTCGCCGGTCTGGCTGATTTTGCGGCGGCGGCACCGGCTCGCCCGTTTCCGTCGCATGCGGTCCGGTCGGCTCCTGCACCTGCGCGACTGTGATGCCGGCCCCGATCTGGTTGGCCACATCCGGCGCATGCAGCCCGCAGGTTGGATGGCCCCACCCGCTCTGGCTTTTGCCATTGATGACGTCATAGACGATCGCATCGTTGTGCTTGGCAGTCGGTCCGTCGGGCACTTCGCCCATTTTGAATTTTTCCCGCATGCGCCAAGCGATGTTGTGATCGGCACACGAGGTATTGCCGCTGGCTCCCAAACCGCCGACCAGTTTCTTGTTTTGGTAAAGCGCCAGTCCGCCGCCGAAGACGATCACGCCGCCCGGATGCTTGCCAACGAGCGGATCGGTCGTTGCTGCCGTATTCCGACGGATTGCCGGCATAGATCTCCTGCGGCCACGACCGGATTGCTGGTGTTGGCGCCATAGAGCGAGCCACCAGGCTGCGCCTGCGCCCATAGATTGGCGGTGGAGATAGCAAACGTGTCCAGGCTGAAGGAGACGACGGTGTTCGCTTTCTCGACGGCGATGGCGCGGCTGCCGAGCCATTGGTCCGTCGTCTTAGGGCCGCTGAATGCGACGGCGCAGACGTCGCCAAGACGATTGACGACCGCCGCCCACTCATTAACCGGCATGCCGCCTTCGTCCGGGCCGCCGCTCGCCTTCACGCTGTGCTTGAGCGTCTCGACCAGTTGCTCATGATTGATCGGACAGTTCGCGGCTTGTTGGGCGCGCGCGGTCAGCGGGAGCATGGCTGAGATGGCGAACAGCGCGGCAGCGGTCATTTTGAAGTCGAATGCAAGCATGGGTCTTTCTCTCCTCACCAAGGGTACCGGCTCCGAGGATTATTTGGGTTTGCCCGATGCTCCCGGAGACGAGGACGGCGGAGGCTCCGGCCGGTTTTGCGGCGGATGCGACTTCACTTCGTTGCGAACCTGCGCGACCTGCGCAGCCTGCACATCGCCAAAATTGTTGCCCCAGGAGTTTCGGATATAGCTCGCGACCGCTGCGATTTGTTGATTGTCGAGCACCTCGGCAAATGGAGGCATGATGTCGCGGCCGAGCAGAATCTGACCGATGACGTACGAACTGAGACTGAGATAACGATCTTCGCGAAAGCGCGGGCCCGCGCCGCCAAAGCCGTATTCGCCGTGACAGGCAAAACAGCGCGCATCCATGTAGACTTTTTTGCCCAGTGCCATTTCCGATTGTTTGTTCGGCGCATCTTGCGCAAGCGCGACGGCGGAAAAGAAAAGGGACGCGGCCGCGCCGATGATGATCATGCGCGGTCGCGGCAACATCGAACGACCAAACATCCATTGCTCTCTCCCCCGGCGAATTGAGCCGGATTGGCGATTCGGACCGGTCGCCTGGCAACTTCTGAAAGTTGAAAAATTATTTCTTGATCCACGACCGCAACGTGTCACTGCGAATTCCGTTCCGATTTTGGCTTTTGCAAGCGACATGCTTGGGTGCGGAGTCGGCAACCGACTTAACCGCTGCCGGCAAGACATAGACGGTCGCACGCGGCTACAAAAAGAGGGACGGAAGAAGAAGGACGGAAAAAACAAATAAGGGGCAGCGCGAGAGTCGCCTAGCCGACACAAATCAAATAAGTGCAGCGCGCTACGACAGCGACAATGCGACGACGGAACAAATGGTTAAAATCACGGTTGCCCGTCCGCACGCCCGTCAAAACTCCGGGGACTTCCATGTTTCGAAGCGAAACTTTGGCGCGGTCAGTTCCGGCTGCCGCGGTCGGCCTGTTGCTCGTCGTCCCGTCCTCGCCCTCCGCTCTGGCGCAAAATCAAAAATCAAAAGCAGGATCTTCTAAATCTCAGCCGTGATCCCAACCAATGGCCGATGGCGCCGAGGGATTACGCGAATACGCGCTATAGCGCGCTCGATCAGATCAATACGAGCAATGTCGGACATCTCCAGGTTGCCTGGACGTTTTCAGTGGGCGCCGACAAAGGACAGGAGGCGGCGCCGCTCGTCATCAACGGCACGCATGTATGTGGTCGGCCCCTATGCCGGACCGCATCCCAACGAGGTGTTCGCGCTCGATGCCGCGACCGGCGATCTGAAATGGTCATACACGCCGAAGCCGAACATGTCGGCTGATCGGCGTCGCCTGCTGCGACGTGGTGACCCGCGGGCCTCGCCTATGACAACGGCAAGATCTTCTTGAACACGCTGGACGATTATTCCGTCGCGTTGGACGCCAATACCGGCAAGGAGCTGTGGCACACCAAGCTCGGCGACATCAACAAGGGCGAGACCGTCACGATGGCGCCGCTCGTGGTGAAGGGCAAGGTGCTGGTCGGCAACAGCGGCGGCGAGATGGGCGTCCGCGGCTGGGTGACGGCGGTCGACGAGAATTCCGGAAGATCGCCTGGCGCGCCTATGCGACCGGCCCCGACAAGCGACGTCCTCATCGGCGACCAGTTCAAAGCCCCCTACGACTGGATGAAGGGCAAGGATCTGGGCGTGACGACCTGGCCGCCGGATGCCTGGAAGATCGGCGGCGGCACGATGTGGGGTTGGATTCAATACGATCCTGACCTGAATTCGATCTTCTACGGCACCGGGAATCCAGGACCTTGGAATCACGAGCAGCGGCCCGGGCGACAATCTCTGGACCACGACGATGTTCGCTCGCGATCCGGATACCGGTCAGGCCAAATGGGCCTATCAGATGAACCCGCACGATCTCTTCGATTACGACGAGATCAACGAAAGCATTCTGCTCGACCTGCCGATCGACGGGCAGACACGGAAGACGATCGTGCACATCGGCCGCAACGGCTACATGTACGTGATCGATCGCCAGACCGGAAAACTGTTCTCGGCCGATCCGTACGACACCATCAACTCAGAAAAGGGAGTTGATATGTCACACGGGTCGGATGATCATGAACGACGACAAACGGCCGAGCCTCGGCCAGACGGTCGTCGATATCTGTCCGAATGCCGACGGCGCCAAGGACTGGCAGCCGTCCGCGTACTCGCCGCGGACCAAGCTCATTTACGTGCCGCATCAGCATCTGTGCATGAACTGGAAAACGTCGGACGTCGGCTACATCGCCGGCACGCCTTATGTCGGCGCCACGGTCGACATGTATGCCGGTCCTGGCGGCTACCGCGGCGAATTCATGGCCTGGGATCCGGTTGCACGCAAAAAGGTCTGGGCGATCCACGAGAACCTGCCGGTCTGGAGCGGCGCCGTCGTCACCGGCGGCGACGTGGCGTTTTACGGCACGATGGACCGCTGGTTCAAAGCGGTGGACGCCAAGACCGGCAAGGTCCTTTGGCAGATCAGGACGCCTTCCGGAATCATCGGTCAGCCGGTCACCTACGCGGTGAACGGCGTTCAGTACGTCGCCATCCTCTGCGGCATCGGCGGCTGGCCCGGAGCGGTAGCCAATGCGGTGATCGATCCGCGCGTGCGCAACGGCGCACTCGGCTTCACCGGCGCCACGCAGGACCTGCCGGCCTACACCGCCGCCGGCAGTACTCTGTTGGTCTTCGCCTTGCCGGCCGCCGACCGCTCGGCCGCGCAAAACCAATCCACCGCACCGTCGCCGCCGGCGCCCAATCCTGGCGCAGAGCCGCCTCATCCTGCCACCCGGAGCCAAGCAATGGCGGCGGCAAGTAAAAGCGCGGTTGCGCTCGTCAGTGCCGCCGCTTGCACCGGCCTCTTGGCGGCGTTCGCTATCGGTCCCGGCTTTGCCGGACCGCAGTCCGCGGGCGCTCTGGAAGCAACTACTTTCCGCGTCTGCGCCGATCCAAATAATCTGCCGTTTTCCAACGCGGCCAGTGCCGGATTCGAGAACAAGCTCGCCGAGCTGTTCGCGGCAGAGCTGAACGAACCGTGTCGCTTACGCTTGGCATGCGCAACGGCGCGGCTTTATCCGCGAGACCCTCAAAGCGCGCGAATGCGACGTGGTCATGGGCCTGCCCGCCCATTATGAATTGGCGGAGACGACGCAGCCCGTATTATCGCTCCAGCTATGTTTTCGTCTCGCGCGCCGACCGTCATCTCGACATCGCCTCGATAAAGGATCCGCGGCTGCGGACGCTCAAAATCGGCGTGCAGCTGATCGGCGACGACGGCTTCAATACGCCCCCGCCGCACGCGCTCGCCGCTCAAGGCATCGTTGACAATCTGGTCGGCTATACCGTCTACGGCGATTACCGCAAAGCCAATCCTCCCGCGGCGATCGTGGCCGCGGTCGAGCGCGGCGATGTCGACATCGCCGCAGTATGGGGACCGCTGGCCGGATATTTCGCCAAGCAATCGCCGGTGCCGCTGACGGTGACTCCGATCACCGACACACGAATCGTTCGCGCCACTGGTCTTCGAGTACGACATTGCCATGGGCGTGCGCAAAGGCGACCACGCTTTGCGCGACAGATTAAACGGACTCATCGCGCAGAACCGCCCGCAGATCGCGGCTCTGCTGCAAAGCTATGGCGTGCCGGTGGTCGCATCGAGCCAAAACGAAGCGCAAGACAATGCCGCGAGGCGGCGAAGAACTGACGGAGGAACGGTCATGTCCCGGCGATTTCGTGTTTGCGGCGTCGCTGGCTGGCGCTGGCATCCTCGCCGCGTTCTCCGGCCGGGCCTATGCCCAGAGCAACAGCCCGAACGAGCTGCAGGGCGGCCCAGCAAAGTCCGCCGGCGGCGAGCCAGATGATCAACAAATCCGGCCAATGTGATCTGCGGCAAATTCCGATGGTCAACATTACTCCGGGCGCGATTTCGCCATGCACCGAGATCAAGAATCCCGCGCCTAACGATCCGCAATCGGTCGAGCGGGGCATGAAATATTTCACTTCATTCAACTGCGTCGGCTGTCACGCGGCCAACGGCGGCGGCGGCATGGGACCGGCGCTCAGCGACCCACAATGTTCAAATACGGCACCGATCCGACCGTGCTGTTCCTGGTGATCTCGCATGGCGCGCCGCAATGGCATGCCGGCCTGGGGCACGGTCCTGCCCAAGGAAGTCATCTGGGATCTCGTCAGCTACATCGAGAGCATCAACAAGGCGCCGCGCGCCTCTTGGGGCACGACGGTCTCGCCGGGCGAGCACCAGCCGGCGCGCGAGCAGGTGCCGGCCGAGTTCAAGCAGACGCCGACGCCTTGGGCTTTCACCGAGCCGTTCAGCAACGGCAAGAAGCCGACCGGCGCCAATCCGACCGGCGCAAACGGCTCGCCTGCCAGCGCCAACTCGCAATAACGCCGGACGACGGGGATGGCGACGGTTCGCGGCACGAGAATCCACGGCGTCGACTCGGCGGCGCGACGCTCTGCGGTCGTTAGTTCTAGCGAGTCAACAGCCTGGCGCGTCACCTGCCGCCGCCAGCGCTCGCGCTCGAGCCGCTGCGGCGCTCGACTGGCGACGCTCCGGCGCCACGCGCAGGCACGCGCTGTTGAGCCACGGCCTCTCCTACATGACCGCGTTCGGGCCGCGGAATTACCCGGTCGTTTCCCTGCTGTATGGCGTCATCATTATTTCGCTCGCCGTGGTGGCCATTATCGGCATCCTCGTGCTCGCCGGCAGCCTGTTGCGTGGCCGACGCGGCCGGGCACGACGGCGGCGCTCGCGGCGGTGCCCCTCGAGCGCCCCGGCACCGGGTTGTCGTTCATCTATATCGGCGTCGCCATCACCACCGTTGTTTTGACTGCCGGCGCTATTTGGAATTACGTCGTTCTCGCCGCCGTCGCGCTGCCGCCGCGCAATGCCGCCGCCATGCTCAAGGTGGTCGGCCATCAATGGTGGTGGGAGGTCAAATATTCGGGGCCGAGCGCGTCGCAAAGCTTCACCACCGCCAACGAGATTCACATCCCCGTCGGCAAGCCGGTGCGGATCGAACTGACAACGGCCGACGTCATCCATTCATTTTGGGTGCCGGCGCTGACCGGAAAGACCGACACCATACCCGGACAGCGCAACGTCACTTGGATGCAGGCCGACAGCCAGGCGTCTATCGCGGACAATGCACGGAATATTGCGGGCAGCAGCACGCCAAAATGGGTCTTCTCGTCATCGCCGAGCCGGCGAACACATTCCAATCGTGGTGGACGCATCAACTACAAGGTCCGCAGACGGCTGAGGGATGAAACCGGGATGCGGGCGGCGGAAACGCGGCCAAGCGGTTTTCATGCAGCATTGCGCGGTCTGCCACACTGTGCGGGGCACGCCGGCGCAAGGCAAGGTCGGTCCTGACCTCAGCCATCTCATGGAGCGCAAGACGATCGCCGCCGCGACCTTGCCGAACTCGATCGGCGCGTTGTCCGGCTGGATCTCCGACCCGCAGCATATCAAGCCCGGCAACTTCATGCCGACACTGGATTTGTCAGGTCGGATTTGAACAACCTCAGATCTTTCCTGCAGACGCTGCAATGAGGATTTGATCGTGACCAGCGCCGAATACAGCGATGTTCCCACCGCTTACCGTCGCGTTCCGGAGGTCGACACCAGGGACAATGCGGCGATTGTCGCCGGGCTGCATGCCATGTGGGAGACGCCGCCCGGATTGCGCGGCTGGCTCTCCTCGGTCGATCACAAGGAAATCGGGCTGCGCTATCTGGTCACCGCATTCATATTTCTTTTCGCCGGCGGCATCGAAGCGCTGGTCATGCGCTTGCAGCTCGCCGGACCAAACCAGCACCTGCTCACGCCGGAGCAGTACGACCAACTGTTCACCATGCACGGGGCGACCATGATCATCTGGTACGCCTTTCCCGTGCTCTCCGGATTCAGCAACTACTTGTGGCCGCTGATCTTCGGCTCGCGCGACATGGCGTTCCCGCGCTTGAATGCGTTTTCCTATTGGGTGTTTCTCGCTTCGGGCATTTTTTTGTACGCGAGCTTCGCCGTGGGCGCGGCGCCGAATGCCGGCTGGTTCAATTACGTGCCGCTGGCATCGAAACCTTACAACCCCGGAATCAACATCGACTTCTACGCCTCGCCAACATCTTCATGGGCATTTCGACGACCGCGGGCGCGGTGAACTTCATCGTCACCACGCTGCGCACCCGCTGCCCCGGCATGTCGGTGAACCGCTTTCCGATCGTGGCCTGGGGAACCCTGACGGCGAACGCGGCTGCGTTGCTGGCAATGCCGGTGGTCAGCATCGCATTTTTCCTGCTCTGGCTCGATCGCAATTTCGGCACGCAGTTCTACGCATCGGGCGCCGGCAATCTCGCCGGCAAACCGCTGTTATGGCAGCACCTGTTCTGGATGTGGGGACACCCCTGGGTCTACATGATCGTCCTGCCGGCGCAGGGGATCGTCTCCGATGCGCTGCCGGTTTTTTGCCGCCGGCCGCTGGTCGGCTACACCGCGGTCGTACTCGCCACCGTCGCGACCATGATGGTCGGCTTCGGCGTGTGGGTCCATCATATGTTTGCTACCGGGCTGCCGCCGATGGCGCTGTCGTTCTTCAGCGCGGCCAGCATTTTCATTACCATCCCCAGCGCCGTGCAAGTATTCGCCTGGGTCGCGACGATCTGGACCGGGCGGCCGGTGTTCACCACCGCCTTCCATTATCTTGCAGGCTTCATTGTTCTGTTCGTGATCGGCGGAGTGTCCGGTTTCATGACCGGCTTCGTGCCGGTCGATTGGCAACTGACCGACACCTACTTCGTCGTCGCCCATATCCACTACGTGCTCATCGGCATCAATTTCTTCGGCGTGATGGCTGGCCTCTATTATTGGTTTCCCAAATTCACCGGCCGCATGCTCGACGAGACGCTGGGCAAGATCAATTTCTGGCTGACCTTTATCGGCTTCAATCTCGGCTTTTTCCCGATGCACATCACCGGGCTGCTCGGCATGCCCCGCCGCATCTATACCTATCCGGCGGGGTTGGGCTTCGGAACTCCGAATCTGATTATCACCATCGGCGCCTTTATTCTGGCGATCGGAATTCTCGTCTTCGTCGTCAACGTCGTCTACAGCCTGCGCCGCGGCGCCGTCGCCGGGCCTAATCCATGGGACGCGCCGACGCTCGAATGGTCGGTGTCGTCGCCGCCGCCGCCTTACAACTTCACCGTCATTCCCAGCGTCGCCAGCCGGCACCCGCTGTGGGAGCAGCGGCTGAGTGAAGGCGACGGCATATCCGTTCTCGAGCGCGGGCTGGTGCTCGACCACGAGCACGAGACGCTTGGCGTCAGCGCCATCGACGGCGAACCCGACGTCATTCTGAAAATGCCGGGCGAGTCGTACGCGCCGTTCGTCATGACGCTTTGTCTTGCGGCGTTATTTACCGGACTGCTTGGTCCACATCTGGGCGCTCGCTGCCGCGGGCACGGTCTTGGGCATCATCGCCGGCATTGTTTGGCTGTGGCCGCGCGAGGAAGCCGGGGAGCGGGCGGTATGACCCAGCCATTAGTCGAGGAAGGCCGCCTTTCGCTGCCGATGGGATCCATCGGCACCAGCGCCTCGGGATGGTGGGGCGCCTGGTTCATCATCATCTCCGACGCCTCGATCTTCGCGTATTTGTTCTTCGCTTATTTCTGGTATTCGGTGCAGCCGCCGGCGAACTGGGTTCCCGGCGGGCCGCCGAGCTTCCTCTACGCCGCGCCGCAAACGGCTCTCGTCCTTCTTGGTTGCGGCAGTGCTTGGTTCGCGCACCGCTCGATCAATCGCAACGAACTCGTTCCTACCCTCATCGGGCTCGGATTAACGATCGTGCTCGGCGCCGGCTTTCATCGCGCTGCAAGCGCTCGATTGGGCGAGCAAGCCGTTCGGATTGTCCGACAGCACCTACGGGTCGATCTATTTCGTGATCACCGGAACACATTTGGCGCACTTCGTCGTCGGCTGGATCATGTTCCTCATGCTGCTCCTGTGGACGCTGATGGGATATTTCGATCGCATCCGGCACGTGCCGATCATCGTCGGAGCGCTTTATTGGTATTTCCTGGCGGCGACCTGGATATCGGTCTTCTTCGTGATCAACTGCACGCCTTATTTCTTCTGAGGCCGCGAATGCCGGATGAGATGATCGCATATAGTGCCGCGCGCCACCCCGCCCAGCACCGCGCGCGCGTGAGCTTGGCCGCGATCTTCTACGGTCTGTTTGTCGCGCCGATCGTCTGGGCCGGCAACCTGATGGTGACTTTTGCGCTGGCGACCCATGCCTGTTATCCCGGCCACGAACCGCTCGAGCGGGTGATCGGCGGGTTCGGCTTTGCCTGGCCTCTGATCCTCGCTCTTTATTTGATCACGCTCGCTCTGTGCGCCAGCGCCTTTTTCGTCTCACTGCGCAATTGGCGGATCACCGGCTCCGAGATGGAAGGGCATCATCATCACCTTATCGAGCGCGGAGAAGGTCGAACCCGGTATCTGGGCATCATCGGCATGGCGTTCAGCTTGCTTTTTTTCGTCATCACCGCCGTCGGCGCCGTCATCCTCGCGATTGTCCCGCTATGTGCGCCGTGATCGCAAAGCGCATCCACCCGTGGCGTTCGCCGACCCTTTGCGGCTTGCGGTTGATTGCGCTGTGCGCGCTCGCAGCAGTCGGCACGACGCTTGCCGGATGCAACGATGAGTCAGCCTCGTCGTCGGCGGCCGCAACCGGTGGTGACGCGCACCGCGGCCGCGCGCTGATCCGCCAGGACGGCTGCGGCTCGTGTCATACGATACCGGGAATCGAGGATGCGACCGGCGATGTCGGGCCGCCGCTGACTGCTGTCGGCCGCCGCATCTATCTCGCCGGCTTGGTGCGAAATACGCCGGATGGAATGGTGGCATGGCTGCGCAATCCGCAGGCCATCGTTCCCGGCAATGTCATGCCTAACATGCAAATCGACGAGCGCGACGCGCGCGACATCGCCGCTTATCTCTACACGCTCCGTTAGCCGGTGCGCAGATGGTCGACCTGACGCCAACCGTGATCGAGCACCGCTTTTTTCCCATTTGGCTCAAACGCATCTCCGACACTTTCGCAAGACAGCAGAAAGCTATTGCACTTTTGCTTACCGTGACCGCCTGGGGTTTGATGTGGGCTCAGGCTCTCGCGCTTGTGGAGATTGTGGCGCAATGGCTGTGCGTTCTCGGGTTTTTCGCCGGCATTGTATTAGGGTGCGGAGCCATTCAGGCACAGTCAGCGCGTGAGCTTTGACCCCTTGTTTATTTATCTCGAGTATGCGCGTGCGACCATGCTCGCGAGAGCGGAGCTGTGTTGGTTGTCTAAGTGTTTGTCAACGCTTATGGGCCCGCACGAAACACGCAAGCTCATAAGCGATGCCGCGCGGCAGATTTGCACTCAACAGCCTGGACCCGCGCCGCGGACATCGATGTTTGCCGAGCAAGTGCGGGTTATAGCGAATGAATCCAACTCTCAATACGCGCCCAAAGTGACGGCCGGTGACTAGGAAGCGGTAGCGCCACGAATTCCATTCTGTCCTTGTTGGTCTTGATGTGCAGAAGTATGTCCTGCTTGCCTATTTTTCCCGCTTGAGCGATGGCGTTGTGAACATCGACCGATGAATTGACCGGCTTGTTTGAAATGTCGAGAATGACGTCTCCAGCCGCCAGCCCCTCCTGCGCCGCCAATCCATTGGGGTCCACTTCCACAATGGCCACACCTTGATCTCCTGCGCCGCTTACGGAACTCGCAGGCACGAGCGCAAGGCCGAGGCTAGATGGCTGTCGAGGTTCGGCGGGGGCTTTGAACGGCGTGACGGGAAGTTCTCCTAAACGTACTGCAACAGTGCGCTCACGACCGTCGCGAAATATGCCAATCGTTGCAGTGGTTCCAGGCGACATCGCGCCGATCCGAGCAGCGAGATGGGCGCCACTGCCGATTGGGCGATTATCAACCTCGACAATAACGTCGCCCGGCTGAATGCCAGCGCTGGCGGCGGGACCCCCGGCTGGGCATCAGCCACCAAAGCGCCTTGTACGTGCGTTAACCCGAGCGCGCGAGCTATTTGAGGGGTGACGGGCTGTATCTCGACCCCAAGCGCGCCGCGCGTGACAACGCCCTTTTCTCTGAGTTGGTCGATTACGGGTTTTACCGTCGTGGACGGGATAGCAAACCCAATTCCGACAGAACCACCGGAGGGCGAGAAGATCGCGGTGTTGACCCCGACGACCTGCCCATCCAAGTCAAAACTCGGGCCTCCGGAATTGCCTTTGTTGATCGGTGCGTCGAGCTGAATGAAATCGTCATAAGTGTCAGTGTCGAGCCTGCGGCCCAGCGCCGACACGATGCCTGCGGTAACGGTGCCCCCAGACCGTAAGGATTTCCGACCGCAATCACCCAATCGCTGATGCGGGGTTCGTGATCGGCAAGCTTGACATAGGGAAAATCGTTGCGGCCATTTACCTTGAGCAGCGCCAGGTCCGTTCGCAGATCAGTTCCCACCACCTTCGCCCTGTAAGTGGGGCCGTCTTCGGTGGCTACCATGAAAGAGACGCCGTGCTGGACGACATGATCATTCGTCACCGCGTATCCATCAGGAGAAATGAAGAAGCCTGAGCCGAGAGCCATTTCGATCGCCTGATTGGGTGCGGAGCGTGGCTGCCGCTTTGGACTGCCAAAAAAGTAGCGGTGCAGGGGTGAGTTCTCGCTAAATGGCGTCGACTGCGAGGGCCCATCCGGTTCGCCGGCGTCTTTCACTTCTACATCTTCAAGTTTCACCGTCACCGCAATGACGGCGGGTTTGACCTTCGCGACTATATCCGCGAAACCAGCGGGCCTCGATTCGGTCCCTGTATGGATTTCGGCAGCGCCGACGCGATAGAAACTCTGGCTCAGGTAGGCGGAGACGATGAGGACCGCCAACGTCGCTATTCGGGTCCGGCATGCAATATGACGGATTAAGTTTGGAGCGGGTGTCTTCGGCACCAAGTCTGGCGAAAGCATGTCGGCCTCGTAGCGGCTGGCGCTAACACCCCTCAATCCCCTTGCGAACGCCACAACCACATCGAGGTTCCACTCCGCCGCCGTAATGCGCCGGCGTTTGACCGTTATTTCATTAATGCCTTTTCGCTCTGAATTAGGCGGCAGCCGATTGCCCGCTGTGATAGGAAGACCCGATCCGCGCGACGGCAGGTGATCAGCCAAAAGCGCCCTCGTGAGCGAAGCTCAAGTGCTGCCGTTCAATGTCGTGCGGGTCACCTTTGCAGACTTGGAAAAGCGTTTCCCCCCATCGCGCCAAAACCGCAGATCAACCCGCCGGCCACCAACCAAGAGATCCCTCATCTCAAGTTCTGGCAACCAATCCGGCAAGACCGGATCAACGAATGAGCGTTTGCGCGGCGCGTGGGGCTCAAACCCGATTAGCGCCTGGACCACTGCGAAGATCGCCCCAGTGGCCCAAGCCTGAGGCACGTTCGATCCAAGGTAGCGCAGTGGAAAGTTGATTTCGTCCCGGCCTATTCCAGCGAACAGTTCGGGCAGCCAATTCGCGATAAAATAGGATGCTGCATCGCACAGCGCACGGCCGACTTTGGCGGCTTCAGCAGCAAAACCGTAACGCTTCATTCCCAGCGCGATGATGCTGTTGTCGTGTGGCCAGACCGAGCCGTTTTGATAGGAGAACGGATTATAGGCGGGATGCCTCGATGAGAGCGTCCTGATTCCCCAGCCGCTCCACATGTCCGGCTGCATTAAACGCGCTATTACCCGAGCGGCGCGCTCCTGTGGCACGATTCCCGACCAAAGACAGTGCCCTGGGTTGGAGGTCACCGACATCACCGGCTTTTTGTCACCGTCGAGCGCGAGCGCGTAGAAGCCTTCGCGTTCGTCCCAGAATCTATCATTGAACAGCTCATAAAGACGCACGGACTTGCGACGCAGTTGCGACGCCCGGCGCGCATCTCCCAATGCATCGAAAATTTCAGCCATTCGCAGCCAAGCGTCGTACACATAACCTTGCAGCTCGCACAGCGCTTTCGGTCCCTTAACAAGACCACCGTCGGGATAGACAATTGCGTCCCCAGCGTCCTTCCAGCCCTGGTTCTCATAACCAGCCGACGAGCGTGTCTGATATTCCTGTAACCCGTCCCCGTCGAGGTCGCCGTAGGCATCGATCCAATTTAGGCATCGCTCTGCGGTGCCAAGATAGTTCTGAAGAAGCTCGGCATCGCCGGTCCAGCGCCAGGTGGAGTGAAGCAGAATTAGATAAAGCGCGGTGGCGTCTGCGGTGCCGTAGTAAGGGGTATGTGGAATTTTCCTGAAGAATGCCAGCTCGCCGTGGCGGAGCTCATGCGGGATTTTTCCAGGCTGGGCGTCCCGGTAATCGTCGACGTTATCCGCTTGCAATTCGGCAAGCCTCTCAAGCGCGCCGCGAGAAAACTCTGGATCAATGATTTGATATTGCAGGGAAGCGATAATGCTGTCGCGACCGAACAAACTCAAAAACCATGGCACTCCGCCGGCCGGAATAGGGGCCCCGCTGGTGCCCGGTACATGCAGGCGCAGCGCGGCGACATCTTCGATCGATTGCCGCGCGATGCTGTCGAACCAGGCGGAAGCGCTTCGCATGGTCGTCACTCTGTGCCGTTCGTTTGAGCTCGATTCGCCAGGTTCGCGTGGAGCCTCGCGGGCCGAGCACATGTCCGGAGCAGGGAAGTGCTCATCGCTGTCAAAGAGGTCGTAGAGTAGACAGGAATGCCATCGCGTTCCGGGCGCGAGCTCGATCGCAAATCCGATCTTGCCGTCGGTGAATGTGGCCGCGACATCACTGTTGCGGACTTTGATCAGGAGACCGCGTCGAAAATCCTGGCAGCAGTAGGAAGTGCTAAGCTTTTGGTCGCTTTCGCTCCACGACGTTGTGATGCCGCTTCGCTGCACACTTTGCTCACTCTTCACCTCGAACAAATCGGCAAAATCACTTTTGATTTCGATCTCTAGGTCGAGCCTAATTTTTATCAGACCGCAGTTCTGGAGATCGATGTCCTCGTGCAAACCGCCGCCGAAGTCGCGCGTGATCGTCAGTCCAAGACTGTGTGGCGGCACTTCGCGGTGCGCGAGAGCAAGCTTCGGATTTACTAAAACAATGCGTACGGAATGGTAGGTCTCATTTTCGGAGTTCAACAAGGTCCAGGACTTCCCCGCGCCGGTGAGCCGCCAGCCGCTGATGATGCGTGTGTCGCGAAGGAAAAGGCCCTTTTTGACTCCCCTCGCAGATGCTGCCATCTCGTTCGCTGACCATGACGCCATAATCATGGTGGATGGTGAGATGGGGGTTCGTAATTTTGACTTCGATGGCCATGTCGAATAAGCGATCAAGCAAGCGTCCGAGTGATCCCGCCTTGAACGCCTTTTTTGGAGAACGTTGCTGTAATGTATGCGGTTCCGGCGCGGGCAACCGCCTAGGGCGCAGCCGGCCTTGAACGCGTTGTTCAGCAGTGAAGGACGAATACCCGCAGCAAGCTCACGCGGGGAGGGCTTGGCGGGCCTGGGCACGATCACTGGCATCTCTACCTTGATGGGCGACGCATAGCGGCGCACGAACGGTAACCGTCGCCGCCCAGCGCCCGATCGCGGAACACATCAAATCCGGACCCAGATCCCCGCCGATTAAATCCCGTAGTCGATGAAGGGGGTTGAGCGCGCCTAGGGCCGCCGCAACGATGGTTCCTCAAGGATGGCGAGTGGGATAAGCAAGAAGTAGGCGTGCGACTACACGACGTGCAGCATTGTAGGCCCGCTCACGTAACGTACCCCGACGTTCTCTGTTCCGTCGGCTGACGCGCGGGACCCTTGGCTGGAGGCGACGGCGTCTGCCCCGATGGGATGCCGCGGAATTCAGCTTCTGCGAGGCTGCCGCGGATCGGAACTCCAGACAGAATTGATCTGGTAGAAAGCAGTTTGCCCCAGGCGTGAACCTGAGATCACCGGGCGCGTTAGGTTATTCGGGGGAGTTGGCGGCTAATGCGCGCTCGATTGCCGATGAATTCCATTGTGATGTGGTGCGTTGCCTTCGGAAGCTACTTGCTTTTTGCAGGCACGATCAGCTTTAGCGAGCTGCTCACTGGCGTTGGCTTGGCAACACTCGCCGTGCTCTTTGCCCATGTTGTCCGCGAAAATTCGCGGCGGCGCTTTAGCGCCGCGCGCGAGCAGATCCGGCCGCTCCTGCGTGCGGTGGGCGACATCCTCCCGGCAACCGGGCGCACCGGTGCCGTGCTCGCGGCGGTCGTGGTTTGCGGCGGCTCGCCAGGCCGCTCGATGCGGTCTCGATTTCGGTTCGGTCTCGCGGAGGACCCGCGCCAGCGCACGCGCCGGGGGCTTGCCGTCCTGTGCGCATCGCTGGCTCCCAACCGCTTCGTGGTGGACGTGGAGCGCGCCCGCGGCGAGGCACTGACGCATGCCGTTGATAGGTCGAGCGCAGAGGCCGATCCGGAATGGCTGCAATGAACAATCCTTGGCTGGTCGCGTCGATCGCGCTTCTGCCGCCGCTCTTCGTCGCGATCGTGGGCGCCGGGACGCGCGCAATTCACCTGCGGCTCATCGCCGTTGAGCTCGCCACCTCGGTGACCGTTGTTCTGCTCATCATACTTAGCTTCGCGTTTGATCAGCCGTCCTCGATCGATCTGGCGCTGACGCTGACGTTGCTCACGTTGCCCGGCACACTCGTCCTTGCCCTATTTCAGGAGCGCTGGCTGTGACCGCTATCGGCGCTCTGCTAGCGGCGACTGTCGCTGTTGTCTGGCTGGGCGCGCTGGCCTTCCTGCGGCTGCATACACCTTTCGAACGGCTCCATGTCATCACTTTCGTCAATATTGCCGCGCTTAGTCTTGTTGTGGCGGCGGCATTCGTCGCCGACGGCATCAGCTCGCGTTCGCTCAAATGCGCGCTGGTTTTTGTTGCCATACTGGCGGCCGGCGCACTTGCTCGCGCATGTCACCGGACGCGCACTATCATCTGCGCGAGGGAGAGCGGCGATGAGCGCGCTCATTGTCGGCGCCATGTTGCTGGCCGCAGCGTCCGGCCTGCTGGTCGTGCTCTCGCGGGATCCGAAGCGGCAGATCTTTGCACTTGCCGCGAATGGCCTCGTCCTCGCCGTTGTGTTTTTCGTTCTGCAGGCGCCGGACGTGGCGCTGTCCGAGCTTGCCGTCAACACGGTGACACGTCCGCTTTTGTTTCTGGTGACGCTCGCGGCTGCGGCCATGAACAGGGCGCGGCGATGAGCGCGCTGCTGGCGCTTGACCTTATTTCTGGTTGCTCGCCGCTGGTCGTCTGTGCGCCAGCGGTTTGGCATGTCGCCGCACGCTCTGCCGCCGTTCGGTGCGCCAATGGCGCAGTACGGCGCCACCGTCAACGCCCTGCTAACGGCAAGTCGCCACGTCACCAACATGGTCGCGGCGGTGAATTTCGACGTGCGCGGCATCGATACGCTGGGCGAGGAGAGCATGCTGGTTTGCGCGGTAACCGGCACCGTCGTGCTGCTGCGTGGAGCGCGCGGCGAAGGCGTGACCGAGCGGGCCGGCCATGTCCCGGGTCGCGCCATCGTCCGATCGCAGCGACGCCACCGTGCTGGTCTGCCGCATCGCCGCACGCTGACGATTTTGTTCGGCGTCTACATGGTGCTGCATGGCACTGTCACGCCCGGCGGGGGCTTCCAGGGCGGCGTCATCGTCGGTTCCAGCCTGATGTTGCTTTATCTCGGCGAAGGCTATCGAAGCCTGGCGGCGTATCGTGCGCAGCGCCGATTCTGGACGTGCTTGAAGGCGGCGGCGCATTCATCTTTGTCGGCGCGGCGGCGCTGCCGTTGATATTCGGCCATGCGCTGCTCGAAAACATGCTGCCGTTTGGCCAGCCGAAGGACCTGTTCTCCGGCGGTCTGATGGTGGTCGTCAATTTTGCGGTCGGCTTATCCGTTGCCGGCAGCTTCGGCTTGCTGCTGCTCGAATTCATGGAAGAGACGCGCTCGCCTGAAGAGCGACACCGGTACCCGACGAGGAGGATTGATGAGTGTTTTTCCCTGGCTGGTCGCAGCCTGGTTGTTCGCAATCGGCGTCTACGGCATCGTCACATCGCGCCATTATGTGCATCTGATCGGCTGCCTGACCGTTTGCCAATCGGCGACCTATGTACTGCTGCTGAGCATCGGCTACACCTGGGGCGCCGGGCCGCCGATCTTCTTACGATCATCCGCCGGGAACGCCGGCGGTCGATCCGGTGATGCAGGCGCTGGTGCTGACCGACATCGTCGTCGGCGCCGCGGTGACTGCGTTGCTTCTCGTGATTGCACTTGCAGGTGCATAAGAGGCGCGGCACGCTCGATCCGCAAGCGCTGCGGCCATTGCGGCCGGATCAGTGACCCTCGCAGCCGCGCTTCTTCCTGTTCCTGTGCTGCTGCCGCTGGGAGTCGCGACGGTCGCTAGCTCGTGCTCGCGCATTGGCTGCCCTCGCGCGCTTTCCACGTGTCTGGCTATCCTCACCGCGCTCGCCGTCGCCGCGCTGTGCGCCTGTCTGGCGCGATGCCGCGCTCGAAAGCGCGCCGTGCTGCAATGGTTCGGCGGCTGGACGCCTTCGGCGTCCGGCAAAGCCGGATGTGGTGCTCGGCATCAGCTTCCTCGCCGATCCGGCGAGCGCCGCAGTGGCGGCTTTCAGCGGCGCTACTGTTCGCCGCCTCCTTCATCTTCGCCTGGGGATATTTCGACGACGTGCACTCGCACTTTCAGATTCTCATGCTGCTGTTCCTCGCGGCGATCGTCGGCTTCTGCCTGACCCACGATCTGTTCAATCTGTTCGTCTGGTTCGAGCTGATGAGCGTCGCCGCCTTCGCGCTCACCGCCTATCCGTTGGGCAAAAGCTCGCTCGAAGGCGCGTTCAATTTCACGATCACCAATACGCTCGGCGAGCTTTATGATGCTCGCCGGCATCGGGCTCCTCTATGCCCGCACCGGGACGCTCGATTTCACCGCGATGGGCCGCGTGGTCGCCGCGATCGGCTCCGATCCGGTGCTCGAGCGCCGGCTTCTGCCTGATCGCAGCGGCGCTGCTGACCAAAGGCGGCGATCGTTCCCTTCCACATGTGGCTCTCGGATGCGCACGCGGTGGCGCCAAGCCCCGTCTCGGTGATCTTCTCTGGCATCATGGTCAGCGTCGCGTTGTTCGGCTCGGCCAAGATCGTGGCGCAGATATTCATTCATGACGCGGCAGTGATGACGCTGGTGCATTCGTTGCTGCTTTGGCTTGGCGCGGCGACCGCGATCCTCGGGGGCGCGATGGCCTTTGCGCAGCGGCATTTGAAGCGGCTGCTTGGCCTTTTCGACCATCTGCCCATCTCGGCATCATGCTGATCGGCGATCGCCGCGCTGACGCCCGCTGCGCTTGCGCGGGCTTCGTGCTTTATCTGTTCGGCCACGGCCTGGTGAAGGGAGCGCTTTTCATGATCGCCGGCATGTTGCTGGCTTTGCGGGCTTCGGGGGACGAGATCGTGCTCTATGGCCGGGGCCGCGATCTATGGCCGGCCGGGCTGGCTATGGCTTGCGGCGGCTTGTTGCTCGGCGGCTTGCCGTTCGGCCTGCTGCACGAAGGAACCGACAGCATCGAGCCTGCAATGCCAGCCCTGGTGGCGGCGATCATTGTCTCCACGGCGTTGACTGGCGCGGCGGTGTTACGCGCGGCTGGACGTATATTCGCCGGCGTGAGCGGCGCGCCGGGCCCGGAAATCACCGCTCCCACCGAACGCGAGCGCGAAAAAGATGACCGGCCGCTGTGGCTGATGCTCGTTCCCTGCGTGGCCCTGCTCGCGATCGCGCTCATTCCCGGAAAGTTGCTTACGCCCTTTCTATCCGAAGCGGCCGCGCGGATGGTCGATCCGCTGGCGCCCCCTCATGCGCAGGCCGCCTCCTCGCCGCCGGCGCTGATCTCGTACGCTCCGATAGTGCTGACAATTGCTTTTTTTCTGCTGTCCCTGTTCCGTTACCGCCCCACTGCGGCGATCTCTCGCAAATTGCTTCGCCTCGAACTCTTGCCGTTCCGTGCTCTGCAATTCCTGCACAGCGGTGTCGTTGGCGATTACATCGCATGGATGATGCTCGGCGTCGCTGCCTTGGCCGTTGGTCTGGGCGGTTAACTGCGTCCGCGCCGACGGGAACGGTGCAAGGCCGAGCGGGTTCATTTGATGGGAGCGACGTGCGAAAAAACAAGGAGAGACTATGCTCACTCGCATATTGACCGCTGCGGCGTTGGCTACCGCACTGACAACAACCGCTTTTGCAGCCGACAATCCCTCTAATTCCTCGGCGACGAACGGACAGCAGACCGCGCAATCCCTGCCGCAGGAAATCAGCGCGAAACTGAAGGACGATGGCTTTACTGATGTGAAAGTGGTGCCCGGCTCATTCATCGTCAGCGCAAAGGACAAAAGAGGGGAGCCAGTGACGATGATGATCGGGCCAGATTCCATGATGATGGTGACGCAGGCCAACAATGGAACTCGGAGCTCAAACGGAACTGGAAGCTCATCGAACAGTAATATGAATAGCCAAAAGTGACGCTGTTGGAAGGCCGGCGCCGCCACTCGGCTGTAGCCGGCCTTCTTCCCTGCCTCATTTCCGGGGACTACAACTCGGTGGACGTTCCGACTAACCTCGCACAAAGGCACATTGGCTCGGCGGCCGAATGCTCAACGGCGCTCTTATTCAGCTCTCGCTGACGCCGGCGGGGCCTGACCCAACTTTTGTCGTCGAAACCGACTGCGAGTTCTCCGCGACCTTTTAGTGCCTTGCACCTTTGCGGCGGAATCTTCTTCTGGCTTAACATTGCCACCTTCGACGACCCACTCCAATCGAGTACACAGGGCAAGTAGTACAGCTCTGTTGGAGTGCCGCAGCACGGGCTCACCCGTCTGTTGATCGACGGCCGCGTAGGCGTGCGCTTTGCCCTTGTTATGTATTAGGCTGACGTACCTCATTCTTCCCGCTTCTCACTGGGTCGTCAGCTCTTGAGCGTTTTGGCAAATAGAAGGACAGCACCTGTCAGAGTCGTGCTTATTCCGAAAGTAATGCCAATTGACAGCAGAAAGATCAGCCTGGCGATCCATGGAACCGGGACTTTAATGAAGGAATCCAAATCGACTTGTTGCGTGAACAACAGCAGCCCGGCAACGAACACGCCAAGTGCCATTCCCATCATTGAGTGCGAGAGAAGTTCAAGGGCCAGGGCGCCCGTCTTTGCTGTTGGTTTCGGCATCGGAATCACCTTCAGATGAAAGATGAAAGCCTACTTAAAGCCGTCGTTCCGAATTAATGGCTGTGACGACAAAACGCCGCATAGAACCGAGGCGAACGCAGCCGAATGAACGTTGTCGGGTAAGTTATCAACAAGCAAAAACAGACCGAGTGGCGCTTGATCATTGTCATCGGGTCCCCGCTGGCGAAGTGGTAACGAAGATTGGTGCTGCGGCAATCGCAGTTGCGCACCCGGGAACTCGATTTGCATTCGCCCACGACGCTCCCATATTCGCTGTATGATATCCCAAACAATGATGCAGTTGGCGCAGTTCGCTTTCGGCCGGTTCCGCGAGTTTGTTCCATTCATGATCTCCGGCCTGATCGCCACGGGCATCAACTACGGTACGCTCTACTTTTTTCTTGGCGTTGTCGGGGTGGCGACAGTCATTGCGGTGAGCGCAGCATTCGCCCTCTCCAGCGGTGCGAATTTCTTCCTACAAAAATTCTGGGCTTTCGATGAGAGAAGCCTACGCCGGCTTCCAAAGCAAATTCTTCTGTTCGCCGCTGCCTCGCTCCTCGGGCTTTTGGTCAATGACGCTGTGTTTTGGATGTTCCACGACGTCACGCATGTCGGTTCCATTTTAGCGGAGATTCCGACGACCGCCGCTGTGAGTGCAGTGGGTTTTTTGGGTTCGAGGTTCATCTTTACGGCGAGGCCGGTCCGCCAATCGGCCAACGGCACGCCGGTTCCGCCGCGATAAGGTTTGGGCCTATCCCTTTCTTGAAACGGTCGGAGGACTTCTAGGACGCGCTTGCGCGAACGCGCCACGCTCCAGAGCGCTGATGAGTTTAAGGACGACGAGAGTCTTACGTAAGATTTCAGCGGGAAATGGAGCGCTGGTACGCAGGTTTCTTCTCAAGACTAAGATTATGCGCGGAATTGATCAGCGCAATATGTGAAAATGCTTGGGGGAAATTGCCAACCAGCCTTTTGGATTTTACGTCGTATTCCTCCGAAAGCAATCCCACGTCATTCCGCAGCGAAAGCAGTTTCTCAAAGAGCTGCCGCGCCTCGTCGTTTCGGCCAAGGAGCACCAGATTGTCAACGAGCCAGAAGCTACAAGCCAGGAACACGCCTTCACTGCCGGGCAAACCGTCCTTGCTGGCCACTGGATCGTAACGCCGTACCAAACCATCGGCCATGAGATGACGTTGGATCATCTCGACCGTGCTCCGCACCCGAGGATCGGTTGGGGGTAGGAAACCAACTAGCGGAATGAGCAGGACAGCAGCATCGAGGGCCTTGGAACCATAGCTTTGCGTGAAGGCTCCGATCTTCGGGTCAAAAGCTTCTCGGCACACCTCTTCGTGGATTTGTCGGCGTATTGCTCGCCAGCGGTCCGCCGGGCCCTTGAGGCCGAACTGCTCCACGCCTTTAATTGCGCGATCAAAAGCTACCCAAGCCATCATCTTCGAATACGTGAAGCATTGTGGCCCTCCGCGGACTTCCCAAATGCCCTCATCAGGTTTCGTCCAAATCATTTCGAGGTGACTTAAAAGTTCATGTTGCAACTCCCAACCTGCCTCATTGGCCGCAAGCTTGCCTGCACGGCCGTGATGCAGCGCGTCCATGACTTCGCCACATACGTCGAGCTGCATTTGCTGTGCGGCTGCGTTGCCGATGCGGACCGGTTTCGCGCCCTCATAGCCCGAAAGCCATGGCAACTCCCATTCCGTCAGACGGCGCTCCCCGGCCAGACCATACATGATTTGAACTTGCGCAGGATCACCGGCCAGGGATCGAAGAAGCCATGCCCGCCATGCCTTCGCCTCTTCGTAGTAGCCGCAGTTCATCAAGGCTATCAGCGTGAAAGTCGCGTCACGGAGCCAGCAAAAGCGGTAATCCCAATTTCGCGAACCGCCAAGCTCCTCCGGCAGCGAACTCGTGCCTGCTGCTACGATGCCACCGGTCGGTCGATATGTCAGAGCCTTGAGGGTAATCAGCGAACGAATGACCGGTTCGGTCCATTCCCCCGCACCCGCGAATTGGCTCGACCAACTTCGCCAAAATGTCTCAGTATCGGCGAGCGCCGCCTGAGGATCGATCGGGCCCGGCGGTTGAAGATGCGATGGACCATACGACAAAACGAATGGCACCGTTTCACCAGCCGACACCGTGAAGTCGCCAATTGTTGTTCGTTGTTCGCCACGAAGTGGAGTCGGCGTCCGCAGGACTACCATGTCCGGCCCGCAAACCGCACAGAGCGCTTGGTCTTCGCAGCGGGTCACCCACGGCACTAGCGAACCGTAATCAAAACGGATGATCAATTCCGTTCGCATTTTAACGGTGCCGCGCGTGCCGACGACGAGCCTGACTAAGTGCGAAGCCTTGCCACGCCGCGGCATGAACTCGACCAACCTTACCGCACCCTCGGAATTTTCAAATTCGGTTTCCAGTATGAGCGTGTGATCCCGATATCGACGTTTGACCCGGGTCGCTCGCACTCGTGGAGCGATAAGCCAGCGTCCGTTCTCGGCGGTCCCCAGTAGCGCGGCAAAACAGGCGCCTCCGTCAAATCTCGGCCAACACAACCAGTCAACTGAGCCGTCCCGCCCGACCAATGCGCACGTCTCAGAGTCTCCTAAGAGAGCGTACTCCTCGATTTTTGATGCCACGCGGTCTCCTCCTCAGTCTCTCTCAATTCAATGACTGGAAGCGCAGCCAAAGCAAATTTTCTGGCTGGACAAGTTTCAACCGCCCGAGCATTCGTCCGACCTGATAAACATGTGGAGGTGCCCGTCTGGATCACGGACCAGTGCATCCCGATCCGCTGCCCAGACGATCCGCGTTGCGGCAATATCATTCGGCTCCAGCCGGCCGGCGGACCGGCCGATGGGGTCGCGATAGGCGAGGAGTTCAAGATGTGGCGTATTCCGTTGCGGTAGCATCGGCAAAACATCGACTTCGACGCTGGTTAACCCATCCAGAGCCACCTGCGTCGGGCCGTCATTGAGCGTGGGAGAGTGGATCGACAGGCCAAAAGCTTCGTAAAAGCGGCGACTCGCACCAACGTCGGAAACGCTGATCGCGGAGTGATCAATGCCGAGCAGCCCCTTCCCTGCCCAGCCGCTTACACTATCGTCCGGAAATTGCAGAAGCTCGAGAGGGTGGCCCTCCGGATCGCGGAACTTGACCGCCGTCACGCCGCCGGCCGAGGCGGGAAGCTTCACAGGTCCGCTGGTTGAGATGGCACGGCACCGAGCCGCGCGGCGCGTGCCCACGCGGCTGCTGCATCATCGGTAACAAGCGCAAGATGCTGGAAACACAGATCAGCGCTCGTGACGTCGGCTGGATAGGGTCGCCCGAGCCGGTCGAAGCTATCAAGGTCGACGCGTTGGTTACCAAGACGAAGCGAGAACCGTGTGCCACCATGCTCTAAGCCGAGCAGCGCGATCTCGTCATCTGGAATGGGTCGGCCGTCGTCCACCGTGAAGCCGAGCTGTTGGTAAAATCGAAGCCAACCGCTCGGGCTCGGCGGTGGTCAGCCGAAAAGCGGTGATCGCTAGAGCGCGTTCATGGCCGAATACAGCCGCGCACGTTTGTGTAGATCGCCATCAGCTGCTGCGAGGCGCATAGGAAGAGGCGCGAACGGTTGCGACCGCCAAATGCCAGATTAGAAACCACCGCGGGCGTCAAAATCTTGCCCAGCAATTCGCCCTCGGGGCTAATACAGTGCACGCCGTCGGCGGCACTCGACCAGACGTTACCCTGCTCATCGACGCGGAAGCCGTCGGAGAAGCCGGGCTGAACCTTATGGAATTGTTCGCCGCCCAATAATCGGCCGTCTTCGGCAACACTGAAAGCGGCGAATGTATTGTCTGGCATTCGGATCGAACTGACGACCGGTCTCAGCAACATAGAGGATGCTCTCGTCGGGCGAGAACGCAAGCCCGTTGGGACCCTCGAAATCGTCCGCGGCAATAGCCAATTCGCCTGTACCAGGATCAAGCCGATAGAGTGTCGGTGGTAACTCGGCGACCTGCTTACCTCCTTCGTAATCGGTGTTGATGCCGTAATCAGGATCGCTGAACCAGATCGAGCCATCGGACTTGCATACGATGTCATTGGGCGAGTTGAGACGCTTGCCACGATAGTGAGTGGCGAGCACAGTGACGGTTCCGTCGAGCTCGGTGCGAGTGACACAGCGATCATGATGCGAACAGCCGATGAGGCGTCCTTGCCTGTCGCGTGCGTGGCCGTTGGCGAAGCCGGACGGGCAGCGAAATACGCTAACCCCGCCGTGTTCGCTCCAACGCAGGATGCGATTGTTGGGAATGTCGCTGACGTAGAGACAGTCATGGTCGGCGAACCAGACCGGTCCTTCCAGCCAGCGAAAATCTTCACCCAACGTCTCCAACGGGGCATTGGGCAGGACCATTGAACGAAAGCGATCATCAATGATTTCGAAGTCACTCATTTGCGCTACCGGGCGTGGCAGGCTTCGCGGCGCGGATCGACATGCAATTGTACCGTCATCAGAACCGCGGGCTCATCGCCGATCGTCCCCGAGCGGTGACCCTTCTTACCGCTGGTTTCCGTGCAACCCTGGTCCTCACCGAACGAAAACTCGCCGGGTCCCTGCTCGATGCGAGTGCCATCCATGCTCTCAATCCACCAGCGGCCCGACAGCACGACAATCCATTGCGGCGCCGGATTTTCGTGCCAGTCGCCGACCCAGCCGACTGGCTGGACCGTAAAGACTACGGTGGAGGGGCAGGTGCCCTGTTCGTCGTTCCATTGCGGGTCGGCCGGGCCGACACCTTTCAGATAAAAATCGGTGAGATGGCACTGTTGCTGGCGGCTAACTCCGTTAGCGTCAACCCACAAATGCCAGTAGGGAACCGACGGCATCCGTCCAGGATCGCTCATGGATGCTCCTGCGAGATCGCATAGGGGTGGCTTGAGGCGAGCGGATGCGCCAGGAACGGCCACAGGCCCGATCCGTTCGTGCCGATCACGATCAGCAGGAAGCCGGCGCCGAGTGACAGATTCTTGAGGAAATCCCAAAACAGCGTTCGCCCCTTGCCATCGCCGGCTGCCCAGAAATCGCCCTGCGCCCAAAAGCGCTTGTAGAGAATCGCCGTTACTGCGCAGTAGGCCGCCAATATCAGCGCGGCCAGCCGATCGGCGAACCCGGTGACGACGCCGAGCGACATGACGACTTCGATGCCGAGCCCGCACATCAGCACCATAGTGGCGAGCGCGCGCGGCTTGAACACTTCCTGCGCCTGTTTCACAGCGCCCTCAAAGCCGACGATCTTGTCAAGCGCGCTGAACGGCAGGAACAACATCACAAGTCCATAGCGGACGATGAGCGTGACGATGGCGGCGATGCTCATTTAAAATCGCTCTGCAATTCGATCGGCAACGCGCAACGCGTTGGCGATAATGGTGAGCGTCGGATTCACCGCGCCTATCGCGGGAAAGAAGCTTGCGTCGGCGAGGTAGAGATTATCGAGCTCATGCGCCTTGCAATCGAGGTCGAGCACCGAGGTCGCGGGATCAGTACCGAAACGTGCGGTGCCCGCCTGATGCGCGGTGCCGCCAAGCGGAATGTTTTTGCCGAAATAAAGCGAGCGCTCGAAAAAGATTGCATTATGACCCGCGCGGTTTAGCACCTGCTTGAGCTTGCGCTTGAGATGAGCGAGCGCTTGCGGATTGGTTTCGACCAGATCGAGATGAACCTTGCCATCCTTGTAGTAGATCCGGTTGTCAGGATGCGGCAAATCTTCGGCCTGAAGCCAAAAGTCCATCGAATGGCGGGCCATGATTTCGAACGGCTTTTCGGGCAGCCATTCGAGCCATTGCGGCAGCGCCTCGCCGCGAATTTGATCCGGATGGCTGGTAGCACACATTTGAACCAGGCCGAGCGGATGACCCCAGTCATCGGATCCGAAATAGAAGTCGCTAAACGCAAGCGTTTTCTGAAAAACCGTGTTGTTGAGTTCGGGCATAATGGCCATCAGCACGCTCATGTTGTGGCGCATGTAATTGCGTCCGACCTGATCCGATCCGTTCGCGAGTCCACCGGGATGAGCGTCGCTGGCAGAGCGCAGAAGCAGCAAAGCAGAGGAAAGTGCCCCGCAGGCGACGACCACGATATCGGCGGAATAGAGTTCTTGGCGGCCTTCGCGCGTCACATGGACAGCATCGACGGTCCGGCCGGACGGGTTTGTACGGAGCTTCGATACATAGGCGTCGGTTAGCAGCGTGACATTTGGATATTCGGCGAGCGTCGGATCGATACAGACCACCTGGGCGTCGGCCTTGCCATTAAGTAGACAGGGAAAGCCATCGAAGAAGCTGCACCGCATACAGGTGCTCGTTGGCGTCGGCTTCCCGTCCTTTTCATTCAATAGGATGCCGAGCGGAAGATGAAAGGGATGGAGGCCAATGCCGCGCAGATCCTTCGCTAGTTCGCCAATTTTAGGCTCGTGGCTCACCGGCGGGTGGGGATACGGAGTACTGCTCGGAGGCTCCAGAGGATCCTCGCCGCGTTGGCCGTGAACGTGAAACAGCCGCTCCGCCTCGCCATAGTAGGGCTCAAATGCTTCGTAGCCGAGCGGCCACGCCGGTGAAATGCCGCCGGCATGCACCACTTCACCGAAGTCGCGCTCGCGCAGCCGAAACAGCGCCGCACCGTAAACTTTCGAGTTTCCTCCGACGTAGTAGTGGAGGCCGGGACTGAACGTAGCCCCCGCGGCATTTGTCCAAATCTCTTTGACCTGGTATGCGCCATCAACGAAGACGACCTGCGAGTTCCAGTTCTTCTCACTGCGCGGCAGATAGTTCCCGCGCTCAAGGATCAGGATGCGCTTCCGTGTCGGTGCTAACCGATGTGCAAGCGAAGCGCCGCCGGGGCCGCTGCCGATGACAATAAGGTCGTAACGTTCAGTCGCCATACTGCAGGCCTCGAGGAACAAGTCTCAAAGGAGCGGTCGACGGAATATTGTTTGCCATTTCATTCACTGGTTTTCTCCTCCGCATGCAGTGGCGTTATCGCCCGTTGATTCCTTTGGCCATGGAACAGGCGAGGGTGTGGGAGAGATGTGCCGGATGATAAGCCGCGCGCCGCGCGCGTACGTCAGCCAGGCCCAGAACCAATTCACCAGCACAAGTAGACGGTTGCGAAATCCAATCAGAAAATAGAGGTGAATGACGCCCCAGAGGAGCCATGCGATCCCGCCCTTCAGCTTGAGGCCCTTGAGGTCAGCGACGGCAGCTGAGCGTCCGATGGTCGCCATGGTTCCGTAATCTCGATACCGAAAGGCGAATGCCTCCGTCGCTCCATCCATCCGACGGCGAATGACCTCACCGACATATTGGCCTTCCTGTTTGGCAACGGCCGCGAGGCCGGGTAGCGGCCTGCCGTTCGGACCGATAAAATGCGCCGCATCGCCGATAACAAAGACGTTGCTATGGCCAGGCACGGAAAAATCCGGACGCACTTTAATAGCGCCATGCCGGGTTGGCTCAATTCCAAGCCAAGCTGCAACGGGCGTAGCTTTCACCCCAGCTCCCCAGACGACAAAACGGGTAGCGATTCTTTTTCCGGCAGCTACTACGCCAGTGCCGTCGATGTGGTCGACTTTTGTATTTATATGGAGCTGGACTCCTAACTTAGTTAGCGCCCTCTCCGCGTATGCTCCGAGCTCTTGACTAAACTCTGCAAGCAGTCGCGAGCCGCCCTCTATCAACAGAACGCGCGCCGATGTCGGATCAATCCGGTGGAAGTCTTGCACCAAGGTCGCTTTGGCAAGTTCGGCTATTGCTCCCGCCATTTCCACACCTGTAGCACCGCCCCCGATTACGACGAATGTCATGAGTGCGCGCCGCTCGACCTCATCCCGGCACATTTCGGCGCGCTCAAATGCGAGAAGCAGACGACGCCGGATTGCGAGACCGTCGTCTAACGACTTGGGGCTTACCGCGAACCTCTCCCACTCCGTATGACCGAAATAGTTGGATTGCGAGCCGGTCGCCAGCACGAGGAATTTGAAGGGAATCGCAACGCCGCTGATCGTGCGTACACACGAGGCCTTGAAGTCAATGCCGATCACATCGGCGAGCAGAACCTCCGTCTTTGGACTGCGGAGTAGCGATCTTATCGGAACCGCCACATCCGCCGGCGAGAGCGCCGCCGTTGCGACTTGGTAGAGCAAGGGCTGAAAAAGGGTGTAGTTATTGCGGTCGATGATCGTGAGACGAACTCGGGCGCGTTGCAGTAGTTTGCCAACCTCCATACCACCAATCCAGCGCCAACTACCACTACCCCGGGCTCATCCAGGCAATCACCCCCAGACGCGTTGGCGCACTTTTGCTCGCTCGGTTCGATTGCGGGGCTGTCTGCCATGCCGCCGTGGCCTCGTTTGCCGAGGCAACGCGGCGAAACCCGAGATGTTCAAGCCTGCGGCCGACCGACCGCGTTGCTCCCTGAATTCCTAAACGAACCCCCCCCTGAGGCGCGCCCGCGCGATAGAGAAAGACGGTTGATCGAAGCGAACTTGCTTCGTGCCGCTGCATCCTACTTGCAGAGCGGGTGGCGACTGTAACGACTTAAGCGCTCTACTTATTGAAAACATAAGCATTTCAGCCGTTTCCTCTTTGCCCCGCCGATCGGGCCAAAGCAGGAGGCGCCTTCTTGCCCCTTTCTCGAAGTCACGCTTGGTGCCGGCAGGAGTGCGGTTCATTGATCCAGAACAGGGCATAGCCAATATCAATGAGCTGGTCGTGTCAGCCGGCTCGCCGGTGCACTTCTCGTCGACCTCGGGGACCCTGATGAATTGATTTTTTGTGCCGCAGCCCGGCAGCATTCGCATGCGTGCAAACTAAGTAACAGCGATGGCCTTGGAAACGCTAAACCGGTAGCCGCGTTAGAAGTTTTAAGCAGGCGTGGGAGCGTTTTGGTAGTGGACGACGCAAGAATGTTCGGACGACCAAAGGACGTGCCGGTATCGCGAGTGCGACGATGACGGCGCTGAGGCGTTCGACCTCTCATCTCATCGAAGGTGTTAAGGAGCGCAGCGAAGAGGTCATCGAGACCGCAGCCGGTGGTCCGGCCCGGTTTTACGTCAGTCTTCTGCTGGGCGCGGCGTACGGTTTGGATGCGGCCGACAAAGCGGCCCTGTCTGCGATTGCTGGAAGCGTCGAGAAAGCATTCCATATCGGGAACCTCCAATTCGGTTTGCTGATCGCGGCGGTGTCCTTCACCGGCGCGGCATTCACGCTCCCGGTCGGCGTGATGGCGGATCGAACTCAATCGCCGGCGCATTCTCCTGGTAGCAATAGCGATATGGACAGCCGCGATCGTGGTAAGCGGTACGTCGACCTCGTTCACCTACCTCTTGGTCACGCGTCTGTTTCTCGGCGGCGTGACGGCTGCCGCGTCGCCGACGATCGCATCGCTGGTCGGTGACTTTTTCCCGCCGCAGGCGCGTGCCCGCATCTATGGCGTGGTACTTTCATCCGAACTGGTGGGAACGGGCATCGGCTTTTTTCTCGCCGGCGAGGTTTCCTCATATGTGGATTGGCGATGGGCGCTCTATTTGATGGGCGTGCCGAGTGCGATCGCGTTCTGGGTCATTTGGCGATTTCTGCCTGAACCGCGGCGCGGCGGACAAAGCTGGATCCAGCTTGGGCAAACGGAACTGCCCGATGACCAGTCAGGCGCCGAAGCCCAGGATGGCGCGATGCAAAAGAGCACCGCGAAAGCGCTGCCGGCCGAAAGCGAGGAGGGCTCGCGAAACCGCGAGATGGTGCGCCGGGCCGGCATCGAACCGCGACGCGAGCTGATCCTTCAGCAAGATCCGATCCATTGGAGTCTATGGCGCGCCATGCGGTACATGCTGCGCATCCCGACCTATACGTTGCTGATCATAGCGTCATCGCTGGGCTATTATTTTTTCGCGGGCGCCCGCACGTTCGGCATGATCTATTTGACCCATCACTATCATCTGCCGAGAAGCACGGTGACGGGTCTGGCCGCCCTCGTCGGCATCGGTGGGCTTGCCGGCCTCTTTATCGGCACCCGACTAGTTGAATGGCTGCTCGCCAGAGGCTGGATTTCTGCACGCATCGTGGTTCCTGGCATCTCGCTGTTCATGGCGGCGATTCTCATCGGGCCGGCCATCTGGATCAGCAATCCCTATTTCGGCATTCCGTTGCTGATCTGCGGAACGGCAGTCCTTGCTGCCGCTAATCCACCGCTCGACGCGGCGCAACTCGATATCATTCCATTCCGTCTCTGGGGCCGTGCCGAGTCCGGCCGCATGGCTCTGCGTGGACTTCTCGAAGGCGGCGCGCCGTTATTGTTCGGCGCCATGTCCGACTGGCTTGGGGCCGGAACATCCGGTTTGGAATGGACCTTCCTCATCATGCTTGTTCCCGTCTTTGTCGCGAGTTCCTTGGCAATTCCAGCGCGACGTACTTATCCGCGCGATGTGGCGACTGCCGATGCGTCGATGCAGCGCATCCGCCGGCATGGCCATTGAGCTGCGATGCCCGCTTACCGGGGCCGCTCCAGCATTCGTTCTTTTGAAGACAGCTGATCACAACGGTTCGCCCCAGGCCGTTCGATAAGTGTCCTTCTTATTTCGTCGACGGCCGACGGCCCGATACAGTTGCTGCACCGTGCAGAGCATTCAGGCGCCGATCGCCGAACGAGCGCCGCCCATATAATGGCAAACAATGCTGTTCGGCGAGCAGACCGGCGGCGTCGCCCTGTTTCTCCGTTGGCCGAGAAGCGACGTTCGATGCAGCGCGAACATCGCTTTTTCTTGAGCTCCTGCAGGACCGAACTGAGCGCCGACCGATGCGTCGTGGTATCCGGCGCAAAGCGAGATAGCGTCAGACGAGCGGCGCGCTCCTCATTCCTCCCGAAAGCGGCCAGGATGTGATTATTTGCTTACGTCCTATCAGGAGACTGAATAAATTTGCTTTTTTGCGCGGCCAATTTCGGGCGCAGCCGGCGGCGCATCAAAACCGTCCCGTAGCCGAGCCCAGCGAGCATCGCCAGGCCCGGGATGGCGAGGTAAATTGCCGCCGAAGTCATCGAGAGATGAAAGGAACCGTAGATCTTGGCGAAACCATAGCCCAGCGCTGCAAGCGCGCCCAAATAAATGGTAGAAACTGTGAGGGAGCAGCGAATGAACGTCGGCAGCGGCATGCGCTCTAGTCCGACGCTAACAATGAGGGCTGGGCTCACCAAAAAGGAGAGCTTCACGCTCGCCATGGTCGCGAGCGGATGAGTACGCCAGAGCTGCTCAAGTGACAGGAAATAATTGCGAATGCAATTCAATTCGCGACGCATAGCGGCGCGCGAAAGGCAGCGTCGAGCCCCAGCGGCCGATGGCATAGTACATCAGGTCGGGACCGATATCCCCGCCAATGAGAATGCCATAAGCGATGAACGGGTTAAGAGCCCCCAGTCCGGCAGCCACTCCGCAGACGATGGACAGCAGCGGCCCTTCCAAAATCGCCATGGGAATCAGAAGGAAATACGCATGAGAAAAGACGTCGTGGAGCATCCTTTGATCCAAACGCCCTCCTGGTTGCCGTGTTCCATTTCTTAGGGGCATCCCGCGCACGTCCCCTAGCCGGGACCTATGCTTTTTCAGTTGGCCAGCGACAACGTAACTTATTTTAATGGACGCCTCTGCGGACTAACGCCCTCCTAAATTAAGATCTGGGTCAGTGGGAAAGGGGGGGGCTTATCTGCTCGCAGATGACATTGCTGAACCCCAGGCGTTCACCAGATCAGGAACGCCGTTTTTGGTTTTGAAAAAGCTGGTTCAACGCTAGCTTCTCCAAGTGTAAAATCTTCTCGGCTGCTGGTCGTTGAATCGGTGCAAACGAGCGCGCGGTGAATGGCCGGCGTATTTGTTGCGAAAAATGGGGCAGGGTGGGTGTCTCGCCGCGCTCCCCACGTACCATGCTGCCCACGCCATTACTCGGCTCGCAGGACTGAAGGTTGCTCGATGAGCTCAAATGCCGATCAATTCGCGGCTACCGATCGCGAAATCAATCACGCCGCCGACGCGATCGCAAAGCGCGTGGCCACGCTGTTGCAAAAAACGGCCCGCTATGAAGACATCGCGGCCGATTATGTGGTTGAGCAACTGATTGTTGCGCTGCTCCGGCGCGATTCCGGCAAAGCGCTGGCCTGGCTCGATCGCCAGCGGGGCGAGGGCAGCATCAGGCTGGCCGAAGCGTTGAAAGATTGGCTTGATCTGTGGGGGGCGCGCTAAGGATGCTGTAAAAGGCAGCGCCTTTTGGGCGCCGCCGCTTCACCCCTCCAATGCTAATAATGGCTCGCCTTTTTGCGATAGTTAGTTGGCATCGACGTATTTGAATGCCCGCGCAGGAAATCCTGAAGCTCAACGAGTTTGCGCCCCAGGCGCTGGTCCAACCGGGTTATTGTGACCTCCTCCGCCAGTCGTGCTTGCGCCGTTTCCCTGATTGGTGGCGCCGTTCGGGGCTGCGAGATGCGCGGTCCGGTTATGTCCCCAACCGCCCCAATTGCCACCCCACCAACCGCCACCCCAACCCCAACCTATCACGATGATAATGATGATGATGGCGATCACGCCAAAGCCCCAACCGCCGCCTCCATAATAGCGTCTTGGTTGGTTGTTGCGCGTGGGTTGATTGCGCGGTGGAATATTGCTCATAACGATCTCCTTCGTCGTCCGATTGATGGGCCAACGTTGCCGATGATTGGTCGTTCCACGGCAATGACTCCGGCAAATGCGTGCCGCCGGTGAGCAGCCTCGAAAAGTTCGGGGATCTAAAACCGCGTCTGCAGAGAAAACTGGTGGCAACCGCAAATGTAGCGGTGAGAAGTCTCGTCGGCATCTACCCGAGACTATAACCCCAGGTCGCCTCGATTAACTCACCGGGCGAAAAAGAGATGCCGCTGCCTTTCCCGGAGATCGGAATCGACAGCTATGAGACCGCTCGCAAGTTTTACGCTTTGGCTGAAGTGTCTCGCCTGTCTGATGCCAAACTCTCGACAAAAGCTCCTTCCTTCCGCAGCCAGCCCGCCATTGCGCGATAGTCAACATGCGGTATGCGAGGTTCCGCCTCGATCCTGCGCAGGACGCGCCGATACCGCTCCCTCGCTTGTTTTCGCCGCGTTCCGCCGGGCTTCTCGCGCGCGCGCGCGCGAAGGAGGATGCCTGAAATGTTTCGCTTCAACATGACGCCGAGCAAATTAGGCGGAGAATCTTGGTTATTACCGGCGGGAATATCACAATCGCGGCCGGCATCTGCTGATTCTCTATTGCCTGGCGTTCGGTACGCTTATTGGACTGTTGCTGGAACGTTTCGGCAGGGTGGCTGTGATGCCTGACACGCTCGTTTCCCAGGGTTCCCAGTGGCGCGTGGTTCCAGTTCGCGGACGGCGAGGGCAGGGAGGAACGCTACATCGATGCCTACTTTGAGGACGGTCGGCTGGTGCTGCACGCTGGTATCCTTGCCCCCATCATCGCGGTGCGACCGAAGGCTTATAGAGCCTGTCGAGCTATGACCATGACCGATCCGGTTGCCGACGTCATTGCCGACGTCATTGCCTCGATCAAGATCGAGGATCGGCAAGGTCGCCCGCCTTGGCAAGCATCACCTCACGGCGCGAGGTGCAGCCGAGCACGCCACCTTTAAGGTCCTATCCGGCCGGCTCGGATGGTACGGCAGCAAGGAGTGGCTGGCTGTGCGCCAGCGGATCGATACGCTGGTCGCCAAGGAAATGAAGCCGATGCTGACCGACGGTTTGGCTTCGGCGAAATGCTTACGCAGCCGCGTTACGTTGCGCGCCCTTCGAGCGCCGGTATGCGCCGCCGGCCTTGGAGCGAGCTACAGCTGATCAAAACGCACTTCAGATAGCAGAACAACGGCTCGCCTCTAAACGCGCGCCGGCGTCTCGGAACAGTTTTCTTTCATTTTCGGGGCAAGGAGGCCGGATAGCGTAGTTCCTGTGCCTACCTCGACGCCATTGTCGTGGATGGTCACCGTTGCACCACCACCGACAAGGGCCGTCGAGTTCGGGTTGCAGACCTAACCGACAAACCGCTCGGTCATCGGCGGCTCCCTCGCGCGCGCGCGCGTAGGAACGCAGCGGATCGCAGCGAAAATCGTCTGGAGGTCGCTGGTGAGATATTACCCACCGCCCGAGGGAACCCCGACGCAGCTTCAAGAATTGCTGGCACAACTCGACAAGCAAAACATTTAGACACTGCGCCCAGGTGGCCGCCGCAGCGAGCGGCAGCAGCGCGGCCATTCACGGGAATGGGTCCGTCGTAAGGTAGGATACGCCGCATCTCAGACAGGCGAAAACAGCCTCATCGCGCAATCGAGTGGGTGATTTCTAATCATTTTGATTAGCAGCAGCTTTTGCTGTTGTTGTTGCTGTGCGCATGTGGGCAACGCGCCTGCATTGTCCATCATGTGCACAGCGAGGCTATCCACGTCATGCGTGGATGTGATTGGTCGAGGAGGCGCCGGCTTGCTCACCGCCGTCGGGACGATGGATAGATGTGCCGACGCTATAGCTCCGGCAGCATGCAGGTGAGGATTTTGGAGCGGCTCAGGCCCTATGAGAAGTTTGCCGAGATGATTGATCGTCATTGGGATGGCATCGCCGCCTACTGCCGGCTGGAGAACAAGGTCTCGCTCGGCTTTGTCGAAGGGCTCAACAACAAGATCCGGGTTATCCAGCGGCGCGCCTACGGCTTGCGTCCAGATGGCGCATGACATGGAACTTGTCGAACAAAATCGCGGCGTTCGGCGCATGCGCCGCCGTCGCCAGACGGAACGGCCGCCACATATCCATCACCGCAAGGCGAATGCGCCCGCTATTCTTGGCGCCGAGCCAGACATAGAACTCGCCCATGCTCGCCTCCGAGCGGTCCTTGCCGCCAAACCAGATCGGCCGGCAGCGCATGAGATCGCTCACCACGATCCGATAAGTGTGGCCCTTGCGGATCGCAATCTCGTCAATGCCGATCACCTGCGGGCCAGGCCTGCCCGCTCGCGCAAGCTGGGCTTGCATGTACTGCTGGTCGAGGGTCTTGACCGTATGCCAGTCCAGCCGCAAATCCGCCGCAACGTCCTTGATCGTCGCAGCTCGACAGCGCCGGCCGACGTAATAGGCAAAGCGCTCGGTGTAGTGCGGATTGTCCGCCAGAAAGTCGAGCCGCTCGCGCTTCATCTTGCCGCAGTTGCGACAGTCGAGCCGGCGCACCTCCAATTCCAGGAAAATCCGCGTGTCGCCGCACGACAGATTGCGCACCCGGCAAACCTTGCGATCGTACCAGCCCACCTGCATGCGACCGCAACAGCCGCATGCCGTTTTTTTGACCGCCGATTGAGCCTGATCACCCGCGCTTTCGGATCACCGAAAATGCCGCGCACCGTCGGTTCCGGCCGAAAACCCGGGAAGCAATATGCATCCCAAAGCCGCCGCCTTCGCTTCGCCGGTCCCGCCATTCATCCGGCATGCCAAAACAGACCCGCTTCGTAATGCAAAAACTCTGCGCAATTCACAGGTTTTCCGGCCTTCCCCTACCCAAATTTACCCACTCAATTCCACGAAGACCCCGAAAACATAGTCGGCTTCTCGCGGATTGGACGCTGCCGTGGTCCCACTCAAAGCCATCACGCTGCCGCATGCGGGGCACCGCATAGAAGAAGGTCGTATCCGCTCCAGAAAGTTTTCCGAGTCTTCGCAAAACTGAGCAATGAGCAGGCGATGGAACTCACGCAGTCGCTCATTAATAATGCGACGCAACGCTCTGCGCTTTGCACGCTCACTCATCTGACTCGAACGCCAGCACGTATCGGCAGTTCCAATTATTAGGTGGAACCCAGGAATAATGGAGCTTTGCCGAGCGAACTCATCAGGCGGATTTTCCCGCACACAGGCGCGCTGCGTTTTGAATCGAGATCCAGTCACGGTCATAGGCGCGGTTGCCGAAATAACTCCGCAACTCCAACTACCGCGCGCGCCTAGCCAATTCTGATTGACGGATTGGCACGATTGGCCGTCGGCTCGATGACGGGTCGATCACATATCCGGCGAGATCACAGCATTGGCGCGGTGTCGGCCCGCTGACGTTGCACCTTGGCGGTAGGGCACACCCAAGGACCGCGGATCCAGAAAGACCCGTATTATTGGTACGACTTCGATTCGACCAAACGTTGGAGAGCGCAAAGGGGACATGAATCGCGTATTTTCCCATCGATGCCAGACCCGCGTCAGTGACACGAGTCCTGGCACAGTCGGCCCAGACTGGAGTCGCTGCCCTCTACACTCTGTGACTGGTTGATGCCGTTTGACGTCTCGTCGCCCCGGGTCCCAGTGCAAAACTGCTCGGACCGCCAAGGGAACTTGCCAACTGACCGCTGAAGGCGCGCCCGTGTGAAGCGCCGTTCGCCAACTTCGATACAAGACTGGGCGCCGATCTCAAATTTCTTGGACCGTTCTATTCGTCTGGTTCCCTGATGACTGCCGGCTCGTCATCTTCCTCATCGCCGTCCTCTTCGTCTTCTTCGTTCTCCTCATCATCGTGAGGGTCGTTCGGCGGAATGTCCATAAAGCCTGGCTCACTTGGCCAAGCGCTATTTTGCGCTGGCGCTCGGCGACGACAACCCGCTGTACGTTGACGACGCATACGCGCGCGAGGCGGGTTCCGTATTTTCAGTATTGCTGGAACCGGCCAAGCAATTTGAACAACCGACCGAGCCGGAGGAGATCATTGGGTTGGATGAACCTGCCTGAAGTTCGTAAGGCGGTGATCGGGATTTGCGCGTATTGTCGCGCCACGCGGAGCCTCTAGCATGAACAACTTTTAACGAAACGAGATAGTCGCCGGCCACGTTTCTTCTCAGGGGTGATCTAAATAGGGAGTTTTCAATGCAAAAAACTCGCACTCCTGATTCCGGCGGCGATCACGCCAGCTTTGCCACAGCTTGCCTTTGCCCACGGCCAATCCTCAGTCCCGACGAAGTTGGCGGCTTGCGCTGGGAGCATGGTAGGCGTCCGGGCTCGAATGATGGTCGCCGAGGGGCGATGGGTTCGTCAACGAACACGAGCGATGTGAATAAAGCCACGACTAGGAATGGCGCCAGCGAAACTAACAACGCTGAACAGACTGGGAAAAATCTGCCCCAGGAAATCCAAGCGAAACTGAAGGATGACGGCTTTACTAACGTCAAAGTGGTACCCGGATCGTTCATCGTCAATGCTAAGGACAAAAGGGGTGAGCCAGTGACAATGATGATCGGACCGAATTCCATGATGATGGTGACGCAGGTTACCAATGGAAACAGTCCATCAACAAACAACCAAATGTGATGTGCCTTCCTCGAAGATCGGCTTCGCCGCACAGGCTGTTGCCGATCTTCTCTGCCCTTCCGTGATCATGCGCTTAGAGCGGCGCTGCTACTGAGCAGACGAATTTCCGGAACGCGACGTCAAGGTGCGGGCGATACAGTCCGCCAAGTCCGCCGAAGTCGTGCACTGAGACGATCAATCCACGGTAGCTCATCCCGACCACACACCCGGCCGGGAACCGATGAAATTTGCCCTAAAAATCGTCAGCCAGGAAAGCTATGCAGTCTTCATCTGGGGATGTTCGTCGCTCCGCTTCACTGTCAGATATGCGGACGTTTCAAATTCGTATTCGCATACATCGCACGACCAAACGTTGCGAACACATCGCTCACTGACCTGCTCGGACCAGATCGCTGCGATGACATAGGCTCCGCAATTCGGACAGAGATGAGACGGATTCCGGCTAACACCGTTCATCATGCCATGATAATGCTCAACAGCACTCATCGGACGTCCTCCCTAACGTCCCCGCTGCGCCCTCATGCGGGACTGTATTCTGCGGGCGCGAAAGAGGAAACCATTTGTCAATGATGAGACACCTTCAACCTGTGGAAACAGTGGAAAAACGCTCGGCGACTTCTCACAACACGGACGTTGGAGCCCGCACAAGATGTTCAGGTTAGAGGCGATGGCGGACCGATGGCAGGCAAATTTATTTGTCTGGTTGAGGCAGTTTAATGGAGCGTGATCCGCCCGCAGCAATGCTTGAACTTTTTCCCTGATCCGCACGGGCAGGGATCATTGCGCCCGAATCTTCGGTGTGATCGCACGATAGGTAGTATCGCCGAGCACGAAATCAGTCGTGGTCTTCGATCTGCGAAAATACCTGTAAATATTCATCACCCCAGCAGCGAGTCCGATAATCAGTCTCTCCCTTCGCTCTGGCCTGATTGGCTCGTTGTATGGGCGCATCTCCGGATCAGGATCGTTTTCATGTGCGAGAGCAAGGATCGGCACAAGCGATCCACCGTGGTTGTCGTCATCCACGAGCGTCAACCATTCGTCTTTCCGCAAGTTCATTCCCCGCATGAATCCATTTGCCCAGTCATTAGCCGTAAATACTCCGTCTGGGTTCAGCTGAAGCACAGGCGTAAAGACGTCGCCTGATTGCAGGATGTGGCTTATGGCACTCCTGTGACGTTCCACTAACGACAAGAATTCTTGCATGACAGGCTGTGCCGAAAAGCCACCCTCATTGACCATCGCATCGCCCCAAATCACGGGAAGATAGTCGCTTGCGGGGATGGCACTCGGACAGCAAATCAAAGCAGCAAGAAATCCATCGAGCTGCTCGATGTTCATCGCCTGCTTGCCGCCAAAACGTTTGAGAAGATCGCCCAGGTTCTCGAATTCCGCGTCGTTCAAAGGTTCTGGGGGCATTTTCTCGAAAATCAATCAGCCGCATACAACGGCGGGTTCGTCGGCGGTTGAAATATTACAACAATCCTTCGCCATCCGCAGCAAGGACGCTTGAGACGACTTTCGATCCGTGACAAGGGAAAGGAGCGAAAAGCGCAGGTGAAAAGCATCATGACGTCACGGCCGAGCCAAAAAAAGCTCGATTGATCGGGTGATATACTGTCCCAGCCCCGATTATCCCCGTCAACATGGTAGGGCCATCATGACCGTTAAGATCACCCCCGAAGGACCCAACGTATTCCCGGTCGTGGAGGATGTAGACGCTCGCGATAATGGCAGAGCAGCAGCGATATTCTTGGGGACCAGGGTCGAAGGCCAGTTTACGACCGTGACTATCAATCTGACCTACGAACAGGCCAGCGACCTTGCTGCGTTGCTAAGACCGTTCGGCAAGGGCTAGACGGCAAACTTTTTCAAATGGAATACGCGACCCAATGCTGAAGCGCGAAAGCTTCCCAATTTCTTCGGTTTATGTGCCAGCCAAGCGCAGAGGCACGGTCAATCCGGATGTCGTTCGCGACATTGCAGAAAGCATGTTGGAGATTGGCCAGCAAGCGCCAATTCTTGTTCGCCGCGATGGCGACCGATTGATCTTAGTCGAGGGGCTACATCGCCTTGAAGCCTGCAAGGCATTAGGCGAAGAAACTATCCTCGGATATCTCGTGCAAGCTCGGGGTGGGTCGCAAAAGGCGATACCACCCGACGAACCGGAAGCGGACGCGCTTCGGCAAAAAATGGCCCGCTTGCGGGAGTTGCGCCTTGCACAGGAAGCTGCGCAGCAGCCTTCCACCGCAGCGCCGACAAGCCCTGGACAGGCACCCAAGAAATCGAGCCGTTTGACCAAAAAGGTATCTTTGGCGGAGTGGTTAGCCGAGCGAGAATTTGATGGCGGTCGCCGCTAAAGAATTTGCCGCCAGCAGCACAAAATTCGGCATCAACCGATGTATTAGTGTTGGCCATGATGCCCTCCATGGAGGGCTGGCGCATCGCCGTGTTTGCCGTTGGAAGCCACATCTCCGTTTCCGGAACGCCACCTTGCCCCGATTTTTGGCAGGTTGGTGAGAGCGCCAAAGCCCTCGTCTTGATGTTGGGTTCGAGACTGCCGAGAAGAAAAAAAATGAAACAAGAAAAAATTTCGGTTTCGATTTCAGAGGAACTGGGCGCGCCAGTTAGCCGCCGCTTACTCCGACTCCACGTTCGGCAAGAAGTTGCTGGGCTTTGCCAGTAAGTTCGTATCTTGCTGCCGAAACGTTCTCGAAAACTGTCACCAATCCCCTGGCAATAAGTTGTTCAAGAACTCTCTTTTTATCTGCCCGAAAATTTGCAGCCTGCCCCTCCAAAACGTCGCAAAGGATTGCAATTTCGTGGTCAGTAAAGGGTGCATCTGTCACGAGGTCATCTCCAAGATATAGCATGCTAACGCTAAAGCGGCGTGATCGCGTCGGCCGTTCGTTCCTCCAAAGAGGCGGCGAGCTCTTCACGTAGGCGTCGCTCACGTAAAGCGGTTATATTTCGGCCCAAGACGGGTGCGAGGTCGACCTTTTTTTGCAGCCAGCCTACTCATCACGACAAAGCACGGGTTCGCTCCCACAGCTCGCGCAGATAGCCTTCCACAAAAACGTCACCGACTTTTTCACCTCCGCGACGGCCAAACGCCTCCATGACCAGCTTAGACCACCGCTCAAAATGAGCGCTAAGGACTGGCCGCGTGGAGAGAATGAGCTTAACGGCCTCTCGTTCGTTGCTGCCATCTGGCCAAGGAAAATCCAAAAGGTTTTTGCCCGACACAATCCATTGGTCCGGGTCTAGTAGGTCGGCGAGTGACGTCATTCTGTTTCCATCTCAATCGCGCCTCGACTGCAAATTGTTCTTAAACGATCAAACTTGAAACGATCGCAAGCATTCTCGGTTTGCGCCGGCGGGAGCACTATTTTGTCTCCCAGCCACTGACGCCTGGGCAGAGTCGCTGCCGGTGATGAAAGGAGACTATCATACTGCTGACCGTCGGCTGAAATAAATGTGCACGGCAAAGAATCATAACGCGTAGCGAACACGCGCCGCCTGTGAATGACGTAGTCTGACCTAGATCGAACTCGCATCACGCTTTTACGCCTTCAATAAGCAGCCGGCGCCGCGACACTCACCGGCGACCTGCGGTTCGCTCGTTGTGCGTGTCCGCGACACGGCTCCAAAAGGAGCGCATGGAAGAGAGTAAGGCTTTGTTGATTTTGCAGCGCACTGGCGGCGTCATGCCCGTGTCTGTGCCCGTCTGGCCGAAGACTGTGAAGCACCTGGCTGAACGGTTGAGCCTCATGGCGGCCGACCTCGCCGCTAAAGCCGGATGAAGTCGAGGAACTGCCAACCGAGCACGTCAAGCCTCCTTTGGCCGCCTGATACGCGGAGCTCCGATCCCCGCACGCCCCAGTCACTGCGGTGACAGCTGTCACGAGCGGCATTGCAAAAATCGTCTTCAATAGAAATTTGGGAGCGGTCGGCAGCATTCCGAAAATTGTCAGCAAAAAAAGCTGCGGAAGGAGCAACTGTTGTCTCCGAAATGAGCATCAGCCAGCGTGAACTTTCTTTTGATTCGCGGCAACGGTTTTCCAATGTCTCACGTCATGCAGATTTCAGCCCGGCAAAGGCTACGAACGCCGCTTAATCGAGGGACGGAAGTTGCTCCTTTGGGCTTCGGCCGGTCGCGGCCACGAATGCCCGGCAAGTTTCCGCTTCAATGGCGTGACAAGGAGGTTGGGGCGAGCAGTAATTACAGCGGAGATTGCCTGCTCCCGTTTTACACTCGCGAGAAAAGGCTTTAGCGTCCATCATCGCGCTTAGAGCAGTTTGACAGTCCAAGTTATTGAAAACACTACGCCGCCGCACTTCTCTCGGGCCCACCATATAATGAAATCAACAGCTTACACGGGAAATTGGCGACATTGACGACATTAATTGGCGACAGGAGAATAGTGGAAAGCGTGAACCATTGCGGTGATCTTGCGAATGATGAAATCAATTATTTTCTAGATCACCGCCGCGTGGTGCCAGTGTGGGGGTCGCGCCTACCCGATCACGGCGCCAACTTGCGCGACCTCGCGTGCCGAACCGAGACGGTCGAGCCTGGCTGTCAATGATTGCTGAAGCGTAGGCGGTATCACCTGGACCCCGGCCGTCGTGATTACCGCTCCAGCAGAAAGCGCGTACGTCGAAGGTGGCGCCATTGCCCACGGTCACCCGGTACTCACGACGCGTATCTTGCATTCAATAAAGCGCTACGGGCTCAAGAGGGGGGTCGTGACGTCGGAGGCGGGCAAGGGATCGCGTTAGCGCTTGAATCCCTGATTGCCATCATGACCGAAATAATCTCTATCTGTTCAAAGCGGATCGCATGCCGAAGTCAACGATGGGAAATCATCAAACCCAGATATTCTTTATCTTGGCATGCCGTCCGGCCCCTTATTGTTGACCAAAGAGCGATGCCAAATAGAAAGCGGCGCCAGCGGCCAATCCCCCTACCAGCATTGTTTGAATAGCCGACTTCAGCATGCTAATTCCGGTGAGCCCGCCCTTCACAGCGCCAAAGATAGCGAGGGCTATTCCGGTCAGGACGACTGAGAAGATAAGGGCCTGTCGCAATTGCAGACTAAGGATATACGGCATGAGCGGGATCAAACCGCCGACCACATACGAGATCGCGATTGTAAATGCACTTATCGGAGCGCGGCGCGGATCAGGACGTTCTAGGCCCAATTCGAATCGCATCATGAAATCAACCCAACGTTTTTGATCTGACGCAATAGCGCGAGTTACCTGCTCCAACGCCGCACCCTCCAGCCCATAGCTGCGAAAAATATCAGCAGTTTCTGCTAGCTCAATCTCGCGAAGGTTTTCCGTCTCATCATGCTCGCGCCGTTCCTCGGATGCGTAGTGTTCCTGATCGGACCGGGCAGCGAGATATCCGCCGAGCCCCATGGCTATTGCTCCTGCCGTTACTTCCGCCAGTCCAGCCGTCACAATGACGTGGCTTGAGGTAACTGCTGCAGTGAGGCCTGCCGCCAGCGCAAAGGGCACCGTCAGCCCGTCGGCCATGCCGATTACGACATCTCTGACCGATTCGGAGCCGGTAAAATGATGTTCGACGTGTGGTGTAGCTGGCACGCGCTGTCTCCCCAGAGCCTTTAATGCAGCGATCGGCTGTTTCATATAATTCCGGCACTTCCGTTATAGCCCCAACACCAGAAATCACATCAGTCGTGCGAAATGGACGATGCCAATCGTAACCAGTGAAGCTAGGCTGAAGTCGGAGAGTGCGAACGACAGCAAGGCGCGCGCGGCAAGGCCGAGCTGACTTCGCTGAGCGCCATCGGCCACCTTGCTGACGATCTGCGATAGCAAGGTTCGCAGCGGCCATGCGGCGTCTTCGATGAACGGTGCCGCATCCTCGGCAAGCCTGCACCACGGTGCGAATACGGATAGAAGCCCGTCTTCGATGCAGAATATCCAGCATACCGTCCGCTCGGAATTGACGCCGACGCAATTTAAAGATTTTTGGCGTTGAGTAACCGTTTGGCTCTAAGTGCTTCCATAAGTCGGCCCTTCGCTGCTTGCCTCGGCCGCCGCGAGGAGGGGGATCAGTACCCTGACTTTGTCGCCAAATAGATGGAAGCTCGGAGGTCAGAACGAAATGTCCACACTAAACGATGCTGCTCGGTCATCAGTAGCGCGTACCCAACGCTACCGTGCAAGGCAACGGCAAGGTAGGCGTTGTATCAGCGTCCACGTCAGCGAGACCGACGTGGCTGCTTTGGTCGCCAGGAGCTATTTGCCCGAAGGGGCGAGCCGTGACCCAGGAGCAATCAAGGCTGCCATTGAGTGCGTCATAGGCGACCTAGTGTTCGAATTAGAGTGCGAGAGGGCCACCCCGCAATCAAGCGATGAAACGCGTCACAACTCGACACCGTGACGCGTGATGAACCTGGGCGCCAGCGTCCAGGTGAGATCGGAAAGGCAGCTTCGTGAGGTGTGGCCGGACTGGTGGTCTATTCTTATTGCGGGTCGCCATCAGGCCAGCAGCTCCCGCTTTTCGGTCCCCGTGCCGGTTTCCGACTGCAAAATTTCGCGTTCGGCGGCAAAACGTGCGCGCTTAAACGCCCGGTTTGCTGTGCCATAATTCCCTTCCTGCTTTGCCGCGAATCTCCGTTGCACTGTGACATTTGGCTGTGACGCGTGTCATCCGTCCGCTTGGTAGTCGCTCCTGAGACCGTGAGGGTCGCGGCCTTCGGCGCGGGTACTCCGCGGGACACTGTCACATGCATGGCCGGGCTTTGGTTTAGTCCGAGAACTGCCGCTGCAGCTTGCGTAAGGCGCGCACTTCGCCCTCACGCAGCGGGTGCGTCCAAACATGTGGCGAATTGCGCCCGAGCAAGTTTGCCCGCCTGACTAGCTTCCTCCCACGATGCGAATTGAATCTGCGATTCTTGCACTGGCAGGCCTGCCGCCGGTCGGAGTTCCCAACCATAGCGGTTCGGTGCCGCGAACCGGTGCGTCACCACAACATGCAACTGAGGAGCATCCCGGCGCAGCGGTTCGTCTAATCTCGTCCGCCAACGCCGCTCGAAATTGTTCCTCGTGTAACGAAAATAGACTTGAGGCAAAGCAATCTCCCTAGTTGAGGCGGGAGCACGAGCTTGTCTCTCAGCCACCGACGCCTGGGTGGAGCCGCTGCCGGTGATAAAAAGCAGTCTATCACACTGCCGGCTGCGGCGGGAATAAATGTGAATGGCGGGAGGTGCAGACCACGGGTCTGAATATCAATTGGGTCTGAGAGAACGATCGATCCTGCCGCTACTCGAACTCGTACTATTACGCCTTTAAAGTGGAAGAAATCTCGCCCAATTAAGTGCGCGGTCGAAGCGCAGCACGGCTGCACGGCCACGGTTTTCCAATCCCTACCGATCAAAGAGACATTCGGCGGTGAAACCGTCTGGGAAGGGATCGTGTATGTTTTCAGTCTCACCGGGCGTCCTACAGCCAGGCGCCACCGATCCAGGGAAGAGCAAAACGTAAGGGGTGAACCCTGCCAAAATCGCGAGCCCTCTCAAAGCCCGCCCAGCCACGCTTACGTCAGCGAGTGATTTGCGGCAAGCGAGCGCCGGCCGCCCCGCGCCGCACCCGGACGGTATCCCGTTCAGAGGGTGAACGCGCGGCTTCGCCTTGCGAACCTTGGCGGTCCGAGCCTGTCTCTTGTTGTACTTCTGCCACACGCCTGTCCTCTGACCATATCAGCAAATCGAAGCATTGGCTGGAACGCGCCGCCGAAATGCGTGAACAGCCCGGCTTCGTTTATGACATGCGCCATCATCGCGGGTGCTCGTTGTTTATGCAATCACGAGCGAAAACCGATGGTCCACCCCTGGGATGTTTGGTGTTACGGAGCACTAATCCTCACGGTGGGGAGCATGGGGTGCCTTGTGCTGCTTCATTGAGGCTCTGCAATTAGCGCGCCCGGCATCCTCAGTAAGCGGTTGAGACCGAGGCTCGGTTTTTGGCAGAGTAGAGGATGCCTATTGCCCCCGAGATACAGATCGGAGTTTCGTCATGCTGATTTCCGAAACCGAGCGCGAGGACGCTACTACCGTGCGCCGGAGGGCAATCTATGCGCGACAGGAGCGCAACGGCTTTCGAGCCGGGCAGCGAGTGCGGGTGACAGAGGAGCATCGTCGGCTTTTCCCAAAAGCAAAAATGCGTCGCGGTGTGTTGCTGCGTTTTGTCCGCGGCACCGAGGCGCGCATTCAGTTTGACGAGCTGCGTCATCCGGTGTCGTTCGATGAAAGATTTTTGGAGTCGGACGAGTAAGCAGACGCGACGGCGCGAATATTTGAATTTGATAGTCTCTGTGACCTCGTGCTCAAAGCGCGGGCAATATCCTGCCGACCGCACCGAACGCGCACCGCGTCCAGCCGCCGTGGCAGACTACAGGTCCAAGACCTGCGCTGAACGCTCGTCGAGGTATCGGCGAGATTGTTCTCGCGCTGCGAGAGGCTTAAGGCCGCTAGTCGCGATGAGCGGCAAATCGCCTGCCGTCGGCAAGTACGGGCGGCGTGCCGATCTGCTGGTAAAGGTCGTGGAGCTAAAGCCCAAATAACGCCGTGACTTATTCATGGAAATGATCGACGACGCTGGACTTGTTGGATCTGCGTTGGAGGCCCACATAAAATAGTGGTGCATCCAGCCGACGCGAGCAAACATCTACTCGATATGATCAATTCCCCTTTCCATGAAATCCTTAGTGAAGCCGAAATCGAACATCTCCGTGCGCTTTATACTCCAGCAAGGGGCGCGCACCCGCTTGTTTCTGTAGCGTTGCACCGGGGCGGACCGCAGCAACCCACGCAAATTTCAACTAATACCTGCCGCGCTTTGCGTCACGTCTTGCGCAACTTCCCGGACTGGGCTCGTAACCTTAGGAAACGTCTCTTAGACACAAATGATTGGACCAACGCTCAAAGTGCGCTCGCTGAAATCCGCGCCTGCGGCGCACTCGTTGAGGCGGGCTTTCCAGTTCAGCTTGGTGGTAAAAACGCTGCCACCGGCTCGAAAGCCGAGTTTCACGTGTCGATGGATGGAGAAGAAACGATCATTGAGGTGTGGTGCCGCAATTTAAGCGAGCCCGACAGAACGCGAATTGCCAACGAACTCGCGAAGTCGGCGAGAACGGAGATAGTGCGCGGTGGTAGAATTACCATTTCTTCGGCGGCCATAGTACCGTTTGGAACTCCCACACCCGGAAAGAAGGGCGACACGATTTTGACGAACATGATCAGTCGCATTGCTGCGATTAAGGAGCGAGAACATCAAGCGCATGACCAACGAGCTTTTGTAGTGTGGATAGACCTTCAAAGTGACGATGCACTGATGTTTGACTTTTCATCACATCTTCAGCCGCTTTCGAGCTTGGAACGGCGCAGTACAATCCGGTGGTTATTGGTATGCTTTGTACGGTCGAAAGGGTGACACGCTTTTGGAGGCTGGCGGCGGCTTGATGCGCCGCGAAACGCTGCAGCACGAAGGGCGCTATTATCAGACGGTGAAGAAAACCGGTGGACCCTCCCGAATCTTCAGGTTGCATATTTTCCTCCGCTAGAACGACTGCCATTTTAGAACACCCGGCCACCGCCTTCCCACTGACCGCATCGTTTCGATGCCGGCCTCTGAATTCCCATGGTTTTCGATCGCTTTATCGCTTGCGAATTGGTCTGAACATCTCGTTGAAAGAACGGTCGCGGTCCAGCGTGATTATGTAAAGTTAGTCGCCAAAGCACTCGGATTTGTAAAGTAGTCGTCTTGAAAGTCTTCCCTAGCGGGAACCGTTGCGGGTTACAATGCCGCTGCCCGAACGCCTCGCCGCTTATGCGCGCGCCGGCGAATTGCGCGTGTGGGTGAAAGGTAATTGTTCAAGCCAAAATAACCGGCAGCGACTTTCGCAAAGACGCCCGTGAGGCGCGTCCGCGATGAAGGACGTGATCCCCCAGCTAGCCACGCTCTCTCATTTCGCGCCACAGCCGCACGGCGCGCGCGGCCCACATCGCACCTATAAGGCGGAAGCGGAGAATCGCGAGACAGTGTTTGAAGGCTTCGCTTGCCGGAACGGCAAAGCCCCGCGCGTGGTGTCGCGGGGCTGAGGGCCGGGATGGTTCGGAGCGCTTTCCGGGGCGAAACGGATCTTAGCCCGACCAAAACGGTAACGCGACGCGAACGAATGTAGTTCCTGTTGCGGCGCGCTTAAGCTTTCGGCGCCGGGGCCGTCATGGCGATTTTGCATGCCGGGTGGGCAGATAGGGGACGAGGGGGGTATGAGAGAATCGTTGAATAAAGCCACGTCGCGTGTGTCACCGACTGGTCCACCGCATAAGTCGGATCCCCGACGTTATTCCAGCGTCCGCCCAAGATGGGCGACGTCCAAAAGCGCCGCATAATGCGACGCCGAATCGCAGATAGACTTCGCGAGTTCCATACGGTGCTACTCACACGGTTTGCTGCAAGCGCGGAAGACCTTTTGCGCCGCGTGGAACTCTTCGAACATGTATTGCCCCGCGTGCGGCGATGAAATGGTCCTCAGTATCAGCACAGCGACCATGAACCCACGCAATCCTGAGTATTTTTTGGACGCCCGCGAAATGGTGGTTGTCGTGTTTTCCTGAAAGCTAGACCGCGCAGCTTGCGGCGCAAGCCCCGCCGACTATTGGCTAAAATGGGTATGTGTCGCCAACTTCTCGATCCACTTTTTCGGCCGGAAATAGACGGGTCCTACCGACTCCGGAATTTGTGCTCGGCGATCGCCCGGTGCTCTTGCTCTGCCGGCTCACTCCGTGCACAGGACAGCACTATGGCCCAGCTCCTCAGCCTTGTAATTAGGGTTACGATGTTAACGGGTTGGGCCCGACCTGGGTATCAACCCCTAGGGCGGCCTAAGTCCGCCCTCGAGCTTTTCGGTCGCCGGAATTCAATCCGAAAGCGACGAAGTGGGTCTGCGTCGGCGAGGCTTTTGGCTCTCTTGGGCCGACTTGAGATTCCCTCCCCACACGCTGGTCGGTCACGCCGCCGACGCTCGAACAAAGAATCGGCCGGCGCCGAAGCAATCAAACGTTCTACAGGGTCTGCCGTTGGTGTTCCCCGTCAACGGCTCTTCCCTTTTACAATCATGGCTGCCCCTTTATTTTTGCCGCGTGTGATACGCGCGCGTGCGTTTATGAGATCGGAGCGACTTAAAGATGCCTACTGGTACCGTGAAATGGTTCAATGCCACGAAGGGTTACGGCTTCATTGCACCGCAGGGCGGCGGCAAGGATGTATTCGTCCACATCTCGGCGGTGGAGCGCGCCGGCTACAATAGTCTCAATGAGGGGCAAGTGGTCGAATTCGAAGAGGTCTCGAACAGGGGTAAAACGTCAGCGGAGAACCTGAAGATCAAACGCTGAGCCCCACCAATAGAGAGCCCCAGACGGGCGGGAGTACGCCTGGGGCTGCAATGAAGCGGGGGATACGGGGGTCCGCCTCGCTTGCAGATGAGCACGGGGCAGCGTCCGTTCCATGACGGAGCGGAATAAGGTTACGCCCACGCCAGGGGCATCTCAAATTTGGCTGAGTTGCTTCGCAATACAAGTTCGAAGATCATGCAGAGGCGGGCGAACGAACGGGCCTAATTTTCTGGGGGACCAAGTCCGGGGCCCGCCTTTCCTGGCGCCGGATGCGTTATATTTTTTTATCCCACTCGGTAATGCCACGGTGTGGTGCTGCCTGATCGTCAGCACGACGTGCGGCGATCTTGACAGATCTGGTGAATAGGCCTTTTATAATTGTTGCCGGCGTAGAGCAGGCTGTCATTCTTTCCGGCGCCAGCCAGCTCGCAAATGGTCAATCGTTAGCCCAGTGGCCCGGCAGCGTCGCTGAGTACAACGCACTGATGGCGACGGCCAAAATGGCGGGGCGCGGCGAGAGACACTCAACGGGTTTTACTGCCATCAACTGATTTACGTTTATCGTTTTGGTTCCTCGCGCCGGCGCGCCTCCGAAAGGTTGCCGCTGGCCACACTTCCGGCTTCGCGCGTTTGCGCTGTGCGCTCAGTTGCCGCGGAATTGGGTGGCGCCTCGCTGAGAAACGCTAACGCGGCGTCCAGGGTGCGCCGACGTTCTTCAGATGTGAGAGGCTTCAGAGCCTCGATGATCGTTTTCAAGACTTCAGTTTCAGGAACGGGCATTCACGCGCCCCTCATTTACATCAGATCGACCGCCGCCGGGCTGGCGGGGCCCTTAGCATTCTTGGACGCCTCGTTTCGCGTACGCTCTTTATGATTTATTGAATGAAAAATCTTCTATCATCCTTCGCCGGTGGTGCCAAAATACATGATCGACTGACCCATCGCGGTGCTGGCCCCCTGCGGTGGCTCCCAGCCAGGCTACTGCGGCTCCGACCATTAGAGATGCCGCGGTCATGAACGCTAAAATGACCGCAGCGCTACGAGCTCGTTTAATAGCCTCCGCAGCTTGGGCGATCGCCCGTCGAACACGAGCTTCCGCCTCGGGGGCTGGAAGTCCTGTCCGGGCCTCGACGAGCCGAACAAGATAGGCATGCACCTCAAGTGCCATGCCGGTGTGGCCAAGCGCTGAGAGAAGGATTGGGGCCGCTTGTGCATGGTCTCGGTATCATTCCCAGCTTGCACAGTGGCGCGGTCAGATCGAAACAGTCGGTCAAGCTCGAAAGCGAGCAACGGCTCAGCGGTGGTGGCGGTTGGGGTCGTCGGAATAGGCTGCGGCGCTACTGTTGCCGCTGCTGTGAACGCGGGAGAATTGCTCCAATGAGGATAGCAATTCCCCAAACGGCTAAACGGTGCCGATTCCGTTGCGAAACTCAATCTCATGGGACTGCGATCTTGCCCAAGTACGGGCGCAAAGCGACCCGCCAGGTAGCCCCCAAGCCCAAAGCTTGCAAGCGCGGTAAGCAACAACCATACACCCCCCAAAAGGGCCAATATCCAGAAGGTATCCCGCCAACTTGCGGATGGCGACGCCACCGCCAACCTGATAGATGAACCAAAAGATAACAGAACGAACCAGAAGCGCGGCAGCAACAATCGCGCCCGCTATGACTGGAATCCACAACAAATGAGGGAAGGCGCGAGTTTCTACATCACGGACGGCCTCCCTACTTGAAGGGGGAAGTTCCTCATTCTTCGGGGATCAAATAGACCGAGACATTCCTCAGTGAAGGCCAAGGAACGACAAAATAAACACGACTGGGTTACCATGAGGCCGATGAGGTAAATCAGACCATTCACGACTGCCTCCCGAGGCGGGTATCCGTAGCCGCCAACAGCGACGCAACCGAAAAGTTCCATCGTGCATCATATCCTCGAATTCTACGCCACGGCCTCGCCGACCGTGTCGGCCATTACCGCCCCTCTGGGGGGGGGGCCTGTCCCGTTCAACGGTAGAATCCTTGGCGGTTTGATGCGCGATCTCGGAATGGAGTTGTGCTCCGAAAAGAATGACAATCGACAGACCCACCCACATCCCGATGCACCAAGGTATATGCGGAGCCGCGGGCATTGGGTCTGGCGCGGCGGAACTGCGCCTCGCAGCCCACGCGCAAGCGCCAGCCCATACCATTGGCGGCGTTGCCGCCAGCGCCACAACTCACTCTGGTGTCGGGGTAGCCAAAGCCCTCACAGCCTCGACGATGAGGGGAAGCCGTCCCTGAATCATTGCCTGTCGCGCGTCTATCCGGATACGTCTGCCGTCGCGCTGCGCGATAGAGATCGTAGCCGTCACGGGTCCCATTCCAGAATCGAGCGGCGCCAGTGACAAGCCAGGATGAACAAATTCCGCGTGGCGTGTTGTGGTGTGCAATGGCGTAGATTTGGCCGAGGCAAGACGAAAGCTT
>CAWIEY010000002.1:0-64007 GCA_963835195.1 uncultured Alphaproteobacteria bacterium
GCCGCCACTTTGGGGGTTTTTATGCAGATGGGGAGACCTCGCGGGCCAGCCCTTCTCGTCTTCGGTATAGACATTGACCTTCGGGACCCGGAAGCTCTATCCCTTCGTCTTTTTCGGGCTCCGCTTCCGCAGGCCCGCTTTCTCCTGGGCTTTCCGCGTTTTGTGCTTGCGGCGGAGTTTGCGCAATTGCACCGCGCGCTTGTGGCTCCACGATTTGCCGCCCATTTGCGCCCTCCGATTTGTCGGCGCGCACGCCTTCGATGTCGTGGGCCGAGGCGAGCACCTAGCAACCTAGAGAGTCGTAGCCAAGCGCTAGTGCACGCGACAGCGCTTTAGCTATGCCTCTACTAGCAGGCCCGGGCGTGTTCCGGCACCAATTTTCTGCTTTGTCGTGGGGCCACGCTCGCCGAGCGAAGTTGTTGCAGCTCATGCCCTTCGCTACGCATTGGCACCGCCGCACAGCTTCTGATGATTTCCCAACAGCACTTCTCCGCGCGGTTCAGTTGCTCCCGTACTCACGCGGTCGCAGCTTTCTCAGCATTAGCCGCTTGCAGCTCCCATTCGTCGGCGCGCTTGAGCCAAAGTTCCTTACGCTCGGGGCTCTCGGCCGTACTAGCTTACAGCCGACATGCATCAGCTTTTCGGCGTAGTTCCATTGGTTCGTCGGGCATGGGCGATGTGCGACGCAAGTAGCTCTTCAATGGTAACTTAGTTGATGCGGCCTACTGGCTGCTTTTTGGCGCGTCTTGCTGAGTTCCCAAGGATTTGTTGGCGTCATCGAACTTTTCTTGAGCAGTCCGCCGTCGCGTTGGAAGCAACTATAGCCAGCCTTCCACCAGGCGCAGCCATGACACCCGGTCAGCATCGTTCTTTGTTCGATCACCTTGGCGTTGAGCTTCGGCCGCCTTCTTTCGATGTTCGTCGTAATCGTCGGGCATAGTATTTTCTCCGCCGGGTTAACGCGCAAAGGATCACGCTCGGTTCCGCGCTCATGGATTTTTCTGTTTGGGGGTTAGGCTCGGCCTTGGCAGAAACACACCGTGCTTCCTTCGATCTTCAGCGCGCTCGGCCATTCCATCGTAGTTATCCGCGAGGCTCGCTAACATCTGTCTTGCGCCCAGGCACATTCTTGGCGTACCGCGCATTAACCAGAATGACCTCGAAGTTGCGCTGCTCAAGAATCTCGTAAACCGGGATCCAATAGACCCCGGTGGATTCCATTGCCACACTGGTCACGCCACACGATTGGAACCAATCTGCCAGATCATGCAGATCCTGTGTGAATGTGCCGAACGCGCGAACCGGCCTATCTGTGCAGTTCGGATCGACCGCCGCCATGTGCATTTTTGACCCAATGTCGATGGCCGCCGCGCCAACTCTGACCGGTTTCAATTCCGCGTGGTCAGCGCTCGTCGCCTTGGGCATAGCAAATCCTCCAGGTGAATGCCGGTAGGAGGGTCTGGGCTATGCCAATCGTCATTTTCCTAATCGGGATCACCGCCGAAACGGCGTCACCATTCTCAAGTTCGCATGCACCCATAGACCACGTTTTTTTACGGGGGACTGTGCCTCCAATAAGCTGACGGCCGCTACCCTCCAAGCCGTCAGATAACACTTGCTGTTTCTACCGCGCGCAGGCGGGCGTTGGGCCCGTGACAGTTTTTTAGAATGTCCCGCTCGGCCTTGAGCTTGATGACCTCGCGCTTGAGCCGCGCGATCTCCAACTGCTCGGGCTTCATCTGTCCTGGGCCCGGGAACGCTTGCTGCGGATCGTCAGCAAATGCCTTCACCCAATTGCGCAGCTGCGTCGGATGAACGTTCAGGTCTTGCGACGCTGACCTGCCACTGAACTTTCACCCAGCGGCGATTAGAGCCTCGGCCGTAGTGCTCTGCTGCCGAACTTTGGACCGTCGGCGGTTAGATTTTTCCCGCCTTTTGTCACGGTGGCAGGCTGGCAGCGCCATCGTGATTGAGCAGCATTATCGGCGGTTTTTGACCGATCGCGCCATGTGGTCGTTCTTCATGAGGCTCAAGGATGGCTCGATTTCGAGGAGGCACAAAGGCTTGCCGCGCAACGACTTCCGGGGGGTGGCATGGCCGGCTTATCAAAACAAGGAATATGGGAAAAGATTGGTGATGATGCTGCGATTTAGCAACTGGGCCGGAGTTGCCATTGCATTTGGATCAATTACCATACCAGCTCCATTTTACATCATGATTAAGAGAATGATTAGGACAAGAGCAACTCCAGTTAGAAATCCAAATGTCCAATCGTCCCACATTTTTTTACCATCCATACTTTTCAGCGCAGATTGGACCAAAAGCTAAGATGAATTATCTGATTTCGAGATAGCCTGTAAATTCCATTATCGAAATCGCGGCCTCGGTTCAAAGGGCGGCTCCCGAAGACTAACTTTGCGATATGGCCTACACCCGGTTCCGAAGACACCGAGTTAGGTGTTTTGATGGAGCTGGAGGTGGGAGATGGAAAGGCGGAAATTTACGCGGAAGTTTAAGCTTGAGGCTGTGCGCCTGATCAGAGATCGCGGCGTATCCTATGTGCAGGCGTCTTAAGACCTGAACGTTCACACGTCGCGGCTGCGTGACTGGGTGAAGAAGTTCTCAGACGATCCGCAGCATGCGTTTCCTGGCAACAGCCAGATGAACGCCGAGCAGCTTGAGATTGCGAACTTGAGAGTGGCGACATCTTCGGATGATCCCGGTTAGGAAATTGGTTGTTGCGCAGCCAGCCCTCCCATCTTCCAATGAGGAGGGCTGAAATGAGGCGCAGAAGATCAGTGAACAAGCATTCCGAGTGGACGACGGTGCATCCGAATGCGGCTGCTATAGATGTCGGCGCCATTATGCATATGGCTGCGTGAAACCATGCCGGGTAACCTCCTCCCACAGCCGGTCCCCAAGCTGCGATACCGCGGTTCTCGACAGTAGGAGCCGTCCATTCTCGTCCTTGAACGCATCCTCGATGTCGCGCACCGAGAGCCCGCGGGCCAGCATCTCAATCGCCAGATCCTCGAGCCCCTGGGTGTGACCCTTAAGGTGCTCGCGGATGACCGAGCGAAACGGCTCGTCCCGCCCAGCGATCTGTGGCGTCAATATTCCATAAGCCCTTCCGCTGTCTTTAGCCGACCCGTGCGGTACCCGTTCCGGTATCCATGACCGGGCTGCGCACGATGCTCGTAGTAATCCCGTCCAACCGCATCGCTCGCCTCGCCCTCCAGCGGCTCCTCGACAATCAGCCGGGTCGCCAGCTTGACCAACTCGTCCTTCGCGGAACCTGTGGAAAGACGTCCCTCGATCAATGCCGTCAGCTCTTCACGCGTGCGTTGCGAAGCAGGTAGTCTCGCCATGGGGTGCTCCTTTGCCGGGCTCGCCAAAGCCCGTTTTTTGATAAATCACTGCAAAGGGCGCACCCCGCCAAATTCCCAGCAAGTCTAAGCCTTCACCATTGACCAGACATGGGCAATGCTCCTTTATGCTGATTCCCGGTGAGATTCTCTCACAGGGGTAGGAGCACGGCCGGGCCATCCCATTAGCGGAAGTCGCATTGGGATCGTAAAGCGCCAAACTGGCGGTCATTAGAACGGTGGGGTCGGGCTCCCCTGCGCATTGCAATTCAGTGGTCGTAGGCAATATCAATGTCGGCCGGGAAGGCGCATATTCAGTCTATGGACGCGGTTGTCCCCTATGCCTTTTGGGCGCTCCTATTCGTAGCTGTCATTGGGCTCGCGGCTGCCATATTGGTTTGGTGACTTCAACCGTGCCTCAACGAGATCGCATCGATTTCTAAGTCGAGGCGAAGCTCAGCTTTCGGCGCTCGCCTATTCCCCGAAAGGAGCCGCCGATGGCTGATTTGAAAGATAGCCGAGCCCAATCGCGCTTGGAGAAGGCTGCTCGGGAAAGGGGGAATGCCGGGGTGCCTTATGAGGTAGAAGCTAAAGCTATTCGTGAAAAGACCGCTCGGTTGAGAGCTCTTCGAATCGCCAAAGAGGCGGCGGACAAAAGTGCAGCGGTTGGCGAGGGTGCCGTGTTGAAAAAGCCGGTTACAAAGCGGCGCTGTCAAATCAATCGGGGAGTTCACGCCACCGGCGTCGCCGGTAGATCAATCAAAAGGTGGGTTGCCCGACTAACGGCTCGTCTGACCGGGCCGCGACCCCGAGTGGCGTGCTAAATTGGTTTCTTAAGCCGGGGGACGCACTCATGCTGCAGACAGTACCGCCGCTCCTTCTGCAGCTTTCGCTATTTCTCTTGACTGCTGTCGCGACGCATTTGGTCATGTCATTTGGGCAGACCTTGATACATTATAAGGTTGCCCACCATCCAATGGGCGGTAAGATTTTTCGCAACCACATCAACTTCCATCACACCCATTATTCCGGCGCTCATCTTGTCTCTCGGACGTACCTCGGTGACGAAGGCAACACTACGCCGTACTTCTTTATTCCTGTATTTCTAGTTGGAGCGTGCGCTTATTTCCTATTGCCGCTAAATTATTTTGTGGTGATGATAATCGCAAGCGCGGCATCGTTTTACGCGCACGTCTTTTTCGACAAGGAATATCACTTAGAGGAATCGCGGCTTCAAAGGTTTGCGTGGTTCAGACGCCACCAGGAACTACACTTTGTTCATCACCGTAACGCGAATAGCAATTTTGGTGTAATCCACTTCTTCTGGGATAAGATTCTTGGCACCTATCGAAGCCCCGATGGCGGTGCATAAAATCAGACGCATGGCGGATGGAGCTTGAATTCCGCCATACCAATCCGCCCGCAACCTTTTTACGGTTGCCCCGAAGGTCATGCGTTAATGCAGTACACGGGGCTGATCCGCCAATTCCGTCCATATGCTGGCCATACGAAGGAAGTGCGCCCTTAGGTCGGGCCCAGGAGCATCTGCTGCTAAGGCTCTACACTCTGTCGCCAAACGCGTGCGCATTAGTGCGTATTTTTGGATGTTAAACACGCACATAGCGCTCTTCCTTACGGCGGGAGCGCTTGCATCTCTCAGTTCTCGGCTGGCCAATGACGGTGCCGCTGATGCAGTTAAGATGGGGACGGGTGGGTTACTTAGCGAGTGTTGTATTCCCCCGACCTTCGAGCACGTTCACGGCATCACCGAGTTCCCAATTCGGCCGGCAGAGTGCCGCAGTGCGAGCGTGTCACGGATTGGTATGGGAGATAGATGCGGTATATGGCGCGTCATGAAAACGGTCGCATCGTGGCGGAGCGCGTTGATGTCTGAGTACCCGGGCAAAGCGAACCAGCGCCGACCATTGCGTTTTCTTGAGACTGTGCTTCTAATTCTGTGGCGGCTCAAACTGTCTGAGACGGCGGGCGTGCTTGCAGGCGCCGCTATCCAAAATCGTCAAAACGCTTCAGCGCCTAATTTGCGGTTGATCGTGGAGGACCACGTTCAACAAGGAACTGTGGACTTCAATGTGGCCGTTGTAGTCAATAAGTGTAAAAGTCTCGACTTAGTCTGACAATTTGGGTTGGAATGGTGGGCCAAGGCCGGCAGGGCAAGCGGGAGCGCTTACCCAAATGGCGCGCGCCCGCGCTGCCCTGCCGGCTCCTGCACAGGAGCCTACATTATGACGCAAGAGCAGAAAGTAATCCGGGCCAAGGTCGGCGTGCTGGAATTGGCCAAGCAGCTGGGCAATGTCAGCCAAGCCTGCAAGATGATGGGGTATAGCCGCGACAGTTTTTATCGGTTCAAGGAGCTGTATGACAAAGGCGGCGAACTGGCGCTGCAAGAGATCAGCCGCAAGAAGCCGATCCTCAAGAACCGGGTCGCACCGGAGATTGAGACGGCGGTCGTGATTCTGGCGATCGAACAGCCAACCTGGGGTCAGGTACGCGTTTCCAACGAGTTGAAGAAGCAGGGTCTGTCGATCTCGCCCTTCGGCGTGCGCGCCGTGTGGCTGCGCCATGACTTGGCGAACACCAAAAAGCGGCTGAAGGCGCTGGAAGCCAAGATGGCGCAGGAAGGTTTCGTCCTCACTGAATCTCAGGTAGTGGCGCTTGAGAAGGCCAAGACCGAGAAAGAAGTCCATGGCGAGTTCGAGAGCGAATGTCCCGGCTATTGCGGCGCCCAGGACACCTTCTATGTCGGCAACATGAAGGGCGTGGGCCGTATCTATCAGCAGACCTTCATCGACACTTACGCCAAGGTGGTTTTCGCCAAGCTGTACGACCGCAAGACGCCGATCACCGCGGCGGAGATTCTGAACGACAGAGTGCTGCCGTTCTTCGAGGAGCATGGCATCGCTTTATGCCGGGTGCTGACTGATCGAGGCACCGAATATTGCGGTAACCCCGAGCATCACGACTTTGAGCTCTATCTCGCGGTCGAGGACATCGATCACACCCGGACCAAGACCAAGAGCCCCCAGACTAACGGAATCTGTGAACGCTTTCATCGAACCGTACTCGATGAGTTCTATCGTGTTGCGTTCCGCAAGAAAATTTATCGGACCGTCGAAGAGCTGCAGAGCGATCTCGATGTTTGGGTGAAGGAGTACAATGAAACGCGTCCTCACCAGGGACGATGGTGCTACGGCAAAACACCGATGCAGACCTTCCTTGACGCGCTTCCCATTGCGAGGGAGAAATTGCTGCCGGCCGCGTAACGCCGGACATCGGATCTTCGTCGCACACCCGCCACGGCGAAGTGCCAATCGTCAGGTCAAGTGCATACTTTTACACAATAAGACCCAATTCCCGAAATTTGTGCATGAAATGGCCCACCCGTGAGTAACCGCTTTCGGGATGGGATGACAGGCCCAAACCTCGCAAGTCCGGAACGATGACAGCGTGGTCTTTCACGAGCGCATCGGCGAGAGGTACCCACATATCGCCGGTATCGCCGAAGCCGTGAAGAAGTAAGACGGTTGGTCCTTTTGCCGCCGAGCCGAGCGTATTGAGTGCCGCCAGTCACCGCCATTTGTTTTGCATCAAACGCCTGAGGCCAGGAGCCGATAGCCACGATAATCCCCCTTCGTCAGCATCGCGCTGCGGACGCAAGTGGCCTCGCGAACGATAACCCGTGTAGCTGTTCGGAGGCAGCCATGCCCGCTTCGCGTCAAACTCGACACATTCGCGATGTCTTCGCGATGTCCTTTACCTCCCGCTTCAGTCAAATTGATGTACCGCGGATGGTAGAAAGGGTAGAGTTAAGCACGAGGCTGGGGCCATCGGGCATCGCTCGCGAATCTCCCACCGCCAATTAAGTCCAAGGATACATCCATGCCGTTTTCAATGTCTCAAGCTTCCCTCCCGAGTTTCGAAATCAGTCTCAATGCGCTGTCGGCCATTCTCGACAAAGCCGCGGCTTATGCGGCCGCCAAAAAAATCGATCCCGCAGTGCTTCTTCATACGCGTCTGTTCCCGAACATGTTCGATCTCGCTCGTCAGGTGCAGGTGGCGGCGGATAACGCTAAGAACGGCTCCGCGCGCCTCGCGGGCGTCGAGCCGCCCCGCTACGAAGATAATGAGACGACCATCGATCAACTCAAGGCGCGACTGGCAAAAACGGTAGCCTATCTGAAGACGCTCGACCGCAAGGAGATCAACTCGTCTGCCGATCGTGAGATCACGTTCCCGCTCGGCCCGACCAATAAGGGTCACATGAAGGGCGACGATTACCTCAACCACTTTCTGCTGCCCAACTTCCATTTCCATATTACGGCCGCTTATGCGATTCTGCGTCATTATGGCGTTGACATCGGCAAGAACGACTATTTTGGTGCGATACCTATGACGACGACCTAAAGTAAGCTGAGGCGCCGCAGTCCTTTTATCGCCACGCCGTTAACGTCACATCGGCCCCATCCGGGCATTCCGCCGGCAAATAAAACCTAAATTGCGCGCCGTGTCCGCCGATGGAATGCTCCAACTGTGTTTCACCACCCGCCGGCGATTGAAGCTGGCGAGGGGGACCAAAGACAAGCTGTAAATCATCACTGTCTTGATTGTTGCGATGCATACCCGACTTCCGAATTGGGTCCAATCTCGATCGATTGAGCGCACAAGCGCCGGGTCGGCTTATCCACATCGGCCAAGTCGGGCTGTCCATGCCGATCTTGAAGCGCCCGCATATGATGCGTCGTCAGCGATACTTGGGGCTGAGACCTTGATGCTCGCCATTCGGCCAGTACTCGTAGTTGACCTCGCCAGTGGCGAAACAGCGCCAAATAAATAATTGCATCGAAACGACGGCGTTACAGGCTGTTTGTTACCCCGCTTGGCCAAATTTGGCAGTCTGCCTTGAAGAGTGCCAAAAGAGCATTAGATGCAGATCGGAGTTTGCAGAGCGCGATAACCCTCTGCTGTCCTCTAAAAGTATAACGGCAACATTCCTTCAGGAGGATTGCATGCAATTCCGCCCCCTGCACGACCGCGTCGTGGTCAAGCGTATTGATGCCGAGGAAAAGTCAGCCGGCGGCATCATCATTCCAGATACGGCCAAGGAAAAGCCCTCGCAGGGCGAGGTCACTGATGTCGGTCCGGGCGGCCGCGATGAGGCCGGCAAGCTCATCCCCATCGACCTCAAGGTCGGCGATCGCGTGCTGTTCGGCAAATGGTCCGGGACTGAGGTGAAGATCGACGGCCAGGAACTCCTCATCATGAAGGAGTCCGACATCGTGGGCGTCATCGACGAGCCGATGGCCAAGAAGAAGGCCGCGTAACCCAACACCAACTCATTCGCGGTCCTGCGCGCTCGCGGCCTTCCGCCGCTCGCCTGCAGCGACGGCAAGAGCTTCAGGGAGAACTCACAATGGCTGCCAAGGAAGTTAAATTCTCAGTCGAGGCTCGCGACAAGATGTTGCGCGGTATCGACATTCTCAACAATGCAGTGAAAGTGACGCTCGGCCCTAAAGGGCGCAACGTCGTGCTCGACAAGTCGTTCGGCGCTCCCCGCATCACCAAGGACGGCGTGACGGTGGCGAAAGAAATCGAGCTGGGAGACAAGTTCGAGAATATGGGCGCCCAGATGGTGCGCGAGGTCGCCTCGAAGACCTCCGATCAGGCGGGGGACGGCACGACTACCGCGACGGTCCTCGCCCACGCGATCGTCAGGGAGGGCGCAAAGGGCGTTGCCGCCGGCATGAACCCGATGGACTTGAAGCGCGGCGTCGATCTCGCCGTTGAGGCCATCGTCGAGGACCTGAAGAAGAACTCCAAGAAGGTCACTTCCAATGACGAGATCGCTCAGGTCGGTGCCATCTCCTCTAACGGCGACAAGGAGATCGGCGACTTCCTCGCCAAGGCCATGCAGAAGGTCGGCAACGAAGGCGTGATTACCGTCGAAGAAGCAAAATCGCTTGAGACCGAGCTTGACGTGGTCGAAGGCATGCAATTCGACCGCGGCTACATCTCGCCCTACTTCGTCACCAACGCCGAGAAGATGCGGGCTGAGATGGAAGACCCCTACCTCCTGATCTACGAAAAGAAGCTATCCGGCCTGCAGGAACTGCTGCCGCTGCTCGAAACCGTAGTGCAAGCCGGCAAGCCGCTGCTGATCGTGGCTGAGGACGTCGAAGGCGAGGCGCTGGCCACGCTCGTCGTCAATAAGCTGCGCGGCGGTCTCAAGGTCGCGGCCGTGAAGGCGCCGGGCTTTGGCGATCGCCGCAAAGCCATGCTGCAGGACATCGCCGTCCTGACCGGCGGCCAGGCGATCAGCGAGGATCTCGGCATCAAGCTCGAGAACGTGACGCTCGCCATGCTTGGCAAGGCCAAGAAGGTGATGATCGACAAGGAAAACACCACGATCGTCAACGGCGCCGGCAAGAAGAAGGACATTGAAGACCGCATCACCCAGATCAAGGCGCAGATCGAGGAGACCACCTCTGACTACGACAAGGAGAAACTGCAGGAGCGGCTGGCCAAACTCGCCGGCGGCGTTGCGGTCATCCGCGTCGGCGGTGCCACTGAGACTGAGGTAAAGGAGCGCAAAGATCGCGTCGACGACGCGATGCATGCAACCCGCGCCGCCGTCGAAGAGGGCATTCTTCCCGGCGGCGGCGTCGCACTGCTCCGCTCGGTCGGGGCGCTTAAGCGCCTGCGCACCGAAAATGAGGATCAGAAGCACGGCATCGATATCGTGCGCAAAGCGATCCAGACCCCGGCGCGCCAGATCGCAATCAATGCCGGCGCTGACGGCTCGGTCGTGGTCGGCAAGATCCTGGAGAATGACCAATATCCTTACGGCTACGACGCACAGGCCGGCGAATACGGCAACCTCGTCACCAAGGGCATCATAGACCCGACTAAGGTTGTTCGATGCGCGCTGCAGGACGCAGCTTCGATCGCTGGCCTTCTGATCACGACCGAGGCGATGGTCGCCGAACTGCCGAAGAAGGAGTCTCCGATGCCGGCAATGCCGGGCGGCGGCATGGGTGGAATGGACTACTAATCTCGCGGTACAAAGCGGACACAAGGCCCGGGATTTTTCCCGGGCTTTTTCTATTACATTGTGCCTCCTGAGGGTCACCTGCTTCTGCTGCAATGGCGAGCGACGATAGGAAAGCTAAAGGGACCACCGCTCCAAAGACCGATGCTCCACAGCAAAGCAAGAGCACCCCGGATGCAGCCCCATCCAATCCAAAAACCGATGCTCCACAGCAAGGCAAGAGCACCCCGAATGCAACCCCATCCAAAAGCGAGGGCGGCGAGAAGGACGCCGCCGTACCTACCGGCTACAGCAGAGGCGAGGGTCAGAAACCGGTATCCAAGGCCTATAAAGAGAACTGGAACCTGATCTTCGGGAAGGGAAAAAAGCGCAATCCCCGTCGCGCAGACCGGCATGGAGAGAACGCCATTGCGCTGCGGCCGGATGGTCACGGGTCATTCACATTTAGCTTCGTCTCGCCACGCGGAGAAATGTCCGGCCGCGTCAACGTAGGGACTGAAGGATCTCCTGACAGGCGTTCGGACGCAGATAAGGAGCAAGCTGCCAGGAACCAGGTTCTGGAGTTGGCAAGAGAACTCGCGGGGGCATGCGACGACAAATCCTCCTAGATCAGAGGCCCCGTTCCTAAGTTTAGCCGCCGGAACTTTTCACGAAGCGGGGCGAGCGCTCACTTTCGGTAAGGTCTGAGCCGAATGTGTTCTCAAAAGTCTTCCGCGTCCGATGATATTTCGGCCGTTCCTGAACAGCAGTCACCCCTCCCGACCATCGTGTTTCACGGCGATCGTGACACCATAGTACACCCCCGAAACGCCGATCATGTCATCAGCCGTTCCATGCGAGCCACAAACTGGCAAACAAAAGTGCCTGGTGGCCATGCCTATACATGCTCGATCCATACCGATGCGAACGGGTGCGCATTCCAGGGATGGTGATCAGTCGTTCCAGGCGATGGTGATCACGGATTCCAGTGATCGTGATCACGCTCAGCGGTGCCTGAGCGTTGACGCGGCGGCGAACACGACTGACGGTTGTTATCTGTGCTGGAAATGGTCTCCTGGTCAAGACTGGCGAGTGGGTTTGGTCCGAGTGAGGGCTGTTGGCTTGCGAACGATCAGGGATTTTTCTTGTCATTGGCGCGACGACGCAGACTGTCGCCTTTGAGCTCGATGCGATGAGCGTTGTGAATGATGCGGTCCAGTATGGCGTCGCCGAGAGTAGGATCGGCAATGACATCATGCCATTGCGCCACGGGGACTTGGCTTGTGATCAACAATGATCCTTTGTCGTAGCGATCATCGACGATCTCGAGCAGATCACGGCGCTGGTCGGCAGTGAGCGGTTCGGGTCCCCAGTCGTCGAGGATAAGGAGATTGACGCGCTCCAGCGCGGCGATCAGGCGCGAGAGACGGCCTTCGCCGCGCGCCTGAGCGAGATCGGCGAACAGGCGGGGACACACGTTTATAGAGGACGGAGAAACCGTCGCGGCAAGCCTTGTTGCCGAGCGCGCATGCAAGCCAAGATTTGCCGGTTCCGGTCGGGCCGACGACGACCAGGTGGTTGCAGTCGCGGATCCATTGGTTGGTGGCGAGGTTCTGGAAGAGCGAACGGTCGAGACCGCGAGCGGTACGGTAATCGACGCTCTCGATGGTGGCCGCTTGACGGAGCTTGGCGTTGCTCAAGCGGCGTGCGAGGCGGCGGTTGTCTCGGGCGGTGACCTCGCGATCGATGAGCAAGCCGAGCCAATCGGCGTGCGGCATCTCGGCCGCCTCTGGATTGTTCTGCAGTTCGACAAGGGTATCGGCCATGGCGGCAAGGCCGAGTGCACGCAAGCGCTCGATGGTGGGATGAATGAGCACGATTGGTCTCCTGATCAGTTGTAGTAGCCGCGGCCGCGGATGTTGGTGTGGAAGAGGATCGGCGCCTCGGGAGTGTGAGGCGCGGTTTTGTCGGTGCCGTTCTTGAGGATGGCGGCGACCGATTTGTAGGAACGGGCATTGAGCAAAAGCGCCCGGGCGCAAGCGGCGTCGACGCGTTCTGCTCCATAGCGCTTGACCAGCCCGAGGATGCCGATGGCGGAGCGAAAGCCCTGTTCGGGATGTGGCCGCGAACGCAGGATGACGTCGATCAGCGTGTCGGCGTCGGCGCCCACCTTGGCGGCCTCGGAGCGAATGCGCTCATGGGTCCAGTCACGATAGCGGCGATGCGAGCTCGGCATATGTTCGGGAATCGTTGTCGGCCGATGCGGCAGGGTGCTGCGCAGATGCGAGGCGACACGCTTGCCGCGGAGGAAAATCTCGACGGTTTTGAGCGTGATCCGCGCCTCGACTTCCTGATGCACGAGGTTGTAGGGGACGCTGTAATAATGCTTGGCGATCTCGACGTGATAATCGAGGTTGACCCGGCAGCGCTTCCACTCGGCATACTCGTAAGGTTCATCCGGCAATGGGATCAGTGCCGGACGATCGAGCTCCTCGAATAGGTCGCGCCGGCTTCGTTCCCAGCTCCGCAATGGTCGATTGTTGAGATCGATTAGGAGCGCATGGATCGCTTCGTTCAGCGCGGTCAGCGAGAAGAAATGCCTTGGCAGCGAAGCCGCTCGGCGACGACTTCCAGCGCCGGCGCAAGGCAAGCAGCCAGACCCATCCTACGCGCGAGCGTTGGCCACCGTGTCGGTTGTAATGGCGTCCTTCCTGCCTAGACCAAACATGCGGGAGGCCACGCGCTCACCTGTCGTGGACGGTTCGCCCTGACCGCAGCTGGCCGTCGTAGCAAGGCTCTTACGTTCTTTCTGAATCCGAGGACATCGATCTAAAATAATGTTCGGCGTACTGATAATAGTTCTCTGCCCCAACTGTGTTGCCGATTTGGGCTTCGGCGCGAGCAAGCGCCAGATACCGCTCGTAATTTCTTCGCGCGTTTTGAGGGCCTATCGACTCGGGGCGTGCGGCGCTCGATGTCCACCGCTTCGAGCGGGCAGGCAAATGACGCTGCCGGTTTAGGTTGGAACTCATCATGGTTTTGCAGTCATTTGCCTGACTCACTCCGTGGTAGTTGCCTTGGTTAGTTGGAGATAAGATTCTCCGTGCGTCACCCGAGCGAAAAAGTCAGAAAGACGATGGCGGGATGCTCTGAAAAGACAATCAAATGCACTTTTGAAGACCTACTGTGCGTTGCGTACATCAATCCACAACCGGAAGCGACCTGCGGCCACCCGCACGCCCAAATAGAAGCGGCGATAAAGGCCGCCGAAAGAGCGATCACAATTTCTGGGTTGGTTGATTGAAGCCTTGGTGTCGGCGCCTGCCGACTAAACGCAATGTAGATAAATCACGCGCAGCTAGACGTAAAACACCTGAAGAAATTGTCAAGACGCGAGAGCGGGCGCCGATCTAACGTAGCCGACGATCGACCCTGTCCGGCCACATGGGGACCGCGGCACAAAAGCGAATGCCCCTATTGTTCTTTATCTGCGGCATGCCCATTCTTGTACGTACAGTTAGGCGTGACCCGTCCGAAGAGCTGCCCAAAAACAGCGGTACCGAGATCTTCATTTCTTCCTATTGGCAGCCATAGTGCCAATCGGCCGGCCACAATTCAAATATCGACGTGGGTTCGTACCGTGGATGCTGTCGGCATCTGAATTGTAGATTTCCGTGCGCCAGCGGCTTGAGCGCCTTTGGCCATCGGCCTAATGAATCGCTCAATCCGAAAGGAACGCACATGCAGGTTTTCGTCCGTGACAACAACGTCGACCAGGCCCTGAAGGTGCTGAAGAAGAAGATGCAGCGCGAGGGCGTGTTCCGCGAGATGAAATTACGCCGCCATTATGAAAAGCCCTCCGAGCAGAGAGTCCGCGAGAAGGCGGAAGCCATCCGCCGCGCCCGCAAGCTCGCCCGCAAAAAGCTGCAGCGCGAAGGTCTGCTGCCGATGAAACCTCGGGTGATCCCAGGGGGCCCCGGAAGAGGCGGTCCCGCGCGCGCCCCTCGCTTCTGATCTCGGCCAACGGCAACCGACCCCGGCGGGTAAGAACTTGGCGTAAAACCTTATTCAACGGTCCGTCTGCGCCATTGTGAGAATTCATGGCAAGCAAGATCAAGGTGACGCCGCAGGAGGAAGAGGTACCCGAGGCAGACATTCCGGAGACCCCACTACTCGATCTGTCGGACGCTGCCGTCATGGAGGTGATCCGCGGCGCTACGAAGCGCGGTTTTATCACCCACGATCAGATCAACGCGCTGCTATCCTCGGGGGAGATGAAGTCCGAGCAGATCGAGGACATCCTGTCGAAGTTCAGCAACATGGGCATCAACGTGGTCGAGACCGAGGATGCCGAGCATGAGGAAGAGGTACGGGCGGGTGATGAGCCCGAGCAAGCCGAGGACGAGAACGCGCTAGTCGAAGTCCAGCAACAACCCGTTCCCGCCAAAGCCGCGGCCAAGGATACCGCGGGGCGGACCGACGACCCGGTGCGCATATATTTCCGCGAAATGGGCTCCAGGGAGTTGCTTTCGCGCGAGGGCGAGATCGCGGTCGCCAAGCGCATCGAGGCTGGCCGCGAGGCGAAGATCGCGGGACTTTGCGAGAGCCCACTCACGTTTCCAGGCCGTCATCATATGGCGGGACGAGCTCAACGACGGCAAGGTCTTGCTTCGCGACATCATTGACCTCGACGCAACCTATGCTGGGCTTGACGCCACGGCCACGTCGGCGCCGGTGATGCGTCCCGACGGCCAATTGATCGCCCGGCGTTGCCCTCTCCGGGACAACTCGAGCAGCTGCCGCAGATGCCGGCACCGACCATCGCGCCCGCCACTCCGTTCAAGCCGGCCAATGGCCGGGAGACGGCAAGCGACGGAAAGGCCAAGGGAAACAACCTCGATGATGACGATGACGCGGAAGATTCGCTCTCGGTCACCACGATCGAGGCTGAGCTCAAGCCCAAGGTGATCGAGACCTTCAACACCATCGCCGACACCTATAGGCGACTGCGCCGGTTGCAGGACCAGGACGTCCAATTCCAGCTTAAAAGGCTGTCGCTCTCGCCCGCGCAACAACGCAGCTACAAGAAGCTGAAGAGCGAGATAATCGGTGAGGTAAAATCGTTACGGCTGAACCAAGCGCGCATCGACGCTCTAGTCGAGCAACTCTATGAGATCAACAAGCGCCTTGTGGGTCACGAGGGCCGCCTGATGCGGCTTGCCGAGAGCCACGGTATCGTGAGGCAGGACTTTCTCGAGAACTATCTGGGCTCCGAACTCGATCCACTCTGGCTCAACCGCATCTCGAAGCTCTCGGCCAACGGATGGAAGAGCCTCGTCGCCAAGGACCTGGATAAGATCAAGTTGCATCGTCACGATATACATTCGCTCGCGGCGGAAACGGGTCTCGACCTCGGCGAGTTCCGCAAAATCGTGCACACGGTGCAAAAGGGCGAGCGCGAGGAGCGCCACGCCAAGAAGGAGATGGTGGAGGCGAACCTGCGGCTCGTCGTTTCCATCGCGAAAAAGTATACTAATCGCGGTTTGCAGTTCCTCGACCTTATCCAAGAAGGCAACATCGGCCTAATGAAGGCGGTCGACAAATTCGAATACCGACGCGGCTACAAGTTTGCGACCTACGCCACCTGGTGGATCCGACAGGCCGTGAGCCGGGCACTCTCCGATCAGACGCGCACCATCCGGGTGCCTGTTCACATGACCGAGTCCATCAACAAGGTCGTGCGGACCAGCCGGCGGCTCCTTGGCGAGCTCGGCCGCGAGCCGACGCCGGACGAACTCGCTAAAAAGCTCCACATGCCGCTTGAAAAGGTACGCAAGACCCTGAAGATCGCTAAGGAACCGCTCTCGCTCGAAACACCGATCGGCGAAGAAGGGGATTCCCAACTCGGTGACATGATCGAAGACAAGAACGCCATCCTGCCGATCGATGCCGCAATCCAGTCGAATTTGCGCAGCACTACCACCCGCGTGCTGGCTTCATTGACGCCACGCGAGGAACGCGTCGTCCGCATGCGCTTTGGTCTCAGCACCAACAGCGATCACACATTGGAGGAAGTGGGGCAACAGTTTTCGGTTACGCGCGAGCGCATTCGGCAGATCGAAGCCAAGGCGCTACGGAAACTCAAACATCCAAGCCGATCAAGAGTTCTCAGAAGCTTCCTCGAGCATTGATTTTCACACAGGCGAACTCGAGCAGCCCCGATTGCTCTGAGCCCTGAAAACTGGATCGTTTCTGGTTAGAGTTTTCCGCGGGGATTCCCAGGCTGGGAGGAGCGGAGACGATGAAGGCATCGAAGTTTTCGGACGCGCAGAAGGCGTTCATTTTGAAGCAGGGGTCGGACGGTATGCCGGTGGCGGATATTTGCCGCAAGGCCGGGATCAGCCAGGCGACCTATTTCAATTGGAAGAAGGAAGTATGACGGGTTGCTGCCGACAGAGATGCGGCGGCTGAAGCAGCTCGAGGACGAGAACGGCGAAGCTGAGGAAGGTTGTCGCGGATCTGCGCCTCGACAAGGAGATGCTGCAGGACGCCCTCCGCCGAAAACTTTGAGGCCTGTCCGGAAGCGCAAGCTGGTTGACGAGGTGCGTGGCGAATGGGGTGTATCGATCCGTCGGGCCTGCCGTGTGTTCCTGATCGACACATCGACCTATCATTACAAGTCTCGTCGCACCGGACAGGCCGATCTCGAACATCGGATCAAGGAGATTTGCCAGACCCGCGTACGATACGGGTATCGGCGCGTTCATGTGCTGCTGCGCCGCGAGGGCTGGCACATCAATCAGAAGAAGACACGACGCATCTATCGCGAGTTAGGCCTGCAATTGCGCAACAAAACGCCGAAGCGCCGGGTCAAGGCCAAGCTGCGTGACGATCGCCGCGACGCCACGCGGCCTAACGAGACCTGGGCGATGGACTTCGTGCATGACCAGCTCGCGACAGGCAGAAAGATCCGTGTGCTGACCGTCGTCGACACGTTCTCGCGCTATGCTCCGGTCATCGATCCGCGATTCAGTTACCGCGGCGAGGATGTCGTTCAGACGCTCGGAAAGGTTTGCGCTCGAGACTGGATATCCAGCCACGATCCGGGTCGACCAAGGATCCGAGTTCATCTCGCGCGATCTGGATCTGTGGGCCTACACCAACGGCGTCACGCTGGACTTCTCGCGGCCGGGCAAGCCGACAGACAATGCATTCATCGAAGCCTTCAACGGACGCTTCCGGGCCGAGTGCCTGAATGCGCATTGGTTCATGAGCCTTGAAGATGCCCGGGAAAAGATGGAGGATTGGCGCAAGATACTATAACGAGGAACGCCCGCATGGGGCGATCGGGCAGAAGGCTCCGATTACGTTGCTGAACTCCGATGGCGCAGCCAGCCCGCCATCGTGACAAAGCCGGAAAACTCTACCCGCCGGCGATCCAAAGATGGGTCTCAGACCAAAACCAGAACAGACTCTCCTCATGAACGAGGGCATTCCGGGGAGCAGGTCACGATGTCCGCTCTGACTTGGTCGCGCTCAGCCTTTCAGTACTTAAAGCCTCTTGAAAACCAGTGAGCCGAACAGCGACCCAGGAGTGGTCAAAGCCAGCCTCGCACCGAGTAATGTGGCCTTCCACTGGGGCAGCATCTCATTATCAGGCGGCGACTAACCGCTTTGACGATGAACGACTTCCTCGTATTCAATCGACCAAGGCGGCGGGAATCGGCGCGTGATTTCACGCTGGCTTCTGCTCGTAGTGGAGACGGTCAATCTCATATGCCCTATAGACTGGTCCGCCGATCACCTTAACGGTTGCTCGTATCTTTTGCTCAGGCGCCAAGCGATGCCATGCCGAAACGGCTTCTTGCAATGTGGCGCAATCAGTTTGAACGCCGGCTCCATTGTTGAGGGTCGCGGGTTGCCCGGCGTCGATATAGATTTTGTAGTCGTCGCTCATCGGCATCCCAAAGGCCGGGTGTTCGCTTCGCGGGGTCACCATTTGTTTATCGCTCGCCCATCCGGTATAACAGCCATTAAACCGCCTGCGCGCCGCCGCTATACGTGTAGAGTGGTCCTGCGGTGCCCTCCACGACTTGCTGAGAGATCATGATTTCTTTGACGCCCTCGAGGCTTGGTAGGTCGAACATCGAGTCAAGGAGTATGGCCTCCAGGATGGAGCGCAGCCCGCGCGCCCCGGTCTTGCGGTCGATCGCCTTCCTGGCGATAGCGCCGAGTGCTTCACCCGCCACGGTAAGATCGACGCCCTCCATTTCGAACAGCCGCTGATACTGTTTCACGAGCGCGTTCTTGGGCTGGGTCAGAATAAGCTTGAGCGAGGCTTCATCAAGATCCCCAAGCGTCGCTATGACTGGAAGGCGGCCGACGAATTCCGGGATCAGGCCGTATTTGAGCAGGTCCTCCGGCTCAACCTCGCGGAAGATCTCACCCTGCTTTCTATCCTCGGGCGCGATCACCTTTGCTTCGAAACCGATTGAGCCCGGCCGGCTGCGCGCGGAAATGATCTTCTCAAGGCCGGTGAACGCGCCGCCGCACACGAATAGGATATTGGTGGTGTCGACCTGCAGGAATTCTTGCTGCGGGTGCTTGCGCCCACCCTGCGGCGGCACACTTGCGATGGTGCCTTCCATGAGTTTGAGCAACGCCTGCTGCACTCCCTCGCCTGAGACGTCGCGGGTGATCGAAGGGTTGTCGGATTTGCGGGAAATCTTGTCGATCTCGTCGATATAGACGATACCGCGCTGCGTACGCTCGACATTGTGGTCCGCAGACTGCAGCAGCTTGAGAATAATGTTCTCGACGTCCTCGCCGACATAGCCGGCTTCGGTAAGCGTTGTCGCATCCGCAATTGTGAAAGGAACGTCGAGAACGCGCGCCAACGTCTGCGCCAACAATGTCTTGCCCGAGCCGGTCGGGCCGATCAGGAGGATATTCGACTTCGCTAGCTCCACATCTTTTTGTTCGGTCTGGTGCTTTAGCCGCTTGTAATGATTATGGACCGCGACCGAAAGCACCTTCTTGGCGTGGTCCTGGCCGATGACGTAGTCGTCGAGGACCTTGCGGATCTCCTTCGGGGTCGGAACATTGTCGCCCGATTTCCTGCAGCAAGGACTTTTTCTCCTCGCCAATGATGTCCAGGCAAAGCTCGACGCACTCGTCGCATATAAAGACGGTCGGCCCAGCAATGAGCTTGCGCACCTCGTGCTGGCTCTTGCCGCAGAACGAGCAATAAAGCGCGTTCTTCGAATCGGTGCCGCCAATCTTGCTCATTCAGAGCCGCCCTCCGAGACGCTAACGTGTTCGTCCGCGTCGGGCATCTCGCCCAGTTGAGTATATATGCCCTAGAATGAGGCTGAAGAAGGTCGTGCAAATTACGCCTACCGAAAACAAGCCGAATGCGTAATCGTTAGTCCGATAGTGTTGGTCAATGCCCTGTTCATTTAGCGCGTTAGGGCGACCAATATAAGTATCGCTTGCTCTATGCAGCACCATAAGTTCAAGATCGGTCAATCGGTGAGTTTTACGTCCGAACCTTTCGGCCAAGGCACCCAAACGATACCTATAAGATCGTTCAGCTATTGCCACCCGAGGGCGATGACTATCAGTACAGGACAAAAAGTGCGAAGGAACCGCACGAAAGGGCTCGTCAACGAAAGCGAGCTTAGTCGCATTGCATGACCGGGGAAACGCCGCTGTGCTTTGGCACCGCGAAAGTAGATCATGGCCTTTGACTACGGATTACCGGCCGAACTGTTCATGGGAAAGCATAAGAGCCGTCCACGGCAACGTTTGGCTATCGTCGCTTTCCAACTGCCGCAGAGGCCATCCGATTCGTGGTAGAGGATTTCCCGGCAATGCATTCGCTTGGCGCTTGGATGCAGGTCGGAGACTCGCGTTTCAACAGTGAGGACATCCATCGCTTGTATGAGTGCGATAATTATCCCCTGTTTTAAAAAGGGACCAGTAGGAGTCGGAAAGGGGCCAGTACCCGCGGGCTATGGAAGCGTTGCGCGAACAAAGAACGTCCCCTGCCTAAAGAAAGCCGCGGCCAACCTTGAGGGAGAACCAGGGCTTAGATGGATTTGCGCTGTAGAGGAGCGCTCCACGTCGTAACTCCTAAGCCCAAAATGCAGGAACGGCAAATGCCGGAAATCGTCGAACGCGAGGGAATAAGCCTTAAAGAGGCCACTGTGAAAAAGAAGCCCCGGCAGTGCATCGGGCGCCGGGGCTTCAAGGACGTTACTCAATACATTCTTTGCGACAGAACGCGAGCCCCATAATGGTAAAGCAGCCCGCGTTAACAAATTCCAAACGGACAAACGGTGCGCGCAAACTCGCGGGAAAATCCGCACCGCACATGGCAAAAAGCCCCCTTTGGATAACGTCAAGAGACGGTGCGTGCTCCGGCGAGAGGGAATGCGAAAGGGCGTGACGGTGCGGATCAACCCGTATCTTTGTGAGAGACAGCGCGCGCGAAATAGTCGAACAGACAATTCCGAGGTAAGCTACCGCGCAATTCGATCGAGGCTCGGCCAAGCGTAATCGGGAAGGTCCAAGCTGTCGATCATTTCCCGACCGAACGCCAGGCGCGCTACGCCAGAAATTGCGGTCGCCTTGATGACCTTATTCCGCAAGAACATGCCCCAGCGCGTCTTCGGCGCGAACGCCGAAGAAAACCGCTCAGCTCCTTTTTGTTTCATCTCGACATAGGTCCGGAGCCGCGCTTCATAGTTGGCGAAGGCCTGTTCGTACCGGTCTCCGGCGCGCGCAAGCTCGCCCGCCATTACATAGGCGGCGATCATCGCAAGTGCCGAGCCCTGGCCCGGCCATTAGCGAGACGCAGAAGGCGGCATCTGCCGTAAGCGCGATACGGCCCCGTGACCATGCGCTCATTTTGATCTGATCGACGCGATCGAAATATAGATCCTCGGCGCGATCGAGTTCGGTCAAATCTGTGGACATTCCCATCGACCGCCGCCGTAAAGCTCGCGTAGTAGCGCTTTTTGCGACGCGAGGTCCGGGGTCGTCGCCGCGGCCGGGTCCCGGCCGAAGACAAATAAAAAAAGTGTCCGATCGTCGCGCATGGCAAATCGGCCAAGCATGCGCCCCGGCTCGCTATAGATCACATAAACATCTTCGTCGCGCGCCCGATAGCCTTGCACATCGAATGCCGCAACCCCCGTAACCAAGATGATACTCGAAACGCCGCTGCGGTCCGAATACTAAGCTGCGGACTTGGAATGAAGACCGTCGGCGCCGATCACGAAGTCGAACGACCGCTCTGCCCCTTTCTTGAACCGAACTCGGACGATATCTGGGCGTTCGTCCAGGGCGGCGATTTCGTCGCCGAAAATAGTTTCCGTCGAGCCGCTGATCTTCTCGAACAACAGCCCGGATAGCTCGCTGCGGCGGAGGGTCACAAAGCGTCCGCCCGTCAACTCACGAAACACAGCGGTGCCAAATCCCGCGATCCGTCTGCCTCGATCATTGACGATGCGCAGCTCACGCATGTGATAGCCGACGCGCTCGATTCTTTCGGCCAAACCCATCCGCTCCGCAAGCTCGTACCCTAAGCCCCAGAAATCGATGACAAAGCCACCGCTGCGCGGTGCCGGCGCGCGTTCGACGAGAGTTGTGTCGAAGCCCGCAGCGTGCAGCCAGAAGGCCAAAGCCGGACCGGCAATTCCACCACCCGAAATGAGAACCGTTCCGCGATGCATGGCAATTGGAGCGTCGACAGCGTCATCATCCTAGGAATAATGATCGGGCGCGGCAATGGCCGGCGCCAGTTACGATACAGCGGAGAAAACACTCCTCACGCAAGATCTTCAGAACGTGCTGTAGACGGAGCTCTGGACGCGCCGAAGACTACGCCCACGTACGATTAAAGCCACCAAGCCACCAGCGCCGCCTCACAGTCCGTCGGACTGACTTTGATGCAATACACCGTCTGCCGGCTCAATTTGGCGGCCTTCGCGATCTCAGCAATTCCCTTGTCGACCCCAACCATGTCCCGCACGGCGTTGAATTGCTCACGACTGAAGCTCGGCATGCGGCCAAGGTACGAGCCCCGAAGCTGCCTCGTTAAATCGCGGTGCGGGCGCCTAGTAGCCAAAGAGGCGTAAATATAACTTCCTAAAAAGCTTACGATAATCGAAAAATCAAATTAGGAAGGTACAAATACCTTTGCGATCCATGAACAGATACCAAAAAGCCTCCGATCATGGCGCCCCCAAGGTTATATGGCGCAGTTACCGGCTTGCGGCATTTCTAATTTTGGCTTTTATCCTTCTCTTGTTGGTGCGTGTGCTTTTCGGCTAAGACCCTCGCCTCAGACCAAAATAGAGAGAAGAAGCCAAGGGCTCCGGGATATCGCCGCCAAGGGGCGACCGACGGCCCGACAGGCACAATCTCAATTTTTTCGCGAATAACAGTTCGCGGTCAACGCCGATCCAATCACTTTTGAACAGCGTCCTGTTCCACCGGTTCACAACAAGCGTGGGTGTTCGGACAAGCGGGGCTTCCGGCTTGTGACCAAGAAGCGGTGATGCCGTGCGATCAAGCCTTGGGCTGAGCTTTCAAGGGCGCGGTCTCCGAGAGAGCAATGCTCCATCGGCGGGATCAAACAGACCTTCAAGATGCGAATAGCACGTCGGGCAGTCGAAGCTATAGTTTTCAAATCCGCAAGCCTCGATGCGCGACAGACAAGCTTGGGAAAACGTCAACGGGGCGGCACATCGCGGACAGGCGATAATTTGCTCGTCTAATCCTGCTTGCTCTTCCGAATCCTGCGCTGAGCGGCGTCTTACTCATTAACGTGACCCTTTTCAGATTTGCTTGCCTATGACGAGTTCAAGACCAAAGGGGTGCGATAACCTGTCGTCAAATCTCACATCAGAGCCGCGAGAGAATAGCACTTCAGAGCAAATCCTCAACCGTTCTCACTGATCAGTCCCCGTTGCGCGCGGCGCTCGGTAGCTTGTTGCGCATAAATTTGGCGTTCGGGGTCATGCGGGCGGCGCGAGCAATCGGCGCTTCTGCGGTCCAGCAAGTTGCCCAGTTAGCGTCGATTGGAAGCGTGGCCGCGGCCCGCCCAACAGGAAGGACAAGATTGTGGCTCGCGAGCCATCAAATCATAAGTCGAGACCACGTAACAGCTCAAATATTTTAGGATGATCAATACGTGTGGTGCGCGGCAGGGGGGACACGCGGTCTGGGTGATCACGCGCCCGTCGGGGAGGACCTTCTCGTCCGGGGTCATATCGACATAGGCAAGCGACTTCCGGCCCGGCTAGAAGAAGCCCTCCTGATACCATTCGGGGACGGAGTGGTTGTTTCTCGTGACCGACATCGCAGCAATTCGCTCGACATGCCCCCGCAATAGCAAAGCCGCAGTTCGTCTCCAAACTCCCCGCTACCGCGAGATAATTCTTCAAAGTGCGGAAGTGGTTTTTTGAAAACCGATTCAAAAATCAGCCTATTACAAACCTCCACACTAAAACGCAAAGTCGGGAGCTTTGGAGAGAAATGGGCCGAGAGAGAGAGAATTTCGGGCTCTGACTCGGTCAGCGCATTGCCCGCGCTTAAGCGTTTCGCTATCGACGTCGAGACGGTTTTGCCGGGCCCAGCTGCTTCATAGGCCGTTCCTGGGCAGCGCGATTTTGAGCCGTCGGTGGTTTTGTCGACGCTAGTCTTGGACCTTATAGCGAGGAAATTTCTGCAGTTCTTTCGTTTTGTCTGCAAGGGTGGGCTCGCCATAGCCGCGCCCAACCGAAGCCGGCGCATGTCCGACGATAACGTCGAGCACCTTTTCTGACATGCCGCTTCGGAAGCCTATGGCTTTGAACGTGTGCCGCCACGCGTGATTAGGCGACAACTCAGGGTCGTTGACGCCAAGGCTTCGGACCCACGTTCCCACCTGTTCGCGTGCTTTCACATAGCGAGGTTTGCGGGGGTTGCCGGGATCGATTGGTCCACTAGGCTGTTTCGGCTCATTGTAAAATAGCGGCCCGGCGCCGCTGGCCTTCGCGAATGCAAGGAAACCTTGCGCAACTAAATGCTCATGAAGAGGCACCGCGCGCGCTTTACCGGTCTTGGTCGTACCAGCTTCTGGCGAAATTTTGATGGCGTGAATGCCGTCGTGTTCGACGATATCAATACCACGCAATTGCGTAAGCTCGCCCATGCGCGCACCGCTATACGCGGCCAGCCACGGACACCAACGCTTGGCCGCATTGCTCTTGCTGCGCACTTCGATCGCTAACGCGCTACTTAATATGGTCTCGATCTCGCCGTCTGTGAAAGACTTCGTTTCGCGCATCCTTATCTTTTTCGTAACCTTCACGCGCCAGCCGGTAAAGGGATTGCGCGAAACGAGCTTTTCATCAATGGCCCATGCAAACACGGTTCGGGCCGCCCCGACCCAGATATGAGCGACGGTGCCCGGCGTCCGGCCAGGCTCAATGAGCCCATTGGCCCATTCTTGCATTTGCTCGGGCAGCAATGCTGCCGCGCTGGTATTCGGAAAATCGCTTTGCAGCCGCTGGAACACGGCACGCCACCGGTTCACGGTCGAGCTGGCCGGCTTGCCTTTAGCGATCCACCGCTCGAATAAAGACCACGGCGTCAGGCTCGGGTCCGCGGCAACTTCGTATCGTGGGAATTGCTCCGCCCATTTGTCCGCATCATGATCGCCACGGGCGCGCCGGGCGAGCAGCGCTAGCGCTGCGAAAAAATCGCGCGTCACGTAATCAAGGAACATATCACGGGACGCTGAATTCAGAACAAGGCGCTTAGCCGCTAGAAACTGATTCGATTTGGCCTCGTCGGCGATGATCGGCCGTACGCGCTCGCGCATGGTGCTATCACGTTCCCAAAATTCTAGGGGGTCGCCAGAGAACACACCGTCGGCCATGGCTGGACCGTAAAACTCGGAGTACACGCGCCACTGATAGTCTCCCCATACGTCTGCCGGCCAATTGTGGCTCGTCATCCGGGCAGTGAACCAGTGATACCACTCACCAGCCAGCGCTCGTGCTTCCTTCGGCGTCAGCGTGCGTTCTTCTCCCTTGCGCGCTGCTCGGATGTTGGCAATCCGCGCTTCAATGTCGCTGGACCATTCGCGGTGTTTCGCTCGCGCGAGCGAGATGGGCAGAGGGCCAGTGTTTAAACGCTCCTCGATACGCTGACCGTAGAGTTTGGCGTACTCATCGCGCACATCGAAAGGAATCACCTTGCGGGCGATAAAACCGCCCTTATGGGAGCAAGTTTGGTCGCAACTCGAGGCATTCGGATCACGCTACAAAGCCGTTTTGTAGCGTGATTTGTAGCAACGTTGCTGGAAAATATCAATCCTTTCAGTAAGCTATTGATCGATATCGGCCGAAGCGGTTAATGGAGCGGGCGAAGGGGTTCGAACCCTCGACCCCAACCTTGGCAAGGTCATAGACCGTTAGTCAATAGCTGCGCTCCTCCGCCGCAGAAACAATGCGCATGGTGGGGCGGAGTCTGGAATTCGGACGCGCACTTCATGGTCATCCATGGGCAGCTTCGTCGCGTCATGGCGCTTGTAGTAGACTTTGTCGTCAGCCTGATGCGGCGCGTTCGTCGTCGCCTTCGGCACGGAGATCACGTAGGCGTATTTATTTTTTCCTTTCGACCGTAACTCGACGGGCTTTATGAACAACCCCTCCACGCGCGGGTGGATGTTAGTGCTCAGTATCTGCTCGATCCGGTCGGCACTGGTTGCCTTCAATTCGATACCGTCATCGACCTTTTTCGTTATCCGCCGGTCCTCTCTTTGATGCCGTAGATGATGAGGCCGCCTTCGGCATTTGCCATCGCGGCCACATCACGAATCAGGTCTTCACGGTGCTTCTCACCTAGCGGCTTACCGTCTTTGAGGGCCGTCTTGTCCCCGAAATTCAACGCTTCTGAAGCTTTGTAGTCTAGGCTCACGTTCTCCTTCCCGTTCGCGGCAACAATCGCGTCAAGTTCAGCCTCTTCCCATTCTCGAATGTTGCGCATCGCGCCAGCCCCGCGTACCAAATCACCCAGGCAGCTTGCTGAAATATGGACTGAAAGGGAACGTCCTTATTTCGCCGGAGCCGGGATATCTCGGCGGATGAAGAGCCGCATCCCGAACAGAGTAATGTCGTCCACGGCTTTGCTGCCTCACGGCACCGGCTCGAAGCGTTCCGCCCTCGTCTTCAGAAACATTTCCTCAATGCGGTCACGATGGGCGGCAACCGACGCGGAAACGGGCGGCAGCAATTCGTCCATTGCACGATGGTAATCGTCGAGCTCGATCGGCGGACCCACAAGCGTAGGCTCGATCCTCACAACGTTGCCGGGCCCAAGCAGCAGGCGCGCCTGGCTCGTCGCGGCCAGCGACTGGGCGCGCATCGCCGCGCCGATGATCTTTCGCCATTGCCACAAGCCGCCCCACGTCATGCGACGGGTGACGTGATAGGGTTCGTCGCCGCATCCGATGCTCAGCACCTTGATACGCTCGCGCGGCACGTCGTAGGCGATCATCGCTTCCACGACCGCCAACATGACTGGATTGTTGGCCCACACGCCGCCATCGATCAGCCGGTAGCCGCCCGAACTCGAGCGGACGGTAGATCGTCGGTGCTGCGGAGGTGGCGAGCGCGACATCCACCATCCGGCTCCGCCAATCCTGCTCATAATCGCGATGATGCCGGGTCTTGAACACGAACACTTCGCTGAAGCGGCCATCGAACGCCGGAATAACTTGGCGCACACAGGATTCTCCGAAGATCCGGTCACCGAGAAATTCCTGCAGCACACGTTCGAGCGCCTGCCTGCTGTACCTGTGGAACGTGATGTTCAAAACGCTGTTGCGGAAGGTCTTCCACGTCCGTCCAAGGAAGTTGTCCCACACGGGGGGAAAGATCTCGGGACCGCGATGCATGTAGAGGTCGCGGATTTCACGGGCTGACTTTCCGGCGCCGAGGCCCAAGGCGAGGATTCCGCCAGTGGACGTTCCGGCGACGAGATCGAAATGACCAACGATGGAGTTACCGGTGCCGAGAGCGGCTTCCACATCGGCAAGCACGGCGGCCGGGAAAATTCCGCGGATGCCGCCGCCATCGATAGAGAGGATACGAAAGTCCCGGTCAGCCGACCAACTCTGAGGAATGCGGCGGACAGGGATGCTGCCGGCGGAGCGGGGCAAGACGGGCCGATGGTAGGACATTCGGATCTCCTTGATGTCGTGGGGTGCTCACCGCCGCCGGCCCAACGGCCGTCGATCAGCCAGCCCTCGTAGAAGAAGAGCCATTCCGCTGCCCACGGAATGATGGTCTCGGCGATCAGCCGGTGCGGCCCCCAATCCTCCGTCCTTGGGTCGAAAAGACACAGAGACCAGCCCGATGTCGTCTCCGGGCGACGGTAAATATGCGGCGGCAATTCGCCCGTACCGCGCGGGTCGAGTCCGATCACGGGGTCGAGCACCTCGACCGTGATCCATGGGTTGGCGATCACGGCGCCGGCAAAATGAACCCACGGGAAGTAGGCGATGCCGATCTCGTACGTCCGGGCAAGCGGCCGCAATGGCCCCCGCCACTTGCCCATGAAATCGAACGGGCAGGTCAGCCTGAACGCCGGAAACAGCCGCTGGATCGCGGCATCCTGATCCGCGACCGAAAGCGCCCGCTTTCACCAATGGTCCCCGAAGAACCTGTGGTCCGCGACCGGCTTGAGCGACGGTGTGGCCACGGAGGCCGCCGTGGCGGGCCGTACGATGCGGCCGGTCCCGTACTCGATGTGCGGCCGCGACGACGGGAACATGTAGTCATTGACGGTGCTCCGCGCGGGGCGCTCGCCGAACAGCCGTTCCAGCACAGTCCCCATCTTGTCGATCGACAACGTGCCGCTGCCGAGCAACTGCAGTGCTGAGGTGAAGTCCTGCAGATCATCGATCATGAGGTTCTGGTTTGTCGGCACCTCGGGCCACCGGTCAGTGAGTACGTCCTCGCGGCAGCGCGGGTTGGCTTCGTGGATCAACCGGCCGGCGGCCTTTTCAGTCTTTAGACGGAGCAGCAACTGCCGCGCCTGATGTTCAACCTCCTGCGACAGCGTCGCAGTGCGATTCGCATGATCGGCCACGTGCTTGGACAGCAAGACGGACGGCGGCCGCCGCAGTTTCGTGCGCTCAGGGTTTGCGAACAGGACGTTGCGCCATCTCTTCATGAGCTGTAGCGCGATGAGGGCGCGTGATTTTCGGTACGCCGGCTCCTGATCAGGCACCGGCTCCCCGGGTGCCCTATCGTGGGCCATGGCGCGGCCCTCGAACATCTTGGCGAACTCGGCTTCGAATGGGGTCATCTCCTTGAACCACTCGGCGAGTCCCCAGGGATTGGCGAGCAACCGCAGCTTTGGCTCCGCCAGGCCCTCTGGTTTGCTGTGAAAGATCACACTGCAGCGTGGCTCGCGCTCTGTAACGAGCACCGCCGGCGTCAGATCGATGTGCATACCGTCTTCGTAGGTGACGCAGACACACCGGGTATGGCGAGTAGTCTTGTCGTAATAGCGCGAACCGGGCGCGCCACGGATCGCGTCATACAGCGCGTCGAGCACCGCCTGGGGATCGGAGTCGCGCGCTATCAGGAGCGCCACGATGACGTCGATGTCGTATTCCTCGCGGTCGCTGGCCCGCGCAATCGTGGCGCCGATCGCCATCGAGCCCTGCGGGTACATCAAGGCGACGAGGCCGTGCAGCGGACTGCCCGGACGGTCGATCCAGTCCCGCATGACTTCGAAGCGGTTGACCGCTTTGTCGTGGTCGGTCTTGCTGAGCTGAATGCGGATCGCGATGTCGGCCAGCAGGACATCGATGACTTCGGGCAGCGCCGATCTCAGCGGGTATCTTGCGTTGAAATTCACGTGTTTCTCCTAGTTGTTCCTGTGCCGCCTAGGGCCGTGCGCCGCGTCGGCGAACGCGCGGTGGTGTGATATCTTCGGGAGTGGCCGCAGGGCGGTTTCGCCCCATCCCGGCAGCTATGCCGGCAAGATCGGGTGTTTCGGACAACCGGGATGTCCAAATCGGCCGTTCTCGGCGGCATAACGGCAGGGCGCCGGCGATGAACCAAACCGGGCAAATTGGGTCGGAGCCGGCAGCTTCAGGCAAATTCCTCAATTCGGAGGACATTACTGAGGCATTGAACTCGCTGTCCCCGAAAACAGGCTGAAGCTGCTCGAGATCGAAAGGATCGCCCTTCGTGGGACGGACCTTTCTCCGGGAGATCTCCTTCATGAAGCCCTATGTGCTGCGATCATGGGCGACCGGAAGTGCCCCCGGGACGTGGCGTTCATGGCCTTCATCGTACAAACGATGCGGAGCATCGCGAGCCATCACCGGGAAAAACGCTGGCGCGAACCGGCCGATGGCGGCGCAGCCCAGGAGACCCAACGAGCCCAGCCGGTGTTTTCGACCGTTACGTCAGATCCTGAGCAGATGCTCATCGAACGAGAATCGGAAGACACGGTCGGCGCGATCTATGACTGCTTCCCCGGCGATGAACAGGCTCAGATGGTCGTCCTCGGCTGGTCGGAAGGGTACCGCGGCAAGGAATTGCGGGATTTCGTTGGCGTAGATCAGACCGCTCTGGACTACGCCATAAAGCGAAATCAGGCGCACCATGACAAAGCGCTATCCCAACGGATGGAAGAAGCAATGACGGGCTCAAGGAAGAACCCAGTTCGCGAGCAACTTGACCGGATTGAGGACGCCTTGATCGAAGTCAATTCTCGGGGCGTCGGAGGCTGAACTCCGCGAGGAGATGGCCGAGCGCGGCGAAGATCCGGACAAATGCCTCCGTCGCGTGGAGGATATCATGGCGCGCGCGAAAGTGGCCTCCGGCAAGCGGCGGATGGAGCGCGCAAAATTGGAACTTCAGGAGTGGCGGACCGGGAAAGCTAAGACGCTCAAGTTAGACCGTGAGGCCGCAAGGTCACGGTTCGAGAAAATGCGTAATCGGGATCCGGAACTCGCCTCGAAGATGCTGCTTGCCGCAAGGATGGGTGAGGGTCTCTCGGAAAGCGACGTGGAAGGGCTAATCGAGGACCTCGCGAAGCTCGAGTGGCTCGACGACGAGCCCGGCGGCGAATGACCACCGTCACCGCGGCCGAGCGCATTCTGATGGGCCTCGGCATTTCGGATCCCAAGGAAATCGATCTGGAGGTCATCGCGTGGAGCCGTGGGGCGACCGTCGAATACCGCCCGCTTGACGGCTGCGAGGCAACGATCGTGGGGTCGGCACGGAGGGCCGTGATCGCGGTGAACAGCCGCAATAGCCCGGAGCGGCGCCGCTTTTCGGTTGGACACGAGCTTGGCCACTGGCACCACCACCGCGGCCGGCTTCTATATTGTGGGAAGGAGGATCTGGAGAATCCCGCGGGCGATGCCTTGAACCCGGAACGGCATGCCGATGCTTTCGCGTCGGATCTGATCCTGCCAAATTATTTGTTGCTCCCGCGCCTCAGGAAGGTCAGAGGGGTGACGTTGGCGACAGCACGTGAACTAGGCGGTGAATTCGGTGCAAGCCTCACAGCGACACTGATCAAGAGCGTTCAGTCGAATCGCTTTCCACTTGTTATTGTTTGCCATGACAGGACTCGCCGGCGCTGGTTCCGGCGCGCTGACATGGTGCCTGCTTGGTGGTTTCCGGCCGAGCAACTGGACCGCGCCACGTTTGCCGCAGACATGCTGTTCAATGGCGGAGCTGAACAGAACTGGCCTCGCAAGATAGGCGCAGACGCTTGGTTCAATTTCCGCAACTGCGACCGCTTCGAGGTGGAGGAGCAATCCTTTATGTTGCCGGGTGGCGAAGTGCTTACAGTTCTCACCATTCCTGCGGCTGGTCTCGGCTGAAGGCCTTTGCTGCGGCACCATCAGGACGAACGCCTTACGGAACGACAGAGATGGCGAAGAAGAACCTTTTGAGCGAATACCAAGCCGCGGCAGTCTCGGGTTTGTCACCTGAGATCCTGAGGTGGTTGACGAAAAACGCACCCAAGCAAGGCGTGTCTCGTAAGCTAAAAGTCGCCAAAGTTAAAGGTGAGACATATTTTTATGAGGAAGAAGAGCTTCTGTCGTTCAACAGTTGGCTGAAGTCCCCCTGGCCTCACAAGGAGGGACAGCGCCCGCATATTCCGACCGCAATCAGGCGCGAAATCAAGAACGAAGCCAACGGTGAATGTGCCATATGTCACTCGCACAAGGATACGTGCGAAGCCGCGCATCTCGATCCCGTCTCAAAAAGCAACAACAATCACCCGGAGAATTTGCTCTGGCTGTGCAGCAATCACCATACGGCCTATGACGGCGGCCTCTTCGGGCCAGATGAGGAGAACGCCAAATTCGTTGCGAGTTTCAAGCTCGTACTGCAGCGGTACAAAAAAATGCTATGGCGCATGCAGCACGAGGTTAGCCATACCCTATTTACCGTCCTTGAGAATTGCGACGGCCTGGCGAAGCAGCTCAAAACTGCCAAGACCGAAAGCCAGGTGAGGGCCGTTGAGACGCTCGCCAAAGCGACACTAGGTAAACTGCCGAAGCTTGCGCCCGTTTCGAAGAAGGACCCCAATTACGCAGCTTACAAATCCGTCTCCGCAAATCTCGTGTCTCTATCCAAGGACAAGTCGGACATTCCGGCGCAATTGGCGAAAGCGCAGGCCATTCGGCGCGAGTATGTCGCAGCTTTGGGCTACGTCGCATGTCCGCTTTGCAAGGGCACAGGAAGGCATGAGGGAAGCGATTGCCCAGTGTGCAATGGCGACAGAGAAATCGATGAGCGCTTCGCCGACCGTGTCGATCTGAGTGCATACGAGAAGATCAATTGTCCGCTCTGCGAGGGCAAGGGCCGTTTCCGAGGCGAAGATTGCCCGGCCTGTGGTGGCGATAAGAAAATGGACAGGCGTTACGCGGAAAGCGTCGACGTCCGCGAATACGAAGAAGTCGATTGCCCTCTCTGCAAGGGCAAGGGCCGGTATGAGGGAGACGAATGCCCTGCGTGTGGTGGGGACGCCAAAATGGACCGCCGCTATGCCGACATGGTTGATCTAAGAGACTACGAAGAGGTCGATTGCCCTTTATGTAAGGGCAAGGGCAGGTATGAAGGGCAGGATTGTCCTGAGTGCCGCGGCAATGCACGAATGCATCGCAGGTTCGCCGATAAGGTCGACCTTAGTGAATACAAAAAGGTTGATTGCCCTGTCTGTCGCGGCAAAGGAAGGCGCAAAGGGGAGGATTGCCCCGCCTGCGGCGGCGAGGCTCGCATCCATCGGCGCGATTTGGAGAACATCGAAGTTAGCGATTACGAAAGCGTTGACTGCCCGTTGTGCAAAGGGCGCGGAACTTACAGAGGAAACGATTGCCCTGCTTGCGGCGGCGAGGGCGAAATGGAACGCCGATACGCGCAACAAGTAGACCCGCGTGAATATGGCGACTGACCGACTAACGGTTTGACCGCGCTGAACTGCGGTCCTAGAACAATCGAAAGCATAGAGGCGCAGCGGCAACATGACGTTGCCAGGAAAGAGCCCTGATAAACAAGCAAGCCCGACGTTGAGGCGCCGAGCTTCTACGCTGAAATCACCTAGGCAGCAGCCAATGTAGCGGCTCTACGCTAGAAATTGCTTTTTGCAAAATGAACGGTCCGCTTGCCGTTGTCGGAATGTAGCAGCCAAGCTGCACGAACCCCCTGATCACTCGCCGCGTGCGCCAGCCAGCGTGCGAACTGCGCGGTGGACAGCCGTTTTAACCTGCCATGCTTCAAGCGAATGGAACGGCGCATGAGGCTCTGCGGCTGGAACGAGACCGAGCACCAATCCTTCCGGGGTTGCAGCTGCACGCGTTGCCAACCAAAGACCCACCCCGAAAATTTACGTTCGAATGCGTTTCGTCCCTGAGGGCTGGCGGCGATTCTCACCCACCCGCCGGCTAGCGATTTCTCCGGTGCGGCGCCAAGCTCGATGATCACATCGAGCGAGGTCGACAGCGCGTCTATTGTAATCTCGTATTGGGGATCGGAACCGTTCACGAACGTGAAGTCGTTGGGCGCCGGCGCGATCGCGGGCCTCGCGGATGCTGAACTCAACGACCGGCCCAGCAAGATTACGGTCGGCGCTATGAACGATGAGTCCCCTTAATTCGAGGACTTTCGGAAATTGCTTTTGAACCGCAGGTGAAACAGCCCGCCGACGGGAGCCGCCATTGCAATTGCATCCATAGGGATGCCGAGTACGGAGCACGTCGATTGCAAGTGCCTCCAGTGCAACAATTTCATCCTCCGAGTCGCAGGAGTAGATAATTTCGAATTTGCAGTTTTCTTGACCGTAGCGCCTGATGGCCTCGCCGATCAATGAACCTGCGTCAGGGTGTTTGTGAAAACGCCTTAATGAGCAATCGTCCCAATCTCATAATTCTTGGCGAGCCAGCTATCGCCGCCCAAGCTGATTTTATTGTCCAAGATGAAGCCCGCGGCTGCGAGATCGCCGATCACCACCCAACTCTTGTTCGCAACGTCAAGCATGCGCTTCTGCGCTTCACGTTGGCCAAGCTCACGGACGAGGTTGGTCGTGCCTTGGTTCAACGTGAGAAAAATGCGATCCAGTTCCGTTGCGATAAGGTAGACGATATAAATACCTTCTTGGGTTGATCTAATAATCCGCGTATTGAGTAATGCGATCCAAGGCACTGTCGCCCAGTTGCCCTGACCAACGCTAATGCTGACAAGCAAGTCTGGACAACTTTTGACAGCCGGAAACTGCTCTATCCTGGTCTTCACATCTGACATGGCATTCCAGAGCGGAACTGTCTTCTGGAACGGCTCATTGCGCGCTTTAGCGAACTCGCGCAGGAAGGTGCGGAGCAGGTCACTAAACGCTGGCAACGTCACTTCTTCGGGCGCCGGTATTGGTGTCGGTTGTGCAGACACTTTAAGCGCCGTGGTCGGGGGGCGTCAGCGACAATATGCTCCATCAGCGGGCGAAAGAGTTCCGCCATCTGCTGAACCTCTTCTACAAGATCGGCCTTATCAACCGCATCACCGACTGCATAACGTGTGATTCCACCGCCCGCGTTTTGCACTCCTTCATCAGATCTGACGAAGGATAGCCAATCGTCGAGACGCTGGTATTCCGACTGATTTGGTTCGAGGCGCTGCTTTCTCCGGTAATGCCAATTACCTGATTTCAACAATTGGGCTGCAAGATCTTTAGCTTCAGGTGATCTGGGCGTCGGTAATTGGGTCTAAAACTGACCTCGCGATCTCGCGCGTTCGCTTTTTAATTTCGTGGTTTGAGAAGTCGTCCGGATGGGTGAGTGGTGAAAACCCGTATTCAATTCCCCTGCTGGACACGATCATGAAGACTTGGGGGTTACCTAGAAATTGTTGCTCGTTCCCCTTCCGGAAAACGCCAAACCATAAGTCTTTTGGCTTCCCACCGCGGATACCAGAAGCCGGATGGAACCCTGAGGTAAGTTTCAGGACGTAGTCTCTGGCCCCGCCAAGATCATCAACTACCATCTCGCCGAGCCGGCGAAGTGCTTCGTGTATCCGCTTATGCGCTGCTCGCTCCTCGTCGGAAAAGTCCGTGTACCGGTCGCGAGATCGGCTTTGACGAATGAGCTCTATATCATGGCCGGTCACCGTCGGAGATTCGTCTGATCCACGCACCTCGACGGAAAACCCGAGCGCCTTGAGCTGGGCGCGAACATTTTTTCTGCCCCACTAAAGTCCTCCGCGTGCAGTGGGCCCTTTTGCGGATATTGATATCCGTGTGCGGCGCCAACGATAGCTTTCGAATCGTAATATTTTCCGTCGCGATGGACAAAGTAAGACCGCGAAGAACCAAACCCATACTTGCGCAGAAAATTATCCCGACCAATGTGGTCGAACTCGTCCATCGCTGCGTTGACAGCTGCCGGGTCAGTTAAGTCAGACAACGGCATGGATCCGGGATCCCCAACTGCGGGGGCATGTTAGCAGGTTGCTTGTGACTCTTACCATGGGCGATCAACTGGCATTGGCGATCTGCGGCGATCTTCAAGAGCCGATCGATAGCCGGGATCCAAGCCAACTGCCGACGCGAATTCTTATGGGCTTTTAGGTGACGTATTTTAGGCGGTTTTCCAAGGAATCATAAAGCGCTCACGTGATCATCCCTCAAGCGTGACCGCAATAAGTTGGCTACCCGCTGCCCAAGCCTCAACACCGAGTGCCGCGAATATTGCGTCGTCTTCGGTTGCCGCGATCGCGCGAAAACGCTCTAGCCTTTGCAATCGATCCGACGCCAGCCGACGTGGCGAAGACGCAAGCTCATATCAGCTGTGTATTCAATGTCGGACGGCTCTTCGCCGCGCTCCCTACGGATTTCCCGACGCTGCCCCAAGCTGTCATACACGCGATACAGCACTTCGCCTGCGCGTTGCGCACCGTGTTCTATCTGGGCTCGGATAATTGAAGGCATGCACCCTCGATCGGTCATAGACAATCCGGTGCCAGCCGTCCGGATCTCCCTTTGCCACCAACTTGGCCTCGATCTGGGATGGAGGCAGTAGTATGGATCGCTGTAACACGCGTCCTTTTTGGAAAAGCGACGCATACCAGTCCCACGTCGTAAACCGCGGCGCAACGTAATAGGCTTTTGCGCCAGCTTGCTCCGCCTTGAGCAATAAATCGTATTGTCCGTCCGGCTCAGCCGTGTCGACGCTGAATCGCCAGAATGGCTTGTGCAATTTCGGTGCCGGGAACGACAAGTTCGTTCTTCTGAATCGTTGTAGGGCTTCACCGAGTTTCAACTGAAGGAGCAACGCGGTGCCTGGCCTCTCGAATCCTAACGTCGAACGCTAGTTTTTTCTCGTCCAACAAACTAGGCATGAACGGAATCGAGCGCACGCCAACGGAGGCCAACAATTGCTCGACCTCGCGTTACACCGTAGCCATAGGAAAATTCAGATAGCCGTTGGTGCAGGTCGACAGGCATCTGTATTTCCTCCGGTCTCGAATTTCGCTGTCAGAAAAGTAGTGTTATGAAGGTAGGGCTAGCTTCTTTGCCGGCAGGTATTAATGGCACATCCACAAACGTATCACTCCCGAAAACCTGCTCGGCTCGTCGTGCGGACCAAAGCATAGAGGTACCCTGGGATAATGCTTTCCGCCTCGATCGCGGCATCGACGGCGGTTGGCCGCACACGCCTCAACGGCGGTGCCGGCTCGAAATGGATTGCCGGTGCCTTGCGGAGCGGACCCTGGCTAGTGTCGTTCGATCATTGGGGTCGCCAGCGAAATGACCGCCTGGCCGAAGTTGACCTTGCCCCTGGAACGCCCTCATTCTGAGCTTGACTCCTGATGAAGGAACCAAACGATGAGGAAGGGCCGTTTCAGCGATGAGTAAATCATCGCGGTCTTGAAGGAGCGCGCGACGACAGCCCGGCCGCCCAGGATCTACAATCCGATCGTTCACACAGGCATTATGCCGAAGTCGCCGTCACCGATTTGGATTCGAGCCATTGGCGACACGCGGACTGGGACCAGTCGGGCTCGCTGAGCAGCGACACCCGTTCGGGACCGTCAGCGGTGACAGCGGCGGCGAGCATTGCGGCAGCGTTTGCAAATCGATCCGTAACAGTCCGCCATTCGGCATAGTTTTCGTCCCACCATGCTACCAACGAGGAAAGCAGATCGGTTTTGCCCGCCGCCGCGCAGGCGGCGACGGCGGTGTCGAGAACGGTGAGTAGCCGCGTAAATTGCTCGTTGAGTCGCTTGCGGGAAAGGGGCATTTGACCGACCCGGCGCAGCAGGCCGAAGGCAAGCGCGGTATGCGCTTCGACTAGTGCGGGAGACGACCAAAGGGCCAGCGCTCTCGGGTAATCGGAGAGGTCTTCGGCGAGCGCCCATGATAGGCGAAGATCGTTGGCCTGTTCCTGGAACTCCATCTGATGCACCGCGCGCCCCGTCAGCTCGTGAAACACTCGCGGCGGATGTTGCTCCGGAACGGGGCCGCGCAGAAGCATATACGCGTGCGCGATAGCATAGCCGTTCAGAACTAGAAGTTCATTACGCCGCTCCCGCGGCGCACTCGCCACGACCATCAGCGCGAAAATTGTGGCGCAAGCGGAACGCGTCACGACCGATTGCCAAGTAGTCGGTTGCCGGCTGGCGATGAAAGGCTGTTCGAGAAGCGTGATCGCCGCGTCGGCGAAAGGTTGGACAAGGTCGCTGGTGCGCTTGCCGATCCCGCGGTGGTCTTGCGAATACAGCAAGACCACGGATTGCGCCGCCCAAGGCGCGATGATCGCAAGCCGCTTCTCATCCGGATAAAAATAATCCTTGGGCACCTCATCTAAATTTTCAAGGCCGATAAACGCCTCAAGCTGCGCGATGTTTTGTTTGAGAAGCTCATCGCGGTTGGGAGAAGGACTGAGTTTTTTGGCGAGGCGGTAGCGGATTTCTGGCGTCTCAACAAAAATATAGTTGAGATTGGCCATCTGGGCAGCCGAGAGACTGTGTTCGGGCCATCCAGCCGCCATGTCACTCAGCATCGTTTCCAGTTCGGGCAGAAGCTCTACATAGCGCTCGGCGGCGCGGTCGCGCTGAGCGCGGAGTGAGCGCAATTCGGCGTCCGCGTTGCGCGCTCCGCCGATGGCGGCGTCCGGTTTCAATTCGATGTAACGCGAGCGCGCTTCACATTGCTCACGGGTGTATTCAAGCCCATAGCGTTGATGGATAAGGTTCTTGATGCGCAAACCCATCATCCACACCGCGTCTTCCGCCGAGATCCCGCCTGCCACGAGTGCGCGCTGAGCGTCGCAATAACTCAAAGCCGGGCGGAACGGGTGCGGGCAAACCAGCGCAGCCGCCCCAAGGCATTGAATGGCGGGCGTACGGCTCCCCAACAATGAAGCGACGCGCGTTGCCCCGTCGTTGGCAAAAACGATGTTTACAGCAGCGCTTCCCAAGACGGCGAGCATCGGCGCGCCGCTGTGCTTTGCAATCCAGTCATCGACACTGCGCGGATCGACGGCCAGCACAATTTGGGCGACGAATTTGAGGCCAAAACGCCCGTGTATCGCCGGCGCGTAGGGCCGCTCGATGCGGGATTCGGCATCCAAAAACGTGCTCCAGTCGAGCTCGGAGCGCGATATCCACTGCGCAAAAGCTAGGGCATCCAGCGGGGCGGGCTGCCTGCTTTTTCCCTCGTACTTAGCTGCCGCATCGAGAACGTTGATCCAGTAGCGGGGACCGCGGTGGCGCTGGCTGAGATGGCGGATCAGCGGCTGCGCGAATTTCGCGGCGCTTGCGTGCGCATCGATTTCGCCCAACCCGTGAAGCAACTTGCCGAGCTGGGCCGCATCCTCGGGCAGCCGTCGCATCGCCCATCGGGCAAGGCGCGTTACCATCACAGCGCTCGCGCGCCAATGCCCACCTGCGTCGGACGAAACCGCACCGCAGATACGCGCTCTCGCGAACATCGTTCGCTCTAAAGTCTTGCCGCGCCCTTCGAAAAGCCAGCATAAGGCGAGGCATACGCTTGGAAGTTCTTCCAGAGATGGCATCCTAAGCATGCGGCGGCCAGATAGACGTGAGCGTCAAGGCTTTGCTTCGGGCAATGTCTTCGCCGCGGCGTAGGCCTTCGATGTAGAGCCGCACTTCCCGCCCGACATCCTGGGCAAGAAGACTCATGCAATACGGCCAATCTCCTGCCGCCTTGTTGAGGCTGTTTGAGAGGAGAAAGACTTTTGCTGGACCTTCGTGCGGATAGAGCAAGAGATAGCGGTCGTGAAAGGCTTTTTCGTTGCCGTCGATTAGATTGATGACCGCAAAGTTCCGATTGAGAAAGCTCTGCACCTCCTCCAGCCCTTCGGTCGGATGCGCGACATCGAGAGGCGCATTCGTCTCGGGATCGGTTCGGCTCCAGCTGGTGAGGATCGTGACGGGCACGTTCACGCTCTGCAGCCTGAGCGCAAAACGCTGCAGAGCGTCGATGCCGAACCACGGATCGACGAGCACGGCTTCGCGGACCTGTCCGCCATGAATTCAGGTGATTGAGATGCGCGATGACACCAAGTTCACCTTCCATGCCGCGGGGAAACCATTTGTCCTCGCTCGGCGCCGGCAGCCGCGCCGCCACCCAATCCGCCATATCCTCGGCGAACTTGCGCCAGGAACCTCGCTCCGGGGCGCCGATGTCAGAGCGGTGCGAGGCATGCCTTATGACGGTCGCGGCTTGCGCAGCGAGCGCAGCACCCTGTCCTGCCGCCCGCTGGGTTACAGCGTCTTCAAGGGTGATCCGTTGCACAATGGGCGACATGACCAAATTGATGCGGGTCAGATACTGATTATGCTCGGAATGAAGAAGCCTCTCGCCCGTGCCGTCGTACATCTGAATGTCCAGCTGATCGAGCCACTCGGGCGATTCCACAGTCACGCGCGACTTATCGGGCTCAAGGATCAGCAAACGATCGATTACCGTGTCCCCTCGGACGCGGCCCATGACACGCGCGATATGACGCTCGCGCGCAAATTCTGGACTACGGGAAATTTGAAGGTTTTCCGGTCCGGTCCGGTCTTCGCCAGGGCTGGAGGCCACTTCAATGAGAAAGGGCTGAGGGCGGTCCAGCCACGGCTGCAGGTCGAAAATCTCAAAGTTTCCAAGGCGCGCGGCGTAGTTCGAGGTGAAGGGGAGATTCAATTCATCCTTCATGTTGGCCAACAACTCTTGCAACACCGCATCGGTATCGCCCGTCAGCTCGGAAAGCTGCGGCAGCGTATAATGCGTCGTTACCTGCGCCGCCGTTTGGCCAAGGCCCTCTTGAAGGATTCGTCGAATATGGGCGATGGGTTTTTCCGGAAAGGCCCGCCCAAGCAAAAGCGCCGGTTTGAGCGTTCCTGCGTTCAATGGCGCGCGGAATTTGGCGAATTCATCGTTTGCCGCGGTTAGTTCGTGGGTGACCAGCGCCCAAGAGCCGGAAAGGGCGCGCTCGGCGGATTTGCTCCAGCCTGCTGCGCGAAAGCAGGGCGCCGCGCAACCGTAGACAAAATGCTCGGCCCCGTTCCTTTTCGACCACCCAAGCCACACCCACCACGAGCTTTCAGCGGCGATTTCGGGTTTCGGCAGGGTAGAGTTTGTCATGGAAGTTGCTGCGCGATTTTTTGGTCTTAGCGCCATAATAGGAAGGCAAGAAGCGCAATCCTTCGACCGCTGTTACCCCGGTGTTACCCTGCGCGAAAACACGGGTTTTGGGAATTGAGCTAAGTGCCTGATTTGATTTGGCTTGGAGCGGGCGAAGGGATGCGAACCCTCGACCCCAACCTTGGCAAGGTTGTTCTTCGACGACAGCGAAAACGTCCTCACGCGGCTGCATCGCGCCAATCTCATCACCGACATTTCGGCGGAGCCAAGACGATCTGCAGAACCCTCGCGCGCTTTAAGACCCAAGGGCCAAAGAATGCAGGTCGCATTGCGCGATGGCATCGAACGGGTGCCGGTAATCGCCTATCCCAAATCCGAGGAAATGCCTTAGGCGAGGTCCCAGCCCGCAATGGCGTGAGGTCGGTCTCGGCGCGCAGATTTCTCAAGGAACGCGGCGTTCAGGCTAAGCGCGAAACGTTCTTCCGCCGCTAGACTTCGGGTGGTCTTGCCCGAAGCACGATTGCGATCCACCGAATTGGCGCGCGGTGACCGTTCGGTCCTAACGATCACCACCGGATCGGTGCTAACGGACTGGCTCTCGAATGAAATCCCGCTATCATCGGGTGCCGGCCGACTGTCGCAAAACTGTGTCGCCAATGCCGCAAAACGCCCTCACAAGCCTTTGATTTTCCTCGATCCACGCTCCCCGGCGGGGAGAGGGACGAGAGGGACCTCCCCAAGCGCGCCTCACAGGATAGTCCGGGGTTGTGGCCGGCAACCCTTGAGAGCGCAACAGGACAGGCGAATTTCGTGCTCGGAGCGCAAAGATTCGCCGTGTTTTGCCGGCCTTTGTCCGGTTTTCCGGGCGATCGCGGTCCGGGTAACGATTTGACAGGCGGGGCGGCATTACCCATGTTCCGGCGGCCGGGAACCGGCAAAAAGCGCCAAAAAATATCAAAAGCGCTGTTTAATCAGTGAGATAGAATGAATCTCGTCGTAGTGGAATCGCCCGCCAAGGCGAAGACGATCAACAAGTACCTCGGCCGGGGCTACGAGGTTTTGGCCTCATTCGGCCACGTTCGCGACCTGCCGGCGAAGAACGGCTCGGTCGATCCCGACGCCGATTTCCGCATGATCTGGGAGGTCGATGCCAAGGCGCAAAAGCGGCTCAACGACATCGCCCGCGCGGCCAAGCAGGCCGATCGGCTCATTCTGGCGACCGACCCTGACCGCGAAGGCGAAGCCATTTCCTGGCACGTGCTCGAAGTGCTCAAGCAGAAGAAAGCGCTCAACGGCCAGCCCATCGACCGGGTGGTTTTCAATGCCGTCACCAAGCAGGCGGTGAATGAGGCGATGGCCAACCCGCGGCGCATCGACCAGGCTCTGGTCGACGCCTATCTCGCCCGCCGTGCGCTCGATTATTTGGTCGGATTTACCATCTCGCCGGTCTTGTGGCGAAAACTTCCCGGCGCGCGTTCGGCCGGACGCGTTCAGTCGGTGGCGCTGCGTCTGGTTTGCGATCGCGAGCTTGAAATCGAGAAATTCGTTCGCCGCGAGTATTGGTCTCTGGTCGCCACCCTCGCCACACCGCGCCAGGAGACCTTCGAGGCGCGGCTCGTGGGCGCCGACGGCAAAAAACTCCAGCGCCTCGATATTGGCTCAGGCGCGGAGGCCGAAGCTTTCAAGCACGCGCTCGACGGCGCTTCATTCCGCGTCGAGACGGTCGAAGCCAAGCCGGTCAAACGCCATCCGCAGCCGCCGTTCACGACATCGACCCTGCAGCAGGAAGCAAGCCGCAAGCTCGGCTTTGCCCCCGCCCATACCATGCGGGTCGCGCAACGGCTCTACGAAGGGATCGATGTCGGCGGCGAGACGATCGGCCTGATCACCTATATGCGAACCGATGGCGTGCAGATCGCCGGCGAAGCCATCGCCGCCCTGCGCCGCGTGATCGAGGCCGATCTCGGCGCGCGCTATGTGCCGCAGGCGCCGCGGCGCTACGAAGCCAAAGCGAAAAATGCGCAAGAGGCCCACGAGGCGATCCGGCCGACCGATGTCGCCCGCCATCCCAAAGACGCCAAGCGCTTCCTCGATAACGATCAGGCCAGGCTCTACGAGCTGATCTGGCTGCGCACCGTTGCGAGCCAGATGGAATCGGCCGAACTCGAGCGCACCACCGTCGACATCAGCGCCAAGGTCGCGGCACGCCGCCTCGAATTGCGGGCGACCGGAAGCGTGGTGAAATTCGACGGATTCCTCGCGCTTTACCAGGAAGGGCAGGACGAAGATGCGGACGAAGAAGGCGCGCGGCGCTTGCCGGCAATGGCGGCGGGAGAAGCCCTGACCAAGCGCTCGATCGCGGCCACGCAGCACTTCACCGAGCCGCCGCCGCGCTATTCGGAAGCTTCGCTGGTCAAACGACTGGAAGAGCTGGGCATCGGCCGTCCCTCGACCTACGCATCGATCTTGCAGGTGTTGAAGGACCGCAAATATGTGCGGCTCGACAAAAGGCGGCTCTATCCCGAGGACCGCGGCCGCATCGTCGTTGCCTTCCTGGAAAGCTTTTTCGCCAAATACGTCGAATATGATTTTACCGCTGGTCTTGAGGAACAGCTCGATCTGATTTCCAACAACGAGGCGGCGTGGCGCGACGTGCTGCGCGATTTCTGGCGCGACTTCATCGGCGCCGTCGATGAAATCAAAGATTTGAAAATCTCACAGGTGATCGATGCGCTTGACGAATTGCTGGCGCCGCACCTCTTCCCGCCGCGCGCCGACGGCACCGACCCGCGCAAATGTCCCAATTGCGAAAACGGCCGGCTGACGCTCAAGCTCTCCCGCTTCGGCGCTTTCATCGGCTGCTCCAACTATCCGGAATGCCGCTACATCCGGTCGCTCTCGTCGTCTCCGGACGGCGCCGGCGATATCGGCACCAAGAAGCTCGGTGTCGATCCCGATACCGGTCTCGAGGTCACGCTGCGCAGCGGGCGCTTCGGTCCCTACGTCCAGCTCGGCGAGGCGAGCGAGGGCGAAAAGCCCAAACGCGCCGGTCTGCCGAAAGGCACCGTGGTCGATGAGGTCGACCTTGTTCGCGCGCTTGCGCTTCTTTCATTGCCGCGGGACGTCGGCCGCCACCCTGAAGATGGCGAGGTCATCCGTGCCGGTATTGGCCGCTTCGGGCCCTATGTGCAGCACGGCAAGACCTACGCCAGCCTCGATGAGGGCGACGATGTCTTTCACGTCGGCCTCAATCGGGCCGTGACGTTGCTCGCCGAAAAGCGCGCCAAGGGGTCGCGTTTCCGCCGCTTCGGGGCCGATCCGGGCCGTCCCTTGGGCGAGCATCCGGACAAAGGCGGTCCGATCGTCGCGAAAAACGGCCGCTATGGGCCTTATGTCAGCCATGGCGGCGTCAACGCCACGCTGCCGCGCGACAAGACGCCCGAGACCATCACGCTGGAAGAAGCGGTCGCGCTTCTCGACGCCAGATCCGCACGCGGAGCGGCGCCGCATGCCCGGCCGCGCAAGACGCCTAAGCCTTCGCCCGGAACGGCGCGGCATGTAAAGCCGTCATCGAAGCGGCGCGGCGCAGCGACAGCCAAGAAAAGACCTGCCAATACGAAGCCTACACGAAAGTCCCCACCTGCTGCCGAATAACGACCGGCGGTGGCCGCGGATACGGCCAATGAGCCGACTATGAAACGCACCTCCTCCCTCCCCTCGCGCGAGGAGCTTCTGACTTTCATCCGCGCGCATACCGGCAAGGTCGGGACGCGCGAGATCGCCCGAGCCTTCGGCGCCAAAAACGCCGACCGCGCGACGCTCAAACGCATGCTGCGCGAACTCGCCGACGACGGTCACATTGAACGGCGCCGCAAGCGTTTGCATCAGAGCGGCGCGTTGCCCCCAGTCGTGCTGGCCGACGTTATCGGCCGCGATAGCGACGGCGAGCTTTTGGCGCGGCCGACCGAATGGGACGAGGAGGCGCACGGAGCGCCGCCGGTCATCCACCTTGCGATCGCCCGGCGCGCCGGTCCGGCGACGCCCGGTGTCGGCGACCGGGCGCTGTTGCGCATCGAGCAGACCGGCCACGAAGAGGTCAAAGCGCGCGTCATCAAACTGATCGACCGCGCCAAGCACCGTGCGCTCGGAATTTTTCGTGGAATGCCAGGTGGCGGCGGACGCCTGGTGCCGATCGACAAAAAGCAGCTCGGCCGTGAACTGACAATCGCCAGCGACCGCACCGCAGGCGCAACCGACGGCGATCTCGTCGCCGTCGAGGTCGCCCGGCACGGCGGCTTCGGTTTGCCTTCAGCGTCGGTCGTCGAACGGCTTGGGTCATTGAAGAGCGAGCGGGCGGTCAGCCTCATCGCCATCCATGCCCATGGCATTCCGCACATATTTTCGCGCGCGGCGCTGGCGGAAGCCGAGGCGAGCGCCGCGGCGACGCTCGACGGCCGCGAGGATTGGCGGGAACTCCCCTTCGTCACCATCGACCCGCCGGACGCCAAAGACCACGACGACGCCGTCCACGCGTCGCCCGATCCGGACCCGCGCAACGCCGGCGGCTACATCGTCAGCGTCGCCATTGCCGACGTGGCTTGCTACGTGCGGCCCGGTTCCGCGCTCGACCGCGAGGCCGCCGAGCGCGGCAATTCGGTTTATTTCCCCGATCGCGTCGTGCCGATGCTGCCGGAGCGCATCTCCAACGAATTGTGCTCGCTGCGACCGCATGAAGACCGTCCGGCGCTTGCCGTGCGCATGGTGATCGGCGCCGATGGCCGCAAACGCTCCCACACCTTCCACCGGGTGTTGATGCGTTCGGCGGCACGGCTTCATTACGAACAGGCGCAGCTTGCGGTCTCCGGCCGGCCTGACGAAGTGACCGACACTATTGTCCCACGAATTCTCGAGCCGCTTTATGCCGCCTACCGCGCCGTGCGCCATGCGCGCGACGAACGCGGCCCGCTCGATCTCGAGCTGCCGGAACGTAAAATCATGCTTAAATCCGACGGTACCGTCGATCGCGTGGTCATGCCCGCGCGCTTGGAGTCGCACCGGCTGATCGAGGAGTTCATGATCCTCGCCAATGTCGCCGCTGCGGAAACCTGCGAGCGCGGCCATGTTCCTCTGATCTATCGCGTCCACGACGAGCCCGCCCCGGAAAAAATCGTGGCGCTGCGGGAATTCCTGGCAACCCTCGACATTTCCATTGCCAAAGGCGGCGCACTGCGCCCGGATGCATTCAACCGGATCCTGCAACGGGTGAAGGGCCGCGACATCGAGCGGCTGGTCAACGAGGTGGTATTGCGCAGCCAGGCGCAAGCGGAATATTCGGCGGAGAATTTCGGCCACTTCGGCCTCAACCTGCGCCGCTATGCCCATTTCACCTCGCCGATACGCCGCTACGCCGATCTGATCGTGCATCGATCCCTCATCCGGGCGCTCAAGCTCGGGTCCGACGGCCTCGGCGGCGACGTCGATGTTCGATCGCTCTCCGAAGTGGCGGCAAATATTTCCGCCACCGAGCGGCGGGCCATGAAAGCCGAGCGCGAAACCGCCGACCGTTTGATCGCCCACTTTTTAGTGGACCGGGTCGGCGCGATTTTTGACGGGCATATTTCCGGCGTGACGCGCGCCGGGCTGTTCGTCGAGCTGGATGAAACCGGCGCTGACGGTCTGGTTCCGGCACGTCACATCGGCGACGAATATTTCCGCTTCAACGAAGCCAGTCACGCCTTTGTCGGCCGGTCGGCGACATTTCGGCTCGGCGATCCGGTGACGGTCGAATTGGTCGAGGCGGCGCCGGTGGCGGGAGCGCTCCGATTTAAACTTGTAAGCGGCGGCCGCGCGCGACCGGCGCACAAAAAGTTCGATCCGACTCCGCAAGCAAAAACCCCGCCGCGAGCGAAGCGGCATGGCAAGCGCGGCCGAAGAAGATGACCGACGATCCGCCATCGACACCGACCGATTCCGGGACTGACCGAACAGACCGGCTGACGAACGCCACCCGCGATCAATCGTTCGCCTATTCAAGACCGCGGGATGCGGCCACGCTCATCCTCATCGACCGCGGCCACGCGGTCCCGAAAGTCCTGCTCGGACGACGGCACGAGCGCCATCGCTTCATGCCCGGCAAATTCGTCTTCCCAGGCGGCCGCGTTGAACTCGCTGACCGGTTGATGCCGGTCGCGGCGCCGTTGCACGCGAGCGATACCGCGCGGCTGATGCGCGGCGTCCAGCGGCCGAGCGCCGGCAAGGCGGCGGCCTTTGCGCTCGCCGCCATACGCGAGACTTATGAGGAAACCGGATTGATGCTCGGCGCTAAGACCGGCGAGCGCACTGCGGCGCCGGCGGCCGATTGGCAGGCGTTTGCCGAGGCCGGCGTGCTGCCGGACTTGAGCGCGGTCCATTTCGTGGCGCGCGCCATCACCCCGCCACGGCGGCCGCGGCGTTTTGACAGCCGTTTCTTCGCCGCCGAGTTTTCCGCCGTCGTCCATCGCGCCGACGGGTTTGTCGGGCCGCAGGCGGAGTTTGTCGAACTCGTCTGGCTGCCGATTACCGAAGCGCGCCGGCTTGATATTCCCTCCATTACCGCGGTGGCGCTGGAAGAGTTGCAGGAACGCATCTTGACCGGCATGAGCCACGACCACCCGGTTCCGTTCTATCACATGGTGAAAAAGCGCTTTGTGCGCGAGTTGCTGTGACGGCGCCGGAGCCGGACCAAGCGCTTTCTTGACTTTGCCGGCTTCGTGGCTAGGTTGACGGCCAACAAGAGGAATTTCGAGGTCCGATCATGGCCAAAGCAACGACAATCAAGGTCAAACTCGTGTCCAGCGCCGACACGGGGTTTTATTACGTGACGCGCAAGAATTCGCGCACCATGACCGACAAACTGGTCAAGAAGAAGTACGATCCGGTTGCCAAGAAGCACGTCGAGTTTCGCGAGAGCAAAATCAAATAATCTGCCGGCACGCGCCATGAGGTGCCCGGCCCATGGCCGGGCTTTTCGTTTTTAAAGACGGATTCGACAGAAAGCCGGAACGCAGCAATCGGCTGGTGGCCGGCCCGGAGTGGCGTCATGAGGAGGCCACTCGTACCGCCCCCCAGGCCGGCCGAACCCCACGGACCCAGGAGATGCGGCGGACCTGAGCACTCCGTAGGGTTATCCGATGCGCTGCACCTTCCCGTGGCCCGCTGGGCCGCCGAAAGGCGATCGCCGATTATTGTTGATTACCCGACAACCGTACCGCAACGGCCGGCGAAAGCAATCGGCAAATAAAGCCGATGGAAGCAAAAATCACCGCTCAAGCGGCTTCCGGCACCACCCGGTTTCGGCCCTCGCGTTTGGCCTGATAGAGCGCCCGGTCGGCGCGTTTGAGCAGGCTCGCCGAAACGTCATCGACGCCGCGCAAAGCCGCCAGTCCGATCGAGAGTGTCACCGGAATGCTGCGCGCGCCTTGACTGATGGAGAACGGCTCGGCGGCGATCCGCCGGCGCAAGCGTTCGGCGACCATCGCGGCGACGGTCAAATCCGTTTCCGGCATGACGATCACGAATTCCTCGCCACCGGTGCGGCATGCGAGATCGATGCCGCGGATCGAACGCTTGATGCGCAGCGCAAATTCGCGGAGCACGTCATCGCCGGCATCGTGGCCGTGAGTGTCGTTGATCGACTTGAAGTGATCGATATCGAGTTCCATCAAAGCCAGCGGCTTACCTCGCCCGGTCGCCTGTTCGATCAAAGCGGCGAGATGATTTTCCATGTAGCGGCGATTGAACAAGCCGGTGAGCGCGTCGGTGATCGCCATCTCGATTGAGATTTGTACATTGTCGCGCAGCCGTTCGGTGTAGCGCCGCCTGCGCACCTGGCTGCGCACGCGCGCCAACAGCTCGTTCTTGTCGATCGGCCGCATCAGATAATCGTTCACGCCGATCTCCAGCCCGCGCAGCATGCGTGCACCGTCCTCCGGCTCGGTAATCGCCAGAATGGGGACGTTGCGCGTGCGATCGAGAGAGCGGACCTGGCTGCAGAGCCGCAACGCATCGAAGCCTTCCAACCCCAGGGATACGATGACCAAGTCGTAGTTGCCGTCGGCGGCGCGGAACAGCGCTTCCCGTGGGTCCACCTCGATCTCTACGGTCTGCTCCGGTCCGAGGATCGCAGCGAGGTGCTCAACCGAGGAGCGCCGATCGTCGACGACCAGGACACGGCCGCCGCGGCCGTCATCGGCCACTGCTTCGCGTTCCGGCGACCTGATGCCGATCTCACGCGTCGTGACCGCGCGCATGCGCAATTCGTCCGTTACCATCTTGAGCCGCGAGAGCGAACGCACGCGCGCGATCAAGACCGGCTCGGCGATGGGCTTGGTCAGAAAATCGTCGGCCCCGGCTTCGAGTCCCCGGACCCGGTCGGAGGGCTGATCCAGCGAGGTGACCATCACCACCGGAATGTGATGGGTGGCGGGGTTGGTTTTCAGACGCCGGCAGACTTCGAATCCGTCCATGTCCGGCATCATCGCGTCGAGCAGGACGATATCGCATTCAGCGCGCTCGCAGATCGCCAAGGCTTCGGCACCGCTCATGGCCGTAATCACGTCGAAATACTCGGCCGACAGCCTGGCTTCCATGAGCTTGACGTTCGCGGGTACATCATCAACGACGAGAACACGGGCGGTCATTCGCGGTCCTTACGGATTGCCGAGAAAGCGGCGGATCGTCTCGATAAACTTTCCGACCGAAATCGGCTTTGAGAGGTAGGCTTCGCAGCCGCCCTCGCGGATGCGCTCCTCGTCGCCTTTCATGGCAAACGCTGTCACCGCGACCACCGGGATCGCTCTTAAGTCATCATCGTCCTTGAGCCATTTGGTGACCTCAAGGCCTGAGACTTCGGGAAGCTGGATGTCCATCAAAATCAAATCCGGCCGATGCTTGCGGGCGAGGTCGAGCGCCTCGATGCCGTTGCGCGTCGCGACGGTGTTGTAGCCATGGGCCTCCAATAGATCGTGGAAGAGCTTCATGTTCAGCTCGTTGTCCTCCACAATTAGGACCGTTTTGGCCATCCCGTCCCCTGCCCGGAGCCCTGCGCCGGCACGCTAGAGTTGGCCCGGCCAGTGCACCCGCTGCAACGGCCGAGGCTAGCTTCGATATATTACGGAAAGGCAAATAGGACCGCATGAAATCGGCTTCACGATTGGACAAAGACGCGGCAGAAATGCTGGCGATTCAGGCGTTTGCCTTCATCGGCGAGGAGCCGCAACGGCTGGCCGCCTTCCTGCATTCAAGCGGGCTCGCCATCGAGCAAATCCGTGACGCCGCGCGCGAGCCCGGCTTTCTTGCCGGGGTGCTGGAGCATATGCTCGGCGACGAGAATCTCCTGGTCGCATTTGCCGCCAGTGCCGGCGTCGACCCGGCTGCGGTCGGGCAGGCCCGCGCTGCGCTCGCCAGCGAAGGACATCGCAGATTGCCGTGAGCGCATTTTGCCGCGATTGCCTTGGTGATGCAGCGCCGCAGGCGACGCGGTGCGCGGGTTGCGGATCGCCGCGCGTCTTACGCCATGATGAGCTCGCCGACCTTGCCATTGCGCATATCGATTGTGACGCGTTTTACGCAACCATTGAAAAACGCGACGATCCGACGTTGGCCGCCGAGCCGGTCATTGTCGGCGGCGGCCGGCGCGGCGTGGTCGCGGCCGCCTGCTACGTAGCCCGGACTTATGGGGTCAAGTCGGCCATGCCCATGTTCGAGGCGCTACGCCTGTGCCCGCACGCGCGTGTGGTGCGGCCGAATATGGAGAAGTACGTCGGCGTTGGCCGCGAGGTGCGCCGCATGATGCTGGCGCTGACGCCTTTGGTCGAACCCTTGTCCATTGATGAGGCGTTTGTCGATTTGGCGGGCACCGCGCGCCTTCATGGCTTGTCGCCGGCCAAGGTACTGGCGCGCTTCGCGCTCGATGTGGAGAAGAACCTCGCGATTACCGTGTCGATCGGACTGTCGTGCAACAAATTCCTGGCAAAAGTCGCCTCGGACCTCGACAAGCCGCGTGGATTTGCAGTTTTGGGCTCCGGCGAAGCGCAAAAATTCCTTGCTCCCAAGCCCGTCAACTTCATCTTCGGCGTCGGCAACGTGAGCGCGCAGCGGCTCGCCGGCGACGGTTTCCGTCACATCGCCGACCTGCAAAATGCCAGCGAGATCGAATTGGCGCGCCGCTACGGTGACGAAGGCCGCCGCCTCGCCCGTCTCGCCCGCGGCATCGATCCGCGCAAAGTCGATCCCGAGCGCGAAACCAAAAGCGTGTCCTCGGAAACGACTTTCGATGAGGACCTTTCCGAATTCCAGCAGCTCGAACGGATTCTCTGGTGCGAAACCGAGACCGTCTCAGCGCGGCTAAAGCAAAAGGCGCTGGCCGGCGCGACCATTACGCTCAAGCTGAAGACCGCCGATTTCAAGATTCGCACGCGGGCCCATTCATTCGGCACGCCGACGCAATTGGCGATCAAGATTTTTGCCGCGGCCCGGGGGCTGCTGCTCCGGGAAACGGACGGCACCAAATTCCGTCTCCTCGGCGTCGGCGTGAGCGCACTGGCCGATGCCGATCAGGCCGATCCGGCGGATTTTGTGGATATGCGGGCGGCGGAGGCCGAGCACGCCGTCGACCGGGTTCGCGCGCGGTTCGGCGACGAGGCGCTGCTCAGAGGATTGGCGTTCGAGGCGTCCCGCAAGCCCTGACCTGACAAGGGACCAGTATCTTAGCGGAGCATGATCGTTTCGGAAAACCGATTCGATTTCCCGATCATGTTCTACGGGCAAGGCTTCAGGTCTTTGAATTCCAACGACGTCAGCTTGCCGACAACCGTGAAATCGTTGTAGTCGAGCGACAGCGCCCGCGACACGCCGTTCTCGTAGAGCTCGAAATCGATCGAATAGACCGGCGTCTGCTCACCGCTGTCGTCCGTCTTGGATTTATCGAAATAGCTGATGGTGACCGGCCAGCGCGGCACGGCTGTGAGCTTCGGCTCGTTCGCCGCGGCGTCGTCGTGCTTGCGCTCCTCGGCCGTCAGTTTGTGGCCGATGACGGTGAGCGTGTTGTAAATCTTTTCCCCGGTATCCGAGCCGTCGAAAACCGGAAAGTTGAGGATGGCTTTGCCGGCGCGCGCCGCTTCGATCACGCGCACCATATGCTCTGTCGGGAACACGACGGCTGCATCCAAACTGATTTGCTTTTGCTCCGGCTTGACCAGGTTCACCGCCGTGGCGGCGGCGCCGCGCTTGGCATGACCGTCCACGGAATCGACCAAGGTCTGGTCGACAAAATTCTGCGAAGCAAATTTAAAATTCTTTGCGTCACCCGCCTCCCAGGTCGTCGACCGCAGGTCGCTGGTGGTTACTTTGCCTTCCCCGGAATCGAGCACAGATACCTGACGGAATTGCAGGGTATAACCGTCGCAGGCGTTACCGCCGAAATCGTAGAGAATACGGCCGCGAACGCCGGCCACCTCCGAGTTACCGCGGGTTCGCCCCAATGTGAGGTCGTAGACGGCCCGATGCGGCACCAATGCAGGCGGCCGAGCTTGCGTTTGCGCGTGGGCATCGAGTACCGCCGCAAGCATCACTGCGCAAATCAGGACGGCGCTGCGTGATACAAACAGGTGAGCCTTAGCCATAAGTCGATGGTGCTCCGTTGCCGACTACGCCGTTCGCCCCCTGTCCGCGTTCCGTCAATTCTTAAAGACTTTGTCTTAACGCAGTTTCGGAACATAGGAAGCTTCTTCCGCAGTCGCAACTGCGCGCTCGTTCCGCAAACCCGGCTTGCGCGCCCTCCGCTATCGGTGCGAAAATTTGCGCCGGGACAACGTAAATGGAGAAGTGAAATGGCGGGCGCCGTGGAGAAAAGGCTGCGCGAACTTGGCATTACGCTGGCGAAGCCGGCCGCTCCGGTGGCCAATTACGTTCCATTCGTGCGCACCGGGAATTTGCTCATGGTGTCGGGACAGATTTGCCTGGATTCCGGCAAGCTCGTTGCCGCGGGTCAATTGGGCGGCGGCGTGTCGATCGAAGACGGCCAAAAAGCGGCGAGAGCCTGCGCGGTCAACGTCCTGGCCCAGGTAAAAGCGGCAGTCGGCGATCTCGATAACGTGGTGCGCGTGGTGCGTCTCGGCGGTTTCGTCAATTCCGCGCCCGGTTTTCTTGAGGGTCCGAAAGTGATGAATGGTGCATCTGACCTCATGGTCGAAGTATTCGGCGACAAGGGCAGACATTCGCGCACGACGGTCGGCGTTTCAGCACTGCCGCAAAATGCGGTGATCGAGGTCGAAGGCCTATTCGAAGTCTTGTGAAAGTGCCGCGCGCTCTCGACTGGCTGGCGGCGCGGCCCATTGCGCACCGCGGCCTGCATGATGCGGCCAGGGGTATCGTCGAAAACACGGCAGGCGCCGTGGAAGCCGCGCTTGCCGGCGGTTACGGTATCGAGGTCGACGTGCAGATCAGCGCCGACGGCGAGGCCATGGTCCACCATGACGCCGTCCTCGGCAGACTCACCGAAGGCGAAGGCCGGCTGGACCAATTGACCAGTGCGGAGCTCAAGCGCGTCAAATTCCGGGAGAGCAAAGAGCGAATGCTGTCGCTCGGAGATTTGTGCGATTTGGTCGGCGGCCGTGGCGCATTGTTGCCGGAACTGAAAAGCCGCTTCGACGGCGACTCCTGCCTTGCCGAGCGCGTCGCCACGCTGCTTTCCGGATATAACGGGCCGGTCGCGCCGATGTCCTTCGATCCGCTGCAACTGCAAGTCCTGCGGCAAAAGGCGCCGGGACTCCCGCGCGGCATTGTTGCCGCCAAATACAAGCCGCATCCCTACTGGGATCAGATGCCGCCGCGGTTGCGCTACAATATGGGATCGCTGCTCCCGGCCGTGTCGGCCCGCCCGCAATTTGTCGCCTATATGGTCGACAATCTGCCGGCGCTGGCACCCGGCATAGCCCGGCATATTTTGTGCTTGCCGCTCATCGCCTGGGTGGTGCGGACAGAAGCCGAGCGGCAACGGGCCGCGCGTTACGCAGATCAGATCGTATTCGAGGGCTTTCGCCCATGAACCGCGGCAAAAACGAAAAAGACGCAACGCCGGATTGCTCAGCCGCCAAGGCGGGCGATTTCCGCGCGCTTGCCGTGCGTGCGATCGCCGATATCGGCGCCGCCGAATGGGATGGCTGCGCCAATCCGCACGCCGCAACCGTCAATCCCGGTCCTCTATCAAAGTGTCAGGATGAGACATTTAACCCCTTTATCTCACATGCTTTTCTTGCTGCACTCGAGGCCTCGAAATCGGTTGGCGGGCATTCCGGCTGGCTCGTTCAGCATCTCGCGGTGAGAAACGCCGATAATACGCTTGCCGCTGTGGCGCCCTGCTACGTGAAGACCCATTCCCGCGGCGAATACGTTTTCGACTATGGCTGGGCGGAAGCTTATGCGCGCGCCGGCGGCAGCTATTACCCGAAACTGCAAGTCGCAGTGCCCTTCACGCCAGCCACCGGACGGCGGCTCCTGGTACGGCCGTGCGCAAACCCGGACGAAATTCGTCGCGCACTCACCGGGGCTCTTGTCGAACTTTGCCGCGTCGACGATGCTTCCGGCGTTCACGTCACGTTTGCGGCCGAAGACGAATATCGTTTTCTTGGCGGGTTGGGATTCCTGCAGCGCACTGATCAACAGTTCCACTTTGCCAATCCCGGCTACCAAAGCTTCGACGATTTCCTTGCCGCGCTTTCCGCGCGCAAACGGAAAACCATTCGCCGCGAGCGCCAGGATGCTTTGCAAAACGGCATAACCGTGCACTGGTTGACCGGAAACGATCTCACCGAAGACGCCTGGGATCATTTCTTTGCGTTCTACATGGAGACGGGTTCACGCAAATGGGGTCGGCCTTACCTCACCCGGCCGTTCTTTTCTTTGGTATCGGAAGCCATGGGCGACCGTATTTTGCTGGTCATGGCAAAACGCGGCGGACGCTGGATTGCCGGCGCGCTCAATTTCATTGGTTCGCATACTTTGTTTGGCCGCCATTGGGGCGCCGTCGAGCATCATCCATTCCTGCATTTCGAGCTCTGCTACTATCAGGCGATCGAATATGCGATTGCGAACAAGCTTCCCTACGTTGAGGCTGGCGCCCAAGGCGAGCATAAGATCGCCCGCGGCTACATGCCGAAGACCACCTTTTCCGCGCACTACATCGCCGACCCCGCGTTGCGCCGGGCAATCGCCGATTATCTCAATCGCGAACGAGCCTATGTCGCGGCTGTCGGCGAAGAGCTTGCCGCCGCCGGACCCTACCGACAGGATGCCACGCTCGAAACGGACTAATGAAGGGGCCGAGTGACATGCCGAGCTATGATTCCAACAACCTGTTTGCCAAAATTTTGCGCGGCGAGTTGCCCGCACACAAGGTTTATGAGAACGACAAAGCCTTCGCTTTTCTCGACATCATGCCGCGCGCTCCCGGGCACACGCTGGTCATCCCCAAAGCGGCGGCACGAACTATTCTCGACATTGCGCCGGACGAGCTCGCAGCTCTTGTCAAAGCGACGCAAACCATCGCGCGGGCAGCCGTAAAAGTGTTTGCCGCCGACGGGCTCACCATCCAGCAATTCAACGAGCCGGCCGGCGGTCAAGTCGTCTTCCACCTGCATATTCACATCATACCGCGGAAGACGGGTGTTGCGCTGAAGCCGCCGGCCTCAGTGAAGGAAGATCCGGCTGTGCTGTCCGATCAGGCGCTAAAGCTTGCGGCGGCGCTCAAGGACGCGTGAGTAACTTTGCGCCGCTCCGCTGTCGCGAAACGGCGCACACGACCCCGCAGAGAGCGAAAAAAACCTCAGCGGCCGCGCGCGACGCGCTCGATTTCCCCCCGCACCAACCGTTCAACGAGGCGGGGAAGATTATCGTCCAGCCAAGTCTTCAGCATCGGCCGCAACATTTCGCGGACCAGATCTTCCAGGGTGCGTGCGTTGTTCATGAGAACCGTCTGGGCGAGCGCATTGAACGCAGAATCGACCGCCGCCGCCGTGGCGTTGGAAAGGAGCTGTCCGCGCTCGCTCACGCCTGGAATGCCGACCTGCGCCTGTTCGTCGTTTCGCTGCGGCTTAGGAGACGGAGCGGGCGCAGGCGCGAAGCTCGGCTGCTCCGGTTCCGGCTCGTCGAATGCGACGGGCTCGGGTTCGGCGTCCTGCGAATGCGGAAAGCTTTCGACCGCCGCCAATGAACTTGGCTCCGGCGCCAACTCGGCAACCGACGGGTTCGCCATGGATTCAGTAAGATCAAGAATATCCGGATCCTGAAGACCAGAGTCCGCCAAACCTTCCAATTCCGCCTCCACTGCAGACGACATCGGATCGGGCTCGAGCCCAGGCTCGGGCTCGGGCGCGGCGGCCGCGCGCGAGGACGAGACCGACCCCCGCGGCGCCGGTTTTACCGCTTCGGCAGGTTTTGCCGGCGCCTTGCTGGCGTCGTCGTCGGCGATGATGCGACGAATGGAGGCGAGAATCTCCTCCATCGACGGCTCTTGTGATTTCGCCGGTTGCGTCATGCGCGCATCCTCGCCCTGATGCTCATTGTCCGAAGGCCCCCATATTACCCAAAACGCCCGCGGAACCCCACATTCCAAATCACATAACGAGAATTATGCAACGGCGAAGTTAGGTATGTCACAGGGAAAACGAAAGCAACTTCAGCTTTTCCGGCTTCCGTTGCCGGAACCCTGTGGCGTCTAACGGCCGTCGGGATTACGCACGCCGGCCCAGGCGTCGCGGATTTGTTGATAGTGCACCATCGGATCATAGATGACGACGTCGAGGCCTAGCCGCCGCATCGACAAGCCGCCGACCGCGGCCAGAAGCGCGTAGGACGCCACCACGCGATCATGCTGCGCCGTGACCAGCGCGACGCGGGCGTTGACCAGTTCCTGCTGCGCGTTGAGAACGTCGAGCGTTGTGCGCTGCCCGACGCGGGCCTCCTCGCGCACGCCGTTGAGGGCGATTTCCGCCGCATTGACCTGTGCGGTGGTCGAACTCGATTTGCGCCTTGGCGGCATCGAGTTGACCCCAACTCTGCACCACCGTGGCTCGCGCCTGATCGCGGTTGATGTCGAGCGTGAGCCGTTGCTGCCCGAGCGTCTCCTTGCTTTGCCGGATGGCGGAGTATTCCCCGCCGCCCTGATAGATCGGCACGGTCAACTGACCGATGACGGATGCCTGCGTCTCTTTTACGGTTTCGAATGCCGGATTTACTCCGTAGGAAGCATTAGCCGTGACGGTCAAATTCGGATAAAGCGCACCTTCACTGATCTTCACGCCGAGTGAGGCTACGTCGACGCCGTAAGCCGCCGCCAGGACGGAGGGGCTTTGCACTTCTCCCGTTGCGATCGCTTTCGGCAATGTCTTCGGGGAAAGCCGGTCAATCGGCGTGCCCGGCGCGAGCTTGCCTGGATTTACTCCGATGACGCGGCGATAATTCGCCTGCGATGTAACGTAGTTCGATTGCGCGCCCAACAACGCTGATCGTCCCGCCGCAAGCCGCGAACCCGCCTGGGCGACGTCGGTGCGCGTTACCTCACCGACATTGAATCGATCGCGCGTTTGCTTGAGCTGCTCGGTAAGAACTTGGACGTTGCTCTGATTGAGCTCGAGGATCGCGGCATCGCGCAGCAGGTTCATGTATGCCGTCGCGGCATCCAGCAACACCTGCTGCTCGGTCACGCGCAATGTCTCGCGCGCGCCATCGACTTGGCTTTCCGCTTGGCGGGTACGGTTGGCCGTCTGAAAGCCGTTGAACAGAGTCTGGGTGCCGGCTAAGCCGACGCTGCGCGAGATGAATTGATTCGCGAAACTCACCTGTGTGAGCACGCCGCCGATGGGAAATTGCTGTGTGGCGTTCTCGTAATTATACCCGCCAAGCGCCGTTAGACTGACCTTGGGGCGGTATCCCGATAACGCCTGCGGCACGTTCTCATCGATCACCCGCAGCGCTGCACGTTGCGCGTTAAGGGACGGATTGTTTTGGTAGGCCTGGACCAGCGCCCATTCGAGCGTGTCGGCCGCTGCTTGCGAGCAGCCCACGCCAATGGCCGCAGCCGCACAGCAAACGCCGGCAGCGACCCAAACATACGCCCGCACACCCCTTCCACGCATGAGACGTGCGCTGCCCTTCCCACGTCGCCCCAAGCGACGCCAGCCCGCGCCCGACCAACCCGGCCGACGCACACTATTGATCGGAGATTATGCGGCCCGCGGCGTGGGTGAAACCCCCGGAAACGCCGTTATTCGCAAAATTCTTGCGGTTGGCACATATGCGCCACAGGTCGGAAAACGCCCCCGCCGCAAAGCCTTTGCGGCGGATATTCCGCTGCGCCCGCCTAGAAAACAAAGCTCGGCGGCATCCGAAATCCCGGCAACAGGGTCGCTGCGGCGTCAAAAATCGGACGACCCACCAAGCGGCCTTCGGTCACGCGATAAATCATGCCCTTTGAAGCCGGCGGACGGCCGCCGATGCCCGTGACCCGCCCGTCCGGCTTTAACTGATCACCGAGCGCATCCGGGATGGTTTCCGCGGCACCGTTGAGGAAGATCACGTCGTAAGGCGCGCCTGCCGGCCATCCCGCGACGAGTGGTCCGACGAAAACCTCGCAATTGCCGGCCCCCGTGGCCGCAAGCGCGGTCTTCGCCGCTTTGGCCAAATCAGCATCCTCCTCGAGCGCAATGACCGAGGCGCCAAGGCGCGTCAAAATCGCCGCCGAATAGCCGGTCGCGCCTCCAAGATCGAGGACACGCTCGCCGGCGGCAATGCGCGCCGCTTGGATGAGCTTGGCGAGCACCATCGGCCGAAGCAAGGCGCGGCCCTTGCCAATGGGAATGTCTGCGTCGAGGTAAGCAAGCGGCGCCAGCGCCGGCGGCAGGAATTTCTCCCGCGGGACCGTCAGCATGGCGTCCAGCAGTGCGGCGTCGGTCACATCGGCGGTGCGGACTTGCCCGTCGACCATTAATCGGCGCGCGATCGTGGCGTCGAACATCCGTTTGGCTTCCAATTATGGCTGCGCAGCCTTGTGCGAGAGAGCGGCGAAAAAGGCAAGAGATTGGACTTTGGCCACATCTGCCGCGTTGGGAACCCGCTCCATGACCCTAGGCTGGAAAATGCGGGGACGCGTGCCGTTGTCGGACACCGATGCTTCCTTTATAGACTTCCACTCGGGCGTCGGCGGCTGAGCGGCCGAAAATGACCCAGGGCCACGTGGCGGAGTGGTTACGCAGCGGTCTGCAAAACCGTTTACCCCGGTTCAATTCCGGGCGTGGCCTCCAGATTTTCCGAGCGGCAACGGGCGGCGCCGCAGCGCGACGCCGATGGATGAAGTTTTTCCGCTAAAGTATTGACTTGTGCTGGCTCCCCGGGCCGCGTCCGGGTGTGAGCGACAAGGGCAGCCGGACGCTCGTCCTGCCCGCTCGATATCCCGGCGCCCACGTCCAACGCGGCGGGCGCTCGGCCAGTACGGGGCGCTTACGCCGGAAAAGGCGCGCGACAAGGAGAGGTGCCGGATCGAGATGATCCAGCGCGGCCCGGCCGGCGGCTGTTTGGCCAAACGGGGCAGGCAGGGCTCAAATTGAATGGACTGATCGGCGCGAACGCGACGCCGCAATTCACGCATTACAGACATCGATTTTAAAATAGGCTTCCCTGCCGCTCAGAGCCGGCACCTTTTGGGGTTTGATCGCTCAACGAAGCGACCTCTTCGATCAGGCTTGAGTCGTCTGCGGATGCTTTCGAGCTGTTGACGCGCGTTGACACGGGCCACTTCTGCAACAAGCCATCCGGTGCCGGTTTGAGACATTCGACGCCGATGTTGCCGCTTAGCCAGGGTTCGAACTGCTCTGACCTCAACAGGACCGGCATGCGGTCGTGAATTTCCGCCGCGATCGCGTTCGGCTCGGTAACGATCATCGTGCATGACAGGAGGGACTTCCCGGTTTCCGGGTTGTGCCAGCTTTCCCACAAGCCGACGGCGGTAAGGCCCAATCCATCGCGCGCCGTATAGTACCAAGGCTGCTTGCCCGCTGGCGTATTCTGCCACTCGTAGTAACCCGACATCGGAATTACACAACGGTTGCGCGGAAAGGCGTCGCGAAAAAAAGGCTTCGTCCCGACTGTCTCGGCACGCGCATTGAATGTTGCGGCGCGGAGCTCATCCAGTGGCTTCGACCACCACCGCGGGACCAAGCCCCAGCGCATTGGCACGAGCTCCCGCACGGCATCGATTTCCCTTACGACGTCGACGGAATCCGTCGGGCAGATGTTATAGCGCGGCGGTAAGTTGTGCGGTGGCGCTTTCATCGTCAGCCGATACAGCGCGACGAGTTCGGCCCATGTCATCTTGGTCGTGAAACGCCCGCACATCCCCAAAATATAGCGACGTGATGGGCCCGCGCCACGTCCGCACTATTTTGGGGTGACCATGGCGCACGACTTTGGGCGATCTGCGCCGTGCTACGCCTTACTGCGGGTCGCTTGTTCCGAGGTCGCGAATGTCGGCAATAGGCGCCAAAACAGTGATAGCCGTCACAGCGGCCTCTCTCCACTTGAAGCGAAAATAAGACGTTTGAGGGAGCAAGCCCATGAAAAAGATTTTCGCTGGTTTCGCGCTCGCCTTAGCCTTCGTTGGCTCAGCAGCAACAATTACGACGATCCTGGCGCTCTCGGCCTAGAGGCCGCCACGCGCGGAACGAAACGGCGCTCGCCCCTAACGCGGTGAACAATCAGAGCTCAGCGTGGAATGTCCGTTTTTCCGGTCACTTAAAGCTTTCTCGGCTAGTCCAACTGGGCCGAGCTGTAGCTTCCCGGTCTGCGGCTTCGTCGCCACCGCCTTATGACCGAGCGGAAATAAGGCCACGTCAGATCCTGATTCTCGCCGACGAACGGTTTCGATGGACCGCTGTCAGCGGCTCGCGGAACGACTATACGTATTTCCCCCTTGAAACTTGAATTAGGATCCCGGCGGAAACTGCCTTCGGTCAATCGATCGACGCACCCTACACTTACTAAGGCGTCAATAATCGCCTCGACCAAATGGCGCGGTGACAGCGTCGCCCTGATCCGGAGCTTATATTGCTGCTCGTTAAAATTTCCCAGGCCGGGCAGTGCCACACGCACACCGTCCGTCAGTTCGACCGAAACGCAGCAGCGATCGTTGACGATCGTGCCGCCGATGCGATCTGCCTTGAGCTCGATGGTACCTTCGCCGCTGGCGTCAATCGCAATCGACGAGAAGTCGCGGCCGCGGCTCGCCAATTCGGAACGTAGCTGTGCTGTGACGCTTTGCGACAGATCGTGCGTCGACGGGAGGCGTACACAGAAGGGGCGTAAGATTTTCCATCGATCGGCGTATCCCAGTGTTGCTAAGAGATAGCCGGCCGTTCGTTGGAATAATTCATGGTGGTCCTGGGAGAAATCGATGAGGTAGTCGCCGATCTGACCGCGCCTGAATGTGAGGGCCTTACGGCTAAACACGCGATGACAGTAGTCACCGGGGCGGCCGGGTACGTGGAGCGCAAGTTGCAGTTCCCAGATAGTCTGCATCTGACGTCCAGCGTCACCCCCGCCATCTACTCCGATAATGTCCTCGTATCGCACTCGCCAAACGTTGGGGAAGGTTTCGGACCACCATGAGAGGTAGGGCTCCAACAGTTCTTCGATACCGCCGTTCAAGTTCAAATACCGGTTGATGTAAATCGGTATCGGATAATCGCCGTCGATCACGCGATCAACTCGCTCGCTTACGGACATATCGTGGAATAGAGAGGTGGTGATGTGATAATCCACCTGCGACGCGAGGTAGTAGGCGAGCGATACCGCCACGTCACGGGGATCTCGGATGATGAAAACCGTGACCGAGCGCGACAGCGATTGAATGAAGTCAGAAAACCTCTGAAAGGGGGGAGAAAGACACGAGATGGGCATGTGCTGCAGGTTGTAGAATACGCCGTCGGCGAGTGGCGCTACAAAATTCGGCATGTCCAGGCTAGGGGGGTCGGCGTAGCCAAAGGCTCTGAGGCACTCGAACACAATATGCGTTCCCGACTTTGGAACACTTTGTACGAACACTGGCCGCGACTTGAAATAGTGCGCGGTTTTTGGGGCGCAAACGAATCCACTGCTCAGTGCTCCCAGGCGTGTCAGCGACTTTGACAGCCTGGCAGCGTCATCGATGGCAAAGAACACTCCGTCTCGACTTTGAGCGACAGCCGCGACATCTGAACAATCGGTAGTCGTCGGGGCCGGTAGCCCCTGTCGCGCGAACTCCGCGGTCAATAGTTCCGCTGCGTCCGTTGAACTCCGATCGACGCAAATCACTGCAGAGCGACGCCCTTGGCTCTTGAAGATTTCGATTATGTCGCCGATCTGCTCCCTTTCAAGCTGCGTGAAGAGGAGCTGGTTGCTGGCAACGTCGTCGGCTTCGGAGGGCCGCTCACGGCGGTGCAAATTCGATTGTTCGTGTGAATAATTAGGGGATACCGATGCTTCGGCGTCAAAGCCGAGTGCGTGGCTCAATTGTAAATTCACCACTCGTCCTCTGATTCGCTCGCCCCGCATTTTCCAGCCTGATCAAGAAAGTGTCCAGAGATTTGCCGGGGGCGTTCTCCAAACCAATCGGCATATCGCACCTGGCGTTGGCAATTGGAACGCGCCTAGCGTCACATTAATTTTTTGGAAAGCATGCAAGTCCGTCAGCAAAAGGACAAACTTTTCCTGTTGGCACTCACTGTCATTTCAAGGTGTCCCGCTCACTGTGTTTTGATTGAGCCCGCGGACACACCAAATACAGGCGACAAGGCTACTGCGGCCCCGCGCATCCTCGCCTGATCCGAACCAGATAAAAGCCCAACGTCGAGTTGGCATCCGCAACGATAGAAGACGCGTAAGGCCGTCTCAGTTGGCTGTCAGACCTCGACCAAAAAATCAATCTGCCTCACGTTCTTCTATCCGCCTCAGGAGCGCACGAAGCTCAGGCGGTAGTCCTCTCGGTAGCGCGTATTGCTTTGCCCACCATTCTGCGAGCGATTGTCGAGTCGCTCGTTTTACCTTTGGCTTAATGGGCTCCCAATTGCGGGACAGTTTTAGGTTCTCATCGATTTGCGCCATCGGTCAGTGGCCTAATGTCCTGCACGATTGAAATCGGATGACCGTTCCGGCGCGCAATCAAACCAGATCGTCTATCCCGTCATGCTCGAAAGCCACCCGAGCGCGTCCCATGCCAGGCCCGGATAAACGGCAATGAAGGCGAACAAATTGATCAGGAGAACGGCGAAAGACGGCTATTGCATCGCGCATCGTTGAACAACGCTGCCACTGTGCCGTTGTTCCGCGCGGCGTATCCGCCGACTTGAGCGCAGCCTGAAACGCAAGAAAGCCGCCAACCGAGCCGGCGGCTGGCTAAGGCGAAGTGACGTCAAAAACGAAAAAAGCTGACACCCACAGCACGCCGATAATGACGATGATTAGCAGCGCTGGTAGCAGGCCAGCGTTTCTAACGCCGTCGCCGTGGCTCTTATCGTAGTCGCTCGGCATTGCAACGAGCCTTTGATTGGCTCAGAGCGCTTTGCCGCCCACCTAGCCTCACTAATGCACCTACCGACAGGCTAAGCAAGTTACGGTTTCGTAGGCATCAGGATCGGAACGCGACCAACAAGAATGCACCAGGTACGATGATGGCCCGCGTCCGGCCTTGGCTGGCGCGTCTAGGTGCCAAGGATCGCCGTGGGCTAACCAGCCACAGGATTGGAATCGCAGGAAGTCCGATGACGATGTTTCCCGCTATGTCGGCGGCTCGATCGAAAGCCGTCGACGTGAGGCTGTATTATGGGCGCCCCGACGGGTCGGTTTACTGGCAAGGATGCAGCAGGGCTTGCTCTCGAAATGAAGCGGAGCGGCGTGGACGTAAAGCCAGTTCATCGGCCGCGACTTCACGCGAAGATACTTGCATGGGACGATGATGCTTTGGCGGTGACAAGCCTCAATTGGCTTTCGAAGGATCCTTCGGAGAGCGCTCTTCGTGAGGAGATCGGAATCTTCGTTGAGATGAACAAGATTGCCGGCACATTTATCCGGCGGTTTGAGCAGGCAAAGGCAATCGCATAACTACGGAGCTGTGATCTCCCACTGCATGCCATCACCCGGCAATGCATCAGTCTCGCGAAAAATGCGACGAACGCCGACGATCAGACCCGCGACGGCCGGCAAAAGAAGGTCCATCGAGCATACCGATAAGTGCGCACTCTCGCTTGTTCTTCTATACGCCAATGCCTCCCGTGGATGCTCGCGGCCACGAAGGGGACAGGCTTGTGGGTAAAACTCAGTATGGCGCTAAATATATAGGCATATCAACTCGATGTGGC
>CAWIEY010000003.1:0-171810 GCA_963835195.1 uncultured Alphaproteobacteria bacterium
TGGTAGCGTGCAGATTCTTTCGCACATTTGATCAGGCGACGGCTTCGGTTTGCGGGACTTGCGGCTGATAGAGCGGCCGCATGTTCATGTAGCATTTGCTGGACCATGCGGTGCCAGCGATGTAGCGCAGCCGTGCTGCAGCCAGGTTGAGACAGGATTGGCCATCAGGGAAGGCTCCTACGACGCGGGTTCGGCGTCGGATCTCTCGCATGATCCGCTCAAGTGGGTTGTTGGTCCTGATCTTGTGCCAATGGATGTCAGGGAAGGCGTAGTAAGTCAGCGTCTCGGACACGTTGCGCTCGACCAGATCGGCGGCCGTGTGCATCTTGGCGGCGCGCAGATCTTCAACGATCGTTCGCGCTTTGCGCTCAGCCGCGTCACGGCTCTCCTGGGCATGAATGGCCTTGAGCATGTGGCTCACCTCGCGGACCCTGGTTGCCGGCACATGGCTGAAAACATTCCGGTAAAAATGCACCATGCAGCGCTGCCACCGTGCGTCCGGCAGATATTCCGCGGCGCTCTCCATCAGGCCTCGGCAGGCGTCGGAGATGATGAGCTGCACGCCCTTGAGGCCGCGATCGACCAGGTGGCGCAGGAACGCCGACCAGCCAGACTTGTCCTCCTTGGCGCCTTCGCAGATGCCCAGAATCTCCCGAAAACCCTCGGAATTGACGGCGCTGGCCACCAGCAGCGAGACATTGCGGACTTCGCCGGCCCAGGTCCGCTTCATCACGATGCCATCGAGATAAAGGTACGGATGCTCGCCTTCGATGCGCCGGTTTCGCCACGCCTCGATCTTGGCGTAGATCTTCTTGTTGAGGTTTGACACCGTGCTCGGGCTCACCCGCGTGCCCCACAGCGCTTCGGTGATGTCCTCCACTCGGCGCACCGAAATCCCCGCCAGGTACATCTCGATCAGGGACTCCTCGACCGAGCTCTCCCGCCGGCGATAACGCTCAATGATCGCCGTCTCGAAGGTCTGTCGCCGCAGCTTCGGTATCTTGAGATTGACTTCGCCGGCGCTGGTCTGCAGCGTCCGTTCGTAGCTGCCAGCTCGAGTGTCCTGCCGCGCCTGGCTCCGTTCATAACGGCCGGCGCCGCAGAGCTGGTCTGCCTCAGCATCCAGCATCGCATTCAACGTCTCTTCCACCGTGCCACGAACCATCTCGCCAAGATGGTCGCGGATCCGGGCTTCATCGATCTGGATCACCTGACCCATCGGATTCTCGTCACTCATCGGTTGCTCCTTCATTGTATGAAGAAGCCGTCAGTCCCGAAAGATCGCGGTAGGGACGCTCATTGCTAAGCGCCCCCCGCACAGATCCGAGCGTGCCCGATTAAGGCACTCGGCTCCCACCGTGGGTGTCTGACGGCGAAGCGTGCGTGTGGCCAAGGATGAAGGATGCGGGCTTGAGGGAGAAAGTCATCTGCCAGCTTCTTGATCCGGTTCCAGGTGATCCGATCCTTTTGACTACGTCGCCGGAGCGAGCGCCGCCAAAGGTCGGTGACGTGGTGCCGGAACGTGTTGAGTGCTCGACTGTTTGTCGGCACCGCGTGATATTCAAAGAAGCCGGATACGACCTGCCGCAGCCATTTCCCCTGTTCGGGGACAGGCTGGTGCCTTCGCCGTCGCATCTCCTCCTTGATTTCCTTGAGTTTCGCTCGCATGCGGTCACCACGGGATTTGCGCTTCAGCGCGAAGCGCCCGCGACGTGATCGTCCGCAAATGAACGTAAATCCAAGGAACTTGAAGGTTTCCGGTTTACCAAGGCCGCGCCGGGCGCGTTGGTCCGCTGCGAAGCGGCCAAACTCGATCAGGCGCGTCTTATCCGGGTGAAGCGACAGCGAGTACTCCTCCAATCGCTCGCGCATTGCATTCCAGAATCGCCGAGCATCGGCCTCGCTCTCGAAGCCTACGATGATGTCATCGGCGTACCGCACGATGATCACATCACCCGACGCCTCACGCCGTCGCCAGCGCTCGGCCCAAAGGTCGAAGACATAATGCAGGTAGACATTGGAGAGCAGCGGCGATGCCACCGATCCTTGCCCTGTCCCCGTTTCGCTTATGGCCACGACCCCGTCTTCAAGGATGCCCGCCCGCAACCACTTCTGAATGAGGTGGATTATGCGCGAGTCATTGATCCGGTGCTCTAAGAAACGGATCAGCCAAGCATGGTTGACCAATTCGAAGTATGACCGGATGTCCGCATCAAGAACAAAGTTCACCTTTTTGGTGGTGATCCCGACCACGAGAGCATCCAGCGCATCGTGCTGTCCGCGCTTTGGCCGGAATCCATACGAGAACCCGAGGAAGTCTTCCTCGTAGATCGCGTTCAACACCGCTACCACTGCCCGTTGAACGATCTTGTCCTCAAGGGCAGCAACAGCAAGCGGGCGCTGTCGGCCATCTGGCTTCGGTATATACCGTCGTCGCGATGGCAGTGCCCGATATGCTCCCCGATGGACTAGTGCATGCAGATCTACGAGCTTGGGCTCGAGGTCTGCCTCATAGTCCTGCCATGTCAGACCGTCTACGCCAGGCGCGGCGTTCCGCTTCAGCTCCAAGAACGCAAGCCGAAGGAGATCGACGCTGACATGATGGAGGAGCGAGGTGAACCGCTCCTTCTTCCTATACCTTGCTGCTTGTCGTATGCGTTCCAGCGCTTGTGACACGCTTTCCCGGTTCTGTGCCCGGCACGTGCTTTGCTGATCCACATTCCCCTTGGCCCCTGCCCTTCGCTCCATCAATTCCGCGGCCGATTGCTCGGCTTTGTTCACCAACTTCTTCGCTACTACGGCAGAGTCTGACTTCCCGCGTTCGTGCATCATCGGCTATGGCTCCTCACCTTCCCGATGCGGACCAAGCCGCTTGGCTGCGGTTGGTCAAACGCAGGATCTCCCGGTTCCCGCCCAAGAAGTTTCTGCACATGCCAGGGTCTTCGACCACGCCGGGCTGTCCAGACGCTCGCGCTGACGCGTCCGTCCATATTGCCTTCCGCCTTCGCAACAGCGTCGGCGCCCAGGATATGAATCTTTGCGAGGCTCAATGGCTGGCCTATGCATTCCCCTACCGACGCTTCGCTGTCGCCCTTGCGGGCGACCGCGCACGGCTCGGGGTCGATGCGGATCGCTACTCCCTCATCGTGTCGGACTCACACCGACTACTCCTTGCCGGTCTCTCCGGCGCACTGCGAAAGATTCTGGACGTTATCGGGACCGTTCCGCCGGGAATGAACAGGATCGACGCTCCTACCCCTTTCGTCATAGTCATTGGGCGCACTAAGACTGATGGTTCGGCGGACTACAATTCGGTTCACAAAATTCAGGCCGGGTACAAAGTCACTCCAATTTCGCAATGGGCAAACCTCCCCAGCCGGTGACCGTCAAAGTCGATCCAGCCATCGACATGAACGTGATCTTGGCGCTCCACGCATCTGGAGTAAATGACCCGAGGCAGACACCAACGCCGCATTTTCAAGCGAGGCTTGAGGTCTCGGTCCGGCGTGCTTACTCTCGCTTTCGCAAAACCCGAGCGCAGGCCGGAACCGGCAGCGCGGTTGGCGGGTTAACTTAGGTGGGCGCTCAAGAGCTTGGAGGGGCGGTGTCGCTGTATGAGAAATACGCAACGACTGTGATTGGCGCCCATAGCGTACCGGACTGGTACGAGGCGCTGGATCGCCTGCTCGCCGTAGGGCAATTGACTATGGGGTCCCTGGCGGACGCGCAATACCGCTGCATGCAAGCGGCAGTGCTGGACCAGGAGCTCGCCGGCATAGACGTTGTTACAGGCGGCGAGATGCACCGGCGCACGCACAATCGGCACTCGCCGCCGAACGCGATGCTCAACTATTTTTGGCAGAAAATTCCAGCATTCCGAGGACCGACACGGCCGAAGCCGATCACTCCAAAGGATCCGGATGTGTTTCATCCCGGCATACACATGCGCCGATCGGATCCTTGATCGGACTGATCTCGGTTTGGTGGATGAGTTCAGGACCGTTTCAGCGCTGACCGCGAGACCGGTCAAGGTGACCATGACCGGACCTCACATGCTCTGTGCGGTGGCCTACGACGAATATTACCATGATATAGCAAAGATGATGGAGGACCTGGCGAAGTTGCTACGGCGCAATTTTCGCATGCTCGTCGATGCAGGTTGCCGCAATATTCAGATAGACGAGCCGCTGCTGACGATGGCAAGCGAGCAAGAGGCTCAAGCTGCCGTCAACGCCATTAATCTCGCCATTGAAGACCTGCCCGAGACCGTGCACGTCTCTCTGCACTACTGCCAAGGCAATTACGCGGTGGGAAAGGAGTATGACGGCCAGATCGGGCATCGCTATTTCGACGTGGGGCGCTACAAGGCCGATTTGGTCTGCCAGATCGAATGTTCTTCATTCCTTGTCGAACATGACATGGCCCATCATTACCAAGGCCATTTGCGCAATCAGCAGCTTGGCGTGGGCGCTGTGGATGTGCAGGACCCGAAAGTAGAAAGCGCAGAGATTATCGCGGCGCGGATTCGCCCGCACCGATGGTTGGCTCCCGAGCAGACCATCGTCACCAGCTCGTGCGGATTCAACCACCTTCCCCAGCATGTCGCATTTGGCAAACTGCAGGCCATGAGCGCAGCCAAACGCTTGCTCGGAGAATAGCAACGGTAGTGCCGCCTTCGGCTTGGTTGAAGGGGCAAATGTCGTTCGAACTGACGCACCGGCAGAGTGCAGCTCTGGTTCAGGATAGTGCGGAACTGCTCACCTGGCTCAGGAAGCTGGGCAGCTTGGCCTGTTCGAGTGGCGCGTACAAATCGGAACCATACGGCTATCCCCCAAGCTGATGTCGCTTTACGGCCTGACCGACTTCGACGGACGATATGAGAGCTGGTTGAATTGCTTGTTTCAGGAAGACGTCGTGCGGATTACCGATCAAATCGATCGGATGTTCGCCGAGCGCGAACGCGAATGGTATGCTGAATTTCGCTTCTGCCGACAGTCCGACAACGAGCTGCGCTGGATGGAAGCTCGCCATATCATTCTCTACGACGAGGCCGGCAAGCCCGCGAGGGTAGTAGGCATCAATGCGGATGTCACAGAGCGAAAGCGCGCGCTGGTTCAATTGCACGCCTTTAGGGAGACGCTGGAGGAAAGCGTCAAGGAACGGACACGACAGCTCGAAGCCGAAAACGAGGCCCGCTTGAAAGCCGAGGCCCTGTTACGGCAGGCGCAAAAGATGGAAGCCGTCGGTCAGCTCACGGGCGGCATCGCCCACGATTTCAACAATCTGCTCACGGTGGTCCTGGGAGGGCTTGAGACAATCGGCCGGCAAGTGCAAATGATGGCGCCCTCGCCGCCGGTCGCGCGCATCGCCCGTGCCCGTGAGATGGCTATGCAAGGAGTGCAGAGGGCGGTTTCACTGACCAATCGGTTGCTTGCCTTTTCCCGCCAGCAGCCGCTCGATCCAAAGCCGATAGATGCCAACAAGCTTGTCGCGGGGATGACCGATTTCCTTCAGCGCACCTTGGGCGAATCGGTTGCCCTGGAGACAGTGCTTTCGCCTGGGCTTTGGCGCACCGACGCGGACGTAAACGAGCTGGAAAATGCACTTCTCAATCTTGCGCTAAACGCTCGCGATGCCATTCAGGGCGACGGTAAGGTCACGATCGAAACAGCAAATTGCTATTTGGACGATTCTTACGTCCTTAGTTTGGCGGAACCTGTAGCGCCGGGCCAGTATGTGATGATTGCGGTGGCGGATAATGGGACGGGCATGGACGCAGCGACAATCGAGCATGCTTTCGAGCCATTCTTTACCACCAAAGATGTCGGCAAGGGCACCGGACTGGGCTTGAGCCAAGTTTACGGCTTCGTGCGGCAATCCGCCGGTAATGTGAAGATTTACAGCGAACCGGGAGAAGGTACGGCGGTCAAAATTTACCTTCCGCGCTTTACCGGCCCCGAGGCGACACTGGACGATGCTGAAGTAACGCGCAGCAGCGGCATGCTTGTTGGTGTCGAGTCGATTTTGGTAGTAGAGGACGATGAGCCGCTTCGCGCCTTTACGGTGGAAGCTCTCAGGGATCTCGGCTACCGCGTGCTGGACGCCCGCAATGCGGAAGCAGCGCTCGACATCCTTGCGCGTGAACCGACGGTCGATCTGCTGTTTACCGATGTGGTCATTCCTGGCGGCATGAATGGCCGGCAATTGGCGGAGGAAGCGGTGCGGCGCAAAGCCGGACTAAAAGTACTATTCACCACCGGATATACGCGCAATGCGATCATTCATCATGGGCGCCTCGATCCCGGCGTCAATCTCCTCGGCAAACCCTATTCGCCAAGCGACCTTGCCAACAAAATCAGGTCGGTGCTCGACAAAACGTAGGAAAATTTCTTCCCAAGTCGGGAGAGCACTTCCGCTTATGATGCTGTGGACGGCTCCTCCACCGGCACGCGAGTGCCGTGGATGTGGGGGTTGGTAAGAATTCCACGAATTCGGAAGAGCTACCATGCCAGTGGTGCCGACAATCGGCTCGATATCGCGAAGTCAGTCTTTCAGGTCATGGAGTCGATGCGGAGGTCAATGTCATGCTCCGCCGTCAGCTCAGTGTAGGGTCTGGATACATCATTTCCACTGGCCAAGCGCGGTGTCGAGCCTATAATCTGCGACCCTAATTCGCTCGTTGGCGCTCTCGTAACGAGCGCTGATCTCATCTGCCAAGGGCGATCTGTCGATCAACTCACAGACTTTCTCGATTGGTGTCGAACCACCAAGCGATGTGTGCGGCCGGTCCCAATTCCAATGATGCTGCCATTCGACCAAGCGTGCCTCGATGTCGTGTCGTTTTGGATCGATAGTCGCCCAGAACTCATCGAGATCAGCCCGCTGCGTTCGCTCTACTTTTCCGTTCAGGTGAGGAGAACGGGGCGGCAGAGGTCGAAATTTGATAGCGTAATCCATTAACCGGCGCTGTACAGGCTCCGCAAAAAATTCATCCATCGACGGGACCGCGCAGCTCCATTAGGCTGGCGCGTTCTTCCTGGAATACGTCGGCGGCCAGTTGTTGTTCCACTTGATCAGCAAGCTCTATGAGAACACCTCGCTGCTGATCACCACCAATCTCGCTTTCGCCGATTGGCCGCAAGTTTTTGCCGACGCCAAAATGACAACCGCCATGCTGGATCGGCTGACGCACCATTGCGACATCATCGAAACCGGCAACGACAGCTGGCGCTTCAAGAACCGCGCATAACCTCTCGCTCGCCAATAACGGCCCGCCGAGACCGGCTCTGCTCCGCTATGTAAGGCTTCGCGCCGCCGGTCTCGGCTGCGCCGAAGGGGTCGCTTTGGGCTCTGACGCACTTTCGATGACGATCAGTCTGAGCTGGCGCCGAGAAGCCGTGCTTGCAGCAGATCAATCTTCGCCCGTCCATACATTTGACGTTTTACGAGCTTGAGCTTGGTGATCTGTCCTTCGGTCTGGCCGTTTGACCACGGCTCAGTTATGGCAGCGCGGACCGCATCTTTGTCCTTGATGATGCCACTCGCAAACGATGCGATCAAACTCGCGCTGGCGGAAGCGATCCAAGGATCGAGTTCGGCGACGAGTTTTTGGCGCAGCATTGTTTGGAATTTTTCGATGAGCGTTCGGGCTTCCACGAGTGTGGGGATGCGCCCTTCGATGGCAGCGATGGTCAAGGTATCTGCCTTGCCGAGATGATCGCGCGCCGTGGTCATCAGTCGCGTGATCGTTCTCGCGGACGGGACTTTCTGAAGCTGTTGGTCGGTCACCTTCTCCGCTCGTCGCCGCCGCGTCTTCCATTCGCTGACGACACGTAGCGAGCCTTGGAAGCCCCGCATTCGCAGGCGGCGCCAGAGTTCTGTCCCATTCCGGCAGCCTGTGGCCCATTGTGCGTCCAGGAATGGCAAGTAAGCGTCGAGTGTGCTCTGCCGGATACGGAAGATATCCGTGCTTTGGCCGCGGCTGACTTGGCGAACGAGTTGACGGCTGTGCCCAGTTCGGCGGACGATCTCTTTGATCGGGACCCGCCTCTAAGGAGCGCCATGATCGCAGCACTGGTCTCCTGGCGTCGCAAATAACCCTGATATTGCAGTTTTTCGGCACAGGTGAGCAGTTCCGGATTAATCGTAGTCGTGCCGATTGCGGCACGGATCAAGTGCATGGATCGGCGTACCGCTCCGAGGAAGGCCGTGCTCGCATTTTCCATCAGGTGCCAGCGGTCGGCGACCTGCAGCGCTTCAGGCAGTGCCTTGGCTGTGGCCTCGCCGTATCCGCCACCGCGATCGCGCGACACTACCCTGATCTCCGGATGCTCCGAAAGCGAAGCCCGCACCGTTGCAGTCTCGCGATCGGGCAGCAGCGCCACGATCCGCCGCCGCTCCAGATCGCAGATGATCGTTCCGTAGCGGTGGTTCTTCCGAAAAGCCCAGTCATCAATGCCGGCGACAACGACAGAATCGGCGCGGCCCAGACTTGTCGTCGAACGACACGCAGCAGCGTGTCGTTGCTCACCGGCAACATCAGTCGCCTGGCTAGGGCCGCCGCCGGCCTGCCGCCGAGCGCCAAGCCCAGATGGTGGACAATATATTCCAGCCGTGCCGTCCGGCGCGACCGAGCCGCGACTACCCATATCGCCGAAAATTCGCCGCCGACAATGCGGGACCTCACAGACAAATCGCCGCGTGACCATCCGGAGACGCACTTGCCTACCTGTGCAAGGCAGGTCAGCGACTTCTCTGACGTATCGGCTATGGAATCGGCGCGACCTCGCCCCGCACAAGGGGTACCCGACCCCGCCGACTTCAGATCGCACAGTCAAAATAATCGAGTTCGGCTAAATCACTTACGCTCTCAATCGCCAACCCACTCGGCACAAGCGAAGAAATTCGGATGCTGGACCGCATCGCGCTGATTCCCCCGTTGGAGAACCGCAATTCCGCCAGCCAATCTCATCGAGAGATCAAACACCAAACTGCAGTCTCGAATCCGGCAGCTCGCCGATATTGGCAGCGATTCGCTTGGCCTCGTCGCGCGACGTGTTCAAACGATTGCCTCGTGCCTAGGCCGACGCATTTTGTCTTTAAGGAAAGACCTGTCGCAAAAAAAAGCGCGACCGGCAGACACAACGACCCAAAACCGTCGCAAATACATCAGCAGTTCGGTCCGCTACCACAAAGGCGGTGGCCGGCGGTTTCTGTCCGGCATCCTTGCTCTGGCGCGCGCCTCGGTTTGTAACCACTCCCCGATGATGTGAGCGCGCTGGGTGCGGTCGGCTGGGGAAGCAGTAATTTGCTACCTGGTCCGACTTCTATGCCCGGCGCGTGCTTGATATCCGCTTTTCTCAAGTTAAGGTATCGTGGTCTTTGCCGTGAGGCTTCTTCAGCACTTAAGTGTTTTCAGCCGCTTGCCGCAACATGTCATAAAGGTCTTGCTTCGATAGCTTTACCTGCTTCGCACTGGGGTTCCGTGCCTGTAGTCCGCCGGGGCGCTGGCACGCTCGGGCTGGTGTCGCGCCACCGCGGGCGGTGGGTTGTGGCGCCGTTGGCGCGCTCGATTTTCTCTGAGTTTTTTGTTGCATACCACATAGATAAGAGCGCCGCCTTGGGCTCGCACTGCGCCGAAGCTGTCAGCGCAAGGAAGGATGTAAGCCGCCGAGGCCGGCTGCATCCGGCGACATCAGCCCCCAAGAATCGCCGCCAATCAAGGCACGCGTCGACTCCGTCGTACCAACAATTGGCGCCTGAACACCCGCTCCTAATGAATGTACGCTGTTCGGCCGCTAACGGGGGACGAGCCGACGTCGGCCACCGCGCCGTGGAAAGCATCCGGTCGGCGGCAGCTTAAAGATCGTCGCGCGTGAGCGCTCTCTAATGCGCCAACTGCACATCCTGTTTCTCATCCTGGTTCAGCATGGCTACCATTCCGTTCGGCCGACCTTGAACGGTCAATTTTCCCACGGTGAAACTTGGATGGGTTTCGCTCATCTTGGCCGACTTGGCAACCATTTGTCTTTGTTCCGGCCGTTCTGCGGAACCGGAATTTCTTTGATCACCCGTCATCGTCGCCGACTTGCTGGTGATCTGCCCTTCCGCAGACCTTAGCCGAGCGGGATTGTTGTTGCCGGTCTGATTGCCCATGCCGTTTTGGTTCTTTGCTCGACACCTTTACTCCGAGGTCCGACAGAGTTTGCCGGTTAATTTGACCCTTACCTGTGGATACCCTTTGAGTTCTGGAATTCCCTCAGCGCGGCTCTGCGTCTCTGTGTCCATAGATGCCGTCGGCTTGGCCGGCATCGAACCCTTCTTTGTCAAGCGCCTGCTCAAACCCGCCGCACTCCGGAACCTCCAAGCTGCTGCGCCGAAATGGGCTCGTTAGCCGGCCAGCTGCTGGTTTTTCTGCCCGCTATGCCGGTTTGCTTGTTGCTGAGTGGGCTGCTGCTGCGATTGCTGTTGCGCCTGCGATTTCTGGTTCTGCGGATTGTTTGCGCCATCGCCGGAGCCATAGCGGGCATCGCGAGCGCGGCACTCGCCAGCAGGGTAAGGGTGATTTTTCTCATTTATGCACTCCATTTTTGCGCTTCTGTTTTTGCTTCCGTATTTCACTGATCGTGCGCCGCGAGGGGGCACCTCGATTAGTTAACGTATCGGCCTGGACGTTGTTGCGTTGATCGGTCGGGGAGAGCCTCGAATTCTGGCTATGCCGCGCGACGAAATGCGCGGCTAATTTCCCATCGCGCGATCCAGAAGAAACTCCGGAACCCCGCAGCGTGGCGGAAATCTTGGTTCATGTTTCACTGCTCTGGGTCTCTTTTCCAAATTTCGGCGACCGCCGGGTCGCGAACGACAGGATTCTCCTGCTGCTCCGACAGCGCCGCATCCTTCCGGCGTTCCGGGCAGACGCGACCTGCATCGCCAGAGGCAATGCCTTCGTGTTCCTGCAAATCAAAATCAACAATCCGCTCTTTTCATCGTTCAGCGATCTGTACCTCGGTGAACAAAAAGCGCGGGACGTACATTTTCCGTTAGGGACTTGGTTGCGTCCAGCGCCTGCGGGCATGGCCCCTTTGAAAGACCGAATGAGAAGATGACATCATCTGATCACGAGCGGTACGAGCCCTGGTATGTGAAAGCCGCCTTCGGTGGCAAATTCGTGACGACGATTAGCCTCGCATGGTGGGGTCGCTCGGTATCTTGTAAATCTTTGTAACGAGGGTGGAAAATGAGATTTCGTGCGAGTAACCTCCTACGTCGGTTATTTTTAATTCCTAGCCGCCTGTGGGTCCGTGCCACATTTCCAGCACCTGAGTGGCATATGAGCTCTTGCCCTTGATTCCGCCCTCGTTAGCAACGGTCAAAGCTGCGCGGCAGTTCGCATTACGATCTTCCAGCCGTGCTTCGCTGGTTCACCGCGAACATCGGCGTGCACCACATCCATCACCTGTGGAGCCGAATTCCGTATTACCGGTTGCCTCTCGTCTTGCGCAATCATCCGCATCTGACGAACGTCGGTCGTCTTTCGCTAACTCAGAGTCTTTTGTGCGTGCGTTTGGTGCTATGGGATGAGGCCGCGCACCGTCTTATCAGTTTTCGCGAACTCCGAAGCTTTTTTGGTGTCAATCCTTCAGCGCAGCCGCAAGGTGGCTTGGTATGATCAAACGCAGTTGCCAATCATTAAGACTGGCAAGTATCAATTCGGCGCGCACCTGGACGTGATGCGGCTTGCGAAAGTGGCGGCGAATAGCCTAAATGCACTCAATCGACATTTGGCCGGGCCATCGGGCCGTTTCGCCTTCGCTTTGTGCCAGGCGCACGTTCAGACCCTCCAAACATCGACAAATCGAGTGCCAAGACGTGCAGTTGTGCGTCTTGGGCTCACGTGCACCTAGCTCAACGAAAGGATTTTCCATGACCACGGGCACCGTAAAGTTCTACAACGACCAGAAAGGCTTTGGCTTTATCCAGCCGGATGACGGCGGCAAAGACGTTTTCGTTCACGCCACCGCACTTGAGCGCGCTGGACTGCGTGGTCTGGCTGAAGGCCAGAAGGTTAGCTTCGATACCCAGGAGGACCGCCGCACCGGCAAGATTGCCGTCGGCAACATCCAGATGGCATAACCTTAGAGATTATTGCTACCTGAGGAGTGACAAACGAAACCGCTGCCAAACGGGGGCGGTTTTTTCTGTGGCGTGAGGATGCCCACGCGAAGACGGCACGCTACGATGCCGATTGCGGGTCATTGAATTTTGCACGGTCCACCAACATCCCGCGTTTCGCCAGGGCGATCTTCAATTGCGCTACGGCACTGTCGCCTGTTGCGAAGCTGTTTGGCCTTTTCCATGTGTCGAAGCAGCGCCTTCAACGCCGGGTCCTTGTCCCCGAATGACCCACCTGCGGGCAAATACCTTCGCCTCGTGCAAGCTCGAGATGCGTACGCTTTGGCTAGTACCCGGAATCACAGTTCGCTGATACGGCGGCCTTTGACGCGGCGTTGATGAACTTTGGCTTTGGTCCAGACGAAAGGTCTGGCGTTGTCGTTATAGGCCTCGATGAATGCATCGATATGTTCTCTGAGCTGGGCGACGGAAGTAAAGGATGCGCCGTGCAGGGACTTTCCTTCCAGGATCGAGAACCAGATCTCCACCTGGTTGAGCCAGGAAGCTCGTGTCGGCGTGAAATGGAACTGCACGTTGGGGTGACGCTTGAGCCAGCGGTCGTTCTTGGGCTTGTGGGTATTGAGGTTGTCGAGGATGACGTGGATTGCGGTGTCCGGTGATCGGCGACGATATCGTTCATGAAGTCGAGGAATTCGACGCGCCGGCGGCGATTTTTGTGGGCGGCCTTAACCTTGCCGGTGGCTACCTCGAAGGCGGCAAACAGTGTCGAGGTGCCGTTGCGCTTGTAGTCGTGGCTATGGCCGGTCAGCGCCCTGCCGTTGGGCAGCTTCAGATAGCCTTGGGCGCGCTCCAGTGCCTGGATCGAGGGCTTTTCGTCGACACAGATGACGATCGCATTCTCGGGCGGCGCCATGTAGAGCCCGACCACATCGGCGGCCTTGGCGACGAACTCGGGATCGTCGCTCTCGCACCAGGATTTGCGCCCGCAAGATCGATCTTCTGCGCCCGCAGGAAGCGCCAGAATGCTGCTCGTGCACGTCGCCCAGTTCGGCTGCAATCAGCGGCCCGGTCCAGCGCGCAAAGCCGGCGGGCGGCTCCCGATCCAGAACCGCCAGAATGCGTCGAGCGGTCTCGGCGTATATTTCGGCGCCGGCCCTGGGCGTAGCCTGTCGGCCAAACCGGCCAAGCCCTCGCGAGCGAAACGGCCACGCCAATGGCTTACCGTTCGCGGCATCGTGCCGACCGTGCGGGCAATCGACCGCGTCGAGCGTCCTTCGGCCGCCAGCAAAATGATCCGTGCGCGAAACACATCGCGCTGTTCCGTCGTCGGCGCCCGCACCCGCGCTTCAAGCACCGCTCGATCCTCCGGCTCAGCCGGACTTCCGCCGCTTTGGGTATCATCCCAATGTTAAATCATGAATCAGCCTTCCGTAAAAGCGGGTACTAGCGCCAGGGGAAATTAGCTTCGAAATAATCATGCGCCGACGAAGACATTGCGCTCACCCCGATATTCCAGGGTCAACGATGCGGTCGTCAGGCGATACGTGCAAGCGTCAAATCCGGCCACCATCCCCGCTATTCAAAGCTATACCGGCTTTATTCCGCACGGCCGCTGCCGCTTTTATTCCGCAGCATACAAAACCTCCGTATCGCGTCCGGTACCGCCAGCCGGCCGGACGAAGGCCACGTCCAAGCTTTCACGGCCGTGCTTGTGAAGCTGTACGCCCTTCTGGCGAAGGCAAGAAGCGCTATGGCCCGGCAGAGTGCATCGGCGCGGTCAAGCATCGCATCGAAGGCAATCCTGATCTCAAATACGTCAGCACGTCAAATCCAAGCGTTAGTCCGGCCAACGGCCAAATGATGTAACCATACACTCGCGCCTTTAGTTCACCGGCCTCCTATCGGTAGCGTTCTGCAAGCGGGGTGAGCCCGCAGTGATCAGCGTCACACCTTTGGAAAACGGAATGAAGGTTACGGCGCGGGCCATTTTGCCATTAAGCTGCCTGTTCAGATGACTGAGCACCCGCCATTGGCACCTCCCGGAAAATTTCCGGAAGGTTTCCGCAGAACGCCGGCGCAAATCCGATCACCACATTGTGGATTTGCCCACGGTTGGGCTCGCCACATGGTCGTAGCATTGCTAGTTTTCGCTTGTGTTGTTCGGCTGGTCTCGCATTAGCGGGCAAGGCGGTCGGTAGGCCGGCCCTCACCGTTTCGGCCACTGCTCGAGCACCCGCGTCCGTTGCCGGATGGTCAATCTGATGCGCGGAAAGGTCGCGAGCGAGTCGCCTGGGGCAACAACTGGGCACAATTAAGGTCGGATTCTTTACCGCGGCGCAGCAACTCATCTGCTCGAAATGACGTGATGGGTCATGCGTCACGATCGGCGGGATCAGCAACATGTCGGTTTCGCCCTGAAAGCGTCAGGAAAAAGCCGCCATTCCGCGCGTCGGTGGGCTGCCTCGCTCGTGCCGGTGAAGAGTTGCCGCCAGCGAGGGCGGTTGAGCCTTTGGAAGCCCGCCGGCACGAGAAGCCGCGGGGTGGCTGGCCTTCTGCCCAAGCTTAAACCAGCCACGTCCTCCCGGGAATGCAGGGGACGCCGCCGGCCAAGGCCGATGCGGCGTTGCAATGAGTCCGAAGCGCGCTGGGCGCACGCTTGTAGGTCCTGCGTTCAAGTCGCGGCCCGACGCGAAGCGTGACCGGCCTAGTGCGGATCGCGCAAATGCTCCGTTGCCTTTGGGAGGACGGTCGGCATCGGCTGATGCACTTGGCGTTTGGCTCGATCGTCGGCGCGATCGGCCATTCTGTCGTAGTCGTCGGCTAAGCGAAGAAATGTCGCCGCCGCTGTCTTATCGAGATAGCCGTCAGCCACCATGCGCAACTCGATGGCGCGGTCACGCCAATACTTAGCGTCGTTCAGATGGCGGGGCGGCATAGAAAGGAGCGCGGCCGCACATCGTCGCGTCGCCGCTCTGAGCCTTTCTGCGCCTGGGCAGGGACCCGGTGTCGTCTCAAGGCGGTGCGGTGAGCGATAGACCAACCCTCACCATGTTGTCGCGAGCCGCTGCCGGCGGCGAAGACCGCCTGGCTCGCCGGCGCCCCGGCTCACCGCTCGGCCAGAATCCCGCCTCGCACCCGGACGCGCCAAGCACCCGGCCGCGGGCGAGCTATGAATACATCCGATCGCAGGCATTGCCCACTGAGCGAGATGACGTGTGTCTACGCACTGCAGGCCCTGCCTGCGAACGAGATTGCGGCGGCCGAGGCCCATATTGCCTCGTGCCCGGATTGCCAGCGCGAATTCGAGCCTTCGGCCGGTGGTCGACCATTTGGTGGCCTGGCCCACGGACGTGCTGCGTCCCTCCGCGTCGCTGCAGTCGCGGCTTGCGCAGCGCATTGCCGAGGAGACGGAATAATCCCATGGGGCCGCCGACGCGCAGTGGTCCGAGCCGGAATGGGAGCAGGTCGCACCCGGGATCGAATGCAAGCTGCTCGCGACCGACGCGGAAGAGACCGGGTCAGCATGCTGGTGCGCCTCGCGCCCGGCGCGAATTACCCAGCGCATACTCATGCCGGCGCGGAAGAACTGCATTTGCTCGACGGCGAATTGTGGATCGACGGCGCAAGATTGTCGCCGGGTGACTACAATTACGGTGCGCCAGGAGCCAGCGACCAGCGCGTCTGGAGCGAGACCGGCTGCACCTGCGTTCTGTCACCAGCAGCAAGGACGTCTTGTGCTGAACATGCCGAACACCGCTGCTGGTCAGACTAATGGCCGGGCAATCCTCTGCCTCCTCTCAAGAGAAGCAGACGCCTCCCGGCAATTGTAACGCTTGCATAAGCTGATACGGAGGAAGAGATGTCCACGCTTGATACGGCACCTCGTTTAATTTTGTGAGCTCGCTGCCTGATGAGCTCGACGATGGCGTTTTATTAGATAGCCTTCCTATTGGCGTATACGCTTGCGATGCTGCCGGCTTTATTCTTCGCTACAATCGTGCGGCCGCCGATTTGTGGGGGCGCAAACCGCGGCTGGGCGAGCACGCCGAACGGTTCTGTGGTTCGTACCGCCTGCTAGGCCTGGGCGGCACGCATATCCCGTCCGCGGAATGTCCCATGGCCATCGCCCTTGCCACCGGTCGAGGCTTCCGGGATGAACGTATCCAGATCGAACGTCCCGATGGCAGCCGCATTACGATGAGCCAGAAATCCTCCGTTCCTCAAGCCGTTAAATCTGTCTCAAAGGTGCTGATGCCGGACACGCCCTCGCGCGCGAGTCAATGGATAAAGAGGAGGAACACGAGAGGTCCTTGCGGAAGTCGGCTATCGTCTTGTGATCCGGCGAGAGCCGACCCGTTAGCCACATCACCTCGACGTTGCGCCCAGCCTCACGCTCGAGCCGTCGGCTCGATTGAACGCGATTGAGATAGCCGTAAATATAGAGCTTCAGCAGCAATGACGGATGATACGACGGCCGCCCAGTATCTTCAGGCTCTACTCCATTGAAGCCCAGTATCCCGAGATCTAGCTCGTCGACGAAGACATCGATTACCCGAACCGGATTATTGTCATCGATCCAGTCTTCCAGGCATTCTGGAAAAAGGGTGCTCTGGCCCCGATCCGTGCCCTCAATGAAGCGCTTCATGACCCCCACCGCAGTGCAAGAAAATCACCGCGGCCAGAATCACATGAAGAACGGTGTTTTGACACAGCCAGGGTCAAACGCGACCGGGTAGAGCGATCAGCATTCGCAGTCATGTCCGCTATACCACCAAACGACGATCAGCTGCTAATTGCATCCGTTGCGATGTTGCGATTGGCCAGGGGCAGACATCAAACGATGTGGCATGACTGCGTTGCAGCATGCACTGCGTTGCAGCATGAAGGGGCGCCGGTGGCGTTCACGTGCATTTCATCGGGGCGGCCGTCCAGTCACCTTGACGCGACATCTGCGCGGGCGAATGCTTTTAACAGATCCCTAATATGGAGGTGCTTGAGGGGCAGCCAATCTGATTAGGAGCAAAAAGATGAAAAGGCTAACGGTATTTGGCACCGCTCTCGGCGCAGCATTGTTGTGTGCGGTTCCCGTTTCAATTCACTGGTTACCTGCGGGGAGTGTCTTTATTTCCGTTGACAAAGCTGACGCCCGTCTCGGCCGGCCGCTTACGCCCGGAAGCGTCGCTGGCGTTCACCGGAGAGTGCATCGACGCGCATACTATGGAGCCGCAGCGGGAGCGGTGGCTGCCGGAGCGCACTATCACGGCCGGCACTGCGGTTACCATCCGTATCCTCCGTGCTATTGAGATTGTTGCACTTGTGAAACGCGCCGTCTGCTTGGCGGCGTGTTTCGTAATCTAAAGCCGCCTAGCAAAGGCGATCCTGCCTCTTTCGCGTCGTGCTGTGAAGGGCGACGCGAGCGGACGTCAGCCGCAGGCTTTCGGGGGAGGCGGGATTGTCGTGCGACGCAATTGGTTCTTAAAATTCCAAAAAGAAGGCCCGCAAAATTTCGCCCTGACCGCGTCTTTCAACCCTCTCGCCGTTGAAATTCCGATAGTCTGGGACGCCGTTGTATCGGCTGTGCAAAGAAGCTAACCTACTATGTAACGTTGTGAGTGACGCTTAGAGCCACGGGTGCAGGGGCTGAGTTCGTGTAGTGGGAGGGGCCCATGCGCGGCAGTGTTGTTGGGGCCAGCGCCATGTCGTCAGCACCACGACACTTGCTTCGATATCGGGGTGACGACAGGCCCCGCCGTGCCTCAGGCTATTCCATTGTCGATAACGAACCTTTGTCCCGGCTTGCCCGCCGGCATTTAAGCAAGCGCGAAAGCCACATCGCGCTATGGGCTTGCGGTAGCGAACATCCTAATAGGCCTGTTCATGCAGCCCGCGTTCGGGCGCAGCCGCTCCTCGCGGCGAGTCGACCTGGAGTCGACCTGGAGCCGATCTGGCGCAGACGGCTTCTGCACCCCAAAAGCACGACCGACGCCTTCTCCATTGTGCTCTCAAACTCAACTCTGGGAGTGAGTTCATGACCTTGCGGACACCGATTCGCAGCGGCTTAGCAGCAACGATGCTCGGATTTGCCGTCGGCATCGTCAACGCGCCGGCCTTCGCCCAAGGTAACCCGGAGCGGAACGCCTATTTCGGCCAGACCCATGTGCATACGAGCTGGTCGTTCGACGCCTATGTGTTCGGCAACACGATCACCGGGCCGGAAGAGGCGTACAAGTATGCGCTCGGCCAACCGATCAAGCACCCCGGCGGCTACACGGTGCAGCTCAAGCGTCCGCTCGATTTCCAGGCGGTGACCGATCACTCCGAATATGTCGGCACGGTCAGGCTGGCAAATGAGCCGGGCTCGGCCATCAGTAAGCTGCCGATCGCCGAGAAGCTGAAGGTCCGCAGCAAGGACGACATCCAGAAGGTCTACCTTTTCCTCGGCGAGTCCATGCTCAAGAACCAGCCGATCAAGGAACTGCTTGACCCTCAGGTGGCAGGCAGCATCTGGAAAGAGACCGTCGCGATCGCCGACAAGTACTATCAGCCGGGCAAGTTCACGACCTTTGCGGCCTATGAATGGAGCTCGACGCCGAACAACATGAATCTTGCATCGCAACGTGATCTTCAAGGACACGAAGAAGGTGCCGGATGTTCCATTCAGCTCCATCGATTTAACCCATCCCGAGGATCTCTGGGCCTGGATGGACGCGCAGCGCCGCGCGGGCAATATGTTGCTGGCGATCTCGCACAACGCCAATCTATCCGACGGAGCCATGTTCCCATTGGACGTCGACAGCAAAGGCCGTCCCATCGACGCCGCCTGGGCTCAGGACCGGATCAACAACGAGCCGCTGTCGGAAATCACCCAGCTCAAGGGTACGTCGGAGACGCATCCGAGCCTTTCGCCGAGCGACGAGTTCGCCAATTTCGAGATCCTTACTTATCTGCTCGGCGGCGCCACCGCGCACGCCCAGAGTCCACGGCAGCTATATCCGCGAGGCCTACCAGAACGGTCTCGCCATGCAGGACACTCGCGGTTACAACCCCTATAAGTTCGGGGTTGTGGGCGCGAGCGACTCGCACGACACCGCCGTTGCCTACGACGCGTCTACCTTTTTCGGTGCCCACGGGCTCACCGACGCCACACCGAAGGCGCGCCTGAGCGGAAAGGAGACCGCCGGATTAACCAACGATCAGATCAGCGTATCGGGCCTCGGCGGCGTCTGGGCGGAGGAGAATACGCGCGAGTCGATCTTCGCTGCCATGCAGCGCAAGGAGACGTTCGGCACCAGCGGCACGCGCATCAAGGTGCGGTTCTTCGGCGGCTGGGACTTCAGCCCGGACGTGCTGAAGCAGAAGGACTGGGTCAAGACCGGCTATGCCAACGGCGTGCCGATGGGCGGCGACTTGCCGCCGCCGAAGGGCAAGGCGCCGACCTTCATCGTATGGGCGGTCAAGGACCCCGACGAGGCCAACCTGGATCGCATCCAGATCGTCAAGGGCTGGACCAAGAGCGGCCAGAGCTTCGAGAAGGTTTTTGACGTCGCCTGGTCGGGGAATCGGACGCTCTCGCGCACTCAGATCCAGAATGTTCTCTTTGGCGGCAACGACATGAGGCTTCCGCCGGTCGGTAATACCGTGGACATCAAGAACGCCACCTACACCAACACGATCGGCGCCGTGGAATTGAAGAGCGTGTGGACGGACCCGGACTTCGATCCGAGCCTGCACGCCTTCTACTATGCGCGGGTGCTGCAGATTCCGACCCCGCGTTGGACCACCTACGACGCCAAGACCTTGGGCGTGCCGCCGCCGAGCGACGTGCCGGCAACCATCCAGGACCGCGCCTGGACCTCGCCGATCTGGTACACGCCGACGGCGGAAATGCGCGCCAAGGCACCGCACGGCCCGACCGTCGCCGATCTCACGCGACAAGGCGCGACGGCCCTCGATGACGATCAGTTACGCCAACTCATCGTGGGCAAGACCTTCAAAGTCCACAACACGGCGAGCGGCCAGCAGTTTGAGATCACCTATGGGGTCGATGGCCGGCGCCTGATCTCGAGCATTGACGGCAAGCTGCCCGATGCGGAGCAGATGGGCGATATTATGCACCCCAGCGGGCTGGGCGCGCGAGTACGAGATCCGCGACGGCCGTATCGTCACTATGATCGAAGGGACGCCGTTCGAGGTGACCGTCTACCGTGCGGGCGACAAGCTTGTCGCCGCGCGCAGCAACGAATTCGGCTACGCCAATTATGAGGTCGAAGGGACAAACCCGTGAGCGGCCCGCCGTGAATCGAGCGGGGCAGCGCGCCAAGAGAATGCCGCCTTCATGGGTTCGGAAAATCTGCATCGGCTAAGCCCTCACCGTCAATGCTGCGACGCTGGCTGCGCGAACCGCTGCTGCATGTGCTGCTGATCGGGGCGGCGCTGTTCGCGGTCAACTATGCGCTCAATCCTGGCGCCGGCCAGCGCCAGGATGCCAATCGAATCGAGATCACGGCGGACGAACTGGCGCAACTCCAGATAGCCTGGATGGCGCAATGGCGGCGCCCGCCGACGGCGGACGAGATGCGCAACCTGCTCGACGGCAAGATCCGCGAGGAGGTTCTCTCCCGCGAGGCGACGGCGCTGGGCCTCGAAAAGGACGACACCATCATCAAACGCCGCCTGGCGCAAAAGATGGAGTTCGTCATGGACGACGTCGCGGCGCTGCGCGAGCCGACCGAGCGACGAGCTGCGGCGCTGGTTCGCGCAGAACACGCAACGATTTGCCCTGCCGAGCCTGGTGACGTTCCGGCACCTCTATTTCTCGCCCGATCGGCGCGGTACCCAGGTGCGCGACGATGCCGCCGACGGTGCTGCAAAAGCTTGTCGGCAAGCCGGAAGATGCGCCGGGGCTTGACGGACTTGCCGATCCGTTCATGTTCCAGGATTTCTATGCCGAGCGCGTCGCCCGATCAGATCGCCGGCATATTCGGGACGGCTTTCGCCCAGGCGCTGCTCGGGCTCAAGGAGGGACAGTGGCAGGGCCCGGTCGAATCCGGATTGGGCTGGCATCTGGTCTGGGTTGAATCGAGGATACCCGGCCGGGTGCCGCCTTTCGAAGAGATCGAGGCAACGATCAAGTCCGAATGGATGGATGAGCAACGCGCCGAAGCCAAGCGCAAGATGTTCGAGACCATGAGAGCCCGTTATCAGATCGTGCTGCCGGAAGCCGGCGCCGGCAGAACGCCGCCTGGAGCCGCGGTGGCCCACGCCGCCGCGCATCGCGCTGAAGCCGCCACAGGAGCCTTGGTGTTCACTCGATTTCTGCTTCTCTTGCGTCCTGCTTGCAGCGCTGTTTCACGGCTCAGGTCGCGCACGCGCATGAAACGCGGCCAGCATACCTCGAGATCAACGAGACGGCCCCGGGCCGCTATGAAATATTGTGGCGCACCCCGCATCAACGCCGGCATGGAGCTGCCGGTCATGCTGAAGTTCCCCGACGATACGCGCAACATCACCGCGCCGTCGGTCAGAGGAGTTTTCCGGCCAGCTGCTCGAACGTCGGTTGATCGACGCCGGCAACGACGGCCTCGCCGGCAAGCTCATCGAGTTCGTCGGCCTGCAGGCTACCATCACCGACGTTCTGGTGCGGGTGCAGAGCGCTCGACGGCACGCACACGGCCATGCTTGTGCATCCATCGCAGCCATGGGTGGAGATCGCTGCCTCGCAGGGGATCGTGGAGGTTGCTGGCGTATATCTCATGCAAGGCATCGAGCACATTCTGTTTGGAACCGATCACCTGCTGTTCGTCCTCGGTCTGCTGCTGATGGTGCGCAATCGCTGGATGCTGTTGAAGACGATCAGTGCCTTCACTGTGGCGCACAGCATCACGCTGGCGGCGGCGACTTTGGGCTACGTGCATGTGCCGAGCACCACCGCTCAACGCCGCAATTGCGCTTTCCATCATGTTCGTCGGCGTCGAGGTCCTGCGCTCCTGGCGCGGCGAGACGAGCCTCACGCTGCGCCAACCATGGCTCGTCGCCTTCGCGTTCGGACTTGTGCATGGGCTCGGGTTTGCCAGCGGACTCGTCAGCCTTGGTCTGCCGGAGGGGGACATTCCCATCGCCCTGTTGCTGTTCAATATCGGCGTCGAAATCGGCCAGCTGTCGTTCGTGGCGCTTACACTGCTGCTGCTGCGTTCCTTCCATCAACTAAAATTCATTGGCCGCAGCCGCTGCGCGTCATGCCAGCGTATTTCGTCGGCTCTCTCGGCGCCTTTTGGACGATCGATCGGACAGTCGCCATGATTGCAGGAACGGGATAGCGCTAGGAGCCCGTCCGAGTAGTCGCTGTTCAAGTCTCAGCGAGTCTGATTCAACCTTTGGACTATGAGCAAACACTTTCGCCCCTGGAATATCGATCAGACGCTTCTTTTGCCGCCGAGTGTGCAGGACTTCGTGCCCAAGAACCACGTCTCGCGGTTTATCGTTGGGCTGGTGCGGGAGAGCCTGGATCTCAAGGAGATTACGGGCGTCTACGCGAGCGGGCTCGGCCAGCCGCCGTTCGATCCGCGCATGATGGTCGGGCTTCTGCTGCATGGTTATGCGAGTGGGCTCTATTCGTCGCGGCGCATTGCTAAAGCCTGCCGCGAGCGGAACGATTTCGTGATGATTGTCGCGCTCGATCCGCCGGACTTCCGAACGATCAGCGACTTCCGCAAGCGCCATTTGAAGGCGCTCGGCGAGTTGTTCCTGCAGGTTCTGAAGTTGTGCGAGACAGCGGGGCTGGTCAAACTCGGCCACGTCGCATTGGATGGCACGAAGATCAAAGCGAACGCGTCGAAACATAAAGCGATGAGTTATGAACGCATGAAGAAACGTGAGGCGGAATTGAAAGCCGAGGTCGCTCGCATGCTGGCGGCCGCCGAGGCGGCGGATAGCCAAGAAGACGAGACTTTCGGCAAAGACAAGCGTGGTGACGAGATGCCGGATTGGGCTGCTGACAAGCAGAAACGGCTGGCGAAGATCCAGGAGGCGATGGCGGCGCTGGAGGCCGACGCCAAGCTGGCCGCGGAGGAAGAGTGCCGCATCGAGGCCGAAAAAGAACGGCAGCGCAACGCTGAAGGCCGCAAGAAGCCGGGCAAACCGGCGGCACCACCATCGGACGAACCTGATCCCAAGGCGCAACGCAACTTCACCGATCCGGAAAGCCGTATCATGAAGTCGAAGGAAGGCTTCGTCCAAGCCTATAACGCACAGGCAGCCGTCGACGCAGATGCCCAGATCATTGTCGCGCACGAACTCACGCAGAGCGGCAGCGATCAGGGCCAGTTGGTGCCCTTGGTCGAGGCAATCGAGAGCAATCTCGGCCGCAAGCCAGAGCAGGCCTCAGCGGACTCTGGCTACTGCAGCGAACTCAATCTCGAAGCGCTCGTAGAACGTGGTATCGACGGCTATGTCGCACCCGGACGCGCCAAGCACCCGGCCGCGGCAAACGGAAAAGTTGGAGGACCGCTGACGCAACTGATGCGAAAGAAGATCGACGACGGCGGCTTCAAAACGCCCTACCGATTGAGAAAGCAAGTGGTGGAACCGGTGTTCGGACAGATCAAACAGGCACGCGGCTTCCGCCAGTTCCTGTTGCGCGGTGTCAAGAAAGTGCGTGCCGAGTGGGCCATGATCTGCACCGCCCACAACCTCCTAAAGCTGTTCACCCTCGCAAAGACCGCCTAAGGCGGCGACCCTGCAACAAATGCCCGGCCGCGATGCCTATCTGGACGGGCTCCTAGCGCGCCAAAGCACGCACCGACCAACCCAGCATGAAAAGTCCGACGGCGGCGATCCAGCTGCCCGAAATGCGAACGGCAAGCCGCGCCCATTGCGCGCGCAGGGATGTCACTTGTCCGGCCAGCAGCGATACGATCACCGCGAGGCAGCACGCAGACCCGGCGATCGCAACGAGGCCGCCGGCGCTGGCGGTGAGTTCGGCGCCATTGGCAGGTCCGTGCAGCGCGCCGATGGCCGCGCCCAATCCCATCACTACCAGCAAAGGCAGCCGTAAATCGGCTGCTACCGCTATACCGGCCAGCGCCGTTGCCGCCGCGTTGACCCACGAGGGAATGACCGGAACGGCAAGCGCCCATCCCGCCGCCATCCCCATTATCCAGGCGATCGGAAGCGTCGCCAGGAGCCATCGCCCGTAACGCGCGCCGCTCAATCCGGCGAGCAATGTCAAGGCCGCGACCGGGAGCAGGTCCTCAGGCGACATCAGCGGATGCTCCAAACCATCGTAAAACGGCCCGAACCCGCTGGTCACCAGGTGCGCATGGGCGGACGCAGCGGACATTGTCGAGGACCGCAGAGCAACAGCCACGCGTTTCGCACCATCCTCATCGGCTCACATCACGGCATTCCATAAGAACACAGCGCCGGCGATTGTGACGCCGACGCCACCGAGTCGAAGCGTCAGTTGGCCAAGCTTCCATCGGTGGATGAGGCCGATCCCGATGCCGGTGAGGTGAAGCAATCCGGTCGCGACGACGAAGCCAATGCTGTAAAGCAGGCCATTTTCGTCGGGCGGGAGTTCGGTGCCATGCGCGTGACCGTGAAAGATCGCGAAGAAACCGACCAGCAGCGCCGCGATCAAAAGCGGCGGCCGTGCCTCAGTTGCCACCACGCCGCCGAGCCCGATGGCAGACAACGCGATACCGATCTCAGCGCCGGGAAGCGGAACGCCCATGAGACCCAACATTCCACCGAACGCCATCACCATCGGGAACGCGACCGGCAACAACCAGATCGCCGGCGCCCCGAGCTGCGCACCCCAGAGACCGACCGAAACCATCGCGACAACGTGGTCCAGTCCCGATATCGGATGCCTTAATCCGCTGACGAATCCGCTGGCCTCGTCGCCCGACAGATGCGCGGAAGCGTCAGCGGGCCATAGCATTAAGAGGCAAAGCAACGCCGCAGTCTGCAATCGTGTGCTCAAGGCATTATCCACCCTCGAGGGTCGACTGGACGGTCCGAGTTCCGAACAACCGTCAATTCCAAGCGAACTCGATGAGAGACGACCAAAACCACGAACGCAACCCGGTCAATCTCGATCCCAATAGTAAACGTCAAAAGCGAAGGCGGAAAGTTGCTAGGTGCGAGGACCTACCTGCATCGTCTTCGAAGTCGCGACTGGCCAGTCGAGCCGGACAGATTAGCCCTCTAGCCATCATCGATAGCAAGCTTCGCGGCGACGACGCGATCGTGCGGTAGTACGTACTCGGAGAAATGAGAACGGGAAATGACCACTAGACCCTATGTTCGCCAGTCGAACCTGAAAGGCGGCCCGCCTCATGCAACGATACGAGGGTTGAGCCGAATCGCGGCAGAGCGCCTCAGGCATGGGAGACGGGCCACATGAACTCTACCATTTTTGTTGGACTTGACGTGCACAAAAAGACTATCTCGGTAGCGGTCGCCGAGAGTGGGCGTGGCGGCGAGGTTCGCCATCTCGGGACGTTTGAAAACCGCGTCGATGTGTTGAGGAAGGCGATTGAACGGCTGGCGCGTGGCGAGCGTCGCTTGAACTTCTGCTATGAGGCCGGTCCCTGCGGCTATGGTCTGTATCGATGGTTGCGTGGGTTGGGGCATGACTGCATCGTCGTGGCGCCCTCGTTGATTCCGCTCAAGGCAGGCGAACGGGTGAAGACCGACCGACGGGATGGCTTGACGTTGGCGAAACTGCATCGCGCCGGCGAATTGACGGCGGTGTGGGTGCCGGATGCGGCGCACGAGGCGATGCGTGACTTGGTTCGGGCACGTGGTACGGCGGTTCGGATATTGGCCAAGGCCCGCCAGCATCTCAGCGGCTTTCTGCTTCGCCATGCGAAGGTTTACGCCGGACAGAAAACCTGGACCCAGGCCTATCGGCGATGGCTGACCACGGTGCGGTTCGATCACCCCGCTCAGCAGATTGTGCTGCAGGACTATATCCATGCGGTCGAGGACGCGCAGAAGCGGGTCACTTGCTTGGTTCAACAAATTGAGCACCTGTTGGAAACTTGGTCTATGGCGCCAGTGGTGAAAGCGATCCAGGCGATGCGCGGCATTGCTTTGATCAATGCGGTCACGCTGGTGGCGGAAATCGGCGACTTCACGCGCTTCGCCAGCCCCCGCCAGCTTATGGCTTACCTTGGTCTGGTTCCCTCGGAACATTCAAGCGGCGCCAGTGTCCGACGTGGCGGCGTCACTAAAGCCGGCAACGGCCAAGCCCGGCGCGCGCTCATCGAGGGAGCCTGGACTTATCGTATGCAAGCGAGGATCAGCCGCAAGCTGTACGACCGTATCGAGTTATTGCCACAGGAAATTCGCGACATCGCGTGGAAAGCGCAGGTGCGGCTGTGCGCCCGATACCGGCGTTTGACCGCCGCCGGCAAGCCGGCAGTCGTCGCCACGACCGCGATCGCCCGAGAAATGGTTGGCTTCATCTGGGCCATCGCGCACCAGGTCGAGCTGCAGCACGTGTCATAATCGCAATCAACCCGCAGCCACATTTAGAAGGAGAACATACAACTCGTTCACTTATAGACGTCCATGGTTGGAGGCAGGATCACGGCAGGGGAATCCTCGCGCGCTGTTATGAGCAGGCCTTTGGCTGACGCTCGCCTCTAGACCGAGGCAGCCCCAAGACGAAACACCGGTCATGCGGTAGCCAACCCGCGCATGAGAGCTTGTTCAACCGGCGTCTTCAGATGCTGCCTCCGCCCATGGACGTCTGGCTTCACACTCGACCCGCGCGTTGCGGCAATGAGATGGCGTGCCAAAAACTCTTGACAGCGAACATGAGAGCAGTTTACTGAAAAACGTGGAACGTGGCGCATTTCCTCTTGTTCCCCGGCTTGAGGTTTGCGGCGCGGTGGTGTTGTGAGCGAACCCGGCTTACGCCGCCAGCAGTTTGGGAATGCGGATCAGATTGTAGGCGATCAGATTGAGCATGAAGTCGGTAGCGACCCTGGCTCTACCACGATGTTTGGTCTTGCGCATTGTGCCGTGTTGCTTGCCCCAGCCGAAGATGCATTCGATCATCGCCCGGCATGATTGTGACATTCGGTAGCCTTCGTGCCGCGTGGTGCGTCCGTCGATGGCGCTCCGGCGGCGCTTGCCGGTTGCGGTGACGCTATCGTTCTGCGCCACATGCGGTCGATCGAGCCGCGCTTTGGGCCAGCGCCGACTTTTCTTTTTGCGAAAAGATTTCGACGGCTTTGGCCGCGGCGCCGGCGCGGTCGGGTTGAGGTGAGGCGACTGGACCAATGGGGTCTTCGCCGCCAGCAGCGGCTCGCGACAACACGGTGAGGGGTCTGCGGCGTGTGCGCGCTCCGGTTTTTCCGGCGGGCGGGATCGTGTCTTTATCCCTTAGTGGGGGCGGGCCGCCGATAAGGCGCGCCGACGACTTTTTTGGGCGCCTGTGCGCCCTGCCGAGCGGCCAATCGCGAGCACGTTCCAATTATCTCCTTTTTTCGGGTCTATCATCTGCTTACTCCGTTTCCCGCGCACGCGACGGGAGCTAAGCGCGGCGCGGTCAATCGACCGCGCTCTCGGCCAGCGACGACTTTTTTTTTTGCGAAAAGATTTCGACGGCTTTGGCCGCGGCGCCGGCGCGGTCGGGTTGAGGTGAGGCGACTGGACAAATGGGGTCTTTGCCGCGCAGCGGCTCGCGACAACACGGTGAGGGGTCTGCGGCGTGTGCGCGCTCCGGTTTTTCCGGCGGGCGGGATCGTGTCTTTATCCCTTAGTGGGGCGGCCGCCGCATAGGCGCGCCGACTTTACTTTTTGGCGCCTGTGCGCCCTGCCGAGCGGCCGATCGCGAGCACGTTGAATTTATCTCCTTTTTTCGGGGGTTATTATCTGCTTACTCCGTTTCCCGCGCACGCGAGGCGGAGCCGAGCGCGGCGCGGTCGATCGAGCCGCGCTTTGGGCCAGCGCCGACTTTTCTTTTTGCGAAAAGATTTCGACGGCTTTGGCCGCGGCGCCGGCGCGGTCGGGTTGAGGTGAGGCGACTGGACCAATGGGGTCTTCGCCGCCAGCAGCGGCTCGCGACAACACGGTGAGGGGTCTGCGGCGTGTGCGCGCTCCGGTTTTTCCGGCGGGCGGGATCGTGTCTTTATCCCTTAGTGGGGCGGCGGGGCGGCCGCCGATAGGCGCGCCGACTTTACTTTTTGGCGCCTGTGCGCCCTGCCGAGCGGCCGATCGCGAGCACGTTGAATCATCTCCTTTTTTCGGGGGTTATTATCTGCTTACTCCGTTTCCCGCGCACGCGAGGCGGGAGCCGAGCGCGGCGCGGTCGATCGAGCCGCGCTTTGGGCCAGCGCCGACTTTTCTTTTTGCGAAAAGATTTCGACGGCTTTGGCCGCGGCGCCGGCGCGGTCGGGTTGAGGTGAGGCGACTGGACCAATGGGGTCTTCGCCGCCAGCAGCGGCTCGCGACAACATGGTGAGGGGTCTGCGGCGTGTGCGCGCTCCGGTTTTTCCGGCGGGCGGGATCGTGTCTTTATCCCTTAGTGGGGCGGCCGCCCGATAGGCGCGCCGACTTTACTTTTTGGCGCCTGTGCGCCCTGCCGAGCGGCCGATCGCGAGCACGTTGAATCATCTCCTTTTTTCGGGGGTTATTATCTGCTTACTCCGTTTCCCGCGCACGCGAGGCGGGAGCCGAGCGCGGCGCGGTCGATCGAGCCGCGCTTTGGGCCAGCGCCGACTTTTCTTTTTGCGAAAAGATTTCGACGGCTTTGGCCGCGGCGCCGGCGCGGTCGGGTTGAGGTGAGGCGACTGGACCAATGGGGTCTTCGCCGCCAGCAGCGGCTCGCGACAACATGGTGAGGGGTCTGCGGCGTGTGCGCGCTCCGGTTTTTCCGGCGGGCGGGATCGTGTCTTTATCCCTTAGTGGGGCGGCCGCCGATAGGCGCGCCGACTTTACTTTTTGGCGCCTGTGCGCCCTGCCGAGCGGCCGATCGCGAGCACGTTGAATCATCTCCTTTTTTCGGGGGTTATTATCTGCTTACTCCGTTTCCCGCGCACGCGAGGCGGGAGCCGAGCGCGGCGCGGTCGATCGAGCCGCGCTTTGGGCCAGCGCCGACTTTTCTTTTTGCGAAAAGATTTCGACGGCTTTGGCCGCGGCGCCGGCGCGGTCGGGTTGAGGTGAGGCGACTGGACCAATGGGGTCTTCGCCGCCAGCAGCGGCTCGCGACAACATGGTGAGGGGTCTGCGGCGTGTGCGCGCTCCGGTTTTTCCGGCGGGCGGGATCGTGTCTTTATCCCTTAGTGGGGCGGCCGCCGATAGGCGCGCCGACTTTACTTTTTGGCGCCTGTGCGCCCTGCCGAGCGGCCGATCGCGAGCACGTTGAATCATCTCCTTTTTTCGGGGGTTATTATCTGCTTACTCCGTTTCCCGCGCACGCGAGGCGGGAGCCGAGCGCGGCGCGGTCGATCGAGCCGCGCTTTGGGCCAGCGCCGACTTTTCTTTTTGCGAAAAGATTTCGACGGCTTTGGCCGCGGCGCCGGCGCGGTCGGGTTGAGGTGAGGCGACTGGACCAATGGGGTCTTCGCCGCCAGCAGCGGCTCGCGACAACATGGTGAGGGGTCTGCGGCGTGTGCGCGCTCCGGTTTTTCCGGCGGGCGGGATCGTGTCTTTATCCCTTAGTGGGGCGGCCGCCGATAGGCGCGCCGACTTTACTTTTTGGCGCCTGTGCGCCCTGCCGAGCGGCCGATCGCGAGCACGTTGAATCATCTCCTTTTTTCGGGGGTTATTATCTGCTTACTCCGTTTCCCGCGCACGCGAGGCGGGAGCCGAGCGCGGCGCGGTCGATCGAGCCGCGCTTTGGGCCAGCGCCGACTTTTCTTTTTGCGAAAAGATTTCGACGGCTTTGGCCGCGGCGCCGGCGCGGTCGGGTTGAGGTGAGGCGACTGGACCAATGGGGTCTTCGCCGCCAGCAGCGGCTCGCGACAACATGGTGAGGGGTCTGCGGCGTGTGCGCGCTCCGGTTTTTCCGGCGGGCGGGATCGTGTCTTTATCCCTTAGTGGGGCGGCCGCCGATAGGCGCGCCGACTTTACTTTTTGGCGCCTGTGCGCCCTGCCGAGCGGCCGATCGCGAGCACGTTGAATCATCTCCTTTTTTCGGGGGTTATTATCTGCTTACTCCGTTTCCCGCGCACGCGAGGCGGGAGCCGAGCGCGGCGCGGTCGATCGAGCCGCGCTTTGGGCCAGCGCCGACTTTTCTACGAAGAAACTGAATTGCTCATGCGGCTGTCGGAAGAGGTGTGAGTTCAGCGGCGAAGCCAAGATCGGCTAGGCGTTTGAGCAAGCGTTTGGTCTGCTGTTGTTTGGAGCGACGGTCGAAGTGGTCTGGGCCGAGATCTTGGTAGAGAGTGCCCTGCTGGAGCATGTGATAGGCGGCGGTGAGGATCGAAGCAGCTACGGCGCAGACGGCCTTCTTGGCTCCGCGTCGAGCACGCAGCCGGTGGAATTGGGCCTGCGGATAACTGGCCTTTTTCCGGCTGGCCGACCAGGCGCACTGCACGAGCGTCGTCTTCAACCAAGGCGCGCCCTGGCGGAGCCGGGTGGATCGGCGTTTGCCAGCGCTCTCGTCGTTGCGCGGACAAAGGCCAGCCCACGAGATGAGATGCCCGGCCGTTGGGAACTGGCTCATGTCTGTGCCGATCTCGGATATGATGACCTGTGCACTGAGTGTGTTGATGCCAGGGATTGAGGTCAGGAGTTCGACGCCGGTGCGAAAGGGCGCCAGATTGGCATCCACCTCCCGATCGATCTCGGCGATCGCTGCCTCCAGAGCGTTGATCTGTTGGAGGTGGAGGCGAAGCATAAAACGGTGATGGCGCTTGATCCTTCCGCATAGCGCCTCGCGTAGCTTGTGCTGCGGGCTCCTGATTTTGGTATCGGCAAGAGCGGCCAGCTTGGCTGGATCGCTCTCGCCTGCGATCAGCGCATCGATGATCGCTCGACCACTTTTGCCCACGATGTCGGCGACCACCGAATTGAGCTTGATGTTGGCATCTTCGAGCGTCTTCTGTAGCCGCTGGATATGGCTGGCCTTCTCGCGGACCAGTTGTTTGCGTGTGCGCAGCAGCGCGCGCAAATCCTGCGTCTCGGTTTCCGGCACGAAGCTCGCTCGGATCAGACCATGGGCCAGCAGATCGGCCAACCAACTCGCGTCGTTGACGTCGGTCTTGCGGCCCGGGACGTTCTTCACGTGCGCGGCATTGGCGAGCACCAAGGTGAACTCGTTGTCGGAAAGGATGTGCCAGATCGGCTTCCAATAGACTCCTGTGGCCTCCATCGCCACATGGGTGCAACCGTTCGACGCCAGCCACTCCGCCAAGCTCATAAGGCTTGCAGTCGTCGTGTTGAATGTCTTCACCTCGGTGATGACTTCACCACCGGAGGCGATGCGTATGCAGGCGACCACGCTGTCCTTGTGGACGTCGAGACCGGCACACCGCGGATAAAGGACTTCCATCTACACCTCCCTGCTATGCAGTGTCGGCGTGGAATCCGTGTTATTCGAAATCTACGAAGCGTGCTCCCTGGTCGTCTGCGACCATTGGCACAGTCTGGGGCTGCTCAGGGATTCCGGGTCCAACTTTTTTTCGGGCTCAATCGCACCACTGAAAAACGCCGACCTCAGTGCCGACACCGTGCTCAGCATATCAAGTTTCGTGCGCGGCGGGTCGGGATCACCGCGCGTTGGGCAGCACCGACTTCTTTTGCGAAAAGATTTCGACGGCTTTGGCCGCGGCGCCGGCGCGGTCGGGTTGAGGTGAGGCGACTGGACCAATGGGGTCTTCGCCGCCAGCAGCGGCTCGCGACAACATGGTGAGGGGTCTGCGGCGTGTGCGCGCTCCGGTTTTTCCGGCGGGCGGGATCGTGTCTTTATCCCTTAGTGGGGCGGCCGCCGATAGGCGCGCCGACTTTACTTTTTGGCGCCTGTGCGCCCTGCCGAGCGGCCGATCGCGAGCACGTTGAATCATCTCCTCTTTTTCGGGGGTTATTATCTGCTTACTCCGTTTCCCGCGCACGCGAGGCGGGAGCCGAGCGCGGCGCGGTCGATCGAGCCGCGCTTTGGGCCAGCGCCGACTTTTCTTTTTGCGAAAAGATTTCGACGGCTTTGGCCGCGGCGCCGGCGCGGTCGGGTTGAGGTGAGGCGACTGGACCAATGGGGTCTTCGCCGCCAGCAGCGGCTCGCGACAACATGGTGAGGGGTCTGCGGCGTGTGCGCGCTCCGGTTTTTCCGGCGGGCGGGATCGTGTCTTTATCCCTTAGTGGGGCGGCCGCCGATAGGCGCGCCGACTTTACTTTTTGGCGCCTGTGCGCCCTGCCGAGCGGCCGATCGCGAGCACGTTGAATCATCTCCTTTTTTCGGGGGTTATTATCTGCTTACTCCGTTTCCCGCGCACGCGAGGCGGGAGCCGAGCGCGGCGCGGTCGATCGAGCCGCGCTTTGGGCCAGCGCCGACTTTTCTTTTTGCGAAAAGATTTCGACGGCTTTGGCCGCGGCGCCGGCGCGGTCGGGTTGAGGTGAGGCGACTGGACCAATGGGGTCTTCGCCGCCAGCAGCGGCTCGCGACAACATGGTGAGGGGTCTGCGGCGTGTGCGCGCTCCGGTTTTTCCGGCGGGCGGGATCGTGTCTTTATCCCTTAGTGGGGCGGCCGCCGATAGGCGCGCCGACTTTACTTTTTGGCGCCTGTGCGCCCTGCCGAGCGGCCGATCGCGAGCACGTTAAATCATCTCCTTTTTTCGGGGGTTATTATCTGCTTACTCCGTTTCCCGCGCACGCGAGGCGGGAGCCGAGCGCGGCGCGGTCGATCGAGCCGCGCTTTGGGCCAGCGCCGACTTTTCTTTTTGCGAAAAGATTTCGACGGCTTTGGCCGCGGCGCCGGCGCGGTCGGGTTGAGGTGAGGCGACTGGACCAATGGGGTCTTCGCCGCCAGCAGCGGCTCGCGACAACATGGTGAGGGGTCTGCGGCGTGTGCGCGCTCCGGTTTTTCCGGCGGGCGGGATCGTGTCTTTATCCCTTAGTGGGGCGGCCGCCGATAGGCGCGCCGACTTTACTTTTTGGCGCCTGTGCGCCCTGCCGAGCGGCCGATCGCGAGCACGTTAAATCATCTCCTTTTTTCGGGGGTTATTATCTGCTTACTCCGTTTCCCGCGCACGCGAGGCGGGAGCCGAGCGCGGCGCGGTCGATCGAGCCGCGCTTTGGGCCAGCGCCGACTTTTCTTTTTGCGAAAAGATTTCGACGGCTTTGGCCGCGGCGCCGGCGCGGTCGGGTTGAGGTGAGGCGACTGGACCAATGGGGTCTTCGCCGCCAGCAGCGGCTCGCGACAACATGGTGAGGGGTCTGCGGCGTGTGCGCGCTCCGGTTTTTCCGGCGGGCGGGATCGTGTCTTTATCCCTTAGTGGGGCGGCCGCCGATAGGCGCGCCGACTTTAAAAAGCAGGAAAACAAGGCGGCTGCAAACCAGTCACCCTGTTTAAGCTCTGTCTACGGAGAGTCCAACTCCAAAGGACGACTACGCGTCAGCAATTGTTGTGCAAGGACTTGTCTGATTGCGAAGACAAGCTGCTCGGGCTCCCTACAACTAGATGATAGCCCGCTAGGCTCTCTCTTGTCTACGAGGTCGACGCGAGCAATCGTCGCGCGGGCGATTGGAGCGGCACATGGCCAACCTGCAACCGTGTCTCGTGGGGGTCGAATCCGGCGCCGGAGCACACCACATCGGTCGCCGACTCTCGGCCTTTGGTCATAACGTTCGGCTGATCCCGGGGCGGTCGTGAAGCCCTTCCGCAAAGGGCAGAAGAACGACTACCGCGACGCCGAGGCCATCGTGACCGCTCGGCGGAGGCCCCGGCGCTTCGCAACGCCAAGCCCTCAGACCCGAATGGCGGAATACTTTTTGGATCGCGTGAGAAGTGCCAGAGCCGATTGGTACAGAACCGCGCGCATCGCCGCGTCCGCACTTGGAGATGCCGCCATTTTTATCGGTCTCGCCTGAGGCGTACTTCTTCGGCGTTAGACCCAGGTGAGCGCCGACGTCGCGCGATCGATGGAAGCGATCCGGATCATCGATCGTTGTCAAAAAGGTCACCTGGTATGGTCATCAAGCGGCGGCAGGTCGCGCTTTTGCGAGCAGCTTCAGCATCATTTTGTGAAGCAGCGCGCATGCTGCCGGCGCTGATTATTTAGCAGCCGATCCGCTCCTGCCATTCCCGCAACAGTCGGACCGGGGACCCTTTGCCGTAGCCGTCCGCAATCGTGCGCTTTTCATGGCCTAGCAATTCGTGCCGAATGCCCTCAGGGCACCCAGCGGCCCGCAGGCGGTCGGCGGCCCGATGGCGCAGGCAATGGAGTGTCTTGCGCTTGTCGGCGATGCCACAGGCGCGGATGAAATCGCCAAGGCGATGACCGGCGACGTTGGGCGCGCCAGCGAACAGCGCCCCCTTGACCGGCGGCACGAAATCGGGAAGCGGCACGCGGCGCTTGGAGTTGGCGGTCTTGGTTCCGATCACGACAAAGCGGTGACCGTCTTCGCGCTGCTCACGGTCGATCTGGAATGCCTCGCTCAAGCGCATCCCGGTTGCGGCCAACAGTTTCCACAGTAAGGCGTCAGCGGCCGACAGCGTGTCGAGGCGAGCACAGCAGGCGGCCATGTCATCGTCGCCAAGCGGCAACCTGCGCATGGCGTCGTCACGCTTGGGGATGACGCCCGCGAAGGGATTGAAGCGTATCTTGCCATCGCCGATGGCAAGATTGCAGGCGGCATTGAGGGCGGCCAGTTTGCGCTTGACGCTGGTCGATTTCAGACCTGAGTTCGAGCAGGTGCCCGACCAGGGTGCGGCCATCCTCTCGGGTGCAATCGCGCAGCGCCTTGCCTGCGGTGAGCGTGCGAAACAGCTCCCACGACTTGCGCGCCTCCCGCTCATTCGCGCCCGTGATGCCGGCGTGCCTGAGGTAGGTCTCAAAGATCGCATCATCGTCGCTCTTGCGCGCGACGGTCGGGCGCGACTCGCGCTCGCGAAGCAATCGCCACAGGGTCGCGTCCCGCTCGGCTTCCTTGCCCTCCGGGAACGATGCTAGATCAGGCACCATGCGCAGCGCCGGGCCGCCGTTCGGCTCTCGCCGGACAATGCGGCCGGCGCCATCGAGGATCAACAGTTCGCGCTCGGTGGCAATGATGCGCTGGCCGTCCGCAGCGATGTGTTCGCGGCCGGGTTCAAGCCGGTAGCCCCAGGCGGCTTCAAGGCGTGGCCGCCGCGCCTGTAGCGCGGCCTTGTGCTCGGCGATCAACGGCAAGGCGAGTAGCTCGGCTTGATGGCGGTCGGGCGTGCCTAGGCTCTTCTCAATGCGCTTGCCGGGGGACAGCAATCTGATCCAATAGTTCTGCGAACCGTAACGTTGAAACAAGTACTTCATGGTTGCCTCTCGCTCGGATATGCGACAGTCAATCGTGATAGGCATATTGCGGCAGATGTCTGCGACAGTCAAAAGCCTTGTGGTGCAATGGTTAGTGAGCCAAAACGGCCCCTAAGACCTCTCCCCGCCGGGGAGAGGTGATTTTTGTGCCGCTCATTCCCGCGCAAGCGGGAATCCAGATCTTTCATTACACTGGGTCCCCGCTTTCGCGGGGGCGAGCGGAGCAAAATCTCCAGGCGAATTTTGCTCTTGTCGTCGCCCGCGCAGGCGGGCGATCCAGTAAACACTGATGGCTTGGTGGTTACTGGATGCCCCGCTTTCGCGGGGCATGACAGCCTTGCGGAAACGCCCCCTTTCCCGGCTCGCATCGGCGATGCTCGTCGGCCTCTCCCCGCCGGGGAGCGGTGAAAGCAATCAAACCTTGCGACCTGTCGCCGCTCGCGGCCTGCACTTTTTAGGCGCGACCTGCACTCCCACATAAAACCCATGCGCCAAAGCCTCGTCCCCGCACGCGAACGGCAAAAGCCGTGAGCCGCGCCTTCGTCAAAGAAAGCGACGCCGACCCGATCGCGCTCCCCGATCGGCCGATCTCGCCCCATCCCAACTTGGTGACGCCGGACGGGCTCGCTGACATCGAGCACGAACTCGCGCGCTACCATGCGGTACATGCGGCGGCGGTCGCGGCCGCCGACAAGCCCGCCATCGACGCGGCCCAACGCGAGTTGCGCTACTGGAATGCGCGGCGGGCGAGCGCGCAGGTGGTCGAACCGCGCGCAGACAAAAGCCAGGTGACGTTCGGCGCCACCGTCACGGTGCGCCGGCAAAATGGTCACGACAAGCCAGCCCGCACGCAGACCTTCCGCATCGTCGGTGAAGACGAAGCCGAACCGGCAAAAGGCACGCTGTCGCACGTCGCGCCTCTGGCGCGAGCGCTGTTCGGCAAGGCTGTCGGCGATAACGTCGAGATCGCCGGCGGTGACGTGGAGATTTTGGCGATCAGCTAACGGCGGTGGTTCGCTTCAGGTCGAAGCAAATATTTTACGCCTCGTTGAGCCCGACGCCGCGCTCGGTGAGAATGTTCGTCGCCTTGGCGGTGAGCTGGTATTTTGCCGGCGCCTTGTCGGCGGGCGCGTGCTCGACGAAGCCGCGCGCGATCAGGCGTTCAAGGCGCGCGCGCTTTTCGGCGTCGAGCTTGTCTGGAAACAAATCGCCGATGTCGCAGAGGAGCGAAATGTCGGCATCGCTCAGTTCGGATTCTTCGGCGCCCGCATGTTCGTTGCCAGTTGGCGGCATTGGCGCGACCCCTTCGCTGATGTGTCCGTGCTGGAATTATAGCACGCCGCAGAAACACCTCTGCCCACTGGGGAAAGGTAAATTTTTGCTGTGTGTTGCCGCTCATTCCCGCGCAAGCAGGAATCCAAACTTTCATTAAACGCTGGGTCCCCGCTGGAGTTTATCCCCGACATCGATCGGCGGCGGGGACGAGCGGACGTACAAGAATGGCGCAACCGATCTTTAAGGCCGCCGCGGCAGAGTCCGGCGCATGCTCACGCCGGCGCAACACGATAAGACTTACGATCTCTGCATCAACATCGCGGGGCGATGGCTTTTTTGGCGCAACCGCAATCACGGCGTGACGCTCGGGCCGGATGTCATGACGTGGACGATGGACGGCGAACCCAACGACGTGGGCTATGGCGACATCACCGCCGTAAATTTCGATTCAGCCGGGTTGAAAGTCATTGCCGACCGCTGCACCATCACCATGTCCGACGGTCGGAGCTTGCAGATCGTCAACACCGATCCGTTCTACTACACCAGCGCCGCAAGGAAGGCGCTCTATCGCGATTTTGTGCGCGACCTGCACAGCCGCCTGCCGGCCGCGCGCTATCCGCAAATCCGCTTCACCGAAGGTTGGCCCTTGTGGCAGTGCCAGGGGATGCTCGCACTGTCCGCACTCGTTGCGCTCGCCTTGACCCTGTTCGGGCTCTACATGTTCCTCCATCTGGGCAGCGCCCGCGGCCTCATTCTCATCGCTCTCGCGGCCTACGTGTATTGGAAGTTTTTCCGCACCGCACTCAAGAACACTCCGCGCGACTACACGCCCGACCGGCTGCCCGACTTTTTGCTGTCGTAGGCGTAATCCCCGAAGGGCCGGCGAAGACGTTCCGGGGAGTGCCATGGCGGGGTGTGTCCCGGCCACCCACACCTTCTGTGCAACAGGCGCAAAGACGTGGACGCCCGCGACCAGCGCAGGCATGACGCCACGTGCAGCTCAGGGTAAAGGTCAGTTATCCAAAAAGCTGCGCAGCTTGCGGCTGCGGCTCGGATGTTTGAGCTTGCGCAGCGCCTTCGCTTCGATCTGGCGGATGCGCTCCCGCGTCACCGAGAACTGCTGGCCGACTTCTTCCAGCGTGTGGTCGGTGTTCATGCCGATGCCGAAGCGCATGCGCAGCACGCGCTCTTCGCGCGGCGTGAGCGACGCGAGCACCCGCGTCGTGGTCTCGCGCAGGTTCGACTGGATTGCGGCGTCGATCGGCAGGATGGCGTTCTTGTCCTCGATGAAATCGCCGAGATGCGAATCCTCTTCGTCGCCGATCGGGGTTTCCAGCGACAGCGGCTCCTTGGCGATCTTGAGAACCTTGCGCACCTTCTCGAGCGGCATGCCGAGCTTTTCCGCAAGCTCTTCCGGCGTCGGCTCGCGGCCGATCTCGTTGAGCATCTGCCGGCTCGTGCGCACGATCTTGTTGATGGTCTCGATCATGTGCACCGGAATGCGGATGGTGCGCGCCTGATCGGCGATCGAGCGCGTGATCGCCTGCCGGATCCACCAGGTGGCGTAAGTCGAGAACTTGTAGCCGCGGCGGTACTCGAATTTGTCGACCGCCTTCATCAGTCCGATATTGCCTTCCTGGATCAAATCGAGGAACTGCAGGCCGCGGTTGGTGTATTTCTTGGCGATGGAAATGACCAGGCGCAGGTTCGCCTCCACCATTTCCTTCTTCGCCTGGCGCGCTTCGCGCTCGCCCTTCTGCACCATGTGCACGATCTTGCGGAACTCGCCGATCTCCAATCCGGTCTCGGTGGCAAGCGCGTGGATCTGCGTGCGCAATTCCTTGATGCGGTCCTTGTCGCGGGCGACGAAATTCTTCCAGCCCCGGGCCGAGAGTTTCGACACGCGGTTGAGCCAGCGCGGATCGAGTTCCGAGCCCTGGTAGTTCTTGAGAAAGTCCTCGCGGGCGACACCGTGGCTCTCGGAGAGCCGCATCAGCCGGCCCTCATGGCTGACGAGCTGCTTGTTGATGCCGTAGAGAATTTCAACGAGCCCGTCGATCTTGACCTGGTTCAGCCGCAGCGATTTCACCTCCTGGATGATCTCTTCCTTGAGCTTTTTCGACTTGCGCTCCTGCGCCGGCGAAAGCGTCTCGTTCTTGAGCTTGTTCTGAATGTCGAGCTCTTGCAGGCGGCGCAGCCGCTTGAACGAGTTGGCAATCTTGTCGAACGTCTCGAGCACCTTGGGCTTGAGCTCCGCCTCAATGGCGGCAAGCGACATCGAGTTTTCCAGATCGTCCTCGTCGAGATCGGCCTCGCCCATCGACGCTTCGAGATTTTCCTCGCCGTCGGCGCCATTGCCGCCGCCGCCCGGCGGCTTGAACGGCGTGGGCGCGGGCGGCGCCGAAGGCGGCGCCACCGCCTGCTGCGGCGGCGCAAAGCCCGGCACGCCGGCGGCGGCCGCGGCCGCTCCGCCGTCGCCGGGCGGCGGGCCCGGAGGCGGTACATGCTTGGCGTCGGGCCCGGCATAGGTGGCTTCGAGATCGATGATGTCGCGCAGAAAAACTTTGCCTTCGTTCAACTCGTCGCGCCAGATGATCACCGCCTGGAACGTCAGCGGGCTTTCGCACAGCCCTGCGATCATCGCCTCGCGGCCGGCTTCGATTCGCTTGGCGATGGCGATTTCGCCCTCGCGCGACAACAGCTCGACCGAGCCCATCTCGCGCAAATACATGCGCACCGGATCGTCGGTGCGCTCGCTCGGCTCCTTGGCTTCCGATTTCGCCGGCGTCTTGGTCGTGACTTCGACGAGCTCGCCGCCCTCGGCCTCTTCCTCTTCCGGCTCCTCGCGGGCGCCTTCTTCCTCTTCGGCCTCGGCTTCCTCGGTCTCGACGACGTTGATGCCCATCTCGCTCATCATCGCCAGCACGTCCTCGATCTGCTCGGAGGTGACTTCCTCCGACGGCATGACCGAATTGAGCTGTTCATAGGTGACATAGCCGCGCTTCTTGGCGCTCTTGATCATCTTCTTGACGGCGGCGTCGGACAGGTCGAGCAACGGCAGCGGCGCGTCGGGCGTCTCGGAGGCCTCTTTCTCCGGCGTTTCGCCGTCCTTTTGCGGGGCAACCTTGGCCTTGGTCGCGACCGCTTTGATGCCCGCGCTTTTGCTTGCCATGTACGTCTCCACGAACGCCTGTCCCTATCAACGCGCGGATGCGCGACTTCGCCGCCTCGTCCCCGGCCGGACCTCGACTTTCGGCCGGAACGCCGCCGCAAAGCCTTGTCGACGGCCAAAATTGGGCGGCGCCCCAAAAGGAAGCCGCTCGAATCGCGCCGTCAGTCTTCCCGGAACTCCGTTAAGCTCCGACTAACCCTGTCCACTGCGCAAAAACCTCTTATTCCAAACCGCCGCCAAGCCGTCCAGCGCCGAAGGCGCCCTAAAGCGCACGCGTGGGCCGCCCGGACTGGTCGCCAAAGCCCTCGATCAGAGCTTCGGTTCCATCAAGTGCCGCAAGCCTCGACTTCACGTCGCGCAGGCGCTCGTAGTTCGCCTCGCTGTTGTCCGCTCCGAGCGCCATTTCGGCGTCCTTAAGTTCCCTAGTTAGGGAATGCCACTGCCGATGCAAGGACATAAGCTGCTTCCAGGTGTGCAAAACATCGCCGACGGCCGCGTCCGGCCGGGCGCCCCAGACCGAGGGCGTCGTGATGGTGCGCTCGATTCGCGCAATAAGTTCGGCAAAACCGCGGCGGCCAAGCGCCGCCACGAGTTCGGCGCGTCCGAGCCCGTTTTCGGGCGGGCCATCGCCGGAACCGGTGTCTTGCGCGGAGTGATGGGCGAAAATATCGATCAGCGCCGCTTGCAGCTTTCGCGCATCGGCGTGGCGCAATTCGGTCGCGGCCAACTCCTCCATGCGGTCGTGCAGCAGCCATGGATGATTGAGCGCCGCCTGCAAAATCAGTGCTTCACGGCGCGGGATGGCCGCGCGATAGCCACGATGCACGGGACTTGCCACCAAATGCGGACTTGCCGCGACGTAGCCTTGCTCGCGCCAGGGCGGCGGCGACCGCAGCTTGGCGCCGCCGCGGCCGCTCGGGCCGCGCTCCTGCCATGAGCGCCGCGGCGCGATCTCGGCGGTCGCAAACAAGCGGCGCAAACGCGCAGAGAGGTCCGCCTGGTAATAGCGGCGCACGGTTTCGTCGCCGATACTCGTCGTGATTTCGCGCAGCCGCGCTTCAAGCGCAGCGCGCCGCTCGGGCGTGGTGAACGACCCTCCCTCGATTTCTCTTGTCCACAGCATTTCGGCGAGCGGCAGCGCGGCGCCAAGCACGTCCTCGACCGCGTCGCGGCCGCCGGAGCGCACCAGATCGTCGGGATCCTGGCCGTCGGGCAGCGTGGCCAATTTCAGGCTCTTGCCCGGCTTGACCAGCGGCAGCGCAAGATCGATGGCGCGATAGGCCGCGCGCCGGCCGGCGTCGTCGCCGTCGAAGCACAGAATTGGCTCGTCGGCCATTCGCCACATCAAGACCAGCTGCTCGACGGTCAGCGCCGTGCCAAGCGGCGCGACGGTCGCCTCAAATCCGGCCATGACCATGGCGATGACGTCGATATAGCCTTCGACCGCCACCACGGGCGCGCCCTCGTGCGCGGCTTTGCGCGCCGTCGCGATGTTGTAAAGCGTCGCGCCCTTGTGAAAGAGCGGCGTCTCCGGGGAATTGAGGTATTTCGCCGCGGCGTCCTTATCGAGCGCGCGGCCGCCGAAAGCGATGACGCGCCCGCGCCAATCGGCGATCGGAAACATCACCCGGTCGCGAAAGCGGTCGTAGGGAACAGCGATGTCGTCGCCGGCGACGAGGAGCCCGGCTTCCACCATGTCCTCGACCGAAATCTTTTGCGCACCGAGATGCTCTTTGAGCGCGTATTGCTCGCCCGCGGCATAGCCGAGCCGGAATTTCACTTGCGTCGCCGACGGAATGCCGCGATCGGCGAAATAGCCGCGGCCGCGGGCGCCGGCGCGCGAGGCCAAATTCGCCTCGAAGAATTTGGCCGCGAGTTCGACAATGTCGTAAATCGTCCGGCGGCGCTCCTCCTGCACCTGCGCTTCGCGCGTCATCACGGGGAGCGGAACGCCGGCAATCCCGGCGAGGCGTTCGACCGCTTCGGGAAAGCTTACGCCTTCCGTCTGCATCACGAAGTCGAAAATGTTGCCGTTCTTCTGCGAGGAAAAGTCGAACCACATTCCCTTCTGGTCATTGACGAAGAACGACGGGGTCTTTTCCTTGTTGAACGGTGAAAGCCCCTTCCACTCACGCCCGGCCTTGCGCAATTTCACGCGCTTGCCGACGACCTCCGAGACCGGAAGCCGCGCGCGCAGTTCGTCGAGGAATTGCGGCGAGAATCGCATGGTGATTCGTCAGGGTACCGCGGATGATGGCGCTTCGTGGGGCTAAATAGCCTGCGGCGCGACCCGGCAGCAAAGGCGGGATCGCTTGTCCCGGTTATCCACAGCGCTTCGCGGCAGCGAACCCCGCGAAATCAACGTCCGTCACTTGGCGTCGTGGAAGATGATGCCGGCGGTGTGCCGGCGGCCGGAGCGGATGCGGCTGACGCCGTGGCGCAGATTGACCCGGTAATCGCCGCGCGTGCCGGCCACCGGCCGGTGATGGACCGCGAAAATCACTCCATCGCCTTGGCGGAGCGGCACGGCCTCGGCACGCGACTGCATGCGCGGCCGTTGCTCGGTCATGATGAATTCGCCGCCGGTGAAGTCGCGCCCTGGCTCCGACAAGAGGATGGTGATCTGCAGCGGAAAGACGAGGTCGCCGTAAACATCCTGGTGCAGGCAATTGTAATCGTCCGGACCGTATTGCAAGAGGAGCGGCGTCGGACGCGTCTGGCCGGCCTTGTGACATCGCGCGAGAAATTCCGCATGGGTCGGTGGATAGCGCATCGCAATCCCCAGGCGCGCGTTCCAATCGTTGGCAATGGCCGAAAGCGGCGGATAGAGCGCCGTGCGCAGGCTCGCAATCGGCTCGGGCAGCGGATAGGAAAAATATTTGTATTCGCCGCGGCCGAAACCATGCCGGCTCATGACAATGCGGCTGCGAAAGCCGGCGTCGTCTGCATAGCGCGCGGCCAGCCGTTCGCAGTCGGCCGGTGTCAAGAGCTTGTGCAGAACCGCGTTGCCATGCGCGTTCAACTCCGAACCGACGCGGTCCCAATCGGCTGGCAAGGCGGATGTGAATGCCTGGTCGTCCACGAGACGAAGCTCGGCTTTCGTTGTCATGCAGCGCCTTCGAAATCGTAAATGTAATGATGGTGGCGCTTCTCGCGAAGCCACGACACCCGATTTCTGCCGGTCTTTTTTTCCGCAGGGAAAAAAGCGCCAACCCTCAGAGGCGTGCGCCGCGCGCGCTCTTTATCCCGCGAGCAGCTTCTTCACCAGCGCGCTTGCCTTGGAAAAATCCATGCGCCCGGCATAGCGCGCCTTGAGCGCGGCCATGGTGCGTCCCATGTCCTTGAGCGTCGCCGACTTCGAGTTCCTTGATCAGTTCGGAAATCGCATGGCCGGCTTCGAGGTCCGAGAGCTGCTGCGGCAGGTAAGCGGAAATGATCTCGATCTCCTCGCGTTCCTGCGCGGCGAGGTCGGCGCGGCCGGCCTTCTCGTAGATGTCGAGCAATTCCTGGCGCTGCTTGATCATCTTGCCCATGACGTCGAGAATTTCCGCATCGGTGAGCGTGATGCGCTCGGCGGCGCTGGTCTCGCGCTTCAATATCTCGGCATTGACCAGGCGCAGCGTCGAAACACGCCGCTTGTCGCCCGCTTTCATGGCCTCCTTCAGTGCATTGTTGATCTCGTCGCGCAACACGGTTGCATTCCTGTCGGTTCTATCGGGCCACGTGCTGTCAACCTCCACCCTGACCCGCCCCCCATGCCGGGGGAAGGGAAAACCATGCCGCTATCGCTTTCCTCGCCCTGGAAGGGGAGGAATAAGGTGGGGGTCAACAGCGAAGGTTGCGTACTCATACATAATACGCAACTAAGAGGCCATGACTCAAACGCAAGTCGTGTCCGCCACCTGGGATGATCCTGCACCGACCGCCTTACTGGTTCTGGCCGACGGCACCGTGCTCGAAGGCTTTGGCTTCGGCGCGACCGGCCACGCCGTCGGCGAGGTCTGTTTCAACACGGCCATGACCGGCTATCAGGAAATTCTCACCGACCCTTCCTACGCCGGGCAGATCATCACCTTTACCTTTCCTCACATCGGCAATGTCGGCACCAACGAAGACGACATTGAAACCGTCAATCTTGCGGCGACACCCGGCGCGCGCGGCGTCATTCTGCATTCGGCGATCACCGCGCCGTCGAACTACCGCGCCACGCGTCACCTCGAACACTGGCTCAAAAGCCGCGGCGTCATCGGGCTGGCCGGCATTGATACGCGCGCGCTGACCACGCTCATCCGCGAACGCGGCATGCCCAACGCGGTGATTGCGCACGAGCCTTCCGGCCGCTTCGACATCGCGGCGCTCAGAGCCGAGGCCAAGGCGTGGCCGGGCCTCATTGGCATGGATCTCGTCCCCATGGTGACAACCGGGCAGCGCTTCACCTGGCAGGAAACGCCCTGGGAGTGGGACGGCGGCTACGGCGAGTTGCACGAGGCGCAATTCCACGTCGTCGCCATCGACTACGGCATCAAGCGCAACATCCTGCGGCAACTCGCCGGCAATAGCTGCAGAGTGACGGTGGTGCCGGCGCAGACCTCTGCTGCCGACATCCTTTCGCTCAAGCCCGACGGGATTTTTCTATCCAACGGGCCGGGCGACCCGGCCGCCACCGGCGCGTATGCAGTGCCGGTCATCCGCACGCTGATCGAGCAAAAGCCGGTTTTCGGCATCTGCCTCGGCCACCAGATGCTCGCGCTCGCCACCGGCGCCCGCACCATGAAAATGCATCAAGGCCATCACGGCGCCAATCATCCGGTCCAAGAGCTCGCGACCGGCAAGGTCGAGATCACGTCCATGAATCACGGCTTTGCGGTCGATGGCGCGAGCTTGCCTGCGGGTCGTCGTAGCAACGCACGTGTCGCTGTTCGACGGCTCCAATTGCGGTCTGGCGCTTGAAGGACAAGCGGGTATTTTCCGTGCAATATCATCCCGAAGCTTCGCCCGGGCCGCGCGACAGCCATGGCTTGTTCAAGCGCTTCGTCGGCATGATGCGCGAAGCAAAGCCCGCATAAAGCAGTCAAGAGCCGACGCCGTGGGGCGAACGATCACCGATTGGCTTGCGTTCTTTGACGGCCGGCATTTCATTTACATCAATGCCCGGCACAAGGACGTTCATTACCGGCTGATCGCCGAAGAGATCGCCGCGCTGGTGCCGGCGCCGGACGCGCGCGTGCTCGATTATGGATGCGGCGAGGCCCTGCATGCCGACTTGGTGGCGGAAGCCTCCGGCGAACTTATCCTCTGCGAAGCGGCGCCGGGGTTGCGCGCCGCACTGGAGGAGCGGTTCGCCACGCACGCCAATATCCGCGTGCTGGCGCCGCATGAGATCGCGCGGCTTAAGGAAGGACTCGCTCGATCTCATTGTTCTGCATTCGGTGTCGCAGTATCTCACTCCGGCGGGAGCAGGGGCCTTGTTCACGCTCTTCCGCGGCCTGTTGAAAACGGGCGGATTGCTTCTCGTCAGCGATGTCGTTCCGGCCGGAAGGCTCGACGGCAGCCGATACCGTGGCGCTGCTCAAATTCGGCAGAGCCAACGGCTTTTTCTTCGCCGCCTGCTGGGGGCTCTTGCGCACTTTGATCTCGGATTACTCGCGGCTCCGCTCCCGCCTCGGGCTTACGGCCTACTCCGAGGCGGACATGATCGCAAAGCTTTCGGCCGCCGGCTTTTCCGCAACCCGCGCGCCCAAAAATATCGGTCACAATCCAATCCCGCGTCGCTTATTACGCCCGTCTCCGCTGAGGCGGCGGCTGCGAACCGTGTAGTCTCCTGCGGACCACCAGCCTTTGCAATTCAACGTCTGCTTGGCGCCGACGGTATCGGCCATCACTGCGCCGCGCGTACCCAGCGGCTTCTCGGCGCCGACAGTTGAATCGCGCGCGGTCTGGTGCTCGATCTCGGCATTGAGCTCGGCGCCGAGCAGCACGACGATGGTGGAAATCCATAGCCACATCATCAACCCACGACCGCGCCCAACGAACCATAGGTTGCGTTGTAGTTGGCGAAGCTCGACGAGATACCAGGAGAACAGATACGAGACGATGATCCAGGTGACTGCGGCAAACACACTGCCGACACTGACCCATTGCCAGCGCGCCGCCCGCCGGTCGGGTCCGTAGCGGTAAAGTACGGCAAGCCCGAACAACAGAACCAGCAAGAGGACCGGCCAACGGCCAATCTCGCGTCAGCATTTCCGGCAGCGCTGCCTAGCCCGATCGGCGCAAGGACAAGCGGCAGGACGATGACCGCAGCAATAGCCAGAAGAAACGTCGCGAACCCGCACAGCGTGAAGACAAGCGCGACCAGGCTGAGCTTGAAAAAATTCCGGCTCTCCTGTTGCTCGTAAATGACGTTGAGCGCGTCGATCATCGCCTTGACACCGCTCATGGCGCTCCAAAGCGAGACCAGAATGCCGACGATGATGCCGAGGCTCAGGGCGCCGCCGCTGTTTGCAGCGATGCGCTGTGCCTGCTCATGCACGATAGTGAGCACGTTTGCCGGCACGATATCGTCCAGCAACGAGAGGTTATTGGTGATGGTGGAGGCGTTGAAGAACAGCCCGTAGGCCGAGACCAGCGCGGTAATGGCAGGAAAAATAGCGAGCAGAACAAAGAACCCGACACCGCCGGCAATGGACAACAGCCGATCCGACTGCATTTCGGCATATGTGCGCCAAAGGATGTCTTTCCATCCCCGCCATGGAATTTGCAGCGGATGCGCCGCGTGGCGGCCGCGGCCGTCCTCATGGGCGCGGCGAAGCTCGACGGCGTACGGCTCCTCGGAGCTGCGTGGCTCGCCGAACGGACGCGTGTCGGGGGGCGGCGCCGGCCAGCGCGCGGCGGGCCTTTTTCGCGCCAGGCGGAGCGACAAGCTCAAAAGCGCCATTGCGCTAAGTCCAAGCCAAAGCGGCAATTCGGGTCGTTTTTCCAGCATGGTCGCGGGATGTCGCCAGACGGTAGCCTAACGAAGAAGGCGGCAAACGGTTGCAGGCCGAAATCGCGCCGGCCAAGCAATCGCCGAATTTGCGGACGCTAATGTCACTCTTCCCTGGCGGGCTATTTCTGGTCTACACAGCGGCCGCGCCGGGCTTAGGGCTTCAGCGCTTAGTCTCATTAGTGGAGCATGATTTTCCGGAAGACCGGAAGCTACTTTTCCGGACCATGCTCGAAGGACGCGCAGCTGGCGTCGGGCCGGCCACTTTTCCCCGTTGGGGCCCCTAATAAAAGCTCGCGACATGCCCAAGCGGACCGATATCTCCTCGATCCTGATCATTGGCGCAGGCCCGATTGTCATCGGCCAGGCTTGCGAGTTCGATTATTCCGGCACGCAAGCCTGCAAAGCGCTTAAGGCCGAAGGCTACCGGGTCATTCTGGTCAACTCCAATCCGGCGACGATCATGACCGATCCGGATTTGGCGGACGCCACTTACATCGAGCCGATTACACCGGAGATCGTGGCGCAAATCATCGCCAAGGAGCGGCCCGACGCGCTGTTGCCGACCATGGGCGGGCAGACCGCGCTCAATACCGCGCTGTCGCTCCGCCGCATGGGCGTGTTCGACAAATTCGGCGTCACCATGATCGGCGCCACTGCGGACGCGATCGACAAGGCCGAAGATCGCAAACTGTTTCGCGAGGCGATGACGCGGATCGGACTCGCCACGCCCCGCTCGCACCAGGTCAAAACGCTGATCGGCGCGCTGGAAGCGCTCGACGACATCGGACTGCCCGCCATCATCCGCCCGTCGTTCACGCTCGGCGGGACCGGCGGCGGTATCGCCTATAACAAGGCAGAGTTCATCGAAATCGTCGAACGCGGCATCGACGCGTCGCCGACCGCCGAAGTGCTGATCGAGGAATCGGTGCTCGGCTGGAAAGAATTCGAGATGGAGGTGGTGCGCGACAGAAACGACAATTGCATCATCGTCTGCTCGATCGAAAACATCGATCCGATGGGTATTCACACCGGCGACTCGATCACGGTGGCGCCGGCGCTGACCCTCACCGACAAGGAATACCAGCGCCTGCGCGATGCCTCGATCGCCGTGTTGCGCGAGATCGGGGTGGAAACCGGCGGCTCCAATGTTCAGTTCGCGATCAATCCCGAAGACGGCCGCCTTGTCGTTATCGAAATGAATCCGCGGGTGTCGCGTTCTTCGGCGCTCGCGTCAAAAGCGACCGGCTTCCCGATTGCCAAAGTCGCCGCCAAGCTCGCAGTGGGTTATACGCTCGACGAGATCAGCAACGACATCACCGGCGGCGCCACGCCGGCTTCGTTCGAGCCGACCATCGATTACGTGGTCACGAAAATCCCGCGCTTCGCGTTCGAAAAATTTCCGGGCGCCGAACCTGTGCTGACCACGTCGATGAAGTCGGTCGGCGAGGCGATGGCCATTGGCCGCACCTTTCAGGAGAGTTCTGCAAAAGGCGTTGCGGTCGCTGGAAACCGGCCTGACCGGGCTCGACGAGGTGGCGCTTGCCGGGCTGGGCGAGGGCGATGACAAAAACGCCATCCGCGCGGCGCTCGGCACCCCGTCGCCAGACGGGCTGCTCAAAGTCGCGCAGGCCATGCGGCTTGGACTTTCCGATGCCGAAATTCACTCCGCCTGCCGGATCGATCCCTGGTTTCTCGCGCAAATCCGCGGCATCATCGACATGGAGGCGGAGGTTCGCGCCAAAGGGCTGCCGGACGCCGCCCGCGCGTTGCGCCGGCTCAAGCGCATGGGTTTCTCCGACGCACGGCTCGCCAGACTTGCCGGCCTTGACGTCGAACAGGTGGCCGCGCGCCGCAGAGAGCTCGGCGTCCGCCCGGCATTCAAGCGCATCGACACCTGTGCCGCCGAATTCGCTTCGCCAACAGCTTATATGTATTCGACCTATGAAACGCCCTTTGCCGGTCGAAAGCGCTGACGAGGCCGCGCCCTCGGACAAACGCAAAGTCGTCATTCTTGGCGGCGGGCCGAACCGCATCGGCCAAGGGATCGAATTCGACTATTGCTGTTGCCATGCCGCGTTCGCGCTCAAGGATGCCGGCTATCAAACCATCATGATCAATTGCAATCCGGAGACGGTGTCGACCGATTACGATACGTCGGACCGGCTTTATTTCGAGCCCCTGACGGCCGAAGACGTCATGGAGATCATCGACACCGAGCGTAGCGCCGGGACGCTGCATGGCGTCATTGTGCAGTTCGGCGGCCAGACCCCGCTTAAGCTCGCCGAGCCGCTGGCCACAGCGCACGTGCCGATTCTCGGCACCTCGCCCGATGCCATCGATCTTGCCGAGGACCGCGAGCGATTTCGTGTGCTGCTCGATCGCTGGGCCTGCGCCAGCCGAGAAGCGGCATCGCCACCAGCCCGGAAACCGCGCGCGCGATCGCCGACGAGATCGGCTATCCGATCGTGATCCGTCCCTCCTATGTGCTCGGCGGCCGCGCCATGGAAATCGTTCGCGAGCCGGGCCAGCTCGACCGTTACGTCACGCGCCTCTCCGCTGATCTCGATCGGCCGTCGGAGTTGGCGGTCTCGCAAAAGCGCCCGCTATTGATCGATAGCTACTTGACTGATGCCGTGGAGGTCGATGTCGACTGTCTGTCGGACGGGAAGCAAAACTACATCGCCGGCATCATGGAGCATATCGAAGAGGCCGGAATCCATTCCGGCGATTCCGCCTGTTCGTTGCCGCCGCATAATCTATCGGTGGAGCTGATCGGTGAACTCGAGCGCCAGACCACAGCGCTGGCGCTGGCGTTGAAGGTCGGCGGCCTTATGAATGTGCAATACGCCATCAAAGACGGCGAGGTTTACGTGCTGGAAGTAAATCCGCGCGCGTCACGGACGGTGCCGTTTGTCGCCAAGGTGACCGGAAATGCCGGTCGCCAAACTCGCGGCGCGTATCATGGCCGGTGAGACGCTTGAGAGTTTTCATCTGACGCCGCAAATCTTCGAATTCGAACGCGCAAGGCATATCGGCGTGAAGGAGGCGGTGTTTCCGTTCGCGCGTTTCGGGCCGGCGGTCGATACCGTGCTCGGGCCAGAGATGAAATCGACCGGCGAGGTCATGGGCATCGACCGCGATTACAACGTCGCGTTCGTCAAAAGCCAGCTCGGCGGCGGTTCGCGCTTGCCGAAAAGCGGAACCGTATTTGTCTCGGTCAAGGATGCCGATAAGCCGCGGATTCTGGACACGGTCCGGCTCGTGGCCGGCATGGGATTTCGGGTGCTGGCGACTTCAGGAACGCAAACCTATCTCGCCGGCCAGGGTATTGTCGCGGAGCGCGTCAACAAGGTCGCCCAGGGGCGTCCGCATATCGTAGACGCCATAAAAAACGGCGAAGTTCAATTCGTTTTTAACACGACCGAAGGGGCCACCGCGCTCGCCGACAGCCGCTCGCTCCGGCGGGCAGCCCTCTTGCATAAAGTGCCGTACTACACCACTCTCTCAGGGGCTGTCGCCGCAGCGCAGGGCATCAGAGCCTATCTCGAGGGCGACCTCAAGGTGTGTGCGCTGCAAAATTATTTTGCGGCCGGCTCTGATCAGGGATCAGGGCGGCCTGAGCGACGGCACGTGTAGAGACAGGTTTTTGGTCGCGAGGCCGGACGACGCTTCGGTCCGCGACTTGAATTTTGTCTCTATGGAGTTATGGAGGTTTGAGAGCGCGATGCGAATGAAGATTCCGATGACCGCCGGAGGGCTACTCGGACCGCGGGGCTATGCGATGAGTCCGAACTCAAGCATTGCCAGCAAGTCGAACGGCCCCGCATCATCCAGCAGATCACCGACGCGCGCACCCACGGCGACCTGTCCGAAAACGCCGAGTATCACGCCGCCAAGGAATCGCAGTCCCTCAACGAAGGCCGCATCGCCGAGCTTGAGGACAAGCTTGCGCGCGCCGAAATTATTGATGTGTCGAAGCTTTCCGGGGATACCATTACCTTCGGCGCGACCGTGACTTTGATCGACGAGGACACCGAAAAAAAGGCCGTGTGGCAGATCGTCGGCGAGCCGGAAGCGGATGCCAAAAAGGGCAAGATTTCCATAACCTCGCCGCTGGCGCGCGCCTTGGTCGGCAAAAAGAAGGGCGTGCAGGTCGAGGTTGTGACCCCTGGCGGCGCCAAAGCCTACGAGATCGTCAAGGTCGAGTGGAAGTAATCGCGCGCCCGCCGCGCCCGCTCTGCTTTGGGTGCGGCACGCGTCCACACCGCCATGCCGGCGCGCCCCTGTGAACGTCACGACGGCGTAAGGATCGATATATTTTAGCTTCTTGTTACCCACAGCAGTTTGGCGGCATTGGGTTGCGTCCCTTGCATAGCTCGTGAAAGTTCCTAAGTTCTCAGAGGTCAATCCAGGCAAAACGGGCGCCCGCCCCGTCCTGGATCATGCGCCAACCGACGGATTGGAGCACGTGAGTACACCCATCCACGCCAAGATCGTCATCATCGGCTCAGGGCCGGCCGGCTACACGGCCGCTATTTATGCGGCCCGCGCAATGCTCGATCCGATTCTCATCCAGGGATTTGAGATCGGCGGACAGCTGACCACCACGACTGACGTCGAGAATTATCCCGGCTTTGCCGACGTCATTCAGGGCCCTTGGCTGATGGAGCAAATGCAGAAGCAGGCGGCGCATGTCGGCACCAGGATGGTCGCCGATTACGTCAACAAGGTCGATCTCGGGCGCCGCCCGTTCCGCATCACCTGCAATTCGGGCGATGTTTATCTTGCCGATGCTTTGGTGCTCGCCACCGGCGCGCAGGCGCGCTGGCTGGACTTGCCGTCGGAGCAGAAATTCCGCGGCTACGGCGTCTCGGCCTGCGCCACGTGCGACGGTTTCTTCTACCGCGACAAGGATGTGCTGGTGATCGGCGGCGGCAATACGGCGGTCGAGGAGGCATTGTTCCTGACCAACTTTGCCAAGACCGTCACCGTCGTGCACCGGCGCGACAGTTTCCGTGCCGAACGCATTCTGCAGGAGCGGCTCTATCAGAATCCAAAAATTTCGGTGCTGTGGCACACGGTTCTGGAGGACGTCATCGGCGATGAAACACCGCTCAAAGTCCGGGCGGCCTTGCTGCGCAACGTCAAGACCAAGGAGATCGAAAAGCGCCCGATTGACGGAATTTTCGTCGCCATCGGACACTCGCCGGCGACCGCGCTCGTCGCCGGCCAGGTGGAGATGAAACCCTCGGGCTACATCAAGACCGCGGCGCATTCGACCGCCACCTCGGTGCCCGGCCTGTTTGCCGCCGGCGACGTCGCCGACGATGTCTACCGCCAGGCGGTTACCGCCGCTGGTCTCGGCTGCATGGCGGCGCTCGAGGCGGAAAAGTTTCTCGCCGCTCACGCTGAAGCCGAGCCGCGCGTGGCCGCGGAATGAGTACCAAAGACGGAGGAGAGAAGACGGACGACAGAAAAAGCAGATTGCGGTTCTTCCATCATCTGTATTCTTTAGTCCGCCATGCGATAAATGGATTGGGATAAACTCAAAGTTTTTCACGCCGCCGCGGAAGCCGGCAGCTTCACGCATGCCGGCGAGCAACTCGGACTCTCGCAGTCGGCGGTGTCGCGGCAAGTCAGCGCGCTCGAACAGGAGCTCGCCGTGTCGCTGTTTCATCGTCATGCGCGCGGCTTGATCCTCACCGAGCAAGGCGATCTTTTGTTTCGCACCGCCCACGACGTATTCATGAAGCTTGAGTCGGCGCGGGCGAAGCTCACCGACAGCCGCGAACGGCCGAATGGCGACTTAAGGGTGACCACCACGCCGGGAATCGGCGTTTATTGGCTGACGCCGCGGCTTGGCGAATTTCTCGATCTTTATCCGGAAGTCCGCGTCACCCTTTTGACCACCGAAGAAGAGCTCGATCTCGCGATGCGCGAGGCCGATGTCGCGATCCGGCTCCGCCAGCCGACACAGCCGGATCTTATCCAGCGCAAGCTGTTTTCCGTGCACTTCCACGTCTACGCCTCGCCCGAATATCTCAAGCGCTATGGCACGCCGCGCGCTTTCCAGGACCTCGACACTCATCGGGTGCTGATGCTTGGCGGCAACGTGCCGAGCTATTTGCAGCGCTCGCTTCTCTTGACCGAGGTGGCGCGCGACGGCAAGGGACCGCGTGCGCCACATCTCGTCATCAACAACATTCTCGGCATTTTGCGCGCCTGTCAGCGCGGTGTCGGGATCGCCATGCTGCCGGATTATCTGGTCGACGGCGACGGCGGCTTGGTGCAGCTTTTTTCCGACGCCGATCCGATCGCGCTCGACGCCTATTTCGTCTATCCGGAAGAGCTGAAAAGCGTCGCGCGCGTGCAAGCATTTCGCGATTTCCTCGTTGCCAACGCGCAACGATGGAATTTCTAGCGGCGCGATTTTATCGTTCGCTTCCCAACTCGGCGCGCTTTCAGCGAATATCGATCGCTCCCCGGAATTTGCCGGCAGCGCATGGCTGGCATGCCGATGATTGCGTTGTGCGTTGGTGCCGCGCTTTGCATAGTAATCGCGGACTGCATTCCGGTTGGCAGCGAGTGGTGCATGCCTGCCAGCAGCTCCTCCCTGGGACGATGATCGTCGGCGCCCCCACGCCGGCGATCCCCAAACCGGGCCCGCAAGGGCCCGGTTTTTCGTATGGTGCGCCATAAGCGCCGCTTTCAACGACTAGACTTTTTCGATCATCGCCGTCCGCGGGTGATAAACCAGCCGGACTGATCGATTGCGGCAACCGGATTTCGCGCCGTGCGCAAGAGAACCATCCGCGTCAACGACAAGATGCAGCGCGGCTATCGTTATGTCCTCACCGCGCCGCGCGGACGGAATTTCGATCCCGAGTTTCGGCCCGAATTGACGCCGGCGGACATGCTGCGGCTTGGCGTGTTCGGCGGCAAATACCTGACCGACTGCAGGCGTGAATTTCCGCGCAGCTGGTTTTTGCGCGCCAAGCTCGCGGCAAATGGCCGCGATTGCCGGCTCAACTATTTTGGCGTCGATGCGAGCCAGCCGTTATCGGTGTGGCGCAAGAAGGGATGGATTCATCCGGACGATCCGCGCGGCTGGTTCCAATGGTACTGCCGCTACTATCTCGGCCGGCGTCTTCCGGAAGAGGACGCGCGGCAGATCAAACGCTGGAAAGCCGTGCGCCGGCACGTGCGGCAAATTCAGCGCCATTGCGAGCCGGGGGATGTCGGCTGCCGGCCCAGGCAACGGCAGGCGCTGCTGCATTGGGCCTATGACAGCCGAAAGATTTAGGCGTGTCCCAGGGACGGCTTGCCCTCCCCGGCCCGCCATCGCCGCGTTCACCAAATGTTGGCGGGCGCGTTACTGGCCTTCCTCGTGACGAAAGACCCGATCTCCTTTATAGCCCCTATAAGCGCACAGGAGGACGCAACATGTTCACTCGCAGACATGTTTTCTTGGCCGGTACGGCGCTTGCCGCCCTTGCTGCCGGGCGGCTGGTGCGGTCCGGCGACGCGCGGGCGGCAACGACCTACGAAGTCACCCACACCGACGAAGAATGGCGCAAGCTGCTCAGCCCCGAAGCCTATCAAGTGCTTCGCCATGAGAACACGGAACGCCCCTTCTCCAGTCCGCTCTTGCATGAGCACCGCGCCGGCATTTTCGCCTGCGCCGGCTGCGACCTGCCGCTCTATTCGTCCAAGACCAAATATGACAGCGGCACCGGCTGGCCGAGCTTTTGGGCGCCGCTCGCTAACGCCGTCGAGGAGAAAGAGGACCGCACCTTCGGCATGGTGCGCACCGCCATTTCCTGCCGGCGCTGCGGCGGACATCTCGGCCACGTTTTCAATGATGGCCCCAAGCCCACCGGGCTGCGCTATTGCATGAACGGCGTGGCGCTCAAATTCGTGCCGGCGACGCCGAGCTCGAGCTGATTGCGCGGGGTGAAAGTCGGCGGGCGGCGTGCTAGTTTGCCGCCCGCATGACCAACATCAATCCAAATCCGTTCACCACCCGTCCGGAACTCGAAGGCACGTTCGGCGTCGTCGCCTCGACCCATTGGATCGCCACTGCGGTCGGCATGGCGGTCCTGGAGAGGGGCGGCAACGCCTTTGACGCCGCGGTCGCAACCGCCTTCACCCTGCAGGTGGTCGAGCCGCATCTGAACGGTCCGGGAGGCGATGTCCCGGTCATCGTCTACGACACGCGGCGCGGTAAGCCCGAAGTGATCTGCGGCCAGGGCCCGGCGCCCGCCGGCGCGACGATTTCACACTATCGCAGCCAAGGCCTCGATCTCGTTCCGGGCACCGGTCTTCTTGCCGCCTGCGTGCCCGGCACGTTCGAGACCTGGATGCTGTTGCTGCGCGACTACGGCACCGCTTCGCTGCGCGAGGTGTTGGCGCCGGCCATCGGCTACGCCGAGAATGGCCATCCGCTCGTCGAGCGCGCCAACGCCACCATCGCCTCCGTGGCGCAACTCTTCCGTGATCATTGGCCGACTTCGGCCGCGGTCTATCTGCCGAACAATGTCGTGCCGCCGACAGGAACGCTGTTCGCCAATCGGGCGCTCGCGGCCACGTATCAGCGCATTCTCAGCGAAGCCGAACGCGCCGGAGGAGATCGCATCGCCCAGATCGAAGCGGCGCGGAAATCATGGTCGCAGGGTTTTGTCGCCGCTGCGATCGATCGCTTCTGCCGCACGCAGGAGGTTTTCGACTCCAGTGGACGTGCGCACCGCGGCGTACTCACCGCCGACGACATGGCGCGGTGGACGCCGCGCGTCGAAGCGCCGCTCACCTACGATTATGGCCGCTATACCGTGTGCAAGACCGGCCCCTGGGGCCAGGGGCCGGTGATGCTGCAGCAACTGGCGCTGCTCAAGGGTTTTGATCTCGATGGGCTCGATCCCGCGGGCGCGGATTTCATCCATTGCAGGTGGAGTGTGCGAAGCTTGCTTACGCCGATCGCGAGCAATTCTACGGCGATCCCGATTTCGTCGAGGTGCCGATGGCGCGGCTTTTGTCCGACGCCTACAACGCCGAGCGGCGCAAGCTCGTGGATCGCACCGCCTCGCTGCAACTGCGGCCCGGCTCGATCCCCGGCTTCGGCGGCAAAGTCAGTGCAGCGCCGCGGCGGCAGGCCGATGTCGCGGCTATGGCCGGGGCGGGAGAACCGACAGTCGGCGAGCTTGCCGGCGCCAATGGCGACACCGTGCACTTCGATATTATCGACCAGGCCGGCAACATGGTGTCGGCCACGCCCTCCGGCGGCTGGCTGCAATCGTCGCCGGTCATCCCGGACCTTGGCTTTCCGCTCGGTACCCGGGCGCAGATGTTCTGGCTCGAGGAAGGCCATCCGGCAGCGCTCGCACCGGGAAAGCGGCCGCGCACCACGCTCACGCCAACACTGGCGCTACGCGACGGCGAGCCGTATCTCGCCTGGGGCACGCCTGGCGGCGATCAACAAGACCAGTGGATTACCCAGTTCTTCCTGCGCCACGTTCATGCGGGCTTGAATTTGCAGGAAGCGATCGACGCCCCCGCTTGGCATTCCGAGCATTTTCCGTCGTCGTTCTGGCCGCGCGCCGCGCGCCCAGGCGTTCTGGTGCTCGAAGGCCGCATTGCCAAAGACACCGCAGCGGAATTGAAACGGCGCGGACACGTTGTCGAGATTGGCCCCGACTGGTCGGAAGGACGGCTCACCGCGGCTTCGCGCGCGGGGCGCAAGCGCCGCGCCGCCGCCAACCCGCGCGGCATGCAGGGTTATGCGGCAGGCCGTTGAGCGTCAGCGCATGATCCCGAAAAGTGGACACCGGTTTTCGGAAAAGATCATGCGCCAAGTAAAAGCCTGATCCCGAAAAGTGGACGCCGGCTCTAGGCCGCGACTTCACCGAGGAAGCGTTCGACTTCGGCGCGCAGCGTGACGGTCGCGTTTTCCACCTGTTCCGACGCGGCCAGCACGGTCTCCGCCGAACTTCGCGTTTGCGTGATGCCGCCGGCGACTTCGCCCAGCGCGGTCAGCACGGCCTTGCTGCCGGCGGCGGCGCCGGCGACGTTGCGGGAGATTTCTCCGGTCGCCAATTCCTGCTGCTCGATGGCGCCGACCACCTCGGACGTATGCACATTGATGTCTTGCATGCGCTCGGTGATGGCGCGGATGGCGGCGACTGCGTCGCCGGTAGAGCCTTGGACCGAAGTGATCTCGCGGGTGATTTCTTCGGTGGCCTTGGCCGTCTGCACCGCCAGCGACTTCACCTCCGAAGCGACGACGGCAAATCCGCGCCCGGCATCGCCGGCGCGCGCCGCTTCGATGGTCGCGTTCAGCGCCAAGAGGTTGGTCTGTTCGGCAATGTCCTGAATGAGCTTGACGACGTCGCCTATTCTTTGCGCGATCCGCGCCAAGCCGGCGATATCGGAGTTGGTCGCGGTGGCATCGGCGGCCGCGCCGCGCACCACCTCGCTCGCGTCGGCGAGCCGGCGGCTGATCTCCTTGATCGAAGCGGACATCTCCTCGGCTGCCGCAGCGGTGGTCTCGATGTTGGCTGAGGCCTCGTTCGAGCCATGCAGCGCGGTCTCGGCGCGGCGCAGCGTATGGTCCGAGGTGGTCAGCAGCGATTTCGCGGCCGCCTTCATCGCCAGCGCGCTCTGCCCGACGGTCATGAGCATGGACTCGATGCGGGCGCGAAATGCGGCGATCGCCGCCTCGATGGCATCGCGGCGCTGTTCGCGTTGCCGCAAAGAATCGCGCTCCTTTTCGGCCGCGCGCTGTTCCGTGACATCGGTATGGGTAGAAATCCAGCCGCCCTCCGGCAGCGGGCGGGCGATCACCGAGATTGTGCGCCCGTCCTCGAGTTCGAAGGTTTTTTCCTCGGTGCGGCCCGTGGCCGCCTGCTTCAATGCACTGGCGACATATTCATCGGGATCGCCGGCAAAGGCGCCGATTTTCGCGCGGCGCGCCAGAATTTCCCGCAGCGGCGTGCCTTTGCGAAAATTCTCTGCAGGAAGGATGGACATCTCGATATAGCGCTTGTTGCAGAGAAGAAGCCGCGCCTTGCCGTCGTACATGCTCACGCCCTGGACCAGATTGTCGAGGGCGACGGTGAACAGCGCATTGCGGCGCCACTCGCGGATCAGGGCGACGAGCGCGGCAACCGACAAGGCGGCGAGACCGAGTATGACGGGCAGCAGAATGGCGGCGGTACCGTCCGACGGATGGATCAACATGGGACAAACCGCGTCGCAGCCGATGCCGGCACATACCGAACGCGGCGCCGCAATGCCCGGACCGCGGACGGCGAAATGCCAAGGGGCAATGGATGCACCCGAACCCTCTGCCGAAACGTGAATGTGCGTCCCATCCGCACCGCTTGAGATTAGGCGCACAAGCCTTGTTCTAAGGTTAACGAAATGCTCCCCGGTGTGGCGGTTCAGAAGTCCGCATCATCATGCGAACTTCGGCATCAGGGACACTACCCCGGGAGCAGCGCGCGGAGCCGCTTGGCCCGGGCAAGGGCAGCGGCGCGCAATCCTTCCAGCCGGCGGGCCACCGCAAAGGCCGTGCGGCCGCCGCGGGCCGCGATCAGACGATTGGATAGCGCCAGCCGCTCGCGCCATAGATGATCGATCATCGGGATGATCGGCGGTGGCGCAGGAATCGGCGCGCAGCACATCGGGGTCGTCGAGCAGATCCCCGGTCAATTCGACGCTGAGCATCACCCCCGGCGAAAAGCGGGCAAAGTCTTCGTCATAAGCAACTTTCCAAAACCAGGCGCTGCGGCCGCTGCGCAAGGCGATGGTCGCGGCAATGGCGCGGCCGTCGACCAGGAGGCGGTTGATCGACACCTTCTGTTCGGCGGCAAGCTTGAACAAGGCGTTACGCACGAAAGCGGCGCACTTTTTCGTCGCCGGCCGCGGCCGTGCCCGCCTTCCCCTTCCAGCCTTGCGCTTCCAAGCGGAAAAAATCCTCGAGCACGCGGTCGATCGCGGAAGGCTCGGTGGCGATGGTGATGGCAATGGCGCCGGTATCGGCCAAGCGCCGCCACCGCCGGCGCAATTCCTTGCGCTGGTGACGGCCCATCGCACCGTCCAGGTATTGCCGCCGCTCGCCGGCCGGGACGAGCTGCGCCCGTTGATGGCGGCCAAATGCGCTGGCCGGCATCTGCGCGCGCCGCAGAATGGCGTCGAGCGCGCCCGCGAAAGGCCCATCCTCCGGCAAATACGGCAGCAGCACCAATCCCGGAAGGGTGGCGTCGGCGGCGAGATACGAGAGAAACTTGCCGATAATCGGTTCGGCGGCTTCGCGCTCGACCAGCGGCAGGCCGAGCGGCGCATAGGGATGGGTCCAGCCGGTGAGCACCGGCAGTTTTATGCCGTAGCGCCGCCGTTCAATCTGCGCTGGGAAAGAATCCGAGGAGCCGCCGCGGTTTGCCGCCTGACCAGATCAGGACGGCGCCGGCATCGGCTCCGAACACCGGCGCGGCCGCAAGTGCAAAAGCCGGTTCGTAAAAAACGTTGGGCTCAAGCGCGCGCGCGGCGAGCTCGCGCCACTCTCTTGCGATCGGCTCGAGCCCCTTCAGCGGACGCCATTCCACCGTCAACGAATTGGCCGCGTAGCGGTCGGCGAGCGCGGCCCGGCGGGCACTGGCGATCGCGGAAGCGGCATCTTCGAGAGCGACAACCGGCGCCGGATCACTGGAGATACCGACGGTCATGCTCGCCCTTCAACTTTCTTTGGGCGCACCGAAGATCAGGCAATGGAGCCCGAGGCGGTATTTGGCCACGGCGAACAGACCGACCGATTCAAACAGCAGCGCAATCGCGCTGGCGATGGCCGCGCCGAGAAGCCCAAGCCGCGGGATGAGCACGACGCACAGCACGACGTTGAGCGCAAACGAGCTGGCATAGACCAGCGCGCACGAGCGCCGTTCGCCGAGCATGTTGAGGAGCCGCTCCGCTGGACCGACCGCGGCGCGGGCGAGAAGGCCGACGGAGATGACGAACATCAGATGGTAGCCGGACACGAAATCGCTGCCGAACAAATGCAGCAGCGGGCGCCCGAAGATCAGCAGGACGACAATCGACCCGAGCGACGGCCAGAACGTGAGACGAACCGACTGCCGCAGAGAAGGCGACCAGGCGTTTGCGGTCGCCGGCCACGTGATACTGCGCGAATTTGTGGGCGATGGTCTGCGCCACCGAGAAATAGATAAAGGCGACGAGCGCCATGGTCTTCACGGCGGCGTAATAGATGGCGACTTCGTTTGCCGAGCCGAAACTGCTGGACGATGATGACGTCGGCGTAGGTGAGCAGCAGATAGAATGCTTCCACCACGAAGATCGGCGTCGAGGTGGCGAGCCAGGCACGCACCGCATAAGCTCTGGTTCCGCTTTCGACAACGCGCGACAGACGCCGATTGAGCACGAGCATTTGGCTGATGGCGACGCCCCACAGGGAAATGACGCCGGCGAGCGTCGCCGTAATCGCGTTGGTCGGCAGGCCGAGCGCAAAGGCAAGGGCCACCAATCCGAGCAACGCGAGCTGCCGCTGGATGTAGACCGGCGCGAGACCGAGATTGACCCAATTGTACGAGCGCGCGATGCCGCTCTGCACCTGCGCCACACCGGACAGCGGCAGCGCCGCGCAGGCCAGGTAAAGCGGAATGATCGTTTCGGCACCGATATGCCCGGCCAACAGCGTCACCGCGCCGGCGCCGAGAAGGGCGATGGCCGTGGCGATCGCGACGGCGAGCCAGCGGCTGCCGCGGAGATAGCCGCGCAACAGATTAAATTGCCCGAGTTCGGTGTATTCGGGAATGAAGCGCTGCGCGGCCGAGCCGAGACCGAGATCGACCATGCCGCCGATCAACAGCACCCAGGTCCAGGTATAGACGTAGACGCCGAATTCGAAGCCGCCCATCCAGCGCGCCAGCAGAATCTGCGAGATAAAAGCGATGGCCGCGCTGACGACGCGGATCAGAAAAGCGGCGCCCGCCAGCCGCCGCGCCAGCGAGAATCGCTGCCGTCGGCAAACAGCGCAATACCCCGCGCAACGGCGCCGCGAAGCGCGGCGCGCCAGGAGGAAGCGCGCCAATAGGCCAGCGGCGCATGTTCGGAACGGATCGATGCCACTATGAACCTCTGCGCCAGCATCGGCAGGCGGCGGCCAAGGCGGGCATCGATAGCAACGAAGCGTTAACATTCAGTTGGAAGAAATTAATAAATATGACGGTATGCGCCGCGAGCAGCGCGCAGCTCAATAGTCCTTGAGCAGCCGCTCGATGTAATCGAGTTCCTCTTGCGGGCGCAGTGCATCGCCAAAGCGGCGGCGCAGTTCCTCGATGATGCGGCGCGCGCGCTGCACATCGATCTCGCCGGGAACTTTCACCGTGTAGTCGTCGCCGTAATCGCGGCCGCGCAACGGCCGGCCGAGCGGATCGGTATCGCGCTGGGCGCGCGGCAGGCCCATGCGGCCATTCTGGCCCGGTCCCTGCCCTTGCCCCATCTGCTGCTGCATGGATTGCGCCAGCCCCTGCGCGCCCTTGCGCAGTGCATCAAGTGCGCGGCCTTGTGAATCGACGGCGCTGTCGGGATTGCCCTCGCCCAGTTCGCCCTCGGCCTGGCCCATGGCTTCGCCGGCTTCGCCAAGCTCATCGAGGCTTTCCTGGCCTTGGCCTTTTTCCGCCTGCTGGCCTTGTTGGCCTTGCTGGCCTTGGCCCATGCCGCGCTTCTTCAATTCCTCGAGCAGCTTGTTGAGGCGGTCGCGCAAGGCTTGCTGGCTCTGGCGGAGATCGTCCAATGACGGGCCGGGCCGATCGCCCTGTTGTCCGGGCTGCGCCTGTTGTCCCTGTTGACCGCGCTGGCCGTTCTGGTGGCGCCGGTTCTGGCCGTGGCGGAAGGTACGATCGCGCAAATCCTGCTGCTTGCCGATCATGTCGCCGAGCTCGTCGAGTTGCGACATCATGTCGTCGAGGTCGTCGCCGTTTTGGCCGGGCGTCGCCATCTGCAGGTTCTCCATCATTTGCTGGAGCTCCTGCAGCAATTGCCGCGCGGCATCCTTGGCGCCGCTGCGCGCAAGATTCTCGAGCCGGTCGAGCATGCTCTTGAGATCTTTCTGGCTCAAACTCCGCGCATTGCGGTCGAGCGGCCGCGACAATTGCTGGGCGTTTTTCATCTGCTCCTGCATCGCCTGCAGGTAGCGATCCATGGCGGCGCGCAGCTGATCCATCAGCTGCTTGATTTCCTGATCGGTGGCGCCGCGCTCGAGCGCCTGGCGGAGCGCTTCCTCGGCGTTACGCAAATTGGCTTCGGCATCCGATATGTCGCCGTCCTCGATGCCGACGGCCATCTGCCACAACCGCGCGGTCACCCCGCGCAGATCGTCGTCGCTCTTAGCGTGAACGAGCGACCAGAATATCGAGCGCAGTCCGAGATAAGTGCCGGCATCGGGCGTGAACTTGTCCGGCGCCAGCGCCAGCGCGTCGAGCGCGGTGGTGACGAGGGGCCGCGCGCCGGCATCGAGCGCAAGATTGCGCCGCTGTTCGACCAGCGCCCGCGCCAGCGGCTTGGTGAAGCTGCGCTCCGGCAAGCGGAAGGTGAGCGGCTCGCTCTTGCCTTCGTTGCCGCCTTCGTCGCGGGCGACGAGCGTCATCACCACCTCGGCGCCGGCCCAGGGATGATCGGTGAGATCTTTGATGGTTTGTCCGACGCCGCTCTTGGCGCGCGCCTGCGGCAGAATGAGCGCGAAGTCCGGCGGTCCGAACAGCGGACGGGCGCTTTGCGCCTGGCCCTGCGGCTCGCCTTTGCGGACGAAAGTCGCGCGCGCCTCGGTGACCCCGTAATCGTCTTCGACCCGGTAGGACAAAGCAACGAGCCATGGCCCTGCGGCTCTGGGTCCTTGGTGAGGGCGATGGTCGGCGGCTTGTCGGGAATCGCATTGAACGCCCACACCAGATCGTTGCCGACGCCGCGCAGGGTCGCAGTCCCGGCGGCCGTGATCTTGAAGCGGTATTCCTGCGTCCCCGCAGGCGACCGCACATCCTCTTTCGCCGGAGCGACGCCGCCTTTGCCGAGCACATCAACGTTGAGCTTGCCGGTGGTGCGCACAATCAGCGTGCTTCCCGCCGGGACCGAAACCATTGGCGCCGCTTGCGCATCCTGCCGCGCCGGTTCGCCGGGATGCAGCCCGGCGAGAATGATCGGCGGCTTGGCGGTGTAAGCCGGCGGCATGACCCAGGCATCGACGCGGAAATTTGCCGGCAGCACCACGCCGTGCCAATCGAACGCCGCCGCAATCCGCTTCCAATGCTCGCCGTCGGCGGCGAAGAAGGTGGCGATGACGGCGATGAGAACGAGGCCGCGCAGCGCGTAGGGATCGCTAGCCGACAGACGCGGCGACGGCCAGCCGGCCTTGAATGAACGCGCCGACGCTAACGCGCGCTCCAGATGGGTTTTCCAGAGCGCGAGCGAATAGGGATCTTGCGGCGTAACCGCGAGCTCGTCGGCGATCGCGGTCGCCGGGCGATGGCGCAATCCGCTGCCGCGATCGAGCCGGCTCAAACCTTCGGCAGCGCCGGGTATGCGCAAGCGCACGAGCGGGATCAGCGCGACGAGCGCGAGTAGCGCGAAGGCCAAAAGAACGATGGCGCGCAGAAGCGGCGGCAGATAGAGCCAAAGTCCGAGCCAGGACAGCGTCAGGAACAGGCCGGCGATGGTCGCGATCCTGGCCAGCGGCGGCCAAAGGCGCTCCCAGAGAATGGTCCAGCGCGCCCGACGCAATGCCACGCCGAGCGGCGATTTGGCGTTGATCGCCGAATGCGCCGGGCGGCCAGGATGGCTCTGTTGCGTCGTCGTTTCCGTCAACCACGATCTCCGCGGATAAGCTCGCAAGACAACACGCTACCATCGGGGCGGGTTCATGGCTTCCGTCGGCAAGGAAGCCGTGTCATGCAAAAAATAACAAGCAATTTCAAAGCGGGATCAAAGCCAAGCCGGCATGCGGTCAAGGCCGATCAATTCTTCGGCAGACAGCCGCGGCCGCACGATCGCCCATTCGCTATTGCGCACAAGGACTTCGGGGACGAGCGGGCGGCTGTTATAGGTCGAGGCCTGCACCGCGCCATAGGCGCCCGCGCTCATGACCGCGAGGAGGTCGCCCGGCTTCGGCGCCACAAGCGAGCGCTCGAGCGCGATGAAATCGCCTGATTCGCAGACCGGGCCGACCACATCGGCCGCAATCCTCTTGGCGCCGGCTTCGGGTTCACGGACCGGGCGGATGTCATGGTAGGCCTCGTACAAGGTCGGGCGAACGAGGTCGTTCATACCCGCGTCCACGACCACAAACGTCTTCGCTTCGCCGCGCTTCACATAAAGGACGCGGGTCACCAGGATGCCGGCATTGCCGACAATCAGGCGTCCCGGCTCGAAGATCAGCCGGCAGCCGAGTTCGCGCGTTGCGCGCTTGACCATCGCCGCGTAGGCCGACGGATCGGGCGGCGGTTCGTCGTCCTCGCGGTAAGGAATACCCAAGCCGCCGCCAAGATCGACATGCTCGATGTGGTGGCCGTCGCCACGCAGCGTTCGCACAAAGTCGGCGAGCAGCGCGAACGCATCGCGGAACGGCTCAAGTGTCGTGATCTGGCTGCCGATATGCATGTCGACGCCGATTACGCGAATGCCCTCAAGCTTGGCGGCGCGCATGTAAACCGCGCGCGCCCGGCTGATGGGAATGCCGAATTTGTTCTCCGCTTTGCCGGTCGCAATCTTGGCATGGGTTTTCGCGTCGACGTCGGGATTGACGCGGACCGACACATCGGCGCGGCGGCCTTTGCCGGCGGCGATGGCGGCGAGAAGCTCAAGCTCCGCCTCGGATTCCACGTTGACGCAGAGAATGCCGTGCTCGACCGCGAGCGCAAGCTCGTCCGCGGTTTTGCCGACGCCGGAGAACATGATTTTTTCCGGCGGAACGCCGGCTGCGCGCGCGCGCAAAAGTTCGCCGCCGGAGACGACATCGGCGCCGGCGCCGAGCCGGGCAAGCGTAGCGATCACCGCTTGATTGGAGTTCGCTTTCATGGCGTAGCAGATCAGCGCGTCAACGTCGGCGAACGCGTCGGCAAACACGCGATAGTGCCGTTCAAGCGTGGCGGTCGCGTAGCAATAAAACGGCGTGCCGACTGCTTGCGCGAGCGCAATCAAATCCACGGCTTCGGCGTGCAGCACGCGGTTTCGGTAAGCGAAGTGATGCATGCGCGTTGTTTAGAGCATGGCCGGGAAAATGCCACCCCTGGACCGGGGGCCGGCCGCCTCGCCTGCCGCAAACGTTACGGCAACTCGGTCACGCGATGGTTATTGAAGGATCGGGTCGAGCAAAAACGGTTTTTTCTTACCGGGCGGCGCAACCGGATTGCCGTTCACATCGAAGCCGGTTTTCGCAGCCTTGCTCTGCGCTGACGCGCTTGGGACGGTCTGGTTAGAAGCGGTTTCGCTGGCCGGCAGCGGCCCGGCGCTCGCAGTGGGTGGAATGGCATTTGGTGGGGAGCCAGCCGGCGGCGCCGCGCTGGCCGAAGGTAGCCCAAACCCCCACCCCAGCCCTGGCCCGCCCGGTGGCAGTTCCGGCGGCCCCGCGCGCCCGCACCCGGCAAGCGCGAATGCGGCGGCGCCCAGCACTAAAGCCGCCAAGCCGACCCGCAAAGAATTGTGCGCCAAAGAGTTCCCCCACCCGCTGCCAACGCCCCAATCATACCAGACGGGATGGCATTTTGGCGGCGATATCTTGCCAGCCGGTTATGGCCGGGATCGGCTCAAAGCCATCAGGTTTTGAGCCGTTTGAGCCAGCGCTTGGCCTCCTGGCGCACATTGTTCGGCGCTGTCCCACCATAGCTGCCGCGGCTCTTGACCGAGGCCTCGACCGAAAGCACGCGGAAGACCGCCTTCGTGATGCGCGGCTCGATCGCCTGCATCGCGGCAAGCGGCAGCCGATCGAGCGGAACGCCCGCTTCTGCGGCCTTGGCGACAATCCGGCCGGTCACGCGGTGCGCTTCGCGGAACGGCAGCTTCAATGTGCGCGTGAGCCAATCGGCAAGGTCGGTGGCGGTGGCAAATCCTTCGCCCGCGGCTTGGCGCATGCGCGCGGCATTGACCGTCATGTCGCCGACCATGCCGGCCATGGCGTTGATGGAAAGAGAGAGCGCGCCGAGCGCGTCAAACGTTCCTTCCTTGTCTTCCTGCATGTCCTTCTGATAGGCGAGCGGAAGTCCCTTCATCACCATCATCAGCGCGGTCAGCGCACCAACAATGCGCCCGCTCCGTGCGCGGACCAACTCCGCCGCATCGGGATTGCGCTTCTGCGGCATGATCGAGGATCCGGTGGTAAATTTGTCCGAAAGACTGATGAGACCCGCCACCGGCGACGACCAGAGCACGATCTCCTCGGCGAAGCGCGACAGATGCACGGCGCAAATGGCCGCGGCCGACAGTGTCTCCAGCACGAAGTCGCGGTCAGCGACCGCATCGAGCGAATTTGCCGCCGGCCGGGCAAACCCCAGCGCCTTCGCGGTCATGGCGCGATCAATCGGAAACGAGGTGCCGGCAAGCGCGGCCGAGCCAAGCGGGCTTTCATTGAGCCGCGTGCGCGCATCGGCGAAACGTCCGCGATCGCGCTGCGCCATCTCCACATAAGCGAGAAGGTGATGGCCGAAGGTGACCGGCTGCGCGGTCTGCAAATGGGTAAAGCCGGGCATCACGGTCGCAGCTTCCGCCAGCGCCTTCTCGGCGAGCGCCCGCTGATAACGTTTCAGCGCCGCATCGATATCGTCGATGGCGTCGCGCACCCACAGCCGGAAATCGGTCGCCACCTGATCGTTGCGCGAGCGCGCGGTATGCAGCCGTCCGGCCGCGGGGCCGATCAGCTCCTCGAGCCGGCCCTCGACATTCATATGAATGTCCTCGAGCGCGCGGCGGAACTTGAACTTGCCCGCCTCGATTTCTGACAAGATCGTGTCTAGACCGTGAGCGATCCGCTTTGCATCTTGCGCCGTGATGATGCCGGTTTTGGCCAACATCGCCACGTGAGCCTTGCTTGCGGCGATGTCCTGCCGGTAGAGGTGGCGGTCGAAGTCGATCGAGACGTTGATCTCCTCCATAAGAGGATGGGGTTTCGCGGAAAATCGCCCACCCCACATTTTGTTGCTCATGACCAAGTCTGCCGAAGTAGCCGTTCGATGACCGAGCCCAAAGCCGAGCCCCATTCCAAAAGCCGATGGCTCGTATGGGCCGCCACGGCGGGTTGCGCGATCGCCATCATAGCCGTGCTTGCGGGGGTATACGGGATCGGGCGCCTGCGAAGCAATCCGGCGGCCGCCGCTTGTGCGCCGGCGGTCGAGACAGCAAGGCGGATTGCGCCGCTGGCTCGGGGCGAAGTTGCGGCTTTGGCCGTTGCACAACGGCCATTTCTTGTTCCCGACCTGACCTTCAAGGGTGGGGACGGCCGCGAGCATACGCTGAACGATTGGCGCGGCCGCACGGTGCTTCTTAACCTTTGGGCGACGTGGTGCGTGCCGTGCCGCAAAGAAATGCCGGCGCTCGATGCGCTGCAGGCCGATCTCGGCGGCGCCAAGTTCGATGTGGTCGCAGTCAACATCGATACCCGCGATCCGCAGAAGCCGCTGAGCTTTCTCAAGGATGTCGGGGTGACGCACCTCGCCTACTATTCAGACCAAAGCGCCAAGGTCTTTCAGGACCTCAAAGTCGCCGGCAAGGCGTTCGGCATGCCGACGACGCTTTTGGTCGACCCCTCCGGTTGCGAAATCGGCGAGATGGCGGGCCCCGCGGAATGGGCGAGTGCCGACGGCCTCAAGCTCGTCAGCGCCATTGTCGGCTCCGCACAGGGGGCGGCGGCCAATTAACGCGCGCTGAATCAAGCGCGCAAAAAATCGCCAAAATCACGCTGCCGCATTTGCGCCAGTCATGGCCAAGAAAGCCTCTTCAATGCTAGCGGCATTGGCGCGCGCCACGAGCTCGGCCGGCGTCGCATCGGCCAAGACTTTGCCGTGATGGAGCACAATGACGCGATCGGCGTCGGCGACTTCGTCGCACAGATGCGTCGCCCAGAGCACCGCTACGCCACGCTCGGCGCGCATTTTCAGCATCAGCGCGCGGAGCTCGCTGCGGCTCGCCGGGTCTAGCCCAATGGTCGGCTCATCCATGAGCAGGACGCGCGGCTCATGGATGAGTGCGCGGACGAGTTCGACCCGGCGACGGTTGCCGCCGCTCAATTGTGCGGCCCGTTCGTGCGCCCGCTCGCCAAGGCCGGCGCGCGCAAGCGCAGCGGCGAGGCGCGCTTGCGCCACAGGGCGCGCAAGGCCGTGCAGCCCGGCGTGGAACAACAGGTTCGCGGTCACCGACAATTCGAGATCGAGCGTCGGCTGCTGAAAAACAATCCCTATTTTCGCCAATGCGGGCACCGGATCGCGCAGCATGTCGTGACCCATGACTTCGATGCGGCCGGAATCCGGCACGAACAGTCCGGACAGGAGCTGAAACAGCGTGGTCTTGCCGGCGCCGTTGGGGCCCAAAAGCGCGACGAATTCGCCGGCAAAGGCGGTCAGGCTTATTCCGTCCAGCGCGCGGATCGGTCCATAGGTCTTGACGACATTGTCGAGAAAGAGCGCCGGTATCCGTTCGCCCTGTGTCAATTCATCCCCCGGGCCTAGTGGAGCGGATTTGACATTCGCTGCCCGCCAACCGCTAGCTCGCGAAGCGAATGTCAAATCCAAAGCTCCACTAGCACTAATATTTGCTAGTGGTCCTTTGATTCTAACATTCGCATGAGAGCGTGCCGAGACAGGATGCGAATGTTAGAATCGGACCACTAGTGGAGCGGATTTGACATTCGCTGCCCGCCAACCGCTAGCTCGCGAAGCGAATGTCAAATCCAAAGCTCCACTAGCACTAATATTTGCTAGTGGTCCTTTGATTCTAACATTCGCATGAGAGCGTGCCGAGACAGGATGCGAATGTTAGAATCGGACCACTAGTGGAGCGGATTTGACATTCGCTGCCCGCCAACCGCTAGCTCGCGAAGCGAATGTCAAATCCAAAGCTCCACTAGCACTAATATTTGCTAGTGGTCCTTTGATTTTAACATTCGCATGAGAGCGTGCCGAGACGGGATGCGAATGTTAGAATCGGACCACTAGTCTTGCCCGCGCCCCTTAATACGCTTTAGCTTCCCTGCCAAGCAACGAAGACGAGGCAATGCGCAAATTACTTCCGCTTCTCATCTGCCTGTTCGCGAGCGCGCCGGCCGCCGCCAAAGACACCGGGCTTATCTACGTCAGCAACGAGAAGACCAACAACATCATCGTCATCGATCCAAAGACCTACAAGATCGCGGCCGACATCAAGGTCGCGCACCGGCCGCGCGACATGCATTTCAACGCCGACCACACGCTCCTCTACGTCGCCTGCGGCGACGACGACGTCATCGACATTCTCGACGTGGCGAAGTTGCAGGTGGTCGGCAAGCTCGCGACCGGGCCGAGCCCCGAAGCCTTCGCCATGGACGAGAAACGAAAGCGCATCTACGTCTCCGACGAAGAAGCCTCCTCGCTGTCGATCATCGACATGGAGCACAATTCCATTGTGCAGGAGGTGGCGACCGGTTCCGAGCCGGAAGGCGTGCTGGAAAGCGCAGACGGCAAGACGATCTACGTCACGTCGGAAGCCGGCGATCTCGTGCATGCCATCGACGCCGAATCCGGCAAGGTAGTCCACGACGTCGTCGTCGGATTGCGGCCGCGGCGCTTGGCGGCCACGCCCGACGGCAAGGAATTGTGGGTGACGGCGGAGCTCTCCGGCGAGGTGGACATTATCGACCGCGGCAGATTCGTCGTCGCCGGCACCATCGGCTTTTTGCCGCCGGGCATGCGCAAGGCCGATGTGACGCCGGTCGGTCTGGCCATGACGCGCGATGGCAAGACCGCCTACGTGACGCTCGGCCATGCCGCGCATGTCGCCATTGTCGACGTGCCGACGCGCAAAGTGCTTGGCTATATTCTGGTCGGCAAGCGTGCCTGGGGCGTCACGCTTTCGCGCGACGAGAAGACGCTCTACGTCGCCAACGGCCTCGGTGACGACGTCACCATCATCGACACCAAAACGCGCAAGGCAAAAATCTCGGTGCCGGTTGGCCGCATTCCTTATGGCGTCCTGGTCGATGATTAGCGCGCCGCGACGCCTATTAACTGCACTGGCGCTGGCGGGCGGGCTTTTGCCGCTTGCCGTGGCGGCCGAGCAAGGGCCCGCGCAACCGCGACAGACGATCAAAATCGCATTCGTCGATATTGACGGAGATCCGCGCTATCAGCCGATCCGCGCTTATGAGCGCATCATCCTCAAAACGCCCGCGCACCCGTTGACCGGCGCCGAGATCGGCATCGACGATGCGGCGATATTTTCCCGGGTGCTGCCGATCGATTTCGTGCTCGACCGCATCACGGTGAAATCATCGGCCGACGTCGCGCCGGCGGTCGGTGCGGCGCTCGCGGCCGGCACCCATTTCTTTCTGATCGACGCGCCAACTGAAGCGTTCAAGCCGCTCGCTGCGGCGGTGCGCGGACGCGACGCGCTCCTCTTCAATGTCTCCGAACCGGACGACGCGCTCCGCCGCGAGCTGTGCGCGGCGGAATTCGTGCACGTCTATCCGAGCCGCGCGCAGCTCATGGATGGGCTCGTCCAGTTCATGGTGTCGCGCAAATGGCGCGACCTGTTGGTATTCGAAGGCCCCTCCCCAACCGACACTGCCATGAGTGCAGCATTCGCCCATTCGGCGCAAAAATTCGGCGCCCGCATTATCGCCGACCAGCACTTCAAGCCCGGCACCGATCCGCGCGACCGGCAGCAGAACGACCCGGCGCTCCTGTCCGCCGGCAATCGCGATTTCGACGCGGTCTTCGTCGCCGACGAAGTGTTCGATTTCGCCCGCACCGTCCCCTACCGGCTCGCGCGCCCGCGCCCGGTTGTCGGCAGCATCGATCTCACCCCGGTGGCTTGGCACTGGACCTGGGAGAGAAACGGCGCGGCGCAGGTCAATTCCCGCTTCGAGAAAAAGTCCGGCGGCCGCCACATGGGAGGGCCCGATTGGGCGGCTTGGCTCGCGGTGAAGATGATTGCGCAATCGGCGCTGCGCACCGGCTCGGCCGATTTCGCCCGGGAGCGCGCCTTCATTTTCGGCGACGGCACTTTCGACGGCGACAAGGGGCTGGCCATGAGCGTGCGGCCTTGGGATCATCAGGTGCGCCAGGCCGTGCTCTTGGCGGCGCCCTACGAAGTGGTCGACGCCGCGCCGATCGAAGGATTTCTGCATCGCACCAACGAGCTTGATACGCTCGGCGACGACGAACCGGAATCGAAGTGTCATTTGGGGAAGTAGTCGTCATTGCCAGGAGCGTCAGCGACGAAGCAACCCAGGTTCGAGCGTGCTAAACATCTGGATTGTTTCGCGGAGCTTGTCATCGGGCCGGCCACTTCGGGCCGGACCCGTTGGCTCGCAATGACGAGAATCACGGCATGCGCTTAGGTCACGTTCTCCGCGCGCTGCGCGCCATCACCACGCGCGAGCTGACGAAATTCGTGCAGCAGCGCGGCCGGCTTCTCTCCGCACTGGTGCGCCCGCTGATCTGGCTCGCCGTGTTCGCCGCCGGATTCTACAACGTCTTCGGCGTCTCCATCATCCCGCCGTACAAAACCTACGTCACCTATCAGGTCTATATCGTTCCCGGCCTGCTCGGCATGATCCTTCTGTTCCACGCCATGCAGTCCTCGCTGTCGATGGTCTACGACCGTGAGATGGGGGTGATGCGGCTGTTGCTCACGGCGCCGCTGCCGCGCTGGCTTTTGCTCGCCTGCAAGCTTGCCGCCGGCACCGCGCTCTCGGTCATCACCTGCTACGCGTTCCTCGCGGTGTGTATCGCGTTCGACGTGACCTTCGACTGGACCGCCTGGTTTTGCGTGCTCCCGGCGCTCATCATTTGCGGACTGATGCTCGGGGCGCTGTGGCTTTTTCTCTCGGTCTATATCCGCCAGGTGGAGAATTTCGCCGGCGCGATGAACTTCGTCATGTTCCCGATGTTCTTCTTTTCTTCGGCGCTCTATCCGTTGTGGCGGCTGCAGGAAGGCGGTTCGGCGCTGTTATATTACGTGTCGCGCGCCAACCCGTTCACCTATGCCGTGGAGCTCATTCGCTTTGCGCTCTATGGCATGTTCGAACCGCTCGCGGCTGCCGTTGTCGCCGGCACGACGTTGCTGTTTTTTCTGTTGGCGGTGATCGGCTATGACCCGCAGCGCGGCATGCTGCGGCGGGCGCCGCAAGCGGCCTGATCCCCGCACCTTCCGATCCGTGACAACCCCGCCGCCGCTCGGCTAACATGCTGTGTGGCCGCGCGAAACAAGGCCATCGGGGGGGAAGATCATCAGCGCTCAGCCGGCTTCCGCACTCGCGACCCTGCCTGCGCCGATCCCGCGCTGGCGCGCGCTGGCCACAATCTGGCGCGGACGTTCAGTGCGCGCGCAGCTTCTTCTGGTCTTGGTTCTCGTCGACGTGGTGGCGGTTCTCGTTGCCGGCAGCGTCGCCATCGCGCGGGCGCGTATGCAGAGCCGGATCGAAATGTCGGCGTCGATCCGGCTTGCGGAGCTTCTGGTGCGCGATGCCGTAAGTCTCGCGCGTCAGGCATCGCCCGCCGCGCAATTCCTCGATGCCTTGCCGGCACAGTTGCAGTCGATCCGGCACGTGCGCATTCAGGTGAAGGACGCGGGCGGCGTTCCCATCGCCGCGAGCTTGGCCGTCGATAAAGCGGACGCCCGGCGTGAGGCAGCGCGGTCGCCGGCGCCGGCGTGGTTCGCCGCGCTGGTGGCGCCGCCGGTTGCCTCCCGCGAGGTGCCGGTCACGGTCGACGGCCGCACCGTGGGCCGCGTCGAGATCGTGGGCGAGCCAGCCGACGAGATCGCCGAGGTCTGGGGCAATCTGGTCGCAATGGGGACCATCGGCATCCTTCTCAACGCCGCCATGATCGCGCTCCTTTACGTCGTGTTCGGCCGCGTGCTCGATCCGCTGACGGTGCTCGCAGCCGGGCTCTCGGAGCTTGAGCATCGCAGCTATAACGTGCGCTTGCCGACGCCGCCGGCGCGCGAACTCTCCGCCATCACCGATCACTTCAACGCGCTGGCCGCGGCGCTTGCGACCGCGCGCGCGGAAAACTTAAAGCTCAACCGCCGGCTTATCACCGCGCAGGACGACGAGCGGCGGCGCACGGCGCTCGAACTTCATGACGAAGTCGGCCCTTGCCTGTTTGGTCTCAAGGCCAATGCGTCTTCCATCGCCGGCGCCAGCGCGCATCTGCCTGAAAAGGCCCGGCAGACCGTCGCCGGGCGTTTGCAAGACATCGGCGGCATCATCGATCATCTGCAGAGCATCAACCGCTCGATGCTCGATCGGCTGCGGCCAATGGCGCTGGGCCACGTTCCGCTTGCCGAGCTTCTCGGCCAGCTCGTTCGCGAACGTGCCCGGCAGCATCCCGATATCTCGTTGTCATTCACCGCCGGCGTGCTCAAGGCGAGCTATGGCGATTCAATCGACTTGACGGTCTACCGCTGCGTCCAGGAAAGCCTGACCAACGCGGTGCGCCACGCCCGGCCCAAACACATCATCGTCGAACTTGCCGAAGCCGCCGCGCGGCTTGATCTCCGCGTGCGCGATGACGGCCAAGGCATGGCGGCGAACAATCCGGCAGGCTTTGGTCTTCGCGGCATGCAGGAACGCGTCGAAGGCCTGGGCGGCCGCTACAGCATCGACAGCAAGCCCGGCCATGGCACCAGCGTCGACGTCAGCTTGCCATTGGAAACAGCGGAACGCGCCGGCGGCGAGACCCCGGCAGGAGACGACACGTGACCAGCGTCCTCGTTATCGACGACCATCCGGTCGTCCTGCAAGGCTGCCGGCGCGTGCTCGAGGACGCCGGCGTCGTCGCCGTTCTCGAGGCGCGCGATGCGCCGTCCGGCTACCGCCTCTATCGGCGGCATCGTCCCGACGTGGTCATCGTCGATCTTGCGATCCAGGGCAGCGGGCTCGGCGGCCTGCCGCTGATCCGCCGCATCAGCGCCCACAATCCGCGCACGCGCATTCTCGTCTTCAGCATGCACTCTGATCCGATCATCGTCACGCGCGCGCTCGAAGCCGGCGCCACCGGCTACGTGCTCAAGGACAGTTCGTCCGAAGATCTGCTCAAGGCTTTTAATTCGGTGCAGGCCGGCTCCCCTTATCTGAGCCACGATCTCGCTCTGCAAGTCGCGCTCGTGCATACGCCGGCGCGAAAAAATCCGCTCGCCGAACTGACGCCGCGAGAGTTGCAGACGCTGTCGCTTCTCGCTCAGGGCAAGGCCTACACGCAGATCGCCGAAGCGCTCAATGTCAGCTACAAGACCGTGGTCAATGTCAGCTATCAGCTCAAACAGAAGCTCGACGCCCGCAACTTATCGGAGCTGATCCGCATCGCCGTGCAATTGCTGCCCGCGGCCAACTGACCTGCCGATCGCCAGGCACGGCATTGCCAAAACTTCCCGAGTTGTTTTGACAGAGTTTCCCTAAGCCCTCTTGCGCCCCCGTGACAGAATTGCCCGGGGCGGTACGCATGGTTGGCGTTGCGGATTTCCTAAGGCGCGCCGGGTCGGCCGCGCGGGCAGCGTCTCGCCTCGCACTGCGACTGACCGCGGCCATTGCCACTGTGGCCTTGCCAGGCGCCGCGGCCGCCCAGCAAGCAGCAACCGGGCAGGATGCCCGCGCGCTGACGCTTCCGGAAATCCACGTCATCCCGACCACTCCGGTAGCGCCGCCTGCGAAACCAGCCCCGCGGGCTGCCGCGCCTGCCGCCCAGGTTGCCCCGGCTGCAGCGCCAGCCGCTGCCGCCGCGAATGCGCCGGCGCATGCGGAGCCCGGCGCCGTCGATCGCGACAAGATTCCATCCAACGTCCAGGCTCTCTCCGCTGCCGATTTCAGCCATGCCGTGACGCCGGACCTGCTGGCGGCCATGGAACGGGCGCTGCCCGGCGTGGCGCTGAGCGACCAGACCGGAAATCAGTTTCAGCTCGATCTGAATTATCGCGGCTTCATTGCTTCGCCGGTGATCGGCACGCCGCAGGGGATCGCGGTCTATCAAAACGGTGTTCGCATCAACGAAGTGTTCGGCGACATCGTCAACTGGGACTTCATTCCACAGAACGCCATCAGCCAGATGACGCTGGTGCCGAGTAATCCGGTCTTCGGCCTCAATGCCATCGGCGGCGCCTTGTCGATGCAAATGAAGAACGGCTTCACCTATCAGGGCCTCGAAGGCGAAGTGAACGGCGGGTCTTACGGACGGATCGGCACATCGGTCCAGGCCGGCGGCCAGGTCGGCAATCTTTCCGGCTATATTGCCGCCGACGCCATCGACGATGCCGGCTGGCGCGACGATTTACCCTCCAGCTTGCGCCGGCTCTATATGGATTTCGGCGCGCGCGGCGACCAGACCGAATTCCACGTCACCTTCACCGGCGCCGACAATAATTTCGGCGCGGCGGCCGCCACCCCGGTGCAGCTGCTCGCGCAGAACTGGGCGAGCGTCTACACCGTTCCGCAAACGACGCAGAATCAGCTCGCGTTTCTCACCGCCAGCGCGACCTGGAAGCCGAGCGACACGTGGACGTATCAGGCCATCGCGTATTTTCGCAATTTCGACCAGGCGCATGTCGACGGCAACGGCACCAACGCCGACAATACCCCGAGCGATTGCCCTAATCCGGCGCTGATCTGCTTCCCGAACCTCAACGGCACCTTCTCCAACCTGACGACGACGGCCGGCCAGACCGTGCCGAACGCCGGTTTGCTCGGCTCGAGCATCTTGGGCGAGATCGACCGCACCTGGACGTCGACCAACAGCTTCGGCGGCTCGCTGCAGGCCGCCTCGTCCGAGAAGCTGTTCGGTCACGCCAACACTTTTGTCGTCGGCGCCAGCATCGACCGCGGATTGGTGCAATTCTCCACCACCAGCGAGGTGGCCACCATCAGCGGCAATCCTCCGCTCGTGCAAGGCGTGGGGCTGTTCATCGACCAGCCGTCCGGCGACGTGGCGCCGGTTGGATTGGGCGCCACCACGCTGTATGCCGGGATGTACACGACCGACACGTTCGATGTGACATCGCGGCTCTCGGTCACCGCCGGCGCCCGTTTCAACTTCGCCCAGATCAGCTTGACGGACGAACTCGGCAACGCGCCGTTGCTCAATGGCAACCACGACTACAGCCATTTCAATCCGATGATCGGCGCCACCTACAAGATCACCTCGAATTTGACCGCCTACGGCGATTTCGCGGTGGCGAACCGGGCGCCGACGCCGCTCGAGCTCGGCTGTTCCAATCCGCTGCAGCCCTGCTTGATCGACAACGCGCTGGTCGGCGATCCCAACCTCAATCAGGTCGTTACCTATACCTTTGAGGCCGGCTTTCGCGGGCATTTGCCGATCAGCAAGGGCGACTTGAACTGGACGCTCGGCGCCTACCACGCGCTCAATACCGACGACATCATCAACGTTGCGAGCCCGATTATCGGGCACGAGTATTTTCAGAACGCCGGTAACACGCTGCGGCAGGGCATCGAGGCGAACGCCACCTACAAATGGGCCGACTGGAACATCTACAGCAATTTCACTTACGTCGACGCCATTTTCCTCAACGCGGAGACATTGTCGTCGCCGTTCAACCCTTATGCCAATGGCAACGGCCTGATTTACGTCGTGCCCGGCGACCACCTGACCGGCATTCCAAACTTCCGTTACAAGCTCGGCGCCGAGTATCAGATCACCAAGCCTTGGAAGGTCGGCGCCGACCTCAATGTCATCGGCAGCCAATGGCTCGTCGGTGACGAATTAAATCAAAATCCGAAAATACCGGCCTACTGGGTGGTCAATCTGCACTCGTCTTACAAGCTTTCGGACAACGTGGAGGTGTTCGGACTGGTGCGCAATTTGTTCGATCAGCACTACTACACCTACGGCACGTTCTTCGACGTCTCCACGACTCCTTATCTTAATCTCACCGACCCGCGCACGTTCGTTCCCGGCATGCCGTTCGCCGCCTATGTCGGCGTGCGCGGCACACTGCCTACCAGCGGCGCACCGGTTTTTGCCGGGTATTCAGCGATGCCGATAGTGACGAAGGCGGCGGCGCCGCCGCCGACCGCATTCAGCTGGACGGGTGTCTATCTCGGGCTCAACGGCGCCTACAGCTTCGGCGCCAGCGATTGGACCGACGTCGGTATCGGCGCATCGAGCGGCAATTTCGGCACCTCCCGGTTTGCGTTCGGCGGGACGGCGGGCGCCAATTACCAGATCGGGCGGTTCGTCGTCGGCATCGAGGGCGACGGCGACTGGACCGACGCGAGCGGATTCGGGACCTTCACCGCGGCGAGCTTCTGCGCCGGCGGCTGCCTGACCCGCAACACTTGGCTCGCGACTGTACGCGGCCGCGCCGGTTATGCGCTCGGCCGGTTGCTGGTCTACGGCACCGGCGGGGCGGCGTTTGGCGACGTTCGCGCCAATTTCTCGACCGATCCCGTCAGCAGCACGACCGAAGCCGGTTGGACCATCGGCGCCGGCGTCGAGGTCGCGCTTGCGGCCAATTTGACGGCGAAAACCGAGTATCTTTTCGTCGATCTGGGCAATGGGTCGTGCACGGCGAACTGCGCCATCCAACACCCGCAGGCGGCGCCGACGATCCCCAATATCGCCGTCACCTTCAACGAAAGCCTGGTTCGCGCCGGGGTCAATTACAAATTCAGCTTTTAGAGCATGATCCCGAAAAGTGGGTACCGGTTTTCGGAAAAGATCATGCTCCATGAGCAAGCTAGAGCCGGGTGACGATTCGAAGAAAGTCGTTCCCGCTTTGGGTCGGCCTCCAGCACTGGGTCACGGGATGACTTAAGTCTCCCGCCGGATAGACTGCCGTCCAATGCGCCGAAACCAACGCCGGACCTTGGCCTGCGCGCTCGCCGTTGCCGCGCTTGCGGCAACGCGGCTTTGCGCGCAGCCGGCGCTGCCGCATCCCGACGAGGATTGCGGCGAGATCGAACGCAATTACGAGCTCATCAAGGCCGATGCGGTGTCGGTGCAGATCAACGCCATTCTGTTCAAAGCCGCCGACCGCGGCTGCGAGGCGTTGGCGAAGAAACTGCTTGACGCGGGCGGTTCGCTGTTGGCGCGCGACCGGCGCGGCGCCGCGGCGCTGGCGCATGCCGCGCGCGAAGGTCACGTCAAACTGGTCGAGTTCTTTTTGGCGCAGGGCGCGCCGATCGATGCCCGCAACGTCGACGGCGCTACCGCGCTGTTTGCTGCCGCCGCGGGCGAGAAGCATTCCACCGTGGCGGTGTTGCTGGCCAAAGGCGCCGATCCGAACATTCCCGGACGCAAGGGCGTCACGCCGCTGATCGCGGCGGCGTTCAAGGGCAATGAGCGCATTTTGGACATGCTGCTCAAGCGCGGCGCCAATCCCAACGCGAGCGATGAAACCGGCAAGTCGGCAATGGTCTATGCCGCGGCGCGCGGCTTCGACGACATTGTCAGCCGCCTGATCGACGCCGGCGTCGATCCGCGCGCACGATACGGCAACGATCTCACCGCGCTGATGTGGGCGGCTGGACACGAGGACGGCGTCGGCTCCGCGGCGGTCGGCCGCGTCATCGATCTGCTGCTCGCGCATGGCGCGGATCTCAACACCGCCGATAATCGCGGGCGGACCGCGCTGATGATCGCGGCCTCGCTCGGCGATGCCGCGACCGTCGAACTTCTTCTGACACGCGGCGCCGATCGCAGCCTGAAAGACAAAGACGGAAAGACCGCGCTCGATCTCGCGGCCAGCGCCGAGGCGCGCGCCAAGCTGACGGCGAAGTGAGCGTACGTTCCTCCCCGGCGAGCGGAGAGACGTGGCGGGGGAACGAGCCATGCAAGGGAAGCCGCCGTCCAGGGCTTGCGAAATCGGTCTCATAATCGGTAGATTTGCGTTTATCGACGCCGACTGTCGCTCGATTGTGTTCGCGCCAGACAGGACGGCGAACACGCGTGAAGCACGTCTGACAATCCGGGATCACGTAGCCAAGCTACGTGGCGCGTTAGGAGGAAAAGATGCTTCGCTTGACGACAATAGCGGGCGCTTTGTGCGTCGCGTTTTTGGCCGGCACGAGTGCGATGGCACAGGTGCCGCCGGCCGATCCGAACAATCCGAATGAAAACATGCCCGAAGCCTCAAACCCACCGCCTTATGGCGAGCCGATCAATCTTGCGACCGCCAAGAAGATTGCCGCAGGAGCGGCGGCTGAAGCGGCAAAACGCAAATGGGATTCGTTCTGCATCGCCGTTGTCGGGCCGAGCGGGGACCTCGTCTACTTCGAGAGATTGGATAATTGCCAATTCGCTTCGATCAGCATCTCGCAGCATAAGGCACGCACTGCGGCCCGCTACCGTCGACCGACGCTGGTCTGGGAGAGGCTTCTCGGCAAGGGCGCGTTCTTTAGTTATCTGCCCACGCTCGACGATCTGATCGCCTCGCGCGGAGGCAACCCGCTGATCGTCGATGGCAAGGTGATCGGAGCCATCGGCGTGAGTGGCGGCACCGGCTCGCAGGACGATTTCATCTCACAAGCGGGCGTCGCGGCGCTGAAATAGCGCGCCGCAACGCGACATCACGGGACGGCGTCAAACCGTCGCCTCTCCGCGCGCGGAAGCGGTCACATGCCCGCAAGCCAGGCCGCCATGGCGGCAATTTCCTGCGCGGTGAGACCCTTCATGAAGCCGGTCATGCCCGGATTGTTGCCGCGGGCGCCGCTGGCGAAATCCGTCATGGTCTTTTGCAGATAGCCTTCCACTTGGCCGGCGAGCCGCGGCTGGGTGCTGTCGCCCTTAAAACCCTCCTGGTGGCAGGAGGTACAGACGACGGAGGCGTTGACGCGTTGCGCGATCGCGGCGACATCCGCCGCAGGATGGGCCTGCTCCAGATTCGGCCAAGGCTTTTTCGAGAAATATTGCGCCAGCGGCATGAAATCCTTTGGGTCCATCGGGCCAACGACCAGCGCCATCTGCTCGTTCTTGCGCGCGACCGATTTGAAATCGCGGAGTTGAAAGAAGAGATAGCCGAGATTCTGCCCAAAGATGATGGGCACGGGAAACGATTGTTGCGGCGGCGCTCCGTTGGCGCCGCCGTGGCAGGCCTCGCAGATCAGCGCCTTGTCCTCGATGGTTTGCGCGTGCCCGCTCGCGTGCGCCAATCCCACAAGCAAAATAATCCCGGCAGCTTTTTTTGCAGTTCGCATTCGCTCTTCGCCGCAGCCTAGAAAAAACGGACGGGGCCGTTTCCGGTCCCGTCCTCCGCAATCGCCCCGATGGATCGGGTATTTATTCGGTTGTGAAGGCGATGATGTTGTCGCCGCGCTTGGAGTCGATCTGCACGTTGCCACCCGCTCCAACGACGACATACTGCTTGCCCCCGGCCATGTAGGTGGAAGGCGGCGCATTGACGCCGGCGCCGGCCTGGAACGACCAGAGCACCTTACCGGTCTTGGCGTCATAGGCCCTGAACCAGCCGTTCGCCTCGCCGGTGAACACCAGCCCGCCGGCGGTCGCGAGAATGCCGCCGATCATCGGCTGCGGCGTCTTCGCCTGCCATTTGATCTTGCCGGTATTGTAGTCGACCGCGGTCACATTGCCGGTCTGTACACCGCCCGGCACGTTGGTGAACGCGCCGCCGAGCCACAGCTTGCCGTTTGGATACGGCGCGCTGTCGACGGTGTAGGTCATCTCTTGCTCGAGATTGATGGCGTAGGCGAGGCCTTGAGCGAGGATCGGTCGCAATCGGCGACCACTCGACGCCGCCATTGGCGCCCGGGAACATGCGCGCCGCCTTCGGATCGAGCGGCTGCGTCGGCGACGGCAGGACCCAGCGATCCTTCTGCGAGACCATCGGCTCGGAGAATCGGATCAGGCTGCAGTCCTTGCGGTCATTGACGTAGATGTACCCGGTCTTGCCGGCGTGCAGCACGCCAGGCACGGTCTTGCCGCTCTTGTCTTTCACATCGACCAGAACGGTCGGGCTCGTGGCGTCGAGGTCCCACACGTCATGGGCGATATACTGGTAGTAGCAAGCGAGCTTGCCGGTATCGAGATCGACCGAAACAAGTGAATCCGTATAGAGGTTGTCGCCGGGCCGTTGCGCGCCGTCGAGATCGGGCGACGGATTGCCGACCACGAAATAGATGCGCTTGGTGGCGAGATCGACCGACGGATTCTGCCACACACCGCCGCCGAGCGTCTTGTACGGATCGCCGTCTTTGGCGAGCCGCTCTTTCTCGGCCGCGATGTCGCGGTGCATGTCGCGTCCGGTCGCATCCTTGGTCGCCCAAACGCCGACGGAATTCTCGGGGATCGTGTTGAAGGTCCACAACAGGTCGCCGGAATTGGCGTCGAAGGCTTTGACGAAGCCGCGGATGCCGTACTCGCCGCCATTGGTGCCGATCAGAACTTTGCCGTCGACCACCGTCGGCGCCATGGTCTCGCTATAGCCGAGCGACGGATCGGCGATATCCTTCGACCAAACGAGCTTGCCGGTTTTGGCGTCGATCGCGTCAAGCTTGGAGTCGAGCGTGGCGAGATAAACCTTGTCGCCATAGACGGCGACGCCGCGGTTGTTGGGTCCGCAGCAATAGACCGTGATCGGTCCCATGTCGTGCTTGTAGTGCCAGATCTGTTCGCCGGTCTGGGCATTGAGCGCATAGACGTGGTCGAACGAGGTGGTGACATACATCACGCCATTGACGACGATCGGCGAGGTTTCCGTCGACTCGCGCACGTCGGTTTGGAAGATCCACGCTACATGCAGCCGCTTGACGTTCTTGGGCGTGATCTGATCGGCCGGGTGGAACCGCGTTTGATCGTAGTTGCCGTTCGTTGCCAGGAAGTTCTTGGAATCCTTCGCGGCATTGTTGAGCATCGACTGAGTGACATTGGTGGCCGCCGGCGCGCCCGCATTGCCCGCCGCTCCGCCGCCGCCGGTTTCTTGCCCGGCGGCAAAAGCCGCGAGCGGCAGCGCCATCGCCCCCGCGAGCAACAGCATCGTCGTCCCGATCCGTGTCATTGGACTTCCTCCCATGGTGCGCTATGGCGGCCGTTGTCCGGCCTATGAAGGCAATGAAGGCAGGTTGTGTTCCCGTGAGCGTGGCAACGGAACCGGGAACTGTCAAGGAAAACGCTGGAGGCGCTGCACAACTCGCCCATTGCGGTGGGCGTTTTCCCAAAGCGCGCGGGCAACGCTTGACACGCGCGATCCCCTGCCTATACTTAACTACATGGTTAAGCATGCCGACAGCTCATCGCTCGACCGCACCTTCGCCGCGCTCGCCGATCCAACGCGGCGGGCGCTGGTGGCGCGGCTTGCCGAGCAGCCCGGACTTTCGGTGAGTGCGCTGGCGGAGCCGTTTCGCATGTCGCTGCCGGCGATCATGAAGCACCTCGACGTATTGTCCGATGCGGGACTGGTTGCGCGCACCAAGGCAGGCCGTACCGTCGCCTGCCGCCTCAGCGCCGCGCCGATGCAGAACGCCGTCGCCTGGCTCAATCGCTATGAGCGCTTCTGGTCCGAAGCCCTGCAGCGCCTTGCCACGTTTTTGGAGGAAGAAGAGTCATGGACGCCAAATCCCCAGTCAAACCAAGCCTCACCCTCAAGCGGCACTTCAAAGCGCCCCCCGCCAAAGTCTTCGCGGCCTGGACCGATCCGGAAAAAATAAAACGCTGGATGGGACCGGGCGAAATCGTGACGCAGCGGGCCGAAGCCGACCCGCGCGTCGGCGGCCGCTACCGCATCGAGATGCGCAAGCCGAACGGCGAACTGCACGACGTCGGCGGCTCCTACCGGGAAGTGATCGAGAACAAAAAGCTCGTCTTCACTTGGGCGTGGAAGTCGACGCCCGAGCGGGAATCGGTGGTGACGGTGCTGCTCAATGCGGACGGCGATGGCACCTTGCTGACGCTGACGCACGAGCAACTCTTCGACGAAGAAACTCGCGACGGCCACGAGCACGGCTGGATCGGCGCGTTCGATAAGTTGGAAAAATTCGTCGTCACTTGAGCGAGATACAAGCGAGCTAGTTTAATCGATATCGGAATTCAGAAAGTTGGAGGAGTCTCATGACCGCGCACGGCCAATTCCACTGGAACGAGTTGATGACCCGTAACGTCGAGAAAGCGAAGAAGTTCTACGCCGAGACGCTGGGCTGGACCTACGACAGCATGCCTATGCCCGAGGGCGGCAGCTACACCATCGCCATGGCCGGTGACACGCCGGCGGCCGGCATTTTCGACATCAGCGGTCCGGACTACCAGGACGTGCCGGAATCCTGGATGTCCTACATCGCCGTCGACAACGTCGACGAGCGCGTGAAGAGAGCAACCAAGGCCGGCGCCAAGATCATGAAACCGGCTTTTGACGTGCCTGGGGTCGGCCGGATTGTGGTCTTGGAAGAGCCAGGTGGCGCCGGCATCGGCTGGATGACACCGGCAGATTGATTCAAACCTCTTCCCGCGTGCGGGGAGAGTCGACTGGTGCGCGAGCGCGCAAGTCGGGTGAGAGACAAATTCGCTTCTGCGCGTGACTGGCAAGCCCCCTCGCCCGGTTTGCACTCGCGTTCGCTCACCACCCTCTCCCCACAAGCGGGGCGAGGTAGCAAAAGGAGCAGCACATGCAACCGCACAAAATCGTCTCGCACGAGGAATGGCTCGCGGCCCGCAAGTCCCATCTCGCCGACGAGAAGGCGTTTACCCGCGCCCGCGACGCGCTCAGCAAAAAACGGCGCGAGCTGCCTTGGGAGAAAGTCGAAAAGAACTATGCATTCGACGGTCCGAACGGGAAGGAAACGCTCGCCGATCTGTTCGGCGGCAGGAGCCAGCTGATTATTTATCACTTCATGCTCGGACCAGGATGGGAAGCCGGCTGTCCGAGCTGTTCGCTTCTCGCCGATCACTTCGATGGCGCGGTCATCCATCTGGCGCAGCGCGACGTTTCCTTCGCTGTCGTATCGCGAGCGCCGCTTGCCGAGATCGAAAAATTCAAGAAGCGGATGGGCTGGAAATTCAAATGGGTGTCGTCGTTCGGCAACGACTTCAACTTCGATTACCACGTCTCGGCCTCGCCGCAGGAGAAAGCGAGCGGCAAGGTGACGTACAATTACGCGCTCACCGAGTTCCCGAGCGACGAACGCCCCGGGAGCAGCGTGTTCTGCAAGAATGAAAAGGGCGAAGTCTTCCACACCTATTCGACCTACGGACGCGGCCTCGACATTTTCATCGGCGCCTACAACTTGCTCGACGTGGCGCCGAAAGGCCGCGACGAGGAAGGCTTGTCCTACGGCATGGCTTGGGTGCGCCACCACGACAGCTATGGGGCAAACGACAAGCCGCGCGAGAAATACGAGCAACCGAAGAATTCGGATACGTGCTGCGACTAGAACGCAATCGCTTCGAATTGAATCGACTGGTGCCCCGGCGTTTTGATGGAGCATGATCTTTTAGGAGAAACCGGCTTCAGCTTTTCCGGATCAAGCTCACGAACGAGCGTCGTCAACGCTCAAGTCTTCTAAATGAGTAGGAGGATCGATCATGAAGCTCTATGGTTTTCCGCCCTCGCCCAACACGTGGAAAGTTCGAGCCGTCGCCAATCATCTCAAGTTGCCGCTCGACTTTGAACTCATCGACCTGACCAAGCCGCGCCCGGCAAGCTATCTTGCGCTAAATCCGACGGGGCGGGCACCGACCTTGGTCGACGATGATTTGAAACTGTGGGAATCGACCGCCATCATGCAATACTTGGCGAGCGCGACAAGCAATGCGCTCTGGCCGAATGATGCGCGCCGGCGCGCCGACATTATGCGTTGGCAAAGCTGGGGGCTCGCCCACTTCAATGCCGCCTGCGCGCCGTTGACCTTCGAGCGAGTCGTCAAGAAGCTCAGCAACCAAGGACCGCCCGACGCCGCTGTCGTCACCAAGGCGCTCGATGGCTTCCATCGCGAGGCCCGCGTGCTCGACGCACATCTGGCGAAACAATCTTATCTGGTCGGCGACGGCTTGACGCTTGCGGATCTCTCGATCGTCGCGTCGCTCGCCTATGCGCAGCAGGCGGAAATTCCGCTCGCCCAATATAAACATGCGCACGCCTGGTTTGGCCGCATTACGGCGCTGCCGGCTTGGCGGGAAGCGGCGCCGCAAATGCCGGCGGAAGTCTGATCTCCATCCTTTGCCGGCGCGGCGGGCGTGCGTTCCCGACGCGCCGGGCCGGATTCCTGTTTACCGTGGCCGCGCGGCAACAGCCCGGGCGCGAGAACTCCGCTAGCATCGGACGTCGGGCGGAGAGTTTTGCTCGAAGCAGCAAAGACATCTTGCGCATAAGAGGGCGCAAGCGGGGGTTGCGGGCGACGAGCGTAAACGACTAGTCAGCACGAAATCACCAGTGCAACGCAGCTTCGCGCGAGCGTCCGGCACAGCACGGAGGCTTCGATGAAGCAATTTTCTGGCAGCACAGCGCGCAATAAGTACCAGCGGATTTCTATTGGCGGGCGGATGCCGCTGTGGGCGGGCGCGGCGATGCTCGCGGCCGCGATGCTGGCGTGGGGGCAGCGGCCGGCGCTAGCTGGGTGCAATTCCGGTAGTGTCGCAGCAAGCGATCTCTTGAGCAGCGCCAACTGCGAGGCGTCAGCCGGCGCGAGTGGGAACGGTTCTACCGCCGTCGGCGCGGGCGCGGCGGCGCTTGGCACCCAAGGCTCGGCGTACGGCGCTAGCGCCTTTGCACTCGGCGGGAATTCGACCGCAGTGGGCTTTACTTCCGGCCCAGGCGGTGCGGTTACAGGATCGACCAATATCGGCGCGTTTTCGGGATTTATCGGGGCCGGGACGTTTTCGACCGCGGCCGGGGTCAATACGACTGCCGGGGCGGCAAACTCGATCGCAATCGGCGGCAATGTAGCGAACGGCGCCGGCCACGCGGCGACTGTAGCTTCCGGCGCCACCAATGGCATCGCCGTCGGCAACCAGTCACAGGTGAACGGAACGAACTCCGTCGCCCTCGGGTTTAATACCAACTTTAATTCGGCCGACGGAAGCAATAGCGTCGCCCTCGGCGCCAATTCGCTCACTTACAATAACTCCGCCGGCGCCGTCGCGATCGGCGGCGGATCGAACGTGACCAATTCCGCCGCCGCGGGGTCGGCGGGTGCCGTCGCCATTGGCGGCGGAGCGGGAACGGGTGCTGGCGTCACGGCCCAAGGTCAGGCATCGGTCGCCCTGGGCGGGATGACCGGCATCGGCAATGCCGCCTCCACCAGCGCAACAGCCGCGGTTGCAATCGGCGGCAGTGCCGGTGTGGGCAATGGCGCGGTCGCCGGGTCGACGAGCGCGATCGCCATCGGCGGAACTTCCGGGCTCGGGTCGGGCGCGGCGGCGACCAATACCGGCGCGATCGCGATCGGCGGCGGTGTTAGCGGCGCCTCCGGCGCGATCGCCTCGGGCGTCGCCAGCATTGCAATCGGCGGCGCCAGTGTGGCGAGCGGCTCCGGTGCCACGGCACTTGGATCCGCTTCGTTGGCGACCGGCTTTGGCAGCACGGCATTCGGCGGCGCCGCGTTCGCGCTGGGTGCCAACCAAACTACAATCGGGTTCGATGCCGGAGCGTCGACGGCGGCGATCGGCGCCACCAATGTCGGATACTCTTCCGGTTTCACCGCCGCCGGCATCTATTCCACCGCGGTCGGCGCCAATACCAATGCCGCGGCGGCCAACTCCATCGCCATCGGCGGCAACGCCACATCCGGCGCCGGCAACGGCGCTTTCGTCGCCCTGACCTCTGCCAACGGCATCGCCATCGGCAACCAGACCACGATCAGTGCCGGCAGCAGCAATTCCGCGGCGGTCGGATTCAACAACAGCGTGACCGGCATCAACTCAGGCGCCTTCGGCACCGGGCAGACGGTGAACGGCGCCGGTAGCTTCGGCATCGGCGACCCAAATACGATCAACGGCAACAACACCTTCGTGCTCGGTAACAACAATACCATCAACGGCCCGAACACGGCCGGCAACGGCGACAACATCAACGTCGTCGGCTCGAGCAACACGCTCGCCAGTACGGCGAGCGCCACCGGCTCGTCGGTGCTCGGCAATGGCAACACTGTCAATGCCGTCAACGGCATCATCATCGGCAATGTCAATACGGTCAGCGGGGCCAATGGCATCGCCATCGGCAATACGGCCGCGAGCAGCAACACCTTCGCAGTTGCGATCGGCACTTTGGCAACGGCGAGCGGTGTCGGCAGCATCGCCGCGGGCGAGACCGCTACCGCCTCGGGTACGGGCTCAACAGCGGTCGGGCAGATCGCGACCGCGAGCGCCACAGGCGCCACGGCAGTCGGCGCCAGCGCCACCGCCAATCAAGTTGTTGCCAGCGCATTCGGCGAATTGGCCGCGGCGACGGGCAGCGCTTCGACCGCACTCGGCGCCAACACGCAAGCGTCAGGCGCCAACGCGGTCGCCATCGGCGGCAACAGCGCGGGTGGCGCCGGCAAGGCGGCGTTCGCCAGCGGCGCCAACGCCATCGCCATCGGCAACGGCGCGCAGGCGACCAACACCAATGCCATCGCGCAAGGATTTGGCGCCATGGCGACCGGCGCCAACACCATCGCCGTCGGCACCGGCGCGGTCGCGACCGGCTCCGTCGCCGTCGGCAACATGGCGTCGGCCTCGAACGGCGGCGCCGCGTTCGGCGATTTCTCCAACGCCACCTGCCCGACCTGCACAGCGAACGTGTCGTCGGCGACCGCCATCGGCAATTCGGCGAGTGCTACGGTGCCGAACGCGGTCGCAGTCGGTCAAAGTGCGACGGTGGTGGCGTCGAACGGCACGGCAATAGGCGCCGGCACCACGGTTGCGGCCGGCGCGACCAACTCGGTCGCCATCGGGCAGGGGTCGATTGCGACCGTGCCGAACTCGGTGTCGTTCGGCACGCCCGGCAGTCGGCGCGTGTTGAGCAATGTCGCTGCCGGCGTGTTGCCGACCGACGCAGTCAATGTCAGCCAACTCAGCAGCGTCGCCTCCGGCATCGCATCGCAAATCGGCGGATTGCAATCGCAAATCAACGTGGCCAATTCCGGCGTCGCCATGGCGATGGCGATGCAGGGCGGGTTTTTGCCCGATAACAAAAGATTTGCCGTCGCCGCCAATTACGGCACATTCGCCGGCGAGAACGCTCTCGGGCTCACCGGCCTCTACCGGCTGACCGGCAGTATCGTTGTCTCCGGCTCCATGGGATTGGCGCCGGTCAACAACACGACCGATTTCGGCGGGCGCGTCGGGGTGCAATACTCTTGGTAGTGCTCCTCGCGTTTCTGCCGCGGCCGTGTTCCGGCTTGCCGCGGACGATGCAACGCTGTTAGAAAACCGCCGCATGATCTGGCTGCTCAGGGCAATCGTCCTCGCCGCTGTGCTCGGCGGATTTTCCGCCGCCGCACAAGAGCCGCAGAAACCGGCGAGCCAATGGGCGAAGATGCCGCGCATGCAGCTTGAACGGCAATTCGCCGGCCCGTTGGAGGACACTATCGTCCAGCGTTGGCGCGATCCGGATGACGGCACCGTCTGCTACATTTATCTGCCGATCACCGCCGTGCACTCGCCGCCCACGGCGAGCGGCTTCGTGCAATACGGTGCCAATTACATCGGCTCGATCAGCTGTTTCGCGGTAACGCCGTCAAGGCATCCGGCCAAGCCCGGGGGCTGACAAACCGAGCCCAAACTGATCGGCGAGGATCGCTCGCGACTCCCGATTGCTAGCGGAGTTTTTGCGCCCCGGCTGTTGCCAAGCGGCCACGGTAAACGGGAATCGGCCCGGCGATGACGTTGCACGAACGACACATACGCGCCGATAGAAAATGGGGACGCGCTAGCCGATTTTGGCAGCGGCTTTTGAGAGTCAAAAATCAGCGCGTGGGGACCGGCTTTTCGCCGCGATAATCGTAGAAACCGCGCTGCGTCTTGCGGCCGAGCCAGCCGGCCTCGACGTATTTCACCAGCAGCGGACACGGCCGGTATTTCGAATCCGCCAAGCCTTCGTGCAGCACCTGCATCACCGACAGGCAGGTGTCGAGCCCGATGAAATCGGCAAGCTCCAGCGGTCCCATCGGGTGATGGGCGCCGAGCCGCATCGCGGTGTCGATCGCCTCGACATTGCCGACGCCCTCATACAGCGTGTAGATCGCCTCGTTGATCATCGGCAACAGAATGCGGTTGACGATGAACGCCGGAAAATCCTCGGACACCGCAATCTGCTTGCCGAGCTTGGCAATGAACTGCTTGGCGCTTTCGAAGGTCGTGTCGTCGGTGGCGATGCCGCGAATGACCTCGACCAATTCCATGAGCGGCACCGGGTTCATGAAATGAATGCCGATGAAGCGCTCCGGCCGGTCGGTTGCGGCGGCAAGCCGCGTGATCGAGATCGAGGAGGTGCCGGTGGCGACGATGGCTCCGGGCTTGAGCGACGCACACAGCCCGGTGAAAATCTTGCGCTTGGTCTCTTCCTTCTCGGTCGCGGCTTCGATCACCAGATCGCAATCGGCAAGGGCGTCGAGCGTCTCCGCCGGCGTAATGCGCTTGAGCGCCGCCTCGCGGTCTTCGTCGCTGATGCGCTGGCGGCTGACCTGGCGTGCCATGTTGCCGCTGATGATGGCCAGCCCATCGGTGATGCGCTTGGCGGCGATGTCGTTGAGGAACACGTGAAAGCCGGCGAGCGCGCACACATGGGCGATGCCGTTGCCCATCTGTCCCGCGCCGATCACGCCAATCTTGCGGATGGAATGCGCGGCGGCGGCGTGTTCGCCGCGCGCTTTCGGCCGTTCTTTCACTTCGACCATCTGTGTCACCTTCTACGATGATCTAGTGTCGCGAGAAGAGTGTCCGCAACCCCGTGCGGCAACACTTCACTTTCCACTGGATTCTTCGGACATCGGATTCATCGGACATTTAGCATATCTGACCTTCTGCAGACGCTTGCTTTGCAGTGTACTTAACGGCCGCGCTTTTCCAGCTCCTGGGCAAGTTCCGGCAACGCCTGGTAGAGATCGGCCACCAAGCCGTAGTCGGCGACCTGAAAGATCGGCGCTTCCTCGTCCTTGTTGATGGCGACGATGACCTTGGAATCCTTCATGCCGGCGAGGTGCTGGATGGCGCCGGAAATGCCGACGGCGATGTAAAGGTCGGGCGCCACCACCTTGCCGGTCTGTCCAACCTGCCAGTCGTTCGGCGCATAGCCGGCGTCGACTGCGGCACGCGAAGCGCCGACCGCGGCGCCGAGCTTGTCGGCTACGGGCTCGATATACTTGGTGAAATTCTCGCGATTTTGCATCGCCCGCCCGCCGGAAATGATGATCTTCGCCGAGGTCAGTTCCGGCCGCTCCGAGCGCGACAATTCTTCGCCGACGAAGCCGGAAATGCCGGGGTCGGCGGCGGCTGTTGCGGATTCGATGGGCGCATTGCCGCCCTCGCCCGTTGCCTGGAACGCGGCGGTGCGGATGGTGATCACACGCTTTGCGTCGTGCGAGCGCACCGTCTGCACGGCGTTGCCCGCGTAGATCGGCCGCTCGAAAGTGTCCGGCGCGACGACCTTGCTGATTTCTGAAATCTGCATGACGTCGAGCAACGCCGCCACGCGCGGCATGATGTTCTTTCCGGTCGTCGTGGCCGGCGCGGCAATCGTTTCGTAGGCGCCGGCAAGCGATACAACGAGCGCCGCTGTCGGCTCGGCGAGCATGTGCTCGTAGGCCGGTGCGTCGGCAAGCAAAACCTTGGCGACGCCCGCGAGCTTGGCCGCCGCCTCGGCCACCGCCCGGCAATTATGCCCGGCGACGAGGATATGGACGTCGCCGCCGATTGCCTTGACCGCGGTCAACGCCTTGTTGGTCGCGTCCTTGAGCGATTTGTTGTCGTGCTCGGCAAGAAGAAGAGTGGTCATGGATTTAGATCCCGCTCGTCCCCGCGTAAGCGGGGACCCAGCGATAAATCGCGGCGGCGTCGGTTTTCCTGGGCTGGATTCCCGCTTGCGCGGGAATGCGCGGAGCTGCCGTCACCATCAAATCGCCCCCGCATTCTTGAGTTGATCGACCAACTCGGCGACGGTCTTGACCTTGACGCCCGCTTTGCGCACCGGCGGCTCGGCGGTTTTGACCACCTCCAGGCGCGGCTTGGTATCGACGCCGTAATCGGCGGCGGTCTTGTCGTCGATCGGCTTTTTCTTCGCCTTCATGATGTTGGGCAACGAGGCGTAACGCGGCTCGTTCAAGCGCAAATCCGTGGTCACCACGGCCGGCATTTTCAGCTTCACTGTTTGCAGGCCGCCGTCGACCTCGCGGGTGACCGACAGCGATTCCCCCTCGATAACCACTTTGGATGCGAACGTGCCTTGCGGCCAACCGAGCAGCGCCGCGAGCATTTGGCCGGTCTGATTGCAATCGTCGTCGATCGCCTGCTTGCCCATGATAATGAGGCCGGGCTGTTCCGCAGCGGCAATCGCCTTGAGGATTTTTGCGACCGCGAGTGGCTCGGGCGGGCCTTCCGTCTTCACCAGGATGCCGCGGTCGGCGCCCATCGCGAGCGCGGTGCGGATCGTCTCGGTCGCCTGCGGCGTGCCTATGGAGACGGCGACCACCTCGGTCGCCTTGCCGGCCTCTTTCAGGCGCAGGGCCTCCTCGACGGCAATCTCGTCGAACGGGTTCATCGACATTTTGACGTTGCCGAGCTCGACCCCCGAGCCGTCTGCCTTGACCCGGATTTTCACGTCTTTATCGACCGCCCGTTTGACGGGCACGAGGATTTTCATGGCCTATTTCGTTCGGTGGCTTTTTTGGTTCCCGGCGGCGGACTTTAACAATGCTGCGGTGCGGCAACGTACCGGCGGGAGCGCCTGCGGTCAACGGATCGGACGGGTGAAGGGCAGCGTACTGGAGAGCCCGCCGTCCACCGGGAACGCCTGGCCGTTGACGTAGGACGACTCGTCGCTCGCCAGAAACAGCGCCATGGCGGCGATTTCCGCTGGCGCTCCGGCCCGCTGCAGCGGGTTGAGCTGCCCGATTTTGCCATCGGTGCCGCGCTGGCGCGCCGCGTCGAACAGTTCCCGCGTCATTCCCGTTTCGATCAGGCCGGGACAGATGGCGTTGACGCGCACGCCGCTGCCCAGGAGCGCGTTTGCAGCGGTCTGCACGAGACTGACCACGCCCGCCTTGCTGGCGCTATAGGGGGCGCCGCCGGCATTGGCGCGCAGACCCGCAACCGAGGCGGTCAGCACAATCGAACCGCGGCCCTTTTGCATCATGTGCGGCGCCGCATGTTTGATGGCGAGGAACGGCCCAAGCAGATTGACCTTGAGCACGCGCAGCCACTCCTCGGTCGTCTGCTGCAAAAGCGGCGGCGGGATCAATCCGCCGCTGATCCCGGCATTGGCGTAGACGATATCGAGAGCGCCGAAAGCTTTTAGCGCGCGGTCGATGAAGGATTTGACGTCGTCCTCGCTGCTGGCGTCAGCCTCGCAAGCCTGCGCCGTTCCGCCGGCCTTCGCAATGGAACCTGCGGTCTCCCGCAACCCTTCCGCGTTCTTGTCAGCGACAAGGAGGCGCGCGCCCTCGCGTGCAAATAAGATGGCGCTGGCACGGCCGATACCGCTTGCCGCCCCGGTGACGATTGCAACCTTGCCGTCAAGCCGGCCCATTCGCTCCTCCCCTGCCCCGCTTCGCCTTATCGATTTTCGCCCGGGCGCCAGAGCACGTCGGCCGCGCCCTTGTCGTTGACATAGCGCGCCGCGACGAAAAGGTAATCCGACAGGCGATTGATGTACTGCAGCGCCTCGGGCGTGACGCTTTCTTCCGGCCGGTCCATGAGTTCGGCAATCAGCCGCTCGGCGCGCCGACAAATGGTGCGGGCAAGATGCAAGTAGGCGGCCGCCGCAAAGCCGCCCGGCAGGACGAACGAGCGCAGCGGCGTTAGCTCTTCGTTGAGGCGGTCGATTTGCTCCTCCAGCCATTTGACTTGCGTGGCGGTAACCGTGAGCCGCGCGCCGTCCGGCCCCTTGCCCTGTCCGGGCGTGGCGAGATCGGCGCCGACGTCGAACAGATCGTTCTGAATGTGCGCCAGCGCGCTGTGCACGGCGTGCTCGCTGACCGTATGCAGGCGGGCGATGCCGATCGCAGCGTTGGCTTCGTCGAGAGTGCCGTAAGCGGCGATGCGCAGATCGTATTTCTTGCGCCGCGCGCCGGTGCCAAGCGCGGTCGTGCCATCGTCGCCGGTGCGGGTATAGATCTTGTTGAGCACGACCATCTCAGCCGCCGCTCACTTGGCCGTTATCCAGATGGTGAACATGATGATCACGATCGCCACGAATTGTAAGAGTACGCGCAGCCGCATCAACTTCTGCGAGGTGTTGCCCGATCCGCCGCGCATCATGTTGACGAGGCCGAGCAGCAATACGACGGCGACCGCGCCAATGGCGATGGGAACGAGGCCGTGGGAAAGGAATGTCGACATGGTGCGCTTTTAACCCGGATTTGGGCGCAAGCGAAATCCGGCCATGATGGGGACCGGCGCGGTACATCATCGCGGCATCATCGCTTTGGCTCGCCCGGCGCGCGGCCGGATGCGCTATGAATAGCTCTGACTGCAGGCATCGCTTGAGACGCCGCATCCGCGATGCTCACCCCGCCAAGGAAGGGGCCGCGACCATGCTCGAACTTTATCACTACGAACCCTACGCCAATTCGATGAAGAACATGGTGGCGCTTTACGAGAAGGGGGTCGAGTTCGTCAGCCTCTATGTCGATATTCTCAAGTTCGAGCAGCACGCCGATTGGTTCGTCAAGCTCAACCCCAACGGCCAAGTGCCCGTGCTCGTCCACGACGGCAAGGTGATCGTCGAGTCGACCGTCATCAACGAATATCTCGATGAGGTCTTTCCGCATGTTCCGCTCCGCCCGGCGGACGCTTTCGACCGTCACCGCATGCGCGTGGTCAGCAAATGGACGGATGAAATTCTGATGCCATCGGTCAGCATGCTCGGCTGGCATATTCGCTTCCAGCCCTTCGCCAAGAGCATCGCCGAAGAGGAATTTCACCGCCGACTGGCAAAAATCCCGCTCCAGGAGATGCGGGACAAATGGGTGACGACCCGCAACGGCGCGTTCACCGAGAATGAGCTCAATGAGTTACGCCGCAAGATCCGCTGGATGTCGGGGAAGATGGAAGAGATGTTGGCGCAAGCACCTTGGCTCGCCGGGGACTGCTATTCGCTCGCGGATATCAACACCTATCCGATGATCGAGGGGGCGACGCGGCTTTATGCGGAATTCTGCAACCGCGACAATATTCCGAACTGCATGGATTGGCTGGCGCGCATCAGCGAACGACCGGCGGTCAAGGCGGCGTTCGCCCTGTCGCGTTTTCATAACGCGCCGGGCAAAGCGCTCGACGCCGATAAGGCCCGCAGAAGCAGCGCCGGCGCGGTGGGCTAGCGTTCCTGTTCGAGCCGCAACACTATTATTTCGCGCTCGAATCCTTGTTCAGAATGGCAATCGCTTCCTGCACCGTCGTCATGAACTGCGCCGGGAAGATGATGGTCGAGTTCTTTTCGGTAGCGATTTCCGCCATCGTCTGCAGCGTGCGCAGCTGCAGCGCCACCGGATGCTGGGTGATGATGTCGGCCGCCTCGCCGAGCTTCACCGAGGCTTGGTATTCGCCTTCCGCCGCCACGATCTTCGCCCGCCGCTCACGTTCGGCCTCGGCTTCCTTGGCCATCGCGCGCTGCATGTTCTCGGGCAGCACGATGTCCTTGATCTCCACTGCAGTCACCTGCGTGCCCCAAGGCTCGGTGTGGGTGTCGATCACGTTCTTGATCTGCTCGTTGATGCTCGCTGTATCGGACAGAAGCTGATCGAGGCTGAAACGCCCGACGACGTTGCGCACGGTGGTCTGGCTGATTTGATTGATCGCGTTGTAAACGTTTTCGATGGCGATCACCGCCTTCTCCGGATCGGAGATGTGATAGTAGGCGACCGCCGCGATATCGATCGAGACGTTGTCCTTGGTGATTATTTTTTGCGACGGGATTTGCATGGTGACGATGCGCAAGGAGACGCGCACCATTTGCTGGAAGGGGGTGAAAACCAGCGTGATCCCCGCCCCGCGAACACTTGAAAACTTTCCGAGAAAAAATACCACCCCGCGCTCGTATTGCCGCAGCACCCGGATCGAGCCGAGCACATACGCCAGCACGATAAGCACAAGAATAAAGAGTCCAAACATGCGCGGACTCTCGCACATATCGCCAAACGGGTCGAGCCGCCGCGCCGCGCCTGGCGCGCGGCGCACCACCACCTCGGATCAGTTGCTGCCGTCCAATAGGCGCCGCGCGATCACATGCGCTTGGATTTCCGCGGCGCCCTCGAAAATGCTGAGAATGCGCGCGTCGCAAAGAATCCGCGAGATTGGAAATTCGAGCGCAAAACCGTTGCCGCCATGAATTTGCACGGCATTGTCGGCCGCCGCCCAGGCCACGCGCGCGGCCAGAAGCTTCGCCATGCCGGCCTCGAGATCGCAGCGGCGGCCGGAATCCTTCTGCCGCGCGGCGTAGTAGGTGAGCTGCCGGGCGATCATGATTTCCGCCGCCATCATCGCGAGCTTGTCGGAAACGCGCGGGAAATCGGCAATCGGCACGTCGAATTGGATGCGGCTTTGCGCGTAGCCGAGCGCATGCTCCAGCGCCGCTTGCGCCACGCCGATCGCGCGCGCCGCGGTCTGAATGCGCGCCGATTCGAAGGTCGCCATCAGCTGCTTGAAGCCCTGCCCTTCGACGCCGCCGAGCAGATTCTCGGCGCGCACGGCGAAGCCGTCGAAGGCGATCTCATATTCCTTCATCCCGCGGTAGCCGAGCACTTCGATCTCGGTGCCGGACATCCCGGCCGCGGGAAACGGATCGGCGTCGCTGCCGCGCGGCTTTTCCGCGAGCAGCATGGACAGGCCGCGATAGCCTTTTTCCGCGGGAGAGGTGCGCACCAAAAGCGTCATCAGATCGGCGCGCACCGGATGGGTGATCCAGGTTTTGTTGCCGAAAACTTTGTAGCTGTCGCCCTCGCGCACCGCGCGCGTCTTCAGTGACGCCAAATCGGAGCCGGTATTGGGCTCGGTGAATACCGCGGTCGGCAGCACTTCGCCGGAGGCGATTTTCGGCAGCCATTGGTTTTTCTGCTGTTCGGTGCCGCTGCCGAGAATGAGCTCGGCGGCGATTTCCGATCGCGTCCCGAGCGAGCCGACGCCGATGTAGCCGCGCGAGAGCTCCTCGGAGACGACGCACATGGATTCCTTGCCCAAACCCATGCCGCCGTAGTCCTCGGGGATGGTCAGCGAGAACACGCCGAGCTCGGACATCTGCGCAATCACGTCCAATGGGATGTAGCTGTTGCGGCGATGCCAGTCGTGCGCATGCGGCACGACTTTATCGTCAGCGAATTTGCGCATCTCCTGGCGAATAGATTCCAGCGTGTCGTCGAGGCCGCAGACGCCGACGGTCGCTTGCGCTCCGCTGCGCATCAGTTCGACGAGCCGGGCGCGGCGGTGCGCGGTATTGCCCTCGGCGATCAGTTGCTCGACCGCCGGATCGATGCGGGCGACGACCGCGGCGGCGGAAAGTCCTAGATCCGAGAGCCGCACGATCTCGCCCTGGCTCATCGGGATGCCGCCGACAATCTGTGCGAGATATTCGCCGCAGCCGATGCCGACCAAGAGTTCTTCGATTTCACCGAATTGGCCGGCGGCGGTGAGCCGCTCGGCCAGCGCGTGCATTTGTCGGAGCGCTTCGACATAGGTCGCAAGCCAGGCGAGCCCGTGCGCAGCGCGCTGCTCGCGGTCGAGCACGCCGGCACCACCGGTCCGAAGACGCTCTGCGACTGCGCGCCGGGCGTCGGCAAAGAGCGCGTCCACAGCGCTAAGAGCTTGGCCCAATTTAGAAATCAGCCCCTTGCCATGGCGCGCCTGCGGCGCAGATTGGGTCAGCGACATCATGGCTTCGGCAGGTATCCTCTGTTTCCCGGCAACCCCTGCAAGCTTACGCGTGCGGTGCACAAAAACCAATTGCCAAAGCCCAATCAGCGGGCCACCGACGGTGCCGCGTCGTTACCGTTCGAATTTCCGGTATGGCTACTTGCCCGCTCTGGTGCGCAACTCCTTTTCGTGCCGCTCGAATATCGCGAGATTGTTTTCAAGCGTAGCGAGTATTTTTTCGGCACTCTCCGTAGGCACACCAGACTTCTTGAGATGGGCGATGAGTTGCCGTTGCTGCGTTACGATTTTCCGCGTCTCGACCACATGGCGGATGGCTTCCTCAAGGTCCGTTTCTTCCCTGCCCACGCCGGGAAGATAGACAAAAAGCCGCCGGTGGCATTTGCGCCATAATAGCGCATACCGCAACGGCGCGCGGCCGCAGCGTCGCGCCGGCATAAAAGTCGCCGAACACGTTGGTGAAAGTGGCGTCGGCCTGATAGTGCGCGCCAAAAGCGTGAGCATCGCCGCGCTGCCACGCCACCGCCATGGCGTCGGTCAACTTCCGGACGCAGCCTTGCCCGCGCTCGACATCTCCGCCTCCGCGCAATTGCCGCGCATGAGACTAGCGCATGTTGACAGGTTCCACCGGCTGCCCTTGTGTGGTGCAGCGAAGACACAAACGGGGATTGGAGAAATCGTTGAGCCAAAGTGCGACCGTTCGCAACGATCGACATTCGATCAATCCGGCCTTCCAAAGCCGCAAGCTCAAGCTTGGCACTTTTCAGTCGAACCTCGACTATGGTTGCCTGATGGCCGACGTCGAAGGCCGGTTGAAGATCAGTTGGCCCAATACGCTCGCGCTCGCCAGGCTCGGCGACGAGATGGAATTCGAGGCGCTGGTGCCGGTGGCGCGCTGGCGCGGCTTCGGCGGCAAGCTCAACCCGCAGGGCCCGGGCTTTGAGACCTATACCTGGGCCGCGGGCGTTGCCGCTTCGACCCAAAAAGCCGGCGTCGTGGCGACCTCGCATTGCTCGATCAACCATCCGATCGTCGCGGCGAAGCAATCGACCGTGATTGACCATATTTCCAATGGCCGCTTGATCCTCAACATCGTCACCGGCTGGAACAAGCCGGAGATCGACATGTTCGGCGTCGAGATGCTCCCGCACGGCGACCGCTACGACATGGCCGAGGAATGGCTCGCCATCGTCAAAAGGCTGTGGACCGAAGACGAAGAATTCGATCACGAGGGCAAGTATTACAAGATCGCCAAAGGCTATTTGCAGCCGAAGCCGATCCAGGCCCCCTATCCCGCGGTGATGAATGCCGGCGGCTCCGAACGCGGCCGCCATTTCGCCGCCAAATATTGCGACCTCGTCTTCACCGCGCTCGGCCAGCCGGATTTCGAGGCGAACAAGGCGCAGGTGGCTTCCTATCGCAACCTGGCACGCCAGGAGTATGGCCGCGAAGTCGAGATCTGGACATCGGCGAACATCGTGCAGGCCGAGACCGAGAAAGAAGCGCGCCGCTACGACGAATACGTGGTGAAGGAAAAGGGCGATTGGGAAGCGGTGACCTTCGCGCTCGACACCCTCGGACTGAACGCCCAGACGTTTCCACCGGACGCATTCAAACACCTCAAGGAGCTGTTCATCGCCGGTTGGGGCGGCTATCCGCTCGTTGGCACCAAGGATCAGGTGGTCGACGGGTTGACGAAGCTCTCCGCCATGGGGGTTGACGGTGTGCTGCTATCTTGGCCGCGCTACGAGGAGGGCATGCGGGAATTTCGCGACGCGACCTACCCGCTCTTGCTGCAAACCGGACTGCGCGAGAAAGCCTGATGGCTCCGACACGGCTCGATTTTATGCGCCGCGATGACAAACCAAGCAACAACATCAAGGGAGCAAACAATGGGAGAGCGACTGCGAAGATTTTCGGCTTATGGCCTTGGCGGACTGAGCGCCGTTCTGTTGGCCGGATTGTTGGCCGCCGGACCCGCCTGTGCCGACGACCCGATCAAGATCGGCTTTAGTTTCTCGCAGACCGGCCCGCTCGCCCCCAACGGCAAGCAGGCGCTGCTCGGCGCCAAGATCTGGGAAGAGGAAACCAACGCCAAGGGCGGCCTCCTCGGCCGCAAGGTGCAGTTGATCAGCTACGACGATCAGTCAAATCCGTCGAACGTGCCCGGCATCTACGCCAAGCTCCTCGAAGTCGATAAGGTCGACCTCATCGTGGGTCCCTACGGCACCAACCTTGTGGCGCCGGCCATTCCCGTCGCCATGCAAAAAGGCAAGGTGATGATCGGGTTGTTCGCGCTCGAGGTGAACAGCCACTTTCACTACCCGAAGTATTTCTCAATGGTGCCGTATGGGCCGGATCCGAAGGTCGCCTCGGCCGAAGGCTTTTTCGCAGTAGCTGCCGAGCAAAACCCCAAACCGCAGACGGTGGCGATCATTTCGGAAGATTCAGAGTTCGGTCACAACGGCGCCGAAAGCGGCGAAATCAACGCCAAGAAGTACGGTATGAAAGTCGTCTACAACAAAACCTTTCCGCCGGGCACCACGGATTTCTCGCCGATCGTTCGCGCCGTCGCTGCGGCCAACGCTGATATCGTGATGGTCGTCTCTTATCCGCTCAGCTCGGTCGGAATCGTACAGTCGGTCAATGAGCTTGGTTTCAAACCGAAGATGATCGGCGGCGCAATGGTCGGCTTGCAGGCGACCGTCTTCAAGAACCGGCTCAAGTCGAAGCTCAACGGCTTCATCAATTACGAAACCTGGGTGCCGTCGCCAAAGCTGATGCCGCGCGCGCAAGCCTTTTTTGCCAAATACCAGGAGCGCGCCAAAACCGAGGGCGTCGATCCGCTCGGCTATTATCTCGGCGGCTGGGGCTACGCCGATTTCCAGGTGCTCGGTGCCGGCGTCGAGGGCGCAAAAAGCCTCGACGACGCCAAGATCGCCGATTGGCTGCACCACAATGAAGTCCACACCATCATCGCCGATATCAGCTTCGGTCCGGAAGGCGAATGGACCAAGCCGCAGCTCTTTCAGGTTCAGTATCACGACATCACCGATGCCGCGAACCTCGAAACCTGGCGCGGCATGAGCTATCAGACAGTGGTGTACCCGCCCGACCAGAAGACCGGCGCCGCGATCTACCCCTACGAGAAGGCGAAATAGCTCGGCCCGATCGCGCGGGCGGCGGCAAATGTCCGTCCGCGCAGCGCGCGGAAGTCTGCGCCGGCGGCAAAAGCCAACCGGCGCGAAGGGTTGGGCTTTTTTGAATTTTGACGCGGCCGCCCGGGCCGGTCGAGGTGTTTTTTAACCATCCGCGTTTACTTGCTTATTCCATCGCGTATGGAGGGTGCGGCTCGGGACGGGTGTCGCCTCGGGTCGCCTACCGCATGCTGCCCAGTTCGTCGGTACGCTCCCGAGTCATTGCGCTCGTCGCAATTCCGGTGGTGGCATTTGTCGCCATCGGCATTGCCTTCATGATCGGAGACAACGAGGTCGGGCGCGCCTTTGGCAGCATGCACCGGGATACCGCGGCGGCCGACGCCAGCCGCGATTTAAAGGCCGGGCTGTTGATGATGCGCGCGGCCACCGCGCGTTTCGTGGCGCATCCCTCAAATCACGAAATCCGCGATTTTGCCGACGGGCAGGAGGTCGCCCTGCACGCGCTCGACAGCATCGCGGCGACGCGTCCGGCATCGGAGCGGGAGGCGATCACGCCGCTGCGGTCGACGGTGGAAAACCTGAACACGCACTTTGGTGCGCTGGTGCAGGAAGAAAAAACGCTCGGTTACCGCGAAAACCAAGGACTGACAGGCGAACTGGAGGAGGCGAGCGACGCCGCCGCCAAACTCATTCATGATGATGTGTTTCTTGCCGGCGCCGACGCCGGCGGGCTGTCAATGTCGCTCTTGCGCATGCGCCGCAACGAGATCGAGTACCGGCTCAATCGCCTGCGCTTCTCGATGCAGGCTATGACCGGTTCGCCGGCGGTTGCCGCTCGGCAAGGATTTGTCGACGAAGCCAAGAAATTCGACGATCTGCTTGAGGCGGTCGACGGCGACTCGGCGATGAAGCAGCGATTGGGCGCCAGCGGTTCACTCCTACGATCAGGCTTTCGCGCGCTGGGCGGCGAGCACCGATAAGATCGAGCCGCTGGTGCTGGACATCGGCGCCGAGACCGAGCGCGTGCAGCCGGAGGCAGATCGCATTATCGAAACCGCCGAATTCGGCGCCAACTCCGCAGTGACAAGGCTCACCGCGTCGAGAACGCAGATACGCCGCGTTATCGCTTTGATCGCGTGTGTGGCGGTGCTGATAAGTTTTGTTTTGAGCTGGCTCATCGGCCGCAGCATTACCGGACCGCTCGGGGATCTGAGTTCGGCGATGAAGCGGCTCGCCGAGGGAGACACATCGGCGGCCATTCCATCGATCAACGCCACCGACGAAATCGGCGCCATGGCGCGTACCGTCATCGTTTTTCGCGACAATATGATCGAGCGGGCGCGGCTGGCGGCGCTGGAGACGGAGGCCAGCGCCACCCGTGAGCGGCGCGGCGAAGCGGTGGCCGGGTTGATCGGCGAGTTCAGGGCGTCGGTCGAGCAGGTGCTGGCGCGGTTGCGCGCATCCGGCGAGCGACTCGGAGGCGCCTCGCACGGACTTAACAGCGCCGCCGATGCCGTTTCAGCGGAAGCGAGCGACGCGGAGCATAGCGTGGGCGCCGCCTCCGCCAACGTCGCCACGGTCGCAAATTCGATTGAAGAGCTTGCCGTGTCGATCGAAGAAATCGCCGCCCACGCCATGAAATCGAGCGAGGTTGCCGACCGCGCCGTTACCGAATCCAAGCGCACCGGCAACACCATGTCTGAACTCGGCGACGCCGCCGAGCGCATCGGCGAAGTGATTGGGCTCATCAAGGCGATCGCGGGACAGACCAATCTGTTGGCGCTCAACGCCACCATCGAAGCCGCGCGCGCCGGAGAATCCGGGCGCGGATTTGCCGTTGTCGCCTCCGAAGTCAAAACGCTTGCCGCGCAGACGGCTCAAGCGACCGAGGATATCGCCGCACAGATCGGCGCCATCCAGTCGGCAACCGCCGGCGCCGCGCAGGCGATCGAGCAGGTGTCTTCGGTCATTGACGAGATGTCGACCATCGCATCGGCGGTCGCCGCCACGGTGGAACAACAAACTGCCGCAGTTGCGGAGATCGCCAAAGGGGTCAATCGCGCCGCTTCCGAGGCGAAAACCGGCGCCAGTTCGATCAGCCGCGCCGCCGGCGCCACGGCCGGCGCGCGCGCCACCGCGGCCGACGTGCAGGCGCTCGCCGACGCGCTCGCCGTCGAGGCGGAAAGCCTGGAAACCGAGGTGCGGCACTTTCTCGCCGCCGTTCAGGCGGCCTAGCGCGCCAGGCGCCGGCCTCAGCGCACGACAGCGCCACTAATGCGCACGTCCCCGCGCCGTCGCTGGAGAGACCCGGAGGACGGCCGGCGGCTTCGCAGAGGCGGCGGAATGGCATATCTGGTTGCCAGCAGATTTGCCGCCGAGGCCTGCCGCTTTGCACACGTTCCGCCTGAGCTTGCGCGTGATCGTCGAGGCCTTCTATCGCTTCAACCGCGACGACGGCTGGGCGATCGCGAGCCACATTTCCCTCTCGGTTCTGCTGTCCTTGTTTCCGTTTCTCATTGTGGTGACCGCACTCGCCGGTTTCATCGGGTCGGTCAATCTCGCTGACGAAGTCGCGCGGCTGATGTTCGCCGCTTGGCCCCAACTGGTCGCGCGGCCGATCGCCAGCGAAATCCACCACGTGCTCACGACAGCACACGGCGGGGTGCTGACGTTTGGCGCCGTATTCGCGGTCTATTTTGCCTCCAGCGGCGTGGAGAGCCTGCGCATCGGGCTTAATCGCGCCTACGGCCTGCAGGAGAGCCGCAGCTGGTGGCTGTTGCGGCTTGAGTTGATCGGCTACGTGCTGGTGAGCGCGTTTGCCATGCTGGCGCTCGCGTTCCTGGTGGTGCTGGGACCGCTGATTTTCCAGACAGCGCTCAAATATGCGCCCTGGATGGTGCCGCTCGAAGCGCATTACGACTTTGCGCGCTTCGGTATCGGCACCGTGGTGATCGCTTTTGCCCTTTTCATACTGCATATCTGGCTACCGGCTGGACGCCGCCATATCGGCCGGGTATGGCCGGGTATTGCGGCGACGTTGGTGCTTTGGCTTGCCTGCGGCATTGCCTTCGGCCGCTACCTCGCGAGCTTCTCCTACACCTATGTCACCTATTATGCCGGCCTCGCCTCGGCGATGATCGCGCTCGTCTTTCTCTATTACAGCGCCTGGATCTTCATTTACGGTGGCGAACTCAACGCCGCGATCGCGCGCGTGCGCGAGGCCAAGAACCCTGAACCGTTCTTTCCGGCCGGAAGCCGGGTTCCCAGCAGTTCTTCGGTTGTGAAAAAGCCATGAATCGCGGGCTTCGTCCGGCCCGGCCCCGCGGCCGGCAGCCGGACGGGGAAGCGGAGAAAACACTTGAGAATCGTTCAGGCCGCGCAACACCCGCTGTTTGCACTTGCGGTCGGCGCGGCGTTTTTACTGGCCGCCACCTTCGTCGTGCATGGTGGCGTCGATGCCTACGACCGCGCCGCCGCGGACGATCCGGTTGCAATCGCCGATCACGCGCTTGATCGGAACTTCAACCGGGAAGTTGCCGAGCGCGAAATCAACGCCGCTCTCGCCACCGACGACACCGATCTCGCGCAAAGCTTCGTCGAACTCGCCGCCGATCGCGGCGTTGCCATCGATCCGGCGCTGGCTGATCGCGTCAAGGGCGCGCAAGTCAAGGACGCCTCACTCACGCATACGGCCGGCCGCTTCGTCCAGGGCTTGTGGACCGGCGAACCGGTCGATCTCGCCAGCCTCGCCGGCACGGCGTTCGGCGATCTCTTCGTCTTCGGCGACATTCGCGACGCCGCGCGCGAGGGCACGCGCTATCTCACCGGCCAGAAGGCCGATCCCTGGATCCTCGGTCTTGCCGGCGTCGGACTCGCCATCACCGCCGGCACGTATGCGAACTCTCGGCATGGGCGCCCCGGCGCGGGCCGGTGTCACGCTCGCCAAGGTCGCGCGGCGCACCGGTAGCCTCAATCCGGCACTTGTGACCCGCGTCGCGCGCGAAGCCGTGAAGGTGGAAGAGGCGGGAGGCCTCGCTGATCTTGCCGGCAATGTCGGCCGCGTCGAGAGGAAAGCCGGTGCGGGCGCCGCACTCGATAGTCTGAAGGTCGCGGAAACGGTCGAAGACGTCTCTCGCTTTGCGCGGCTCGCCGCGGCCAAAGGCGGTAAAACGCGCGCCATCATCAAACTGCTCGGACGCGGCGCCATCGTTTTCGCCGTGGGCGCGCTCGAACTGGCGAATTGGGTCCTTTGGGCGGCTTTCCTACTGCTCGGCTTCGCGTCGTCATGCAAAGCCACCGCCGAACGCATGACGCTACGCTACATCCGTTGGCGCAAGGCGCGTTGCCTGCAAATTGCGTAACCGCATCACGGCGCGGTTAAAGCAAGCTGGCGTATACGTGCCCGGCCGGGCGCGTCAGGCGCGGATGGTCTGCCGCGCCAATTCCGGGCCCGAGGCAGCTTCCAGCGCGTCCTCGAAATTGCGCAAGCCCGGGCGCAGCGCATTGACCAGCACCGCCATGTTGCCGGGCTTGTGGCGGTTGATGCGCATCAATTCGTGTGCATAGGGGATCTTCTCCCAGGGGAACACGTCGCTCATGCACGGATCGATGCGTTGATCCATGACGAAGCGGTTGGCGGAGCTCGCCTGTTTCAGGTGCGCGAAGTGCGAACCCTGTATCCGTTTCTGCCGCATCCACACGTAGCGCGCGTCGAAGGTGATGTTGTAGCCGGAGGTGCCGGCGCAAAACACCACCATGCCGCCGCGTTTGACCACGAGGCACGATACCGGGAACGTCGCTTCGCCCGGATGCTCGAAAACGATGTCGACGTCGCGCTTGCCGGTGATTTCCCAGATCGCCTTGCCGAAGCTTCGCGCCTCTTTCACCCAGACATCGTATTCCGGCGTGCCGACTTTCGGCATGGCGCCCCAGCATTTGAATTTGCTGCGGTTGATCACGCCCTTGGCGCCGAGATTGAAAACGTATTCGGATTTCGCATCGTCGGAGACGATCCCGATGGCGTTGGCGCCGGAGGCGGCGACGAGTTGCACGCCGAAGACGCCAAGCCCGCCGGAGGCGCCCCACACCAGAACGTTGTCGCCGGGCTTGAGTGTGTGCGGCGGATGGCCGAACAGCATGCGGTAAGCGGTGGCGAGCGTCAGCGTGTAACAGGCCGCCTCTTCCCAGGTCAGATGCGGCGGCTTCTGCATGAGCTGGCGGGACTGCACGCGGCAGAACTGCGCGAACGAGCCGTCCGGCGTCTCGTAACCCCAGATCCGTTGCGACGGCGAGAGGAGTGGATCGCCGCCATTGCACTCTTCATCGTCCCCGTCGTCTTGATTGCAATGGACGATGACTTCGTCGCCGACCTTCCAGCGCCGGACTTTCGACCCTACCGCCCAGACCACGCCCGAGGCGTCGGAGCCCGCAATGTGAAACGCGTTCTTATGCACATCGATCGGTGAGATCGGCTGGCCCAATCCGGCCCACACGCCGTTGTAGTTGACGCCACCGGCCATCACGTAGACCAAAACCTCATCCTCGGCGATCGGCCAGGTGGGCAGCACTTCCTGCTGCATGGATTTTTCCGGCGGTCCGTGGCGCTCCTTGCGGATGGCCCAGGCGTGCATCTGTGCCGGCACGTGCCCGAGCGGCGGAATCTCGCCGATGTCGTAAAGGTCCTTGAGCGGCGCTGCTGAGGGCCGCTTTTGCTGGGCGACAGCCATGATGGGCTCCGGCTTTATCTCCAGACGCGAGGCAACGAATGTGCCGCAGTTCATGTTGCAGTGCAATAAGCACTTCGTCGGCCAAGGGTTCCATCAACAGGCGGTCTGGCCGAGTGCTGACAGAGCAAATGCCAGCCCGTATGGTCGGACGCGGATGCATTCGCGGGCGCTCTTGCGCGCGAAACGGCAAATTGGGGGGATTTCATGGGTGTCGAGCGCGTCATCATTTGGCTGATCATTGGAGCGATCGCCGGCTGGCTCGCCGGCATTGTGGTCAAAGGCGGCGGGTTCGGGCTCATTGGCGATATCATTGTCGGCATCATCGGCGCCTTCATCGCCGGCTGGCTGTTACCGCGGCTCGGCATCCATTTTGGCCACGGTTTCGTTGCCGCCGTCATCGACGCCTTCATCGGTGCCGTGATTCTTCTGATCGTGTTGCGGCTGGTCAGACGGGTTTGAAGAACTTCTTTCGCTCCCCCTGCGGAGCGGGAGCGAGCAAACAAAAAGATTCCCGCTGGCAAAATGGCGGGCCGCGCCAGTTGGGCTTTAGCCGCGCACGCGGTAGACGACGAGATCGGTGCCGGCGAGCGGCACCTTCTCCAGAAAGCCGGGCACCTCGTTTCGGCTCAAGGCCGCGGCCAAACTCGCGGGCGCGCGCGCCGCGTAATTGTAGCGGTCGGGTGCGCCCGGACAAAACGCGACATAATCGACGCCCCTCGCGGCCATGCGCGTCTGCGCCTCCGCCGGGGCTGCCAAGAACATCCCGAGCATCGCGAGGTTGCCGGCCTGATTGCGATGATAAGGCGCCGCCAGAACGGAATCGCCGGTTTCCATCAGGATGAACGGACCGGAATCGATGAACGCGAGCACCAGGCCGCGCGGCAGCCGGGCGAGCGGCGCATAGTCGGCGGCGCGCTCACACGTCCCGGCATCGCCGCCGGTAACAAACCGCGTCGCGCTGACGGGACTGGGGGCGAAGACGCGCGCAGCACCGCCGCCGAGAACTAACAGCGTCGCCGGGTTCAAAACGAGCATGACGCCGAGCGCCGCGCGCGAGATGCCGAAATAGGATGCGCCCTCGGCCGCAACCGGCAGGATCGGCAACAATGCCGCCGGTAAAAGCGCGGCGCCGACCGCGTTCGCGCCGCTCGCGCCGCGGACCTCCCAAGCGGAAACCAAGAGCATCGCCGCCTGGACCGCCGCACAAGCCGCCCAGTTCCACCGCTCTTGGCGCTGCGTCTTTATCAAGCGGATGCCGGCGAGAACGAGTGCAGCGAAAGGAACGCCGTAATAGGCGGGAACCTGTTGCGGGACGTCGCGCAGCATCGCGAATATGCTGCGGGCTTCGGCCACCGAACCGAGCCATATATTGGCAAGTCGCGGATCGAGTTGCGCGTAAGGGCCGCCGAGACATTGCGGCGCGGCGACTTTGACGAATGCGAAGAGCAAAACCGCAAGCGCGCCGGCGCCGAGCGCCCGGGCGGCCATGGATTTAATGCGGGTGAGCGCAGCGAGCGCGGCAAGGCCAAGTCCGCCGAGCAACAGACAGCCGACCTGAAAAATTGAGATCGAGTCGCAGCGAACGACCAAATAATCGGCTGGCGCGACCGTCGCCGCGGCGAAAACGATCGCGCCGGCCGCAAGCGAAGCCGCAAACGCGGCGATCGCGTGATTGTCTCGGTCGCCCTCGATAATCCAGCGCAGCGCCGCAATGCCGCAAAGCATGGCGACCGCCGGCACCATTTGCTGTCCGACGGCAACCGAAAGCGCGCAGAGCAAACCAGCGGCGGTCGCCGAACGCGCATTTGATGGCACGCGCACGAAGAACGCGAGCGACCAGATCAACAGCACCAATTGCACATTGTGATGATGGATGGCGCCGGTGCGGAAATCCTGCAGTACGGGAGCCATCAGCACGGCGAAAATCAGCGCTACGCGTGCGGCTACCGGGCCGGCCATTTCGTGCGCGATCCGCGCAATGCCACTGAGAAAGATGAGCAGCAACAGTGTCGGCCACACAATAAGAACAATCTTCTCGGCCGTCGCCGCCGGCAGAAAGAGCGAGCCCGTCTTGATAAGAACGGCGAGTGGCAAGTCGATCAGGCGCGACCAATGGCTGATGACGCCAGCCGGCGGGTCGAGGCGGTACTGCGTCATGTCGAACCAGCTCTGGCCCGCGATGAGATCGCGCACTTGGACGAGCCGCATGGCGTCGTCTGTCGACACGCTGTTGATGCCTGACGCGACGGCGAGGGCAAATACGGCGGCCGCCCAAAGCAAGACGACCGCGTAACACGTCGCGCGCCGCGGATCGGCTGCAGCCAGAGGATAAGTCGCCGACAATGCCATCGGTTGGCAGGTTCCGGTTTTGAGGCGCGCCGGCAAAGCTAGGATTGCGGGCTTAAGACTCGATGAAATGCCGCGATAGCCGAGCGTCCGCCTTGACGCGACCGGCACGGCGAAAGGGCGTACGCGCGGAGCCCTTAACGGTTCCTCAAGCCGGCGGCCTCTAATTTCGCGCCACAGCTGCGGATTGTTTTTCCGGAACCGAGGCTTAGGGGCCTTCCGGCTCTCGCCCGCGGTGAAAGGCCGAGCCGTCGATGGTTCTTTATACGTCTTCGCCGGGACATACCGCTGACGCCAAGCTCGCGCGTCCGCTCGAACTCATAGCTTTCGCGCTCGTGGTCGCGCACGCGGTCTATCTTGCCACCAGTTATCTGCACGGCATTTGGATCGTCGCGCCCGACGGGACCGGCGTGCCGTCCGATTTCGTCAACGTATGGGCTGCCGGACGGCTCGTGCTCGAAGGCCATCCCGCTTCCGCTTACGACTGGCCGACGCATAAGCTCGTTGAGGAGGCCGCGATCGGGCATCCGTTCGCCGGCTATTTCGGCTGGCATTATCCGCCGCCATTTCTGTTCGTCGCTGCGGGTCTGGCGTTATTGTCTTTTGCAACCGCTTATGCGGTTTGGGTCTTCGCCACTTTCCCCATCTATCTCGCGGCAATTCGCGCCATCATTGGCGATCGCACCGGCTATCTGCTTGCCGCCGCCTTTCCAGCGGTGCTCAGCAATTTCGTTGTCGGTCAAAACGGATTCTTGACTGCCGGGCTATTCGGCGGCGCGCTCTTTTTGCTCGAAAGACGGCCGATCGTTGCCGGCGTTCTCATTGGACTTCTGAGCTACAAGCCGCATCTCGGCTTTCTGTTTCCGATCGCGCTTGCCGCCGGCGGGCATTGGCGCGCGTTTGCGGCGGCGGCCATCACCGCAGTCCTGATGGCGCTGGCAAGCTGGTTCGCTTTCGGCACCGACACCTGGATGGCGTTCTTCGCCAATATCGGTCACACCGAACGGGTGTTTCTATCCGAAGGCGCCGCGGATCTCGGCAAAATGCAGACCGCATTCGGCACCATCCGCACGCTCGGCGGCAGTGAAGCGCTGGCGTGGTACGTGCAGACGGCGGTCGCGCTCGCCGCAGCCGCGGCGGTCGCCGTGTTGTGGCGGAGCCGCGCCGCGTACGAGATCAAAGCCGCGGCGCTTGGCACCGCCGCCATGCTGGCAACGCCGTACCTCTACACGTACGATCTCGTTGTCTTGGCCGTTCCGCTCGCCTTCCTGTTCCGGCTTGGCCGCGCTCGCGCATTCTGGCCTCAGGAACTGGCGGGTATCGGGATAGCTTGCTTCTTGATCCTGATCTTTCCATTCGTAACGGTGCCGGTCGGTTTCGCCGCAATTCTCATCATCGCCGCATTGGTGGCGCGGCGGGCCATCGCATCGTTCGCCGGCGAAAGCGTGCGCGCATAAAAAATTCCGCCGACGCTGCCCCTTCTTCCGCTTTGCATCCGCAAGCGATCGCCGCTAAACCGTAAACATACAAGACGCCGGCGCTCCCCCGCGACACAGCCTAGTTTTCGCACCGATGCCTGGAGATGCGATGAACCGAAGGTGCGATTTGCTGCGGCTCTGCGCCATTGTCGCGAGCGTGGCACTCGCCGGCTGCGCGGGCAGTGCGCCGCCGGAGCAGCCGAGCTTTTATCAGGATCTCGCGCGAACCGATGTGACGATCGACGCGGCCACGGCCGCCTCGATGATTTCCGGCTACCGCGGCAACAACGGGCTTGCCGCAGTCGCGGTCGATCCCGAACTGATGCGCATGGCAAGCGAGCAAGCGCACGCCATGGCGGCGCAGGACCGAATGGACCATGATATCGGGCGGCCGTTTGCCGAGCGCATCAAAAATTCGCCGTTCCGCGGCAGCGTCGCGGTCGAGAACATTTCCGCCGGCTATCACACATTGGCGGAAGCCTTTTCCGGCTGGCGCGATTCGCCGCCGCACCGCGCGAATATGCTCAACCCCGCCGTCACCCGCATGGGCATTGCCGCGGCGTACTCACCGACCTCGAAGTACAAAGTGTTCTGGGCGTTGATTCTTGCCGCCGACAACGGGCGGCGCAGCTAGGGCTTGGCGCATTTTGCCGCGATGCCGCTGCACTTAAGCCACGCGAAAGATATTCGACGTTTTGACCTGATGATCGCAATCGAACCGTAGGGATCGACAAAAATGGCGCGGATGCGTACTCGCCCATCCCGCTGGCCGTTTGCGGCAATTGAGACCGGACCACGTAGCACGGCCGCTAGAAATCCCCATATCTGCTTTTACCATCAACGAGCGAGCGGTCAGATGTCGGACTGTCTTCACTGCGATATCAATGAAATTGTGCAAAAATACATCGACAAGGCCGATACGGCGGATGCGGCCGATATTGCCGCCCGCATGGCCGAGAGCATCGCCGACATGATCCTGACTTTTGTTCCCGAAGACGATCAGGCAAATGTGCTCGCGCATACCATCGCCCATCTCGGCGAGATGTTCTTGCAAAAAGGCGGCGCGGCGGAAGGCGACACCACGCATTGAAAGCCCGATCGGCGTGCTCAGCCGCGGCGGGAACAGTTGTTGCGGCGCAATAAAATTCGCGCCACATTGCTCAACTCGGAATGCGGATTAGACCGATGAACGACGCGCCGCACCGCGACCAGCACCGCAGCGGTCAATCCATTGGCAATGTGCCGCGCCGCGACAAGCCGTGGATTTTCCGCACCTATGCCGGGCATTCGACCGCGGCGGCTTCAAACGAGCTTTACCGTAGGAACCTCGCCAAGGGCCAGACCGGCCTTTCCGTTGCTTTCGATCTGCCGACGCAGACCGGCTACGACAGCGATCACGCCTTGGCGCGCGGCGAGGTCGGCAAGGTCGGCGTGCCGATCAACCATCTCGGCGACATGCGCGCGCTGTTCGACGGCATTCCACTCGCCAAGATGAATACGTCGATGACCATCAATGCCACCGCGGCGTGGCTGATGGCGCTCTACATCGCGGTCGCCGATGAGCAGGGCGCGCCGCGCGAGGCGCTGCAGGGCACGATCCAGAATGACATCATCAAGGAATACCTGTCGCGCGGCACTTACGTGTTTCCGCCGGCACCGTCGATGCGCTTGATCAAGGACATCGCGATCTTCACGACGGACGAATTGCCGAAGTGGAATCCGATGAACATTTGCTCGTATCACCTGCAGGAAGCCGGCGCCACGCCGGTGCAGGAGCTGGCTTACGCGCTCGCGACCGCCATTGCCGTGCTCGACACGGTGAAGACGTCCGGTGAGGTGACCCATGAGAAGTTCGGCGAGGTGGTCGGCCGCATTTCGTTTTTCGTCAATGCCGGCCTGCGCTTCGTCACCGAAATCTGCAAGATGCGCGCCTTTGTCGATCTCTGGGACGAGATCACGCGCGAGCGCTACGGCATCACTGATCCGAAGCAGCGGCTGTTCCGTTACGGCGTACAGGTCAACTCGCTGGGGCTCACGGAGCCGCAGCCGGAGAACAATGTCAGCCGCATCCTGATCGAGATGCTGGCGGTGACGTTGTCGAAGAAAGCGCGGGCGCGGGCGGTGCAGCTTCCGGCTTGGAATGAGGCGCTCGGCCTGCCGCGGCCGTGGGATCAGCAATGGTCGCTGCGCATGCAGCAAATCCTCGCCTACGAGACAGACCTCCTGGAATACGGCGACCTGTTCGACGGCTCCGAGGTGATTGACGCCAAGGTCGAGGAGCTCAAGCGCGAAGCGAAAGAAGAGCTCAAGCGCATTGAGGAAATGGGCGGCGCGATCAAGGCGGTGGAAACCGGCTACATGAAGGAGCAGCTCGTCGCCTCGGCCAGCGCGCGTTTTGAGGCGATCGAGCGCGCCGCGCAGATCGTCGTCGGCGTCAACAAATATGTCGAGACCGAAGTCTTCGCCGCTGACCGGCGGCATTGATGCGATCATGACGGTGCCGGTTGAGGCGGAGCGAGATCAGATCGCGCGGTTGAAAACCTGGCGCGGGCAGCGTGACGCAGCGAAAGTCGCTGCGGCGCTGGCCGAGCTCAAGCGCGCCGCTACCGGCCGCGGCAACATCATGCCGGCGTCAATCGAATGCGCGAAGGCGGGCGTCACCACCGGCGAATGGGGCTGGACGCTGCGCCAGGCGTTCGGCGAATACCGCGCGCCGACCGGTGTCGGAGCGGCCATGCGCAACGACGTCGAAGGGCTCGACGACATTCGCGGCGAAGTTGACCGCGTGTCGCGGAAGCTCGGACGCCGACTGACGTTCCTGGTGGGCAAGCCGGGGCTCGACGGCCACTCCAACGGCGCCGAGCAGATCGCGGTGCGCGCGCGCGACGCCGGCATGCAGGTGGTTTACGAAGGGATCCGGCTCACTCCGGAAGAGATCGTCGAGGCGGCGCTCGCCAAGAAGGCGCACGTCGTCGGGCTTTCAATCCTCTCAGGCAGCCATTTGCCGCTGGTCAAGGATGTGGTGAGCCGGTTGCGGGCTGCCACCGCCGAGGACATTCCCGTGGTGGTCGGTGGCATTATTCCGCCGGAGGACGCGAGCGCGTTGAAAGACGCGGGCGTAGCGGCAGTCTACACGCCGAAGGATTTTGAATTGAACCGCATCATGAGCGATCTGGTGCGCATCGTCGAAGGTTCGGCGCCAGCCGGGCCCCGCACGTGACGGCGCGAAGCGGCTGCTGACCGGCGCTTCGCGATGAATGCCGATCGTTTTGCCGACAGATACGGTTTGACCTTCCACCATTTCGAACTCGCTGTGTCCAAGGCGGACACCGCCGAGACCTTTCTATCCAATCTTGGTTATCGCATCGGGCCCACTGTCTACGACCCAATTCAAAACGTCCATGTGTGCCTGTGCGAACATCCCGGCATGCCGAGCATCGAGATCATTTGCCCCGGCCCGGGGAAGAGCCCGATCGACCGCTATCTTCAGGAGCACAAGGAAGGGCTCGTCTACCACATCTGTTTCGCTGCGCGGGATCTGACCGCGTCCATCGCCGAACTGAAGTCTGATCCGCAGATCAAGGCGATATTCTGGGCCGAGCCCCAGGAGGCCATTTTGTTCGGGGGCCGCAAAATCGCGTTCGGCGTCATCAACGGGCTAGGCCTGATCGAACTTCTCGCCGAGCACCTCTAACGGCGCCGAACCGCGGCGCGAAGCCGCGCGGCCATTCTTAAGTTCGGCGACGATATCGCGGTTGAGCGTCGCTTCCAGCTCGCGCACGATGCGGTAAACCTCGACGCCGTCCATGACCCGATGGTCGTAGAAGACTTGAATGTGGGCATCGCCGTTCAATTCGATCAGGCCAAAATAGAGCATGCATGAAACCGGCATGGCCGATTGCGTGACATGGCCGCCAACTGGAAATGGGTTGAGTGCCGCCGAGCCGAAATAGCGCATGCGCAGCGGCCCCGACCAGCCGAGCGCAAAACTCCAAATCAGGCGGCGCAGAAAATCGGCAGACGCGCGTAGCGGATAAGGCGGCGGAAGCTGCCGATGCTCTCGACGGGCTGCTGTTTCAGCCGGCGCAGCATTGCATCGAGCTCGCCGAGCGAGCGGCGATCCGGCGCCGCAACCTGCTCGAAAAACACCGCGGCCGCGTCTTGCCACGTGCGTTCAATGGCGACCGTGCAGACCATGTCCGGATGAACGTAGAGTCGCGCCCACGGCAGCGGCATATAAAGCGTCCGCAATTCCGGGCGACGACGGCCGACCAGCGCCATGGTCTTCAACCAGATCGCGGTCCAGCCGGCCGGCGGCAACCGTGAGCCTGCGCGCCGCGACGAGCGGTGCGACATTTATTCGCCACGAGCAGCCCATCACGTGCGCTTTTTTACCGCTATGGATGATGTCATGCATCCAGCGGCGGTGAAGCGGCACCGATTGGTAACGGCGCTCGGCGTTCATGCGCTGTCCGCGTTCGTTTGCCGCAACGTCATGTTTTGCCCTGCATTGCCGGATGGCGAGTGTAAATCACCGCTGCGCTCAGAACACAATGAAGAGCCGTATCGAGTAACGGCGCGCCGGCCGGCGCGAATGCAAGCGCTTGTTTGGCCAGGCGGCAGCGCATAAAAGTTTTCGCAAAAAAAAGGAGAGTTATGCCGTGAGCAGAGAAGCGGTGCTGCGCAAGCTCGAGCCGATTTTTCGCAATGTCATCGACCCTGATCTGGTGTTGAGCGAAGGGCTCGACGCCGCGCAGGTGCCGCTGTGGGATTCGCTCAAGCACATTATTCTGGCGGTCGAGATCGAGATGCAGCTCGGCGTCAAGCTGACGACCGACGAGCTGGCGCGGCTGCGCAATGTCGGCGAGATGGTGACGCTCCTTGAGCAGCGAGGCCTGACCGCATGAGACGCGAGCCCGTGAGCGCCGACGGCGCGCAACTTGCGCCCATTCTGGCGCGCTACCGCGCGGTGCGCACGCTGCAGGAGCTGTTCGCGGCGGCTGGCGAATATGAAGCCGCAGGTTCGCCGCCACTGGCGTCCTGGCCGAAAATCCGCCTCGCGCTCACCAGCAATTATTCCACCCAGTTTCTCGCTCGTGGATTTCCGCTTGCTCTCGCGGCGCACGGTTTCGCGGCGGACATCTACGAGAGCCCTTACAACCAATGGCGCGCGGAACTGCTCGACAGCGGCTCGCCGCTCTACGCTTTCGCACCGACCCACATCGTGCTTGCGCTGTCCTCGATCGAACTCGCCTACAGCTCGCTGCGCAGCGCGGCGGCCGTCATCGAGGCCGTGGCCGCCGCGGTCAAGGCCGCCTTGCGCTCGAGCGACGCCCATCTCCTCGTCACCTTGCCCGAACCGCTGATCGACGAAATTTCCGATACCGGCGCCGCCTACGCGTGGCGGCGCGCCGTCACCGGCGGTTTGCGCGCCGCGCTGACCTCGCCACGCGTGATTCTCCTCGATCTCGAGCCGCTGATCCGAACGACCGGCGCGGCAGCTTGGTTCGACGACCGCTTTTACGACACCGCAAAGCTGCTTTGTCACCCCGACCGCATCCCGGCACTGCTCGGCGCGCTCGCCAACGCGGTGGCCGGCGCCACGGCGCCGCACTGTAAGCTCGTCGTCGTCGATCTCGACGACACCCTGTGGGGAGGGCGTGTCGGCGACGACGGCTGCGATGGGCTTGAGCTCGATCCGGCCGGCGCCGGGCGGCATTTTTTGCGAACTCCAGGCCTTCCTGGCCGGCCTGCGCGACAAGGGAGTCTTGCTCGCCATCGCCAGCAAGAACGATCCGGCCGCCGTGCGGGAGGTGTTTGCGGGCAGGCCGGAAATGTTGCTGCACCTCGACGATTTTGCCGCTGCGGAAATTCATTGGGAGCCGAAATCGTCGAGCCTCGCGCGCATTCTCAAACGGCTCAAGCTTTCGACCGCCGGAGTCGTGTTCCTTGACGACAATCCGGTCGAGCGCGCCGAGGTGCTGCGGCGCTTTCCCGACGTCGCCGCCCCGGACCTGCCCGACGATCCCGCGCAGCGCGTGCCGGCGCTCGAGCGCAGCGGCTTGTTTGACCACCGGCTTGCGACCGACGAGACCCGCGCGCGCAACCGCATGTACGCAGAAAATGCTGCGCGCGAAGCGGCGCAGCACCGTGCCGGCGATTACCAGGAGTTTCTACGCGGGCTCAAAATGGTTTTGGAGGGAGCGGAGCTGGAAACGGCGCGCGAGCGCGTCATTGAGCTCATCCACAAGACCAATCAATTCAATTTGACAACGCGCCGCTACAATTGGGGTGATCTGTCCGCTGCCGTCCGCGGCGGCGGCGGCCGCTGTTACCGGCTCAAGGATCGGTTCGGCGACAATGGCATCATCAGCGTTGTGGCGGTTGCGCGCGATTCGGACGACGACGCCCGCATTGATCTTTGGCTGATGTCGTGCCGCGTGCTCGGGCGCAAGGTCGAGGAGGCGATCCTCGCCGACCTGGTCGCGCGCGCTCGCGACCTCGGCGCGCGCCGGCTCGTTGGCGAGTACATTGCCTCGCCGAAAAACGCGCTGGTCCGCGACCTCTATCCTCGCCTCGGTTTTACCGAAATCGGCCGCAGCGGCGGAAGCGTGCGCTACGCGCTCGTGCTTGCCGACGCCCCCGCGATAGCCGCGACGGAGCTGATCGCAATGGCCGAACGGCGCGCGCCGGTCGCGCAGCGCGCCGGTTAAGAGCAAAATCGCGCCGCGCCGATGCCCGGCCCGCTATTTGCCGACGACGGCGGCGAGCGCCGCCGCAAGCGCGCTCGGACTGACCGGTTTGCGCACGTAGAAGTCCATGCCGGCGGCGCGCGCCGCGGGTTCGTCGTCGGCGTCCGGATGGCCGGCCAGCGCTATGATCGGCGTGCGCGCCGCGACGCCCGGCAGTGCACGAATGCGGCGCACCGTGCGCACACCGTCGGTCCCCGGAAGGCCGACATCCATTACTATCGCATCGTAGCCGCGCGCCACCGCGGCGATGGCTTCTTCGCCGGAGCCGACGAAGTCGGCATGATGGCCGAGCTCGCCAAGAATTGTGTTCAGAATGACCCGGCCATAAGGGTTGTGTTCCGCACACAGAATGGCGAGCGATCTGGAGGGTTTCGCCCGTTCGCGGCCGACCGCGAGCGGCCCGCCGCTTCAACCGGCGCGATCGGCAGCACAACCGAGAAGCGGAAAGTCGCCCCGCGGCCAGTGCTTGCTGGTGACGGTGACTTCCCCGCCCATGAGTTTCGCCAGGCGCTTGACGAGCGCGAGCCCAAGTCCGGCGCCGCCATAACGCCGGGTCACCGCGCATTCGGCTGACGGAAGGGACGGAACAGACGCTTGATCTCGGCGGGTTTAAGTCCGATGCCGCTGTCGGCCACGCTGAAAATGAGGCGGGCGCGCCCGCGCGCCGCCGGCGTCTGCGCGTAGGTCGAGGCGCACCGCGCCCTGTTCCGTAAATTTCACCGCATTGTCGATGAGATTTTCGAGCGCGGCGCGCAGCCGTACGGCGTCTCCCACAAGACTCTCCGGCAGATCGTCGGCGACCGTCACCTCGGCGGACAGAACCTTTGTTTGGGCGCGCGCGGAAAGCGACTCGGCCACGTCCTCGATCAAGCGGCGCGGCTGGAAAATCGCTTCCGCCAGCGCCAACGTGCCGGCCTCGGCCCTGGCACCGTCGATGATCGACGTCGAGAGCGAAACAAGGTGCTCCGCACTGCTCTTGATGTTCAGCGCCCATTGCCGTTCGCGTTCGCCGAAATCGGAACTGGCGAGCAATTCGCTTTGCGCAAGAATGCCGGTCAGCGCGGTGCGAACATCGTGCGCATAGGCGGCGAGTGCGGTTGCGTTTGCCCGCCTGTTCCGGTTGCGCCGGCCGCGAACTCGCGGCCGTTTTGCAGACCGGCTTTTTGGACCTCATCCGCGCCATTCGTCCCCCACGGCCGCCACGGTGGGCCAGAATCGTGTCGGAAACCCGGCTTTGGCGCGCGATTTTAGCCGTTAGCCCCCTAATCCCACCATGCGTCGGATGTCCTTGGCGGTCGTGCCAGCGGCCCGCAAATCGCGCAAACTCGTGGCTAAAGTCGATTTGGAAAGCTTACGGCCGCCAGCATCAAGAATAAGCCGGTGGTGGTGATAGGCCGGCTCGGGCAAGCCGAGCAACGCCTGCAACAGCCGGTGGATGCTGGTCGACCAGAACAGGTCTTGCCCGCGCACCACGTCGGTTACCCCGGTCAGCGCATCGTCGATGACAACCGCCAAGTGATAACTGGTGGGGGCTTCCTTGCGCGCGAGCACGACATCGCCCCACATTTGCGGCGCCGCGGTGATGCGTGCCCGATTCCCCTTTCGGGCCGCTTCCCGTTTCGGTCCAAGTCAGCACCCCTGCCCGCGCCAACGCCGCATCCATGGCGAGCCGCAACGCATAGGACGCGCCGCCGCTGCGCCGCCGCTCCCGTTCCGCCGCCGGAAGATTGCGCGCATTTCCGGGATAAAGCGGCACGCCGTCCGGATCGCGCGGCCAAGGGCCATGGCGCTCGCGTTCGGCGATGAGCGCATTGATCTCGCCGCGGCTTTCAAAACTCGGATAGATCAATCGTTCATTGTCGAGCTTTGCCAGCGCCGCGCGATAATCCTCGAAATGCTCGGCCTGCCGCCGCACCGGCACTTCCCAGGATACGCCGAGCCAGTGAGATCCTCATAAATTGCCGTCTCGTACTCCGGACGGCAGCGTACTGTGTCGATATCCTCGATGCGCAGAAGGAGACGGCCGCCGCATTGCGCGTGCCAAATCGGCATTGAGCAGCGCCGAGTAGGCATGGCCGAGGTGGAGGTGGCCATTCGGGCTCGGCGCGAAACGAAAGATGCGGGTATGCATGACCGCCTAACTATTCGCATCCGCGGGTTGACGAAACCGAATTTGCGTCGGCAATCAGATCAACGCGGCTGCCGGCTTTTCTCGCGCCGATCCGGACCGAACGATGCAACTGACGCATATCCATACCGAGGCTGATCTCGAAGCCGGGCTTGCGGCGCTCGCAGCGGCAGATCGGCAATTCGCCGATCTGATCGCCGCCGCCGGACGGCCGCCGCTGCGCCGGCGCCCCGGCGGATATGCTGGCCTTGCCGCCATTATTGTGTCCCAGCAATTGTCGACGGCCAGCGCCGCCGCCATTTGGGGACGGCTTGCCGCCGCCTTCGACGATCCCCTCGATCCGGCAGCTATTCTGCGCGCGCGTCCGGCTCGCCTGGCGCGGCTCGGCCTGTCGTCGCCGAAAATCCGGGCGCTCAAAGCCATTGCGCGGGCGGTGATCCGCGGCGAGCTTGCCCTTGCGGCGCTGGCTGACGGCGCAGCCGAGGACGCCCACGCAGCGCTGACCGCGATTCACGGCATCGGGCCTTGGACCGCGGACATCTATCTCTTGGCGTGTCTTGGACACGCCGATGCCTGGCCGGCGGGCGATCTCGCTCTGCAGGAGGCGGTGAGGGTCGCGTTTGCTTTGCCGCTGCGGCCAAGCGCGAAGGAGATGCTGGCGCTGGCGGCGCCATGGCGGCCGTGGCGCGCAATCGCCGCCCGGATCTTATGGAGTTACTATCGCACCGCCACCGCGAAGCCGGCCGATCGAGGTGGCGCGGTTATCCGGCAAAAGCCGGAAAAGGGACGGCCCGCGTCATTGCACCACCAAAACGCCGCGCGTCTGCTGGTGGAAGTCGTCGTAGAACTCGTAGCGGCCGGGTGCCAGCGCGCGGACGTTGACCACGCCTTCTCCGCCCGCGGAGATGACCTTTTCTACCCGGAGCGATTTGCTCTCGAATTCCATGGGGGCTTTGTCGAGATTCTTCACCCGGATGGCCAGCGGTTTGTTGGCCGGCGCATGCAGTTCCACCGGCGCGAATTGATGACCCTTGACCGAAATCGCGACAGAGGCGCGATTCCTGCGCCGACAAAGTGCCGGCCCAAATCACGGCCGCGACGGCACTCACGGCGATCACTGAAAATTTCATCTTCATTTTTTACTCCTGCACATTCGTATCCAAGTGTCCGCTCCATCACGCGCTTAGAATTCGAATTCCAGCAACAGTCGTGCGCGCTGGCGGGAAAAATCAGTCAGATCCAGAAAGAGCGGCGGCGGGCCGAACTCGTGACCGGCGATCTGAGTTTCAAAAGCCGCGCTCAACAGCACCTTGGGCGCCATCTGCCAGAACAAAGTCGGGCCGAGATAGACGGCATCGCCGGTCACCGAGTTGAAACCGGCGCCGTCCCAATGGCGCAAATACCAGAGGTCGGCGCCGATGACGACATTGGGGATGACCTGAAAAGCGAGTGCCGACGAAGCCCCCAGCGTCGCTTCGCTGTCCGAGCCGCTGGGAAGCACGTACGTGGTTTCCGGCTCGTAGAGCAGATTGAAGGCGAGAAACAGCCGGTTTTTGATAAGTTCGGCATCGGCTTCAATCTTCGTCTCCAGACCCATATTCAACACCTGCGCTCCGCTGGTCTCGTCGAGGCTGTGAAACTCGGGCTCGACGGACAACGTGACGGCAAACGGCGTGGGACCGCGGTCAATAAGCAGCGATCTGAAATCGGCCTCGAAGCCATTGAGGCCGCCCATATTGCGGTCGGCGAGACCGGGGACGCTTTGTATGTTGTAGTAGGAAACGGTCGGGCCAAACTCGATCTGCATGAACTGCGTGGGCGTGTACTCGAGTTCGAGCTCCGAGATACCGGCGGCATAACGGCCGAAGCGCTTGCCGAAATTTGCTTCGTTCTCGGTTTCGAACGCGGTCTCGCCCTCAATTCCCGGCGACGAGCCGACGGTAAAATTGCCGAAAATGTATTTGGTCTCCAGTTCGTGGAAGGAACTTTCGTCCTGCGCTTGCGCGGCGCCGAAACTCGCCGCCACAGCCACAACAATGCAGAGCAGAAAACAAAATGGCCGCGCCCGATTTTTTTCCGGGATCGGCGTCGCGCGGCGCAAAGATAAAATCGGGGAGCGCATGTTCGCGCATGAAATGCGCCGCCCGCGATGATGCCGTCAAGACAAGTTTGTTATTTTGCAGATAATTAGAATTATTCCACTTCGTATCTAGCAGATTTCTAAAGTGCGGAATTTTTTTGGGCGCCGCGCGCTACTGCTTTTGCACTTGCACCGTCACGTGCGAGAGCGCGCGAAAGCGGCGGAGCAGCGCCTGATAATATTCCGGTCCGCGCGGGCGTTGCGTTGCCACCGAAAGGATGGCGCCCAAATGCCCGGGCCCGAGCCGCCATAAATGCAAATCGGTCAAGCGGTCGCCATCGGTCTCGATCATGGCGCGCATCCGCTCCGCCATGCTCCGATCCGGATTCATGTCGAGCAGGACTGCGCCGGTATCGCGAATAAGGCTGTAGGACCAGGCGGCGATGACAATCGCGCCGCAGAGACCCACGACGGGGTCCATCCACGACCAACCGAGGAAGCGGCCGAACACCAGCGCTACGATGACAAGGACCGAGACCCCGGCGTCCGCCAAGACATGCACGACCGCCGAGCGCATGTTGTTGTCGCGCGCCATAGCGCCGCGCGCATGCTCGTGTTCCTCGAAATCGACCGCGTAAACGTCGGCGTCGCCATGAAGCAATACGCGGACAGTGAAGGCGTGCGGCTCGGGAATTTCGTCGACCGATTCGAGATAGCCGCCCCGGCGAGCCATGGCGAACGACTGGCTGGCGCCGCCCGGCCGTTCGGTCACAACGGTGACGTCGGTCGCGGCGGGCGTCTCACCGGCAAAGGTCAGCCGGAAACGCGGCGGTACGCCGTCTTCAAAGATGTCGACGGACAAACGGCCGGCGCTGGTTGGCAGCGTGTGGCTTTGATCGTGCTCGTGGTCATGGCCGTGAGCGGCGTGCGAATGGCCGTGGCTGTGGCCATGATCATGGCCGCCGCCGGCAAGCAGCAGAACGCTCGCCACGTTCACCGCCAATCCGAGCACGGCAATGGGTATGGCCTCGGTGAAGTCGATGTGGACCGGCCAGATCAGGCGCGAGATCGCCTCGTAACCGATGAGGATGGCGATCATCGCCAGCACGACGGCGCTGGTGAAGCCGGCCAAATCGCCGAGCTTGCCGGTGCCGAAGCTGAAGCGCTCGTCCTCGGCGTGGGTGCGCGCATACCTATAGGCGATGGCCGCGAGCAGAAGCGCGCTGGCATGCGTCGACATGTGCAGACCATCGGCGACGAGCGCGATCGAGCCGAAGAAGAGCCCGCCGACGATCTCTGCAATCATCATCGCCGTGCAGAGCGCGATCACCATCCAGGTGCGGCGTTCGTTGCGCTCGTGGCCTTCGCCGAGGAAGACGTGAGAGTGGGTGCCCGTGAAGGTGTCCACTATGGCCGGCCCCTTGTGTAATGGCGGGCGACGCATTTTAGCTAGGACGTGCCGACGCGAAAACAAGGAACGCAACAGTATGACGAGCGCCGGGCCGCGGAAATGGGAAACGCAACGTTATAACACGCCAACTCCAAATACCCTTGGTCAGCGAGGCCGGCACGTTGACAACATCACGCCCCCTTTCCTATTCTGCTGCTGTCTCTGCGAAGTACGGAAGCCGGTGAAAATCCGGCACGGTCGCGCCACTGTATTCGGCCCGAATGGTAACGGTCCGAGAGTCAGACCCTCTTCGCGATGAACCAGATCTAACGGGACGCGCAATCCCAGGAGGACGAACATGACAAACGCGACATTCGCCCCGGCATTTCCGGTAACGACCATTCCGCTTCGCGAATGGCTCCCGTGGGCCATTTTCGCCGGGCTTATTTTGCTGCTGGCAATTTATTTCGTCGGCGCGGAACAGGGCGCCACGTCGCTCATCAGCGGCATGTACGTGCATGAATTCGTGCACGACGGACGGCATCTGCTCGGCTTTCCCTGTCACTGACGGGAGCCTTTCCAATGGTCCGGACGTTTCTCGTCCGCGGCATGCTTGTCGGCATTGTCGCGGGGCTACTCTCCTTTGGCTTTTTGAAAATCTACGGCGAGCCGCAAGTCGATCGCGCCATCGCCTTTGAGGAGCAGATGGACCAGGCCAAAGCCGAATTCGCCAAGCATCACGGCATGCCGATGCCCGAGGAACAGCCCGAACTGGTCAGCCGGCCGGTGCAAGCGGGCCTCGGCTTGTTCACGGCGGTCATGGTGTACAGCGCCGCGTTCGGCGGGTTGTTCGGTCTGGCTTTCGCTTTTGCCCAAGGCCGCATGGCCGACGACCTCAGCCCGCAGGCATTGGCCGCGCTATTAGCGCTGATCGGCTTTATCGCCATTTATCTGGTGCCGAACCTGAAATATCCGGCCAACCCGCCGTCCGTCGGCAATCCGGACACCATCGGCACGCGGACCGCGCTTTATTTCGGCATGATCGGGATTTCGCTGGTCGCCATGATCGGCGCGGTGAACTTCCGGCGCATCTTGATCACCCGTTACGGCGCGTGGAATGCAACGTTGATGGTCGCGGCGTATTACCTGGTCGTGATGATCGCGGCGGCGCTATTGCTTCCAGCCGTCAACGAGGTGCCGGAAGAGTTTCCAGCCGTGGTCTTGTGGAAATTCCGCATGGCTTCGCTCGCGGCGCAACTCATCTTGTGGACCACGCTCGGCCTCCTATTTGGCGCGCTGACGCAGCGCGCGATGACTTTGCGCGGGTCATAGGCGCGCGCCACTCCGCCGTCACGGACGCATAGCCATGACCGCGCGCCTGATCCTCATCTGCCACGCGTCCACCGACGCTATGCACAAGTTGGCTTTTCCGGATGACGAACCGCTCAATGCACGCGGCCGCGCGCAAGCCGCGAAGCTCGCTGGCAGCTTGCCGCGCGCGGATCGGTGCTGGAGCGGCCCCGAGCTGCGAGCGCGGCAGACCGCCGAAGCACTGGGACTGCAACGCGGAAATACAACCGCTGTTGCGCGACTGCGACTACGCGAACTGGCGCGGCCGCACCTTGGATGATTTGCAGGCGCGCGAACCGGACGCTGTCGCCGCATGGCTGGGCGACCCGGCCGCAACTCCGCATGGCGGCGAATCGCTCCTTGCGCTCATGGAACGCGTGGCCACTTGGCTCGACGGCGAACAAACCGATCATCAACGGTCGATCGTCGTCACGCACGCCGCCATCATCCGCGCGGCCATCGTGCACGCAATTGAGGCAACGCCACAATCGTTCTGGCGAATCGATGTGGCGCCGCTGTCGTGCACCCGGCTCAGCGGCAACGGCGGCCGCTGGAATCTGATCTCCGCCGGCCGCACATCGACCGCGACAGAGGGCGACCCAACGGGGGGCAGTCACTTCAGGTAAGCCTGAACGGCTTCAATCAATTCGTCGGCGCCCCGCGTTCGTTCAATGTCCTTGGCTGGATCGACCACATGTGCCCGAATGTGGTCCTCGATCACTTCGGTCATGAGACTGTTCAACGCCCCGCGCGCTGCGACGATCAGGTGAAGAACTGGAGCGCAACCCTGTTCCTCCTTGAGCGCGCGCTCGACCGCCTCGACCTGACCGCGCACGCGGCGAACCCAATTCAGCAGTTTGAGCTTTTCGCGCTTGTCTTGCGGCACGTTGACTCCCTTTCTTGTATAGGGTACGGGGTATGATATATACCGTACCCGGTACGATATAGGAGCGTCCGCAGGAAGTCGAGATCGTCTCTACCGCCTGTGGACCCGAACAGAAAGCAAATGGGCAGTACGACCTTTGGCGCCATCGGGCGGAGCTTGGCTCGGCTCTTGGCGCCGCAAGACATGGAAATCAGACGCGGCAGTGCCGGCTGCGCGACGGCAAGCGACCACACCTAGCTCGGTCGTTTGCCAACGCTCACCGGCCGCGTTCCGCGGAAATGGAGGTGAGCGATGTTCACGAAACTCGCTGCATTCCTTGTGTTCGACGCTGGCCGCCTCCCGCGGCCGCTGGCGATTGTTGGACCCCATGCCAACGTTCGCCCGTATTGGCGTAGCGTCGCCAAATCCCGCCATACACGACGACCGGCGCTGATCTGCCGATGGCAGAGCGGGCCCCTCGGCGCGCTCGAATGCCATTGGCAGGCAATCGCGCTGCCCGAGACCGACGAGACCGCGCAACGGCATTATCGCAAGGCGAACCAATCGCCGACCGGCGCTTGCGCCGTGCGCAAGCGGCGAGTCGCGCGGGCAGCAGCGTGAATTTAGGAGTGCGGGATGGACGAGCAACCTAGCAGTCCCGCTCCGGTGCTCGGCACCGGAGCGGGGAACCCCGACGGGGATCAAAACTCCGATTTCAACGGCCGCTCTTCGCTTCGAGCCGAGTAACCAAGACGCTTAGCGTCCGGCTCACCTCGGTGCCGAAGCGAACGGTACGACAGGTGAGTCATGAAAAAAGCTTCGACACGCAACCGCGCAGGGACAATCGCGCCGCGCCGGCTCGCTGCGGCGACCGCGCGGACACCATCACCACTGGCACTCAACGGCCATTTGGTCGGCGGCATTCATGTGGCGGCCGCTGCAACGCACCACCTCTCGGACGCTGACGCAACAGTGCTCGAACATCTTGCCACTGCGCTCGGCGCGGTCACCGCTGCCACACATCCGCGTACCTACAAATTGCTGCAGTCCGGCCGACGCAAGCTTGCCCGCAAGGTGATCGAGGAGGCCTGCGAGGTCACAGTTGAGGCAGTCAAACGCCATTCCGCCGGCGTCGTGCGCGAGAGCGCGGACCTGCTCTATCACCTGATTGTTCTCTGGTTTCATATCGGCATTGAACCCATCGAAATCTGGCAAGAGATGCGCGCCCGGGCCGATGCGCTCGGCATCGCGGAGAAGCTGCCGAAAACCGCCGGCCCTGATGCTACGGCCGGCAAATTCAACCGCTGAGCATGCGACCCGTGGGCAAGGAAATGTCTCTGCACGAAGTTGTTTCTGAAAGGAACGGCGAGCCGCAGCGAGGCGCGGTGCTCGACGTTGCCCACGTCGGCGACATCCGCGGCGCTTTCGGTACGATTCGGCGCGACGACATCGGTCCGCGCCGCAATTGGCGAGCGCGCGCCACGACGCTTCTGGCAATTCTCGGCCCCGGATTGATTGTCATGGTCGGCGACAACGACGCTGGCGCATTCGGCACCTACACCCAAGCGGCGCAGAACTACGGCACTACGTTGCTGTGGACGCTGACGCTGCTCATCCCCGTCTTGTACGTCAACCAAGAGATGGTGCTGCGGCTCGGCGCCGTTTCCGGCGTCGGTCATGCACGTCTGATCCTGGAACGTTTCGGCAAGTTTTGGGGCGCCTTCAGCGTCATCGATCTGTTTTTGCTGAATTCGCTCACTATCGTCACCGAGTTTATCGGCATCAGTCTCGCTCTGGACTATCTGGGCCTGCCCAAGAACCTCGGCGTGATTACGTCGGCGCTTCTTGTGATGCTCGCCGTCAGCACGGGAAATTTCCGTCGCTTTGAGCGGTTCTCGATGTTCCTCGTTTTCGGCAGTCTGTTGCTCGTTCCCATCGTGCTCATGGTTCATCCGCCGGTGCTGCAGTTGATCCGGGATTTCACGGTGCCGCAAATGCCGGAAGGCGCGCCAATAAGCGACGTCATGTTGCTCATTATTGCGATTGTCGGCACGACTGTCGCGCCATGGCAGTTGTTCTTTCAGCAGAGCTACGTCGTCGACAAGCGTATTACGCCACGTTTCATCAAATACGAACGTGTCGATCTCTGGTTCGGTATCGCGCTGGTGATGATCGGCGCGGTGGCGATGATGGCGTTTACAGCCCAAATTTTCGCCGGCCACCCCGAAGCCGGGAATTTCACCGATGCCGGGGCGGTCTCGGCAGCATTGGAGAAATATGCCGGAAGGCTGCCCGCGGTCTTATTCGCATTGGCGCTGATCGACGCCTGTATTATCGGCGCAGCAGCCGTATCTCTGGCGACCGCTTATGCCATCGGCGACGTCCTTTCGCTGCGGCATTCGCTGCACCGAAAACCGGCCGACGCCAAAGGCTTTTACGGTGTTTATTTCGGATTGATTCTGCTTGCCGCCCTTCTGGTGCTCACGCCGGGAATGCCGCTCGGGCTATTGACCAACGCTGTGCAGACGCTCGCCGGCGTCTTGCTGCCCAGCGCGACAGTGTTCTTGCTGCTTTTGTGCAACGACCGCGCCGTGCTCGGTCCTTGGGTCAACTCGTGGCGTCTCAATCTCTTTACCGGCGCGGTTATCGTCATCCTGGTCATGCTGTCGCTGATTCTGACGATTTCGGTGCTGTTCCCCGGGATCAGCGCAACGCTGATCGCGGACATTCTAGTCGGCGGAAGCTTCTTGGCCGTCATCGTCACCCTGAATGTAAGGCTTATGCACGGGAAATTGGTGCCGACAAAAGCGCGCCAATCTGCCGCGACCGACGCGGCACTGAGGCGCGAGCGTGACACGTGGCGGATGCCACCCCTCGATCAGTTGCCCTCCGGGCAACTCAGCATGCTGGAGCGGGTCTGGTTGATCGTCCTGCGAACGTATCTCGTTATCGCTGGCGGTTTGGTCTTGGCGCGCATCGTCATGCTCGCCATCGGTTCAATCTAGCTTTTTGCAATTGCCGCCCGCGAATGGAGAGAACAATGTTCGCAAGGAAATTACTCGCGATAAAAAATGCGACTCGCCATGACGCTCGCTGTGCCGATGCGTGCATGCGGTTTTTAGCTACTCCAATTCTAATTCTAAAACATAAACGTTGACGCTACAGCCGCGCCGTTATTTCTTCCATTTGGGCGGGGGGCCCATGTTTGACAGTTTTGCGATTGCTTCTTCCTTATCGCGACGTCAGCGGGCGCCGGCCCCGACGGCAAACGATCGATTCGCAATTCGAGCTCGGTTCAATCCGGCGTCGCCGATCAACCGGCATAACTTCGGCCGGAGGCTTGACACAATCGGACCGTGCTCGTTCAATGTTCGCAGTTCAGGTGTGCCGGTCGCGTTGACCGGACAAGAGGGAATTCGGTGCGTTGCGCCGCTTCTGCGGCAAGACAATTCCGGAGCTGCCCCCGCAACTGTCGGCGGCGAGCCCTTCTCTCACGTGCCACTGGGCCTTGCGGTGCAAGACCTGGGAAGGCTGAGAAGGGTGACGACCCGCGAGCCAGGAGACCTGCCTGAACGACGTCATCCTTCCGGCGTGCGGGGCGCGCGCGCGGGGCGGGCTTCCGCTGCGGTGACAAAAGGGGTTGTCACATGCGCGGAGGCCGCCATGGCTGGGCTCGGACGGATTCTATTCAAAAACCTCAACACGCGGGCGCAAACCATCAGCGCCGCCTGCGCGGCGATGGCGATCGCCTTTGCCAGCGGCGCCGCCGCCGATGAACCGCTGGTCACCAAGGCTCCGGCCTTTTCGTATGGCAGCGCGGCTCCCTACAACTGGACCGGATTTTATTTCGGCGGCAATCTCGGTCTCGCCTGGGGCAACTCGAACTGGACGGCAGCCCCCGGCATCAGCGGATCGACCAACCTCTTTCAGACCATCGATACGTTCAACGAAGGCGGCAGCTTCTTCGGCGGACTCCAAGGCGGCTATAATTATATGCTGCCGAACCGAATCCTCGTCGGCGCCGAGGTTGACGCGACATTCCCGGCGTGGCCGACGCTGCCGAGCGGGGTGAATCCCTTCGGCGTATCGATTGGTGGCAGCTCCGCGTTCACCTCACCTGCGCTTGGCGCAGTCAACTTCACCGAAACTGTGGTGTGGTCCGGCACGGCGCGCGCCCGTATCGGCTATGCGCCCGGGCATTGGCTGTTCTATGCGACCGGCGGATTTGCCTGGACCTACAATCGGCAGTCGCTGACACAAGTCGCCACGGGCGCAACCGATACGCCGTTCGTCTGGCGGCTCGGCTGGGCCGCAGGCGCCGGCGCCGAAGTACCGATCGCACCGCATTGGGCGGCGCGTTTCCAATATTTGTTCACCGATTATGGCAGCCGTAGCACACCCTTCTTCGCCGGTGCGCAGCCGGTCAGTTCGGATTTTTCCGTGCACGAGCTCAGTCTCGGTTTGAACTATCAGTTCGGCGCTCCCGATGCCCCAACCCCCATCATCGTCACCAAAGCGCCGGCGGTGCCGGATTTGGATGAACTCAGCTTTCACGGCCAAACCACCTTTGTCTGGCAGGGCTACCCGGCGTTCCGCTCACCGTACCAGGGGCTCAATAGCCTTCCCGCCGGAGGGCAGGGCCGCGAGACCTTTGACTTGACGCTGTTTGCCGGCGCGCGGCTGTGGCAGGGCGCTGAGCTGTGGGTCGATCCGGACGTCGATCAAGGCCATGGGCTTGCGGAAACGCACGGCGTGGCCGGCTTTCCCAGCGGCGAAGCCTACAAAGAAGGTGCCGACTATCCTTATACGCGCGTGCAGCGCTATTTCATCCGGCAGACGATTGATCTCGGCGGCGAAACCCAGAAAGTGGACGCCGACGTCAATCAATTCGCCGAGTTCGACGACCGAAAACCGCTTGGTGCTGACAGTCGGCAAATTCTCCATTGTCGATATTTTCGACACCAACAAATACGCCAACAATCCGAAGAGCGATTTTTTCAATTGGGCGCTCATCAACGCCGGCACGTTCGACTATGCCGGCGATGCCTGGGGTTATAGCTACGGCGGGGCCGCCGAATGGTATGTAAACCGCTTTACGGTGCGCGGCGGCATTTTCGATTTGTCGGCCAGCCCGGCGGGCGGCGGCGACAACGCGCAGGCCTACGGCCTAGACCCAACCTTCAAGCAGTTTCAGCTGGTCGGCGAGATCGAGGAGCGGCACGAATTGTGGGGACAGCCCGGCAAGCTCAAGATCACCGGCTTTCTCAGCCGCGGCGACGCCGGAAGCTTCGCGGACGCCATTCTCCTTGCGCAACAGCCGGGGCCGCTATTCGGCGACGTCACCGATGCGCTCGCCGCGGTGCGCCACTATCAGAGCCGGCCGGGCGTAAGCCTCAATCTTGAACAGCAGATCAATGACACCCTCGGCGTTTTTGCTCGAGCCGGCTGGGCCGACGGCACGGTGGAGCCTTGGGATTTTACCGACATCGACCGCACCGTTTCCGCCGGTGTCTCCATCAACGGCAAAAATTGGGGCCGGCCAGACGATACGGTCGGCATTGCCGGCATTGTCAACGGCCTCGACCCGGCTCACGAGGCTTATTTCGCGGCCGGCGGGCTCGGTGTCCTCATCGGCGACGGCGCGCTGACCAATTACGGCCTCGAGCAGATTATCGAGGCCTACTACAGCTATTCGCTCTCTGCTTCGATGAAGGTCAGCTTCGATTATCAGTTCATCGCCAATCCCGGCTATAACGCCGATCGCGGTCCGGTCAACGTTTTCGCCGGCCGCTTTCACGCGGCATTCTGACGAACCTACAACCCGACGCAGTGGCCACCCAGTTCGCGCCGGGCGCAACATCTCCATGAGTTCAGCACCAAGGCTTCTGCGCTTTGTTTGCGTGCTGCTCACGGTGCTGTTGTGGGCGGTCACCCTCATCACAGATCCGACGCCCGGACCCATTACTGCGGCTGCCGCCCTGACCGCAATCGTAGCCTTGATAATTGCTCTGACGTCGTTTGAGTAAACCAGACGGACGCAAGCGTCGTCCAGGCGCCGACATGGACACGCCACGGGTCCGTTGGCTAAAGCAAGGTGCGTTGGAGCCGGCGGACGATCGATTGGCGATGTTCTCACCCGGCGGCGCGGTTTGAGTGGAAGGGGCGTCGATGGCGGCCGAACTTGATGGCCCGCGGCTTAATCCGCGTACGGGGACCGCACGGCAGCTCGTCATCTTCCTGCACGGTTATGGCGCCGACGGCAACGATCTCATCGAAATCGGCCGGGCCTGGCAGGCGCTGTTGCCGCAAGCCGCCTTCGTCGCTCCGCACGCCCCGGAACCATGCGGGGAGGCGCCGGTCGGGCGCCAGTGGTTCGCGCTGACATTTCGCGATCCGAACGAGCGCTGGCGCGGCGTGAACAAGGCGGCGCCGGTGCTCGAGCGCTTCATCGATGCCGAGCTGGCGCGGCATCGGCTGCCAGCACAGGCGCTCGCGCTCGTCGGCTTCAGCCAAGGCACCATGATGGCGCTGCATGTGGGATTGCGCCGCCCCGCCGCGCCGGCGGCGATCGTCGGCTATTCGGGACTGCTGGTCTTGCCGCCACAGGCAAAGCCCGACGCGGTCGCCGCCGAGATCAAATCGCGGCCGCCCGTGCTCCTGGTGCACGGCGATCGCGACGAGCTCATTCCGCCGCAGGCGCTGTTTGCGGCAACGCAAGGACTAGCTGCGCTCGGAGTGCCGGTGGAATGGCATCTGTCCGCCGGCGTCGGTCACGGTATCGATCCCGAAGGGCTGCGTCACGGCGGCGAATTTTTGGCGCGCAACTTTCGTGGCCGGTCGTAATTGCAAAGCGGCCTTTCCGGCGCGCGTGAGCGAAGGGCCTTTGTCTGCCGCTCAGGCGCTTTTGCGCTGCTGGCAACCCGCCGCCGCAATCCTGCCTCTCTTAACCCACGGGACGGGCTTCACAATCCTGTCATGCCTGCCTATAAACTAGCGCTCGAAACCGTTGTGGGAGAATTTTGAGTCGAGGGTAGGACGTCGCCTTGAACGCTCACGTTTCGCCATCCGGCTTTCCGGCGCTCGTGCTCAACGCGGATTTTCGTCCGCTGAGCTACTATCCGCTGTCGCTGTGGTCCTGGCAGGACGCCATCAAGGCGGTCTTCCTCGAGCGCGTCAACATCGTCGCCAATTACGATCGCGCCGTTCACAGCCCCAGCCTGGAAATGAAGCTGCCGAGCGTGGTTTCGCTGAAAACTTTCGTCAAACCCTCGACACATCCGGCATTCACCAGGTTCAACGTCTTCCTGCGCGACCGCTTCGCCTGCCAGTATTGCGGCACCCGCGACGACCTGACGTTCGATCATCTGGTGCCGCGCTCGCGCGGCGGACATACCACCTGGATCAACGTCGTCGCCGCATGCTCGCCCTGCAATCTCAGAAAGGGCAACCTGACGCCCGATGAATCGAAGATGTGGCCCTCGCAGCGGCCGTTTCAGCCGTCGGTACAGCAACTGCACCGCAATGGCCGGCTGTTTCCGCCGAACTATTTGCACGAAAGCTGGCTCGACTATCTCTACTGGGATACGGAGCTCGATCCGTGATCGGCGCCGAAGCGCGCCCGATCACTTTTCCCTCCTCGCGTCGTAAATGCCCCGCTCCGCCGTGAACGCGCGCCCGGATTGGGCCGTTCGCGCGCTCGCTCGGCGCAGAACCCTAAACTTCCGCCGGACTGCGCAGACCGTCAGACCGCGGGCGGAGCGTAAGAGGCGTGCACCGATCCGCCGTTCGTCGGCAGCGTCTTGGACCCATTCGCCGGCGCGCTGAACGGCTTGTCGGCCGCCGCCACGGACGGCCTCTCGCTCTGGCTGTCCTCGCGGCGCGACATGCCTTCGAACCGGGCATTCTCTTCGATCGACAGCGAGCGGTGAAAGATATCGCCCTCGACCACGGCGCTGCTTTGCAGCTTGACCTTGCCCGCGCGGATCGTGCCTTTGACGCGGCCGGCGATCGTCAGTTCTTTGGCGACCACATCGCCATCGATCTGCGCGCCTTCGCAAATGACGACGCTGGACGCCTGCAACTCGCCCTCAATGCGCCCGTAGATTTTCACCGCCCCCTCGCCGACCAATTTGCCGATGACGGTCATGCCGGGGCTCAGCGATGAGCTGATGTCCTGCCCCGCCGCGGCAGCGGGTGCAACGGCCGCCGGCTTTTGGATCGGCTGCGCTTTGGGCATGGGTGGCATCGGGGTGTCTTGATCGCTGCTCGAGGTGCTCGCCTTAGTGAACATGTACTCCTCCTGTTTGCTCATCGAAACCGAAGTTCTTCAGTTCATCAGCTTGCGTAATAGACGCGGTGAAAGCGACGGCCGAGTGTGCAGAGCACTTCGGCGGCCGTCGCGTTTATGTCCCTGGCCACATCGTCGACGCCAATCTGGCCGCCGATCAGCGTCACCATCTCGCCATGCCGGGCGTTTCTTTGGTCCGAGAGGCCGGTCACGTCGATTGCCAGCAGATCCATTGTGGGCCGGCCGACGACTTTGCAAAATCTGCCGCCGATCGCCGCCCGCAAATTATGGTCAGGCCCCGCGGCGCGGACAAAGCCGTCGGCATAGCCGACCGGAACGAAGGCAAGGCGGGTTGGCCGTTTCGCGGTCCAGCCCGCCTCGCCGAGGCTTTGGCCGGGAAGAAGGTTGCAGACGTTCACAATGCGCGCTTGCAGCTCGATGACCGGCAGCATCGGATTTTCAAGCTTCGGCGTCGGATTGGCGCCGTACAATGCCGGCCCGGCGCGCACGAGATCGTAATGGACTTTTGCGCCGAGAAAGATGCCGTCGCAGTCCGCCAGCGACGCCGGAATGTCGGCGTAGAGACGGCGCAACTCGAGAAAGAGACCGATCTGGCGATTGTTGAGCGGATGGTCGGGTTGCGCCGCGTTGTCGAGCCGGCTCAGCAACAGTTTGACGCCGTGGCTTGACGAGCGGACGCGCTGGGCAATCGCGGCCGCTTCATCCGATGAAAGCCCGAGCCGGCACGGGCCGGTATCGACATTGATGGCAAAGCCGCCCGGCCATTGGCTGTCCGCGACAAAGGCATCCCACGCCGCCATCTCGATCAGGTTATTGATGACCGGCCGAGCGTCGGTCTCGGCAAAGGCCGGCCCGGTGCCCGCGTAAAATCCGTTGAGAACGTAAATGACGGATTTTGGCGCGGCCGCGCGCACGCGCTTGGCTTCGGCGAGATTGGAGACGAAGAAAGTCTTGCAGCCGGCCTCCTTTAGCGCCGCCGTGACCGGATCGATGCCGCAGCCATAGGCGTCGGCCTTGACGATTGCGGCGCATTCGGCGTCGCTGCGCTTTGCCAGCAACTCCCAATTTGAGGCGATCGCCGCCAGATCTATCTTGAGAATGCCGCCGGCCTCCGCTTCCGGCGGGCCCTCCGTCCGGGCAAACTCGACAATGCCGCGATTATTGACAACCAGCCGTCCGCCCTTGTTGACGACCTTGCCGTCGACAGAACCTTCGACAATGACGTTGGCGCCGGGCTCGATGGTCAGGCTGCCTTTGATGCTGCCGCGCACATGCAGGTAGCAGTTCCGTCTCACAATGGCGTCGTTGAAAACCGAGCCGTTGATATGGGACGTGCCGTTGATCAGCAACGGGCCATCCTCGACGCTCGGTGCTGAAAGCGCGGCCGCGGCCAGTGTCATCGCTGGATGCCCAGGAGCGAAGGGAAATGAAATAGTTGCCCCTTTCAGCAGGCCCCGCAAGGCGCGGCGCACATCGGCAAGCAGTAATCAACAAGGATTCGGATAACTGTGAGGAAAATTTAGGTGCGGGAACGCGGCGCAATTGTCGCGCCGCGGCTAAACGCTTTCGGGGCCGCGCCTTTTCCTCGATGCGCTGCGCTTGCAGCAGGGCGCAAACGGCGCGCCGATGTGACCGACTTCGCCGGGACAAACGGTTAGACCCCCCAATCTTAAGTGATAACCCCCCAATCTTAGGGGGGTGTGTCGAGCCGGAGTAACGCCCGCCGTCGGGCGCAGATGCTGAGCGGCTCAATTTGTCGCAATCAACCAACGCATCAGCCCGACGGTGGCGTGCGCCTCGCGCGTTCGCGGGGACGGGTGATTGGGAACCTAGATCGGCGCCGATTTGTTGAGCCGATGAGATGGCCCGCCAAGCGCAAATAACTCGAGGGCTCACGGTGGTGGTCACCGGCGCGTCAGCCGGCGTCGGCCGCGCGGTGACCCTTCGCTTTGCCCGCGCCGGCGCCAAACTCGGCTTGATCGCACGCGACGGCGAGGCTTTGGCGGCGGTCAAGCGCGAGGTGGAGCACCTCGGCGGCGCGGCGATGGAGGTGCCGGCAGACGTTGCCGACCCGGATGCCGTGTTTGCCGCCGCCGATGCGATCGAGGCCGAGATGGGCCCGATCGACGTCTGGATCAATGACGCCATGGTGACGGTGTTTTCGCCGCTCTGGAACATGACGGCTGCGGAGTTCCGCCGCGTTACCGAAGTCACCTATCTGGGATTTGTCCACGGCACCATGGCGGCGTTACGCCATATGCGCCCGCGCAACCGCGGCACCATCATCCAAGTCGGCTCGGCGCTCGCGTATCGCGGGATTCCGCTGCAATCGGCTTATTGCGGCGCCAAGCACGCCATCCGCGGGTTCACTGATTCGCTGCGCAGCGAGTTGATCCATTCGCAAAGCGCAATCGAACTGACGATGGTCGAATTGCCGGCGGTCAACACGCCGCAATTCGACTGGGCGCGCACCCATATGCCGAAACAGCCGCGTCCGGTGCCGCCGGTGGTGCAGCCCGAAGTGATCGCCGAGACGGTTTTTCGCGCGGCATTGCAGCCGCGCCGCGAATACTGGATCGGCCTGAGCACCATGAAGGCCATATTGGCCAACATGGTGATTCCGGAATTTCTTGACCGCTATCTGGCCAGAAACACTTTCACCCAACAGGAGACACAGGTGCCGGTGACGCCGGCCCGCAAGGATAATCTCATGATACCGGTTCATGGGTTGCATCGCACCCGCGGCAGCTTCGGTAACGAAGCAGCGGAAACGGCTGTGACCTTGACCGGACCGCTGGCGCGGCTCGCGCCGCTGTTGCTTGCAGCGCTGGGCGGTTTTTCCGCCGGTATTTTGTTTGGCACAAGGCTGCCGCCTTCGCGCTTTAGCCGGTCAGCGCTGCGGCGATGGGATTGAACCTCCGCGCGCAGTTTGCGCTTCCAAGCTTCGCTCTTTCTCGCGCGAATGCCCGGCATGGTCACGCCGGTCGGCCTCCAGGTCGGCCAATTGATAGCCGGTATCGACCAGCGCAATATGCGAAAGCGCCTGCGGAAAGTTACCGAGCAGCCGGCGGGTTTTCGGATCGTATTCTTCTGAGAGCAATCCCACGTCGTTGCGCAACGACAAGAGGCGCTCAAACAGCACCACCGCCTCCCGATGCCGATCGAGCAAAATGAGATTCCGTGCAAGCCAAAAGCTGCAGGCGAGGAAGGCGCCTTCGCCGGGCGGCAATCCGTCGATACCGGCCTCGCTGTCATACCGGTGCACCAAACCGTTGCGAACGAGATCCCGCTCGATCGCTTCTACAGTTGAGCGCATGCGTTCGTCGTGCGCCGGAAGAAATCCGACCAGCGGCAGCAGCAGCACGCTGGCGTCGAGATGTTTCGACCCGTAGCTCTGCACGAAGGCGCCGACCTTGGGATTGAAGCCGTATCGGCATACTTCGTCATGGATTTTTTGGCGCAGCTTGCGCCAGCGCTCTATCGGCCCATGAAGGCCAAACGCCTCGATGGTTTTGACGGCGCGATCGAACGCGACCCAGGCCATCACTTTGGAATGTGTGAACCGCGCCCGATCGCCGCGCACCTCCCAGATTCCGTGGTCCGGCTCCTCCCAGATTTTTTCCAAATGTTCGAGAAGCCCGGTCTGCATGGCCCAGCCCTCGTCGTTCGGCCCTAGCTTGCCGTGACGGCCGTGATGAAGGGCATTCATGACCTCGCCGTAGACGTCTATCTGGTTTTGTTGGTAGGCGGCGTTGCCGACACGAACCGGGCGCGAGCCTTGATAACCGTCGAGCCAGGGGACTTCCCATTCGCGCAGCCGGTGGTTTCCGGCGACCCCGTACATGATCTGCACGCGGGCCGGATCGCCGGCGACCGCCCGCAAGAGCCATTCCCGCCACGCCCGCGCATCGTCGGCATAGCCGGCATTCATCAGCGCGAGGAGCGAGAACGTCGCGTCGCGCAGCCAGCAATAGCGATAATCCCAGTTGCGCGTGCCGCCCAATCGCTCCGGAAGGGAGGTGGTGGCGGCAGCAACAATGCCGCCCGTCGGCCGGTGGGTCAGCGCTTTCAAGGTGATGAGTGAGCGCGTGATCGGCTCCGACCAGCGCCCGGCCGGCCGGGCCTGAGCGGCCCAAGATCGCCAATACGCTTCGGTCTCGGCCAGCGCCTTGACCGGATCGATCGCCTCCGGCGGGGGCTGATACGATGCACCATAGGTCAGCACGAACGGGATCATTTGCCCGGCTGCAACGGTGAATTCGCCGACGGTTTTCAGATGATCGCCGTGCACCGCAACCGGCGTGCGCAACACCACCATGTCGGGTCCTTCGATTGCGCGCAACGCTCCGTCATCCATGCGCGTGACCCACGGCACGCGTGAGCCGTAATCGAACCGGATCACCAATTCGGTGCGCAGGGCAATTTGTCCGCGCGTACCGCAGACAAGGCGGACCACATCGGACGCTTTCGCGCGTGGCGGCATGAAGTCGAGGACGCTCGCTGCGCCCTCGGCGCTGGTGATCTCCGTCTCCAGAATCAGGGTCTGATCGCGGTAGCGGCGAGACATGCGCGCACCGGGATCAAGCGCGGCCATCCGCCAGCGGCCGTTATCAGCCGTGCCAAGGAGTGCGGCGAAGCAAGCGCCGCTGTCGAAGTTGGGCCAGCACAGCCAATCGATCGAGCCGTCGCGACCCACCAACGCGGCGGTTTCGCAGTCGCCGATAATGGCATAGTTCTCAATATTCGAGGCCATTGCGCCACGTTGCAGCCCGCAATCATAACGCGGATACGCGTGCGGCCGTTCCCGCCCGACTCGCGCCGGCTCCGCGGCCGCGACCCCGTTGCCGCTTTCCTTCGCCAGCCAACTCCCTTAGTTTGCTCAAGGGCGGCGTGGGCTTTCCTCGCCGGCATTCCGCAGGATTCGGCAAGAGATCGCCCGCATGAACCAAGCAATCGCCGGCGCAGCGGAAATTCAAGTCTCGCGCCTTCTCGATGAGCGCGGGTTCGGCCCTTTCCAGATCACGATGCTGATTTGGACCGTCATCCTCGGCATGATCGACGGCTATGACATCGGCGCGATCGCTTTCGCGGCGCCGCATCTTGTCCGTGACTGGCATCTGCAACTGAGCGATCTCAAATGGGTGCTCACGGCCAGCAATATCGGCGTTCTGTTTGGCTCGCAGCTGATGGGCTTTGTCGGCGACCGTTACGGGCGCAAGACGGCGCTGATCGCATCAAATCTTTTGTTCGGCGTGCTGACTTTCGCCGCCGCTTATTCGACCGATCTGACGCAATTATTCTGGCTGCGCTTCTTTGCCGGGTTCGGCATCGGCGGTGTCATTCCCAATCTCGTGGCGATCAACGCCGAGTCGGCGCCGCGGCGGCTGCGCGCGACGATCGCAATTATCGCCGTCGGTTTTGTCCCGATTGGCGGGGCGCTCGCCGGTTTCGCCAGCGCCGCGCTGGTCCCGCATTATGGCTGGTCGGTGCTGTTTCTCATCGGCGGCGTCATTCCCGTGATCGCTGCGCTCGGCGGCATGATCGGGCTTCCGGAATCGATCAAATACATGGCGCTGCATGAAAGCCAGCGGCGCAGAATGGAAGCATTGGTCGGCGCGATTCGTCCCGGCTTCAAGGTGCCGGCCAATGCACGTTTCGTGATCGAGGACGAGCGGCAGGCACCCTCTTCCAATCCGATCTATTTGTTCCACAACGGACTGTGGCTGATCACACCGCTGCTCTGGCTGCTGTTCTCGCTAAACCTGATGGGCTTCTTTTTTCTGATCAGCTGGATGCCGACGATGCTCGCAGCCGCCAAACTGCCGCAGGCGACGGCGGCCCTCGCTGGGGCTTCGTTTCAGGTCGGCGGCACCGTCGGGGCGCTCGCTCTGTGCTGGTGGCTGCAGCGGCACCGCTTCTTCGCGATTGCGATCTTATTCGTGCTGGCAGTGCCGGTGGTCGCTTCGATCGGCTATGCCGGACTGACCTCATCGGCGGCGTTATTGACCGCGACGTTCTTCGGCGGCTTCCTGGTGCTCGGTATTCAGTCGGGCATCAACGTCAGCGGCGCGCTGGTCTATCCCACGTCGCTGCGCGCCAACGGCTCCGGCTGGCAACTCGGGATTGGCCGCCTGGGATCGATTATTGGGCCGCTGCTCGGCGCCTTGTTCGTCGGCATGTCGGTGGAGAAGCTCTATGTTTGGTCGGCGCTGCCGTTCGCCGCCGGCGCCATCGTCTGTTTTGCCATCCACGCGCTCAACACCGCGCGGCTGCAAGCGCACCCGGAGCTAAAGCAGGCGCAGTAGCGCCGCGATCGTGGTTGGGGTGGTGCCCGTGGAGCGCACCTCAATCATCGCCTAAGCACCTTCAAGGCGCACAGCAGATTGTTTTCTGACTCTTTACCCGCGAGCGATGTCACACCATGCCCGCTTGCCTCGTCTACGTATGGATGACGCGTTGCAAAACGAGGCTCGATCATGTCCAAAGTTCTCGTCCTCTATTATTCCGCCTACGGACACACGGAACGGATGGCTCAAGCCGTGGCCGAAGGCGTCCGCGAAGCTGCCGGCACAGCAGATATCAAGCGAGTTCCTGAGTTAGTGCCAGAAGATGTCGCCAAGCAGTCGGGTTACAAACTTGATCAGGCGGCGCCAATTGCGGCCATCCCCGAGTTACCTCATTACGATGCGATCATCGTCGGGGCCGGGACACGGCTCGGCGTTGTCACATCGCAGATGCGCAATTTCTGGGATCAAACCGGCCCTTTGTGGATGACCGGTGCACTGCTCGGCAAAGTGGGCTCTGTGTTTACCTCGACAGCCACGCAGCATGGGGGACAAGAGTTCGACCATTCTCACCATGATACCGACGCTTTTGCATCACGGCATGATCGTTGTCGGGTTGCCGTACTCATTCCCAGGCCTATCGGCCTTCGATGAAATTACCGGTTGCTCGCCGTACGGGGCTTCTACAATCACAAAACCCGATGGCAGCCGAATGCCTTCAGAAAACGAACTCGCGGGTGCGCGTTTTCAAGGTCGGCACGTTGCGCAAATCGCGGAAAAGCTCACAGCATAAATGTTGGCATCATCCGCAACGCAAATGCGCATGAAAACGCAGGCCGCGCCGCAGGAGCTCGAAGAGCGGCAAAGGCACCTTCGCGGCTTTTTTTAAATTGCGACTTATTGCGATCGGCCGGACGAACGCATCGCGCGGCCTATCCGCTTCTCAATTATTGTTTGGTAGGTCTCCCGCAAGAGAATATCGACTACGGGTGGCGGCCTTTCATCGGCAATGACGTGGCGACGCACGGCGGCCATCGGCACATCCAACAAAGCGAACGCGGCGGCCCGTCGATTCTCCGCGCTCGCATTGCCAAAGAGTCGCTTGGTGATGCTTTGCACGGCTTCTGCAACCTGAATGCCGAGCCGTTTCGCCTCCTGGCGCATCGCCTGCGACCACTCGTCCGATAGAAAGTCCTGCCGCCGGTACAGCAAAAGAATCTTAGCGCCGACCGGATCTAACCGAACGGATCGGGGCATCGACAGTGCCGCTTCCAGGCCAGCTTCCACCGGTGGGTCACGTTGCAGCGCGTCGACGAATCGGCCCTGGAACTCGGCCGCCTTTTGCATCCACACGCGCCCCAGCAGCGCGTTACGCGAAGGAAAGCGATGATAAATCGATCCGGAAGGAGCGGCGAGCTCGTGTCCTATCGCGCCGATCGTTGCCGCTTTGGGGCCACCGCTGGCAATGATACGGGCGGTGGCATCGAGAATTTGCGAATCCGAGTATCGAGCGGCGCGGGGCATAGCTTGGCCTATGGACTGAATTATTCTGATCAATGACCGGAAGCTTCACCAGGTTTTGATGCGGACAGGAAGTGGAGGAGGCCGGTCAGATCAAAATAATACATCTGGGCACTGATCAACACGCCATCGCGCACCCGATAGTGCGCCATCGTATCAACGGTGATCGTTTGTCCCTTCGTGTCACGGCCACGCATGACATATTTAGCGACTACGTTTTCACCCTGCGCGGCGATGATTTGGAGATCCATCCGGCGCTCTGCCTCGGTTGGTTGAAGTGGCATCCAAACTTCGCGAAACCGGGCGTTCATCTCAGCAATGCCGGCACCTCGATGCACGCCGCCATACGGCAGTCCGGGGGGCCAACGAAATTCGATGACGGGATGGTAGAGTTTTGCTAACCGCTCCCGGTCCCGTGTTTCGATAGCGTCGAATACGGCACGAATAACCGCCTGGGTGGTCTGTTCAGTCATCGGGCACCTGTTTCTCGTCCAACCGCGCCGAATACCTGTCCACGGCCCGCGGTCACGCCGCATCGGACCAGGTTTGCGCACTTGATAATTTAGAGGCTAGTATCTAATATCTATATCGACAAGTCAACCTATGCCGGTAGCGCCTGGAAATCGAAGAGCGGGACGCAAAGGCCTCCCACGGTTGGGTGCCCACGGCGGAGTTTGGTTCGCGCTCGCGCGGGTCCTGCGGGGCGGCGTTACACGCTGCGAGGTGTAGCATGGTCAGTTTAGTTGGTGCGGCCCTGTTCCTGCCGCTGAGCCACTTCCTGATTGCTAGTACGCCGTTGCGGAGGCTTTTGGTGCGGCGGCTCGGCGAGCGGCGCTACGTTGCATCCTACTCGACGTTGACGTTGGTCGCCTTCACCTGGCTGATCGCTGCTTATGTTCGCGCGCCGTCAGCCAGCTTATGGAACGCGTGGCCTTGGATCATCGCCCCGCTTTTCCCCGTCATGCTGGTGGGCTGCATTTTGCTCGTCGCCGGCGTCTCCACGCCAAATCCAGTGATCGTCCGCAAGGAAGGCTTGTTTGATCGGGACGATATCGTGCGCGGGATCTTACGGGTTTCGCGCAATTCGTTTTTTTGGGGTTCCGCTCTGGTCGCCCTTGTGCAAGTGATCGTGCTTGGTAACGTCGGTGCGATCCTGGCTTTTGGCAGCGTCGCTTTCCTCGGTATCGTAGGATCGTTCGTGCTCGACGCCAAGAAAGCTCGGCAGTACGCGCGCGTCTGGCACAGCTTCGCCGCGACAACGTCGAATCTGCCTTTTCTCGCAATCATTCGCGGGCGCCAGCATCTATCGATAAGCGAAATCGGACACTGGCGTATCGCGTCGGCTTTCGGCTTTTGTCTAGTCGTGCTTGGCTTCGATGCCTTCCGCGTTGGAGCATTTTAGGCGGCGGTGCGTCGGCGTTGGAAACCGGCTTACGACATCTACGACCGCGCTAACGCGCCCGAGCCGTTCGGACGAAAGCCACATGCGACGCTACCTGTACTCGGAAGTCCTTTCAATCCGCAGTGAGCATCCGATCTGGTCAGCATCACAGCCAAAGACAGCAAGCATCTTTAATTCCGGCGGCGGCCTCATGACGCTTTCGGTGACCGTTCCTTTATGTCCTGGACAAGATTGCGCGCAGCGATCAAATTCAGTTTTTTGCGGCGTGGCAGAACACGAGGCTAAAGCTAACTGGCGCGCGCAGCATCTTGATCTTCCGTGAGACTTCCGGGGGCGATGATTGATGCAACGAGATCTGGTCGTCCCTGAGGGCTGGTCCGTTCAGTCCGTCAAATTCCATCACGATTTCGGCTATTCGGCGTTATGGATACTGCATCTGCTTTCCTCTTTGATGCCGGGTGTGACTCCGACGCCACCGGCGGCGGATGTGAGCTATACCTTGTGCCGCGAGGCAGATGGAGCGCTGCAGACCCTTCGCCTTCCGGGTGATCATGCACCCGACGCTTTGGTCAAGACGATGCTCCTGATCGAAGCAGGCTCCGGCGCCGAGAGCCGGAGCAATCACTAAATTGGCAAAGCCGCGACGGAAGCGACAATTCAAGAAACCACATCATGGCCACGCAAAAATAACTGTAAGCACAACACCGGCACAGAGTGCGATGTTCGATGCGGAGTGGACGATCATCGAGGCAATGGCACTATTGCTCCGCCAGCGGACCCAACCGAAGATGAGACCGGGCACGAACTCACCGATAAATGGACCAACAACAAACGTTCCGTTCACGATATAATAATCGTAATGGATGGCGGCAAAGAACAATGACGTTAGCAGCCACGCTCCAGGATTGCCGAGCCGCGATGCCGCCGTGCCGCGCCACAGGAAACCACGATAGGTCATTTCTTCCACTATCGGGGCATAAATAATGGCGGGCCAATATTTCAGCACATATAACCAGGGCCATGTAGCGGGCCCAATTTGGGCCCGGTAATCCTCGATATTATAAGTTGAGCTCACACTGCCACCCAGCACATACGGCAGGCCGTGGCCGAACAATTCCAACGCCAGCACAAGGATGAGCCCCAGGACGACAGAACTGGCGCGCGGACAATTCAACGCAAAATAGTCGGCGATCTGCCAACGCGCCAGCAGAACCGCCAGCACAAGAACTACCAGCGGCACCGCCCATGAGATGGTAATAATGACGACATGCCAGCCATAGCTCTGGTGCCCGAGGAGTAGCAGCGGCGAATGTTCGATTGCAAAATCGACCGCACGGCGGAGGCCCTCGGCGAGGATCAACCAAAAAATCGTTGTCGGGGCGCCCCACGGTTTAGAAGCCGCACCGCTCGGAGTGAGCGCAGCCGGAGACTGGGGCGTGTCGGCAAGCTCCGACATGGCGTGCTCGTTTTTTTAATTTGATCGGCTGACGCGGGTTGCGGTATCGAAGGTAACTTCGAGAGTCGACATCCCGCGCGGTTATCGGCTTGGCCAGTTCTCCGTTCTCCCGCGATCACACTTAAGAGCGGCCGCGGAACATGACGCCTATGCAGTCATTGCGTCGATGAATTACATGCGATGCGGATAATCGTGCGCCGTGCAGAATGACGGCTCGGCCTATGCCCACTCAATGAAGTTCCGATGACGCAAGCGGAAGTCGGTCGATCATATTCGTTTGCCTCCGGCATATTGAGTCGTGAGCGCACATTCCATCTCGGGCCCGAAGCGCTGCAGTGGCAGGAAGAACGCCGGCAGGGCAGTCTCGCCTATACGGATGTGGATTCCGTCCATATCTTTTATCTGTACCGGGCGTTTGGATTTGGTACCCAGATTTGCCTGCTTCGCGCACGATCAGGCGCCCAATGGGTCCTGAAATCCAAAAATTTCCGAACCTGGGGCCGAAGCGACGATCGCTCCCATACATATGTCCCCTTTGTGCGTGACCTGCTCGGGCGCGTCGCCGCCGCCGCGCCGCAGGCACGTTTTTTCGACGGACTGCCGACCGCCTGGTATTTCGGCCAAGCCTTTGCGCTGGCGTTGGTCGCGTTGCTGATCGCTGCAATCCTGGCCCCAGTGATCGGCATCCCATGGAAAGAATCCGACATCGCCTCGGGATTCGTGATCGTGTTCGTATTACTGATCCCGGTGGTGATCGGACTATGCAAAACGCTGCTTCGTGGCTGGCCGCATGCCTTGGACGCCCGACATCTGCCCGCTGAACTCGACGGGCTAAAGCTCCCGCAGCAGCCGCAGGCTTAGAGGGCGACAACCAGGGCACCGATCGGCCGCGATGCGGGATGGGCCGCGATCGGGCATTCGGTTGAGCGCGTGATCTGCGTGCGCAAGCGACGAGGTCATGCCGCCGTCACCGCGACCGGATCAGTTGTTCGTGACCTTAAACTCGATGCGGCGGTTCTTGGCCCTGTTGGCTTCCGAGTTGTTCGGCGCGACCGGACGGGTATCTCCATATCCGACTGCACGAATGCGCGAAGCGTCGACGCCTTTAGCAGCCAGGTAATCGACCACCGACTTTGCCCTCTCCTCGGAGAGCTTTTGATTAAAGCTTTTGCTGCCGATGCTGTCAGTGTGGCCGTCAACTTCGAACTTGACCGCCGGGCAACGCTTGGCGATGTCGGCGCCGGTGTCGAGCAGCGGCTCGCTTTTGTTATCGAGTTCGGCGCTTCCGGTTTTGAAGTAGATGGCGTTGGTCTCCGAGAGCACGCCCAACCGTGTCTCGCAGCCCTCGGTCGAAATGACCTTGGCTTGCTGCTCGGCCTGGCTCTTTGCACGATTGGATTGGGCTGCCTCCAATTCGGGCTTGAGTTTTCCTGACCCAAAGACCAGGTCGAAGGTTATCGGCGCATTGGGGACAATACGGATTCCGCCCATCGCGTCCGACAGCTTAGCCATGCCGGGCATAAGCCCGAAGCTCTCGGCGGTCACGACGATCGGCTCAGTCGTTGCGACCGACACGGTTTCGGGGCTGGTGCGGGTGATCGAAACCACCGTTTGGAACTGGCTGGTGGCCCCGTGCATCGTGACGCTGAGCGTCAGCGGATAGGTGATGGAGTTCTTGGTGGCGAGCTCCCGCAATCGGGCCTTGTCCAGCTTCGCAGTTATTTCCGCGTTGGGGAATTTGTAGGTTTCGAACAGCAGGAAGCGCAGGCGGACATTGCGCAGGTCGATATGGGTCTAATTGAGGTCGATTTTGATCTTCGCCTCGCCGTCCTTGCTGACGCCGCCTTCCACCGTGGTGAATTCGTGTTTCTCGACGATTCCCTTTCCCTTTTCTGTCTGCATATAGACGTGCGATTGCGCGGCGTTGAGCACCCAGTCCTCGTTGAGGAACTCTTGCGCCCTGGCGCTGGACGCCGCCATCGCCATGGCCAATATCAGGGCCAGCACGAATCCAACGCCGGCCTTACCTGGCTGCATGCCACTCTCCCTGCGCTTCGCGAGGTTCATTGGTGCTGCGATCACGTTGACGACTGTTGTTACTGACAGCCGCTGATCGCCCATCGCATCAGCGCGAGCTTGAACGTGCCGCCAAAGGGATGCTGAACCCGCAATACGAAGCGTGGATTCTTGACGTAGGTCTTGGCCTGCTCGCACAATCGTTCCTGGTTCCACTTATGGCACGAGCTGCATTTCTTCTTCCACCAGCGACTCGTCCAGGCCCTCCACCGGCGAAAAAAACGGCTTCTGGTCGATCATCTCCTGGATCGAATGGCCATTGACCGGGAAGGCTCCGAACGGAATTGGCTGGTTAAACCGCAGGACGTCTTCCGGGCGGGCGGTCGCCGTTGCGCCGCTGGGGGTTACCGGTGCTCCCCCGGGCGCGCGAGCGGCCGGCGGCGGCGGTGCGGCCGCTGGAGGCGGAGCGGCGGCCGCGCCCGCGGGCGGCGCCGACGCGCCGGCGCCGGATGATTGTTGCAGATATTGCAGCGCCGCCCAGCCTTCGACCGGAGTGTGCGCATTGCCCTTGCCCAGCTTGTAGGCGATGAACGCCCAGTCGGTCCCGCCGAGATTCTTCAAGCGGGTCACGCACGCTTTGTCGCCGTCAAACAGCGCGTCGTTGTAGATTTGGCCACCGGCGTCCTTGCTGATGTTCAGCATGCTGGTGTTCACCGTGTACATCGTGCAAGCCTGTTCTTGCGCCGACGCCACTCCGGCGACGCACACGAACACCAGACAAAAGACCATACGCCCGATCATCGGCTATCTCCGTTTCGTATTTTTCGCTTGATCGGCCCCGTTTCGAGGCAGACGTGCCAACTCGTACGTCATCGCTTAATATTTAAATCTGCTATTTGGGATGACCTCCGGCGGGCGCGGCTTGCGCTACTACTACCGGTGCCGCCTCAGGGGTGACCGACGCCCAATGGGCAATCGGCCGGAGCACGAGGTCAAGATTGTGACCGAATGCCTTCGTTACGGCCGCCTTGCGGGCATCCGCATCCTTCTGAGCGCGATCGGTGGGGCCCCATACGAGGTGGTCCCAGCTATGATGCACGCGAGTAGGGCCATGCCAGAGGCTCGTGTCGCAGAAATCGTCCATCGCAGTGGTCGTGTCGAGGGTTACCGTATTATTGTAATTATTATTAACCCACCCACCCACCTTCGGAGGCGGATTGAACTCGGTAGTTTGACCAGAATCGACGTGTATTTTTTTGAGCCGCCAGTCGAGCACCTCGTCTCTGAGCTTCTGTGCGTCCTTGGCATAACGATTGACGGCTGTGTTCAGTCTTTGCAAATACGTGTGATGCTGCTTTGCGCAGGCGTCCGAAGTATAATCTTCACCCGGTTCACAATAATATTTTTGGGTGTGCAGGTACTGCTCCCGCAGCACCGCCAAGTGGAGTGTGCCAAAGGCGACAAAATACGCCAGCATTTCCTCTGGATGATCGGGATGCTCGAACTGCCCCCGGTCGCCCATAAGCACACCGTCTATCTTGTTGAGATCCTGGCCCTGTGAACGGGGTTCGGTGTCGGCGAAATATCCGCCGAGGTCATCTCGCATTCCGTCAAGCAGAGAGCCCAAATTGTCATAATGTTCCTGCGCGATCATCTCCGGCACGAGTTTCTTGACGTATGCTTTCATCTGCTCGAACAGTGCATCGGACGTCTTGTCCTTCCACAGATAGTCCGTCACCCCACTGAGGAGACCGCCGACTGCGCCGCCACCTTCCGGCAGTGCTAAACTTGGAACCGCCTTCTCAAGACCAGTTACCACTGTTTTCGCCAAATTTGAGGGAGCGTCAAATGACGCGTCTGTTTGGTTCGCTGGTTTGCAATCGTTGGTAATGCATAACATCAAGCCCCGATAATCCGAGTTGTCCTGCAACGAGGCATTGGAAAGGCCTCCATTGGCCGTGCATCCTTTACTGTCCGTAAGGGGGTGGTCCTGGGCGTACTGCTTCGCCTTGTTCGCCTTTTCCTCCGTCTCTTCCCGGATTTTTTCGGCGCACCCGCGGTTATTGGTCATGCCCCGATATGGCCGCTTTGGACATGGGACATCAAACAATTCAGCGGAATCCAACTCGCCTCCGGAATGAGTCGCCACATCGGTGTTACTCGCTGGTTTGGTCGTGTAATGCGCCTCGTCGTCGTGCGGCTTGACGGTACGCTCGGCTTCCTTGGTCGTCTTTGGGTGATCCGGCTGGACGTACTTGTGCAACTCGTCGGTGAGGCTCGATTGCTTGATCGGCTTCCGATGCTCGGGCTCGACGTAATCGTGCGACTTGACTGTCGGCACGGCCTTCTTCATCGGCTTCGGGTGATCGGGCTCGACGTAATCGTGCGACTTGACCGTGAGCTCGGCCTTCTTCAACCGCTTCAGATGATCGGGCTCGATGTAGTCGTGCGACTTGACCGTCAGCTCGGCCTTCTTCAACGGCTTCGGATGATCGGGCTCGATGTAGTCGTGCGACTTGACCGTCAGCTCGGCCTTCTTCATCGGCTTCGGGTGATCGGGCTCAATGTAGTCGTGCGACTTGACCGTCAGCTCGGCCTTCTTCATCGGCTTCGGGTGATCGGGCTCGACGTAGTCGTGCGACTTGACCGTCAGCTCAGCCTTCTTCAACGGCTTCGGATGATCGGGCTCGATGTAGTCGTGCGACTTGACCGTCAGCTCGGCCTTCTTCAACGGCTTCGGATGATCGGGCTCGACGTAGTCGTGCGACTTGACCGTCAGCTCGGCCTTCTTCAACGGCTTCGGATGATCGGGCTCGATGTAGTCGTGCGACTTGACCGTCAACTCGGCATAAATGACCTTGCGCGTCTGGACAATAGGCGGCGGCTGGACGGGCGTCGGCTGAGTTATCACGGCCGGCGGCGGCGGAACGTAAGCCGGAACTTGCGGGCGTATATCCACCACTTTGGGCGGCGCGGGCAGCGGCGTCACGCAATAGGCGACGCAAACCGGCGCGCCACCCCCGCACGTCGTGGGCGCGTTGACGACCCGGAGATAGCAGCCTTTCGCCGTGGTGCCCGCGCACATGTTGCGATCCGAGGGAAAATCGGTGCGGCGGGGATAAAGCACGGTAGTGCCGATCTTTAGTTCGGCGAAATTGTCCGGGCAGTTGTCGGGAGGCGAAACGAACGTGATGACGTTGTTATAGATCGTGTCGTGATGGGGATCGTTGTCCACCACCGTCGGAACTGGAGTGGATGGCGGCTGGTAGGAAGGCGTGGGTTGGTAGGAAGGGTTGGGTTGGTAGGAAGGGTTGGGTTGGTAGGGAGGCCGCCCAGCCTCCTTCTCCTCCCGCAGCCGCTCTTCCCGGCGGATTGTGAGGAGCTTTCGCTTTTCGTCGTTCAAGCGGTTCCGTGCGCGCTGCTCGTTCAGTTCTTCCTGCTCTCTTCTCCGTTGATTGGCTATGTTATTATTGTATTGCCGCTCCTCCAGCAGCTTCTTCTGCTCCTGCTCCAATTGGTGCTGCCGGGCGATGGCTCCTATGATTCCGATAATCGCCGCAGCACCATTGACCGCATTGTTGATGTTGCGGCCGTTGTTATAGCCACCACCGCCGCGCGGGGCGTAACCGCCGCCACCGCCGCGCGGGGCGTAACCGCCGCCACCGCCTCGGGGGGCGTAACCGCCGCCGCCGCCGCGCGGGGCGTAACCGCCGCCGCCGCCGCGCGGGGCGTAACCGCCACCGCCATTGCCTTCATTGTACTGAATAAGCATAACGCGGCCCGGGAGGGTGCGCCAACGCCCGCCCGCACCGACGTCCCGTAGGACCGCCGCAGAGCGAAGTCCGGCGCCGTAGATCGCGGCCGCATGCGCGCTTATCGGGAGCGCCACGCCGGCGCCGCACAGCAGAGCGGCAATGGCAATACTGAGTTTTCTCACCATTGCCCTCCTAATGCAGCGTTTCGCGCTTCCCGGTGTCACTGGCAGACATTATTGCCGACACAGGTCAGCCCGACATTACAATGCGTGGCGGTGCCGTCCCCGTTGGCGGCGCAAAATCGCGGGTTTCCAGGCCCGATACAGGCACCCGGCACAAACATGTCGCAAAACATGCCCGCATTGCAGGTACCCGCGCCGGGGCAGCACACACCCCCGATGGGGGCGCAGTCGAACTGATTGGGACAGATAAAGAAGCCGGGCTTGCCCGGACAGGGCGGGCCCCCGATAGCGGTGAATTGGGTGCCCGGCGGAATGTCAATCTGGACCCCGGGAGGAACTTGGACCATTTGCACGGGGCTGCTGCCTGGGCCGCTAATTGGCGCTCTTCCGCCGCCTCCTCCTCCCGGGCCATTCCCCCCCGCGCCACCCCGACCATTTCCCGGACCGGCCGCGGCCTGCTGTTGGGCCAGCAGAGCGCAATCTTGGGAGTGCTCCTTATCGGTCGCGTTCAATATGTAGTAGCGGTCGGTGCCGTTCTTGTCCTGCGCGCTCGAGGGCCGGTATTTGATGGTCTTGTTGACAAAATCGAATACGATTGCCGCGGCACGGGTGTCGTCGACCAGGTCGACCGCCAAATCATTGCGGCTCTTGACCTGAAGCTTGAAAGTTCCCGCCTTCAATCGCTCTTCCCACGTCCCGGGCGCGGTCTCAAGGAACGTTCCGACGAAAGCGCCGCTGCCGAGTTCGCCAGCTTGAATGCACACAGCGTTAGACCCGGTTGCGCCGCCAGGTACGGATATGTCCGTTTGCGCCATCGCGGCGGTTGATTGCCCCGCGAGCGCCGCCAACAATACCAAGTGTAAGAGTCCGCAATTCATGATTTCTCCATGTCCTGCTGGCGTCGGAAGAGACGATCAAGATGGCGACGATGGGACCTCGTAGCGTTCCCAAAACACATTGACAGTTTATACAGACGCAGTCCCCGGCCCATCGCCGTGTTTTGAATTCGCGATGATCCTCAAGCAGGCCATTGCAAAGCCTCTGCTTATGCGCCGACATCGATCGCTTTGAGCGCAGTGCGCGCAGCCGAGCACGCCGTCTCGCCCACCGGCGTATCAGTCGAACTCTGCCTTAAGCCGGTCATAACAGGCCAACAACGGAACATTTGCCAACGATCGTCGAAAGGAACCGACTCTAAAGTCTTTTCGCAGGTAGCGGATGTGAAATCGGCGACATAAAACGTCACGTTACCGCTTTATCAGCACGCGCTAGCGCGCGACGCCTTCGCCGGCCGACCAAACTAGGGAGACGAAAACGGCAAAACCAACCATGCAGGACATGACAAGCACCCATCGGGCAGAATCCAACTCGCCACCGCGACATGCACGTCCCGAGGAAACGCGAAGCCTCCCCCAGTTCGGCATGGAGAAACGGTTGCCTGCGTCATGATAACGCAGACGGCGCGAGGTGTTCAGCCGGCGTTGAGGAGGAAAGCAATGACCAATGCCAACGATCTGCGAAGCAATCAAAGATGCTCCGAATGTTCCAGCAATCCGACGAGTGAAATCTGCGATCTAAATTCGGCGAAGAAAAAAGGTCATCCGGCGCGGAGCGCCAGCTGGTAACAGAGATCGAATCCGCTCATGGCATCGGCGACGAGATGATCGAAAGCCTGCAGGACTGCAGGCTTCAGTTCGACAAATTGGCCGCCAGCCCTCGTCAAACGAACAAGATCCATCTCTTCCGCCGCGAGCAAAAGCTTGCGGACATGGGTGCGCGACACGCCGAAGCGCCCGCCCAAGTCGGAATAAGATACTTTGAGCGGCTCGGCGCCGCCCTGCCGTCCGGCCATCTGGATCATTTTGATGAGGATCATGATGCCGGCGTCGCGGCCCTGGAACAGCATCATGACCGGATTGCTGTTCAGGATCTGCGCGCCGAGCGCGAACAGATCTCTCGATACCAGACGCTGCTTCAATTGGAATGCGGGATCGCGCGTCATGATCAGCGCGTAGCCGGGGTCTGGAAACAGAATGTCCAACGGCAGATAATGCGACACAAGAAAATCCTGGTCCTGGGCGATCATCTTCTTGGTGGGCGTGAGAATGCGAACCCGGCGATCCTGCGGCGCCGCGCGCTGTTCGAGATGGCCGGTCTTGACGAGGCGCGAGACGAGGTCGTGGACACGGCTTGCACTGGCGAGACGATGCTCCGTCATGGAATCAGCGACCAGGCGCAGCGTCGGCCAGGTCGCGCGATCGGCCTCGTCGTAGCGCGCATAGAGGCACATGATCACGGCCAGCAGAACAGTCCGGCTCGCCTCGAGCAGCAGCCGGTTGAGGAAGGGCTTATGCTCGTAGAGGGCGAGCATCGCTTTCACAAATTCGTCACGCGCCAACGGAAATCGCGGCTGCGACAGGATTTCTTCCGTAGAGTGATATGCGGGGAGGTTCTTGAGATCGAGGCCGGCCATGAGAGGAATTTTAAGTCGCGCGGGAAAACTGGGGGCGCCTCAAACTTTCGAATTTGCATACTGCCAGAAGATAGGGTGCACGCATAGTCCGTGGACGCGGCGAGGTCGCTGCAACCCATGGCTTATGCGACCGCCGGCCGCAATGCAGCGGTGCCCTATGGCGCAACAGTGTCCTAGCTGGGCATCATTGGCGCACCTATGTCCTATGCTCGCATCTACGTCCTAAGCTGCTGTGTGAATGCTGCGGATCGCCAAAGCCACCGCAGTACGATCGCGGCGGTCTTCATGGTCTGCTTGTTGGTATACATCGAGCGCATACAGAGCGAGAGGGATCGTGAAGCTAGGAGCGCAGGCGTGAGGCATCTGCGGATGACACGGCTTGTTCCTGACGCTCGTTGCCGCTCTCCGAGCCAAAAGCCCATCGGCGGCTTCCCGCTGCACCGTGGTCACTCTTTATCGCGCGAAATGTAGAAAGGCTCCGCTGTATCTCAAAGGTTCGCCAATCGGGCGTCAAAAAGCTTTTCAGCTTCCATTTCCAAATCGAACGCCTTGCACCTCAGCCGCTCAAAGGTGCGACGCCACATGCCCTTCGACGCGCTCGGCCCAAAACTCCGCGGCATGCATGTAGGCATTTCTGGTCCCGTCCTGCTCCTGGTGGGCCAGTTGCCTTTCGATGGCGTCCGGGCTCCAGCGGCCCATCTCGTTTAGGAGCGTCGAGGCCGTGGTGCGGAAGCCGTGCGCGGTCACCTCATCCTTGGTGTAACCGAGGCGGCGGAGCGCGGCGTTTAGCGTGTTCTCGCTCATCGGCCGCCGCACCGACGTGATCGCCGAAAACAGAAACTCGCCCTTTCCCGTCATCTTCGCCAGATGCCGCACGATCCCCACCGCTTGACGGGCCAATGGCACACGGTGCGGACGATCCATCTTCATGGTCTCGGCCGGAATGTTCCAAACGGCTCCGCCCAGGTCGAACTCCCGCCATCGAGCGTGACGGATTTCGCCGGGCCGCACGAACAGCAGCGCCGATAGCTGGAGTGCCATCCGTGTCGTCGGCTGGCCGGCGTAACCATCGATCGCGCGCAGCAGAGCGCCGACCTGTTCCGGGTCGGTTATGGCAGGGCGATGGTGCACCGTCGGCGTCGTCAGCGCGCCGCGCAGATCGAGCGAGATGTCACGTTCTGCTCGGCCGGTGGCGATGGCATAGCGAAACACCATACCGGCGACGGTTCGCATCCGCCGGGCACTTTCGTACCGTTCCCGGTCCTCGAATTTGCGCAAGGCGTGGAGGAGTTCAGGCGCAGTGATTTTGCCGACAGGTCGATCCCCGAACGTCTCCAACGCGGGCTCAAGGAGCCAGCTTTCTTCTTGGTCGTCATCGCCGCCCGGCCCTCACGAGCCTGCTTCGCAAGCAGTTCTTCGGCAACCTCGCGAAACGTATTGCCGCCCGCGGCGGCCGCGATCTTCTCCAGCCGGCGGCGCACGCTTGGGTCGGTGCCGTTGGCAATGAGCTTGCGCGCCGCGTCGCGGGCCTCGCGCGCCTCGGCCAGGGCTACGGTCGGGTAAGCGCCCAAAGCGAGGAGCTTCTGTTTTCCGGCGAACCGATAAGCCAATCGCCAGAGCTTGGCTCCTTTCGGCCGGACCAGCAGATGAAGTCCATCGTAATCGGTGAGCTTGTAGTCGCGGTCACGCGGCTTGGACTGGCGAATGCGAAGGTCGTTGAGCATGTGTTGGTACCGAGTTCAAAAACGGCTTCGATACCAACAGCGATACCAACAGATTTTTCCGGCTGCCAACGATCGACCGCGATCGTGCACAGCATTGAGCGGACTCAAGCCGTTGAAATTTTTAAGAGATTAATCGATCGCGAACTGCGGCGAACAAACGCGAACAGTTAGGTGGTGCCGTGGAGGGCACCTCAATCATCGCATAAGCTATTGTTTTTCCTATGGCGTCTTCACATGCCTTCAGGTTGTATTCCCCATAGATACCCCCGCATCTAATTTCTTTCTAGCAAGGGATGCGAAGCCGTCGCATTTCGTTGGAAGAGCCTCAACGTTGCGACTCCATTCGCGTCGGGTCTTGAACAAGGCGCACCAGTCGAACAAGCGTACGCTGTCCAATTGCAGCCGCCATGATGTTCCCTTTCGGAGCAAGGGTACTGGCCCCTTTCCCATCGGGGTGGTCCCTTTTGAAGTTTAGGTCTGGTCCCTTTTGGCGCGCCGATCCCGCTCGTCGCGTTCGAATATCGCCAGATTGTTTTCAAACGTCCGGAGGACGCTTTCGGCATCCGCCGTCGGCAGCCCCTTACGCTTGAGGTCGGCGATAAGCTGCCGTTGGCGTGCTACGATTTTGCGCCCCTCGACCACATGGCGACGTGCTTTTTCGAGCGGGGTTTCTTCCGGGGCCATGGCGGTATTTTAAACAGGCTTTAGGTCGACATTCCGACGCAACATATCGGCTTACGGCACGTTTTTCCAAGGCCATGCCAATACCGATTTATCCGTTGTTCCGGCACCTGCCATTTGATCCCGAGCACATCGACATGATGTCGTCGGTGTTCGACCAAGTGAGCCACGAGCTTGGTCTCGCGCTCAGGACAGATAAGTTGCGCGACATTGTCGCTGAAGCGATTATCAACTGTGCGCAACGCGGCATCCGTGATCCGGCCGAGATGCGGCGTTGCGCCCATGAAGCTTTGCAGACGAAATAAGCCGCCTCATTTGGTGGCCTGCTGCTTTTAGCTCACCATCAACGGCTCGCCTGTCGTGGACCTCACGTCAGCCAAAAAGAATCGAACCCACAAGTCGGGCTTGTCCACAGCCTCGGCATAGCGGGCCGCCGGACAAACATACGCCGTTCGGGCGGAAATTTTCAGCAAAACAAGCTCCTTTTCGCGCCGTCAATAACACTGTTCCGAAGAAGCATACGTAATAGAGAGTTTGGACAACAACATCGGCACTCCTCTCCAAAGAAGAACCTACTGTATAAGTGAGGGCCTGCCAATCTCCGCAGTTTGGGGCACCAGTCCGCCGCTGCAAAATTCTCCTGCCGGGCCTGTAACCTTTCCGTCGGTCGGGTCGAATCAGGAGTGATGGGTCTGACACGCCATCGCAACCTGACGGAGCGTCACGTGATCGTCCGTTCATCTTGGTTTTGCCGGTCGCCGTCGCGCTGGGCAGATTTCTTGATTTGCCGCCCGCTTTCGGCGACGACATGAGCAAGGACAGCATCTCGAAAGACGGCATCAAGAAGGACAACATGTCCAAGGACGATATGTCCAAGTAGCAAGCTGCTGTAGGATGCGCCGGTCGCCAATCACACAGCTCCGGTGCATCCTCTTTTTAACTGACCCCAGGTCCATGGAGGTGAAGATGGCTGAGAACATCCGCGATCCGGGCAAGCGAACAACCGGAAGCCCGCCAACGTTTGCAGCACGTCAGCTGAAATCGTCGTCACGGTGGTACGTGCGGGTTCTGTGGCCGTATGGGCAAGAGCAGCACATCAGCGGCTTTATCTCCGCGGGCGAGGCTGAGAGCTGGATTAGCAAGACATCGGAGGTTTGGTTGAGAAACAGGACGGCCGCGTTGCGGGGTTTCTAACGCCAATATTGCGTTCACACTGCACCCCAATGCCTTTGGCAGATGACGATGTCGCTTTGTCAGCCGAGCGGGATTGCGGTCTTGACGATTGGGGGGTGAGGGATTTGCGGAACATGCAACGCAACGCAGTCTGCGTGGCGCGCAATCAACTGGGGCGGCCGGTTCAAACTTGAATGGGCGTATTGCTTCCCCGGATAACCCATCGAGACAACGGTGTCCCGAGTTCGTTGAAACACCTAAGAGTAAGCATGAAAATACGTCCCGCATCTCCTCACGATATGACCGCGATTGCAGAGCTCTCCAGGGCGCTTGCGGCACACGTCAAAGATCCCGATCCGGGATCGGATGCGTCGACGTTGTCAGACTGCGCCTTCGGCGCTGACCGGTGGTTCGAATGTCTTGTTGCCGAAAGCACAAATCGTATTGTTGGCTTTGCGACGTTTTGCCGAAGATTCGAAGCGCACACACGTGAGAAGCGTGTATGGGTGAGTGACCTTTGGGTAGCGCCCAATCAACGGCGCGAAGGTATCGGACGAGCTCTTATCGCCGCCGTACAAGCTCGCGCTGCCGAGCTGGGATGCGTTGCTGTCGACTTCGATGTGGCGCGAGGCAACGATACGGCTCGCGCCTTCTATAAGCATTTGAAGGCCGTAATTTGCAACGATATTGAACTTCGGCGCCTGCCAACGCGGGCATGATATCCGAAGGTAGCAAGTCGCCGACATGCGCTGATTCCGTGACTTAGTCGCGCGCGGAGGGTAGAACGAACCTTGGGCCATCAACCCCAATATGGCGCTCGCGATCCCGAAGCGGATTTCAAGTTGCAATAAGTCCCCCCTGTCCCCTAGTTCCCCCAAATGGGCGCCAACACCGTTTTGATTTCTGGTTTGGGGGTAGCGGGTCCGACGCTGGCTTTCTGGCTCAGAGCGGCCGGATTTGAGCCCACTATCATTGAGCACGCGCCAGCCCTACGAACCGGAGGCTACGTTATCGATTTTTGGGGCCTTGGCTACGACATAGCCGAGCTGATGGGCATCGGTGATGGGCTCAATCAGCAGGGCTACCGCATCCGCGAGATGCGGATCGTAGATGAACGGGGCAAACGAGTTGCCGGCTTCGGTACCAGCGTCTTTATTGAATTGACGGGCGGCCGTTACGTTACTATTGCCCGAAGCGCCTTGTCGCGTCTGCTAACCGAAAAGATCTGCCCTGGCACGGAAATGATTTTCGGAGACGAGATCCGGCGCTTGCAACAATCCGAAGATTGCGTCGAAGTGGAACTAGAGCATCATGGCAGTCGTAAATTTGGTCTGGTGGTGGGAGCGGATGGGCTTCATTCGAGGGTTCGTCGCCTCGCCTTCGGTCCTCAGGATCGTTTCGAGAAGCGATTAGGCTATATGGTTGCGGCTTTCGAAACGACAGGTTACCGGCCACGCGATGAGGAGGTTTATGTGATGTTCAGCGATCCAGGCCGCATGGTCGGCCGGGTCGCTTTGCGCGATGACCGGACGCTATTTCTGTTCGTCTTCAGCGTTGACGCTGCCGAATTCGGCAAGCCTTCCTGATTTTCCCGGGCAGAAAGCGATGCTGCGTGCGCAATTTGGCGATGACGCGTGGGAGTGTTCGCAAATTCTAGACGCGCTCGATCGCACCAATGAGCTTTATTTTGATCGCGTAAGCCAAATTAGAATGTCAAGATGGTCACAAGGCAGGATCGCACTTGTAGGCGATGCAGCCTACTGCGTGTCCTTGATGGCAGGGCAAGGGTCCGCGCTGGCCATGACGGGCGCGTATGTGTTGGCTGGTGAGCTGGCCAAGTCATCGAGCGATCATAGGCAAGGATTTGCGAATTACGAAAAGGTCTTGCGTTCGTTCATCGAAACCAAACAGCGCGGCGCCGAGCGCTTTGCCGGAGCCTTTGCTCCAAAAACGCGGTGGGGCTTGTTTCTGCGTAACCAGGTCATCAAGGCCGCCGCCTTCCACGGCGTCGCGCGGCTCACGTTTGGTAGGGACATTATCGATCGACTGCGTCTCCCAGAATATCCGTGGCCTGTTATGCATTAGGTCGAATGTCTGCTGTCGCGCCGGTTACTGGGGCATAAGCAGACGTGGCGCGAAGGTCACCGACCGTCAAGGATGGCCTCATGCGCCGCTCGCGTCGTGTGGTCGGCTGCCACTAGTATATAAATCTGCGGGACAACCGAAGTACGATAGGCATGAAAATTAGGCTACCTCAACGCATCGACCTTTTCCGCCTATCCCTCATCGCCGTGATCGTCGGCTTGATCACCGGGTTTGGTGCCGTCGTCTTCCGTGCCCTGATCGGGTTCTTCCATAATGTTGCGTTTCTGGGCTCCTTTTCATTTGCCTATGACGCGAGCCTCTTCACGCCGCCGAGCCCATGGGGCGCGTTCGTTATTCTGGTTCCGGTCGTCGGCGGCATCTTGGTCACCTTCCTGATCACGAATTTTGCTCCGGAAGCGCGCGGTCACGGCGTGCCCGAGGTCATGGACGCGATATACTACAAGGATGGAGTAATCCGCCCGATCGTGGCCGTAATCAAATCGCTGGCGTCGGCACTGTCGATTGGCACCGGAGCTGCGGTCGGCCGTGAGGGCCCGATCATCCAGATCGGTGCAGCGCTTGGCTCGACACTGGGACAAATGATCCCCATGGCGCCGTGGCAGCGCATCACGTTAGTTGCCGCGGGCGCCGGCGCCGGCATCGCCGCCACCTTCAACACGCCGATCGGCGGCGTGATGTTCGCCATCGAATTAATGATGCCAGAGCTGAGCGCGCGCACATTCCTCCCCGTGGCGCTGGCGACCGGCACCGCGACCTTCATCGGTCGCATCTTCTTCGGCATCCATCCCGCATTCAACATTCCGAGCGACCTGTTGAATTCGCAGCATCCGGCGACGCTAGCCGCTCTTCTGCTGTTCGCGCTGCTCGGCGCCTTCATCGGACTGGCGGCGACAGGATTTATCCGCGGCTTGACCTTCGCGGAAGACCTCTTTGAACACATCGAAAATCCATACCTGCGCCACATCACAGGCATGTTCGGGCTCGGCCTCCTCATCTACGTGCTCTTCCGCACCGCCGGGCATTATCACGTCGAAGGTGTAGGCTATTCGACGATTCAGGCGATCCTGACCGGCGGCCTCGGATTCCCGGCTCTGCTATTCATCCTATTCATAGCCAAGCTCTGCGCCACTTCGACCAGTCTCGGCTCGGGATCGTCGGGCGGAATCTTTTCACCTTCGCTGTTCATGGGCGCGACCATCGGTGGCGCGTTCGGCGCGGCGATTATGGCGATCCAGCCGGTCGAAGGCGTCAGCGTGATTACTTGCGCAATCATCGGCATGGCGGCGATGGTCGGCGGCGGTACCGGTGCAGCCATGACCGCTGTCACCATGATCTTCGAGATGACCCGCGACTATGATCTGGTGATGCCGAGCATTTTGGCTGTGGCGCTTGCCATCGGCATCCGTCGCCTGCTGTCGGTGGAAAATATCTACACCATCAAGCTTGTTGGTCGTGGCCACGCTGTACCGAAGGCGATGCACGCCAATATGTTTTTGGTCCGTCGCGCCGGCGAAGTCATGGAGCGGAACGTGACCATCGTTCCGGCGGACGCTGACTTCGACGCCTTTCTGCGCGACCATGGGCACGATCGCGCTCTTCTTCACGTCGTTGTCACTCGCGGCAATCACATCGCTGGTGTAGTGCGGGTCAATACCGGGCTGCGGCGCGGCGTCGAGGCCGCCTATAGCGGCGTGCATTTCGGCGACATTGCGCAACGCAACTTTACCCTGGCGCGCGAGACCGACGTCATGTTCGACGTGGTGCACCGTATGGCGCGTCGCGACGCCACCATGGCGGTTGTGACCACAGCCAAGGGCCGTTGGCGTCCTGCCGAGGTCGTCGGCATCATTTCGAAGGAGCACGTCGCGGATTCAGTCGCCGAAAGCATCAAGCCCTTCGGATGACGTCGGCGGTCGCTACTGGCACAAATCGGAAGTGAAGCATGTCCGCTAGGATGGTCGCGACCAGGTGCAAAGCGGACATCCGATTGGGCGATCGCCACTTCGCATTTTGACCCGTCTCTGGCGTCCGCGGCGGCTGCTTGTTGATAGGCGAGCGGCGACGATGAGCCCGACTAACTGAGTAGGCGTGATGGTGGCGTGACGGGCGTCTACCAGCGTCACACGTATACGCCCGGGACGCGAGAAGCTGTCGCGCCGTGGGAACGGCACCTTGCCGAGCTCTTTGCAAAGGCAGCGCCCGGCTTCGATCTTTGCGCTGCATAAAGAGTCGGACAACGAGCTGTCCTTTCAATCGACCTGTGAAATGGTCGCGTATGCGCAGCTATGTGCAATTGTTTGCTTTCGCAAACGAGCGTATGGTTGCGCTTGCCTGCTAGTTGGCCCTGTGCGCATCCGCGTCCAGGTCCCCTTGCAGCGTCGACGCTGTTCTTCTCGGAGCACGTCGATGCAACAAGTGAGAAAACTGGTCTCGAAAAAGGAGTTGAAATCCATCTATGGCATACCCTACTGCTTCGCGCACATCGCGCGACTTGAAAGCGCCGGCCAATTCCCCACGCGGGTACGGCTTGGAGCTTGCAGAGTCGCTTGGTTTGCAGAGGAAGTAGAAGCCTGGATCGCTGAGCGGCCACGCGCAGCGTAATCGACACTCCTACTCGAAGGGCACAGGGCTCCGGGTCCAACCGGAGCCCTGACATTGTCGGCAAAGGGGGAGAGCATGGGAATAGAGAAACTGCCGAGTGGGAAAGAAGGCAGGCGTGAGCTTGAAATTTGCCCGCGTTGCAACGGGACTGGGAAGGCATCCGGCGGTGATAGATGCGGGAGGTGCAGCGGCACGGGCAAGATTCCAAGCGCACGCTAGCCGTGTCGACGATTTTGTGTCGCGCGTCATCCCTCCGGCCGCGCTGCCAATCAGGATTGTCCGCCGGCGAGCGAAGATTTGGTTATCGGCTGTTTTAAATTTTCCGAGCCGGCGGCGAAAAGAAATACCTTGTGCGAGCGTTTATCCTCGATGGCGTAGCTTGCCTTCAGTGAAATACCGGCTTGGTCACCGGCAGCGCATGGGCCAGTTGCCGGCGGGCGCGCACGCAGGCGAGCACGGTTTGATTGAGTTCATGTTCCGCAATCGCGCCAATCCGTTCGATTTTTTCTATCAGATCGCCCGCATCTTCTACTTCTTGTTCTCCGGGCCTGGTCGCTAACTCATAGATGCCGGCGAGCATCGCGCGAATTTCTCCGAGTTCTCCTAAGGCCCGATAGCCGCTCTCGGGCAAATCAATGCGCTCTTCAGCTCCAAAAAGCCCATCCACAAACCCGTCGATCTCCTCGCGCCGAACCAGCGCGAGAGTGGCCAGCCCTTCGGTATTCTTAGGCACTGAGAATTCGACAAAACGAAATGGCTCGCTCGCCTTTTGGTGGCGCGTTAGCTCATTCCAAAGCCCCGTGAGCAAAACCCGCGTCAGCTCGTTTACCGCGTCCAGGTTATCAAACGCCGGCAATTCTCCGCCCCACAATCCCTTCAAGGTAGCAACTGGCGACACAGCTTCGGCCGGGGAAACAATCGCGCCCAGAAACCGCGCGCGCACAGCATGGTATGGAACAGGACAATCATATTTTTGCAGCAGCGCCCGAATCGCCTTCTCAGCCGAGTCCCTCAATGTCCGTTTCCGTCTACTCGCCATGCCGCAAATCACCGTCCCTGTGGTACTCGAAATGGGTCATTTGACCAAAACCCGCGATCGGCGGCAAGTCGGCTTCACCCCTCACGACGGAAATGACAGCGGACATGCGGGATCGACGCTCGGTGCCAAAAAGCAATATTTGTGGTATTTGATCACTCAACGGATGTTACTCACTTACCACAAGGGAGTTTAACGTGGCCTCAGGAGTAGCGCCAAAAACATTCGTTCTCGTCCACGGCGCGTTCGCGGGAGGGTGGTGTTGGAAAAGGATCACGCGCCTTCTTCAAAGCAAAGGCCATTACGTATTTGCGCCGACACTCGCTGGTCTGGGTGATCGCTCGCACCTATTAAGCAGGGACATCAATCTTGATACTCACATTTTTGACATCGCCAACACCATTAAATGGGAAGAGCTAAAGGACGTTTGCTTGGTCGCACATTCCTACGGGGGCTTTCCCGCTTCGGGCGCGCTTGAGCAAATCGGTAGCCGTGTCTCCTCGATTGTCTGGATTGATGCCCTGATCCCGGAAAATGGCGAGAAGCCAATCGATCTCGCTCTGGAGGCAACTCGCAAGCTGGCGATGGCTGCCACTGAAAGAGGCGATCTGACGCTTCGAGCGCCGCCGGCGGCGATCTTTCTCGTGAACGAACATGATGGCACTTACGTGGACGCCAAACTGACGCCACACCCCCTCGCAACTTATTATCAGCCGATCAAACTCTCCGGCGTTCGCGACAGGATAGCGAAAAAGACCTACATACGTTGCACCAGATTTCCTAGTGCGGGCTTTGATCGGGCGCTCGCGTCTTGCAAAGCGGACCATACGTGGGCTACCATTGAAAATAACACTTCTGGCCATGTCATTATGCTTGATGAACCGGAATGGCTGGCCGACCAGGTGCTGCAAGCCGCGTAACTCAGCGTCTACTACCTCATCCTCGACATGACGCGCTGGGTCATTTTCGATCGTTCGCCGCCATAAGCAGCACGTCAGCTTTCCCCCCGACAACGGAAATCAGAGCAGACGTTGGAAAATGACGTTCAGTGCCAAAACCGGACATAGCCGCTTCGGCCACACAGCGACCGAACTACGCCTCTCCGTCATAGTAGTCAGTTGCCGAACTCAGGCGTGTAAAGTGCCATAGGGTTTTTCCAAACGCGGATGAAACTGCCAAAACTTTTCCAGAATCCGGGTACATAACGACGTCGGCTTCTTCGTTATTGGAAATGACGAGATACTTTAGGTCGTCTTCAGAAGTGTTGACTATTTGATGTGCTTTTCCGATTGGAGACGCGATCACGTCGCCCTCTTTGATTGGGAATTCCTGGCCATCGTGACGAAGCGTGCCAGAACCCTTTAAGATAAGACACATCTCTTCCATGAGAGAATGCGCGTGATATGGGAACGCCCTTTTGCCAGGCGGGACGATAAAGAGAGCACAGCCGAGCCGTTGCATGCCAAGCGCCTTACCCAAGCGGAATTGCAAATAGTCAAACTTGCCGCCATTGCCTCCCTGCTTTGGAGATGCTTCAGATAAGTTCATAAAAGGCCTTTGATCACTCATCGTTGCCTCCCGTTGCGCAGCTTATTCCTCGACGCCAGCGACCCGTTGAGCCGCGAGGTAACGCTCAATAGAGTTACTCTTGCGGCCGCGCTATTCCCTCGATAGCGTCCGAACTAGCGACGTGCCAACGCGTCGAAAAGTGCGCTCCACTGACACGCAGGCAGCATCACATGCGTAGTGCGCTCCTCGTCGCGGCTGCTATTGCGGCCATCCCGGGCATGGCCCTTGCCCAGCCGAGCCCGGCTCCTTCCCCTTCTTCTCCGCCTCCGACAGCACATGCGAATACGCCGCACGCTGATGCCAATTGGAACGCCGATCACTTCCATTTCGGCTACGACGATGGCGGCTGCCACTTCGTATATGACTTCAATTTCAAAACTCACGATATGCATCTCGATCGGCACGGCGACTGCCCATAGGTGAAGCCACCGCGCTCGATGCCGCGGTCGCGGACTGCCGAGACACTAGAGTTTCACGCTGCGAAACAGCTTCTGATTCGTGAGCGCATCGCGAAATAGACCTGCATTATCCCCACTCCCCCGCCGCCTGCACAACCGCACACCGCATAATTGAGGTGTGGCATCGATCCTATCGGCCATCATAGCCGCACTTCTCTCGCTGTTCGGTGTACACAACACCGTCGCCTACGTGCCGCCCGACCTTGCGGGCGCAACCAGCTCCCAAGTCGCCGCGGCAGCAAATCCATTCGAGGCCCCCGCAACATCAACTCAATCAAATCTTCGAAAGGCAACATCCGATCAGACAACGCCTTCCCAGAGTGTCAATCTCGCAACATCAAGCCCCGCAGCATTTACGTCAGCAAACTCCCAGTCCGCGCAAAATCTGCTGCTAGCAACTCCGAACCAGCAGAGCGCGGTTGCCTACGGCGAGCTGCCCGCGCCCGACTATGTCACTCAACATCAGTTGAACGCCGCTCTCTTGGAGCTCTCGAACTCGCTCACTGAAAAATTCACGCCAACCACAGCGCCCACAGTGCCCCAGTGGGTCGCTGCGGGCGGCAACTCCGCAGTCCCCTACGCTGCCTCCAACAATATCAGCAATCTTTCCGGCGTCACTATCACGAACGCGAACCTTACTGCTTCAGAAATTCCCGCCTTAGATTATCTCTCGCTCGGAGGTGGCACGCTTACCGGTGTGCTCAATGTTCCTTCGCTCAATGCGTCCACAACGAACTACGGCTTGATCACCTCGACGAATTCGTCGACAACCAACGCAACCTCAACCAATCTCTTTGCCTCCATCGCAAGCTTCACCACCGGGCTGATCAATACCCTGTCGGGCGCGACGCTCAATTACACCGTCGCCTCGACCACCAACCTCTCTAACTTTGGCACGGCATACTTCGGCGGCACCGCGACAACCACCATCGACAGCGCCGGCGATCTCTCGGTCGCAGGCAACACTACCCTCACAAATGCGACCTCCACCGACTTCTTCGCCGCCGTTGCGAGCTCAACCAGCCTGTACGCGCAAAGCGCCTCCCTCGGCGCGCTTTCGCTCGGCGCGCCGCTTGCAGCCGGGAGCGGCGGCACCGGCATCGCCTCTACACCTTCATTCGGTGAGCTTCTGGTCGGCAACGGTGCGAATTACACCCTCACCGCAACTTCTTCACTCGGCCTGCCGACCTTCGCCAACCTCACGTCGCAGGTCGTCGCCGCCTACGAATTCCCGCAGGCGGGCAACGGCACCTCGACCCTCACGCAATTCAACGGCGGTCTCACCGCGCTCGCCTCTTCGACCATCGGTAATGGTAATCAAAACGGTGGAACTCACGATTAGCGGAGGCGCGACGACCACCGGCACTGCGTATTTTGCGGGGAGCATCGGCATCGGCACCACCACCCCGGGCTCTATCTTCTCGGTGAACGGCATCCTGAACCTGACGAGCGCAACGTCCAGCTTCTATTCAAGCGGCGGCATCAATCTCGCGGGTGGCGGTTGCTTCTCGGTGGCAGGAACCTGCATCGGCGGCTCCTCAATATCCGGCACGACAGGCCAAGTCGCCTACTTCTCCGGCGCCAACACCGCGGTCGGGACTTCTACGCTATTCTTTAATACAAGCGGTGACATCGGCATCGGCACTACGAACCCCATCGACGAATTGCAGATAGCGGGCCTTGCAAATCCCGTCGAAGCAAGTTCCACCTCAGGTGGGTTGATCAATCCGTGGGCGGTCTACGTCTCGGGCCGCTACGCATACGTGGTGAACCAAGGCAACAACTCTCTCGTTGTCTTCGACGTCTCCAATCCCGCTTCTCCCGCCGAAATCGGCAGCATCGCAAGCGGGCTGAACTCTCCAGCCTCACTCTACGTTTCGGGCCGCTACGCGTACGTGGCGAGTGAAAGCAGTTCACTCGCCATCTTCGATGTCTCCAACCCCGCCGTTCCCGTAAAAGTTGGCTCCATCACGACCGGCCTCAGCCAACCAGAGTCCGTATACGTCCAAGGTCGCTACGCATACGTGGCAAACACTGGCAGTGCCAGTTCATTCGCCATCTTCGATGTCTCCAACCCCGCCTCTCCCGCCGAAGTCGGCAGTACCTCAAGCGGGTTGAGCCGTCCAACATCAGTCTACGTCTCCGGCCGCTACGCGTACGTGGTGTGCCCTAGTAACAACTCTCTCGTCGTCTTCGACGTCTCCAATCCCTTTTCCCCGGTCGAAATCGGCAGCACATCAAGCGGGTTGGGCGCTCCGTTCTCAGTCTACGTTTCCGGCCGCTACGCGTACGTGGCGAGCGAAAGCAACAATTCCCTCGTTGTTTTTGACGTCTCCAATCCCGCTTCTCCCGTCGAAGTCGGCAGTACCTCTAGCGGAATGCATACTCCAAACTCAGTCTACGTCTCGGGCCGCTACGCGTACGTGACGAACAAAGGCAGCGACAACAGTTCCCTCGCCGTCGTCGATGTCTCCAATCCCGCCACTCCCGACGAAATCGGCAGCGCCTCAAGCGGTTTGGACTCTCCGACCTCAGTCTACATCTCGGGCCGCTACGCATACGTGGCGAGCCCTAGCAACAATTCACTCGTCAGCTTCAATGTCGGAGGCGAGTACACGCAATCACTCGAAGCCGGCACATTGCAGGCCGGAAGCTTGGAACTCGATAACAGCCTCCAAGCTCTTGACGGAGCGTTCCAGGGAGGCCTGACTGTCGGCAGCAACTTGAACGTCGGCGGCAGCTTCTCGCTCACCGCCTCGACGTTCGACGCTACAACCACCGCAGAGCAGAGTTACTCGATCTTCTCCATCAACACAGCAAGTTCCACCAACCCGCTCTTCACGGCTCTTTACGACGGCAATGTCGGCATAGGCACGACTAGTCCCTATAGCCGCCTCCAAGTCACCGGCCCCGACACCGCTTCAACTTCAGCCTTCGCGGTCGTCAACAGTGCTTCGACGACAGTGTTCTCAGTTTTCGACGACGGAAATTCAACTTACTCCGGATCGATCTTCCAATCGTCCGACCAGCGTTTGAAAACTGGCGTGCAATCGCTTGACGCATCGTCGTCCCTCACCGCGATCGAAGCGCTTAATCCAGTATCGTACTTCCGCATCGACCAGCCCGGCACCGGTGAGAACCTTGGCTTTATCGCTCAACAGGTAGAACAGGTATTCCCTCAGCTTGTCTCCACGACCTCGGGAACGACCCTCACGCCTGACGGCACACTCACTCTTAACTACGAAGGCCTCATCTCGCCGATCGTCTCCGCTATTCAGGAGATTGCAAACATCGGGGGACAGTTCGAGCAAAACCTCATCGCCTGGCTCGGTAACGCCTCAAACGGCATCCAAGATTTGTACGCCAGCGTGCTCCACGCGAATGAGTTGTGCCTCACCGACCAAAACGGCACCAGTTGCTACACCCGCTCCCAACTTGATGCCGCGCTCGTGGCCGCAAACCAATCCCAATCATCCACACAGGAAAGCGGCAGCACCTCCGGCGGATCAAGCGGCGGCGCAACATCCAATGCGACCGACACCCCGCCCCAAATCCAGATCAAGGGCGACAACCCCGCCATCGTGCAAGTCGGCGCCCTCTACAACGATCTCGGCGCCACCATCACCGGCCCCGAGCAGGACCTCAACCTGGGGCTCCAAACGTTCGTCAATAACTCCCCGATGTCACCCATTCAGATCGATACGTCAAAAGCCGCAACCGACACAATCGACTACGTCGTCACCGACCAAAACGGCCTCACAGCGACAAGCACACGCACTGTCATCGTAGAAGCGCCCTCTATCGTCCCCTCGGACGATGCCTCAAGCTCGGCTGAAACCGCAACGGCCACCGCCGCCACCTTCGGTCAATAGCCTTAGCGCGGCTGGCATGCCTCCTCTGGCGTTGATTGCGCGGGCCGCTTCGGCGAAGGAGGAATAAGGTCATCTCTATATAATCTTCGCGCAAACATTCGGTAGAAGATATTGCCGTATTCTGCGTACAGGTCTCTCAACACCTCCGCCCTGTGCAAGTCGCGCCCTCTAAAGTTCAATAAGCGCTGTCTTGGAAGGCCTTTGCCAGCCCGACGTCCGGGCACGTTCAAAAGCCAATTATGGCTGCATTTATTGCGCAATGTATTTAACTCGCTCAATTGATCCTTCGTTTTTTTGTCGAGAAGCTCAGCTACCACCGCAAAGTTGAGTTTCATCTCAAATCCGAGCGCGCCTCCTCCCGTCAACATCCGATTCAGCGCTTTACCTTTCGTGCTGCGCAGCTTTCGCTTATACTGCAGATGCTTGGTACCTAATATTTCAGCAAATAATTCTTCAGTCAGCAGGTTTTCGATTGCGGTGTGAAGCTGGAGAACAATGCCTCTGACGATGTCGTCGCGCTTTCGTTCGAGCATGCCTGCAAAGGAAGACCAATTCTTTTCTTTAGAACTCCCATAAAACGAACGATCGATTTCGTCTATTTCGCGCGTAAGTCTTTTGATCTTCCGCTCATCCGCACGGTCTGACTTGCTGATCATTCTGCACCCCCCAAAACTCTCCGCAACCCATCCATTTTGCGCGTCTCTATAGACTGCCGATAATCTCCCCAACCCATCCCCTTTCCAAGCCTCAACAAAGCCGTTCGGTCCCGGGTCGCGCATACAAATCCGTGACCTGCTTCGTTTTCAATATTCGTGACCTTCCGCCTTCACCGCCTACGACGGACGAAATGAACTGCGTCTGCACGCTCGTTGAGCCCGTAGCCGGAGCCGATAAATATTTGTGATCTATTCGCCAGAGCCATCCGGCAATTCTTTTAGTCTGATTCCACCGCGCTTCCGATGTCCACACCCGCAGATGCGCGCGGTGATGCGCATGCCATACTTTCCATATGTACAGAAAAATAGCTGTTTCGCTCTTTAGCGGCGCACTCTTGCTGTTCGCGTCAATCGTCTACGCGCAATCCACCCCAGAAGGATCCATCGCCGCCCCCAATGCAATCGGCACAGCGCCATTCGCGGTCACGTTCTACGTTTCCTGCACCGGCGCAACGGCGTACGACGTTCTCTTCGGCGACAACACGGAGCTGGGCCCGAACGGGGTCTCGCAAAGCGCTTGCAACGGCTCACTGCAGTCCGTGGCGCACACGTATCAGACGGCCGGAGACTTCACGGCACAGCTCAAGATCTTCGTGCAGCACTCCAACGGGGTTGTCACGCCGCAAGCGGCCGGGAGCACTGCGGTCACCATCTCGGCGGCTGGCACTCCGCCCACTGGTACCGGCATCAACTGCCTGCCTGGATACGAGGCTTCACTCTCCAACCCGCAGAGCTGCGTGTTGGAGACCTCGACGGCGCCCAACTGTGTGGCCCTCCTCAACAGCAGCCTTGCCGAGAACGATACTGATGCAATGACCAGCGGCGACGTGACCAGGCTTCAAACCTTCCTCAAACAGTACCCTGCCATTTATCCTGCCGGAGAAGTGACCGGTTTCTACGGCTCTCTGACGGCCGCCGCCGTCCAGGCATTCGAAGCCGCATTTGGCCACGGCCCGCAATGCCCGAGCATGGATTTTACAGCATCCCCCTCTTCGGGTACGGCGCCGCTTTCGGTGACGCTTTCAGCAGATAACGTGAACGAACTCTACTATCTGAGCTTCGGCGACGGCTCCGCGAACTCTGATTTCACCAGCGTCGGCGCCTGCAGCGCTGGGACCAGTTCGAACTGCACGTATAGCGCAACGCACACCTATCAAAATCCGGGCACGTATTACCCCCTGCTCATGTTCGGCACGACCACCGGGACCGCGGTCGGCATCGCGGAAGTTACTGTCGCAACATCGACGGCCACAACAACTAAACCCACAACACCGCCTCCGTGCGCGCCGACCCAAAATCTCGCGGAAGGAGAGAGCGATGCGACCACAAGCGGCAACGTGACCGTCCTCCAGACCTTTCTTGAGAACCAAGGGTACTTTAATGCCGCTCCGACAGGCACCTTCGGCTCAGTGACGGAGCACTCGGTGCTTCAATTCCAGGCCAACAACGGCATCGAAGCTACCGGCTTCGTGGGCTACCTCACCCGCACGGCCATGGCAGCCATCTGCAGCAATCAGAACCCTCCAGCCCGAACGCAGGCCAGCTTCAATGCTTCACCGAACTCGGGGTCTGCGCCCCTTGCCGTGACCTTCTCGGGAAGCGGGCTGCAGCTTCTGGGACAGAACCAGACCTACGTGGTGAAAACCGGCGACGGTAACAGTGAGGATGCCAGCCTCTCGGGCCGAACATTCTCGCTCTCCTATACCTACCAAAGCGCAGGCACGTTCACGGCCGCGCTCGACCTTGAGACGAACCTGTGCGGGGGGTCCTCGATCGGCGGCTGTGTGAGCGATCTGCAGGTGGGTGCGGTGACGGTGACAGTGGGTGCATCCGCGAGCGGCGGCACTTCGCCATCGGGAAGCCCGGCGAATTCCTGCCAGAGCGTTCAGGGAGGGTCCTGCCAAGGAGCTAGCGGAACGTATCCAAATTACGCTGCAGAAAGCCTCTCGGTCATCAGCAATAAATCTGGCGCATGGGGCACCGCGTTCTTTGAGTCCGAGTTCACGTGCGTTAATGGCGTCTGGATGTGTGAAAGCAATTCATGCACCAATATTCCTCTCTACACGGATCAGAGCGGTCAGGTGATCACGACACAAACGGGCAAATCCTTTGTGTACAACCCTTCGGCGTCGACTATTTACGACGCTCTGCAGCAGTGCACTCAACAGTAAGCCGCGTATACACGGGGCAACGAAAGTCTACACAGCCCGCCGCAGAGGGTTCGCATTCGCTGACCAGAGCCCGGCCATTCCAGGCCGCGCATACAAATGCGTAACCTGCTCCGTTTTCGATATTCGCGGCTTCTCAGCCGCGCCGCGATTGCAAAATTCATCACCCCTCAATCGCACCAGCTATCCCCACACTCTGAGGCCATGCTCTCCGCTCGTGCTACGCTGATGATGTATGCCGCGCCCGATTTCTGCGCACACCCGAGTAGCTGTCCTCGGCCTCTCATTATCTCGCGCTGTGCATAATCATCGCCTTTTATGGCTATAATTAAAGCAGCGAAACGGGCCGCATGCGTTCTAGCAGCAGCGATAGCATGTTCAGCCGCGTTGCTTGCTCTTCCTTTAGTCGCATCCGCGCAAACCCCTTCTCCGGCCAGCCCGTTCTCGTCGCGACGGTGAACATCTACGGCGCTTCCATTAAATCCCAAAGCGGTGATTCTTTTTTGATTTCATTCCAGCTTTCCAACAGGCAGGGCGCCCAGCCCGGTATTCGATACGCTGTCGAGCTCCTGGACCAGCAAGGGAACGTTGTTGATGAAGACGTTTATCCAGACACGCTTAACCTCGCGGCAAACTCTAGCGTTACTGAAACTGTAACGTACAACGCCCCCGCCTACCTCTCAGGCGCCTACGAACTTGAGATTGTCGCGCAGGACACCAGCGCTCTTCCTTTGGCTCAAGCTTCACTCGGACAGCTGACGCTCTCCGGTTCTGGCTCATACGTCTCGATCCTTCCGCAAACCTGCCACCTGGCTGTCGAAGGCGAAGGAGGGACCTATACCCTCAATCAGGGCATCGATATCGAGCCCTCAGAGACGCTCGATATCGTTTGTTCGGTGCAGAACCATTCATCCTCAGCCCTTTCCCTCACGCCAACATTTCAAACCTTCTACCGCACGGTCTTCGGCTCGCCGATAGAAACACCGGCGCAAACCTATCAGCCTGTGGCTGTCCAGGCGAACAGCGAAGCGACCTTCACCTTGCCGCTCCCTAAACCCTCCGCACCCCAAGCGTATGACTCCACGCTCACCTTCACCGACACACAGAACATTCCGTCGAACACCGTCACTGCTCACTATGTGATCGATGGGCCGAGCGCGACCATTCAGAACCTCCTGCTCGACAATACATCCTATCAGCCCGGTTCTGTTGCTCAGGTAACGCTCGTGTGGAGCGGACCTGCCGACAGTTTCTTCGGCGCCCGCGCCACTACGTCGACCTCTCTAAGCGGCGTGCAGGCCAGCCTGCACATTACGGACCAGGCGGGCGCAAGCTGCGGCAGCGATGTGACGGCGCCGCTCAGCTCTTCGTCCCCGACAGATACGATCCAATTTCCCATCCAAAAGTCCTGCATCTCTCCCATCGTGCACGCCGCTCTCGTCGGCCAGTCCGGCGCCGTGCTCGCCTCCTCCACCTTCGCGTTCACATCAACATCGACGCCACAGCGAGGACCATCGAATTGGGCAGAGGATGTACTTTTCGCCATTGCCATCCTCCTGATCTTCGCTGCGTATATCTGGTGGCGGGTGCGCAGCCCGGGGAGTGCCGGCGCCGCTGCCGTCCTCCTCTTTTTCATCATACTGGCAGGAGCGATCGCGGGCGCACCTGCGGGCGCGCATGCGGACACGTTTACGGAGCAGGCCTACTATGTCCGCGGTGACGGAAACTACGGATGGGGCACGGCCACCTACACCGTGAACCTCGACAACGATGTCTATGCCCCAGGTGCCGCGATCACGGCATCGGGCAGTGTC
>CAWIEY010000004.1:0-550891 GCA_963835195.1 uncultured Alphaproteobacteria bacterium
TCGTAATAGCGGAAGTGCAGCGCAAGCGCAGAAGCGTGATTTTCGATTTTCTTTGAAAAGGCATTCGTCAATCGCGTCATCCGGCGAGAGTGCATCCGAACGGACAGATTGCTGCGCCCAATGAATTACGTGCTCATGTGCTTATGATCGCACCAATGCAAGCGGGAGCGCTGTAGCGTTGCTTGGCCGAACCAGGTGCCCCTTTGTAGGACGGGCCATACTCTTTTGCAGTCGAGCCAAAATCAACGTTGTTTGGATCGAACACCATTCCCACCGCAGTCAATACTTTGTCAGGCCATCCGTGATCAGTTGAAAGTGCCTGCCATCGAGGCGGTCGGATAAATCCTGCAGGAGGCCTGTAAGCGCCGTATGCGGTGCGCTCGCCCACATAGAAAGAGATAACAAGCTTAGTGTCGGCGCAGATGCACTACACCAAAGCCAAGCATCGCCCATGCTTGGCGTAACGGTAGCGCGACTGTGCTGCTTGAGCCGATGAATCCCCATTGCTCATCGGCCTGTACTCGCCTGGCAGGGAACCAACCTGGCCGCGAAGGTCTGAATTAAGGCTTTTCATGCTGGCCGTATGCTTTGTTACTTCGCCGCGGACATATATCACCCTTAGGGCTAAAGGGTGATTGAAGAATCAATCGAGTTGCTATATCAGGGAGTGTCCATGGACGTGACGTTCAAAGACCAGTCCCTGGACCGCTTAGAAATCGACGCCGGATTTAAGCGCGGGTTTTGGCAGCGATTTGGTCAAGGCTTACCGGAAGGCGATGCAGCACATTCGGGCAGCCCAAGATGAGCGCACATTCTATGCTCGGAAATCCTTTCACTTTGAAAAGCTGAAGGGACGCGAACCGCAACATTCGATGAGGCTGAATGATCCGTGGCGATTGGTAATCGAGCTACACGGCAGCGCGCCCAATAAAATCGTGCACGTGGTTGGTATCGAGGACTATCACTGGAGAAGAGTAATCTTGAAATGCTCCGAACACCGGCCGTACTCTTCCCTCCCGGAGATTTTATCCGTGACGAGCTCAATGCTCGCGGCTGGACGCAGGGCGATCTTGCCCAAATCATGGGACGGCCGCTCCAGTTAGTGAATGAGTTGGTGGCTGGCAAAAAGCAGATCACGCCAGAAACTGCATTGGGACTTGCCAAGGCTTTTGGTGATGACGATGCGCTGTATTGGCTGAACCTTGATAACCTTTATCGTCTCTCGAAGGTTGCACCGGCAGATGACGCAGTCAGTCGTCGCGCAAAGCTATTCAAATTTCCCGTCCGCGAATTAGGAAAACGGAACTGGATTGAAACGTCAGATAATCTTGGCGTTTTGGAACATCGTATCTGCCAGTTTTATCGTATTAAGACGATTGACGAAAAGCCGCAGTTCGCCCACGCCGCAAAAGCGGATCAATACGATGATCGCTCGCCCCTGCAATGGGCTTGGTTGTACCGAGCAAAGGAATTGGCAGAGAGAGTCCAAGTCTCTTCATACTCGGAATTGCTCAAAAACTGCGCGCGGCGATCGCCAAGTTGCGCGCGCTGCTATTGCGCCAGAAGAAATTCGTCAAGTATCGAGCGTTCTCGCAGATGCTGGCGTGCGATTTATTGTGGTTGAATTTTTACCTGGCGCAAAGATCGACGGCGCAGCGTTTTGGTTAGACGATAAGAGCCCAGTGGTTGCTCTGTCGCTTGAGATTTGATCGGGTAAACAATTTTTGGTTCGTGTTGCGTCATGAAATCGAGCACATCTTGAATTGGGATGGTCAGCTTATTGTGGACGTGGAACTAACGGAGCAATTGCAGCGCAAGGCAACCATGGTCCAAGAGGAAATGCGCGCCAATGATGAGGCTGCAGAGTTTCTTGTGCCTAAGGCAGAGTTGGACAATTTCATCATACGAGTTGTCCTTTGTACTCTGAACAACGAGTTATGCTTTTTGCGAAAAGACTTGGAGTGCATCCGGGAATTGTCGTGGGGCAACTCCAGTTCCGAGAAGAAGTGCCATATACGCATTTCCATAAGTACTTGGTGAAAATTCGGGAGATCGTCACTCAAACAACATTGACGGACGGATGGGGGAACGTTCCTTCAATCGATAATGGAGCCACGCAATGGCTAATCTGAATGATCAGCTTCTGAAAATTGTAGAGGACTATCGTGCGGCAGGGTGCCCATGGCCCGCCACGCGCGACCAAATTGCCGAATGGGCCGTTGCCAATGAGCGTTACGACATGACGCGCGGCATGGCGGTTAGGCAGTGTGCCGAGCGCATTGGTCGCGCGATGGGCTTAGAGCACGTCCGCGATAAAAAAGGCCGAAGCGTTCGTAAGTATTATGCGGCGAGGGTTCGCGAGGATGGCCAGCTCGTGATGAAATGGGACGATTGGAATGCGCCGCGCCCATTTATGGAAATGGCCGCCGCGAACCGCCGCAATCAAATTTTGGGACAATGCTGGCAGTTAAAAAGCGACATGGACAGCTACAGTGATCGGCTATGTCCTACTGAGCCTATCCAGATGGACTTCAACTTCAACGTAGATCTTGAAGAATTGGGCCACGAGAAAGACGTGGCTTAACTAGATTTTTTCCACCGCGCTTGCGCAGCTGTCCGGGCAAGTTCGGATCGCTGTGCGGGGACTCAGTTTTTCCGCGCGGGCTCGCCCTTTATTCCACCGATCTTCAGCCATGCGCTCGGCCCATTGGTTTGAATTGCGGGGACGTTTGGGGCGGTCGTCCATGCCTTCGGTCTGGTCGGGTGACGGGACGGTACCCCGTCAGAACACCGCTGATTATATACCAATCAATTCCCGGCAGTATATCGCCCCAATCAGACTGGACCACTACCCGAACTTAACCGAATGGATTAACTTGCGAGTGGCAGCTGCTACAGTCTACGGATGGATCGGGCGGCGTTAGAGCTGCACCTTGCGCAGGCTAAGCGGCATGCAGCCGAAAGCGAGCGCCACGTTACCCGTCAAAGAGAAATCATCGCCGTACTGGAGAAGGACTACCCACGGCGCAACAGCCGCGCGGAAACTCCTAGTTCAGTTTGAAGCGGCGCAACTGCTGCATCGTTTATTCAACGCAGCGCCGTCAGTGTTGTGTGGCGCGCTGGCACCGCGTGCAGGCCAAACTGTTGGGCAAGTGGGAAAGAAAGTTTGGCGTCGGCTCGCCTCTAATGCGAAGAGCGACAGCCGGCCGAGGATTTGATCCGTAGGGAGCGCCAAAATAGCAAAAACAAATACTTAGCTTCATCGATTAGGGACAAGATAGTTTTTAGAGGGACAGGCCTCTCTCGCCAAGGTTTCAAATCCGGTCGTGCAGGTCAGCTAGTGCTACTTTCCGTTCGCTCTGTGTCTACCCCGAGATAGAACCACGTAGACGGGTATCGTGAGGAGCCAGGCGACAATCACCCAATGCGAGGGGATTGTGGAAAGTGTTATTAGCTTATGGATGCGGTCATTTAACGTTTGACTTTTTCGCGCTTCCCGCTGGTAACGGCGCGACAACCGGCCGCTGACGGGCGTAACAAGGTTGACAAGAGACGGCCAATCACGTCGCCGGCCGACGCCAAGCGCTGTCGTAGAGGCCGTCGGATACCTGCTAGGTTTCCATAACCGCTGTTCTCGGAAAATATGCTGCGTAAGCCGGAGGTTGTTACCTAACGATACGCGTTCTCGTGAAGCGCACGATGAATCGGATGCGCGGACCGCGCCTGTCCGAGACAAAAGGTGCCGACGACATCCGCACAGTTTCCACCAAGAACCTCAGCGCCGGCGTTGGCGGCGAATAGGCGCTCGAAGGCACGTTGGGCATCGCGTCGCAGTTTTACCTCATCTACGGTGATTATTTTACCGCCCCTTAGCACGAAATGGCCGTCTACCATGACGCTATCTATTGCGGCGCCGTTCTCGCCATTTACGAGTTGGGTTCCCGGATTGCCGAGTGGAATGTAGTTGATATGGGTGAGATTGAGAAAAACGATGTCGGCCTTAAAACCTGGCGCTAACCGACCCAAGTGGTCGCCGAATCCGAGCACGCGTGCGCTGCCGACCGTCGCAAGCTCGAAAACTTCGTCAACCGAAAGCCACTGCCGATAATCAGGCGTTACGATACGCGACAGATAGCAGGCGAGGCGCGTCGCCTCGAACATGCTTTGGCCATCCGAGGTGTTGGTCGCGTCAGTGCCGATCCCGACATCAACACCGTTTTCCAGCATGAGCCGGACGGGAGCAACGCCCGATCCGAGCCGGAGATTGCTCAGCGGGTTATGCGCGACTCTCGTTCCGGAATTTGCGAGACGCTTGACATCCTCCGCCGCGATCCAGATTGCATGCGCCGCACTCATACGTTCATCGAGGATTCCAAGTCCATCTAGGTGAGCGACGAGACTATCACCGTACCGTTCCACTGCCAGTACTGCCTGAGCTTTTGTCTCCGCCAGATGGGTTTGCAGCCCGACGTTGAATTCGGCCGAAAGGCGATGGCATGCGATTAGAAAATCATCCGAGCAATGCAGTGGAATGGTGGGCGCGAGCGCCGGCCGCACGCGCTCACGGTCGAATGGCCATTCCCTGAGTATTGTCTTGCAGGCCTCGACATTTGTTTCAGGAGAAGCCGCCGCAAGACGGCGCGCCTTATCGCGCAGATCGTCGGGCATCGCATCGAGTAAACCCGGGAGCGCTTGGTAAAGCGTGCGATCGGCCATCATAGGCGCAACGACGGCGCGCATGCCAACATCATGGTAGGCCTGCGCTATTGCGCGGATGCCTTCCGCGGTCGGCGCCGGCAATTCGACCGCGAGGTCGTAGCAGGAGGTGCAACCTTTTCGCAGCATTTCCACTGCCGAAATTAATGCGCTCAGGTATTTTTCTTCCAGCGTGCGGCCGCCATTGAGCGCCGAGCTCGTCGCGAGGAACATCTCGAGAGGAACACGATCGCTGACCAGCCCCTTGGCAAGTCCGCCATGACTGTGGGTATGAGCATTGACGAGGCCCGGTAACAGTAGTTGGTCGTGTACAGAAACAGTTACGGCATCGCTGGGTGCGGCGAGACCCGGAGCACCGAGCTCTTCGATTGTGCCCCCGCGCAAGAGAATATCCTTCGGCTCGGCGCGTCGGTTCACCCAATCGAGAATTCGGCCGCCTCGGATTACAGTCAGGCGCTCGGCACCCATGCATCGTCCAGCCTGGATTGGTGGCCTGCCATATGCATGCCGATGGTTTGTATATCAGCGTCTGCGCGCGGCGTCTCATAAACGACACGACCTTCGAAAAGGACGGCGATTCGGTCAGCGAGTTCAAGCAGTTCGTCGAGATCCTCGCTGAAGAGCAGGATCGCTGCTCCGCGATTGCGTGCCGTTACAATTTGCGCGTGGATCTCGCTAGTGGCGGCGAAGTCGAGGCCGACGCACGGGTTCTGGGCGATCAGTACACGCACGGCGCCCGAAAGCTCGCGGGCAAGGACGGTGCGCTGCACGTTGCCTCCGGACAGCGTATCAAGGCGCGCGTCTGGGCTCGGCGTGCGGATGTCATATCGCCGAATGAGCGCACTTGCCTCGCGGCGCAGGACGCTTCGATGCATGAAGCAGCCTAGCCGCGTATGCGACCGGTCGTCGAAATTGCGAAACGAGAGGTTCTCGGCAACCGACATCGCACGGACGCAACTATTCTGCAGCGGCTCTTCCGTCAACAGATGGACCCCACGTCGGCGCATCTGCTTGCGGCCGCACTTATAATGGGCGCCGGCCACGCGAACTTCTCCGGACTCTAGCTCACGCTGACCGGCGAGCACCTCGACCAGCTCGCGCTGGCCATTGCCGGCTACGCCAGCGACGCCGAGAATCTCGCCCTCGCAAACCGCCAAAGATATGCCAGCGCAGGCGATCATGCCGTTGTCATTGAGCGCAGTCAGCCCCCGCACTTCGAGCGCCTGGTTTCCTGGTTTTGCCTCGGTGCGGGCGGCGGAGGCGAAGACAACGCCGCGGCCGAACATGAGGCCTGCCAGTTCCGCCTCGGTGAGGCGATCGACCATTCCATGGCCGACCGCGCGGCCCGCGCGCAGCACTGTCACTTCCTCTGCGAAGGTGAGCACTTCCCGGAACTTGTGGCTAATGAAGACGACGCTCAGCCTGCCGGCTTTTGTGAGGTCCCGCAGCAGGCCGAGTACCTGATTGGCCTCGAGTGGGGTTAGCACAGACGTTGGTTCATCGAGGATCAGCACGCGATGGCCTAGATAAAGCTGCTTGAGGATTTCAAGTTTCTGCTTCTCTCCGGCCGCGAGGCTGGTGATACGAGCATCGAGATCCACGTGGAAGGGCATGTCGCGCTGGAAAGCTTCAATGCGCGCGCGCTCCGCCCTCCAATTGATGACACGCTCGCCGTGGCTGCGGCCGAGTACGAGATTCTCAGCAGCGGTCATGTTGGGGACCAGGGTGAAGTGTTGATAGACCAGACCGAGGCCGAGATCGAGCGCCTGACGCGGGTTGTGAATATTATGGGCTACGCCGTCGAGCAGAAGATCGCCGCTGTCGGGTTGGTAATAGCCCATGATGCATTTTACCAGGGTGCTTTTGCCGGCGCCGTTTTCGCCGAGGATCGCATGAAAGCTGCCCGGCTGCAGACGAAGCGAAACGTTGTCGAGCGCCAGCAGGGAACCGAAACGCTTGCTCATACCCCTTGCCTCGACGAGGGGAACGTGGGTGGCGTCCGCCAAGAATGCTCCTGTCATTTGTTGATGCTCAGTTCGCTTGGAGCGCCGTACAGGCGATGCTTCGTCGACGAAGTCCGGATAAGTAGGATAAGCGTGAGCACATAAGGCGCGGCACCGTAGAGATAATAATTGCTGGTGACGCCCACCGCTTGCAGGGCCGGTCCAAGCGCCGAGGCACCGCCGAAGAGAAGCGCGGCGAGCACGCAGTTGATTGGGTTCCACCGCGCGAAGATCACAAGGGTAACCGCCATCAGCCCTTGTCCGCTCGACAGGTTTTCGGTCCAGGCGCCGGGATAATAGAGCGATAGAGATGCACCGCCGATGCCGGCGAAGAAGCTGCCGATCGTCGTGGCAATCGTGCGCACGCCATTGATCGAGTAACCGAGGGAACGTGCTGCGTCGGCGCTGTCGCCGACCGTGCGTAGGATAAGGCCCCAGCGCGTATTATGAAGCGCCCACAACATTGCCGGCGCCAGTACGATGCCGATGACGAGCAGCGCATTGATGTCGAGCGCGGCGCGCAGCGATGGGAGATCGCTCCAAGAGCCCAAATTGATGCCCGGAAGGCGGGGTGCGACCGGATGGATCAGCGGCTTGCCGAGATAGATGGCGAGCCCGGTGCCAAAGATGAAAAGAGCGATGCCGACGGCGATGTCATTAACGCGCGGCAGGTTGCACATGGCCGCGTGCAACAGGCCGAACAGCGCACCCGCGGCGCCACCGCCCAGAACCCCAAGCCAGGGCGAGCCCGTGTCCAACGACACGGCGTAACCGCTCATCGCGCCCATCATCAATGTGCCTTCAAGGCCGAGATTTATCCGGCCACTTTTCTCTGTGAGCGTTTCGCCGAGGCTGACGAAGAGATACGGCGTCGAGACGCGAAGGGCCGAACCGACGATCGCGACCAACACGCTCCAGCCACCGATTTCGCCGCCGGCATTCATTTCGCCACCGCGGTGGCCCGCCGCATCAGGGGCAGCCGTCCGTAGAGGGAATTGCTGGCGAGAACAGTGAGGAAGATGAAACCCTCCAGCACGGTGGTGGCGGCGTCGGGCAGGCCGAAGCGCCGCTGCAGCAATCCGCCGCTCGCCGAAATTCCGCCAACGAGAAGCGAGGCGAAGATCACTGCGAGCGGATTTTGCCGTGCGACGAAAGCGACGAGAATACCGGCATAACCGTAACCGACCACGAGCGATATGCTGGCCGCGCCATGCACCGCCACGATTTCAACGGCGCCGGCAAGTCCAGCGCAAGCTCCGCCAAGCGCCGCGGCGATGAGCGCCAACGCCGTCACTGGCAATCCCGCCATTTGGGCAGCGCGCAGGTTACCGCCCAAGATGCGCAGGGCGAAGCCGAAAGTCGTCTGCCGCAGCAGGACGAAGGCTGCGAGGCATGCTGCGATGCCTAGAACAAGACCCCAGTGCACGCTCATGCCGGGAATCGTTCCCAACATGAAAGCGGGCGAGATCGGCCAGCTCGTCGGCTTCAACGGCTGCGCGTAGTCGCGCATCGGGCCCGATACCAGATGATTAAGCAACGCAATCGCGATGTAATTGAACAACAGCGTCGAAATGGTCTCGTTGACGCCACGTAATTGGCGTAACGCCGCTGGTATTGCGATCCACACCGCGCCGGCCGCGGCGCCCGCCAGCAGCATCAGCGGTGTTGCGAGACTTGGCGGCGCGCCGGCGAGTGCGACGCCAGAGAGCACGCTCCCGATTCCGCCGAGCACGAGCGCGCCTTCGCCGCCGATGATGAGTAAGCCGGCCCGTGCCGGGATGACCACGCAAAGCGCCGTCAACATGATGGGCGCCGCTAGCGTCAGCGTCGTTTCAATCGAGAAGCGCGAGCCGAAGGCGCCTAAGTAGAGCACGCGGTAGACGGCAAGCGGATCGACGCCATTCAGCGCGACGAAGATACCGAAAACTAATAACGCGACGAGAACGGCGGCGGTGGTCAACACCGCCGCCTCCGGCCCTCGCCAAATAGCCGCGCCGATCACGCAGGAACCCGTTTCTGGTTCTTATTGCTTCTTCAGTCCGGTCTGACCCTGAGTTCCTTCGACGAGAAAATTGACCTTGGTCTTGAAGCCGCTGTCGTCATTGGCGATCACGTCCCCGTCCTTGAGCACCAGCTTGCCCTCGTTGTCCTTAAGTGGACCCTTGTAGAGCTTCAGCGTGTCATTCGCGAAGCCGTCGCGGGCCTTGAGCACGGCCGATTTCACCGCGTCAGGAACATTCGGACCAAAGGGGCTGATCGCGACCAAATCCTGCTTGAAGCCACCGATCAACAGATTCGGATATGCGGTTTTCGTTTGCCAGGCCTTAACGAAATCGGCGCCTTTTGCCCAGTTCCACTCGGCACCAGTAATGAATCCTTTGGGCGCCAGCGAGCTGAGATCCGTGTGATATCCACAGGTGCGCACTCCGCGCTGCTCGGCAGTTTCGATCGAGACCTTGGGCGCGTCGGAATCAGAGATGATAACGTCGCAGCCTTGATCGACGAGGCTGTTTACTGCCTCCGCGTCCTTGACCGGATTGGCCCAGTCGCCCGTAATAATGATGATCGAACTGACCTTGGCGTTGACGGAGCGCGCACCCAACGTAAAGCCATTGCAGTTGTTAAAGATGAAGTAGAGCGGTTTCGGACCGACGAAGCCGATCTTGTTCGATTTCGTCATCATTCCGGCGGCGATCCCGCAGCAGTAATGTGGCTCCTCCATGTAGCCGCGATAGCTGATGACGTTCTTTGGATCTCCGGCTTTCCACAGCCCGCCGGCATGGACGAATAGGACATCCGGGTATTTCACAGCGAGCTTCAGGATGAAGGGCCAATAGCCGAAAGAGGTCGGAAAGAGCACTTTTGCTCCATCGAGCTGGATCATACTCTCCATGACGCGCTCGACGTCGGCCGTTTCGGGTACCTTCTCTTGCTCGATCAGCTTCACGCCGGTTTCTTTGGCGATTTTCCGCGCGCCCACCGCATGCGACTGGTTCCACCCAAAATCATCTTTCGACCCTTCATAAATAAAGCCGACTGTCATTGGCGCTGCGGCAAAAGTCCGATTGGGCGCCAATGTCACGACGCTGGCGGCGGCAATTAGACCACCTGATCGCCGCAGAATTTGACGCCGCGTGACTTTGTCCTGCCTAGCCATGTTTGCTTCTCCCTGTTGTTTTGGCTGATGTTCGCACGGACGGTATGGAAAACCCAAATTCGTCTATGCGCGGGCATCGCCACCGTGGATTTCATTCGCAAGCGTTTCGCCGAAGGCTTCGAGGGCGCCTTCAAAACACGCCAAGGGAGCGCGCACGACACCGGCACCGACTTGGCCAATGCCAGGCATCTTGTGAGCGATGCCGGTGTTGATTACGGGCGCGATTCCAGTCCGCAGAACTTTGCGAATATCAATTCCGGTCGGAACGCCTGCGAAATCGAGGTTTGGCATGGTCCAATCAGGGTTGCGGCCGACCGTGATCTCGTACATCTGCCTTGTGAATTGTGCCGCATCGCTAGCTGTGCCCGCGCCCACAAAGCCGGCGACGGCGGTTGCAGTGGCCATGGCAAAACCGCCGAGCCCGATGGTTTCGACGATGGCAGAATCACCCATGTCGGGATTTGCATCTCGCTCGCTGTATCCTGGAAAGTAGAGCCCTTTCGGCATTTCTACTGGAGCAGTGAACCAGCTCGCTCCCGTTCCGCTCACGCGAATGCCGAAATCGGTCCCATTGCGACTCATCGCAGTCACAATGGTTGAACCAGAGATACCATTGACCGGATCCATGATGGCTTTGCCCATCGCCATCGCAATGTTGAGAAAGAATTGATCATTGCTACGAATGAAGTTGAAGATCTGGACAAGTTTTCTACTGTCGCTAGCGGTTTGCGCGAGGAAGGGCGCAAGTTCGCGCAAGAACAATGCCGAGCACCCAATGTTGCGCTGATGCATCTCATCGCCCATCGCCAGGCCACGGGCAATTATACCCTTGAGCGGTATGCCGCCGGCGGCCGTCAGCGCCGCTGAGAGAGCTGGTCCGATAACCTCACGGATGAGCCGTAATCGGTCGAGGACTTCGGCATCGTTGCCACCGAACCGCATCACTTTGCCCAGGCCTTCGTTGATCGTGCAATATGCCCGATTCCCAAAAGCTCTGTTCTCGACGATCATCACCGGCTGACTCATGGTAGTCATACCGGTCATTGGTCCGACCGCCCCGAAATGATGGTTCGGATGAAATGCAAAACTTCCGCTCGCCGCGGCCCAATTCCGCTTCTTTGAGATCGTCGGCCCAGCCTTCGAATACTGCTATGCCGCAGATCGCCCCGCGCATCGGGCCACACATGCGGTCCCAGGTAATCGGCGGACCAGCGTGCAGAATCAGATGCTCCGCGATACCATCGATGACCTCTGCGGCTGGTTGAACGTCTATAAGGACGGGCTCGCCCTGTAAAATCCTGAGCAGCAATTCCTTGTTTGCGGCTTCTATTTTCTCCAAAGGAGCCTCCCAATCGGTCAGTCCAGTCGAAATACCCGTGTTAGCCAACCTACCACGGACCCCGACTGGTTCACAGCACACGCGGTAAGATCCGGATGATCGACAATTAACATACAATGGGTAGAAAGCGTTTTCCTGCCGCGATTCGAGAAAGATCATTGTGTTGCATCGCCATTGCGTCAGTTCGGCATCGCGCACACACGGAGAAGCTCTCCTCGCCGCAATATGAAGGATAGGCAATGCCTACCGATCAAATTCCGCCCCGCCTCGTGATCGCCATCGGTGGCAACGCGACACACCCCGAGGGAATTCGCGGAACTGCTACGAGCAGGCGAAAATTGCCGCCGCCCTTGCAGAGGCGCTTTTGCCACTGATGCTGCTAAATACCCAGCTCATACTCACTCATGGCAATGGTCCTGTCGTCGGCAACATCTTGCTTGGTCAGGTGTTAGCGCAGGATCGCGTAGAGCCGATGTCGCTCGACATCTGCGTTGCTCACAGCCAGGGTGGAATTGCCTATTTATTGATGCAGGCGCTAGAGAATGCTTTGCGAGCTGCCGATAATCCTCGCCACGTCGTGTGCCTACTCACGCAAGTTGAGGTTGATCCAGATGATCCGGCCTTCCGCAATCCGACAAAGCCAATCGGCTATTTCTACACAGCGCAGGAGGCTAGTCGGTTGAGGGCAGAAATGGGCTGGGAAATGCGAGAGGATTCAGGGCGCGGATGGCGCCACGTGGTGCCGTCGCCACAACCGAAGCACATTGCCGACATATCGCTCATCGAGGTGGTTGCAAACAGCGGCACGATCGTGATTGCCGGCGGCGGCGGCGGCATACCGGTCATCCGCAGCGGCAAGCGCCAAAGGCATGGGGTCGAAGCTGTCATCGACAAGGACCGGACTTCAGCGCTAATGGCGAACGTTCTAGGCATTGACGACTTGATGATCCTGACGACCGTTCCATCTGTAATGGTCAACTATGGCAAGCCGGACCAGCGGGAGCTCCATAGGGTGGAAGTCGCGGAAATAAAGAAACTCCATGCCGAAGGACATTTTCCGCCTGGGAGCATGGGACCGAAAATCGATGCGGCCATTCAATTCCTCGAGCGGGGCGGCAGGCGCGTCATGATCGGGCGGTTAGATGACGTGATGTCCATTCTGCGCGGGAAGGTAGGCACCCACTTAGTTGCGGATTAGAGACTTTGATTAGGAAATTGGCTTGCATCAATCTGCCAGCGCCACCCAATTGCACCGCGCCAAACGCGTGATAGCGCTGGGCGAGTTCGCCTGCGAGGCGCTCATCTCCCGCTCAGCCGGCGCCGTCTTAGCGGTGTTCCGCCGCAGCTTCTATGTCCGGTTTGGCTCACATGTAGTGTGCTTCGGTCCGCTTGGACTCGGGAAGGGGCCGATCAACGTGCTAGTAGACATGTCTGATAATATAGTATGGCCGGGTCTCGCTCTTGCGCCACTGCAACAAGTATTGGTGGGGGGGACGACCGTTTCCATAGCCGAGCGGCTGCTGTTCGATTTCGCTGGCGCCGAAATCTGGCGACCGCCGCGGCCACCGCCATTTTCACTCGAATGCATGCGCGCAGAACTGAAGCTCCTATCCGCGTCCGCGCTGCGCCGTTCAGCGGGTGGACTCGGCGCAACCCTAATCGGGCTAGAGACACTGGCAGACTGGCCGCCTGCGTCAAATGACCTGCTGTTGCAAGCTGCGCGTCGGCCGATGCGTGACGTGGCAAACTGGTTACTGCGCGCTATTCAGCACCAAGACGAGTTGCCGCCCCGCTCGCTTCAAAGTCTCATCGGCCTTGGCCCGGGATTGACACCATCCGGTGACGATTTCATCTGTGGTGTTGCGGTGGCTCTTCATTATTTCCACTTCCGCGATGCCGCCTGCAAACTCGCGGAAGTGGTGATCCCTATTGCGGCGCAGGGTACCAATTTCATCAGTTCGCAATTTCTACAATGCGCTGCCGGCGGGCAGGCGTCGAACGCGCTGTTTGAGGCTCTCAATGCCATCCAAACTGGTCGTGATCTCGAACAACGCCTAAACGTCATTGATGCCATTGGACACACTTCCGGATGGGACACTCTTGCGGGCGCCGCGCTCGTTTGTGCAGCCTTAGTTCAGTCAGATCGCCAAGTGGTCGGCACCAGGTGTTAGGCATGTGCTGAACGTCGCAATGGTTGGCACTCTGTTGTTAGTGAAGCATGATCTTTTCTGAAGCCTTGCACTTTCTGGATCATGTTCAAGCGCGCCCGCCACTGACACTCCTTACAACCGAAATTGCCAATTCAGCAGCGTGCGCGTTTGATGGTGCGACCACAATTCCCGCATCAGTGAGCTCCTGCAGTTGCTGGGAATAGCGCTGCGGGTCGCCTTCAGTCCCGCAAATCGAGGTAATCAGCACGCAGTTCCGCGCACCCACTGATGGAAGTCGGTCAATCAATTCCGCCGCCGGATTCTGAGTGACTCCGTAGCCGATCACGAAATCGAGTAAGATTACGCCCGTATTTCTGTCGTTCACTGCGTCGGCAATCATTTGATTGCGGAGACTAGGATCGATCATCGGATGCGGCCGTCCAACCGTGTAAGCATCATCGCCCAGATCGAGCAGAACGTGCGTGTGGTTGTCCACGGCTGCGCCCGTAGCCTCGACGCCGGGAATGGGCACGTTGCATGCCATCGGTAAACCGGCGCGACGAAAGAAGACCTGTGCTTCCGCGCATAAGGTTCCGCCGGAAAAAAACCCCTGAACTTTTGTGCGACCCCGATCGATCCGGCTAGCCAACGCGGCGGGATCGGGCGGGTGAACCACCCACTCAACCCTCTTCCCCGACATGGCGTGTTCAGCGGCCGAGCGAAGGTCGCTAACGGCCCCTGCGTTGGCTGGCAGCTCAAAGTCGCCAAGCCCGAGGAAGCAGATGGTGAATGTTTTGTCGCTCTTTGCTACGCGCTCAAGTATCCGTTTTGCGACGGCCGGCTCGGGTGGTTTCGAGATCACCACAATGTGGCGCGTACCCGGACTGCGGTCGAGTGCGTCAAGCGCCATCAAGGTGGTAATTCCGCCTACTGCCTGCTTCAAATCCCTGCCGCCGACGCCGATTGCGTGAGAGATTCCAACGCCACTGCGAGCTAACAATGCTGACACTTCCTGCAGTCCTGTGCCAGAAGCGGCGACAATGCCGACGCTGCCCGATGGGACGACATTAGCAAAAGCGATTGGTGCGCCACCAATGATCGCGCTTCCGCAATCCGGCCCCATCAGCAAAAGTTCGCGGCGCTGTGCCTCTTTCTTAAGCGCGATTTCGTCGGCAATCGACACATTGTCACTAAACAACAGCACGTGGAGGCCATTGTTGATGGCGCGGCGCGCCTCCGCTACGGCAAATTCACCGGGCAGCGAAATGAGCGCGAGGTTCGCGGCTGGAAGCTGTTGAAGAGCAGTTTCCATGCTCTTGGGCTCCCACTCGCTGGTTTCGGGTGCGTTTGTTCCTGCGCTATCCAGCAGTGCTTCCGCGTTGTGGGCTGCCTTGACAGCGGTCACCTCATCGTCAGCACGAATCGCGATGATCAAATCGTTCGCGGAGGCACTGCCGCCATCGTCATCAAGTAGTGCCGCATTGCGCATTAGTCTTTTGTTGGTGCTGGAGCCGATCATCAGCGCTGCGGCACCCACACCAGCGAGCGCAGAAATGGTCGCCGAAATGCGCATCAACGCGACCGAATCCATGTAGAAGCTTCGACGAACGCGGTTGATCAATACAGTCACGGTCATCTTCCTGTTATTGGTCGGGTGCCGTCGCGCAGTCGATCAGCCTCCGAGCTTATCGAGCAAGCTTTTGATCTTGGGATTGTTCACTGCGGGTGGCGACCAATTAACGTGGACAAATGTAACTTTGCTGGCTTCAAGGTTGTGAGCGAATTCACGCAAGCCGATGTTGATCACGCGGATCTCGGATTTCAGCAGCATGTCCACTCCAGTTTCGTCCGATACTTGCATGGCGCGCTTCTCCTCGCCGCGCTTTCGCTGGGAGCGCGAGGCACTGACAGGGCAGTCGTTTGGCCCTGACCAAGCAGCAATCAATGACACGCCGGGTCGTCGGGCGAAAGTCCAAACGGTGGACGCCAGTCACGATGTTCCCGAACCAGTGTGTGAGGCGGTGCGGCCCATGGTAATATTCGGCGCAACCTGATCGTTCGCGCTGCTGCGGCGCCGTGCAGAGATCATCACTCAAACGCGCGTGGTTCCAGGCTTATATGATGCTCGGCCGCCGCGTGAGCAGCCCCGGCGCGAGGCGCAATATACCCGCGGCACCGCGGGTCATCCTCAAGGCAAGTACGATATATTCCGCGGGCGCTAGTGCTTTAGCGGCAGGCATGGGCCCACGCGTATGTCCAGTCTGACCAAAAGCGATGTAGGGCCTCCCAAGTTTGACCTTCGACAAGTTCAGGCGCACGCTCGGCAACACTCGCGGTTAAAGCGTCCGCCGTGAGAAGGTCATCCGTACCGTGCATCATGCCGGCACTGTAGGCCTCGGCGAAGATCATGAAGAAATCGGCCTTCCAAGGCTCTTGATGAATAGATCCTCTCGATCCGTCTTTGTGCTGGCGAAGCAGGAGGATCACTTTTTCGAGGATTTCGTTGCGCATCATCGTGTGCTGCATATCGAGCATTTGTTTTAGCATACATTTTCCCGCCGAAGCTAAGTCATTGATTTAACTCGCGCGCCCTACAGGAATTGAACCCGTGCGAGCGGCAACTTCTCAGGTTCTATTATGCCTCGCAGTGAACTATCAGCAATCCCACAAGTGATCGCCCAAAGGTGTTTCGACTGACGGATTTGCCTTCACATCAGCGGCTCTTACGACCAATCGCCAAAGACGCGAAAAGGATGAGGCCGGCAACGCGATCGGGATAATCCGCGCGAATTTAATGCACGCCGGCCCACCCTCGGACGCACCGAAGAGCACGACCCGGCGGCTGCCGGCCGCGTCGAGCACCGTGCCGATGTCCTGCGCGGTCGTGTTAACGCTCGGCGTGGACCCTACGCGGTCGGAAAGCCCAATGCCGCGACGATCGAAAAGGATGAGGCGACCTATTTCGGCGAGGTAGGACGGAAACGTCCGGCTGCGGGGTTCGTCTCAAACCCGTTCGAAGTGGGAAGCAAAACCGGGCAGCAATAGAACGTCAATGCGGCCTGCTCCATATGTCTGGAACGCGAGATGGACGCCGCCGGCCGCCAAAACTTATGGACAGGGATGGTGCAGGCCATCGTGGCCAAGATACATTCCGGTTGCCGGATCGTATGACCTGAAGCACGCTTCGCAATAAGCGATGTCTCCGCCGCCTGGGCTGACAACAGGACCGGGCGCGACAATTCGGCGTAACATCCCGTGGCGATCGGGCTGACGTGCAAAAAGGAAAATTTGCTATGGGTGATCTTCGGGGAAAGGTCGCGGTCGTGACGGGGGCGGCGCAGGGAATTGGACGTGCGATCGCAGAGCAGCTTGCGAACGATGGGGCGATAGTTGCGGTGAACTTCAGCGTGGATCGCGACAAGGCAGAAGGCGTTGTTCAGTCAATAAAGTCGACCGGCGGACGCGCAGTTGCAATTAAGGGAGACGTTCGCAACTCGCAAGAAGTTCAACATGTGTTTGACTATGTGGAAATGGAGCTCGGCCGGCCAGACATCGTGGTCGCGAACGCCGGCGTGAATATGACCAAGTTGCTTGCCGACGCGACGGATGAGGATTTCGAACACGTCTTTTCTGTCAACGCGCGAGGTACTTTTTTTGTATTCCGAGAGGCAGCGCGTCGTGTCGGCGATGGCGGCAGGATAATTGCCATTTCGACTAACATGACCATTCAACCGAGAGCGGGCAGCGCGCTGTACGCAGGAAGCAAGGCTGCGATCGAACAGTTTGTCAAAATTCTCGCGCGAGAGCTTGGGGTGCGAAAGATATCGGTCAACGCCGTTGCTCCGGGACCGACTGATACTGATATGGTCTCAAAACTATCTCGTGAGACTGCGCCAGCCGCGACGCCATTGGGGCGGTTGGGAGAACCTAAGGACATAGCACGAGCCGTCGCGTTTCTTGCATCCGCTGAAGCTGCGTGGATCAATGGGCAAATCGTCGGCGCAAATGGCGGTCTTGCCTAGCCCGCCCGATCGCTCACCTCGGCTGCGCTCTAGGCTTCGACGCAAGTTGCTGGCAGTTGGACTTGTCGCCTCCGCGATGATGGCAGGGTCGGCATATGTCGCTTAGGCCGACACCATCAAGATCGGCGTGTTCGGCCCGCTAACCGAATGGGGCGACGCGACCAAAGTACGGCGCGGCTGCGTAGCCGATGGCGGCGATCGCTCCCGCGAGCGCGACGCCTGGCAGCAGTTCGAGAGTGGTTGAATAGCGGAAGCGCGAAAGATTGCCGGCCAAGCGGGCAGAATCCGGATCAGGCGAGAAAACGGACGTCGGGAATTTTTGGGTAGCCCCCCCTGCCCTTTCCGTTGAGCATTCCATAACCCGTCATTATGCGAATGGCCGCACTCAGAAGCGTTAGTCGACCACTATCGGCCTATTGACTTTTTCCTATTTGAAACCTTTTATAAGGTTATTATGCTATATAAGCGCAATCAAATCGAGGAAGCGCTTTCACGATACTTTGGCGAATTCCACCGCAGAACCTGGCACCGAGCTACTTACGCGCTTAAAGCGTCTTTTGGATACTGATCGGACCCTTGGCCGCAATAAAAAAGTCGGCAAATTCAGAACTTGCCAATTACGCGTTTTACAGTGACGACTCGCCGGGAAAAGGCGTTGAAGTTGAATTTTCCGGATATGAAGCTTTCGCGCTTTTAATTGGTCTTCAGTTGTTGCAGCACGGATGGCCGCAAAGCTTCGTGGTTGGCGTGCTACGCCGCCTCAGGCCTGAACTCGAACAACAACACGCCCGAATTTTACGGCAAGACCCTGCAATACTATTTGACGAACACAGATTAAGACGAAACGCCCGGCCCGGCAGCTTGGATTTTGGCAATACCGACCCCGTGTTTTTGACGATTGTGTCGCGACATCCAAGCCTTGGCGGTCCTAAAACGCCCCTGGCATCCGGCGTTTTCCGGGGAATCGAGGACCTTGCCAACTTTTTGAGGAAGCAAAAAGCAGAAGCTTATACGTTGCATGAGATCGTAAAGTCCGTCCACACTTTGGCGGAACATCTCTCTAAGGTCCCCGCCCGCAAAAGAGGCCGAGCCGGTTAGCCCCTATATCCCAAGGCCCTTGTATTCATTTGAAACCTTCCCATATACTTCAAATAGGGCAAATATGCGGGACACGAGAGTAGTAGTAAAATGCCTGTCCTCAAAATCGAGTATAAGAATGTTGGCCGCCTCAAGCCGCGAACCAGAAATCCACGCACCCACGGTCCCAAACAAATCCGGCAGCTTGCGGCAAGTATAACGCAATTCGGTTTCGTCAGCCCGGTTTTGATCGACAGCTCCGATGTCGTCATCGCCGGTCAGGGGCGCGTAGAGGCCGCGAAGTTTCTAGGCCTACCGGATGTTCCAACGGTCTGCGTAGATCATCTGAAGCCGGCACAGCTCCGGGCTTATGTCATCGCGGACAATCGCCTTGCGGAGCTTGCTGGCTGGGACCGTAAGCTACTAGCGCTTGAGTTTCGCGAACTGTCAGTTGAATTTGACTTCGACGTTAGCATCACAGGATTCGATACGGCCGAGGTCGATGTCCTCATTAACGAGCTCAATGAAGAAGTATTAAGCGACTGGGACAAGACACCCCAAATCAACAAAAGGAAGCCGCCGATTTCGATCCTGGGAGATCTTTGGCGTATCGGCGAGCATCGTCTCTTGTGCGGCAGCGCGTTGGATCGCGAAAGTTACGAGCGCGTTCTCGGCGGCGCCAAGGCGCGAATGGTTTTCACCGATCCGCCGTACAATTTGTCGATCACCAAAGCACTACGCGCAAAGACGAGTAAACGCCGTGAATTCGCAATGGCCTCTGGTGAAATGACCGCCGGAGAGTATCGAGAATTTCTCGAAGCGACATTTGTTCAACTTTGCGCTGCCAGCACGGACGGCTCGATTCACTTCGTGTGCATCGACTGGCGGCACGTTCGCGACCTGCTCGATGCCGCGCTGGATTCCTATTCTGAGCTCAAAAATGTCTGCGTCTGGGCGAAGACCCAAGCCGGGATGGGGAGCCTCTATCGATCGCAGCATGAATTCGTTTGCGTTCTCAAGAACGGCACCGGCGCGCATGTCAACAACGTCGATCTCGGCCGCTTCGGTCGCAGTCGCAGCAACGTGTGGCATTACGGCAGCGCTACGAAGCACGCTCGTGACGGCCACTCGGATCATCCCACTATAAAGCCCGTATCCCTCGTCGCGGACGCCATCATGGACTGTTCCGGGCAGGGTGACCGTGTCCTCGACGCCTTCGCCGGCAGCGGGACAACGCTCGTTGCGGCGCAGCGAACCGGTCGAATTGGGTACCGGATCGAGCTCGATGCTTATTACGTCGACGCCATTCTCCGTCGTTTCAGTGATTTCTGCGGACTGAACGCGATACACGTTCGAACCAATAAGACCTTCGACGCGATCGCACGCGAGCGTGAGAGGAAATGACCATGCGGGTCAGATCGAAAATTGGCCGCGGTCACCCGCCTAAGCACACGCAGTTCCAGAAAGGCGTGAGCGGTAACAGCAAAGGGCGCCCGAAGGGTTCAAAGAATTTCAGCACGATTCTCAAGGAGGCTGCCGAAGATACGGTCGTGGCAAATTTCGCTGGCAAGCAACGCAAGATCACCAAACTGCAGGCAACGGCGATGCAGCTCGCAACCAAAGCGGCGGCAGGCGATCACAAGGCCGTCGGCAAATTTTTGGATTGGGCCGACGAAATCGAAAGGCGCGCCGCTGCCGCGAAGCCGCGCGAGTTTCCGTTCAGCACGCAAGATCTCGAAGTCTTGCAAGAAGTCCACCGGCGCATGCAGAAATGCACGCCTCCGGCTCGAGGTTGACTGATGCCCGCCTCCCCCACGGATCTGTATGCCGACATTCTACGGACTGACCTTGTCGCATTCATTCACCGAGCATTTCGGGAGCTTTACCCTCAACAACCGTTCGAAATGAACGAGCATATTGAGGTCATCGCGGCCAAGCTCGATGAGGTTCGCCGAGGTCATTGTAAGCGGCTCATAGTTTGCCTGCCGCCACGGCATTTGAAGTCGTTCATCGTGTCCATCGCCTTCCCGGCGTGGCTGCTTGGCCTGCAGCCTGCAACCCAAATAATGTGCGTTAGTTACGGTCAAGATCTTGCGGAGAAGTTCGCGCGTCAATGTCGAGCTCTAATTCAGAGCCCATTTTACGGCGCCCTTTTCCAAACGCGCATATCAGAAGAGCGAAACACAACGGCTGAATTCGAAACGAAAGAGGGCGGCTGTCGCATAGCCACGTCGGTCGGCGGCGCCGTCACGGGCCGCGGCGGCAACATCATTATCATCGACGATTTCATGAAAGCCGAAGACGCGCTGTCGGATGCCAGGCGCAAAAGCAGCCTCAGCTGGTACGACAGCTCACTTCGTAACCGCCTCAATCGACAGGCAGAGGATGTGATTATCATTGTAACGCAGCGGCTGCACGCGGACGACATTGTCGCCCACGTTCAGCGGGAGGAACGCTGGGACGTGGTGTCAATACCCGCAATCGCCGAGACCAGGGAAACGTATCGCTTTGCCACGCCGTACGGAAATGGCGTTTTTCGTCGCGAGGTTGGCGATGTTTTGCATCCCGCGATTTTGCCACTGTCTGAGCTCCAACGTCTCAAGCGTAGCGTCGGGGAATATCACTTTTCAGCTCAGTACCAGCAAGATCCGCAGCCGCCGTCGGGCCTCATCGTTCGCGCCAAGTGGCTTAGACGCTATGATCACCGGACCAAGCCTGATCGTTTCGACCGAATTGTCCAAAGCTGGGATACGGCCAACAAGGCGACCGAGCTTTCCGATTTCAGTGTCTGCACCACATGGGGCATGAAGGGCGCCTCAATGTACCTGCTTGACGTGTTTCGGAGACGGCTCGAATTTCCGGAACTCAAGCGAAGCGTCGTTGAGCTCGCCAATCTTTGGGACGCTGAAGTTGTGCTTGTCGAAGACAAGTCATCGGGCACGCAATTAATTCAGGAGCTGCGATACGACGGCTTCTCGAGGATCCAAGCCTCCCCGGCTCTCGATGGCGACAAAATCATGCGCCTGCGTGCCCAAACTGCGAAAATCGAGGGCGGATTTGTTTTCTTTCCTCAAGAAGCTCCTTGGCTCGATGTTTATTTACGAGAACTTTTAGGCTTTCCAAATACGAAATATGACGATCAGGTCAATTCGACAGTTTTTGCGCTCGCCTGGAGCGGCACCGAGTACTATGCATGGACGGAAAAGAAGTCTCAGAGGCCTCGAGGAATTTTATCAAACTCTCGCATTCCAAAGGTTAATTGGTTGGATGTGATTGTCTCCAAGCGGGACAAACCGAGGGACCGTCGATCTTGCGAGACTGCGTCAGAACCAACCTATCGGGCAATAGTGAGGGCTTTGACTGAAGCGTCGCGCCGTTACGGAGTCAAATTAGAGACATGATACCCGCAATCCTTTGCGGAATGAGCGGTCTCTTTTAATGTGCCACTCGCTCATGGCTTCGCGTTGGGTTGCCCAACACTCAGAATACAGCAGAACCCATTGCCGTCCGCGGGTCGACCTTGCAACGTTTCCGGCGTTGTGCTCACGCAAGCGCCTCTCCAGATCGGTTGTCCAACCTACATAGGTTCGACGGTCCAGCTTTCGCTTGCTTCCCAGTACATAAACCCAGAATGTCGTTCCGAGCTTCGGCGACAATCTCGTCAGCACGGCCAAGTTCTTCCCGGCGGTCACGATTCAGTACCGCATTACCAATGAGACCGGTGTGTATGCGCAACTCGCTAGGGGAACTTCAATGCCATATTTGACCAATGACTATGAGTCGATGGCAAGCGCCCTTGAGCAATCGAGCGAGTATCGGGTGCTACGCCGGTTAGTTCCGCGAGCTCTATCAAAACAGCCGCTTGCCGGCGCCAAGATTGCAATTCTCCTGGACTTCGAAACCACCGGCCTAAATACCTTGAGTGACGAAGTCATCGAGTTTGGAATGGTCAAGTTCTGCTATTCCGACTTGGGCGAAGTAATCGCGGTCGTTGACGCTTTCAGTTCGTTCAATCAGCCGTCTAATCCAATTCCGCCCGAGGTCGTTGACCTGACAGGTATCACCGACGAGATGGTGAGCGGCCAGCGCATAGATCCGGACGCCGTAGCTTCATTTGTGGCGGACGCGAATGTCATAATTGCCCACAACGCGAACTTCGACCGCAAGTTTGCAGAACGTGGTTGGCCGATCTTTATCGAAAAGCACTGGGCCTGTTCTGCGCAAGAAGTTGAGTGGCGGAAACATGGATTTGACGGGTCGAGGCTAGCCTACCTGCTGTCCGGCGCGGGCTTCTTTCATGATGCACATCGCGCCGTCGACGATTGTCAGGCTCAACTCGAGATCCTGGCCCGTCCGCTGCCGAAGACAGACAGAACTGCTCTATCAGTTATGCTCGAGCGAGCGCGCCGCCCAACGTTCCGTATCTGGGCCGAAAACTCCCCGTTCGATTTGAAAGACCTGCTTAAGAGGCGCGGTTATCGTTGGAATGACGGAAACGATGGCAGGCCCAGATCCTGGTTTGTCGACGTCGGCGAGGACACACGGGACGAAGAAATGAAGTTTTTGAAAGAGGCGATTTATCAACGGGAGATCGATCTCATCGTGCAGCGCATAACCGCAGCAAACCGGTTCTCAATTCGAGCATGAACTTAAAACTCTAGCCATGACTTTACAACCGTGTCCATCGCCAGCGTCGATGCACGGAGCTTCACGCTCAACGCCAAATTCGCCAACGCTGGCGGCTCCATCCAATAAGCTTATCGGTGTCGCGGCAATCGCGGACGTCTAGGCGCCCACCTAACTATCGCAGCGCAGCTGCAGGGTGCATTGGAGCGATCGAGCAGCTTTTGCGGACTGGCAATCGGACGGACTTCGAGTATCCATCGGGACATTCGAAGGACGCTCCTTCCTGCCCCGCCAGCGCCTCTTGGCCTCCGCGGGGCGACGGCGGTGACGGCGCGTTGATGCCGTCCCAACCGATGGAGGAGTCCTATGACCAAAAAACCAGCAAAACAAAAGTTGAAGGCTTTGCCGCGCGTCGGCAAGCCAATCAAGTCGGCAACAAAGGCGTCGGCTGCTCGGCCATCCCGCGGCGGTTCGAAGCAGGGAAAGGTGCTGGCGCTGCTGCGCCGGCCTGATGGCGCGACCATAGCCATCATTATAAAGGCGACCGGTTGGCAACAGCACTCCGTGCGCGGCTTCTTCGCAGGGGTGGTGCGTAAGAAGCTGGGCCTAAACTTGTCTTCGGACAAATCTGATGGCGAGCGCATCTATCGGATCGTCGAGGCGACTGCTTCGAAAACTCAAAAAGCAGAAAAGCAGGCGTGATGACGTCCGACGAACTGAACGGCAGTGTCGAAGCCGAAGTCGAACGGCTCCGCACTCTGCGCATTGTTGAACTTCGCGCGCTTTGGCGCGCGAAGTTTAAATCCCACCCGCCCAAGGCTTTCGGACCCGACCTGTTGCGCCGAAGCATTGCCTACAAAATCCAGGAGGACGCATATGGCGGACTGGACCGAGCGACCGCTCGGCTCCTTCGGCAGCTCATGGCGCAGTACGCCAAGACCAAAGGTGGCCGCCTCGCCCTACCGAGGCGGATCAAGCCGGGTTCAATCCTGATCCGGGAGTGGAAGGGGCAAAGCCATCGCGTCACCGTCATGGAGGACGGCTTCGCCTATCAGGGCAATCCCTATGAGAGCCTCTCCGAGATTGCCCGGTTGATCACCGGCACGCGCTGGAACGGCCCAAAGTTCTTTGGCCTGCGACCAGGAAAGGACTAGCCAGTGGCACCGAAGCCCGAAAAGATCCTGCGCTGCGCCATCTATACCCGAAAATCGACCGAGCACGGCCTGGACCTCGAATTCAACTCGCTCGATGCCCAGCGAGAGGCCTGCGAGGCATATATAAAGTCACAGGCGTCAGAGGGCTGGCGAGTAATTTCCAAACATTATGACGACCCGGCCTATTCGGGCGGCAATTTGCAGCGCCCTGCCCTACAGAGGCTGCTCAAGGACATCGATGCCGGGCTGATCGATGTGGTCGTCGTCTACAAGATTGATCGTCTCACCCGCTCCCTGACGGATTTTGCCAAGCTCGTTGAGGTCTTCGACGCAAAGACGGTCTCATTCGTAGCCATTACCCAGCAATTCAATACCACCACCTCCATGGGGCGGCTTACGCTCAACGTTCTGTTGTCGTTCGCCCAATTCGAGCGGGAACTGGCCTCCGAGCGTGTCCGCGACAAGGTTGCCGCTTCCCGAAAGAAGGGGAAATGGACCGGCGGCAGCGTGCCGCTTGGCTATGACGTCAAAGACAAGAGACTGACCGTCAATCCGACCGAGGCCAAGACCGTCCGGATGATTTTTGAGCGCTATCTCGTGCTGGGCTCTTTCCAAAAACTGATCGCCGAGCTCGACAGCAAGGGATTATCACAAAGAAGCGCGCGGTTGCCGGCAAAATCGTTGGCGGAATCCCATTCACCTATGGTCCCCTCGCCTACCTGCTCAAGAACCGGACCTACGTTGGTGACACCGGCCATGACGGCAAATGGTTTGCGGGCGAACATGAAGCCATCATCGAGCGCGGTCGCTTTGACCAAGTTCAGCAACAACTGAAATCGAACGCGGTACACCGTGCGAAGAGGCGAGGCGATAACGGCGCGCTTCTGACCGGCTTGCTTTTCGATGACCACGGCAACCGTATGAGCCCGAGCTATTCGGTCAAAAACGGCATCCGCTACCGGTTCTACGTCAGTTCGGCGCTGCTGAAAGGTCGCAAGGCCCAAGCCGGCGCCGTGTCTCGTGTTCCGGCGGCGGACCTCGAAACCGCCGTGATAAAGGCCATTCAGAAGAAACTTGGCAAGTCTGATTCTGGCGGCGACCTAAACCCGAACTCAGATAGTCGCAAGTCACGTTGGCCGCGTAGTGCTCAAGGAAAATCAGTTCGTCGTCACACTCAAGGTTTCAGAGAGCGCGACCCCGAGTGTTATTGCGTTTCCATGGGCGAAAAAGCGACGGCGTGACTTTTTCCAGATCGAGGTCGACGGCAACTCCGGCACCAGTTCGCAACCTAATCCCATGCTCGCCCAGGCCGTCCTTCGCGCTCAAACGTGGCTGAAGCTGCTGAGCGACGGTTCCTATGGCTCAATCGATGCGCTCGCTAGGGCCATCAACTTGCATCCGAAGGTAATTCGAAAAGCTATTCGTACCGCGTTCCTATCGCCCAAGATCACTAAATCTTTGCTGCGGGACGGCTTTTGCACATCTCTGAGGCTAGGCGACTTGGATCGTGTCGACGCTTTAAAATGGCGCGAACAGGAGCTGCAAGCGTCGTCAGCTAGCTAGGACTGTGCTAAATCCGTTCAACGCGGCGCGTGGCAGCATTCTGACCCGTGAGGCGACGCGGGAGTTATAGGTTCGAAATCCCCTCCCTCTCCGCCATATGACATTGGTATAATAGTATTTTTCATAATTTTTCTAAAAACCCATCCTTGTACTCATGCGTACGGAGTCGATCATAATCAATCGAGGTTCAGGAGAAGTGCGTACAACCGCTGCTCGTCGTCAGCATGTCGAATAAAGCCATCCAATTCTTTTAAAAGCCGATTGAGATAAAACTTCCCCGTCGCAGAGCTGCCCGCTAAGGTTTAGCCGGGGAAAAGGGGTGATGCCGAAAAAACGTCAGCGCCGGGCGAAACCGGGGAAGAAAACGAACGCGAGTGCGCGCCCGCCAGAGTCGCTGCTCAAATACAGCATCCGTCGGCATTTCACTCGTTTGGGCTTCATCAGAGCGGAAGACGGCAGCCTTGTTCTGCCAAGCGTCGAAAAGACCGCGATACGAGCCTTCCATGCGCAGCAACGCGCGGAGCGGTTAGCTGGGAGTACGGAATTTCTCACGCGGGCGCTAGAGAAAGCGCTCACCTCATTCGCGAATGGTTGGGAAATCGATCCTGCGAAAATCCAACTCAAGCTTGTTCGCGTCCACGGCGGGACAAAGGAAAGCGATCTCTTTCGGGTCGCATCCCTAACCTGGTCGGTGCCCGTATCCGTCGGCTACGGCCGGCGCCTGCGCTATCTCGTCTGGGATGATCATCACCAGCGCCTTGTCGGCCTGATTGCGCTCGGCGATCCCGTTTTCAACCTATCAGTGCGCGACAATCTGATCGGCTGGGATGCCGAAGCGCGCGGCAAACGCCTAGTCCGGATACTGGATGCCTACGTCCTCGGCGCGGTGCCGCCCTATAACATGCTTCTCTGCGGGAAGGCCGTCGCGTGCCTCGTGCGCTCGCGCGAAGTGTTCGAGGATTTTCGTGAGGCGTATGGCGGAACGATCGGCATCATTTCAAAGAAGCAGAAGCGCGCCAATCTTCTCGCCGTGACGACTACTTCCTCCATGGGACGGTCATCCGTCTACAACCGCCTAACGCTTGGCGGGCAGAAATATTTCCAGCCGATCGGCTACACGGTCGGATGGGGCACTTTCACATTACCGACGGGGTGTTCGCGGCGATCCGACGCTATTTGCGCCTGAAGAGAGATCCCTATGCCAATAATCATAAGTTCGGCCAGGGGCCAAATTGGCGCTTTCGAACGATCCGGCGCGGGCTCGACGTACTAAATATCGGCCAGGCCGTCTTGCGGCATGGAATCCAGCGTGAAGTCTTTATGTGTCCGTTTGGCGCGAATGCACTCGACGTCCTGAAGAGCGGCAAGGGGAAGCTCGATACATCGACGCTTCTCACGGTGCGAGAGATTTCCGATCTCGCCCGTGAGCGTTGGATCGTGCCGCGCGCGGCGCGGCGCCCTGAATTCAAGGCGTGGGATCGCAAGGGCATTCTGGATTTGATCAACGGGGTCGTTACCCCGACCGCGAGGAGCAAATCCAGGGCTGCGTAACTATCCAAGGCGGAAGCATGCTGCTTGAAACGCAAGCCCGGCTGGAAAAGCATTTCGACGTCTTGTCGCGCGAGCGGCTGCCGCACCGCTTTCCGGTGTACGCAATCGAGCACGGGCTCGAAAGCGCTGAGATCGACAGCATCCGCCGTGCGTTGTGCGACGAACTCGTGCAGGCGCGGCGTCCCGTGGACAGACACTGGCTGCTCTGGGTCGTCGTCGCAGCTGAAATCGGCTACACCTACGACGGCGACGAATACTGGCATTCGTTCAAGGCGCAAATCCCGGAATGGCGCACCTACGGCGACAACAATACCGTCCGTGATTGGTTCACGACTTTCGCGAAGCGTTTCTCCGGCTTCACGCCCACCGGCCGCTGGGCGGAACATTTTTCGATCATCGCATGGCCGATTACGCATTCGATCTTGCCGCAGTATCTGCAGGCGCAATTCGCCCTCCACCTTTATGAGCTGCGTCACGATCTCGCCGAAACGAGTTTCAGCGGCATCGACAAGCTCGGCGAATTGCTGAGCGAGCGGTACGACGGTCATTCCTCACTTTTCGCGAACTTTTTGCAACAAACGACGCTGACCGCGCGCCTTGTACTCGCGATGCGCGACGAGGACGTGCAGGACGCGATCGCGCCGATCAGCCGCCGCACGTTGGCTCGCATTATCGCGGACCTTGAGCAGAAGAGCGCCTCACGCGGCTATCTGCGCGACGCGCGGCGCGTTTTGCGGGAGGCACGCCTCAAAGCGCGAAGCGGCCTCGGCGGTGCACGGGGTCCGCCAGCGGCGGGCGGCGGCGGCACCGCCGCCAACCTCCGCGGTATCCGGCTCGTTGCCAAACGGTCTTCGGACGGATCATGGGGTGTTGGCGTGGCGATGCCGGATGCCGCAGCACTCCTCAAGCAGCACGGCCTCAACGTCGGCCTTCTCGATCAGCACCGCATGCGTTTCGCCGACCGGCCCGGCGGATGGATGCCCGGCCGCGCGTTGCTCTCTTACTCGGGGCACGAACACATCCTCAGCCGTTTTCCGGAAAGCGCGGACGCACCGATCATCGAACTGGAAGGTGCCAAGCCGCAGGCGCGGCCGTTCCTGGACGACATGAAATTTTCGCGCCGGTCCCCCTGGCTGCTGCGCGTGCACGAGGACGGCGTCGCGCGGGAGGTGCTCGGCAACCACGTCCGAAATCGGTGAGGCTTACTTGATCGCGACGAACGCGCCGGTTACGCCCGAACTCGCGACTGCGCTCAAGCTCGAAGGCGTCACGTCCCGCACCGGCGATCTTACTCTTTATGTACTGGAGCCGCCGAAACCGGCGGCGCCGCAATTCATTCAAGCTCTCGGGAAACTTGGTTTCGGGTACGCGCTGCGGGCGAAAGTCGAACCGCTTGGCCTCGTGCCGCGCTGGGACACGGCGGGCGGCAGCTCGGTCTGGCTGCCGCACGAAGAAATCCTCCTGCGCATTTCGGCGGATTTTGACGTAGCGGAGTATTCCGTGAGTCGGAACGCAGAACCGCCGACGCATTTTACGCGGGACAATGCGCACGCCCTGATCGTATCGCTCGGCGGGCTGCCGCTCGGCCGGCATCGGGTCGATATCGGCGCCACGCCGAAAAAGGGAACCTCGCTGGCCGTTTCCTCGGAGACGATCATCGTCGAAGTGAGGCCGCCCCTTCCTTGGCAGGCGGCCATCGCCGGACGCGCGGGACTTCGCGCCCTTGTCGAGCCCGCGAACGCGTCGCTTCAAGCGGTAATCGAAGGCAAAGCAACCGTGACTCTTCACGGCCCGAAGGACCGCACCACGACGGTTGGTGTGCGCCTTTTCGGGACAAACGGGCATCGCATCGAGCAAACGGACATCGGCCGGTTCACCCTGCCTGCGTCGGCCAAAGCGATGACCGATTGCATTCAGAAGCTTTCGAAGGAGCCGCTTTCGGAAAAACTCCATTCGGCGGCGCGTGTCGAACTGGCTTTTGCGCTCGAAGAACTCGGCGCGACGGTTCTTAGTTTCGATCACAAAATCCGGCCGCTGCGCTGGAAGCTTGAGACCGTCGGCGGGCACCCGACGGTACGCTTGATCGACGAGACGGGCTCGGCGCAGGCGATCTCGGTTGACCGTTTCGATCTTTGTACGCCGGATAAGCGCATTGAGGTTCCCGCGCAAATCTGCATCGGCGGCGCCGCGATTGAGCCGCCCGGCGCCCTCTTCGCCGCGCGCTATAACGGCAAAAGATACCTCGCCGTGGCGAGCGTGCCTCCGGCGGCACCGGTGCATGCGTTTGCCGATCTCGGGTTTCCCATACAATTGGCCACGCCTCAAGACTCGCCGCGCAGCATTATGCGGCTGTTGGCCGTTTTGCGGCTCTGGCAGCGCCCTCGCATGATGGGGCCGCTCGCCGCGGTGCGCCGCGCTCGGGTCGTCGCCGTAATCGAACGAAGAATCAAGGAAGCCGCGTGCGGAAAATCGTGGGCGGATTACGCGGAACGTTTCGTCGAACGGAGAGGCATCACGATCGAAGAGCTTCAGCGCGAAGTCGGCGGCTCGCCGGGGTTTGCCTCGCGCATGCGCTCAACGCCCTGGAAATGGTTCCCCAACAGCACGGGCGCCCGCAACGAGTTTCGCCGCTACGCAAAGTTTTACGGCGTGTCGAAGGATGGCGAACTCTGCGACCTTGCGCTACGCCTCGCCTTTCATCCGGCGAGCATCCGTTTAGACGGCCCGACAAAGGGCGCAGAGATATTCAAGCGTCTCGGTGAAACGCCGGTGCTGGCGCGGGGCGCGTTCCTCGCAAAACTCGCAAGCGACGCGCAAAGCGAACCGGAAACCGAGACGCTTGCGGAGGCCGGGTAATGATTCCCGCCCTCTCCTCGCGCGAAGCTCTCGGAAGCATCATCCGCTCCTTGCGTCTCCCTGCGTCGTTGACGGAAAGCGTCAGCGACGAAGTAATCGCGCAAAGCCTGCGGCGCGCGATCCATATCGAGGCGCCATGTGCCGCTTACGCCTTGGCGCGAGCGGCGTGCGAAGCGCTCACGGGTCTCGGCCTTCCCGACGAAGCGCTGGAAAGCCGCATTGAAGAGGTGATGGAGTCGCTGATCGCCTATGGCGACATCCTTGAGATGCGGAACGCGGGCGAGGATCGCTGGAAAGCCGACGGCGCATTGGAATTGCGGGCGGCTCCGCCGGCTTTCGTTCAGCGCAAGGACGGATCGGTCGTGCTGCTCGGCGTTGCCGGCGATGAAATTACGCCGTTGCCCGGCGACTGGGACCCCCGCATTCACTATCGCGGCGCGCTCAGGATTGTCCGTTTCGAGACCGGCGAAGATACGCGTGCTCTTTTGCACGAAATGGGACTCTTCGAATTGCCAGAAGCGGTATGGCTGCGCCTGCCATCCCGCGAAATATCCGCCACCCACATCAAGACGTGGCACGACCGCCTCGCCGCCGAACCGCCCTCGACGCCCATTCAAGGTCTTCAAATCCTCGATACCCGGAAATCGCCGACTTACTATGCCGGACGGTGGATGGAAGCGCGCGCCTCGCACGACGGCTTTTTCGTCGCGCGGCGCCCGCAACGCTTTGGCGCGCCGCTCTGGTGCATCGTCGATCTGGAGCGGGGCGTCGTCAAACGTTTCAAGGATCTGTTTTCGCCCGGCGACCGGATTCGCCCCTGCGATCTCGCCTGGCGCCTTCAGGCGGCGCTTGATGCGGAAGCCGGTGCGCCGCAACGCTATCGCGTTGCCCCTCCGCTAGGAGCGACGCGGATCACTTTCTTTTCGCCGCTGCCGTGCTGGGCGGAGCGCCGCCTTGCGATAGTGGGCGACAAGGCAAAGCCAGAAAACGGGCTTTACGCCTTCGACGTACCGCCGGGAGCGGCGGCGGCCGAGACTGGTTTTTTGCGCGAAATGCTGTGGATGACGGAGCGCTCGGACGCAACGCCATGAGCGCGACTGTCCAGCAGACGATCGATGAGTTGCGCCGGACGCTCACCGAATACCTGGAGGCGACCTACCACGTCGGGCACCCGGTGATCGTCGCCCAGCGCCGCAGGCTTCTTGAAGAAGTCGGCGGGACTTTTCAGGTGCCATATCTCGAATCGACGCCACGCTACCTAACGGGCGAGCGTTACGAGCGGATGAGCCATTTGCCGGATGCGGCACGCGAAGCTCTCGTCCGTCTCTCCAGCGCGGACAGCGGCAGACCGGTGATCTTCAATCCGCCCTACATCCATCAAGCCGAGGCGCTGGAAGAAATCCTGACGCGCGGGCGGAATCTCATGGTCATGACGGGAACAGGTTCGGGAAAGACCGAGTCCTTCCTGCTTCCGATCTTGGGAAAGCTTGCTATCGAGGCGAAGACGCATCCCGCGGCGTTCCGCGACCGCAGCGCCATTCGCGCCATCGTCCTTTATCCGATGAACGCGCTGGTGAATGACCAGTTGGGACGGCTGCGGCTCCTATTCGGCCATCGGCGCGTGATTTCGCTCTTCGAGGAATGGACCGGCCGGCCAGCGCGTTTCGCGCGATACACAAGCCGCACGCCTTATGCCGGAGTCCGGTCGCCAAAAAAAGACAGCACGCGGCTGTCCTCGGTCGGCGATTTCTTCGCCGCGATCGAGAACGCCGCGCGGCGGCACGCGGCACGGCGAACCGCGCGTGCCGGATGAAGACGCGCGCGCGGCGAATCTTTTTGAGCGATTTGCAGAAGAGAGGAAAATGGCCGGCGAAGGAGAGTGTTTCGGTTTGGTTCGGAAGGCCCGGTACGGCTTGGCAGGATCGTAGCGGCGCACTACAAGCGCGCCGTGCTTCAGCCGAACGATGCCGAACTCCTGACGCGGAGCGAAATTCAGGAAAATCCGCCGGACCTCCTGATCACGAACTACTCGATGCTCGAATACATGATGATGCGGCCGATCGAACGGCCGATCTTCGATAAGACGCGCGCGTGGTTGGAAGCGTATCCAAGAGAAAAGATTCTCGTCGTTTTGGATGAAGCTCATCTTTATCGAGGCGCGCAGGGTGCAGAAGTCGGGCTTCTCCTGCGGCGCCTGCGCGAACGGCTGGGGGTGGGTCCGGAGCGCTTCCAGGTAATCTGCGCGACGGCAAGCTTCAGCGAGGAAGGTCAGCGCACGGCCGGAAACTTCGGGGCGCAATTCTCGGGCGTGCCCCCCGAAACCTTCGCACCCGTGACTGGACGGCTTGCGGCACGGTCGCCTTCGGCGCCGGGCTCGCCGCCCGATGCCGCGGCACTGGCCTCGGTCAATCTCGCACAATTCTATGCGAATGACGTCGCGTCGCAGGCTGTAGCCGTGCGTGCATTCCTTGCCTATCGCGGGATAACGCTGGGCGGTGACAATGGAACCGACCTCTTCGAAGCGCTGAAGGATTTTCCCCCGCTCAATCTGCTCATCAACGAAACGATGAAAGCAGCGCTTCCTTTGGAAGCACTCAGGACACTTATCTTTCCCGGAATCGGCAGCGATATCGCCGAACGAGCGGTTGGATCGCTGCTTGCGCTGGCAAGCCGCGCGCGCCGTGCGGCGGACGATCCGAGCCTCCTGCCTTGCCGCATCCATACGTTTTTTCGCGGCCTCCCCGGCCTTTGGGTGTGCATGGACCCGGACTGTGCGGAAATTCCCGCGGGCGAGCGCGGCGGCCCCTCCGGAAAACTTTACGGCCAGCCGCTAGAACGTTGTACCTGCGGCGCGCCGGTTCTCGAATTTTTCACCTGCCGGTATTGCGGAGCGTCCTACGCCCGCGCCTACACGAATGATCTCACAGATCCGCGCGCGATCTGGGCCAATCCCGGCCAGCGGCTTCAGACGGGAGCGGGTCTCTTTGAGATGCTTCAACCGCTCGATTTGCTTCTGGAAGAGCCGCCGGCGCCGGATCGCGGCCGTCCGGCCACCTATGATCTCCGCAGCGGACATCTCAACCCCGAACGGCAAAGCGACAAGGCCCGTACTGTTTATCTCCGGCCGGAGGCGGAAGAGGAGGCCGACGATGAGGAGGAAGGTCATGCACGGCCCGGCGAGTACGCGCCGTGCGCCTGCTGCGAGCGACGCTACACCTTCGGCCGCTCCAGCGTGCAGGATCATCAGACGAAGGGCGATCAACCTTTCGAAGCACTGCTCGCGACCCAAATCCGCATCCAGCCGCCGGGCCCACAACCGGCTTCGAGCTTCGCACCGCTGCGCGGCCGGAAGGTATTGATCTTCTCGGATTCGCGGCAAATGGCGGCCCGCCTTGCGCCGACGCTGCAATCGTTCTCCCTTAATGACACGATCCGTGCGCTCCTTCCGGCCGGCTATCGCATGCTCGAAGCCGATCCCCAGTTCGCGCCGTCCGTCTTGCTCGAGTCAGGCGTTCCTGGCGGTGGTGGTCGCGGCGCAGCGTTTCGGGGTTCGCGTCCGGCCCGAACTTGAGCAAGGTGAAGCCATGCCGGAGATCGAAGGCGTGCCGGTGGGACAGGCGCCGACGGGAGCACAATTGTTCCCCCTTTTGACCGCGCGCTGCCCTTCCAATCTCATGCGCGGGATCGTCGATGCAATTCAGGATAATGGCCGCGGCCTCGAACCGCTCGCCATCGCCTCCTTGCGCGAGGCGGCGCGCTTGACCCCGCGCTTGACCGGCCTGCCGGCGTTGCCGGGCCTCGCCGAAGACGACGCGGCGAAGCTCGCTCTTGGCCGGGCGTGGCTGCGCTCCTGGGCGGACGGACCGGGCATCTGGTTCACGGACATGCCGCCGGGCTGGTGGACAACCAAAGTCAGGACGCATGGCAGCGGCGATTTCAAAGCCATGGAGCGCGTGCTCGGAACGAAAGAGGCCCGGCGTCTCTTCAAAAAAGACTGGCTTCCGCGGCTTCTTCCGCTCTTCACCGAGCGTCTAGCGGATGGCGGTACGCGCATTATGGCGAATAACCTTTCGCTGGAGATCGGCGGCGCGTGGCAACGCTGCCCGACCTGCAAGTCGGTTCACCGTCCGATACCGAACGTGACGGTGTGCATCGATTGCGGCGCCGATGGCGTTGAACAGTTCGATCCCGATACCGACGAGGTGTTCATTGCCCGGCGCGGATTTTACCGGGCGCCGGTGGCCGAAGCGCTCGCACGGAGCGAACCGCATTTCATCTCGCTGATCGCGGCCGAACATACCGCGCAGCTCAACGCGGCCCAGCCGGAGGATGTGTTTTCGCAGGCGGAAAAGCACGAAGTCCGGTTTCAGGACATCGACCTCGCCTGGAAGGATACGGACGCCCGCGATCCGGCGATCGACGTTCTCTCCAGCACCACGACCATGGAAGTCGGGATCGACATCGGCGAGTTGTCGGGCGTGGCTTTGCGCAACATGCCTCCGACGCGCGCGAATTATCAGCAACGCGCGGGACGCGCCGGCCGGCGCGGCAACGCCGTCGCGACCTTCGTCGCCTTCGGCAGTGCCGACAGCCACGACGACCATTATTTCGTCGCCCCCGACGAAATGATCCGGGGGCCGGTCGTCGATCCGCGGCTGACGCTGGAAAACCCGGACATCGCCCGGCGGCATCTCCGCGCCTATCTACTCCAGCGCTACCACGAAGCGCGAATTCCGGGCGTCGATCCGCAGGCCGACCCAAATCTGTTTTCCGTGCTCGGCAAGGTACGTGATTTCCGCGACGGTACGGGCGTGCTTAATCGCCGAGATTTCGAAGGCTGGCTTCGGGAAAACGAAGATGAGTTGGCGCGCCGGGTGGACGGGTGGTTGCCGCACGAATTGGAGCCCGGCGACCGCGCGGCCCTGATCGCGAACATGATCCCCGACATTTTGGCGAAAGTCGACGAGGCGATCGGCCGGCCGCTGCAACGACGATGACGGTGATGATGACGATGATGGTGCCGATGGTGATGCCGCCGACGCGACGGCGGGCCAGGGGGGCGATGGCGAGGATTTCGACGATGATGAGACGGACTTCGTCGATCCTTCGGCCGACAAACTTCTCGATCGGCTGCTCTATCGGGGCGTTCTACCCCGCTACGCCTTCCCTACGGACGTAGCGCCGTTTTACGTATTCAACCGGGCGCTCTCGACCGGCTTCCGACCCAAGATGGAATTCGCGCCGTCGCAAGGTCTCAACATCGCGCTCTCGCAATACGCGCCCAACAAACAAATCTGGATCAGGGGCAAGCAGTACACGTCGAAAGCGATTTACTCGCCCTACCGTCACGACCGCCGTGATGCGTGGGGACGGCGGAAGCTCTATTTCGAATGCAGCCGGTGTGGTCATGCGAAAACGAGACTCCTACGACGAAAGTCGCCGCGGGACGGTTGCCGCGTGCGAAGCCTGTCGGGCGCCGGAGACCTTTGGACCTGCCAAGCCGTGGTTCCGGCCGCCGGGTTTCGCGCATCCGATTGATAAGGACCCGGTCTCGACACCCGACGCCCCGAACGAAACGGCTTACGCGACCCGCGCCAAACTGATTATGCCGACCCCCGCCCCGGAAACCGGATGGCTCCGAATGGGCGAGCGCGTGCGCGCCTTTCCGACACGTAAGGAATTACTCGTCTCGAACACGGGACCGGATGGCGACGGCTACAGCTATTGCGTGGCGTGCGGCCGGATCGAAACCGCAGGTGATTTTGAAGTTAACCTCCATCAACCGCATAGCCGTCCTTATCCTACGGATGAGACGGACCCCTGTCCGGGCCGGGTAAGCGGTCATGTCGTGCTTGGTACGGATTTCATTACGGATATCGCGCTCTTCTCGTTGCCGCTCGATGCGCCCTTCGCGGCTTTTCCCGGTAACGACGAAACCACTTCAGCCCTGCGCACGATTTGCGAGGCCGTGGCGAAGGCCGCCTGCCGCCTTCTCCAGATCGAGGCGGGCGAGATTCTCGCCGAATACCGGCCGGCGCTTACCGACGCCGGCGCCGTCGGCCATGAGGTGGAAATATTCGTCTATGACACGCTGGCCGGTGGCGCCGGTTTTTCGCCGCAGCTGGCTGCCCAGGGTGAACAGCTCTTCGCCGAAGCGCTGAACATCCTGACCGGATGCCCGGCCTCGTGCGATACATCTTGCTACCGCTGCCTTCGCAGCTACCGCAACAAGATCGAGCATCGCCTGCTCGATCGAAAGCTCGGCGAGCAACTTCTTCGGCACGCCCTTTATGGCGGCTATCCGGATTATCCGCCGGATCGCGCGCAAGCCTCGCTTGATCTGCTGTTCTCCGACCTTCAGCGGAATCTTCCGGAAGGCTTCAGCCCAAGCCGCAACGCGCGGCGCCAGGTGGGATCGCGTGAGACGACAATCCCTATCGTGATTGGCCGCGCCGGTGGCAACGAAACCTGGGTCGATCTGAGTTCGCCCGTTGCGCCGGACGTTCCCATATCAGTCGCACTGAGACAGGCTGGCGTGGAGACCCGCGTCCTCTGTGTCGACGATCTCCTGATCCGACGTAATTTGCCCCGCGCGATCGAGACAGTGCACGCCGCCATTCGCTAACCGGCATTTCACCATCCCGGCGTCGTCACCTATGGCTTTTGGAATCGCGAGTTGATACGTTCTGTATATGTTCCCACAATTGAGATGCTTATGCCCAACGGAGCGATGCCAGGACCAGAGGACGTCGAACGCACATTTCGTTCGATTTAGGGCGTTTACCTAGTCGGCAGCATGGAGCGCGGGGTAACGATCTACAGCCAACAGGTACGGGCGCATAACCTCGCATGGGCGATTTGTGAACTGCAGCGTCACGGCTTCCTTCGGGTGGCAATTGTGGGCGGCGGAATTGCTGGTCTCACGATGACTGCTTGCATGCTGTCCCTGAACGACCAAATGCAAGTAACTCTATTCGAGAAGTTTTGGGATTTATGTCCGTTCCAGCAAGGAGCCGACACTCGATGGGTTCATCCCAAAATCTATGACTGGCCCTTTGCGGGGAGCCGTGCGCCCAGTGCCTCACTGCCTGTGCTGAATTGGAGCGAAGGCCGCGCGTCGGATGTTGCGCGTACTGTCCTTCGCGAATTCGGCCGCTACGTACACACCTTTGCGAACGCAGAAGCCCGACTTTCAGTCTACCTAGGCTCGCGACATTTCCAGGTTAATGCCGCGGGCTGCGAAATATCGTGGATTGGTCATAGGGCCGTCCGTAAAGACGAGTTTTTCCACCTCGGCAGTACTGAAGGACGAAATGAGAAATTCGACATTATCGTGCTTGCAACGGGATTTGGTGCTGAGACGACCGTGCCGGAGTATCAGAAGGAGTTCGTACTGGCGCAACGAACAGCTCGGACAGCCGCGTCTTGATGGCGGGCAGCGTCGCTACTTGATCTCAGGGTTTGGGGATGGCGCCTTGGTTGATCTGTGCCGTCTCACAATCGAGCGCTTTAGGCAAGATACGATTGCATACGAACTCTTCGAAGAAGATCTCGAGACCGTCGAATTGTATTTTAGCCAAAGGCTGGATGATTTGGGGCTCGATGTAAACGTCTTCGATCTTCTCCGCGAAAATGACGACAGGCGGCTCCGCATGGCTCGAGAGCGGCTAGCCAATCGTATTCGCAAAGACACTCAGGTCACGTTGCACTTGCTCGGCCGCGACAAGGACGTGACACAGTTCCCCCAAATATTCGGTCGCTCAAGCTCGTTCTTGCATCGCTTGATCACATATCTGCTGTACCGGTGCGGTGCGTTTTCTCTCGATTTTACTGAACTCAATGCTGCGGTAGGGCGCCACAACATTGATCCATCGCATGTCCTATGCCGCTACGGCGCGGACACGATAGGGCATTTGAAAAGCCTGTTTGTTGATCCAGATACTGTCACCGCGCGACTTGCGGAAATGAAGCAGAGCCAATCACAAAAGCCGGACCGTTTCTGGACACCCGGAACCTTTCCTCATTACTCCAACCGATAGGACCCAACATGCCAGCTCAATTCCCCCAAAATCCAGAGCCAGTACCGGCTGCCTCGCAATTAGCCGTCATGCCCTTTCTGGCTGCGGTTGATGGCTTTCTGAGCCGAGACCACAGGGTGCCGCGCATGCGAATGACGATGCATCGGGCGGTAAATCGGGAGGGTCAAATATATCTTCAGCAACTTTGTGGTTACGTGGGTGGCGAGGGGATCGATTGGCAGGGGAAGGTGGGACGCACTTTTCCTGTAAGTACAGGAATTATGGGAGCGGCATTCAAGACCCGACGTATCTGGCGAACGAAAATGTTTCCGAGCGAAACGAGAGTCCGCGAATTACTCGCCGCCGACATAAATGTCACCAAGGACGGCAGAGACCCACAGACCGTCGAATTGTCGTTCCTTGCGATTCCCTTCCTCGGCCCTGAGGATGAGCCTGTCCTGATACTGTACGCAGCGTGCTGGGAACTGAATTTCTTTGCAGACACCGAGCGCGTCGCTAGCGTGGCCGCCATGGGCAGGGGATTTTGCCAAATGTTCGATTGGCTTCAAAACACGAAGCCATTCCTTAATCTACGAAATTTCCCCCTTCAAAAAGGTCGACCGGTCGAAGAGATGCCGACTGTTTATGCATCTGTTCAGGAACCGGTTGAGAACATACCACCTCCGAAATTTCGGTCATTGGTATCTTTTAATTATGAAGCTGCGGCTGCCTGAGGAACATGCCGCTCTGCTTTAGGCAGACGTAACTTACGTATCATTCAATTCAATCTCGCCGAGGCAATTGCGAGAGCTCTCAGCTGGCCCAGTCAAAATGGGTGTGTCTTGCTTTCGAGATAAAATCCGACGCGCTGGCTCCGTCAAAGACTAGTGTTTCTCGTGTCCGGGAAGCGCGCAGCAAGACGACACAAGGAACTCGTTCGAGGAACCATTTGGTGAAGTAGTCAATTTCTGATCGGCGTTCCGATGGCCACCAGAAGGCAAGGTAGAACGAGTATGAGCGAAGCTGGACGGCTCTCAGCATCTTCTTTCCGATGCCATCTGGTGCGAACCATGCATGCCCTACGCGGTGAATATCTGGATAGATGATGACTGGCCGCGCAGCTTCCGGCTCCAAAAACTCGTCAGGGACTTGCGCGGGATAGGAGAGTTGACAAAACAGTTGTACAGAGCGCCCCACAGCATCGGACTCCCCGCGAACGTATGGCAGGAGTGGCGGGAAAACGATTGTATCTGCCGATGAGTGGATACGCGCGGAATTGAAGCAAATTTTCAAAAGCCATCGCTTGAGTTGGTGATAATCGTACTCAAACTCCACAGGCTCATGCCGTTTCAAGATGTTCGCGAACGATCGATCGAACAGCTCACAAATATATATGTCCAAGGCCGATAAAATTTCATTGTTACATTTCGCGCATACGTCTCGCACGACGGCTCGCTCGGGATCTCCTTATTGATTTTGGCGAGCCAGAAAAGACTACCTTTGTCCTCTCTTGTAGCAATAAGTCGTTGGTGAAGTGACGCGGGCCATAAATGCTCGCGAGTCAGAGGCTCGTTCGAATCGCAGTAAGCGCATTTGCCCATAAACGATTTAAGTGCAAAGTCACTGTTAAATTCAATCTTTTACCGCGACAAGCTGCTACGGCGTGCCGCCGAGTGCGCCGACAGCGCGAAAAAAGCAGTCAATCGGCGCGAGCGCGATGACTGGCTGGCGCTGGAAAAACGTTATCTGTCGCTCGCCCACAGCATCGAGTTTCGCACAAGAGGGGCTTAAGACACTTTTTCTAGCCAATGGTGCTGGCGCGCGGACTGGCGGACCGCCCGCCCAGTCGAATGTCGAACCGTTCTCCGCTGCCCGTTTCCAAAATTTGGGAATATTTCAAATCAACGCCGGAGAATGTGTGCGGTTTTCTCCGCCGTTTTGGGCAATCGGGAACATAGAGATTTACTGGTCGACGCAGAAAGCGCCGAAATGGCGGGCTTTTCTCCGGATATGCCTGAGGAGCCTGCACACGTCCGACTGGTTGGCTGGGGCGGGAGGATTTCGAACCTCCGTATGGCGGAATCAAAATCCGCTGCCTTACCACTTGGCTACGCCCCAATGCGCCATCGGATGGCCGCCGGCCGCGGCCCAGGGCGCGCGGCCCCCAGGGCGGCGCACCATAGCGACGCAAACGCCTTCGATCAACGCGTGCCGAGAGGCCGCGGCAAAGTTGTTTCGTGGCTACCGCCGAGCTTATTCAAGACGGGAGCAGCACCGCGCCCGACCGCAAAGGTGTGCGCTCTATCATCCCGCAAAGGGCTGCGCTCTATAATAATGTCCGGGATATGCCCTATAATAGCGTGAAGAGCGAATATTCGCTTCACATCAGATCGCTCGCAGCGCTGCAAGGGAGATGTCCGTGACTTATCATGCGCCGCTCTCCGACATGAGCTTCGCGCTCAAATACGGCACGGGGCTTACGCAAGCGCTAGAAGAGCGTTTTTTCGGCGACCTCACAATGGATGACATCGACGCGGTGCTTTCCGAAGCAGCCCGCGTCGCCGGCGAAGTTATTGCGCCGATTAATCAGGCAGGCGACCGTCGAGGGGCGACTTTCAAGGACGGCGCGGTGACCACAGCGCCTGGCTGGAAAGACGCCTATGACGCCTGGCGAAAGGGCGGCTGGAACGGCCTCACCGCGCAGGCGGAATGGGGCGGTCAAGCACTGCCTCATGTGCTCAACGCCGCCTGCGTTGAAATGTGGAACGCCGCCTCCATGGCGTTCGCGGTCGGCCCGCTGGTCGGCATGTCGGCGATCGATGCGTTCACCACACACGGCAGTGAGGAACTCAAACGCGTTTATTTGCAAAAGCTCGTATCCGGCGAGTGGATTGCGACCATGCAACTTACCGAGCCGCACGCCGGCTCCGATGTCGGCGCGTTGCGCACGCGCGCCGAACGCGCGGCTGGACGGCACCTATCGTATCAAGGGACAAAAGATCTTCATCACTTATGGCGAGCACGATCTCACCGACAACATCATTCACTTCGTGCTCGCGCGATTGCCCGATGCGCCGCCCGGCACGCGCGGCATTTCGCTGTTTCTGGTGCCGAAATTTCTGGTCAATGCCGACGGCTCGCTCGGCGCGCGCAATGACGTGCGCGCGCATTCGATCGAGCACAAACTCGGCATTCATGGTTCGCCGACATGCACCATGATCTTTGGCGATCGCGTGACGGCGCCACCGGTTTCATTGTCGGCGAAGAGAACGCCGGCATGGCGTGCATGTTCACGATGATGAATCGCGCGCGCCTCGCCGTCGGTCTGCAAGGCGTCGGCATTGCCGAACGCGCCACGCAGCAGGCTCTCGCCTATGCGCGCGAGCGCCGCCAGGGCCGCACGCCGGGAATGGCGGCGACCGAGTCGTCGCCGATTGCGGCGCATCCGGACGTCAAACGCATGCTTATGAGCATGCGCTCCTTCACCCAGGCCGCGCGAACCATATGCTATCTGACCGCGTTGGCGATCGACCGTGCCGAACGCGGCGGCGATGAAGCGAAACGGCGGGCGGCTCATGCCCGCGCCTCGCTGTTGACGCCGGTGGCAAAGGCCTTTTCCACCGATATTGGCGTCGAGGTCGCTTCGCTCGGCGTCCAGGTCCACGGCGGCATGGGATATATCGAAGAAACCGGTGCTGCACAGCTGTTCCGCGACGCGCGTATCGCCACGATTTACGAAGGAACCAACGGCATTCAGGCGATTGATCTCGTCACCCGCAAATTGCCGCTTGCCGGCGGCGCAGTCGTCGAAGCCTTCCTTGGCGAGCTGCGCGGCATTGTCGAAGCGGTGAACGCAACCAACGATCCGGCGTTAGGCTGGAGTGGCTTGCGGCTCGAAGAGGCGGTCGAGAGCTTGACGCGGACGACACGTTGGATGCTTGCGCACGTCGATAAAGACACCAATGAGGCGCTGGCCGGAGCGACGCCGTATTTACGGCTGTTCGGCCTCGCCACCGGCGGCTGCCTGTTGGCGCAGCAGGCGCTCGCGGCGCTGCGACACAACGCCGATGCAGGCTCGCGCATTGCGCTCGCGCGGTTCTTCGCCGAGAACTTCGCCGTGCAAGCGGAAGCGCTCGAACGCACAGTGGTCGAAGGGGCGCAAGGCATGATCGGCGCCGATCCGGCAGCAGTCCAATAGAGCGCGGCTCACGAAGTTTAAACGATGTCCACGCTGTCTAATCACTCATCCCGCGTGTCTCGATCACCTCACCCCGCTCGGGCATCCTGAACGGCCTGATCGCTTGCGCGCCATTGAGCGCGCGCTCGAAGCGGAAAAATTCCAGACCCTTGCCCGGGTCCAAGCTCCTGCAGCGGCTTTGGAGATCGTCGCACTTTGTCATCCCATGGACTACGTGACGGAGATCCGCGAAGCGACGCCGCGCGAAGGGATGGTGCGACTGGACGCCGATACCTCGATGTCGCCCGGCAGCTTTCGAGGCGGCGCTTCGCGCCGTCGGCGGGGCCGTCCATCGCCGTCGACGAGGTTTCGTTCGAAAAAGGCCGCCAACGCTTTCGTCGCCACCCGCCCTCCCGGCCATCACGCCGAAACCGCCCGGCCGATGGGGTTTTGTTTGTTCGACAACGCCGCGATTGCCGCGCGGTACGCGCAGACTCGTCACGGCATCGGCCGCGTCGCCATTGTCGATTTCGACGTCCACCACGGCAACGGCTCACAGGAGATTTTTTGGGCGGACCGGACGGTCATGTATTGCTCGACCCATCAGATGCCGCTCTTTCCCGGCACCGGAGCCGTCATTGAAACCGGAGATTTCAACACGATCGTCAATGCGCCGCTGCGTCCGGGCGACGGGGGTGAGGCATTTCGCGCCGCATTCGAAAATCGGGTTCTGCCGCGACTGCGCGAATTCGCGCCTGAGCTCATCATCATTTCCGCTGGCTTCGATGCGCACATGCGCGATCCGCTCGCCAACCTCAATCTCGTCGAGGCGGATTTCACCTGGGCGACGCAAAAATGTATGGAGGTGGCCGACCGCTGCGCCGGCGGGCGAGTCGTTTCGCTCTTGGAAGGCGGTTATGACTTGGAGGCGCTTGCGAACTCGACGGCGGCTCACGTCACCGCACTGATGCGAGGCTAGACGGTCATTATCTCTTTCAGGCTGAGGCTTGCGCGGGATACCACTTCGTGCAATGCGGACGGCGATTGATGGAGCCGGCAATGGCTGAACAAAACACTCCAAGCGGCGCAGACAATTCGTCCCAATAGCGACGTCGAACAGTTGTCGTTCGAGCGGGCGATCGAAGAGCTCGAAGTCGATCGTCAAGCGACTTGAGGATGGCAAGGTGCCGTTGGAGGAATCGGTCGCCATCTACGAGCGCGGGGAGGCGCTCAAACGGCGTTGCGAAGATTTGTTGCGGCAGGCCGAGGCCCGAGTGCAAAAGATCACACTCGACACCGGCGGTGCCCCTACCGGTACCGAGCCGCTTGACATTGAATAGTCTCTCGACGGGTCACCGCGCCGCGGTCGTTGGCGGGGCGCCTGATAAAGCACCACGACGTTTCGCGACCCGCAGCGCGGGCAACGGAGCCGGACCTCCAAGCGGGACAACGGAAATCCCCCTCCCCTCGTCCACACCAAGGTCTCCATATCCAACTCCTTGCGGTAATTACACTCCCGGCTCGATCGGGACTTCGGTCCGTCGGAACGGCCGTAGCTGCACCGGACGGTGACCCGCCAGCCGAGCAAGTGGGCTTCGCCGATGGTCTCGATAGGCATTTGTTAATCCTAGCGAATTCGATCTGCCTATCAGCCTTGACTTATAGGAACAAAAGAAGAACAATGTCCGGTCTGAGTCAAGGGTTCAGGATCATGGGCGCGGACAAAAAAAGTGCGTGGCTGAGAAAGCTGGACAAAGAGTGCCCGTATCAAGTCGTGCTGCCGCGCCGACAGCTTGCCGACGATAGCGAGATAATGGATTTCCTCATTTCCTATGTCGGCAAATTCGACATGTATGTCGAAGACGATTACGCGGCTTTTGTGCGCTATTGTTTTGAGGATCCGCTCGACGCCGAAATTTTCCGTTCACGCTTCGAGCCAAAAATCGAGCGTTTCAAGCTCGCCGGGTAGCTTTCCGCCTGACGCCGGTATTCGTTGACGCGGCTTAAGCAAGTTCGCAAGCCGGCGAAAAAGAGAGTTGCCCAAATCGTCCCGCGCACTAATGTGCAGCGACTTGTCCACCTGTATTCCTTTCCTGCAAACGGTCTCACTTGTTCAATCCCTGGATCGAGGTAGCACTTAAGGCTACGCAGCTCTGCGTCGACGCCCAAAGCGTCATGGCGCTGCGGATGATTCGACTGGCCGCGGGCGGTGCTCGCGCTCAGGGCGAAGCTCAACGCATGGTCGTCGAAAAAATCGCCGCAATTGCAGAAGCGCAAGCGGCGGCCATTTCGGCTGTCCTCAACGGTCACCAGGACCACGTTATTGTCACGAAGACCCTGGGTGCGTTCGACAAGCGGGTACGCGCCAACAAGCGCCGCCTCTCTCGACGCTAACATCGCGGGAATTTTCCCTGGCGCAATTTGCCTCTCGCCTTGCGAATGTCCGGTAGCTTCTGCCGTATTTTGCCGATCTCCGCCCAGGCGTCCTCCTTCAGTCGCCTTTTCAGATCGGGCACGGTGAATTCGTTGCCGCCGTTCGTACGCGGCAGTCTCTCCCAGGTCACCGGTGCGGAGACCGGGGCGCCGGCGCGGGCGCGCGTTGAATAGGCCGCGACCGACGTCGCCTCTCGCGAGTTGCGGAAATAATCAATAAAGATTCGACCCTTGCGCAGCGACTTCGTCATCTTGGCGAGATAAAGCTTTGGGCTATCAGCCGCCATCGCGGCGGCGATGCGCTGGGCGAAAAGCTTGGCCGTATCCCAATCGGCATCGGCGATCGGCAGGGCCACATGAACGCCCTTGCCGCCTGACAGCTTGACGAAGCTTTCGAGCTCGATCGCTTTGAGCCGCTCGCGGATCTCGCGCGCCGCAGCAACGACCGCCGGCCACGAAACCCCCTCGCCTGGATCGAGATCGAACACAATGCGATCGCACGTTTCCAAACTGTCGAGCCGCGAACCGCGTACATGGATTTCCAGCGCCCCGGACTGCACCAACGCCACCAAGTCTTCAACCGTCTCCACAGCTATCACGTCGTGATCCTTGCCGGGAACGACGTGGCGAAGCGGTGAGGATTTCACGTTAGACGCAATATGCTTCTGAAAGAACGTTTCGCCGCCGACACCTTCCGGAGCGCGAACGAGTGAAAGAGCCCGGCCGAGAATGTGCGGCTTTATCCAATCCCAAACGGCGACATAATATTCGGCAAGGTTGGCTTTGGTGATGCCCACATCGGGCCAATAGACGCGATCCGGGTGTGTCAGGTGAGGCGAAAGGGCACCGCCGGCTTGCCCGGCGGCTGTTTTTCTTTCCTGGCCGCCTGGATTTGCCGGTACCTGTCTCCTCTTGCCTTTTGTCATCGTCGAAGCCGGTGGTTTTGCGACGGGAATTTCCCGCACGATTTCACTTGCCGGTTTGTCCTCTCGGACGCCTTTGAACGCGGCCTGACGAAGAACCCCACCGTGGGTCATTCCTGCCGATTCAACCTCGATGACGAGCTGCGGTTTTACCCAGACCACGTCTTTGCGCCGCTCATCCGCCGGCAATTCGATCGGGCGCTTTTCGGTGCGCAGCCGCTGTAGCCGCTGGAAAATCTCGCTTGCCGTCTTATGGGTGTAGCCGGTGCCGACGCGGCCGGCATAGCGAAGCTCGCCGTCCTCGTGCAGCGCGACCGTAAGGGCGCCGATGGCATTCGGTAACGCCGTCGAAGGTGAATAACCGACAACAATGACCTCCTGACCGCCGCGGCATTTGGTCTTGACAAAGTTATCTGATCGGCCGGACCGATAGGTCGCAGCGCGACGCTTGGAGATGATGCCTTCAAGCCCCATGTCGCAGGCATGGCGAAGAATCACCGGTCCAGCTTCGTCGAAATTGTCGGTGTAGCGGATAACCGCTTGGCTGGCCTCCTTTCAACAACCCGGCTAACGCCGCCTTGCGGGCGAGAAGCGGCTCGTCGAGCAAAATCGCGGCCGTCAAGGTGCAAGAGATCAAACACGTAATAGACGAACCGATCGCTCCGCCCATCTTTCAGGTCGGTCTGCAACAGCGAGAAGTCGCTGACGCCACGGCGGTTTTCGACGACAATTTCGCCATCAAGAAGAGCGGTACTCGCCGGAAGGCGGCTGACGGCTTGGGCGATCGGCTCAAAGCGATGCGTCCAATTCTGCCGCTTGCGCGTCAGCAATTGTACTTGTCCGCGATCGAGTCGCGCCTCCATGCGGTAGCCATCGAATTTAACTTCGTGCAGCCATTCGCGACCCCGACGGCGGCCTGGTCGTAAAGCGTAGCGAGACTAAGCGGAACAAAGTCCGGCAACGCCGTTTTTCGCCTCGTTGCCGCAGTTTTACTGTTTGCACCCGTTGCACGGCGGTTTGTTTTTGCTCGCGCGCGCGATGGTCGAGCTGGCCGCGATTTTTCCGATTTTGTCCTTAAACGCGCGGTGCGATGCCGGGGCTGATGTTAGTCGCCCGGTTGGAGTGCCAAACTCGCTTCTTCCCGCCTTTGCCGGCGGCAATCTCCTCTATCGATCGGCCGCTTGCGGCCGATCGCGACTGTTGTTGCAAAATATCCGGATCGCGCGGTCCCCGCGCCTCCTCGTCGCGTGCCTTGATGAGCAACCAATTTTCATGCCGGTCGCTATCTCGCCCGCGCATGCGCACCAGATGCCACCGGCCGTGCAATTTTTCGCCCTCGAGGTCGAAGACGAGGTGGCCTTTAGCGTAGGCCTTTTGTGGATCGCCGTCCGGCACCCAAGTGCCTTGGTCCCACACCATGACGGTGCCGCCGCCATACTCGCCCTGCGGATATGGTACCTTCGAACGTGTTGTAGTCGATCGGATGATCCTCGACATGGACGGCAAGGCGCTTCTGGCCGGGGTCGAGGCTGGGCCCGCGCGTGACGGCCCAGCTCTTCATCACCCCGTCGAGTTCGAGCCGTAAATCGTAGTGAAGGCGCCGCGCCGCATGCTTCTGAATAACGAAGCGATGACCCCCAGCAGCCGCCTTGCGGCCACGCGGCTCGGGAGTTACCGCAAAACGCCGCTTTTTCCGGTAAATTTCGAGAGCCACCGGCAATCAACTCGCAATTATGCGGCGTTCCGTCCGGTTAACGCCAAGGAGGAATTGGGCCATCGAAAAATCGCCGCTATGTGGCTCTCCGGCCATAGCAAAACCTGCCATCGACGCCCAACATAAGAGGCTGGGACACAACCTGGGAGGCCCCGGCCGGTTCCCTGAAGCGGGATGCACCCTAAACAGCGTTGCCGCGTTGGAATGGTATGCCGCGCCAAAATGGGGTAGAGATTGAGGGTTTTGCACTATGGCGCGACCTCTGGGGCCGGCCCTCGTAAGTGACTGTTTAGGCTGATGCAGCCAAAAAGGCTAGTAAAAGGAGCATTCGCGTGACCGTTCCGTCCAAGACACCGCTGCTCGATCTTGTCAAAACCCCGAGCGACCTCCGGAAGCTTGAAGAAGGCCAATTGCGCCAGCTTGCGGACGAGTTGCGGCAGGACACGATCGATGCTGTGGCGGTGACCGGCGGTCACCTCGGCGCCGGCCTCGGCGTGATCGAGCTGACTGTCGCACTGCATTACGTGTTCGACACCCCCGCCGACCGCCTTGTCTGGGACGTCGGCCACCAGGCTTATCCGCATAAGATTTTGACCGGCCGTCGCGACCGCATACGCACGTTGCGCCAAGGTGGCGGCTTGTCGGGCTTCACCAAGCGCGCCGAAAGCAAATACGATCCTTTCGGCGCGGCGCATTCTTCGACGTCGATCTCCGCCGGGCTCGGGATGGCGGTAGCGCGAGATCTCGAAGGCAAAGAGAACAACGTCATTGCCGTAATCGGCGACGGCGCCATGTCGGCGGGCATGGCCTATGAGGCGATGAACAATGCCGGCGCAATGAATTCGCGCCTCATTGTGGTGCTCAACGACAATGACATGTCGATAGCGCCGCCGGTCGGAGCCCTTTCAGCTTATCTCGCGCGCCTGGTCTCGGGCCGCGCCTATCACAGCGTGCGCAAATTTTTCCGCCGCGCCGCGCAACGCGTGTTGCCAAGCAGGATGTTGCAGAAGCGCGCATTCGCCATTGAGGAATACGCGCGCGGCCTGGTGACCGGCGGCACACTGTTCGACGAACTTGGTTTCTTTTATGTCGGCCCCATCGACGGGCATAACATCGATCATTTGCTGCCGGTCCTGAAGAACGTGCGCGACGCCAAGAACGGTCCGTTCTTGGTTCACGTCGTCACGCAAGAAGGGCAAAGGTTAGCACGCCGGCGGAAAAATCGGCCGACAAATATCACGGCGTGGTCAAATTCGACGTTGCGACTGGCGCTCAACAAAAATCGAAAGCGGCGGCTCCGGCCAATACACCAAGGTGTACGCGGAAAGCCTGATCAAGGAAGCGCGTAAAGATCCGAAGATCGTCGCAATCACCGCCGCGATGCCTTCCGGCACGGGACTCGATCTCTTCGCCAAAGAATTTCCGGACCGCTGTTTCGACGTCGGCATCGCCGAACAGCACGGCGTGACATTCTGCGCCGGATTGGCGACCGAAGGCTTCAAGCCTTTCGCCACGATCTACTCGACGTTCCTGCAGCGCGCTTATGACCAGGTCGTGCATGACGTTGCCATCCAGCGGCCTGCCTGTGCGTTTTGCCTTGGACCGCGCGGGCTTGGTCGGCGCCGACGGCCCGACCCATGCCGGCGCGTTCGACGTTGCCTATCTCGGCTGCTTGCCCGGATTTCGTCGTTATGGCGGCCGCCGACGAGGCCGAATTGGTGCAATATGGTGGCTACCGCAGCGGCGATCGACGATCGTCCATCGGCGCTGCGCTATCCTCGCGGCGAGGGTCTCGGCGTGAAAATGCCGGAAGAGGGAAGTCCGCTCGAAATCGGCAAGGGCCGGATAGTGCGTGAGGGCACGAAGATTGCCCTGCTCTCCTTCGGCGCGCGGCTTGGCGAATGTCTCAAGGCCGCCGACGAATTGGGCGCCCAGGGCCTGTCAACAACCGTCGCGGACGCGCGCTTTGCCAAACCGATCGACATCGACCTGCTGCTGCGGCTTGCGCGTGAGCACGAAGTTCTGCTCACGGTCGAGGAAGGTTCGATCGGCGGGTTTGGCTCGTTCGCAATGCAGGCTCTTGCTGAGCATGGCGTGCTCGACCGCGGCCTTAAAGTTCGGTCCATGGTACTGCCCGACCTTTTTATCGACCAGGATTCGCCGAATGCGATGTATGCCAAAGCCGGTCTTGACGCCAAAGGCATTGCCGCCAAAGCGTTCGAAACTCTGGGGCAAAATCTGCGCGGCGACGTCGTCAAGCTCGTGCGGCAGTAGGCGATCGCACTGCGGCACCGCTTAGTTGCATTCGTTTCCGCGCAAGCTGGGGAGCCGCGTAATTGATTATGCGCCGGTCCTCGCTCGCGGGGCCGACGGATCGTTCCGCTGCAAGCCCATATCTCTTAGCAGATATGACCAGCCGCGAACGCGCGGACCGCTTCTGGTATCCCGCGGTTTCTTTGAGAGCCGCGCGCTGGCACAAGCGGCTATTGCCGCGGGCCTCGTTACCGCGGACGGCATTTTGGTGCGCAAGGCTTCCGAGGAGATTTCGGCGAATGCCGTCGTGGTCGCGCAGCAGCCCGCATCCTTACGTTTCGCGCGGCGGCATCAAACTTGCCGCGGCGCTCGACCATTACGGTATCGACGTAACCGGCCGCGTATGCCTCGATGTCGGTGCCTCAACCGGCGGCTTCAGCGAAGTTCTGCTGTTGCGCGGCGCCAAGCGGATTTATGCCGTCGACGTCGGGCACGGCCAGTTGCATGCTTCGCTGCAGAGCCGCAGCGAGATCGTTTCGCTGGAAAAGACCGATATTCGTTCGCTCGCGCCATCGACATTCGTCGAGCGGCCCGATCTGGCAACAGTCGACGTGAGTTTCATTTCACTCAAGCTCGTGTTGCCGCCAATCGCCAATCTTCTGCAACCGACCGCCGCCTGGTCGCCTTCATCAAACCCCAATATGAGGTCGGACGCAAGTCACGTAAAGAAAGGGATCGTGCGCAACGCATCGGCTCGCGCAGCGGCATGCGAGGACATCGCCGCCTCATTGCGCGGCCAAGGATGGCGGGTCAGCCAAGACCATGGCTTCGCCAATTTCCGGGCGGTGACGGCAACATGCGAGTATTTTATCGAGGCCCAGCGTGGTTGAGCGCTTGTTCATCGATCGTCTCGGCCACTTTGGCGACGGCATTGCAGCCGGCCCCGGTGGCAACGATTTACGTTCCGGGCGCGCTGCCGGGCGAAACCGTCGAATGTCGAGGAGGTCGCCGGCCATCCAGACCGGCGCCGCCTACTCAAGGTCGAATCCGCGAGCCCAGAGCGCATCTCGCCGATCTGCCCGCATTTCGGCGTGTGCGGGGGCTGCGCCGTGCAGCACTGGGATAGTGAGTGCTATCGAGCGTGGAAGCGCGGTCTTGTTGTTGAGGCATTGGGCGCGTCGGCCTCGATGCGCCGGTAGCTGATCTCGTTGACGCGCACGGCGCAGGCCGCCGACGGAGCGTGTTGCACGCCCGCCGCGGCGCGCATGAAGTATTGCAAGTCGGCTTTTCCGCCGCGCGTGCTCACCGCGTGGTGGCGATCGACCGCTGTCCGGTGCTCGCGAAAAGTCTCGACGGTGCGATCGAGGTCGCCTGGGAGATCGCCGAAGTGCTGGGCAAGACCTCAGAAGCCGCTCGATCTTCATGTCACCGCGACGGATTCCGGCCTCGACGTCGATGTGCGCGGTTCAGGCCCGCTTCCTCGACTGCGATCATGTCGTCGCTCGCACGCATTGCCGAAAAGCGCGACTTGGCGCGCCTTACGCGGCATGGAGAACTGGTTGTGCTCAGGCGAATGCCGACGTTGCGCATCGGCAAGGCGAATGTCAGTTGCCGCCGGCTGCGTTTTTGCAGGCGACGAGCCGAAGGCGAAGCAGTTTTGGCGCGGCTCGTGCTCTCCTGTTGCGGCCGGCGCAAACGCGCCGCCGATCTGTTCGCCGGCATAGGTCCGTTCGCGTTGCGGCTCGCCGAACGAATGCGGGTGCATGCTATCGACTATGATGGGCTCGCGCTTGCGGCGCTGCAGCGCGCGGCGGCCAGCACCGAGCGGACTAAAGCCAGTGACAGTCGAGCAGCGGGATCTTTTCCGGCGGCCGCTTACGGCCACGGAGTTCCGGCCTTACGATGTCGTAGTGTTCGATCCGCCGCGACAGGGCGCCGAGGCGCAATCGCTGCGAGATTGCTCGAGCGGGCGTGTCGCGAATCGTCGCGGTGTCCTGCAATCCGGCGACATTTGCGCGCGACGCGCGCATTCTGGTGCGAGGCGGATACCGGTTAATCGACGTTACGCCAGTCGATCAATTCCGTTACGCCGCTCATGTGGAAATCGTCGGCCTGTTCGAAAAGATAGTCGAACCAAGAATAATGGCGAGCACTTCACTCTGCGGCGTGACGTGGAGGCGGGCGCATACTCTCAAGGCCGTCAGCCGCGGTCGCCGCTACGGTGGTACGCACCATCAGCCGCGCTTCGTGTGCCGGCCATGGCCGTCCGCGGTGCAAAGTCGCCCGATTATCCCACATGACGACGTCGCCCTGCCGCCACGAATGCACGTAACTCAATCCCGGCGCCGTCGCTGCGTCAATCAATCGGCTAGCAGCTTCTGCGCCGCCGCCTGCTCCATACCTTCGATCGCACACGCATGCGAGGCAATGTACAGCGCAGTGCGGCCATTGACCGGATTTTTCCACGCCATGCGCCAGCAATGCGGAGGCAATGCCGCGCGCTCCTCAGGCGAAACGATATTGGCATCGATCTTGCCGCGCGAATAGGAATAATCATGCCAGGCGAATGAATTTTCCAATTGGCCGCGCAACCAGTGGCTCGAGCCGATCCCAGGCGATACGGGTCGAAACAAATTCGGTTTCGCCGCCGTGGTGCGGAATAATCCGCGCCGATAAGACCGAGGCGAGCGCCGGCACGCTCTTAAACGTGCTGTCCGCGTGCCAAAGCTGGTTTGCCTTGTTTCGCAGTGCAAGCCGATGGTCTGCCGGCACGACCTTGCCGTCTTTGCCGATCGTGCTGAGAATGACGAGATGCGTTCCGGCTCCTTGCGACGCGACATGCGTCACTTCAAGCGGTCCAAATCGGCGCGAGAAGGCGACCTGTGACTCGTCCGACACATCCTGGTCGCGAAAGATTAGGACCGAATGTTGCTCGAATGCCGCACGCGCTTCGCGATAGGCGTCGTCATTTGCCGTAATCTCAGAAAGCGTCACATCACGCAGTTCTGCGGCAAACCCAGGGCCAACCGGAATGATTTTCATTGGCAGGACAGCCGATATTGGCGTGGCAGTTTCCTGCAAAAGTGACGGGCCGGCAAGCCTCCGCAGGCGACCGACACGCCTATCGCCATCGCTGGCTGCCGGCAACCCGCACGATATTGCAGCGGATTCCCGCTACTCGGAGGTTTAGCGCTCCGGTCCGGAAAGACTAAGCTCGCGCTCGGCGCGGAAGACGTTGGCGTACAGGGTTGAAATCCATTGCCGCCCGCTCGAAGTCACATTCAGATAGCGGATTGCCGTCTGAATGTAAGGTGAAACGCTGTTGTAGTAAAATTGAGGATACAAATCGGTTAGGTCGGCCGGCGAATTGTAGCCCAGCTGCCGATTCATACCGATCTCTTCGAACTCATAGTACAACGCGTTTGCCTTGCGCAGATAGTGCGGGTCGCCGAGCTGGCCGATAAGGTCGGCGGCGCGCACCAGAGAGCCTTCTTCGCCATCCTTGTCATCGGGTTGAGTCGACGACGGAAAGCGGGTGTACTCGATGGCGCGCGCCACACGCGCCGCGTCGATGAGATCCACCCGCGCCAACCGGTCGATGGCAAACAGCTTCGAACGCTCGACGTGATACGGCGTCAACGCCGCATCGGATGCGCCGCGCGCGAGTTTTACCTTGCCGCCTTTGCCGTCAATGACATACCCGGCTTCATCATCGCCGGGGAGAATGCCGCGAACGTACCCGATGTCGTGAAACAGGCAGGCTACCAGGAGATGGGCATAGTCGCTGGCGGATGTCGGTATCAGAAGCGAGCGCCCTTTCATGATGTCATAGCCGACAATGCGTCACCAGCATCGTGTGCTCGACATTGTGGTAAAGCGAGTCGCTGTTGCCGATGCATTCCAGAGCAAGTCGCGCAACCGAGGGGATAAGTTCGGTCAGCTCGGCTTCCGTCGATCCAAAGCGTAGATCGAGGTCAGAGGACAGGTACGAGCCCAAGGCCTCGGCGGACAACTCTGGTACGGTAATCATGCGATGCCCCCGAAGCTCGCTGGCTCAGAGCATATCAAGCGGATTGAGAACGAAAACTGATCAATGCTTTTCGGATTCGATGATCTTTGTAGGCACTGCGGCCATGGCCGATTTCAACTGGTAGGCCGGCGCTAGATTATGGCGGCCGCTGGTCTCTATTTCCAGACCCTTGAGCATTGTATCCCAGAGTTGGCGAACTTGAATGTGGCGGCGCTCGACCGCGGCGGAGACGGCAGGACGTACCGGCACGAGCGCTGGCTTTTAAGGAAGACGATCTGCGCATGCATCAATCGGCCGCTTTCAAATTCGATGCGCTTCATCGCCAGCGCAAACGCGTTGATGTTGCGGCTCGAATTCCGGCAACAGCGCCGCCGGACGAATGACCGAATGCACGGCGTGACCGAAAGCCGCAAGATCGATCAACAGCGACAACGATTGATCCGCCACGCCCTCAGCCGCGCGCGGCAGCCATGCGGCTTCCCACTGCCAGATCATGAAGGCCAGCGCCGGATCGGCTACCCATTTCGTCGAACGGCCGATCAACGAAAGGATCTCGATCTCGCGGCAATACTGGGAATGTAATTCCACTTGCCAGCCATCCCTCAAGCTCCACGGCAGCGCCACGGCGAGTTGTCGGGCCTGCGCGCTATGCGCCGATATGAGAAAGGCCGACATCCTCGTCTGCTGGAGTGCCGGCACAGCAGCCGTCAGGATCGAGGGGACCGAGAAACGGGCTCATGAGGCGGTGGCGTGTTGGTTCGTGTGCCGGTTCAGATGCGGTTTTGCGCACCGGTATGGCGCGCAAATGGTCGAACTCGGCGGGGAATGCAGTGAGATCGCCACCGACCTGCTCCGGACCTATCCATACGGTCCGGTTGCCGGGCCACCGTCCGCCGAGAACATCTTCGGCGAAATGCGCCAAAAGGTAAGCGGTCAATTCCGGCTTCTCCAGCGTAAACGCATGGTAAGCGCGCGGCAAAATCACCATCGCGCTGTTGGGAATATGCACGCGCAGCGAATCCTGCAGTTTGCGCGGCGTGAGAAAATCATACTCGCCGGTCAGGATCATCGTCGGCGTGCTGATCGCGGGGAGCTGCGAGGTCAGCGGATCGAAGTCGAGGAAAGACTCCATCAGATTGGCCAGCGCATACACATCGTTGATAAGCCATCCGCGATGCGTGGCAAGTTCGATCAAATAGCTTTTTTCCTCGAGCCACTCGCTGGAGAAATTCATCGGAAACAGCAGATCTTGCAAATAGGTGGTTCCGCCAAGCGTCAGCCCCGTGCGCATGGCGGCGCCGAGCCGGTATAAGCTGCGAGGGGATTTCAGCAAAGCTGCTCATCGGCACAACTCCGGCAATGCGGTCGCCGTGATCTATGGCATAGCGCAGCGCAATCACGCCGCCGAAGCTTATTCCGGCGACAAAGATCGGCCGCTCGCCGAGTTTTGCGATGATCTCCTCAAGCACGTTCACCTGATCGGTCTGATCGATGAACAGCGACGGCTTGTCGGATTGGCCTTGTCCGAGCATGTCGAAGCTCGCCACGTGGAAGCCTCTGGCCACGAGCGCATCGCGAAACGGATGCCAGAGCTTGACGTATTGGGTGAGACCGTTAACAAGGACGCAGGCTGGGCCGTCGATCGGCCCGGCTAATTCGTAGTGGATTCGCCGCGAATTGCACGAAAGCCAGGGCATTAGTGTTCTCTGGGGGTGTGGCGCCGGCCCGCACATAACCCGAACTTGCCCAGCCGCGTCAATCGCGGCCAAAGGATCAAAGGCAAGCCGACTGTCGATAGCGTAAAATTGCTGCGCCGCGCGACCGCAGCAATTGAAAGTGTTCGGCATATACCCCGCCCAAAACGATTACAGCCCTTCGACAAAGGCGACCATTTGCCGGCGCTGCTCTTGGTCAGGCAGCGCCCCGCGCATCGCGCCGAGATTGTCGGTCATGTGTGCGGCGTCGGCCGTGCCAGGGATCACTCGCCGTGACCCGTGGGTCCGCCAGCAAATATTTGAGAAAGAATTGTGCCCAGCTGTCAGCAAACCCTCGAGCCCAGTCCGGGATTTCTTTACCGCGCACGGCGCGGAACAGTCGCGCGCGGCCGAACGGCAAAGCGGTCAGCACGCCGGCCTTGACGTCGGCCGCAAGCGGTAGAATGCGCTTTTCGGCCTCGCGATCGTCCATGGAATAATCAATCTGCACGAAATCCGGCTTCTCGCGCGCCAACACGGCCTCGATGGCGGCGAAGTCCGCGTGGCGCGTCGAGGTGATGCCGATATAGCGGCAAACACCTTGCGCCTTCCATTCCTTGAATTGCGCCAGCGATTGCTCGGGATTTCGTATGTTGTGAAACTGTAGAAGATCGAGCTTGTCGGTCTGCAAACGGGCGAGTGAGCGTTTAAGCTCGGCGGCGTCGGCCGCTTCGAGCTTGGTGGCCAGGAAGAGTTTTTCCCGCAAATGAGCGCGCGCTGCCACGTCCCCAATGACAATTTCGGCGTCGCCGTACACCGAAGCCGTATCAACCAAGCGTCCGCCGCCGGCTATTAACGCCTGCAGCACTGCATCCGCCTTCTGCCTGGTCGTCTGATCGTTGACATCAAAGACTTGCGCCGTACCGAGGCCGACCGCGGCCAGCCGTTCACCGGTCGATGGAATAGCTCGGGCAATAATTTCCGATGATTGCGCCACAGCGGGCGGCGCCAAAAGTGTCATGCCGGCAAGTGTCGTGAATGTGCGGCGGCTGATTTTCCTCATGTGCGTTCTCCTTGCATCGCCGCACCCTTGACCGGCGTTGCGGAACGACTTTCCTGCGCCCGGCCTAAGGCAGCCGACAACACAAGCCATCCTGCCGCTAACGGCAGGGCGACGAGCGCGATACCGCCAAGTTTCAGCCCCGCCGCCTGCAGGCTGTCAAACACCCAGCTATAAAGGGCGTCGGAGCCGCGATAAACGACGACGTCGATCAGGTTTTTGGCTTTGTACTTCTCTTCGCGATCGAGAACAGTGAAGAATACTTGCCGTGCCGGATTGGCGACGGCAAAATTCATCCAGCGCTGCACGACCTGCAGTCCGACGACGACCGCAAGCGTCGGTGACGAAAACAGCGCGGCAAAGCCTACGACATAGACGCCGGGAAGCGCGGCGGCCGCGACGCCAGTACCGAAGCGCTTGAGCACCTGGCCCGTAGCAAAGATTTGCGTGACCAAGCTGAGCAATCCGACGGCCAGATCGATGCCGGCAAAGATACGGGTCTGCGCACCCGCGCCGTGCACGTTTGCGGACACGATATTGGCTTGGACCAAGATAGGTAATGGTGGCGCAAAACGACAACAGGCTCACCCACCCTGCCACCCCGAGCAGATACGGTGAGCGGACGACTTCGGGCAGGGCCGAGAACGCACTGCCGCCGACTCGCTGCGGCTCGGCCATGACGTCCACGGATCTCGCCGCCGTCCGCTCGAGGCGATAGACGCACAGCACCGCCAGTTCGAGCAGCACGACGGCTACAATCAAAAGGTTCACCGAACCAAGCGGCACCGATAACCCGATGGTTATCACCGGACCCAGGAGACCACCGGCCGTGCCGCCGGCACCGATAAAGCCGAACAGCCGCTTGCCCTGTTCGGCGGTAAACAAATCCGCCATGAACGACCAGAACACCGCGACCGCAAACAAACTAAACACGCTGACCCAAACAAAAAATACGCGGGCGACAATCACCGGGGCGATTCCGAGTCTGAGCAAAAGCCAGAACAACGCCAGGTTGGCGACGAAGAAGTGATAGACAATGGGAATGAAACGGTGGCGCGGCAGATTCGCCACCAGAGCGCCGTAAACCGGCTGCGCCACCAATAATGTCACAAAGGTCGCAGTGAACAGCCACGGCAGTGCCTTCACGCCGCCCGCAATCCCCATCTGGTCGCGCAACGGTCGCAACACGTAATAGCCGGCCAGCAGCGCGAAAAAATAGGCGAACGACCATAATGCGGCCGCGCGTTCCTGTGGCGTTGCCGGTACCGCCCACCCGATCCATCGCCGCACGGCGATCATGGCGAAAGCGAGAGTTTTTGTCTGAGTTCTGCCGCTGTCACCTGCTGGCCATATCCCGGACCGCCGCGTTGAAAGCGGCGCGCATCGGCCAGTTTGCCGACCACGACCGGGTCAAAGCCTGCGTCGCGAACCAGGCCGGCGGCAACTTGCACCGCCTGCGCATCGTCGCCGGCGATTGGTATCGCCAGCTTTGGATCCGGACGGTGGGCTTCGCTGGCGAAGATTTTGTAGTTCATCGTATTGAAAGCGCGGACGAAGCGCGCGCCGGACAGATATTTCTGCGAAACGACGCCGATGCCCTCCTTCTCGACTTCGTCGGCAAGCGGCGCGCCGTCGCGGGCGGGGACGGCGTTGCACGCATCCAGCATGATCTTGCCCTTGAGCTTGGCGCCGTAGTCTTGGCCGATCTGGGGCAGCGCTCCATAGGGGACGGCGATAAAAAGTACCTCGCCAAACGAGATGGCCTCGTCCACGGTCCCGGCTTTGGCTAGTTCACCTAGACCGGCGACGAGGTCTTTTAAGTCCTCGGGATGGCGCGAGGAAAACAGGACCGGATGACCGGACTTGACCCAGAGCGTGCCAATCGTGCCGCCGATGTGGCCGGAGCCAATGACGCCGATACGCATTTTGGTCGATTGTGCTCGCGTGCGCGCCGGCAGCAGGCCGGCGCTCAGCACCAGGCCCGAGCTTATCAAAAGATGCCGCCGATTTATTGAATTCTTGGTGGGGCATGGAAAGCCTCTCTCTCTCCTCTCGTCTCTCTCTCTCTCTCTCTCTCTCTCTCTCTTCTCTCTCTCTGCGCCCCGTCGGTTATCTAATAAGCCATCTTAGAACTTTGGAATACCTAGTCGTCAAACGCGGAGCGCATGGTCGGCATGCATATAGGGCAAATTGAGCGCATCAGCCACGGCCCGGTAGGTCACGCGGCCGTCATGAACGTTAAGGCCATCGCGCAAATGCGCATCATCGGTCAGAGCCTTTCGCCACCCCTTATCCGCGAGCGCCAGCACAAACGAGGTGGTGACATTGCTCAACGCGAAAGTCGATGTGCGTGCCACCGCCCCTGGCATATTGGCCACACAATAGTGAACCACGTCGTCGACCAGGTAAGTGGGATGCGAATGGGTTGTCGGACGGGAAGTCTCGGCACAACCTCCCTGATCGATGGAGATATCGACGATCACCGACCCCGGCTTCATCGCTTTGACGGTCCGCGCCGAAATCAATTTCGGCGCCATCGCGCCGGCGACCAGGACAGTGGCAATGACGAGGTCGGCGCGCCGGCATAGAAGCTCGACGACGTCGGGGGTGGAAAACAGCGTGCGGGCGCGACCGCCAAGCGCGCTGTCGATACGGCGCAGTGCCTCCAGATTGCGGTCGAGGACCGTGACCTCGGCGCCCATACCGCAGGCGATCAAGGCCGCGCTCATTCCGGCGACGCCGCCGCCGAGGATCACGACGTTTGCCGGAGACACCCCGGGAACCCCGGCCAGCAGCACCCCGCGCCCGCCATTCTCTTTTTCCAGGCAGCGCGCGCCGACATGCGGCGCCATGCGCCCGGCGACTTCCGACATCGGAGTAAGCAGCGGCAGCGTGTGCAGCGGGCTCGTCACTGTTTCGTAAGCGATCGCAGTCGCGCCCGCCGCCAGCAGGTCTTCGGTCTGCTCACGGTCGGGAGCAAGGTGCAAATAAGCAAACAGCACTTGGCCGCGGCGAAGCAGTTTGCGCTCCGACGAAAGCGGCTCTTTGACCTTCACGACGAGTTCGGAGCGGCCGTAAACTGCGTCGGCATCGGGCACGATCTCAGCGCCCGCGCTTATGTAGTCGGCATCAGGCAAGCCCGCGCCCAAACCGGCGCTGGTTTGGATCAGAACCTGGTGACCCTTATCAGTGAGTTCGCGCACGGTCGAAGGCACGATCGCGACGCGGTATTCATTATCTTTGATCTCCTTTGGAACACCGATCAGCATCGTTCATCCCTTAAGTCTGGTGGGGGGGAAGCGCATCGCCGGGATAAGCGCTACATCACGTAGACGCGGTCCGGCAACTCATTCGCCGAACCGTCAGGCGGAGCCTGGGCCGCGAGCACCGCTGCGCAATGCTCGATCGCGGCGGTAAAGCCCGCGGCGATACGGCCTTCGCTCATGTGGCTGATCAGGGCGTCAATGGCCGATTGCCACTCGGCCGCATGCACCTTTTGCGCGATGCCTTCGTCCGCCAGAATGCGAGCGTAGCGCTCCGCGAGAGAGACAAAGATCAGCACGCCATTGCGATTTTTTGTGTGGGCGATGCGGCGGAGAACGAACTGCTCGAGCGCCGCGCGGTGCGCCCGCGCCCGCCGGACTGCGCGCGGCACCAGCGCCAGCCGCAGCGGCATCCACGAAAAGATCAACGCGAGCATGATGAACACCACAAGTTGAACGAGGAAAATCTTCTGCACGCTCCAGTCGGTAAATTCGATGAGCGGCCACGGCGTCAGCAGCGCCAGAACGCTGGCCCAGATGATCGGGATATGCGCGTAGTCCGAAGATGCGTGCGCAAGTACGCACACGAACTGGGCGCTCGTTCTCTTCTCCGCTGCGGCGATAGCGGCACCGATGGCAGCGTAATCATCGGCGGTGAGTACCATCACCAGCTCCCCGACGCGCCGCCGCCGCCGGACGATCCGCCGCCGCCGGAAAATCCGCCGCCGAAGCCCCCTCCGAAGCCGCCGCCGGAAGAGCCGCCCCAGGAACCGCCGCCGTAGGGAATGAAGATCGGGCCGCCATATCCGCCGCGGCCGCCACGGCCACCCGGACCATTTGCATGTCGGATCAGATACCAGATGATGAAGATCATCAGCGCGAAGAACAAAAACGGAAATAATTTGTCGAAATCACTTGCCGAACCTTCGGCGCGGACGTTGGCCTTCTGCTGCCACTCGCTCTTGTCGCCGCTCAGTACGCTGATAATGCCGTCGACGCCGCGCTCGATGCCGCCGGAAAAATCGCCGGTCTTAAAGCGTGGGATTATCGCGCCGGCGATAATGACTGAGGACAGCGCGTCAGTGAGCGTGCCTTCGAGGCCATAGCCCACCTCAATGCGTACCTTGTGTGCGGTCGGTGCAACCAGAAGGAGCACGCCGTTGTTCTTATGCGCCTCGCCGAGTTTCCAAGTGCGAAACAGCTGATTGGCGTAAGTCTCGATGTCACTGCCTTGCAGCGATTTCACCGTGGCGACGACGAGTTGGATGCCGGATTTGTCTTCGAGGTCCTTCAGTTTGGTCTCGACGTCGGCGCGACTGGCCGCGCTCATCACGCCGGCCTGATCGACCACCCGACCGGTCAAGGTCGGAAAATCGAGCGCGAATGCCAGCGCCGCAATGCAGGCCAAGCTGAGTACGGTCGCAGCTCCCGTTATTGCGGCCTTGGCCACCCGTGCCGCTTGGCAACGGCCGAGCCCCATCAGAACTTCACCTGTCGGCGGCTTTTCAGCACCTTCGGTGGCGGTGAATTCGGCCATCGGCTTGTTGCCGGAGAAGGCGGTCTTTGCCCAAAGAACAGTCGGAAACGTCCGCAGCGCCGTGTTGTAGGTCCGCACCGCCTCAATGTAATCGCGGCGCGCTACCGCGATCCGGTTCTCAGTGCCTTCGAGCTGCGACTGGAGCGCCAGGAAATTGGCGTTGGATTTAAGCTCCGGATAGTTCTCCGACACCGCGAGCAGACGGCCAAGCGCGCCGGTGAGCTGGTTTTGGGCGTCTTGAAAAGCCTTCACCTTATCGGGATCGGTGAGCTGCGAAGCGTCGATCTTGATCTGCGTCGCCTTGGCCCGCGCTTCGATCACCGCGGTGAGGACGTTCTTCTCCTGCGCGGCATAACCTTGCACCGTGGCGACGAGATTAGGAATGAGATCGGCGCGCCGTTGATATTGGTTCTGGACATCCGCCCAGCGCGCTTTGGCCTGTTCCTCCAAAGTCGGAATGGTGTTGTAGCCGCAGGCGGAGAGCGTCAAACACAGACCGACCAGACTTAACAGCAGGGCCGGCCAACGCCAGATTTTGTTCATTGCCATCCCCCATTCGCCGATGACGCCCACCGGCGTCGTGAACCTTATATCTCGATCGGCTCGGTGCCCACGATCTCAATTCCGAAGCCGGACAAGCCTACATAAGTCATGTGGCGGGAGCTCAGGAGCCGGATCGAGCTAACCCCGAGGTCCTTGAGAATTTGCGCACCGAGACCCACCTCGCGCCATTGGCGCGTGCGCGCTTCTCCCGAAGCCGTCTCATCGGATTTCGGAATCGCGACCACAGGCACGCCCGCGGCTCCATCGCGTAAAACGACGAGCACCCCCCTGCCCTCTCCTTTGAAGCGATCGAGCGTCCGGTGGATCGCTTTGGCGCCGCCGAAAACGTCGAGAATGAGATTGGCACGGTGGAGCCGGGTCAGACACGTTTCTGCCTTGGCCGATCTGACCGTAGACAAACGCCATGTGGTAAAATGAGTCGAACGGAGTCTGGAAGGCATAGCCGGTCAGCGTGCCGATTTCGGAGTCTACCGGAAATTCTCCCACGCGCTCGATCAGCCTGTCGCGCACTTGGCGATAGGCGATGAGATCGGCGATGGTCACACGCGCGATTTTGTGGTGTGCGGCAAAGGCTGCGATCTCGGGCCCACGCATGACGGTGCCGTTATCGTTCATCAGCTCGGCCAGCACTCCGACCGGAGGAACCCCGGCCAACCGGCAAAGATCGACACAGGCTTCCGTATGGCCCGAGCGCATGAGCACACCGCCCTCCTTGGCGACCAGCGGAAAGACGTGGCCGGGCCGGACGAAGTCGGATGCTCCCATGTTGCCGTTGGCCAGCGCACGTACCGTGTTGGTGCGCTCCTCCGCGGAGATGCCGGTGGTCAAACCATGCCGCACGTCGACGGAAACGGTGAAAGCCGTGCCAAGCGGAGCATCGTTTCGCGCCACCATTGGATCGAGATGGAGCCTCCGCGCCTCCTCCTGCGCCAGCGGCGCGCAAACAATCCCGGAGGTATGGCGGATGATAAAGGCCATCTTCTCCGGCGTGCAGAGCGAGGCAGCGACAAATAGATCGCCTTCGTTTTCGCGATCGTCGTCATCGGCGACGATGATGAGTTCGCCGCGGGAAAATGCCTCAACCGCGGCGCGGATGCGTTCGTGAGCGTCGTCCATTGGTCGGTTCGTGCCCAGTAGCCTTTAATTCGACGGCGGCGAAAACGGCCAAGCCGGTGCTGAACCCACCTGACCGCGATGGCGCAGATAGTGATCGGCCAAGACGCACGCCACCATGGCTTCACCGACCGGCACAGCGCGAATACCGACACAAGGATCGTGTCGGCCGGTTGTGACGATCTCCGTGTCGTGCCCGGAGCGATCGATGGTCCGGCGGGCGGTAAGGATTGAAGACGTGGGCTTGACGGCAAAGCGCGCGATAACCGGTTGACCGGTAGAAATACCGCCGAGCACGCCGCCGGCATTATTTGAGAGAAATAAAGGCGTGCCGTCATTTCCCATCCGCATTTCGTCGCCGTTTTCCTCGCCCGAAAGCTCGGCAGCGGCAAAGCCGGCGCCGATCTCGACCCCCTTGACGGCATTGATGCTCATGAGAGCGGCGGCAAGATCGGCATCGAGCTTGCCGTAAATGGGCGCCCCGAGGCCTGCAGGCACGCCCTCGGCAACGATTTCAATGACTGCGCCGATGGATGAGCCGCGCTTGCGCAAGCCATCGAGGTAATCCGCGAAGAACGCGGCGCGCTCGCGATCCGGACAAAAAAACGGATTGCGCTCGATTTCCTCCCAGTCCCAACGGGTGCGATCGATGCGATGCGGCCCCATTTGCACGAGCGCGCCGCGCACGCGCACATTCGGCAGGATTTTGCGCGCGATTGCACCGGCCGCCACCCGCATCGCCGTTTCCCGCGCAGATTGACGGCCGCCACCGCGGTAATCGCGGACGCCATATTTGACATCGTATGTATAGTCGGCGTGACCGGGCCGATATTTGTCTTTGATGTCGGCGTAGTCCTTGGCGCGTTGATCGATATTGTCGATGATGAGCGCAATTGGCGTACCGGTGGTGACCTGCTGTCCCGCCTTTTCGTCCAAAAAGACGCCGGACAGAGATTTTGATTGCGTCCGGTTCCTGTCGTTGCGTCGTAAAGCGCGACTGGCCCGGACGGCGGCGATCAAGGTAAGGCTGAATATCGCTTTCGCTGAGCGGAATGCGCGGCGGGCACCCGTCGACAACGCAACCGATCGCCGGCCCGTGGCTTTCGCCAAAGGTCGTCACGCGAAAAGAGTGGCCGTACGTATTGAATGACATGAGCCGAAGGTGAAATCACACAGCACGAACGCTGTAAGCGTTTATGCCACATTGTGGTGAATGTTACTTCCCTATTCCCTTCGGCGGCCGTTAATCTCCTAGGAAACCGAATAAGTCTAAGCGGCTGAAAAATCATGAGTTTTTTGCGCCGCTCCGTTGGCATTATTCTTTGCCCACAGTGATGTCGGGCGCGTCCGGATGCTTCATACCCACGATATGATAGCCGGCATCAACATGATGCACCTCTCCGGTGACGCCCCGCGACATGTCGGAGAGGAGATAGACGCCAGCCTGACCCACATCCTCGATGGTTACGTTGCGGCGTAGCGGTGAATTGTATTCGTTCCACCTGAAGATGTAGCGAAGATCGGCGATGCCGGCGGCCGCTAGCGTCTTGATCGGGCCGGAAGAGATGGCGTTGACGCGGATGTTCTTCACACCGAGGTCGGCGGCGAGATACCACACCGAGGCTTCAAGCGCGGCTTTCGCTACCCCCATGACATTGTAATGCGGCATCCATTTTTCCGCGCCGTAATAAGTCAGCGTCAGCATGGAACCGCCATTGGGCATCATTTTCTCCGCGCGCTGAGCGATCGAAGTCAACGAATAGCAACTGACCAGCATGGTCTGCGTAAAGTTGTCTTGCGTGGTGTCGACATAGCGGCCGTCAAGCTGGGCGCGGTCGGAAAATGCAATGGCATGCACAAGAAAATCTATGCCGCCCCAGGCGGATTGCACGGCGGCAAACGCAGCATCGATGGTTGCGGGCACGGTCACATCGCAGTGCCCGACGACGATGCCGCCCACCTCCTGGGCGAGCGGCTCGACGCGCTTCTTCAATGAATCACCCTGGTAGGTGAAAGCGAGCTCGGCGCCGTGCAGGTGACACGCTTTGGCAATGCCCCAGGCCAGCGAGCGCTGGTTGGCAACCCCCATAATCAGGCCGCGCTTGCCGCGCATGAGGCCCGAGATCTCAGACATTCTCCGACCCCGTACGACGATTTTTCGGCGCCGGGCTTCCTATGGCATACGGTTGTGGGCCGCTCAAGCGCGCTACGCTAAGGCGGAAAAATGGCCATCTGCTCAGGTGCCTTACGCGGATCGTAGGCTTTTTGGCTTCGCCATTTTCGCATCAATTCTTCGAGTTCCGCATCGTTTTTTTCCGGCAAAACAATGCGTACCGTCGCCAAGAAGATCGCCGCGCCCAGCTTTAATGGGGAAACCTTTGCCCTTAAGGCGGAAGGTGCGGCCGCTGCTGGTTCCCGGTGGGACAGTGATCTCCACCGGCCTATCGAGCGTTGGCACGCGCACCTTGGCCCCAGTACGGCTTCGTACAGCGTTATCGGCAGATCGACCCGAATATCGGCGCCCTCTAGGGTGAACGTGGGATGCGGCGCAATTGAAACGGTGATCAGGACATCGCCGGCGCCGGCCGGGCCGGCCATGCCTTGACCGCGCAGCCTAATCTGTTGGCCGTTGGCAATTCCGGCGAGGAATCTTGACCTCGACATCTTTGCCGGACGGCAGGCGCAAGCGCTGGGTGGTTCCATGCGCTGCTTCCGGCAGAGACACAGTCAGCGAAGCAGCTGACATCGGCGCCGCTCGAAATATTGTCCGTCTCAAACGCCGAGCGGGTGCCGGTGCGGCGCGCGCCCACCATGCCGCCAAACGCTTCGCGCAGGATATCCTCAAAGCCGCCGAAACCGGCACCGCCACCTCCACGCCCGCGCCGCGTCGTGCGGGTAAAGCCCTCCGGCCCAAAGCTGAAGGTTTCAAAATCGGCCTCCGGCCCGAAGCCGGCCCCCGGGCGCGGCCCGGCCCCGCCCCCAAATCCTTCGAAGCCACGGAATCGAGGCTTGCCCTCGGCATCGATCTCGCCGCGGTCGAAAGCTTTGCGTTTCTTTTCATCGCCAAGAATTTCGTAAGCCGCATTCAGCTCGGCAAAACGAGACGCCGCCTTCGGATCGTTTTTGTTGGCGTCAGGATGCAGTTTCTTCGCGGAGCGCCGAAATGCGCTCTTGATATCGGATGAACTTGCCTTCCGATCGAGCCCCAAGACTTCATAGGGGTCACGCATCCCAAGTGAACTCCATCCCAGCTGTAGGTCAACCCCACGCCCGCGTCTTAAATGTGGTTGTTTATCTAACGTCTCGCAATGCAGCAACGCATGGCGGACGGATCGAAGCGGCATGCTAGCCTAGCCGTGGCTGAGTGGCCTGAGGCTTCTGACCTCCCACTTCCCGGAGCCGGTCCGGCAAGCTTCGCCCTGTAACCAGGCCTGGGTCGGACCCCGGGCGTAACTCGCCAGGAAACCCCGGCAGCGCAAATTGCCCTGACTATAGGACTTACCCAGGGGGGTGATGTTACCGCCGGCACCGCTTCCCGGATTATTCCAGGGGGTGCTGCTGTCCTTCGCCTCGTGCGCCATCGCGGTCACGGCTGCGGCGCGCGCATAGGCGAGATCGCTTTCGGAAGGCGCCGCCGCCTCGGCGGTCTCAACCCCCCGATCGACCGATCCTGTCGCGTTGACTTGGTCGAACGCCGCATCGTTCTTATCGAACATGGAATCGAGCGGCAGAGAGCAGCCCGCGGCCGAAACTGCACCAAACACCGCGACGGCGATAGCGAGTCCGGATGACAACCTAGATAGGCTTAACCGGGCGCTTCCCTTATATAAGGGGTGGCGCTCTGCGTCATGATCGTTGCACGCGAGCAACGGAGTACCCCACGCGATGTCCGAGACAACGCCGATAGAACACCCCAGCTGGTTAACGGCCGGTGACTTCACCGATGCCGACGAACCGCTGCGGTTGTTCGCGGCTTGGTTCTCGGAGGCCAAGCGCGCAGAACCGGTCAACCCCGATGCAATGGCCCTGGCGACCGTTGACGGTGACGGTTCGCCCAACGTTCGCATGGTTCTGTTAAAAGGATTCGACGAGCGCGGCTTCGTCTTTTACACGAACGTCCGCAGCGTGAAGGGGCGTGAGCTTGCCAACACGCCAAAAGCGGCCCTGGCGTTTTATTGGAAGTCGCTGCAGCGCCAAATCCGCATACGCGGGCCGGTCGAGCCGGTCTCGGCGGCTGAAGCCGACGCGTATTTTGCCACACGCTCGCGCATGGCGCAGATCGGAGCTTGGGCGAGCAAGCAATCTTCGGCGCTCGAAGGCCGCTTGGCATTCGAGAAGGAGGTAGCGCGCTACACGGCAAAATATGCGGTCGGCGCGGTGCCCCGACCGGCCCATTGGACGGGCTATCGCGTGGCGGCGCGAGAAATCGAGTTTTGGCAAGAGCGGCCGTTTCGGCTGCATGATCGCATCGCGTTCACCCGCACCGGTCCCCAGGGATCGTGGCACAAAACCCGGCTCTATCCTTAAAGCCGGCGCGGACAGGTCGAGAGAAGGATGGCGCTCAGCAACCAACGCGATAGAACGCTGCTTCTTACCGGGGCGAGCCGCGGCATCGGCCATGCCACGGTAAAGCGTTTTTCTGCTGCCGGATGGCGCGTGATCACCTGCTCACGCCATGCGTTCCCGGAAAATTGTCCGTGGGAAGCCGGTCCCGAGGACCATATTCAAGTCGACTTGGCTGACAGCGAAAATACGATCGCGGCGATTACGGAAATCAAAAACCGGCTGAAGGGTGAATTGCACGCACTGGTCAATAACGCTGCCATCTCGCCCAAAACGTCGGGCGGTACACGTCTGGGCTCGATCGATACGTCGCGGGAAGATTGGCACCAGGTTTTTCAGGTGAATTTCTTTGCCCCGATCATGCTCGCCCGCGGCCTTCTTGACGAGCTCAAGGCCGCAAAGGGTTCGGTTGTCAACGTCACTTCCATCGCCGGCTCGCGCGTCCATCCCTTTGCCGGTGCCGCCTATGCCACTTCGAAAGCGGCGCTCGCGGCGCTGACGCGCGAGATGGCCGCCGATTTCGGCGCGGTGGGAGTTCGCGTCAACGCGATCGCGCCTGGCGAGATCGACACCGCGATGCTTTCGCCGGGGACGGAAAAAATCATCGAGCACATTCCCATGCATCGCTTGGGCACGCCCGATGAGGTGGCGAAGATCATTTACGTGCTGTGTACCGAGACATCGTCTTACGTGAATGGTGCCGAAATTCACATCAATGGCGGCCAGCATGTATAAGGGTGAGCATTGCTTCGACGGCCCGCTCGGAGTGAGGGAGACTAGGGTGACAATCCGATGACGAATGTTTCAGACGACAGTGACTATCTTCACGCCACCGGCTTTATCGATTGCGGCGATCCAGCGATTAAGGCCTTTGCCGCCGAAGCAATGGGCGACGCGCAAACGCCTAAACAGAAGGCGGTAGCGCTTTACGGCGTCGTTCGCGACAAGATCGAGTACGATCCTTACATCGACTTTCTCGACCCGGACGTCTTTCGCGCCAGTGCCGTGCTCGCCGTCGGCAAGGGCTTTTGTGTCGGCAAATCGGCGCTGCTCGCTGCGGCTGCTCGCGCCTCCGGCATTCCGGCGCGTCCCGGATATGCCGACGTACGCAATCATCTTACTTCGCGGCGGCTGCGAGAGAGGGTGGGCGACACTTTTTATTGGCATTCGTATACGGAACTTCTCATCGACAGTAGATGGGTGAAATGCACGCCGGCGTTCGATGCGGCTATATGCGAGCGGGCAAATATTGCTCCGCTCGATTTCGATGGTGTCAATGACAGCTTGTTCCATCCATTTGACCGCGCCGGTCGCCGCCACATGGAATATCTCAACGATCGCGGCGCGTTTGCGGACGTGCCGTTCGCGGCCATTTTAGCTGATTTCAAGAAGCTTTATCCGAAGCTGGTCGCCGCCAAGGCATCGCCCGCGAGCTTCCGCGACGAAGTTGGCACCTGATCCATGCGCCTATCCGCTCGCGGGCAAAACAAAGCGCGAGAAGATTAGGCCTCACGGAGCGTACAAAAAATCGAAAATCGCGGTTTCGGTAAGGACGGCCTGCGGAATGCTGTGCCGCGTAGACCGCTCCTGCTCTTCGGCATTTCGCGTCGCCTGCAAATAAGCTCCGAGGTGCCGCGCGCGCTCGATGATTTTTCGACCCTGCGGCAACCGCTCGGCCTCGAACTGGCGCAGGGCACCGGCGACATTATCGGCCCCGAGAGCAACCGCCAGCGCCGCCGCATCATCGGCCGCTTTTGACAAGCCGGCCGCCACATGCGGGCGCGCTACGAACGCGGCATCGCCGATTATGGCGACCCGGCCGAAAGCAAGCCGCGGACTTTCCAGGTCATAGATCGGCTGCAGCAGCGGCTCTTCGAGCAAACGCACGACCGCGCGAAACTGCGGTGCTAACAGGCGTTCGGCGGCTTCTCGCATTGCCGCGATCGCCTCGCTCCGGATCAGCGGCGGCGGAATGGAAATCGAATGGACGACGCCGCTATGGTCGGTAAGGAGCCAGGGCAGCTCGTGCGCCTGCTCCGCGGGACGGTACCATACGATGTTGTAGCGGCGGTGGCCCGGCCGCAGGTCATCGTCCGGGCCGGCGACCGGATAGCCGAGGAATTGCTCGCCGGGAGGCAGGCAAAAGCTCAACGCATCAAACAGATCGTGATGGATTTGTGCCGGTAGCGCACTTTCCGCGACCAGCGCCCGCCAAGCGACATAACCCGCGTAGAGCGGCCCAACCATCGGAAGAAATTGCTGCCGTACGGTCGAACGCAGCCCGTCGGCTCCGATGACGACATCTGCCCGTTCGCTGCCGCCGTCGTTGAAATTGACAATGACGGCAGAGTCATTTTGCTGGAGCGCTTTAAAACTGCGGCCCGGGTGATAATGCGCGTCTGGAAATGCGCTTCGCAAGACGTGATAGACACGTTCCCAGGCGGTCAAGACTTGCTGGCAAACGATGCTTGTGACGAGCCGCCCTTCGCGGTCGAAAATTTTGCGTGTCGTGAGGGGTACGCCAATATCGCGGGTATCTAGTCCGAGCCCGCCAAGCCGCGCGATCAACTCCGCTTGCGCGACAATACCGGCGCCGCGACCGGCGAGCCCGGCCTCGGCACGCTCGAAGACGTCGACTTGCCAGCCATTGCGCCTGAGCATGAGCGCGGCCAAAAGCCCACTCATTGAACCGCCGATGACTAACGCGCGCCTTTGGCTCCGGCCTTCCGACATGCGAATATTTCTCCTTAAGCAACGAGATTATTTGCCATTACTGCGCCGATTTCGATATTGTGCAGACAATCGCGAGAAGAAAAGCCATGGCCCCGAGCGGGCCCGGTTCTCCGGGCCGCTCCGGAAATCATTTGCTCTCGCTGCAGACCGGGGTGGGGAATGATCTTTTCTTTCGATCTTCTGCTCAACGCCGTCATCTCGGGTTTGCTGATCGGCGCCTTTTACGCCGCGGTGACGGCCGGCATATCGCTCTCGTTTGGGATTCTCGACGTCGTCAATATCGCGCACCCGGCGTTCATCATTCTCGGGTCCTACATCGCCTACATGATCAATGCGCGGCTTGGCCTGGACCCGATCATCGCGAGCATCATTGTCACACCTGCTTTCTACGCGCTCGGCGCCGGCATTTACCAGATTTATTATGCCTCATTCGAAAAGCGCGGCCAGGAATCGCTCCGTGGACTGGCATTCTTTTTCGGACTGTTGTTCATCACCGAGGTCTCCCTCGTTCTTTATTTCGGCGTCGACTATCGTTACGTCGAAGCACCCTATATTGGTCCAACTTGGCACCTCGGCTTTGTCGACATACCGCTCCGCATTTTGGTGCCATGCGTGGTTTCGCTCTTGCTCATCGCCACTCTGCAGCTGGTGCTGACGCGCACTTTCCTCGGTCGCGCGATCATGGCGGTGGCGCAGGATCAGATGGCGCTCAGGCTGATGGCCATCGATCCGATCCGCATCAAACGAATTGCCTTCGGCATCTCCATCGCGACCGCTTCGGTCGCCGGCGCATTCCTGATCATCATCCAGCCGGTCGAGCCGTCGGTCGGACGGGAATATATCGGGCGGGTGTTCGCAATTTGTGTGTTGGGAGGGATGGGTAGCCTGCCTGGAACCCTAATCGCCGCCTTGCTGGTCGGCGTAGTCGAAAGCATAACCTCGACGTTCTACGGTCCGTCCTGGGCGCCGGCAGTCTCTTTCGGATTTCTACTCCTGACCCTTGCGGTACGGCCAGCCGGTTTGTTGGGACGCTAAAGGTGCGCTCGGACCTTTTTTTGGTAATTTGTCTTTTGGTCGGCGGCGCCATCTTTGCCGCCGCGCTGGCGCTCGGCAATGATTATTATTTCTTCGCCGGCTATGTCGTTCTGCAATATGTCGTGCTCGCGACCGCGTGGAATATTCTTGGCGGCTATTGTGGATACGTAAACTTCGGATCGGCGGCATTCTTTGCGCTCGGGGCCTACTCTTCAGTCGCCATGCACCGTTTCCATCCTATGCCCATCCCGGTGCTGGTGCTGATCGGCGGCGTCGTGTCCGGAATCGTCGGCTTCGGCATGGGCTACCTGACGCTGCGGCTGCGCGGGGCGTTCTTCGCCATTGCGACGTTGGCGTTGGCGGTGGTCTTGGAAACGCTGGTGGTCAACTGGGAATATGTCGGAGGCTCGCGCGGCGCATACATCGTTCGTCCCGAGACGATCGCCCCGCTGGGCAGCTACATCAGATACCTGTTTTTGATCATGCTCTTGCTGGCGGTCGGCGCGTTGACCGCCGCACGTCTGATCGAGCGCTCGCGGCTCGGTTACGGCTTCGCCACCATTCGCGACGACGAGCTCGCAGCGGAAGCCTGCGGCGTACCAACGCTGCGGCTTAAGCTGATCGCCACCACCATCTCCGGCGCCCTGATGGGAATGGCCGGCGCGCCGTTGCCTTATTACATCGGCTTCTTGCAGCCCTCCTCCGCGTTCGGCCTCGACTATGCCGTCAACTCCATCGCCATGCCGCTGATCGGTGGGACCACGAGCTGGGTCGGCCCGCTGATCGGCGCCGTCCTCCTGGGTTCGCTGCAGCAGATCGCCACCGTGACCATCTCATCGGCGGTGAATCTCCTGATCGTCGGGCTGGTTCTGGTGGGATTCGTGATCGTTGCACCGAACGGCATCATTGGGCTGGTGCATAAATATCTGCAGCATCGGCCGGACGATCTGGTCGGCCGCCGTCACGTCAGCGTGGATGTTCCGGGAAGCACCACATGACGGCCATGCTCGAGGTCGACCGTCTGGGCAAGCGCTTCGGCGGCTTTGTTGCGCTGGAAGGCATTTCGCTGTCGGTGCGTGCCGGCGAGCGCGTCGGGCTTATTGGCCCCAACGGTTCCGGGAAGAGCACCCTGGTCAACTGCATCTGCGGCACGCACCGCAACGAGACGGGGACGGTGCGGTTCGATGGCCACTTACTCGACGGGACCACCGCGCATCAACGCACCCACCGCGGCCTAGCCCGTACTTTTCAGTTGCCGAGGCCGTTTCTCAGTCTGAGCTTGGCAGACAACTTGCGCATTCCCCTCCTCTACACCGTAGCCGCACGCGGCGGCGCGCATCGTTCCGCGTCTGAGATTGCACAACGTTGTGTCGATCTGCTGCGTGAAGTGGACCTAGAGCGCAAAGCCGCGCGCCTGCCGCGGGACCTGACGCAGGTCGAAATGCGCAAGCTCGAACTTGCGCGGGCCATGGCGGCGGAACCAAAACTGTTGATCGCCGATGAATCGATGGCAGGGCTCACCCACTCGGAGGTCGAGGAAATCCTGACACTGCTCAACCGCTTGAACGAACAAGGAGTCACCATCATTCTCATTGAGCACATTATGCGCGCAGTAATGAGTTTCTCGCAGCGCCTGGTCGTGCTGGTTTCTGGGCGCAAAATCGCCGACGGCGACCCGAACGAAGTCATGCGGGATCCGGAGGTGGAAAGGGCATATCTTGGGCAGTAGCCTCACCCTCGCCGGCATTCACGCTTCCTACGGCGCGGTGCGCGTGATCGAAGACGTTTCGGTAAAAATCGGCGCCGGTGAAACCGTCGTGCTCCTGGGCACCAACGGCAACGGTAAATCGACGCTCATGAAGTGCATCATGGGCATGGTGCGGCCGAGCGCCGGCTCGATAATTGCCGATATCGAAGGTACGCATCACGACCTAACCACGCGCAGCACCGAAGAAATCGTCGATCTTGGGATTGCTCTGGTACCCGAGGGCCGCCGCTTGTTTCCCAAGCTCACGGTCGAAGAAAATTTACTCCTAGGTGCATTCCGCCGCACCGCGCGGCGAGAACTCGTGCGCAATCTCGACGTGTGTTTTGAAACTTTTCCTCGCCTTGCCGAACGGCGCGCGCAGCTGGCCGGCAGCATGAGCGGCGGCGAACAGCAGATGCTTGCGCTCGGCCGCGCGCTGATGCTGGCGCCGAAAATCCTGCTCGTCGATGAACCCTCGGTGGGGCTCGCTCCGATTCTGGTAAGCCGCATGATCGAGGCGATCGCGCACATGAAGGAGCGCTATAATCTGACCGTGCTGATGGCGGAGCAAAACTTTACTCAGGCGATCCGCATTGCCAATCGCGGCTATGTCATTGTGCACGGCAAGATCGCTTTTGAGGGCGGCTCGGCTGAAGAGCTCAATAACAACGACCTGATCAGGAAATTTTATCTCGGGCTGTGACTGCCGGGCGGCCCGCCAAGTCTAGCCCACTCGGATCGGGATCGAAGGGGAACACGTGACGCTTAACAGCCGAAGCGACTTTTCGTTGGACTATGCAACGACCGTTGAGCTGCGCGCCGCCCTTGCCGCCCGTAAACTTTCGGCCGTCGAAGCAACCGACCATGTCATCGCGCGAATTGAAGCCCTGGACCGGCCGATTAACGCCGTCGTTGTCCGCGATTTCGAGCGCGCCCGCGACGCAGCCAAGAAGGCTGACGCTGCACTCGCACGCGGAGAACAGCGGCCGCTGCTTGGCGTTCCGATGGTCATCAAGGAATCCTTCGATATTGCCGGGCTGCCGACGACCTGGGGCATCCCAGCTTTCAAGGATTGGGTGGCGAAAGAGGATGCACTTTGCGTCACCCGCCTCAAAGCTGCCGGCGCTGTGATCCTCGGCAAAACGAATGTGCCGCTCATGTTGGGCGATTGGCAGAGCTACAACGAAATTTACGGCACGACGAACAATCCGTGGGATCTCAAGCGCACACCGGGCGGCTCTTCAGGCGGATCGTCGGTCGCGCTGGCGGCGGGATTCGGACCGCTGTCATTCGGCTCCGACATCGGCGGCTCGTTGCGGGCGCCGGCACATTATTGCGGCGTATATGCGCACAAGCCGACGCTCAATGTGATACCGCCCCGTGGCCATCGCATTCCGAACACCGTGCAACGCGAGAGCGATCTGTCCGTAGTCGGACCGATGGCGCGCAGCGCCGCGGATCTTGATCTAGCCTTGGCCGTGACCGCCGGTCCGGACGAGGAAGGCCATGGTATCGCTTATCGATTGGCATTGCCGGCACCTCGCCATGCCCGTCTGCAAGACTTTCGCGTCCTCGTTGTTGATGACCACCCTTCGCTGCCGACCGCCCGCGCCGTTCGCGCCGGCCTTGCCCAATTGGCAGAGCGGCTCGCAAAAGCGGGCGTCACAGTAGCCCATACGAGCCCGCTCCTCCCCGACCTTGGCGCATCGGCAAAGCTTTACATGCAGTTGTTATCAGCTGCGCTGGCGGAGCGATGGTCGGCGGAAACCTATGCGGATGCGCAGGCGGCGGCCAACGCCGTCAGCCTCGACGATCACAGTCTTTTCGCCGTGCGCGCTCGCGGCGCGGTGCTGAGCCATCGCGAGTGGGCCATGGCCGACATGGCGCGAATCAAACTGCGCCGGCAATGGAGCGCGTTATTCCGCGAATGGGACGTCGTCCTCTGCCCTTGCATGCCGACTCCGGCCTTTCCGCATGATCACTCGACACCGATGTCTGCGCGCCTCGTCGACATCGACGGCAAACAATTTCCCTATTTCGATCAGCTGGTCTGGCCCGAGATCGCCACCACGGCCGGCCTGCCGGCGACGGCCGTGCCGGTCGCCCTCTCCGATGCCGGACTGCCCATTGGCGTTCAGATCGTCGGCCCGTATTTCGAGGACCGCACGACGATCGCTTTCGCCGCGTTAATCGAGCAGGAGTTCGGCGGTTTTGTTGTTCCGCCGGGCCATTAATTTCATCGCACGGGAAAATCGAAATATGTATGTGGGAACGGCTCGCCCGCCAATGTGAAGTGCCACCATTCCTTGGCGTACGGGCGAAAGCCGCGGCGGCGCATCGCCACTGCGAGTATGCCGCGATTGGCCTTGGCTTCGGCGCTGACGCCGGCCGCGGCGGGCGATGAAAGCGGACTGAAAAAGTCGAACGGCGTGCCCATGTCGAGTTCGCCACCCCCTATACGCACCAGCGTCAGATCAACGGTCGATCCGCGCGAGTGGCCGGACCGCGAAGCGATATAGCCGTCCTGAAACAATCTGCGCTTATCGACGTGCGGATAGAACTCGGCCTTGCCGACCGTATCGTTGAGGTCGCGAGCCCAACGCACGAAATTCGCAACGGCACGAGCCGGCCTGTAGCAATCGAAAACCTTGATGGCGAGACCACGTGGAGCAAGATCCCGCGCCACTTCCGCTAGCGCCGCCGCCGCAGGCTTCGTGAGCAGACATCGCGCGGCGGTATATCCGTCGATGCGGCGACCAACGAAGTTGTGCGTCCCCGCATAGCGCATTTCGGTAACGAGCCCCGGCACGACCTCGGCGGCATCGACAAAGAGGGCTGGCCTTTCCTGCGCTGAAACACACGTGCATGCAGCGACGGTGAAGCAAGCGACCAGCATGGCGCAACGCAAATTTCGGAGCTGAGGTGATTCGGGGGAGCGTTTTTTTGTTCGGGGCAATTTCAGTTCTGCTTTTTCCAACCAGTCGTCAACGTCGAGGCGGGGGAACCAAGTGTCCCGTCACTCGTTATCACAACCATTCAAGGCTGAGTGAGGGTCCATTTCCGGGCGAAGCACGCGCACCCACTTAACGAAACTGAATCGTCAAGGCCGAGCTGATAGCGAGGCGCAACTCCGGGAGAATGCAGTGAGTCACTCAATGTATGACGCGGATCGGCGCACGCACTTGAAGATCGTGGTCGTTGGACTCTTTTGCGCCACTTTGGTGGCGGCAGTCGGTCTCTTTGCTCATGTCAGCCAGTCCAACAATGGCCTAGTCCCCATAATCAAGGCGGGGCAGCCCACCACGATGAGCGGACGGCTTCCCGCGATTCAATAATCGCATTGTTCAGGTTTTTGGCGTTTGCGTCGGCGAGGCCGGTAAAGATTCGACGGCCCGGCCGGTAAACAGGACCGGCCCCGTTGGTGCCCCGGTCGGCGACCCACCGCTCGGCTCCAACGAAACCGCAAAGTTTGCCGTCCGCAGCGTATTGAGGTCGTAATTACCGGACAGCTCGCGGCTGGTGAAATCATTGTTCTCAATGAGTCCGAGGGAGCGCGGCGCTCCAAGGTTCTTCGAAAGTAGCCACAACTGATAGCTCTTTCCGGCCTCAGCCGGAGCCGCAACCCTGCGTACGAAAAGCTTGCGATTCTGCGTGTCAAAAGTAAGCAGGAACGCTGGAGCATTCGGCCCTTGCTGCAGCACGGCGACGAGCCGATCCTGCGGTGGGCGCGGAGCGCTCTCCGGGCGCGCCATTATGTTGGCCTGGCGTGGACGCAGTTGCGGCGGCATAAGATCAGGGGCTGCTTGCCACACCGCAATATAAAGCGCCAACAACGCGGCCACCGCGCCGAACAGGAGACTTACACGGCGCCACCGCCTCGCCCGGCGTGCAAGGTAGACAACGTTGGCGCTCGGCTCGACCTTTCGCGCTTTCGCAGCCAACTCCGGCTCAGGCGCACCACTTGAAGCCGCCGAGCCCCCGGTTGCCTTTGCCGCGTCGCCGTCCGGGGGCAGATCGGAAGCCAGCGCGGCCACCGCCGACAGAGGTGGCGCGCGTTCCTCGGCAGCGCTCTTGCTTCGATCCGCTTCGATTGGCCCGGTTTGCGCCTTAACCTTGTCCCAGATTGCAGGCGGAGGTTCCACCGCCTCCACCATAACGTTGAGTTCGCCGAGGCGTCGCTCCCACTGCTGAACGGAACTCTCGAATTTCGGATCGAACGAACGCAAAGCCTCGGCGTGCTCGCGCTCTTCGCTGGAAAGTGTGCCCAGCACATACTCGGCCGCGAGCGTTTCCTGGTCCTCATCGTACATGGCCACTTAAAACCTCCCCCGAGATTAGGCACCCATGCAGCCGCGGATTTCAAGCAAACTGCGTCGCAACCAAGTCTTGATTGTGTTCACCGGAATATCGAGCTTTTTTGCCAGCTGATCGCGACTCCAACCGCTGTAGTACGCGAGCAATACGATGCGCTGCTTTTCCGGATCGAGCTTGCCGAGGCACGAAAGAAGGCGCTTTAGCTCTTCCGTCATCTCGCGCCGGGCGAGCGGCGTTGGCGTTTCGGCTGCGATCTCGAGCGCTTGCGGTTCATCTTCGATCGAGGTTTCGCCTTTCTTGCGTACGATATCGATGGCTCGGTTGCGTGCGAGCGCTACCATCCAGGTGATCGGGGTAGCGATCGCCGGATTGAATTTGTCGGCCATTTTCCAGACCTTAAGGTAAGTTTCCTGCATGACCTCATCGGCCAATTCGGGCCTACCTAAAATACGGAGGAGCACGCCATAGAGTTTCGCCCGAGTCGCCGCGTAAAGCCGTTCAAAAGCGACGGCGTCGCCCTTGGCGACGGCCGCAAGCAGCTCCACCAGTTCCGCTTGCGTTAACATGCCTCCACCCCGGTCCCCTCAGACCCGTTCGCGGAAGTCGATTATCGCCGCGGAAACCCGCGCTCGTCGAGAGCGAAAGGCTTAGTTTATGGTAGCAGCAGCCGGATATTGTGCCGCACGGCGAGAACGCGGAGGACAGCGCCGACAAAAAAACGGCGCCGCAGGTCGGCCTTTGGCCCAGCAAGCGTTACGCGATGACGCCGCGCAGGCGCATCAAAGCGACGGCTTCAAGCTGCGGCTCCCCGACCGCATTATCAGCCTCGCGCTCGCGCATCTGATCGCGCTCGTCGAGTAGCTCGGCCTTCTTCAGCTCGTCCTCAGCCTCGCCAAGCCGCCATTTTGGCGCCTTCGAGCTGGGCGCGTAGTTCATCGGCCGACCGCTTGAGGTTCTCGCGGCGAGCCATCGCAGCCTTGGCATAGGTGGGATAGGCAAAATGCGCTGGGTCATGGATTCCGGCGCGATCCTGCTCTACTCGAATTTCTCGCTCCAAATCGCCCGCCATCCGCTCAAACTCGGCGATCATTGTTTCGATCTGCGCGACCTTGCGCCGCTTCTCATCAACCTGAAACTTCTTCAGGCGAATAAGCGTCTCTCGGGACTTCATCGACTGTTACTCCCCCGAAGCCACGGGATCGGGGCTGCCCAACCTAGCGCAGCACCTGGGAAAGGCGCGATGCTCGCACGATAACGTTAGCGTTCGGTTTCCATCCCTGGGCTGGTGAGCGACCCCGCTCGCTGTGCGCCGCATTGCCGCGGAAACCGAATGGTCTTGGATGCAGATGGTTACTTGGTCGATCAGCGTCTTAACCCTGTATTTACCCGAGCCGTTAATCATTGCGATGTCCTTGGTCAAAAAGCGGCCATCGGCCGTGACAAACGAGCGAGTCTGAAGATTTGGTTAGCGCCAAATCTTAACTTGGAACTTGAGTGCCAACGTGGCTAAAAAACCACTCCCCTGCAATATCTTACAGCCAGTCGCTGAATTTTTTTGGCGAGTTGCTTGCAACTGGGAATCAGGTTTTGTTAACCATACCGCGTTTACAGTCTCGAATCAGTTTGTCCCAAGGCGTTTTACGGGGGCCGCCGCAGGGGCGTGCCGACCTTAAGCCCGCGCGGCGAAGAGAGGGATTGGCATGCGCGTATTGCTGATCGAAGACGATAGCGCAACAGCGCAATCGATCGAGTTGATGCTCAAATCCGAGAGCTTCAACGTCTACACGACCGACCTTGGGGAAGAAGGGGTCGATCTTGGCAAAATCTACGACTACGACATCATTCTTCTCGACTTGAACCTTCCGGACATGTCGGGCTTCGAAGTGCTTCGCAGCTTGCGGGTTTCGAAGGTCAAGACGCCGATTCTGATCCTGACCGGGCTGGCCGGCATCGAAGACAAGGTCAGAGGCCTGGGTTTCGGCGCTGACGATTACATGACGAAGCCGTTCCACAAGGATGAGCTGGTCGCCCGTATCCATGCCATTGTGCGCCGCTCCAAGGGGCACGCTCAGTCGGTCATTCAGACCGGCGACCTTGTGGTCAACCTCGACACCAAGACTGTGGAGGTCAACGGCGCGCGCGTGCACCTGACCGGCAAAGAATATCAGATGTTGGAGCTGCTCTCGCTCCGCAAAGGCACAACGCTCACCAAAGAAATGTTCCTCAACCACCTTTATGGTGGAATGGACGAGCCGGAACTTAAGATTATCGACGTCTTCATCTGCAAACTGCGGAAGAAACTCGCCAACGCCTCCAGCGGCAAGAATTACATCGAAACGGTGTGGGGCCGCGGCTACGTCCTGCGCGAACCGAGCGAAGACGAAGCGAAAATCTCAGCGTAAATTCGCAGAAGCCGTAGTTCGCAACAAACCGCGTCGTGCCGGGTAGTTTGCATCGGCGCGATCACCTGGGACGGGCGGCGGCTTCTCCGTTACGGCCTAGTGCCCGCCATTTACCGCAATCAACCGCAGCTGCGGCCCCTTTCCTGGCGCCGCGAGCGATTTTGACCGTTGCAGATTCGGCGCATAGAGCCCTCGCAAGTGGGGGCAGACCTTAAAGCTATCGGTCAGGCCGACAACGGTTTCGGCGGCGCCGAGCACAAGATAACCGTCATCGGCAATAACGTCGGCAAGGCGGTCGAGCACGTCGACTTTGGTCTCTTGGTCGAAATAAATCAGCACATTTCGGCAAAAAATCAAATCGAACCTGCCGAGATCGGAAAAGTCCGACAGAAGATTGAGTTTCCGATACTTGACCATGGCGCGAATCTCGGGGGCGATTTGCCACATCTCGCCATTCTGACTGAAATACTTGATCAGAAACTGTATCGGCAGGCCGCGCTGCACTTCGAATTGGCTATAAAGTCCCTGCCGCGCCTTCTCCAGAACGGCGTTGGAAATGTCGGTGGCCACCACCTCAACTCGCCAACCAGCTAACCCGCCATCCATTTCCCTCAGCGCCATCGCGAGCGAGTAAGGCTCCTGGCCGCTCGAGGCGGCCGCGCACCAAATGCGGATGGCACGTGAATGCCGTCGCACGGCCTGCAGCGCAGGAAGCACCGTGGAGCGGAAGAAGTCAAAGGGCATCTTATCGCGAAAAAAGAATGATTCGTTCGTAGTCATTGCCTCGACAACCAAAGTCATCAACGCTTCCGCGTTGTGACCCTTGAGCGCGCCGATCAGCGCGGAGAGGCGGTCAAATCCAGCCTTGCGCGCAACCGGCAGTAAACGGCTTTCCAACAGATATTGCTTGTCAGCCGAGAGCACCAAGCCGGAATGCCGCTTGAGCGATGCGCGCAGGAAGTCAAAATCCGCCGGTGTCATGGCGCGCCCCGCGAGAAGAAGCGGTTGACCACCGTCGCAATTTCGGTGAGGGGCAGTACCGCCGAGCAAAGACCGGCTTGCGCGACGGCGCGCGGCATGCCCCACACCGCGCTGGTTGCCTCATTTTGCGCGATTACGCTGCCGCCGGCGGCTACGATCTTGTGCGCGCCCTCGGCGCCGTCAGCACCCATGCCGGTCAGGATGACGGCAAGCGCACCCGCACCCCAGCTTGCGGCCGCGGACGCCAGCAGCGGGTCTACCGCGGGCTTGCAAAAGTTGATCGGCGGATCGTCGCCGAGCGCAATCGAAATCCCGTTGCCGCCGCGCGCCACGCGCATATGTCGGCCCCCGGGGGCCAAGTAAACACCACCGGCAGTTACCGCTTCTCCATGCTCGGCCTCGCGCACGCGTCGGCCGCTGATCCGAGCCAAATGCTCGGCCAGAACGGTCGTGAAGGTCGCCGGCATGTGTTGCGTGATGAGAACTGGCGCCCGCTCAAGCGTAGCGGCCAATTGCTGAATGAGCGTAGTCAGCGCTTGCGGGCCGCCGGTGGACGCGCCGATCACCACCGCCTGCGGCACGACCCGCGCGAACGGACGCAATGCGAAGGCTGGAGCCTGGGCTGCGACCGGACTGCGGTCCAGGCGGGCTGGCGCTGCCTGGGAACGCCGGTATCCCATCCGCTCGCGGTCCCGTCCCCCGAGACTGCGAATTTTCTCAATCAACTCGCGTTGAAATGCTGCCGAAGTCGCAACATCGGTCGCGACCTCTGGTTTCGGTACGTAATCGGCAGCGCCCAGAGATAGCGCGCGGAGGCTAACCTCCGCGCATCGGCGGGTCAGCGCGGAAGCCATTATCACAACGAGGTTGCGCTTTTTGCGGAGCAGCAAGGGCAATGCCGAAATGCCGTCAAGTTCCGGCATTTCCACGTCGAGGACAACGACATCGGGATCGACTTTTTCGAGCTGCTCGACCGCCTCGCGCCCAGTGCGCAAACAGGCCGCAACCGTCGAGGTCGGGTTCGGCGTCGATCCAGCGCGCCAGCAACCGACGCACGACAATCGCATCATCGACTATCATGACGCGGATAGGGTGGTCGGCCGCGAGATACGCGCGCTGCGGCGGGAGCAACACTAGTCATTACTCTACCTTCACTCGCCTTTGAGCACTTAACCGTTGAACATCAGGCGCGCGCCAACCGGACGTTCGCCCGCCGCTTTCCGCAACTTAGATAAGCCCGACCTCTTGGAACTTGGATTCGACGATATCTTTGTCGAACGGCTTCATGATGTACTCGTTGGCGCCGGCATGCAGCGCGCGCGCGATATGGGCGACGTCGTTTTCAGTTGTGCAGAAAACGACTTTGGGCTTGTCGCCGCCGGGTAGTCGCCGCAGAGCTCGCAAGAACTCATATCCGTCCATCTTCGGCATGTTCCAATCCAGCAGAATGGCATCTGGAATTTGCTCGCGGCATGCAGTAATCGCCTCTTGGCCGTTCTCGGCTTCAGAAATCTGAAAGTCCAGACCTTCGAGAATTCTCCGCGCCACTTTGCGGATCACGCTGGAGTTGTCCACCACCAAGCACGTTTTCATTGGCTCCTCACTTCAAGCTTCGCGGGCAAGCCCGCTCGATGTTACGGTGCGTCCGCCGTTCAGGCCGCCGCGGCCTCTCTTCGCAACCTCAGCACTTCGTCGATATCCAGGACCACAAGCAGCTGCCCATCGAGCCGGTAAACCCCGATGGATAAATCGGCCAGCTTCCGGTCGAGATTGATCGGGTTCGGCTCGAGCTCGAAATCCGCAAGCTTGAGCACCTCTCCGACCGCATCGACCAAGAGGCCGAAGGATTCGCCTTTGGCTTCGATGCCGATGGCCATCGCCTCGGCGCCATCACTCGCGCGGTTGCGCGTCAAGCCGGCTGCGCATCTCGATCGCCGTGACAATACGGCCGCGCAGATTGAGCACTCCTGCAATCTCGGCTCCCGCGAGCGGTACACGCGTGACATTCATCGGCTTGAACACATCCTGCACTTGCGCAATCGGCAAGCCAAACAACTGACCGGCGATGGTGAAGGTGACGAATTCGGTGAAATGTTCGTCCTTATGCATGAACTCTCCGGATATTTCCGTCCGTCAGGCTGCAGCATGCAGCTCGTTGGTCTGTTCCTTGATGGCCGCGATCAGGCCGGTTCGATCGAATTTGGCGACGAAATGGTGGAAACCGGCGCGACGCCCCCGCTGGATCGCCTCCGTCGAGATCATCGCTGAGAGCGCAATGACCGGAATCCCGGCGGTCTTTGGGTCCTGTCGCAGCGTTGTGGCGAGCGCGAAACCGTCGATCTCCGGCATTTCAATATCGGTGACGACGATATCAATCGCGATACCGGAGGAGAGCGTTGCAAGTGCTTGCTTGGCGGAAGCCACCGCGACGACTTGATAACCGGCGGCCTTTATCAAAGGCGCCAACATGTCACGAAAAAAGGCGGAATTGTCCACCAAAAGAATTTTCGGAGCGAGCGGAGCCGGCCGTGCGTCACGCCGATCCAACCAATCAGCAAATGCCTGCGGCAGGAAGTGACTGATATCCATGACCTCGGTCGCCCTTCCTTTTACGATCGCTGAACCGAGGACACCGGGCTGTTCGCTGGCGAGCTCAATGTCGAGGCGTTGTTCCACGACGTCGATAATCTCGTCGACCGCCAAACCCATGGAGCGGCTTTGGTCGGAGAAAACCAAGACCGGCTGCACACCCTCGCGCTTGATCGCGGTCGCGGCATCGACGCACAAAAGCGGCATGAGTTGGCCGCGGTATTGCACAAGATGCCGGCCGTTGGACGATTCAATTCGGCGGCAGTCGATTTCCTCAAGCCGCGAAATCAGCGATAGCGGGACCGCCTTTGGTTGCGGCGAACCGGCGCGGAATATCAGCAGCGGAGTGAGATCTTGATTTTCGGCGTCCTCCGTGCTGGCCAAGGTTTCTTGTGTCCGCGCGAGCACCGGAGACGCCCGGCCGAGCGCGTGAACGATTCCGTTTGGATCGATGATCATGATCACCGCGCCATCACCGAGAATGGTGGTGCCGGAAAATGCCGCGATGTGCCGCAGCTTCGATGACATCGGCTTGATCACAATTTCCTCGGTATGGAAAAGCCCATCGACGACAAGTCCGAACACCTGATTTCCCACTTGCATCACCACGACGAAGCCGTGGTCTGGCCTGCTTTCAGCGAGATGCAGAATTTCATTGAGATGAAGCAGCGGCAGCAATTTTTTCCGCAGGCGCAAAACCGGCGTGTCTTTTATCCATTCGATGCGGTGTTCACCGCCGGCGCGCACCAGCTCGAGCACGGAAAGTTGCGGGATGGCAAAACGTTCACCGCTTGCTTCAACGATAAGCGCCGCTACGATGGCGAGCGTCAGCGGTATTTTGATCGAGAACGTCGTGCCCACTTTGTGGACCGACTTCAAATCCACAGTGCCGCCGATCTGCTCCACATTTGCGCGCACCACGTCCATGCCCACGCCGCGTCCGGAAACGCTGGTGACGCGCGTGGCAGTCGAGAACCCCGGCGTGAAGACCAGGTTGCAGATATCGGAGTCGGATTTGTCGGCGAGATCGCTTTCGCCGAGTAACCCGTGCTCCAGCGCCAGCGCGCGGATCCGGTCGACATCAACACCGCGCCCATCATCGGTAATCTCGATGATGATATGACCGCCCTGATGGCAGGCCGACAGCCGAATCTTGCCGCTACGCGCTTTGCCGACCGCCAGCCGTTCGGCGGGGGTTTCGATGCCGTGATCCGCGCAGTTGCGCACGAGATGCGTGAGCGGGTCCTTGACCATTTCCAAAACTTGACGGTCGAGTTCCGTGTTGGCTCCATGCATCTCGAGTTCGATGTCTTTTCCCAGCTCGGCGCAAAGGTCGCGTACGATCCGCGGCAGTTTTTGCCACGCATTGCCGATCGGCTGCATGCGCGTCTTCATCACGCCTTCCTGCAGCTCAGCGGTGACATTTGAAAGTCGTTGCAAAGGCAGCTTGAAATCGGACTGCTCGTGTCGGCGAACGATCTCAAGGAGCTGGTTCCGGGTGAGAACCAGTTCGGAGACCTTGGTCATGAGGTTGTCGAGGGTTTCGACCTGGACGCGAATTGAATAATGCGCGAGCCGCTCACGCTCCTCGCCGGATCGCTCTGAAGCATTCTTTTCGCGCGCCGCAAATTTCGCCGCTGGCGGCGCAAGGGAAGCCGGTTCGGCTTGCCCGCCGGCTACCGCGCCGGACGGCGGGCCCGTATTGACACCGGCGTGGCCGGCCAAACGATAAAGCTGCTCGATGAGGTCGCTATCATCGCCGCCCCCCTCCCCTTGGTGCTCTTCGATTTCAGCGAGAATGATTTTAATGCGATCGATGGCGGAAAGGACAAGGGTGACGGCATCGCCGGTGACCGGCATTCCGTCCCGGAACCTGCTCATCAAGGTTTCGGTTGCGTGCGCCAAAGTCTCGAGCCGGGGAAGCCCAAGAAAACCGCAGGTTCCTTTAATGGTGTGAACCAGGCGAAAGATGTTGCCTAGAATTTCGCCGTTGTTGGGTTCGTGCTCGAAACGAACGATTTCAGCATCGACCCGTTCGAGATTCTCGTTAGTCTCGGTCAGGAACTCCCGCAACAGGTCGTCCATGCCACGCGCCTCACCAACACACGCTTTTCGCAGTCCGGCGCTTCGCTCCGAGCGCCGCCATCATGCACGCAGGCGCGTGCCCAGCCGGCGGGGGCCACACCCGACCGGACCAACGGGAGTTTGTTGGTAAAGGGTTTAATTTCGGTTGCGGCACGCGCGCGCCGCCACGCCCGCGTTCCTTGCGCCCCGTGGCGAATGGTTAGCGAGCGGTTAAGACGACCGACGTGCCATCAACACGGGCCGAAAGCGTGAGCCCACAATCCCGCGCCAAAATGCCGGCATAAAGGGGTTGAATCGCATGGGCGTCCACGGGTTGGCTTACGCTACCCGCGAGGAGGTCGCCGATAGCCGGATTCAAGCGGGGAGTTTGACCGGAGGCGATCACGGCGAAACCGGAAATCTCCTCCCCCTCGGCGATCGGTTCGGCGGTCAACGTTCCGCCGCGCGAGACCGTGCCGGCGGCGATGATCACCATGTTCAGCAAAAGCTTCACTCGATTTTTCTCCAACAAGCGCCGCGGCAAATTCCAAACCAGCGCAGTCTTGCCGTCGTCAAACAGTCCCCGAGTAAGCTTTTCGGCATCGCCGAGATCGATCTGGGCGCCGGCCGAGCCTGCCGCGCCGAAAGCCAGCCGACAAAATTGGAGCTTGGCCGACGCCTGGTAGGCGCTCTTCTTGATCAACTCGAGCGCAAAGGCCTTCGTTTCCTCGTCTTTGTCCTCCTCCATGACTTCGATGCCGTTGATAATCGCGCCGACTGGGCTGATGAGGTCATGGCAAACGCGCGAGCACAATAAAGCCGCAAGATCGAGAGCCCCGATGGCGATAGGGCCGGACACTGTGGCGGACATGAGCTTCTCCGCTGAACCGGGTAGCGCTTGCTGCCTGTCACAGCATACGTGATTCGGCAATCGTGCCATGTTCAGCACTGTGGTACACGATGGCGCGCCGGCATCGAAAAGCACGGCAGCAAGGAGCGCCGTTGTCCAAGCTTGACCCTGCCGACTATCCCGACGCGATGGAAGCCCTCACCGCAATCAGCGTTGCCGCGGCAAACGCGATCTTAGGAGCGGTCAGTCCCGGCAGCGTTCGCCTCAAGACCGACGGTTCCCCGGTTACATCAGCTGATGAAGCCGCGGAAGCGGTCATCCGCGACGCTCTGGCGCGTCTTGCGCCACCGTTACCGATCGTTTCCGAAGAATGTTCCAATGACAGAGATCTCGCTGCCGGATCCGACTGTTACTACCTTGTGGACCCTCTCGACGGTACCAAGGAATTTATCGCCGGCCGCAATGAGTACACGATCAATATCGCGGTGATGTCGGAAAGCCGCCCGGTGCTTGGAGTCATCACCGCGCCAGCGCTCGGCCTGATTTGGCGCGGCATTGTCGGACGTGGCGCCGAACGGCTGGAGTTCACCGCGGAAAAAGCCCTTCCGCCGCAGCCTATCCACTCGCGTTCAGCACCTCCCGGCGACCTGATCATTATGGTGAGCCGCAGTCATCTCGATTCGCCAACCGAGGCTTACCTCAAGCACCTGCCGCACACCCGCCGCATTGGTTGCGGGTCATCATTGAAATTTTGCCGCTTGGCCGAGGGAGCGGCCGACCATTATCCGCGCCTCGGACCCACTATGGATTGGGATATCGCGGCGGGCCATGCGATCCTGAGCGCGGCGGGAGGCATCGTCACCGAACTAGACGGGTCACCGTTGAAGTACGGCACCCCTGGGCTGCGCATTCCGTCATTCCTAGCATGGGCAGACCGAACGCGAGCGGAAAATAAAGCTCGGGAGAGCCCTTGAGGGCCCGAGCGCTGAAGAGCTTTTTTGGGCAAGCAAACCGCTGCCGCCGCCGATCTAAAGCTTTCTACGATTAGCTTTTATTCCCGCCGCTCTGCGGTCATAGTTTTGGGTGAATGCTTCCCTGATTCGCGTGTGGCAATCACCAAAGCGAGGTCGACTCGGCAATTGGGCGAACAAGGATTAGCGGGGGATTTCACATGATTGCCGCCCTGAGGGGTGCTCAGATTGCCCTGGTGGCGGCCAGCTTGGTGGCTGTGCCTGCCTTGGCGCAGACCATAGCACCGCAGCCGCTGCCACCGCCGACGGCGCCATCCGGGCCCATACCGGCGCAGCCGCCCGCAAGCACCCGCTATTCTCCGGACGAACTCGTGGACGCCGGCCATCGCTTTTTTGGCGGTGTTTCCCGCGGACTGGCCACGATCGTCGAAAAGGCCGTGAGCCAATGGGGGCAACCCAACGGGTACATACTGGGTGAGGAAGCGGGCGGGGCTTTCGTCGGCGGGCTTCGGTATGGCGACGGAACGCTTTATACCAAGAATGCCGGCGATATCCGCGTATTCTGGCAGGGCCCGACAATGGGCTTCGACTTCGGGGCCGACGGTGCACGGACCATGATGCTGGTCTACAACCTGCCGCGCACTGAGGCCATTTTCGAAAGGTTCGGCGGCATCGAAGGCTCCGCTTATTTCGTCGGCGGATTCGGCATGACCGCGCTGGGGACAAATGACATTGTCGTTGTACCGATTCGCGCAGGCGTCGGACTGCGGCTCGGAGCCAATCTCGGTTATCTCAAGTTCACCGCGCATCCCACGTGGAATCCGTTCTGATTGTGCTCCTCGGCTCCGTCTGGAACGGTGTGCAAAATTGCGGCGGCGTATATTTGCCTACACATTCTGGCGCCCCGGCGGTTCTCGGTTTAGGTTAACTACCGGTCAACGTGATGCGGCTATGTCGGCGTGTGGCAATTTATGCTTGCCGGCGCCGCGTTTGGAAGAGTTAGTGTCATGATCGAACCGATCATGTATTTCGGAATCGGGTTCCTGCTCGCGGCCCTGCTTGGACTTCTGTTCGTGTCTCTCGTTCACAATCGCGCGGTGCGGCTGACGATGCGGCGCATCGAGGCGGCGACGCCCATATCGGTCGCCGAAATCCGTGCGGATAAGGATCAGCTGCGCGCCGAATTCGCGATGTCAACCCGGCGGCTCGAGATGAGCGTCGAGCAAATGAAAGCGAAAACGAGCAATCAGCTCGCGGAGCTCGGCAAGAAGACTGAAGCCATCAATCAGCTCAAGAAAGAGTTGGGCGAAAAGACCACAACGATATTCGAGCTGGAATCGCGCGAGAAAAACGTGCGCGATCAATTGCGCGCCACGGAGGAAGAGTTCGAACACAAATCGGGCTCTCTGCGGGAAGCGGAGCGAACTCTCGCCGACAAGGAAGCGGAGCTAGTCAAGCTCAGCGCCGAGCTGAGCGATCGCTCGCTCTCGGCGGATAGTCAGCGGGTTGAACTCGCGGCGTTGCGCACGCAAATCGAAGCGATGAAAGTGAGCGTCGCCGATTACGAGCGCGCGGTGCGGGCGACCGAAGAACGGCTCGCGCGCGAGCGCGGCGAGGCCGAAGCGGCGGCCAAAGAGTTAAACGAGGCGCGCAGCAAAGTCGCCGGGCTGGCCGCACGCACCGATGATCTCGAGCGCCAATTGCTTGTACAAACCGCGGAGACCGAGGCGTTGGGCCGCCGTGTCCACGAACTCGAAGCGAGGCTCGCCGATCAGGCGCGCGTCCTCGCCGAGCGCGAAGCCGAAACGGCGCGGACCCGCGGCGAACTCGAGGCGGCCGACAAGCTCGAGAGCGAGCTGCGCGAGCAGTTGAGCAATGCCAGCGCGCGCAGCAGCGGCGCAATGGAGCGGCTGCGCTCGGAGATCGCGCAGCTCGAAGCTCAACTCGCCGCATCGGTGGAAGAGCGGGGCAAATTACAGAGCGAAATCGTCGTTATGCGCCGCGAGGCGGAAACAAGTTGGGCCGCCGAACGCGTGGAAAACGCCCTGCTGCGCGAGCGCATCAACGATGTGGCCGCCGAGGTCGCCCGGCTTACCGCGGCGCTCGAGGGCCCCGGTTCGCCGATTGAGTCGATGCTGGCGGAAGCGGTGCCTGATGCAAGTGTGCAAAAGCCCGCAGCGGCGGGGATATATGGTACCACCGGCAAGCCCGGCGCGGGCGTAAGTCCGCCGGCACCGGGCAAGGGCACGCTCGCCGAGCGGATCCGCGCCCTGCAGTCGAGCGCTTCCCGCGCGACGCCGAATTGATGCAGGGTTCGCTGGCTTATCCAAGCATCATCCCGTGGCCGAAATGGGCCAAGGGCGGGTGATAAACCGCTTATGGCCCGCCAAAGCGGAAATTGATGCCGGCCTTGACCTCCTGAACATCCAGGCGGCCACTCGACGAAAATGTCGTCGGCGTGGCGGTCGCAAAATTTAGCGGCTGGGATCCGAAGGCCAAATAGTCGTACTCGATCTTCGCCGACCAGTTTCTGGTGATGCCGTATTCAAGACCAAGACCAGCGGTCCAGCCGGTGCGGGTAAAGGCGTCGCCGGCACTGTTGCCGGCAAGGTCGGTGAAGCTGCTCTGGTCGCGCGCCAACGCGGCGCCGCCTTTGCCGTAGATCAGCAGGCGGTCGAAAGCGGCGCCGATGCGCCCGGTGACTGTCGAAGTCCACTGCGTGTTGGTGCTTATCGAATTACCAAGCAAATCGGTGCCGCTGCCGTTGAGCCCGGTCCAGTTCCAATCGCCCTCGACGCCAACTACCAGCCTCTTCCATTGATAGTTGGCGCCAACCCCGCCGCCGCCAAGAAAACCGGCTCCGGTGTTAAATCTGTCCTGCCCGCCACTGAACGGATCGCTCCAGGATGAATACGCCAGGCCGGCGCCGAGATCGCCGCCAATATAGAAACCGGTCCAGCTATAAATCGCCTCCGGCGCCGAGCTGACGGGTGCGACGGGCGCTGGAGCGGAAGGGACCGGCAAATCCGCGGCCCATGCTGCAGGAGTGGCCAGGCCGAAAGCTGCGGCAAGCAACGCGCCGCCAAGGCACATACGCAACGTCATATCACCTTCACCTCCCCGGCACGCGCCGAGGTTACGCAGACCAACGACCCTAATCTGCGGGCAACATACAAAGGCTGATTCTGACCCAAGTGCGCCCTGGGCCCTTTCAAGTGATGTTCAGCCACCCGTCACTTATTGATGGCGGCGCTACCATGCTGGTTTCAGAATGGGCGCCGCTTCATCGGTTGTTCTGGCGGCAGCTGCAACGCCCGTACCATGGCCGCTATCAGTTCACCGACCTTCTGCAAGGGCTGTTTTGGTAGCATTTGGGCGACAATCTCCTGCAGCTTCATTCGTTTCCCTCCACTTCACCGAGCGTCGCTGTAAAATCCCCGTCGCCATTCGGCATGCTGATCCTAAAAGAAAGAACGGTGGCAAAATGACGAAAATGGTCCGCCAAAAAGGCATTTCAGCTCGCCCCCGCAGACACCTGGCGTCGTGGTCAATCCGCGATCTGAGAAAACTCGAAGAAAGTTCGTAGAGACAATTCCGGCATTCGAGAACAATCACGATCGGCAGCCGACTAATTACGGGAGATAATCCGGCGGTCGCGCGCCTTCCCGCAGCACGCAAGCGACCTAGTGCGTAATATATTGCAGCCCGGCCGAGTAGGCGGCACCGCCAATGACGCAGGGTATGCCGAGCTCGATTTGGCCCGTCGCTGCAGCCACGATACAGCCCATGGACAGCGCGCCCTGTCCAACTTGCCCCCAGCCCGTGAGATCGCGGGCCGAATTCGGACCCTTTTGCTTGAGCTCCTCGATTGCGGCGAGAAATTCCTTCCGCATGCGCGCGGTATCGACATTCTCCGCGGTCTCGACCACGTCCTTGAGCACCTTGCTGACGTCTTCCGGCTGCCCCTTCATTGCCGCTTTGAGCATAGCCAGCAGGGAAAGGTCGCGCACGGCATTGCTGGCGAGAGTGAATTTGGCCGCGCTGCCAGTCGTGAGATTGTCGACGTTGTCTTTGTCGTTGGCGAGCGGCAAAAGCTTGATGATACGCCCGACGGGTTGATAGGAGCCGGTCGCCAGATAGTACCCCCACAACACATCGATCAACTGTGGGCTCGGCTCGAGCAACCCGGTTTTCTTACGCGCTTTGCTGATCTTCAGCACCGCGGCGATCTTATCGAGCATGCCCGGCTTTGCGGTCCGGTACGCAATCTGATCGAGCGTGGGCAGCTTACCGTCGAGATAGTTGTCGATCATGATCCGCCGGCTCGGCAGGCGATCGACGAATGTCGCCATGAGCTCCTTCCAGTTCGGCACCCCGGAATAGGCGATGGCGCGAACCAGCACCCAGTGATCTGACGGCGCGATCGGCAGCATTCTCTCCACTAGGACGGCCGCGCGATCCGGATTGCTGCCAAGGACACCAGCGATGAAGCCGAGATAAGCGCCGCAGGTTTCGGGATCCTTGAAGGCTTGCAGGTCGCTTAGCGCGTGCACCAACAAAGGCAGGCGGTCCGGATCGGGCGTGCCGCGATAGGCATTGATCCATTTGAGCATTTCGTCGATAGAATGAAATGTCTCCCGCGACTGCGCCATCGCAGCCGACGGTGCGATGGCGACGCTCAGTGCGATCAGCAGAACGACAACGGCCAAACGACAGACTGCGCTAAAACCCCGGTTCATAACTTGTCGTTTGCATATTTCGGCAGCCATATTTGCTCCGGCGAGAATAAAGGCTGGCGTGAGCTGGCCCGTGCGAAACCGAACACAACACCGCGCAACGGCGATTTGCTGTCCGCCCCGGTTCGGAATCGCGGCCGAGCTGTGGCGTTTGGAGTTATCAAACAAGGCGTCCGGCGCGCCACAGGGAAGTATGGTCGATACGCGGCGACCATTGTGTCGAGAACGGAACGCTTCTGCGGCAACGGCGCGAAGTCGCAACAATTCCCTATATTCCATCTTATTGCGTCACGCTTCCGCCGCGGAGACTGATCCTGATCCTGCGCGAATGTTGGTAGGTGAAGTACGGATGCGTGAGCGTTTCATAGCCGCGGCGCTGGCGTTTGTTGTTTCGAGCCTCGCGGCGGTCGCATCCTGGCCGAGCGCGCACGCGGCGACGGCGATAAAGTCCACGATTGAGGTAGCAGGCAACCGCCACGTCGATGCCGATGTGATTCGATCCTATTTTCATGCTGGCGCGGACGGGCTCTTGGACGCCACCGCGCGCGATAACGCGCTCAAGAGCCTCTACGCGACCGGTCTGTTTGCCGATGTGCAGATTTCAGGCGCGGCAGATCATCTACTGGTGAAAGTTATCGAAAATCCGATCATCGACAAAACGGCGTTCGAGGGTAACAAAAAAGTCAAAGATGACGATCTCAAGAGTATCATGCAATCCAAAAATGGCGGCCCACTCAACCGCGCCATCGTCCACGACGATGTCGAACGCATCATCGACGTTTATCGCCAGCACGGCTATTTCGAGGTCCACGTCGAACCGAAGACGATCACCGCCAAAAATGACCGTGTCGATCTGGTGTTCGAAATCAAGGAAGGGGAAAAGCTCGCCGTCCGTCAGATTGCGTTTGCCGGAAATGCCGCCTATTCGGCAAGCAAGCTCAGGGGTGTCATCAAAACCGGCGAAACCAATTTCTTGAGCTTTGTGTTCAACAATGACATCTACGACGCCGACCGGATCGAAAGCGATGTCGACCTTATTCGGCACTTCTATCGTAACCACGGCTACGCCGATGTGCGCGTTCGCTCATTGGCGAGCTACGAGGCGGCCAAGAAGGGCGTCGTGGTCACGTTCACGATTGAGGAAGGCACCCAATACCGCGTCGGACGCGTAGATGTTGAATCGAACGTCAAATCTGTCAGCCGCAACGCCGTACAGCCCTATTTGCGCACGCTACCGGGCGGAATTTACGACGCCGATGCGGTCGACAAGACCATCGAGGATGCGACGACCGGGCTCACGCGAGCGGGCGCGCCCTTTATAATCGTGCTCGTGCGCAGCGAACGGCTGCCTGAGCGCCGGCTGATCAACCTCGTTTATACGGTCGACCAGGGCAAGCGGGTTTATGTCGAACGCATCAACATTCACGGCAACAGCAAGACGCGCGACGACGTGATCCGTCGCGAATTCGATTTAGTCGAAGGCGATCCATACAACCGCGTGCTGATTGATCGGGCCGAGCACCGCCTCAAGCAGCTCGGCTATTTCAAAAGCGTCAAGATCGACACGCAACCCGGCTCGGCGCCTGATCGCGTCATTGTCAATGTTTCGCTCGAAGAAGACAAAACCGCCGATTTCTGGATCTCCGGTGGCTATTCCACCAGCGCGGGAGCGATGGCCCAGGTCGCCGTCGGCGATAGGGATTTTCTCGGCACCGGCGACATCATCAAAGCGTCGGTCAGCATCGGCCAATACGCCAGCGGCTTCGACTTTGGCTTGACCGATCCCTATGCGCTTGGTCCGCGGCTTTCGCTCGGCATCGATCTATTCGGCAGCGAAGCGCTGTCTGATTCCTATCAATCCTTTAACAGCACCGTTTACGGCGCCAAGATTTCCACCGGCATGCCCTTGAATGATCAGATCGGGGTCACCTGGAGCTACGCCATCTACAATCAAGGCATCTCGCTTGATCCGGCCATGGGCACGGCGACGCTGCCAATCCAACAAGCGGCCGCGGCGGGCCCGATGTGGATCTCTTCAATCGGCTCTAGCGTGACCTATTCCACGCTCGACAACGCCAAGAACCCAACTGAGGGCGTTCGCATCCAGTCCACCAACGAGTTCGCGGGGCTCGGCGGCGCCGCCAAATTCGCCCGCACCTCCGAAGATGCCCGCTACTATCGCCCCATCGTCGGCGATGTGGTCGGCATGGTGCGCACGCAGGGCGGCTACGTCACCCCGTGGGGCGGACAAAGTTTGCCGCTGCTCGACGGGTTTTTTGGCGGGCCCCAGTTGGTGCGCGGATTTGCTCCCAATGGTTTTGGGCCGCGCGACATTACGCCCGGCACGACGCAAGATAACATCGGCGGGAACGTCTATTGGACGACAAGCGCCGAACTGCAAGCGCCGGTCCCTTTCGTTCCCGCCGAGGCGCAATTGAAAATGGCGCTTTTTTCCGATGCCGGCAGTCTGTGGGCGACCCCGGCCTCCGGCACTCTGGCGTCGCTATCGCCATCGCAGCAGATCGCCAATTCGCAAGGGATTCGCGCGTCGGCCGGGGCGAGCCTGATTTGGGCTTCGCCATTTGGCGCCATCCGCGTCGACTACGCCTACCCGTTCGCCAAACAGCCTTCTGACGTGACCCAGCGCTTGAATTTCACCGCTGGAGGAATTATAAGAGGGCTCATCGCCATGCCCAGCCCAGACTGCTGCCGGGTAGCGTGGACAGTCCATTTCGCCGCCGCCCCTAGGTCTGGCCGTCGTAGCAGAACAAACTACTGAACAAGTTTGGCGCGAAGGCGCGTGAATTCGTCGTTGCTGATCGAGCCCGCTTTCTTCAACCGATCGAGCTTGTCGATTTCGTCGGCAACACTGAAGCCGACCACCCGTCGCAGCTCATCGCGCGCCTGTTGAGCCGCTTGCAAATCACGCTCCGCAATGCCTCTGCCTTGAGCGATCAAATATACAAACACCGTAATGTACGGAATTATGATCAAAGCTATCACCCAGATTGCCTTGCCCCAACCATGAATATCATGGCGTCTGAACAGATCGCGAAAGACGGAAATCAGTAGCCAGAACCAAATAATGAAAATGAATATGGTGACTGCATCCACCAGAAAATTTCGATAAGTAAATCCCTCTTGAAGGAAGAACATGGCTATCTCCTTTCTTCCGCACGCCTTGCGAGTCGATCAAGGATAGACCTTGTGTAGAGACTAACATAAACCGAAGGGTCAGTCCTGGCGGCTGCATTCAAATGAAATTGCACCTAAAGGCCGATGTCTTCTGTTGGCCCGGACATATAGCATCAAGCGAGGGGCAAGCTGGCTTGGAGAGTTGATGCGGCTGTAACTCGGCACGCCGGAATACGCATCATCAAGTAAGTCCAAATCTTCTTGTGCGAACTCGGTTAACGCCGGCATCCTGAGATATTGAAATATAATCTCATTGCCCGCGCGATGCGGTCGGGCAGATCGGCTTGCGAGTCAGAGGCGAACATCGAGATTTTCGCCGGCAAAAGACCCGCATCAGATTTGCAGCTTGATTTCGCAAACCAGTCCCTTGGCACTCCAATCGAAACGTAATTCGCCACCAAGATCCAGCTTTATCAACGTTTCCATCACATGCGTGCCGAAGCCTTGGCGGGTCGGCTTGGTGATGACAGGGCCACCTGTTTCCGTCCAGGTGAGGAGCAATCGATCATCTGAGAGGCGAACCCACCTGATCTCGACATGTCCGTTGATTTGAGAAAGCGCACCGTATTTTGCCGCATTAGTTGTAAGTTCATGCAAGATCATTGCGATGGCTTGGGCCACGCTGGGCAGGAGCGGAATATACGGCCCCTCAATTCGCGCCAATGGTCGTTCTTGCTGGAGATACGGGGCAAGTTCTTGCTTTGCGAGCTTGGTTAGGTCAGTCCCGACCCAACGAGCCTCAGCGAGCAGCCCATGGGCGTTGGCGAGGGCTTGAATTCGCCCTTCAATGACCCCTTTGAGCTGCTCGGGGGTTTGCGCCTGAGACAATTGGACGACCGTCTGAACGGCTTGAAGCACATTTTTCATTCGATGCTCGGCTTCACGGGCGAGCATCGCAACCCGGTTCTCACTACGCTTTCGCTCCGTAATGTCACGCGTAACCGAACATGCCCCGACGATTTGACCGTCAAGGTTCCGAATGGGCGAGACACTTAAGGATACATCAATGAGGCCACCGGCCTTGTGCCGGCGAAGAGTATCGAAAGGCTCAATTCGTTCGCCGCCTTGGAAGCGTTTGAAAATTGCCAGCTCTTCAACGCGCCGATCTTCAGGGACTATGGCCGCAATCGGCATGCCCACCGCTTCCTCCGCGGTATAGCCGAAAAGGCGCTCAGCCCCTCGGTTCCAACTTGTGATTCTGCGCTTGAGGTCCGTGCCGACGATGGAGTCGTCGCTTGATTCGACGATGGCGGCGAGCTGCCGGGCCCGCTCTTCACTCGCTCGCAGTGCTGATAGATTCGAACCGCTCGCCCGCCGCAGCGCGCTCGGAAGTTCCGGTGGCTGGGAACGCGGATCGGCCAATCTCTCCAAGGCATGCGCCATGTCGCGCAATATTTCCCGATGATCTTCCGCCTTGGCCATTGAAGCCAGACGCAAGCACTCAGCCGCGAGTTCACTATATCGCGCAGGCGTTTCCATCCGAAAACTCTGCCCTTAAATCGCCCGCCCGGCAATCCGACAACACTTGAGCTTAGGTGAGCGTTGCGCGTGAGCGCGCAACGGAAGCCGGCGCGGATAAAGGCGCTGCGCGGCGGCCAGTTTAGCGAGGATGGGCCGGCTTAGTTCCCGCAAGTCCATTTCCGCAAACGGCACTGAGCACGCGACGGAACAAGATCCCAATTGACACGATTAGAACAACAGACGTGCATCATTAAACGAAAAGGAGAGTTCCGGCAGCGTTATTATCGGCTGTGATGGACCGCTGAGTCGGTACGTCGATCTTTACAGTCATTCCACCATATCGTCGCCAAAACTCAAGCTCATGTGGAATGTCGTACCATACGGCGTCCGCCGGGATGCCCATAGTTTGCCGCCGTGGGCTTCAACGATCGACCGGCAAATAAAAAGGCCCAAACCCATCCCGTCCGGCTTGGTCGTGTAAAAGGGTTCGAATATTCGATCAAGATTTTCTTGTTTGACGCCGTCCCCCGTATCGCCGACCGCGATTGTCATAACGCCGCCATCAAGCTCGACACCGATCGTTAAAATACGCTCGCGGCCGACGACAGGAGACATTGCATCGATGGCGTTCACCATCAGATTGACGAGAACCTGTTGGAGCTGAACGCGATCGGCAAATACTGGCGGAAGGTTTGCGGGCGTATCGTTTTGCAGGGTCGTCCTGTTCTCCTGAAGTTCGCTCTGCGTCAACACAATAGCCTCGCCGATCAACGAACCGACGTTGATCAGACTTTTCTCGCTCGGCGAGTTGCCGAACATACTTCTGACCCCACTAATAACTTCATCGACCCGATGTGAATCTCTCACGATGCGGCCCAAGGCGGCCTCGACTTCGGCAAGATCCGGTTCGGAGGCTTTAAGCCATCTCAATGCGGCGCCGGCGCTTGTCGAAATGCCGCTCAGCGGCTGTCGAATTTCATGCGCAATTGACGCGGTCATCGCACCGATTGTCGTTTGGTGCGATGCTTGTGCGAGCTCACTCCGCAGCAAATTCAACTGTTCTTGCGCGCGCTTGATCTCTGTTATGTCACGCGCAATGGCGTAAACCGACGACCGGTCAGCCATTGAACGCCAGGACAGCCACCGGTACGAACCGTCCTTGCAGCGCATGCGGTTTTCAAAATGACTGCTTGGATGGCCTGCTTTCCGATTGAGCATCTCTTGGACCGATCGTTCGTAATCATCGGAATGAACGAGCCAAAGGGCCGTCTTTCCGATCAGCTCACCCGCCTCCCAGCCCAATGTCGTGGTCCAAGCCGGATTGACGTTGCTGATCGTTCCATGGTGGTCGCTAACGACAAGGAGGTCCTGGGAGAGTTTCCAAAGGCGATCGCGCTCCTGAGCCTGGGCCTCGACGCGTTCCGCCAGCAACTCGTTTAGCCGGCGCAGCCGCTCCTGCATTGCCGCACGCTCCGCATCCGCGCGCTTTCGCTCGGTAATTTCCTCGGCGGCGACGTTGATTCCGATCACTTCCCCATTGCCGCTCTTAAGAGGATGCCAATAAGTCACCCATACGCGCTCGACATTTTTACCGTCGGGACGTTGACCGTTCACCTCTACACCGGTGATTGGCTCGCCGGTGCGTATGATCTCCTGCACGATCCGCTCAACCTGCTCGGCGACCTGCGGAACGGTTTGGCGCACCGTTCGTCCGATATGATCGGCAACGGAGATGCCGCAAATCTCCGTCAAATGCTGATTGATCATCAGATAGCGGCAATCGGTACTGAGAAAGGCCAGTCCGACGGGTGCCGTCTGGTACACCAATTGCAGCCTAGGCGAAGCTGTAAGCGCTTCGTTATCTTCCAGACGGAGCGCGGCGCTGCTCATTGAGGTGCAATGGTCGTGTCGCTCACGGCCCCTCCGCTTAGCCACCGCGGAGTCCTAAAAGAAAAAACCTGCAATTCCATCCCGCGGGTCGCGTAAGTCTAGCTGCGCAAAGCTTCTTGTCGCATGACAAATGCGTGAGTAGGCGACGTGCTATTGTAATAATTGGTCAAAGCGTTTGGTTAGACCATACAGCGCCGGTAGAGGCCCGCATGAGCGGGATCGGCGACTGGGCTGAACATCGGGTCGCAGCCGAGCGGCGGACGCCCGGCCGAGGACGGCTTCGCGTAGGGCGAAGAAGCGGGTGCTTTGCCCGTGAATGCCAGCGGCAATCGATCGCCCTTTCTGTCCGGATTCGAATAGACCGTATTCCGTTGCTCATATCGCGCGGCACCGTGTGTGTTCACCGCGCCAAAGAGTACGGCGCAGCTGATGACAACAATCGCTGCCTTCCTTGTGGACGTTGAAGATATTCGCGGCATGGTTTTCGTCTATCGCTGAAGGTTTTTGATAACGTGCCCGGCCGGCTTATCGAGGGCTATCACACGTACGGCGCCGCTACTGCCTTCATGCCGGCGCGAATCGCGCAGGCAGGAGGCTTCATAAAACGGCCAGGGTTGCACACATCCAGCGCTCCGCACCTCGGTGCGCGGCGTCACAGTGTCGGATTTCATTGAAGTGACAATGTCACGCCGGCCGGTCTGGATCGCCGCAGCTGCAGGAGTTGGCGGCGGAACTATTCCCACAAAAACCGCAGCACAGCCGGCCGCAAAGACGACAGCGATCAAGCTTTTGTTCATCTGACCCTCCCAGCGACGCAATTGTTTTCGTTCGCTCAGCGCATGCTTTCATCAAAAATTTGGATTGGCTTTGGCGCAGACGGCACTGACCTGGTCGCAAGTTGCGCCACGTGCCGCTCGTTTAGCGGCAAGACCACGACTTTCGTGCCGACCCGCGTCCGCCCGTAAAGATCGATCACGTCCGCGTTCAGCATGCGGATGCATCCACTCGATACCCGTGTGCCGATGCTCGACGGCTTGTTGGTGCCGTGAATACGGTAGATCGTACCGCCCAGATACATCGCGCGAGCGCCAAGCGGGTTGCCGGGACCACCAGCCATAAAGCGGGGCAGATAGGGCTGGCGCTGCAACATCTCCGCCGGCGGATACCAATCCGGCCATTCGCTTTTGCGCTCGATCGTTTTCGTGCCCGACCAGGTAAAGCCTTCACGGCCGACCCCGATGCCGTAGCGGATCGCTCTGCCGCCTCCGAGCACGAAGTAAAGATAGGCGTTCGGCGTGTCGACGATGACAGTGCCGCCCGGCTCGCCTGTCGGATAATCGACGACCTGGCGGCGCAAGCGGGCCGGAATATTGGAAGCCTCACCGAATTCGGCGGACGCATCCTGCCGCGGGCGAGTTGCGGCTTGCGGAACGCTGTACTCTGTCGCCATCGCCAGAACTTGCGCTTGGGCGACACCGGAGCAATACGCACTGGCGCCTGCCAATCCCAATCGCGCCAAGCTAACGATAACGATATGTGTCAGCCGCGAATTCATTCTGCCCTCCCTGCGTTTCGAGGGATGCTAGGCAGATTGCTTGAGCCGCTCCATTGCACCTTGGTTAACGAGCGGTATCTCAACGACGGGAGACCCTGTACGTAAGTGTATTTTGCTCGTCAGGGTTCTCACACGGGCTACACGTGGCCGCGGTGTCCCGCCGTGCGGCGCAGCCGGCAGGTGTCGCTCCTATCCTCGCGTATATGGGTCACTATCATTTCCGACAGTGCTCTTTCCCCAAGGTGCAATGGAGTCGGCTCCAGTCATTGCGCTATTGGAAACGCATAAGGCGGATTTGGCTGGCTCCCCGTCCCCCGACACCCCCGCCGGCCGATCTATAAGCCTAGAGGCAACGACTATCAGAACCCCGAGAATTAGAACCCCAAGCCAGTCGCTTGGGGTTCTTTTTTTCGGCAGCGTTGCAAAGCGCACAATGCCGGCGGTGGTCGTTTGATTCAATTCTTGCTACAATTCGCCCGGCGGGGGCCGCAACCACACAGTTGATTTGCGCAAATTGTTAAGAGCCCATAGGACGCTCTGCGAGTGTGAAGGATAACCCGCAAGTTCGCCCCACGGCAGCATTCATGAGCACACGCGCCGAACCCGCACCCATAGTGTTCGTAGTGGACGACGATTTGTCCGTGCGCGAGGGTCTATCGGCGCTATTTAGATCGGTGGGCTTGCAAGTGAGGTTATTCACCTCGGCCGCGGAGTTCCTGCAAAGCAGACCCGTGCCGGAAGGCCCAAGCTGCATGGTATTGGACGTTAGATTGCCCGGACTGAGCGGGCTCGATTTCCAATCGGAGTTGACCAGATCCAATATTCAGCTGCCGATCGTGTTCATGACGGGCCACGGCGACATTCCGATGACCGTGCGCGCCATGAAGGCCGGCGCCGTGGAATTCTTACCTAAGCCGTTTCGCGATCAAGATATGCTTGACGCCGTCCAAGCGGGACTCGAGCAGGACCGCGAACGTCGAAAACACGCGGGAGACAGCTCCAAGTTGCAGGCCAGCTTCGACAAGCTTACGCCGCGTGAACGCGAGATCATGGCCATGGTGACGTCCGGGCTGATGAACAAACAAATCGCCGGCGAGATTGGCGTTAGCGAAGTCACTGTGAAGCTTCACCGCGGCAAAGTCATGCGCAAAATGCAAGCAAAATCGCTTGCCGAACTCGTGCGTATGGCGGATGCTCTCGGCGTTCGGCGCATCAAGCCATAACCTATACATAAGTATAGTTCCGGTTTTCCTTGCGATAACTGAAAGTGAGCGTGAGATCAGTGGCGTGTCATCTCCGAATCCCGTAGTTCGGGGCAAGAAGGCCTTCAAATTGCGCAAGGTGCCAGTGATCTCCATCGTCGACGATGATGCGTCCATACGGGATGCCGTTAAAAGCCTCGTTCGCTCGCTCGGCTACGCCGCCGCAACATTTTCCTCTGCCGAGGAATATTTAGAATCGAGCCTTGCTCGCGAGTCATCCTGCCTCATTACGGACTTGGGGATGCCGGGAATGACGGGTGCCGACTTGCAGCAGCACTTGGTCGCAGAGCGGAGCATAACGCCTATCATCATCATGACAGCGTCCCGCGACGAGGAGCTGCGCAGGCGGGTGTTGAACGCCGGGGCGCGCGGTTTCCTCCGGAAGCCATTTCGCGACCAGCAACTGATTGACTGCATCGAAAATGCGCTCAAGCGCGCGAGCGACGGCAACGTCCCGCCCACAATGCCGGGCCCGGTGCGCCAATAACCTAATAATAATGTCGGGAGGGCCATGTTTAGCGCTTGTCGCTCATGCAAAATATGGCATGACCTTCGCTGCAAATACACGCAACGAACGTTCGAACAGCTCTGTCGGCACCCCCGGCATCTGCATTCGCAGCACGAGTTCCGTCGGCTCAAGTTCTTTCTGGATCTCCGCAATGCGTTCCTTCGCCAGCTCCGGGTCGCCGATAATAAAGCGCGAGGACATTGCCTTGAAACCGGCCATGGCGGTGTTGGTGACCAGTTCACCCTCATCGGTACGCAGAGGTCGTTCGCCTTCCGCCGATTTGCGACCGTAAATGCCAAAAAGGCCGTTGGTGCCGCGTTCACCGAAGCGTTCGGCTTCTTCGAGCGTATCCAACACAAGCGCTTCACGTATAATCGGCCGCTCTTCGGCCGTATAGCCGACGCGCTTGCAGGCTTCGGCGTAGCGCGCGAAGTGTTCTTTCAATTCGGCGGTGCTGTGGCGCGGCGATGCTGTCAGCGGAACACGGCGTTTGGCGGCGCGCTCCAGGAGCTTCGGCCCGGAAACACCGTACCAGATCGGCAGTTTTTTCTGCACGGGCGGCGGACCTAACCGGAGATTTGGGACCTTAAAGAACTTGCCCTCGAATCCGATATCGTCCGGACTGGACCAGGCGTGCTGGATGAAGTCGACGATCTCTTCGTGCAGCTTGAAGCGGTCGGCATAAGAGATTCCGCGGCCGGCAAATTCTTCTGAGACGTAGCCCGGAGATGTGCCGTAGGTGAACCGACCCTCCGAAAGGTTGTCGAGCGACGCAAAATCCTCGAGGAGTTGCACCGGCGCGTAAAGCGTACTGACGAGAATGTTGGTGACGAGCCGTACGCGCCTGGTAATGCCGCTGACTTGGGCCAGCAACATGAGTGGACTTGGAGATTGACCGTCGGCCTGGAAATGATGCTCCGACAGATGGATGCCGTGATAACCCAGGTCCTCGATGAGACCAGCCAACTTGCGAAGCTCGCCAATGCTGCGAAGGTAGCCGACCGACCCGCTGTCGGGAGGCACTACGACGCTGAACATGATTGAAAACTTCATCGCGATCTCCCGAACGTAGCGGCGGCAAAGCCAAGCATCAAATTTCGTCTTGGTCGAGTCCTTGTCTACTCTGCTCGCCAGAACGGCATGACAATCGGGGCCCGGGACGCACCGGGCAGTGGTTACGCAAGCATCGGCGTTAAGTTGATCCCCGGCGCGACGAGTGAAGCTCGCCGCCAACCGTAGCTCTATGAGCCAATCACAAATGGCCGGTCTGTCGAAAACCTGTCCGAGAGCAGCCCTGGGGTGTCCCGCCGCACGTGAACCAAATCCTGGATATGCCAATGCTGCCGTTGCGGCTCGACCGCCAATATCATTCCTTCCTCAAGAACGACTTCGCTCTTGCGTCGCAGAACGGGTTCCTGCTGGTGAAACCAGGGACCCATGCTGTGACCGACCAAAGTCGCCGTATATTCAATTCCGCGCTTGCGGAATTCATCGAATACGAACTCATAGATCTCGCCGGCGGTTACGCCCGGCCGGCATTTGTCTATGGTCTTGCGATGAACCTCGATTGTCACCTCATAGCCGCGACTCTGTTCCGCATTGGGCAAGCCGATGATCGCCATCCGCGATTGGTGCCCGGCATATCCTGCCAAATAGGCCACATAATCATTGCGGACGAAATCTCCTTTTCTGAACTTCAAATCACTTTCGCCGCCGTACATGACGGCGTTTGCGCTTGAATTTAGAATGCCGTGCACAAACGTAAAGCCGCGATTGATACAGCTCGCGGTGATCCTCGCGTGGACTTCGCGTTCGCTGTCGCCGTCGCGAATCGTCGGGAATACCTCAAGATAGGCCTCGTCGAGCATATCGGCGAGCCTTTTATGCAGTGCCACTTCCCCGGATGTTTTTACCCAGCGGACCTCGTCCATCATGCGCGAGATGTCGATCATCCGCATATTCGGCAGCGCTTGCTGGAACTGCTGCCAATGAGCCGAGCTCAGCGCATCCTGCTCAAACCCAACTCGCTGCTTTTCCAAGCCATATTCCTTGATCAGCTCGGACATCCGAGTGTACAGCAACTCGACATAGGCCCGATAAAGCTCAATGCGTTTGATCCAGGAGTCGCGCTGAACGACCTTTTCCGCCATCGAGTTCGAGAACGATTACCGGCTCGCCGCGACGCGGCCACAGCAACATGAACCCCCGAACAGTGCTCGCGATGTCGAGATGCCGCATAAGCGTGCCCGGCATTGCCATGCCAGCGAGATACGTAAAGTTCACGCCCGATCTTACCGCTACGGCGCTAAGATCATGCTGATCCATGTAGCGGTTAAGCCGGTCGACATTAGCAATTATTTGATGCCCTTGGTTGCTCACCGCCCGACTCCGAACAAAACTCAACGCAGATAGCGCACTTCCAGAGTGACACAGCCGGTTTCGGTACGGTACGGGCCATGCTTCATCCCCGGCGGGCGGCAGGCATACATCCCCTTTTCGAGGTACATGTCGCCGTCCCATTGACTTCCTTCTAGGATGTAAACCTCCTCCCAAAAATCGTGGACGAATGTCTCAGATGCTCGCGCAGCCGGGATCGACTTTGAGCATTCGAGTCACAAACATTTTTTCCGGATCTTCGGTCAATATTCTTTGATAGTGCCCAGGTGGTGCGCCCGGCACCGGCGCCCAAGGAAGGTTTTCGACTGGAAAGAATTCAAGCTCTGGCTTTGGCATGCGGCCCCCTATGGCTGGCTCTTTGAGTTTTGCTCTTTGAGTCTTGCGCTCTAAGACTTCACTTAGCGTTCTTCACGGAAGTAAGGCAGCGCCAAAGAAGCCGGCGCGCCAATGCGGCGCATCATCGCTCGCCGCCCCATAATTGCGAGTACGATGATCGCCATGAGGTATGGAAACATCTGCATCACGTATGTCGACACGTCATAAAACAGCCCCCCGAGCACCTGCAATTCGGCGATGAGGATGTATGCAAAGCCAAACAAATAGGCTCCGCCAAATAGCTTTATCGGGTGCCACCCCGCAAAGATCACGAGCGCGAGCGCAACCCAGCCACGACCTGCGGTCATTCCTTCCGCCCAGCTATTGAGGTAAGCGACCGAAAGGAACGCTCCGGCCAGTGCCGCCATCGCCGCACCGAAAAGGACCGCCCAATAGCGAATCCGGAAAACATTCCAACCGGCGACATCGACTGCCCTAGGTTTTTCGCCCGCTGCTCGTAAGCTCAACCCAGGCCTGGTCTGATACAGAAAATACCAGACCGCAAAAACGAGAACGTAGGAGAAATAAACGAGTACGTTCTGTCGAAAGAAAATTTTTCCGATACCGGGAATGTCCGATAAAAACGGTACCGCGACGGAGTGCAAGCTTTGGTGCACTTGGATGCCGACAAGCTGGTGGCCGGCAAAGCTTGATACTCCATCTCCAAGCAGCACCAAAGCGAGACCAGCGACGACGTGGTCAGCGCGGATCGTAACCGTTAGAAATGCGAAAAGAAGACCGAGCAAAACGCCTGCGGCGAGCGCGGCCACGAGGCCAATCTCAACGCTGCCGGTCGCAAGCGTGACGGCAACGGCAGTCAGCGCGCCGATCAGCATGATGCCTTCGATGCCAAGGTTGAGCACGCCGCTGCGTTCCACCACCAGTTCGCCAAGGGCGGCCAGCAACAACGGCGTCGCCGCAACTACGCTTGCTGCAAGCATGCTGACGAGGACGGCAGTGTTCATGCTCGATCCGTTATCAACGGGCGCGGCCGATAACGGGCCGCCAGCGTTAGGCCTGCCAACGCGAAAAGGATGACCGCCGCCTGGATGATGCGGACCAGAGACGGATCGATCTGGGCGATTTGTAGAGCCGAGCCGCCTTGCAGCAGAATGCCGTAAAATACCGCCATCACGAGCACGAGCAAGGGATCGTGGCCCGCGAGCCAGGAGACGAGAATGCCCAAATAGCCGTAACCGGGGCTCAGCACATAGAGCCGGCCGGCGGAGCCGCAAACCTGCTGGATTCCGGCTATCGCGGCGATGGCGCCGCTTAAGAGCATGACTCCAATGGTAACCCGGCTCACGCTGATTGCGGCATAGCGCGCCAATTCATGTGAATTGCCGACCACGCTGATTTCAAAACCCCAGCGCGTAAATCTCATCAAGATCGTCAACGCCACCGCGAGCGCTGGCGCAATAATTATCCCAAGGTCGAGTTCAGAACCAAGCGCGGGAAGTCTCGCGGAATCGGGAAAGTACGCCGAAAATGGCCAACCCCCTCCGGGCTCGCGCCAGGGACCGAACACAAGCGATTCGACCCATAGAATGGCAACGTAGTTCAGCATCAAGCTCGATAGGACTTCATTGACGCCAAGCCAGACCTTCAATGCAGCCGGGATCAAGCCCCAAAGGGCGCCGCAGACAATACCGCACAACATCGTCACAGTGAGCATCAAGGGATCCGGCAGTGATGCATGAAGGGCGACAAGGCCGGCGCCGATGGCGCCCATCACCATCTGGCCTTCGCCACCGATGTTCCAAACACGCGCGCGGAAGGCGACTGCCGCCGCCAGGCCGGTGAACGCGATCGGCTCAGCGTAGACCAATGAACTTTGCAGGGCCGTCCAGGACCCCACTGCCCCGTCAAAAATCGCGCTGAAGGTCGTCAATACCGGCTGATGCACGAGAACGAGCAAAACAGACGACGCGAGCAGGCCGAAAACGACCGAGAGTACAAACGCGCCCGGCATCCAAAGCCAACCAGGGACAGCCATAACTAAGCCGCGTCCAAGAAATGGCCGCCCATGGCCGCGCCGATCTCGCTACGTTCGGCCTGTGATCGAGACCAGACGCCTTTAATGGCCCCGCCGTAAAGCACGGCGATCCGATCTGAAAGCGCCAAGATCTCATCCAAGTCTTCGGAGATCAAAACCACGCCGGCGCCAAACTCGCGAAGGTCGAGCAGCTTGTCATGGACGGCGCGCGCCGCGGCTACATCCAGGCCACGGGCCGGTTGAGCCACAACGAGCACGGCCGGCCTTGTCGAGGAGCTCTCTTCCTATCAGGATCTTCTGTTGATTGCCGCCGGACAGCAGCTGCACCAACGTATCAATGCCGGGAGTATGAACTGCATATTCACGGACGATACCTGCCGCACGTTTGCGCGCCTCTCGTCGATTGAGCCATCCGCCACGCGTGAGAGCTCCCTCACGATAATCTCGCAGTAATACGTTTTCGATGACATCGAACGCGGGGACGAGACCCATTCCCAGCCGGTCCTCCGGCACGAACCGCACGCCTGCCCGCATACGCCGCAACGCGCCCCATCGCGTCACATCCGCACCTTTGACGAAAATACGGCCGCGTTGCGGGCGACGAATACCGGCGATGCATTCGGCAAGCTCGACTTGGCCGTTGCCGGCGACGCCGGCAATTCCAAGTATCTCGCCACGGCGCAGCTCTAAGCTTACGCCTTTTAGCCCGCTAGCATCCAGGTGCGCAGACGCGCGCAAATCCTCCAGCCTAAGTACGACCTCCTCGCCACGCTGTTCAGCGATGGACCGGGGGGGCGGCATGGCCGCGCCGACCATCAGAGCCCCGAGTTCGGGTATGGAGACCTCGGTTCCACTTTTTGTCGCCACCACGCGGCCGCGTCGCAGAACGGTCACGCGATCCGCTGTCGCAACGACTTCACGCAATTTATGCGTGATAAAGACCACGTATTTCCCGGCCGCGGCCAGCCGGCGTAGGGCGACATAAAGGTCATCCGCTTCCGAAGGCGTGAGCATAGAGGTAGGCTCGTCGAGAAGCAGAAGATTCGCGCCACGGTAAAGTAGTTTCAATATCTCGACCTTTTGTCGCTGCCCAACCGTAAGCTGCCAAACAAAGGCGTTCGGATCGACGTGAAGGCCATGTTCGTGACCCACCAATTCAACACGTTTCGCAGCATTCTTGCGATTGAGCCGTAGCGAGGTCTCCCCTGATCCGAGCAGGACGTTATCAAGGACGGTAAATGCGTCCACCAGCTGAAAGTGCTGGTGGACCATGCCAATCCCTCGACGCACAGCGTCCCATGGCGAGCGAAATCGAATTTTTTCGCCACGGATAAAAATGTCGCCTTTGTCGGGGAGGTACACGCCGGACAAGATGTTCATCAGCGTGGATTTCCCCGCGCCGTTTTCACCGAGAAGAGCGTGAATCTCACCCGGTCGCAGAGTGAGGTCGACGCCGTCATTGGCGACGACCCCACCGAACTGCTTCGTAATTGACGATAGAAAAATCTGGTCCGTTTCTGAACTCATAGCGGCGCTCACCGCCAGTCGTTCATTTCACCGAACCTTGCACGCCTTCAACAAGCCAATTCATCTTGCTGGCGGCATCTTCCGAGCTCACGACCTGACCGGCGGGCACGCGAAGTTTTCCCTGATTGTCCGACAGCGGGCCCGCAAATACTTCCAACTTGCCCGATACTATCTTTGCTTTGGCCGCTTCGACCGCAGCTTTGGCGTCTTCTGTCACGGCCGGGCCGTAAGGCAAGAGATAGACCGTGCCATCGGCCAGAGAACCAAGAAAGCGTGTCGGATCAAACTTGTTATCCATCACTGATTTCACGACCGTCACGTAGTGCGGTCCCCAATTCCAGGCGCTGCCGCTCAGAGAAGCTTCCGGAGCAGCAGATGCCCAGCTGGCATTTGAGGTCATCCCCCACTTGCCTCTAGCCGCAGCCGCCAAGAGTGTTGCCGATGAGTTCAAGATGGTTAGCGACAATATCGGCGCCCGCATCCATCAATGCGTCCGCCGCTTCCTTTTCCTTCGGCGGGTCATACCAACTGTTGACCCAGTTTGTGATCACCTTTGCGCTCGGGTTTACCGAATGCACGCCCAGAGCGAAGGCGTTAACGCCAGATACGACCGCAGGATAAGGGAACGCGCCGGCAAATCCGACGATATTCGTCTTCGTCATTTTGCCGGCAAGCACGCCCTCGAGGTACCGCACCTGCTCAAGCTTGCCATAGTAGGACGTCACGTTCTTTGGGCCATGTGGGTCGGCCATTTGAACGACGAAATAAACGTCGGGATGTCGCTTCGCGACTTCGGGGACGAAGGTGCCGTAACCGTAGCCGTTCGCGAATATGATCTTGTTTCCCTTGGCAATAAGATCATTGAATACCGAAACGACGCCGGGATTCTCAGCGACAGATTCGATGCGCGTGACGTCCAAGTCCGGTATCTTTTCCTGAAGGTATTTAGTTCCTTCCGCATTCGCACGGACCCAAGCAGCCCCAGAGGACTGCGCAAATTCGACGAAAGCGACCTTCAGTTTTTCCGCGGCGACGCCTTGCGTTGCCATTGGCAATCCGGCTGTCAGCAAGATCGCGCCCAGTGATGCGCAAAATCGTTTCATTTTTCTCTTCTCCCTAGATCTCGCGAGGCAAGCCAACTCGCCCCAAGCGTTGGTCCGGTGTATCCGGCTAGTTCGTGTGTGCAATCCGCGTACCAGCGGTGACGCGCCATTCATCCTTTTGCCGCGTTCAGCCGCGCACAAAACTTAAGCATGGCCGCGCTGCCCTCGGCAAGAAAATTGAAGTTCCATTCAGACGAGCTGGCCATGCCGAAGCCTGCGACGTATCCGCGCAAAACGAGCGCGACACCGTCGCACAACCACAACGCGTTGAGCGGATGAAAAAGCCTGTTGAAATTGGCCTCGCATCCCGCGAGACTGACGACAGGTTGCCTCGTAAAAGCGATGGGTGGATGAAATAATGGGTGCATATGCGGCCGCCTAGCGATCGCGCTTGTTCCGGAGTTTTCTGGCCCGCACGATGAAGCCCGTGAAGTTCGATTATTTCGCACCAGCAGTCTTGCCGGAAGCAATTGCATTACTGAGATCGCTCGGTCCAGAAGCAAAGATCTTGGCAGGGGGACAAACACTTGTTCCCGCGATGAACATGCGTGTTGCGCGCCCCAACGCAATCGTCGACCTTAATGGCGTTGCCGAGCTTTCTTTCATTCGCGAAACCGCTGAGGGTCTGGAAATTGGCGCAATGACCCGGCAGCGCGATCTCGAGACGTCCGGCGTGGTGGCTCGCCGCTGTCCCCTGTTCAGCGCCGCTCTTCCCCACGTCGCGCACTTTCAAATTCGTAACCGCGGCACATTGGGCGGCAGCCTTTCGCACAATGATCCAGCGGCCGAGTTGCCGGCGGTAGTTGCCGCGCTTGATGGAGTGGTCACGCTCAGCCGCGTGGATCGCGTGCGTCAAGTCGGATGGGATGAATTCTTTTGCGGCATGTTGACCACGGCTCTCGAGCCGGACGAAATCCTGGTCTCGATACGCGTAGCGTCACCGCCGCCGGGCTCCGGGGTGGGTTTCGCCGAGGTAAGCCGCCGTCACGGCGACTTCGCGCTCGCCGGCGCTGCGGCAATCTTGCACGCATCTGGCGATCGAGCAGTCGACTTCGCGCGTTTGGCGCTCTTTGGCGTGGCGCATGGGCCGGTCCGCTCGACCGCGGCTGAAAGGATCTTGAAGGGCAGCGAACCCGGGACTACCACATGGCGGGCGGCGGCGGATGTCATCATCCGCGATATCGATCCAGCCGAAGACCTGCATGCATCGGCCGACTATCGCCGCGAAGTCGCGCACACGCTCGCCCAACGAGCGTTGATGCAGGCGTGGGCAAACGTGCATGCCGCCAACAGTTGACATAGCGCTGCGGCTCAATGGGGAGACTTTCGCGGCTACGGTTGAACCGCGACTATTGTTGTCGGACTTTGTGCGGCACGTTGCCCGCCTGACAGGGACCCATGTCGGTTGCGAACACGGCGTGTGCGGGGCATGCACTATTTTAGTGAACGGGACAGCCGTTCGCTCATGTCTTATGTTCGCTGTGCAGGCCCGAGATTCCGACATCGTCACCGTTGAGGGTTTGGCGGAAGCTCCACACGATGCCGGCAAGGCTTTGCAGGCGGAATTTTGCGACAAGCACGCCCTGCAATGCGGCTATTGCACGCCGGGGTTTCTCATCTCGGCTTACGCATATCTGCGGGATCATCCCGACCTCAAAAAAATGACCGAAGACGATGTCAGGCAAGCCCTGTCCGGCAATTTGTGCCGATGTACAGGGTATCAAAATATCGTCAAAGCGGTTCTGTCGGCGGCAGCTCAAATCAAATCGGGTGGATCGAAATAGTGACCTTTGTCGGTGCACCCATACCGCGACTGAGAGATGCAAAACTCGTTCAGGGCCGCGGCTCGTTTACCGACGACTTACACCCTAACGGCTTGCTCGAAGCATGTTTCGTTCGAAGCGTTCACGCGCATGCCCGTATTCGCGGAATCGATCTTGCGCTCGCGCGCGCGCAGCCCGGCATCATTGCGGTCTGGAGCCTACCAGGACCTCAGCGGCCTCGTCACCGAGATGCCGATGATAATCCCTGACCGCCGGATCAAATATCCGAAATGTCCAACTCTGCTGGCGAACGATGTCGTTCATTATGTTGGCCAGCCGATTGCGCTCGTTGTCGCGGAAAACCGCTACGCCGCCGAGGATGCCGCTGAACTTGTCTCCATCGATTATGAGGTGATTCCCGCCGTCGGCAGTTTGCGTCATGCAATCACAGGCGGCGCACTCGTGCATGAGGATGCAGAGCGCAATATCGCAGGCTCAGACTGGATCGCGCACGGCGACGTCGAATCCGCAATTGCGAGGGCGCCTCACGTCATTGAAGAAACCTTTGAGATCAGCCGCGGTCATGCGCAATCCCTCGAGACGCGGGTGGTTGTCGCCCGGTTTGATCAGGATCTTCGGCAACTCACCGTCTGGGCAGGGACGCAGGCGCCCATTCCACTTAAGGCGATGCTCACGCAAATGCTGCGCTTGGATCCGTTGCAAGTCCGCGTCATCGCGTCCGATGTCGGCGGCGGCTTCGGACCGAAAATGGCGTTCTATGCTGAGGATGTGCTCGTCGCCTATGCGGCCTCGCGGTTGCGCCGGCCGGTCAAATGGGTCGAAGATCGAATGGAATCGTTTGTGGCGACCGCAAGCGAACGCGAACAGATCCATGAAGCCGTTGTGGCTTTCGACAATGATGGCCGGTTGATTGCGCTGAAGGATCAATTCTTCTACGAGACGGGTGCGTTCATACCCTACGGATTGAACACACCGTTCGTGACCGCGACCCACCTCTTCGGCCTCTATAAGATTGCAAATTTTTCCGTAAGCTTCGATGCAGTTTTCACTAACCGTATGTTTTGTTGCCCTTATCGTGGCGCTGGCCGTCCCTACGCGGCATTTATTATTGAACGGCTGATAGACCGAATCGCCCAGGAATTAGCGCTCGATCCTGCCGAAGTTAGACGGCGCAATCTGATTGAGCCGGATGACATGCCCTATCGACATCAGGTGCAATATTGGGACGGCGGGCCGCTCGAATACGATTTAGGCGACTATCCGGCGATGCTGGCGAAAGCATTGGATTTGGTCGGGTATGAGGATTTCAAACTGGCTCAAGCAGAAGCGTGGAAGTCGGGGCGTCACCTTGGCGCCGCCGTCGCGGCTTACTGCGAAATGACGGGCATTGGTCCGTACGAGGGCGCCCGGATTCAAATTCGCGATGACGGGCGAGTAGTGGTGGCCACTGGCATCGCCGATCAAGGCCAGGGACATCATACGACCCTTGCCCAGATCGTGGCCGACGAATTTGAAATATCTCCTGAAAACATCGATGTCATCGTCGGTGACACCGCTGCGTTCGGTTGGGGGATCGGGAGCTTTGCCAGTCGAGGCGCGGTCACCGCGGGAAATGCGGTGCGCCTTGCGGCGCGCACAGTCATAGAACAGGCCAAGCGCTGGGCGGGTGACTTACTCGAAGTCTCCACCGAAGATCTGATGGTGAAAGATGGCACCATATGCATTAAGGGCGTGCCAGGCCGCGCGATTACCTTTAAGCAGCTTGCGTCACACGCTAATCCATCGCGCGGCCGTATTGTTCAGGAACCGAATACCTTCCGCCCAGGGCTGGAGGCGGACGGCTATTTCAATCCGCCACAAGGAACCATGGGCGCCGGCATTCATGCGTGCACGGTCGAGGTCGATGCAGCTACCGGAAAGCTGACTATCCTCAAGTACGCGGCCGTGCACGACTGCGGTCGCGTCATCAATCCCGCAATTGTCGATGGTCAAGTTGCGGGCGGGATCGCGTTGGGAATTGGCGGCGCTTTCTACGAAAAGCTCGCTTTTGATGACAACGGTCAACTCTTGAGCGGAACTTATATGGATTATTTGATTCCGACAGCGGCTGAGATTCCGAACTTGGCGATGGCACACTTGGAAGCTGCCTCCCCGCACAATCCGCTTGGCGTCAAGGGCGTTGGGGAAGCAGGAGTTATTCCGACGGCAGCACTCATCATCTCGGCGATAGAAGATGCTTTGAAGCCCTTTGGCGTGCGGCTGACGTCAATGCCGATGGGCGGCCCGGACGCGGTTTGGCAGGCCATCCGCGCGGCGCGATCGAATGCCTCGCCACCGGGAGAGTAGTACATGCGGTTAGTACGGTTTCGCAGTTCTAATGAAATTCGGCTGGGCGCGCTAATCGACGACGGCAGGTTTGTCGTTGATCTCCGCGCGGCCGCAGCTTCGCTCCTGGCCGAAAATGGTGATCCGCTCTCGGTGCAGGAAGCCTGCATCAGGCTCCCGTCCGATGTCGGCGCATTCTTGCGTGGTGGGAGACTTAGTTTTGATCTGTGTCAGAATGCATTGCGTCACGCACTAGCCAGGCGAGCGCGAGGCGCACAGGATTTATGTTTGCCGCGTTCGACCCTCCGGCTGGAGCCCCCCCTCGTGCCGACCTTGATCGTCTGCGGCGGAGGCAATTTTTGGGATCATCTCAAGGAGCTGGGAAGGGACAAACCCGAGCACGTTGAGTTCTTCCTTAAAAATCCGGCGACCGTCCTTGGGCCGGAAGACGATATTCCCCATCAGGCGTGGGCGTGGAAAAAACTTGACTACGAAGCCGAACTTGGAATCGTCATTGGCAAACGCGGGCGTTGCATTCCGCGCGAGCGAGCGCTTGATCACGTCTTCGGCTACACCGCGGTCAACGACATGGCGATACGTGATCGTCAGCTCTTTCGCTGGCGGGATAGCGACTACTTCCACGTCAAATATGGCGATGGCAAAGTTTTTGACGGAAACCTCGTTCTTGGTCCTTCGTTGGTGACAGCGGACGAGGTTGTTGATCCGATGAACCTGTCCTTGCGCTGCTGGGTAAACGGCGAGCCTCGCCAGCAGAGCAACACCAGCGAGTATATTTGGGGCGTGGCCGACGTCATCGAATACTATTCACGCATGATAACACTGGAGCCTGGATTTCTTATCTGTCCTGGCACGCCTGGCGGATGTGCGGTCGGCTCCGACCCGGACTGTGGTGGTCGTTCTCGGTCGCGCGCGGCAGGATCGGAATACCTGCAGCCAGGGGAAGCGGTCGTTGTTGAAGTCGGAGGGATCGGCCGCCTCGAGAACCGCGTGCGTGGCGCAGATCAGCAAAGCTTCATCGGCAATGCCATTCACGCCGAGTTCGCAGTATGAGGCTTAATCATTTTCAACATTACCGACGCAGATCCATCGGTGCGCAATTACCCGATGGGCGAATTGTCGATCTGCCTGCCGCGGCGGCCGCCTGGCTGGCCTTTGAACGACAAGACCCACTCTGGGAGGCCGAAGTCCAACTGCGGCTTCCTTCCGATCTTGGAAGGTTCTTGGCAGCCGGCAAGCCGAGCCTCGCGCTGGCGTCAGAGGCCGTCAAATATGCCCAAAGAACCACGACGAGAGCCGGCATTGGCGGCGAGCCTCTCTTCGTCAACCTATCGGACATCCGCCTGCTGCCGCCGCTGACGCCGCCGCTTATCTTGGCGAGCGGTGCCCGATTTGACGCCGGCCCCGGGAGCCAAGCCGACGATGTGTGGCGGCACCGCGAATTTTTCATGCGCGATCCGTTTAACGTGCTCGGCCCGGCCGATGCGCTCCAACTGCCAACCTGGCTCAGCAATGACTTTGATTTAACTGCGCGCCTGGCTGTCGTTATTGGGCAGACTTTGCGCAGCGCATCACCCGAGGAGGCAGCCGAGGCCGTTTTTGGCTACTGCCCGGTGATCGACGTCTGCGCGCGCGCGCAGCAACAGATAAGCTGGGCCGGGGCACTTTTTCATGTGCAATATCCGCACGCACACGCGTTCGATGGCTCGCTCATGCTCGGGCCCTCGGTCGTCAGCAAGGACGAACTCGATTTCAGCGCGGCTCGAACCACGCGGCTCTTCCTCGATGGGGAGGAAGTCGCACAGCGCACCCCTGCCCTCTCGATCAAAGACGTCATCGACTGGATATGTCGCCTATCGGAAACTGTGACGCTCCAGCCTGGTACGCTTTTTGTGCCTGGCTCGGCCGATGACACCGCGGTGCGCCCTGCCCGACACGGCAAATTTCCCGTCGAACTCGTAAGCCAGACAGCATCGCAAAACCATCGCTTGAGGCCGGGAGCGCGCGTTACTCTGACGCTCGATAAAGCGCCGGTGATCGAGACAACGATTCAATTTATCGACAAGGAGGAAGCCGCGTCGCGCGCGAGACCTGCTTTCGAAGAGGTTTGTGACGGTGATGCGGTCCCCCAGCGTAAGGGAACCTGACGTGGAGGAGATCGTGGCCTACACACTTAGCCAATCCAAGTGCGCACTCGTTGTTGTTGACATGCAAAACGACTATTGCCATGTCGACGGGACATATTCTCGCAACGGGTTCGTCTGCTTCGACATGGACAACGTGTTGAGTTCGTGTATTGCCGCGGTCGAAGGGTGTAAAAGTCGAAAAATCCCGGTCATTTATGTACGGATGGTTTGGAATTCCGACGCACAGGGATATCCGATCGACGCCGGATTGATCGTGGATCAATCACGGCCGTTCCTGCGCACCCAGGGTTTGCGGCGCGGGACCTGGGGTGCGGAAGTCATGGCCGGGATGCCCACCCCCGACTACGTCGTGGAAAAGACACGTTATAGCGGATTTCATAATACCTCGCTCGAACCGCTTCTGCGCGGCCTCAGCGTCGATACAATCATGCTCGCTGGAGTGATCACCAACGTCTGCGTCGAAGCGACGGCCCGCGACGCATTTCATCGTGATTTTCGCATCGTTGTTCTATCGGACTGCGTGTCGGGATTTAATCGAAAGCTGCACGACGCCAGCCTGGAGACCCTGCAATTATTTGGCCGGGTCACTACCGCGGCATCCATTTTCGACGAGAAAGCCGGGTCGAAGACGCGATCCGCAAGAATTGCGTAATACGAACAATAGATGACCGGCGTGAAACGAATTGCGGTGGTCGGCGCTGGCCTCGGCGGACTTAGCGTGGCCGGGCTTTTGCAACGCGCCGGTTTCTCAGTCGCGGTCTACGAGCAGGCCCCGACATTTTCTCGCATTGGCGCAGGCATCATTCTTAGCGCGAACGCGATGAAGGTATTCCGCCGGTTGGGCATCGAACAGTCCCTGGTGGAGACCGGCATAAAGCCTCATTCCTATGTCAGTCGCGCCTGGGATACCGGCGAAACCATGTACGAAATTATCTTCGACGCCGAGAGCGAAGCGCGGTTTGGCGGTCCCTACATCAATATACATCGCGGGGATCTGCACGCGGTGCTCGAGACGGCGGTCGCGCATGAGGCTCTCTTCTTCAACCACCAGCTTGTTCAGTTGAAAGAAAAGGATGATTGCGTCCAACTCTCTTTCCGCAACGGCGTGCGTGCGGACGCTGATATCGTAATCGGTGCAGACGGCATACGTTCGAAGGTTCGCGAATTTTTGCTTGGCGTGGAGCCGCCGCGGTTCGTCGGCGCAGTTGCGCAACGCGCTATTTTTCCCACCGCCAGACTGGGCGATTTCAAAATTCCGGACTGCACAAAGTGGTGGGGACGCGATCGCCATGCTCTGCCGTATTTCATCACCAACAAACGCGATGAAATTTATGTTATCGGCGTCGCGCCGGTCTCATCCTGGGATGAAGAGGCAACCTCGCTGCCCTCCTCGAGAGAAAAGTTCATCGAAAATTTTGAGAACTTCCACGACGATTTTCTTCGCGTGCTCGAAGCCGCGGAGGACGTTACGCTTTGGCCGATTCACGATCGCCCGCGCAACGACTGTTGGAGTGGCGGCCGCATCGTCCTCCTCGGCGACGCCGCACATCCGGTGCGCCCTTTCATGGCGGCCGGAGGCGCAATGGCCGCGGAGGACAGCGCCATTCTCACGCGCTGTCTTAAGGCCTTTGACGATTACAAGGATGCATTCCGAGCTTATGAGGCGACGCGCATCGGCCGTGTTGCCGAAGTACAGCGTATTTCCGCGGAGAATAGCTGGATGCGCGGGCCGACAGCAACGGACTGGTTTTATTGTTACGATCCGTTCACGGCACCTTTGAGCGATCCAAACATTTCTCCTCCCATCAAGAACGCGTGACGATGGTGCGAGATGACGGTCAATAGTTGCCTTGGCGGTGGTTTTTAGCGGCATTCCTTTATGTCGGTTTGGTTGCCTGGGTGCTGCGACTAGCAGCCCGACTTGGCGAAATCAGTGCAAAATCGCCAAAGGGGCCCGCAAGAATATCGAGCGTCAAACTACGAACCTGAAGGCCAAGTCTTCGGGGCGTCAGTTTCGCGCATTTGCATGTGACTGACACCGCTTTCACACGGAACCTTGTGGCCCGCGATCAAAGGACTTGGTGTGCCAAAGCGTGCTCCGCCATAACGGGCCGAAAAATCGCGACAAAAAATGCCCAAGCTAGGCTTCGCCTTGGCTAAATCAGTATATGCACGAATTGCCGCCGTCATGGCGAATTCGATACATCCGGCTGCGGGGAACTCCCGAAATCTTGCAAAAAATTAAGCTTGCAGCAACACGGCGGTAATGCTCGCGCACCACATGCCGGTCTCGGTTCGTTGAGAGAGCGTGTCATGCACGAATACTACACCAACCAGTCCGCGCCCAAGCCTCCGCGTTGCCCGAGCTGCGCTCGGCCGATGCAACTTCTCCGTAGAACATCGCGTTATGATGGGCTGCCTGACCTCTACTCCTTTTATTGCTCCGCTTGCGACGAGTTGCACATTGAGGAAGGTGACGCGGCGGCGGACCAGTTGCTGCACGCAAGCTTGGTTGCTTAAGCGGTGCCGGTCCCTAATCGACGCCCAAGCTCCAAGGGCGCCCTTGACCGGTGACTCGTTCCGGCAGCAGCCTGTCTAGAATTTCAGGGTCGTTCGCGCGCGGGGTCGCAACATCACCGGATTAGGTGAACGCGAGCACTCCGCTTTATGAACGGATCAAGTCCTGGGCGACACTCTATGTCTCCTGGGCTCGTTTTGACGCTAACCAAGGTCACCTCCCGAAACCGGAAAAGCTCCCCGTTCCGCTCCAGCCCTGACATACATCGCTCGCCGTCGCACGCGTGCTCAGCGTTCCGCCCAATGGTCAAACTCTGACGCCATATCGCTTGCCTGAACCTTCTACCTTTCATAATTACGCCGAGCCACCGGCGGCAGATCCGGCGCCGTCGTTGCAATGGCCTGGATCCCCGGCTTCTCGTCGTAGGAGACGATCGCCACCGGCCGGTCCGATTTCTTCGACTTGTTCTTCGACTTGGCGGCGGCTTTTTTCAGGACCTGGACCTCGCGATAGACATACAGAACCTCCGCCATCTTCTGCTCGAATTCAGCGTCGCGGCGTTCCAGATAGTAGCGCACCTTGTGCGGCTTGATTTCCTCCTGGCCGAGAAGTCTTGCATACCGTGCCCTGCACCAGATGGGCGAGACATTCATGTCCCGCTCGCCGGTCCGAGCTCGCGCGCATGGCGGGCCAAAAGCCGCGTCGTCCACAACTCGTGCGGATAGCCATGATCCTTGGCCTTGTCGCACGCCAAAGATACCAGCCAGGCCTTGGCCTCCGGCGTGATCAGCGGTTCCTTGCCCGGTCGCGGGCGCTCGTCGAGCGCCGCCAAAGCACCCTCAGCCACCGCCCGCTCGACGCAGCGCTGGACCGTCTGATGATGGACGCCAAGTCTTTGTCCGACGGCAAAGAACGACGGCGTCTCGCGGTAGGCAAGCAGCATCGGCCGCTCGCGACACCCGCCTCGCCGCTTCGGTCCTCGACCGCGCAAGAGTAGTCAACGCTTCCGATCTCCTGATCGCTGATCGCCAACTCGACTGCTTGCCGCATCCTGCCATGGTCAAACTCCTCGTTGAGTCAATCCCAAACGAGGAATCCACGCAACAAACGTCGCGTTCCATGACTGCCAAGTTCGCGGAATCGGTCATCTAGTCAAGTGACTTGAGCGAATGGCTCCCCGCAGCAATATCGGAAGGCGCCCATTAATGGCCGACGACGACAACGACAATCTCATTGAGCGGATCACCGAAAACCGGCAGCCGCATTTCGAGCCCTATGGATGGCATCATTGGCCGGAGCACCCTTGGTTAGCCTACCAGTTTCGTCGCGGCCTTGGCGAAACTCAGGAGGGCGGTGGCACGGTGAGCGAATGTTTTCAGGCAGCGAGCCGGATGATTCCGGGCGACAAGGAGAGCTGGCACCGCGAATGGATCCGCGTTGCCGATCGGAACGAGGAACGTGGCCGGGCTGAGGAAGCCGTCGGGCATACCCGCACGGCCATGAATTGTTACCTGCGCGCTGCCGACTATTACCGTCAGGCTGAATTCCATCTGAAACCTGACGATCCGCGCCGCCTGCCGACCTTCACGAAGATGGAGTCCTGCAGTCATCGCTTTCTTCGGCTACTCAATCCCCCCGGACAGATCCTCGAAATACCCTACGAGGATAAATCGCTCTACGCCTATTTCGTGCGTGCACCGTTTCCCGGCGACCGGCAACCTTGCTTGATCTGTATGGGAGGGCTCAATTCGATCAAGGACGAGATGTGGTTCATGCAGGCGCATGGCGCGCTGCAGCGGGGAATTTCCGTATTGATGATTGACGGGCCGGGTCAGGGCGGCACGCTGCGCCGCTGCGGCATCACCAACCGATTCGACTATGAGGTTCCGATCGGCCGCTGCATCGATTATCTGTCCACGCGGCCCGACGTTGATATGGCGCGGATCGCGGTCTGCGGCTCGAGCCTCGGCGGCTATTATGCCGCCCGCGCGGCCAGTTACGAGCACCGGCTAGCCGCTTGCATTTCTCATGGCGCGATCTGGAGCGTGACCGACCTGTGGGGAAATGCGCCGGAAGAGCATGGCCTCGCCGAGCATATCAAATGGGTTTTCGGCGCTCGCAGTATGCGGGAAGCGATGGTGAAGGCGCGAAACTTCACTCTGGAAGGACATCTTGAGCACATGAGATGTCCGTATCTCGTGCTGCATGGAGGACACGACGTGCTCACCGTGTCGCAAGCCCGCAAGGTCTACGATTACAGCAAAGCCAAGGGCGTTGACGTCACTTTGCGCCTCGTCACTGAAGACGAAACCGGTGCAGAGCACTGTCAGCACGACAATCCCACAATCGGACAGGAACTCATGGCCGATTGGCTCGCCGATCGGTTCGGCATCGATCAGGCCGCACTGCTGCGAAATTCACAAAATCCGTTGCTATAACCTAAGTTCAGCTAAAAAAGCCGATAGGTGTTGCGCTGCGAGGTCGCAGCCACACGGCGTGCATTCAAAAATTGATGCCGAGGTATTTGGGCGGGCGGCCGCGTCTGACGAATAGCGCAAGAGCGAGAATGGTGACCAGATAGGGCAACATTACCAGGAACTGATAAGGCAATCGAATTCCCAGGACTTGAGCGCGGATCTGTACCGCTTCTGTGAATGTGAACAATATGACGGCACCCATCGTGGCAACCGGGTTCCAGCGTCCGAACATGACCGCTGCCAGAGCAATGAAACCTCGTCCTGCCGTCACGTTTTGAGTGAATGTTCCAAGACCCGCAAGGGTCAGTTGGCCTCCGCCCATGCCTGCGAGCGCTCCGCATGTGAGGAGCACCAGCCAGCGGATTTTTTTGGTGTCGACACCCATCGACGTAGCAGCACTGGGATTTTCTCCGCATGCTTGTATTGCTAGTCCGATTGTCGTCTTGCCAATGATCCACGCGACGAGAGGCACGAGCAGAAAAGTAACGTACACGAGTATGTTGTGCGAAAATAGCGCAGGACCAATGACCGGTATTTGCGAGAGGAACGGTATCGGCAGATCCGGGACGGTAGGAACGGAATTTGCCAGGTTTGACGAGAACACCGCGGAAATGCCGTACGTCGTCAGGCCGAGAACGAGAATGTTCAGCACGACGCCACTCACGACCTGCTCGGCGCGGAAATTAAAGCACACGATACCCTGAACGGCCGCAACTGCGAGCCCGCCCAGCGCCGCCCCAAGAAAGCCAAGGGCTAGGCTTCCGGAGGCAAAGGTGGCCCAAACACCGCAAAAGGCCCCCGACAGCATGATGCCTTCAAGCTCGATGTTCAGTACACCGCCCTTTTCAGAAATCAATTCGCCCAAGGCCGCCATCAACAACGGCGCCGCCAGGGTGATGGTGGCATTTGTCAGAGCGGTTACGAGATCAAGATTTATGAAGTAACTTCGACTGCCGTTACTGGCTTCTTATCGTGTGCTGGGTGGCTGCAGTTCGCGCGAGTTTTCGTCTGAGAAGAATGCTCTCGAATCCCAATGCGGCAATGAGATAGATAACTGCCAGTCCTTCTATGATGGGGACGATCGATGCAGACAAAGTGCCGGAGGCAGCTTGCAGGGCCGGGCTGCCTGCGTCGAGACCTCCGAACACCAGCGATGCGCCGATTATTCCGAGTGGGCTCAGTCGGCCCAACAAGGCGATGGCGATCGCCTGGAATCCATACCCCGGTGAAAAACCTTCGATCAACCGCCCACTTGTGCCGAGAACCTCAATTGCGCCCGCTAATCCGGCGAATGCGCCGCTGATTGCCATTGCCGCAACCATCAGGCGCTTTACCGAAAGCCCCATGACTTCGGCCGCTCTCTCATTACCACCGACCGCACGCAGCGATAACCCAAGTTTCGTCCTTGACACAAGGAAGCCCATAAGAAGAGCGGCAATGAGAGCAATGAAAACTCCGGCGTTAAGCAGCGTCCCCGGCCAAATAACTTGCAATCGAAAAGCGGGAGCTACGATCTTTGTGACCGGATACGTGCTGTTTGCCACCAACCACGGCCCCTCGACGAGATAGTTCGTCAGTTGAATGGCGACATAAACGAGCATCAAAGAGGTAATGACCTCATTTATTCCGCGGTAGGCACGCAGGAGTCCCGGTATAGCTCCCCAAGCGGCGGCGGCAAGAGCCGCGGCCAGTAGACACAGCAAGATTCCCCACGGAAACGCAAAAAGCGGGCCATACAGGGCTACACCGGCACAAGCTACCGCGCCAATGTATATTTGTCCTTCGGCGCCGATATTCCAAAGACCGCCTCGCAACGCAAATGCAATCCCCAGCGCCGGCAATAAACGCGGAATGGTCTTTCCAATTGTAACGCTGATCGCAAATGCCGAGCCGAATGCCGCACTGAACATGTTGAAAAATGTCTCGAGCGGGTCGATGCCGCTGGCGACGAGCAATACCGATGCGGATGCAAAGGCCAGAAAAACCGCCGCAGCCGAGACAAGGATGTTGCGGAGTAGGACGGCGTAGAGCTTTTGCGGCATCATGATCCGATAAGACTGCCGCCCATCATTGTCCCGATATCCGCGGTATAAGCGCGGTCCGCCGGCCTTTCGCCAACGATACGGCCGCCCTGCATGACCACAATTCGATCTGCCAAGTCCAATAGCTCGTCGAGATCGGTCGATACGACAATGATTGCAGCTCCTCTGTGTCGGCTGCGGCGCAATTCGGAATGCACCGCCGCGCATGCCGCAAAATCGAGCCCGCGCGTAGGATAGCAGCACAGGATCACGTCGGGATCGCGCGCCAGCTCGCGCGCCAAAATAAGCCGCTGCTGATTTCCGCCTGAAAGAACCTCGGCCAGAACTCCAGGATCCGCCGCGCGGATATTGAAGCGCTCGATCAAGCGATTGGCGCGCTGCAATATCCCGCTGGGGCGAAGAATCCCGTATTTGCTGATCGTCGGTTCATCCATCGCACACAGCGCCAAATTGTCGGCGATGCTCATTGTACCGACAAGGCCATCGCGGTGACGGTCGGGCGGGATATAGGCGAGCCCGCGAGCTTGGCGGGAATGGATCGGCAACGACGCAATGGGCTCACCGTTCAGTTCGATCGCGCCACGCACCGGCCGCCGCACGCCGCTAAGCGCCTCCAGGAGCTCTACTTGGCCGCTTCCCTCAAGGCCCGCTATACCGAGAATTTCTCCGCGACGGACGGCAAGTGAGATGCCCCGAACCGCCCATTCTATCCGGTCGCCTGCCACCCAAAGATCGGAAATGTTCAGGATGGCCGCAGCACTCACTTCCATTGATGAAGGCGTCAGCTCACTGCCGCGCTCCCCACTCGAATTGCCCACCATCATCTGACCGAGCAGCGCCGCATCGGCATCTTGCACGTTCAACGTTCCTACCTTTTTACCCCGGCGCAAGACGGTGATTTCGATCGGCAATGGTCAGCACGTCCTCCAGCTTATGACTGATAAGAATTATGCCGACGCCCTCATTTGCGAGGTGCCGCAGTATCCGCCACAACTGTTCTACTTCTTGCGCCGAAAGCAGCGAGGCAGGCTCATCAAGGATTAGAACGCGCGGGCGCCCGAGCAAGGCTTTGATCAATTCCACGCGTTGCTGTTCCGCTATCGAAAGTGTCTCCACTTTGGCGGCGTAATCTACACTGAGCCCGTAGCGTTCCGCCAACATGCGGATTTGCCCGATGCATTCTGTCCTACTAATTCTGTTAGCGATGCCAAAATGTTCATTGAGAATGATGTTGTCGAGGACGCTCAGCGTGGGCACCAGCGAAAAATGCTGCTGCACAAAACCGATACCACGCTTAATAGCGTCCCGCGGCGAATGAATTGAGGCAAGCTCACCTTGAATCACAATCGTTCCCGCGTCCGGGCGGTGCAGCCCGAACAATATGCTCATCAAGGTTGTCTTGCCGGCGCCGTTCTCACCAAGCAGCGCTAAAATTTCGCCGCTTCGGAGGTCGAGCGAGACATCGTCGTTAGCCCGGACTCCAGGAAACGCCTTACAAATTCCCTCGACCCGTAGTAACTCGTTTGCTGGTAGTGCGCGACCTCCGTCCATTACAATTCCGGGCGCCACCATCGGCTTATTTTGGACAGCTCGTGTCGTGGTCGACCTTGATCTTGCCGTCGGAGATTTGCTTCTGCACGTCCAGCGACGCCTGATAGATATCGTCCGGCAGCAACTTGGTCTTGGCCATGACCGGCCCCCAATCCGCCGGCAATGAGAACTGGTAGTGCTTGCCCTGCCACTTGTCGTTCATTGCCGTCTTGGCGACCTCGACCACAAACCTTGCTTGCCCCTTGACAATCGACGAGACGATGACTTTGGGAGCGAGCTCGTGATTGTCGGACCATTCGGTTATCACGGGGATGTTGCCGTGAGCCTCCGCAGCCTTGTATATGCCGAAATATCCGTTGTTCAGATTTCCGGTCAGCGCCGTTGCACCGCTCTCGATCATGGCATCGGCCGCCTGTTGCGCCTTGATCGGATCCTCGAAGTTGCCCGTAAAGGTGAAGAGCACCTTCTCTTTGGGGTTCGCATATTTGGCGCCCTGTTGGACTCCATGAAGCTGTTCAGCGGTGGCCGGGAAGCACTGGGCGCCGATCCAGCCCATGGTCTCGTTCTTCGACAGCTTTGCCGCAACGAAACCGCCGACGAACTCCCATTGCTCGAGATTCTCATCCGTGGAAGCGAGATTCTTGCCATTTTCAGCGGTACTGTTCACGACAATGAATTTGACTTTTGGAAACTCTTGCGCGACCTGAACGGCGCCATCAGTAAATTGCCCGCCCCATCCAATAATGAGGTCGTAGCCAGTCGAAGCAAACTGTCGATAGACGTCGGCTTGGCTGGCAACCGGAACATTCTCAACAACCTTCGTGTCGGCGTGCAGCTCCGATTTCAGGGCCTCGGCGGTGCGACCTCCATCTGCATCATAGCCATGATCTGACGTAGGGCCCGGCAACAAGACGGCGATCTTGAACGGTGCGGCGCTGGCTGGCGTCATCGATGCAAGTACTCCGGCAGCAGCTCCCAATAATGCCATTTTGAGAACCTTGGTATTTGGTGCGTATCTCATTGCTGTTTTCTCCTTGTTTTATCTGCGCCAATCCTGAAATACCCGCTGGGTCAATCCGGCGCGTTCAATCACTTTGCGGGCACGCAGCGTAGCCTCCTCCAAAACTTCTGCTTCACGGGCAAAGCCAACAATCTTGCCGCCGCGTAGCCGAAGCTCACCATTTATTATGACTGTATCCACGTCTGTTCCGTGCGCTGAAAAGACCAGCGCGCCGACGATTCGGTTGGGAACGGTGATATGCGCCTTGTTGAAATCGAAAACAGCGATATCGGCTTTTTTGCCGACTTCCAGCGATCCCACCAGATGATCGATGCCCAAGGCTTTGGCGGAGTTTATCGTTGCCATCTCGATGGCTCTCTCCGCGGTTATCAGGTTCGGATCGTAATGAGTGACATTCTGAATCAGAGCGGCAAACTTCATCTGCTCGACCATGTCGAGCGAGCAGTTGACATATGCCCCATCGCTGCCCAAGCCGACGTTGACCCCGCGATCGAGCATCTGCTTGATCGGCGCAATGCCGTCGCAAGAATACGCATTGCTGACCGGGTTGGTAATGACGCTGGCGCCGGCGCGCGCGATGTAATCGATCTCGCGATCCTTCAAGTGCAGGCTATGAATCAGCACCCAGCAGCTGTCCATGACGCCCAGGCGCACGAGGTAATCGACGTCGCCGCCGCCGGTCGCGTGGTTGAACTCCTTTATCGACAGCCAAGGGGTGCCCGCCGAGCAGTGATTGGTAATCTTCAGATTCCGGCGGCGCGCCAAATCCACTCCGGCCACTATGATCTCGTCGGACGTGGCGTTGTGCAGCATCCAGTTGGCCCCGGTCTCGACCGCGAGCCCCATGTGGATGAGGCCACCGGCGCCATCCCACCGAGAAATGATCTCTTCGGCGAGGGCCAGTTCTTCCGCCCTGCTCCGGACGTGGGGGTGGGACTCGATAATGACTTGAGAATGGCGGATCGGACGTCTCCCGGAGCTCTTTCGTTACCAGTTGGCGTATCCCGACCTCGATCGCGGGCTCGATGATCGCCCTGATCGTTTCCGCATCATTGACGTTAACGACGTGATTGAGTGAACAGGTCGTGCCGGTGTGAATTTGCTCAAGGGCCCCCAGATACGCGGCAATGCGCAGGTCTTCGGTGCCGAGGTTGAACATCAGCGGCAATGTGACCTGGTCCAACCACGGCTCTAGCAGCAGCCCCTCGCCGGTGTTCTTGAACAGGCTCCCCCAGTGATGGTTGTGGCCGTTGATGAAGCCTGGAACGACCGCCATTCCATGAAGATCGATGACCTCGCAGCCCGGCGGCAGCTGCCCGGGCTGGAGATCGCGCATCGCGCCGAGGCCGACGATGCGATCCTTTTCCACCTTGATCCAGCCGTCGCGGATCACATCGCGCTGGCCGTTGACGGTGATGAGGTAGCCGTTTTTCAGGAGCAGAGACGCCATCAGACCAAAACTTCCGCTGCTTGCAATGGGGGTGCGGTTAGGCGCGCTTTGCGGAAACTAGCTGCCCCGCGATACGGAGGCTTTACTTCCATGCAAGCGCGTTTCTTAAGAAACGACAACGGGCGCCAGTTTATCCCTCGCCTTGTATGAATCTCAAGCGCGTTGCACAAGGAAAAGACATAGGCGAAGCCAGATGCCAAACAACTTCGGCGAGCGTGTCCGGTATTCTGCCATTGTCGACGGACCGATGCGGAGCGCAGGCAGCGTCGTCCGCCCCTTCTCCCCTCTTTCCGGGAAACGGATTTTTGAAGGGGCAGAGGCGATCCAAATGCTATCCCGTCGTCGCTGAGAGCGGCACTGTGACCAGTTGAGAGGAAGTATCAAATGACAATTCGCGTGGTAGCAGTGCAGCCCTCAAGCGGCAGTGGCGCAAGCGAAAGTAGAAATGCTGCAGAATCATTGAACTGGATTCGCCGTGCCGCGGAAAATCGGGCCGACTTGGTGGTGTTCCCCGAAGGATACCCCGGTCCAATCAATCCTTCCAACAACTACGATGCTCTTGGCCCTCTGGCCGAAGCAGCCGCGACCTTGCGTGTTCACGTCATCGCCAGCCGTGCTGTACCGGCCGGCGCCGGCCATTTCGTCGAGTTGAGCTTGATTGACGATCACGGGCAGACCCTGGGCACTTACCGGCGAACGACACCCTGCGGCCCTTATGTGTACCGCGACATCGAAGCCTGGAATTTTGATTACGTCGAATCGAATGCCCCGCCGCGTGTGTTCGAAACCCGAATAGGGCGCATTGGTATGTTGGTCTGCTCGGAGCTCTATTCGCCGGAATTGTCGCGCCTGCTCATGCTGCAGGGCGCCGACATAATCGCCTATCCAGCCGGCGGCGCAATCAACGAACTGCTCCCCGGATGGCGGACGCTGGTGTATGCGCGCGCGATTGAAAATCTCGTTTTCACCGTGGCCTGCCAGAACCTTTACGGCGAGGAAAAGGGCGTAGGCACCATTGCGGGCCCCGAAGGCGTGTTGGCGCAACGGCAGGATGAAGGTCTGATCGCCGCAGACCTCGATTTTGATCGTCTCGCTTTTCTGCGTGCCGAGGATGAAAAGGTCGAATTTCCCAAACGCTACGCGACGATTCCCGGAGTGCAGCGCTGGCGGCGGCCCGAACTCTATGGCGGACTGGTCGACCCAAGGGCGCGCGCTGCGGCTGATCGGCTGCGCGAAAGATGAATTGCCACGGCACCTTCAATTCCGACACGCCGCCCTGAAAACGAAGTGCCAAGTTGGCCTTGCCGAAAGGTACGCTGGTCGTCATGGCGCACCCTCCGCTGCCGAGTCAGACATGCTGAGCGCTGCCACCAAATCGGCGAAGAGTTCGTTGCTCAAGCTGACGTGGTCGACGAGAAGCCGATAGGCTTCGCTGCCGTCACCGGCGATGATCGCGTCGATGATCGCCTTGTGTTCCTCGGAGGCCTGCCGCAGAGCGTCGCGGCCTTTCAACTGAAACGCGCGGTAGGGCGCCATTCTGCTATAAAGTGCGCTGGCCTGATCTCTGAGAAAGCCGTTATGCGCACCGGCATAGATCGCCTCGTGCAGCAAACGGTTCAACCTGTGGTACCCTTCGCGATCTTTCGCGTCGACGTGCGGCTGGAATCCCTGGTGGAGGGATAGCAAATTCGTGTGCTCGGCGGGCGTCATCCGACGTGCCGCGAGGCGACCGCAGAAGCCTTCCAGCTCGGCCGCGAGCTCGAACATCTCGACCATCTTCGACGGCGTAATCTTGGCAACGACTGCGCTCTGGTGCGGGCGCCACTCGACAAGATTGGCGGCGACAAGCTGACGAAGCGCTTCACGCACCGGCGTGCGCGAAACGTTGAACGTCTCCGCCAGCTTTTTTTCATCCAGCTCTTGCCCCGGATGCAGCGCGCCGGAGATGATCTGATCAGCGATCTCGCGGCGGACCCGATCCGAGCGAATGACCGGACCTCTTTCCGTCTCCGGCTTTGAGCGTTTGCTCTGAACGGTGCGTTTTGTCCTTGCCATGTCCGCCGCGCCATGTCCGCCGCTGCGATGCGGGTTGCCGGGCCGGGACGGCCGCGGCAGCTACTGTATACTTCATAGCTTAAATTGTATATCATGATTTGCGACCGGCTCCGGCCGGGTGTGTGCGCCGAGGAGTAGTGCCTGATGGCGGTCAAGCTCGCCCTTCTGCAGATGGATTGTTCGGGATCGCGGGAGCGCAATTTGGCTCGGGCGGAAGAGATGGTCCGCCAAGCCGCCGCCAGGGGCGCGCAAGTGGTGCTGCTCCCGGAGGTATTTCACGAGCTGTTTTTTATCACTGATCTCGACAGCCGATACTTCGACGCCGCCGAGCCGATTCCCGGACCGATCACCGAGATGATGCAAAAACTTGCACGCGAGCTCGAAGTCGTCATCATCGCTCCAATCTATGAACGAGTGGAGCGCAGCGTCTATTACAATTCTGCCGCAGTGATCGACGCGGACGGTCGACTGCTCGGGGTCTATCGCAAAAATCACATTCCGCTGAACACCATTTTTTACGAGAAGCTCTACTTCAAGCCCGGCAATCTCGGTTATCCCGTCTTCAATACGCGCTACGGAAAGGTTGGCCTGTTGATCTGCCACGATCGGCATTATCCGGAAGGCGCGCGCGCTTTGGCGCTCAACGGCGCAGAGATTTTGCTGATCCCCAGCGCGACGCCCGACAAGAGCCTTTCCCGCAAGGTGTGGGAAAAGGAGCTATGCGCGCACGCAATCTTCAACGAAGTCTTCGTCGCTGGGCTGAACCGTACTGGCAAGGAAGGCAAATACATCTATTACGGCCATAGCGTCGCCTTCGATCCATCGGGCGAAATGCTGGCGCAAGCCGGTACCGACGAGGAAATCCTTCTGATCGACTGCGATCTCGATCTAATCACGCAAAGACGCCGCGCTTGGCAGTTCTATCGTGACCGACGTCCCGATACCTACGGCATACTCACCGCGCTTGTGCCATAGGGTGGACAGCGAGCGTGGAGCGCCCCCTTCAGATGAGGTCCGCGGTGGCATTTGCGGCGCCGCAGCCGCGGATCGAAGCCTCGCACGTCGCGACTTGTTTGCGGCCTCTAAAGCGGGTTTTACGACGAGGGCGGAAATGCCTGATGAGCTAATCATCGAGCGGAACGGACCGTTGGCGCGACTGACGGTGGATCGGCCGGCGGTCCGCAATGCCCTGAGCCTTGAGATCACCACGCGGCTGGCGCAGGCCGTGCGCGAACTGTCACTGGACCGAAGCGTCCGCGTGATCGTGCTGACCGGTGCCGGCGACCGCGTTTTCGTCTCCGGCGCTGACGTGCGCGAATTCCGCGAGCAGCTGGCGACGCCGGAACGAGCGTTGCGCTACGACGAAGCCGCCGAGGAACTGCTTTCTGCGCTGCGTCAGGCCCCGCAGCCGGTCATCGCCATGATCAATGGTCATGCGGTTGGCAGCGGTACAATCGTCGCCGCATCTTGTGATTTCCGCATCGCCGTTCGCAGGGCGAAATTCGGCATTCCGGTCGCCAAGTTCGGATTTCTCGCACCCGTGCCGGATACGCTGCGGCTCGTTCAACTCGTCGGGCCAGCGAAGGCCAAATGGCTATTGATGACGGGTGCGCTGATCGAAGCCCCACAGGCGCAGTGCATCGGCCTCGTCGATGAAGTGGTCGAGGCGGACGAACTCGCAGCCGCCGTCGAGTCGTTGGCGGCAACGCTCGCCGCCAATGCACCGCTGACCCTCAAGGCGACGAAGCAAATCATCGAGACCATGAGCGCGCCTAGCGCCGCCGTCGCCTCAGGCGCGCGGTGGTACGCCGAGGTGTTTCGCAGCCGTGATTTTCAGGAGGGACTCGACGCGTTCTTTGCCAAGCGAAAACCGGAGTTCGCCGGTGAATGATTTGAAAGCCGGGACGGCGCCCGTTCGACAGAATGCCGCCGATGCAACGGGGCCTCTTGCCGGCCTTCGCGTGCTCGATCTCACGCATATGCTCGCCGGTCCCTATTGCACGTGGGTGCTGGGTGCGTTGGGCGCAGAGGTGAACAAAGTTGAGATGCCCGGCCACGGCGATTTCACCCGCGGTCTCGCCCCATTCGCCGGGGGCGAAAGCATCTACTTCATGAGCGTCAATCGCAATAAGCGCAGCGTTACGCTCAATCTCAAGCGGCCGGCCGGCCGCGCGGCGCTGCTGCGGCTCGCTCAGCGCGCAGATGTGCTCGTTGAGAACCACCGGCCGGGTGCCATGACCCGCCTAGGGATCGATTACGAAGCCGTCGCGGCCATCAATCCTGGAATCGTCTATGCGTCGATTTCCGGGTTCGGCCAGACTGGCCCCTATCGGGAGCGGCCGGCGTTCGACGCCGTCGTGCAAGCAATGTCGGGCATGATGAGCATTACCGGCGAGGAAGATGGGCCGCCGGCGCGCGTTGGCGCCTCCATCGGGGATATCGGTGCAAGCCTTTTCGGCGCTGTCGGGATCCTCGCGGCGCTCGCCGAGCGCGCCGTTACCGGGCGTGGCGCCCACGTCGATATCGCGATGTTCGATGCGCAGATTGCGGTTCTGGAGAATGCGCTGGCGCGCTATCTCAATGCGAACGAGCGGCCGCGGCGGCTGGGTTCGCGCCATCCGCTGATCGCGCCATTCCAGGCGTTTCCCACCAAGGACGAGCCGATCGTGATCTGCGTCGATACCGAAGCGCAGTGGCAGCGGCTCTGCCAGGCGCTCGGCCGTCCTGACCTGATCGATAATCCGTTGTTCGCGGACGGCAACGCGCGGGCGCGACATCATGCCGAACTCGAGCCGGCACTCAGCAACGTGCTATCTACCCGCCCCAGGGCCGAATGGCTGTCCGCTTTGCAAGCCGCCGAAGTACCCGCGGGGCCGCTCAATGACGTCGCCGCAGCGGCGGAAGACCCGCAGGTCGCAGCGCGCGGCATGATCCGTCGCATCGGCGAGCGCGCTTTCGTCAGTCAGCCAATTCGCTTCTCCAGCCATGTGCGGCTGCCGGAACGGGCATCGCCGCAACTTGGCGCTGATACCGAGGCGGTGCTCGCGGAGTACGGCTATTCAAAGGAGGAAATCGCCGCGATGAAGACCGAAGGCGCGATCTAACGCACGGCGAACGGCCAATCAGGAGTGCAGAAGAACCATGCCCTATTTGACCACGAACGACCAAGTGAAGCTTTATTATGAAGACAGCGGCGCCGGCCGGCCGATCCTGTTCATTCACGAATTCTCCGGCGACTATCGCGCCTGGGAGTTGCAGGTGCGCTATTTCGCCCGCCGCTACCGCTGCATCACTTATAATGCACGAGGGTATCCCCCTTCCGACGTCCCGGACGCGGTCGACAAATATTCGCAACGTCGCGCCATCGACGACGCAATCGGCGTTCTCGACCACCTCAAAGTCGAGAAGGCCCATATTGTCGGTTTGTCGATGGGCGGCTTCGCCGCGCTGCATTTCGGCATCAATTATCCGCAACGCGCATTGTCGATCGTCGTCGGCGCGGCCGGTATGGGCGCCGAGCCGGACAAGCAGGCACAATTCCGGGCCGAGGTAGAGGTCGTGGCGCGCCGTTGGGAGACTGAAGGCGCGAAGAAATTCGCGCCGATCTACGGAGCTGGTCCGGGCCGCGAGCAGCTGGAGGCGAAGGATCCGCGCGGCTATGCCGAGTTCATCGCACAATTGTCTGAGCATTCCGCCAAGGGCGCGGCGCTGACGCTGCGCGGCGTTCAAGCACGCCGGCCATCGCCATTCGAACTCGCTGCCGAGCTGGAAAAGATGACGGTACCCACCCTCATCATCCATGGGGATGAGGACCGCTCTTGCCTCGGTACCGGTGCATTTCTCAAGCGCACGATCCCGTCCGCCGGGCTGATGGTATTCCCGAAAACCGGGCATACCATCAACCTAGAGGAGCCTGCGCTGTTCAATTTCGCGCTGCAGGATTTCTTCATCCAGGTCGAGAGTGGACGGTGGCTGATGCGCGACAAGCGTACTGAGTCAGCCGCTGTCCTCCTCGAGGCCGGCGCAGCGCGTTAAAACAGCTCAGGTACTTCGTTCAGCCCGCGCGCGGCTTGGATCGCGCCGGGCAGTTCTCGGCAGAAAGCGTCGATCCATTCTGTCGGCACTGTTGTGCTCACTTTGACAAAGCGCGAGCCGAACCGCGGAGTGTGGTAGGAGCCTTGGCGGATCATGATGCCGCGCTGGGAAAGGACGGCCGCCAACGCCTCCGGCCGTACCAAATCGGCGCATTCGATGATGAGAAAGTTCGCTTGCGAAGGGAAGATCGGGACGTTGAGCCCCGCGATTTTGTCGACCGCCGCCTTGACGGCGGCCTGGTTGCGCCGCTGCACAGCTTGTACGTTAGCCATCCATTCCTTCTTCACGGCAAGTCCGGCTTGCGCTGCGCGCTGAGCGATGACGCTCGCACCGAGCGTCGCCGTCGAATGAGCGGCGATCTGATCAATAATCTCGCGGTCGGCGGCGACGGCGCCGACGCGCAGGCCCGCAAGCCCTAGCCATTTCGAGAAGCTCCACACGGTGATCGCCCGCTCCGGATAAATCGATGCGGCGAGTACATGCGCGTCGGCGAAATCGCGATAAGTACAGTCGTGTAGCAAGTAGGCGCCGACGCTCCGCGCGATATCGCAAAACGCCTGCATTTCTTGCGCGGTGTAGCAAACTCCGAGCGGATTATTCGGATCCACCAGGTAGATGACGCGGGTATCGGCATCGACCGCTTGCGCCAATTGCGGCGCGGTGAGCCGATATCCGGCAGCCGGATCATAGATCGGAATTTCCCGGATTTCCGCGCCGGCCTGGCGGGCGAACTGGAGTGGCCACTTCCAACCTGGATCGGTCGTAACGAAGTTGCTGCGCGGCGCGCAATAGGTGCGGCAGACATTGGCCAGCGCCTCGACGGCTCCTTCCGTAACCAGGGCCGCCGTCGTTTTCGGCGGCAAACCGAGGTCGGCGACGATGGCGTCGAGCAAGGCGGTAAATCCGCCCGGCGGCGCGTAGGCGTGAAATTCCTCCGCTTCGATCGAATTGATCAGCGCCCTCCGCACCGCCGAATGCATGGGCAGATGGTTGGTGTTCTGCCCGAGCCAATACAGGTTTGGAGTTGCGAAGAGGCGATCGAAATGAGCGTTGCGGTCGGCGAACCTGCTCATGGTCGTTTCGGCCGTGGTTTGATAACCGAGCCGTATCCGGCGATACCACCGTCGACGGTGACGATGGTGCCGGTGATGTAGCCCGCGCGTGGTGAGGCAAGGAAGGCCATAAGGTCAGCCACCTCTTGCGCCGTACCCATGCGCCCGCCGGGATAGTCGCTTAGATATTCCTTCCACCGTAACTCGTCGCCGAAATGATCGCGCGCACGCCGCTTCATGATGCGGGTCATGCGGTCGGTGGCGATTGGTCCCGGGTTTACCCCTACGACACGCACGCCGTAGTCGAGGCTCACCCCGCCGACCGCCTTGGTGAACGACATCAGCGCAGCGTTGCCCGTGCTGCCGGCGACATAATTGTAGTCCCAGTTTTCGCCGGAATTGCCGATATCGTTGATGATCACGCCGGTGCCGCGCTTCTTCATCCGCGCGTAGATTTCGCGGGTGAGATTGATGTAGCCGAACACTTTAAGGTCAAATCCGCGGCGCCATTCTTCATCGGTCAGCGCCTCGACCGTGCCCGCCGGAATGTCACCCGCGTTGTTGATCAGGATGTCGATGTCGCCAACCGAGTCGGCAAGCGCGACCATGCTGGCCGTCGTTGAGAGGTCGCCGGGATGGACGGTGACCTTGACCTTGTGCGTCTGGACGATCTCGTCCCGCAACCGTTGCAGTTCATCGCCTGATCGGGCGGCCAGATGCAAAGAGCACCCTTCTCCCGCAAAGGTCAGTGCTGCCGCCGCGCCGATACCCTTCGAGGCCCCTGTTATCAGAGCCGTCTTTCCCGCCAAGTGCAGTTCCAATCGCGCCTCTCCCCGCTGTAAGAACAGTTATTGTATACCTGTTTGGCCAAACATAATACAATAGAGCAGCGTAGCTCCAATCGATCAAAGCAGCCCCATTGCCCATGTCTGAATCCTCCGCAACCGTCCAGGCAGGCGCTATCGCCAAAGAGGTTCGCGGCGATCGCCTATGGGAGCGGCTGATGGAACTTGCACAATTTGGCGCCTTGCCGAAAGGCGGCGTCAATCGCCAAGCTCTTTCAGACGAAGAGATCGCCGCACGCGCCTGCCTCGTCCGTTGGGGCCAAAGCCTGGGGCTTGAGGCGCTCAATGATGCGGCGGCTAATTTGTTTTTGCGTTTTCGCGGACGCGATTCCGATCTGCCACCAGTTTTGGTGGGCTCCCACATCAATTCGCAGCCAACCGGCGGCAAATTCGATGGCGCGTTTGGCGTTGTGGCGGCGCTGGAAAGCGTGCAGGCCATCATCGCCGCCCGGCAGCGTCCCCGCCGAACGATCGAGGTTGTGGCGTGGATGAACGAAGAGGGCTCGCGGTTTGCGCCCGGGATGATGGGCTCGGCCGTCTTCTCCGGTGCCCGCAAGCTTGGGGACATCCTGAGCATTCGCGATCAGGCGGGCAACAGCGTCGAAGACGGCATCCGCAAAGTGCTCGCGGCCGAGCCGCAAGTGGCGCGGCGCCCATTCACAAAGCCGGCAGCATTCCTCGAAGCCCACATCGAGCAAGGACCGATACTCGAGCGCGCCGACAAGTCCGTCGGCGTCGTCTCAGGCATCCAGGGCAAACGCACCTTTCGAGTTGAGATTGAGGGAGAAGAGAACCATGCCGGCACGTCGCCGCGGGCGGTGCGGCGCGATGCGCTCGTCGCGGCCGTCGATGTCGTGCAGGCGTTGCAGAAGGCGATGTGGGACACCGATGACATCGTGCGTTTCACCGTCGGCATGTTCAACGTCAGCCCCAACGCGCCCTCGGTCGTCCCCGCGCGCGTGGTCTTTTCCATCGATCTGCGCCATCCGGACGCCGCCGAGCTGCAGCGCCTGGGCGACGCCATTCCCGACATCTGTCGAGACGCGCGCGGCCGCTGTCGGGTAGCGGTGACGGAGCTGCTGCATGATCCGCCGCTGGAATTTCCACAATCGATTCGGGAGATCATCCGATCGGTCGCGAACGGATTGGAGATCCCCTGGATGGATATCGCTTCCGGGGCGGGTCACGACGCGCGCTATCTGCACTACGAATGCCCCACGGGAATGATCTTTATTCCTTGCCGGAACGGTATAAGCCACAACGAGGCCGAAAGCGTACGCAAAGAGCATGTGTTCGACGCCGCCCGCGTCTTGGCTGAAGCAGTCTTCAGGCTGGCTGAGCTGGAGTAGAACGGTTTTGTGTGAATTTGGCCGCAAGGTCGCGCCTCTGGAGACCAGCAAGTGAATTCGGGAGACCAGCAAGTGAATAAAGAGACGCAGCTCGAGGGCATGCCGCAGATGCAAAACGGTCTGCCAGTTGGACCTCTAGTTGATCCTTCAGCTGCGCGCCGGCCTTGCCGTATCACGCTGCGCGGGCGGCTGGTCAGCATCGTGCCGCTCGATCCGGCGGCGCACACGGAAGCCTTGTACGAGGGCACCCACGGCAGCGACCGCGAGAAGCTCTGGCTTTATCTTGGCGAACGTCCCTTCACCGATCGTGCTGCCTTTGCGGCCTACTTGGAAAAGCGGTCAAAGTCCGACGATCCGCTGTCGTTCGTCATCATCGACCATGCGACAAAGCGAGCGACCGGCCACGCTTCCTATATGCGGATCGTCCCGGAGCATCGCGTGCTAGAGGTGGGCAATATTTTCTACGCCCCGATCCTGTCGCGATCGGCCGCCGGCACGGAAGCCATGTATCTTATGGCCAGGCACGTCTTTGAAGACCTCGGGTATCGCCGTTATGAATGGAAATGCGACGCCTTGAACGAACCGTCGCGACGCGCGGCATTGCGTCTTGGTTTTTCGTTCGAGGGCATTTTCCGCCAGCATATGATTCAGAAAGGCCGCAGCCGCGACACCGCCTGGTACAGCATGCTCGACCATGAATGGCTTGCGCGCAAAGCAAGGTTTGAGGCCTGGTTGCGACCGGATAATTTCGATGCCGCCGGCCGCCAATTGACGCGGCTGTCGCAGATGGATTGAGTGGCGGTCCCCGGCCGGTGTCCGGCGAACTGCAGGGCGAAGAGGACCAGGGGCGTAGCGCGCAAAGCGCCGCCGATAAGATAATTCGTCAGCTCAGTCGTGACATAGACCATCGCCAGGTATTGACGATCTCCTTAATGTTCTGCAGGTGCTCAACGCTCCCGTTATCGCTCCTCAAGACGCGCCGGCAACCATCGCCGCAATCTCCGCGATATCAGGCGCTCAACTTTTCAGCCGACCGGCCGTTGATGACATCGAGCACGATATCGCTCTTCATGACCCAGCCGAAAGCGGCGCGCAAACAAGCCAGCGCGGAATCGTGCAGGACGGGGCCGTCCATGGTATCGACGCAATCCTCGATGACCACCGGCGCATAATCGAGGACATTAGCACGGATGGCGGTCGCCAGCACGCAGCTCGACGTGTTGATGCCCGTGATCAAGAGGGTGTTGATGCCGTGCCGACGCAGCATGAAATCAAGATCAGTCGCGACGAAGCAATCGTAGCGCTTCTTGGTGTCGACGACAAAATCGCGTGGATCGTAGAGGCCGGGCATCAATTCGGTGCCGGGAAGCCCAGCAAGGTTATGCCGCTCGACATTTCTTCTCGAGGCCTTGGGGTCGTCGGCTCGCGTCCGCCAGAACGGATTGGAGCGGATTTCGGCGACGTCGCGATATTTGGTGATGAGATGCACGATCGGTATGCCCGATTGGCGGGCAGCGGCGAAGAACTTCTGGTTCGCCTCTACCAGCCGCGCCGCTCGCTTCGCTTCCAGCGGCATGGTCGCCACGGCTGGATCGAGATGGCCGCGGTGAAGATCTATGCCGATGACGGCGGGAACGATCTTGTCGACTCCGAGATCCATGGCTCTTCTTTCGGTTTGCTGCGCGCGAGCGATGCTGCTCCGGCGATTTGGGGTTCGCGCAATAAAGGGGGCGAGCGAGCTTTGGCGAGAGCCGTGAATGTGTCAAGCTATTTGGCTCTGGCGGTTCCGCTGAGAATGTGCCGGCGCGGCACCCGGCGTCATTTCGTCTAAAAGCAGTCGACGCCGGCACTTTGATGTCGTCCAGCGCCGCACAAGTCGGCGCAAGCAAGGGATAAAGACCCTTCTCAGGGCTGCGATACAACCGCGATGGCGTCTATCTCCACCAAAAAATGAGGGTCAACCAAATCGACTCTGACGGTGGCGCGTGCAGGTGGCGCCTCCGCGAAATATTCTCGGTACACTTCATTCATCGCAGCATAGTTCGCAAAATCAGTGAGATAAACGGTTGTCTTTGTCACGTCGGAGAGAGTGCCGCCGGCCGCTAGCAAAAGTTCTTTTATATTCTCCAAAACTTGACGAGTTTGTATTTTGATGTCCTCGCCACCAATCAAGCGTCCATTCGCATCTAGCGCGACTATCCCCGAAATGAACAGCATAGCCCCCGCCTTCGTGGCCATCGAGAACGGCGCCGTCGGTTTCGCCACCTTTGGTGTCGATATAACTTCCTTCTTCATGGCTTTCTCCAGTAATGGTGACGCGTTCGTTCGCGATGCCTAGGAGATCGGCCCCGCTCCTGACGCTGGCTTGGAGCCCTTTGCGGCCGGCAACGCCGCGCTAGCTGACCTTTAGCTGTTTGTCCCAGACCGGCTCGCTTGTCGCGAGTATCACGTCAGTCTCGACCTGCGTTGCACATGACGGGCAGAAATACTGACGGAATTGGACCTCTGGATCGATGAACTTTTTAGAATCTATGATCAGAGGATTGGCATGGCGAATGTCGCTGTCTTTTCTTCGCAGGTGCAGCTTATAATTCTGCCCCACTGAACCGATCACGTAACCGCAGTTCGAACACGCTACGCCGTTGTCAGAGGTAAGAACAAGATGCCTGCTGATACGTTTTCCATCGATTGAAGTCTTTGACGTTTTCAGCTTCCCTGCGTTAGAACTCCCGAGCCGGTCCGCGCGGATTTGGGACCGTTTCTTCTCGGTCGCCGCCAAGTCGATAGTGCCATCCTTGACTATCACACCGTAAACTGTCTCCGCTGATTTGATCGACACGGCGTCATTCAGGACATCCACCATTACCTTCTCAGGTTGTCGGTCGAGTGGGTCGCCATAGCCGCCGCCGCCGCTCCACGTGTGCTCAAAGACGTCCTGCGGCATTTGCTGCGTCTCGACTTTCGGCGGAAGATATTCAAGCTCGCCTTTCAAGAGCGACATATCAGTGGGAATTTCGCCGCGCGCAAACCATTGATCAACATCGGCTCCCCGCAGCATCTTGTACATTGCGGTGTTTGCCGGGTATCCGCCGTCGACACCGAAGGCCGTTGGGAACGCTTGGCCGAAAGTGGCGAGAACGAGTTCCACGGGGCGTCCGTCCGTGTCGTGCGGTATCCAACAGGAGGTCGCGCCCATGCCGCCCCGATATTCGCCTGCGCCGCCGGAGTCCTTCGTTTCCCGCCGGTAAAGATAGAGGATCGGATAGAATCCCTCGTTTGTCTCCACGTTGGGGCATTGGCCGGTGATCGCTGCCATAAGACCTGCGGTATCGACGCCATCAGCGAACGTGCGGGCGCCCCAACCCCCGGCCATGCAGTCCATAATCATTGTTACGAACGGTAGTTTGTTATTGTCGAGGCCAGATGCGATGACTGTCGTCCACGAGCCGACGCAGCCCGAGAGCAAGCGGTCCTGTAATTCCGGAGCGCTGGTCAACATTCGAGCAATGCAGTTGTTGGCTGCATTGGTTGCCGACCAAGTGCCGGCGATTGATCCCATCGACACGCCGTGTGGAAACTCGGCATTGATGATCGTACCGATCGGAGTAATGAACTTGAGCGCCCGGTGGAGTCCACCCAACGCCCAGGGAATGTCGTAACAAAGCAGCGGCAGGATGGCGACCGTGGAACCACCCACTGCGCCAGCCCGGGTACAATTGATCATCCCCGCATTGGGATCGGAGCCGGTGAAATCGAATTCCAGTTCGGCGTCGCGTTTGGTCAGCGCAAGCGCCGTTTTGTATACTCCGCGGTCTCCGGTCTTGCATACCTCCTGATAGGTCTCGCAGCGCCAAGTACCGTCTGGGATTTGCCGCAGCCGTTCTCGAAATCGCTGTTCGGCATAATCCATCTGCTTTTTCATGACTACATTGATAGTTTTGGCGCCGTAACGTTCGACCAGCTCGAGCATTCGCTGTTTAGCGACGTTATTGGAGGCGATGTGCGCGCGAAGGTCGAGTCCGACCAGAGCTGGAGCCCGAGAGCGCCGCAGATACACGTCTTCGATGTCTCGTCGGATCACACCGCTCTCGACTATTTTGATCGGCGGATAGGTCATGCCTTCGGCGAAGTGTTCCTCGGCGTCGACGCACCACGACCCAATGTTGACGCCGCCTAGATCCACTTGATGGATAGTCGAGCCCGTCCAGGCGAATAGCTGATCGCCAACAAAGATTGGCGACAGCACCGCCACATCCTGTGGATGCAGGGCCCCGATCCAGCAATCGTTGCAAAGGAACATGTCGTCAGCATGTATGCCTGGATTGTCACTGCGGTTGACGACCGTCCACTTCACCATGAAGTCGACGTTGGCGGCGTGTGGCAGGTAATAAGGTCCGATGTTGATGATGTCCCCAAGCTCATCGCAAAGAACGACGTTGAAGTCGTTCGCGTCTGTCGCTACCGGCGAGCCCGAGATCTTCTTGAGCGCTTGTCCCTGCTCATCATTGATTTGCCAAAGCTTGTGCGCGACCACTTCCAGCGTGATCGGATCGACTTCATGGCCTCGGTCGTACGGGAAGAGCTTTAGTTTCGGAGAAATCGCGCTCGGTTCCGGACGGTGGCCTTCCGAATAGAAGCGCTCGGACCCGGGTATTTTCAAAATGGCTTTGCCCATGACTATTCCACGCTATTTGTTATGCGAACATTGCGATAGCCATCTATCCGGGCGGTCTGGCCGGGATGGATAAGTGCTGTCGTTGATTTAAACCGGATGATCGCCGGCCCTTCGAATATCATGCCCGAGGCGAGACCGCCGCCGTAAATGTCAGTATCAACTTCTTTGCCGATCTCGCGCCAGTAAAGCGGCTCGCGTCCAATTCGAGCTAGGGTGGCATCGGAGCTTTTCTCGCGGTCGCTGTGCAGGGAAGCCGCTTGGACGTGCGTGGATCCAAGCACGCGATAGGTTACAAGCTCGATTCCCGCTTCGCGGAAACCTGAACCGCGGCCGAACAGCCGCTCGTAGCGGCGTTCGAATTCTGCAATCACGTTCTCAAGGACAGCCGCGGTGATCTTCCCGGCCGGTACCGGCGTATCGACCTGATGAACTTGGCCCTTGTAGCGCAACTCGACGATGCGCTGCAGAGCAATACCCGAACGCTCGGCGCCGCCCGCAGACAGGTTATCAATCGCTTCTTGCTCCAGCCGCTCGAAATTCTGGCTGAACCGCCCAGTGTCGAACGGCGCCAATGCGAGATCCGATAGTTGCGTCACGGTAGTAAGGTTGGAAACGGCCAAGCCAAGGGCTGAGAAGGCGGAGGCGATATTGCCGAGCGGGAAAATGACCTCTTTAACACCGAGTTCGCGGCCGAAGGCTCCGCCGTGCAAGGGACCTGCGCCACCGAAACCATAAACGACAAAGTCGCGCGGATCATAGCCGCGCTCAATCGTCATTTTACGGATCAGGTCAGACATATGATGATTTACGATTTCAATAATACCGCTGGCCGCATCCCGAACGCTCATGTTCAGTGGTCGAGCTATGCGCTCCTCAATGGCTTTGATAGCTAATGAGCGGTCGAGCTTGAATGTACCGCCAAGGAAATAATCGGGATCGATATAGCCAAGTGCCACGTCAGCGTCCGTGACGGTGGGCTGCACGCCGCCGCGACCGTAACAAGCCGGACCTGGATCCGCGCCCGCGCTCTGGGGCCCGACCCGGAGACGCCCTAGATCAACCCAAGCGATCGAGCCGCCGCCCGCGCCAATGGACACAATATCGATGGTCGGGGCGAGCAACGTGTATTGGTTTACAGTCGACGTCGAGGTGATGATGGGCTCGCCGTCTACAACGAGTCCCACATCGAAACTGGTGCCGCCAACGTCGGCACAGATGATATTCTTTTGTCGCAACAAGTTGCCCAGAAAGCGTGACGCCACAACGCCGCCAGCGGGACCCGAGGCCAGCGTGTTTACTGATCGACGATCCGATTCGGCCGTGCGCATCGCACCGCCCATCGATTGCATCACGTAAAGCGGAGAGCGAAGACCGCGATCCTGTAACGAGAGCTGCAGCTCGTGCAGGTAACTGGTAAGTAGCGGGGCAACGTACGCATTCACGGCTGTGGTGGCCGAACGCTCGTATTCTTTCATGGCTAGAACGATTTCGCTGGAAATCGAAACATGCAAATTTGGCGCTTCCTCGGCGATGATCTCCCGCACACGTCGTTCGTGAGTGCGATTCTTGAACGACCAAAGAAAGCAAACACCAATCGCCTCAACTCCTTCCTGCAGCAATTCGCGGATAGCCCGCCGGGCGCTCTCCTCGTTCAGCGGCACGATAACTGCACCCTTGTAGTCGATACGTTCGTGCACCTCCTTTATGCGGCTTTTGGGCACGATCGGAGCCGGCTTATCGCTGTACGAATACTGTTTCAATTCGACCTCAGAGCGCCCAGCTGACCTTCCAATAATTCGCATCATCGGAAGTGCGTCACGATGGCCGGCAGTCGTGAGGAAGCCTATTTTGGCACCCGCGCCGGTAATCATTGCATTGGTGGCGACCGTCGTGCCGTGAAAGAAGTAGTCGAGCGTCTTCAGCAAATCGCGGTCTTTGTCGATCGCCTCGACGACGTCCATGACGCCTTTTGAGAATTCAGGCGGCGTAGACGGACGTTTGGCGACTTCAATCCCGCCATCATCCCGCAAATACACCAGGTCGGTGAAGGTGCCGCCAGTGTCAACGCCAATCGTACTCATCCCGACCTCCTTTTATTGCGATCGAACGATCGCCGCAGAACACGCCCCTCTCAGACCTACTCAAAACGTCCTCATGAGGACGCTCTGTACATGAGCGCACCCGAGGCGAATTCTTTTTCATTAAATTTGATCGCGCACATCCGGGTTTCGGGCGTAAAGCGCAACCATGGGTACAATCAAGAGTCCAAATACAGCTTGCTGCATGGCGTAGCTAAGGCCCAACCCGACCAGCAGTGAAGTGAGAATTGTGAGGATCAGAGCTCCGACCATGGTGGAGCCGTAGCCGCCCCAGCCGCCAAGTAATGACGTGCCGCCAATGACTACCGCCGCCAGGGTGGTGAAGAGATAGGGATCGCCCACTCCGACAAACCCGCCGCCGGAAAAACCCAGCAGCGCCATGCCCGCCGCCGCCGACATCGCGCCACTGATGATATACGCAATAGTCCAAGTTCTAAACTCTGAAATAAGGACGCGCGAAGCTGCGCGGCGGTTCCCGCCAACCGCGTAGAAGCCTCGACCGAACGCAGTTCTCGACAGGATGCCTATCACAATCGCCGCAACGGCGATCCAGATCACAACGATCGGTGGAATTGGAAGACCGAGGGTGGTGCCGGCTATTGAAGAGACATCACGAAGCCATTGAGGAACTTCTCCGAGAACGTTGCCGGCGTACACGGAACCGATGCTAGTCAATATCTGACAACCGCCAACCAGCCCGAAGCCGACGCCCAAAGTCAAGATCAGCGCCTGGCCTTGCAAGCGAAAGCTAAGGACTCCGTTAAGAGCTCCAATGACGCCACCACCGATCAGCACGATCAAACAAGCAAGAATCGGCGGCACTCCCCAATTGAACAAGCTCGCCAATACTATGTTGGCTGAACCGATGACATAGGGGATAGACATGTCGATGCTGCCGAGCAAGGCGCACAGAGTCTGGCCGATTGACGCGAGACCCAAAAACGCTGCCAAGAGCAACATCGAGCGGATATTCGTATAGGATGCGAAGCCTTGAACAAGAACAACGCCCGCCGCGGATAAAACGATCAGCAATGCTATGCCTAGCACGACACCGCGACTTTGCGTGACCCCGCCGATAATTCTGCCGATATTGAATCGATGTGCTGCGCTCACGCCAACCTCCTGCGGCGGTTTATCAGGTTGTTAATGAGTAGCGAGATCACAAGAATCGCTCCGGTCGACATCTGCGTGACAAAGCCGGAAACGCTGCCGAAATTGTAAGTGGAGAGGATATACGAGATTAAATAAATACAGATCGCGCCGAGGATTGAGCCGAGGCCGCCACCGCTGCCGCCAGCGAATTCGTTCCCCCAAGTACCAAGGCAGTAATAGCCGCGAGGGTGTATGTGTTGCCTTGCGTCGGGTCACCAGAGCCAATCAATGCGGTGTACGTCAGGGCAGCTGCCGCCGTGAAGACGCCCGCCACGATGTGTGCCCCAAATCGCGCCGCAACGGTGTTGACTCCATTGGCGAATGCCATGCGTTCGTTGGCGCCCGTGAGCAGAATTTGTTGATAAAAAGAGGTGCGCGAAAAGACAAGCCAGAAGACTACCATTGCAACGAGAATGAAAAACACCGGCGAAAGAATTGATGTTCCGTTACCCCAACTCTGCATCCATTCCGGCGCCATTCCGGACGGGCGGTCGAGAATCACAAGATTGAAGCCGGTGAGCACAAGATAGCCGCTGAGTGTCACAATAATAGGCGATATACGAACATAAATGATAATAGCCGCGATCAGCACTTGGTAAAGAACACCAGCGCTGAGCACGTAACCTAGGACCAGAATTGGAGAAGCATGGTCCGTTTCTACGAGCCACTTCACCAAGCTGACGTTCATGAAACCGAGCAAGGGGCCGACTGAGAGGTCGACACCGCCGCGACCGACAAGCACAATCGGCGTGAGTGCCAGCGCGGCAAGGATGAGTGGTGTCGCGACTATGATGGCGCCGCCGATTCCATCAACCGTAAAGAGCCTAGGTGCCCGTAGCACAGCTGCGAGCAAGAGAAACCCGATTAGCAAAATCGGTGTCAGTAAATGCTGATTACGTTCCAATCGTGGATGGAAATCGTTTTTCACATTCCTAAAAACCCTGCCGTTTTCGTAGATGGAGCCGATGGGTCGGAATCGCCAAACATAGCAGCCAGCAACGCCTCCTCGGAAAAATTTGCAGAGGACACAATCGTGAAGAGGGTGCTATTGCGGAAAACCAGGACGCGGTCAGCAAAGTCAAAAAACTCTTCGATTTCGCTCGACAAATAGACAACGGCGCCGCCTCGTCCGGCGAAATCCTTCAGTTGGGCATACAACTCCCGCTTTGTCCCAATGTCGACACCGCGAGCGGGATCATCAAGAACAATGATCCTGGGTGAGGCAGCAAGCGCTCTGGCAATTAAAACCTTCTGCTGATTGCCACCGCTGAGCGATGTAATCCCATTCGAGGCACGCGCTACCTTAATCGAGAGTCGCCGAATCTGTTCGACAAACGCACGTTCCAACGGGCGCGGGTCAATCCAGCCGAACTCGCCGAAGGTAGAGCGATAAAACGGCAGTGCGAAATTTTCAAAAATCGACAGATTAGGGAATATGCCATCATGCGCGCGGTCTCCCGAAACATAAGCAATACCTGTCGCCGAGGCCTCGGACAAATCTCGAACCGGCTTAGGAGAGCTGCGATCCTCGACAAATATATTTCCCGAAGAGAGCGAACGCAGACCCGCTATGGCGCGAAGAAAATCAACATGCCCCTGACCCTCAAGTCCAGTAGCTCCAACGATTTCGCCGGCGTGTAGATAAAAGTCAAACGGGGCTGCCGTTTGTCCGATATTTATGCCACGCGCGGCGAGCACCACGTCTGCGTCATGAGGGCGGGTCAAAGCCGGCGGTTTCGTTTTGCTCTCCAGAGTAATCCGCTTGGCGGTCATCATCCCAAGAAGATTTGCCTCATTAATGTCCGCTCCAACGAGCTCGCCTACAACCGCGCCATCCCGGAGCACCGTTGCCCGATCTGCTATACGGATCAGTTCCGCGATTCGATGCGTAACGAGCACGACGCAACAGCCCGCGTCCCGGCGCTCTTTGATTTCGGTGTGGAGACGAGCGGTGGCGTCCAGGTCAAGAGCCGCCGAAGATTCATCGAGAATCAGCAATCGCGGATTGGCGAGCAGTGCGCGCACAATCACAATCCATTGTTGCACACTGAGGGGCAGGCTTTGAACCAATGTGTCCGGATTGATGTCTGAACCGGTGAACCGTTTGAGGATACTATGAGCTTGGTCGCGAGCTTCGGCTCGGGTGCGCGAGCGGGTCCACAAACCATCGGTGCCCACAAAAATGTTGTCCACGACCGGTAGCGTCTCAGCAACCAGGACCTCTTGGAAAATCGTGGCGACACCCAACGCGCGGGCGTGCATAGGGCTGCGCGGACTCTCGCCGAAGATCGATACCGTGCCCGAGTCGGGAAGGACTACGCCTGAGAAAATTTTTGCAAGTGTCGATTTGCCGCTGCCGTTCTCACCGACAATGGCATGAACTTCGCCAGGATTTATCGTCAGGCTGCAATCGTTGAGAGCTACCGTCTCGTCGAAGCGTTTACATACCCCCCGCGCCAGGACCTTGTCCCTTGCGTCAGACATTATCGGATGCTGTTCTTTCCCGGATGGCGTCTCGCGTGTTTTCGGAGACACCATCCTTACGCTGCAAGGCGACTACGCACAGAGATTCATGGCCTTAGCGACGACACGCAATCTTGCGAGTCAATCTTAAGGTTTCCATGTCAACGGATCGTGCGGCCGAAGCATCATCGCATCTCCCAAAGAAGCTGGGAACCACTTTTCAGCTCCCGCCTCCATCCACTTCGGATCATCCGTCTTACAATTTTCAGGTACTTGAGCTTTGACGTCCTCATAGGTGTATTTCAACACGGGCCGCACGATAGATTGAATTTTCGGTCCCTGTCCTTCCAGGACTCGCAGGACTACGTTCCAGCCGAAATATTGTTCGTCGCCGGGCGGCCAAATATAATATCCCTCGTCAGCCCATTTGGGATGTTTTAGCCAATAGCAAGCGGCCCCGAACTCACCCTCAAGACTCATCGGCACGATTGGTCGTCCCGACTGCAGCCAAGCCTGAAGCACGCCATTTTCCGCCGGCGACTGCAAGACAATCCCGTCGATCTGTTGGGGATGTGTGGCTAGGAACTTTTGTACCTCGGTTTGAGCAACCTGATCCGTCCATTTGCCTTGCACGGTACCAATCAACTTGACATTCGGGTTTTCGCCGATTGCCTTTAGCGCGCCCTTGTCGAAGCTATCGGATGTATTCGTACCAGCGATGCCGCTTACCATCAGTATGTTGCCCTTACCCCCCATCTTTTGGATGACGCTCTTGGCAAGCTGATAACCGCCATCAACATAGTTGGCCATCGCGCTAATAGCTTGTGGTGCAGTCACGAACCCGTCGAAAGAGACTACGGGAACCCCTTTGTCATAAGCGTATTTGATAGTTTGATTTAGCGCAGTGGGGTTCGAGCAGCAGAGGAAAATTATATCTGCACCTTGATCGACGAGCTGCCGCATTTGTTGTATTTGCACAGAGTCGTTGAGGTTGGACTGTGTTACGATGACATCTTTCACCAACCCGGCCTTTTGAGCCTCAGGCAACAAAACTTTCATCAGGCGATTCATGCCGGCGGCACGCCAAGTGTTGCCCGCATAAGAGCTCGCGTATCCGAGTGTCCAAGGCGGACCATGCTTCGGCTTGAAATCACGCAGCATGCTGGGGCCTTCAAGTACCACCGGATCGAGACCTTGATACGCTTCCCGCAAGTTTGCCGGCAGCTGGTCGAGCGCATCAGCAGCGAAGGCCGCGCTTGCAAAGACACTCGCCGCTAGCGCGAAGAAGACTCTGAGCAATGGCTTATTCACTATTCGCTCCCTTCAAACATGGTTCATTTTTGTAGTGAACATTAGCACTGCATACCGCGCTGTCAAAGAGGCGGCGCTACCGTGCGTCCAAATGCGCGCGGAATGTATCAGCGGCTGTTTCTGTCTATCAGCGGCTGTATCTGTCGGTTGGGTCAGTCACGCCCTACTCTGCCCCTGAAGAATTCAGCCGAGGAGTCCGTTCAGCTGCCATCCGAGGTTGAACGTGCCTTGAAGGTCGGCGACTTCTTCAGCGCGAACGAAGAGAACGCATCACCAGCTCGCGAATCCGAAGTACAGCGCTTTTGCGGCACCATGCTGCTCACCGCCGGACGGTAGCAGGGTTATCTGTTTGCGCTCTCGGGCTCCCTGATCATCTGCGCAACTAAGAGATGTAAAGGATGCCGCGGGCACTCGTATTCAAATGCTGTTCATCCCGCCGTCGACCAGGAGCGACGCGCCAGTGATGTGTCTCGCCTCATCCGAGGCAAGGAATACTGCGGCCGGTGCAATCCTTGCCGGGTCAGCGAGTATTGACAAGGATCGGTTGCGCAGCGGCGTTGCTTGCTCCCACTCCTCTTGAGCCCCCCGTTGTCGATGGTCCCGATTAAACTCTGTCTCCACCGGGCCGGGGCACAACATGTTCACACGGATCCCTAAAGGTCCGACTTCTGCGGCAACAGCCTTGGTGAAAGTCGCGACTGCCCCTTTGGAAGCGCAGTAAATGCTTGCCGACGGCGCTCCGACGAAAGCAAGATTTGATGCCACATTGACAACTGCACCGGTCCGCGCTGCCCGAATCCAAGATTTGACAGCTGACCGCGTCATCAAAAACACCCCCTTTACATTCACGGCAATCAGGCGGTCAAAGTCGTCAACGGTGCTGTTCTCCAGGGGCTTGAATGTCGTCACACCTGCGTTATTAACAAGAACATCAATCGGCAGGATATCCGCAAACACCGCTTCGACATCGTGTTCAGATGCGACGTCTCCTTGCCGCCAAGCCACGTTTGGGCCTATCTGCGCGCAAAGCTTTTCAGCGGCGAGCCCGTCTTCCCGCGCAGCGGATGCTTTGTCCATGATCGTGACGTTGGCGCCCTCGCCCGCCATCGCCGCAACGATTGCACGACCAATTCCCGAAAGTCCCCCAGTTACGAGGATATGTTTGCCCGCTAGGCGCCCATGTTTCGACATTTCGATCACAGCAGAGCTTGGCCTGTATTCAACTTCATCCGCCGCGCCGTCGATGCGCATGCGCCAGGGAATTTTGCCTGGCTCTTTGAAATTGTAGTTGCAGAATCTTTCACGGCTAACAGCAAGTGAACCTGCATCAATCTCGATCCAACCTTGATACGAAATTTCTCTCGCGGTCAATGCGCTTTTGAGGATCTTTGGCGTCTACACACTTCGTGCTTTCCTATGGTGCCTGTTTGAGACTGATCGCTCACGTGGCGAACACTCCAGCACATCAATGCCGAGGGTTGCAGAAGAAAAAACGACACGAAACTTCACGGCGAAGTGAACCGAGAATAGCACGCTCAGTATTCGTTCCGCTGATCCGAACAAACGTGACCTTCATCCGGACCTGCCAGGCTCACCGCTTTCCATGCGGCCAACACACTCTCTGGCATGCACGCGTCGGTCCGCGCAATTTGGCCGATGCACCTGATGAAGTGCAGACGAAATGTGCGAACGGCGATTTCCGGTCTCCGCTCGCCTATTCAGCCGTCCAGCCGCCATCAAGTACGAGTGCCGAGCCCGTCATCAGTGATGATGCGTCGGAAGCGAGAAAGACAATAGCACCGGTCAGTTCGTCGAGTTGGCCGAGACGGCCGAGCTTGATCTTCGATAAGACTTCGTCGCGAAAGGATTTGTTCTCGAAGAAAGGCCGCGTCATAGGAGTTTCCAGAAAGGTGGGGCCAAGGGTGTTGACGCGGATATTATGCGGTGCAAGCTCGATGGCCATCGCCTTGGTGAAGCCCTCCATGGCGTGCTTTGATGCACAATAAACGGTGCGTCGTGCGGCTCCGACATGCCCCATCTGGGACGAGATATTGATGATCGAGCCCGGTAGCTTACTTTCGATCAGTCGCCGCGCTACGGCCTGGGCAATAAAGAATGCCGCGCGCACATTGACGGCAAAGATCGCATCGAAGTCCTCGATGCTGACATCACCAAGATAGGCCGGCCGGTTGATCCCAGCATTATTTATGAGGATTTGAAACGGCTCGGCCGTGCCGATGGCGTGCCGCGCGGCCTCGACATCAGTCACATCGAGGACCATTGCTTCGGCCTTCTCGCCGCGCGCGCGAATGGCGCTCGCTGCCGCCTCAATTTCCGCACCCGTGCGCGCCGCAAGCGTGACGTATGCGCCGGCCTGCGCCAAAGCCGACGCCGCGGCCAAGCCAATCCCCCGGCCTCCGCCGGTTACTAAGGCGCGCCTGCCATCCAGGCGGAATGATGGGCTTTTCGCGAGACTAGTCATCACGCATTGGTACGCTATTGCGCCGCTTGCGCGTAGGGCACATTACGGCGGCCGTAGCGGCGCAAGCGCACGTTGGCCTGCTCGGCATGCGCTACAAAACCTTCTAGCATGCACAGTCGCGAACAGTACTCGCCTATCATGACACTCGCTTCATCGGTCAGCACCTTCTGGTAGGTACACGTCTTCATGAACTTGCCGACCCACAAGCCGCCGGTAAAGCGCGCATTCTTTTTGGTTGGCAGCGTGTGATTGGTGCCGATCACCTTGTCGCCAAAGGCGACATTGGTGCGCGGCCCCAAAAATAACGAGCCATAATTCTTCATGTTTGCGAGAAAATAGTCGGCATCGCGCGTCATCACCTGGACGTGCTCGGAGGCGATGCGGTCGGCTTCCTGCACCATCTCGTCAGGGCTGTCGCAGACAATAACTTCGCCATAGTCTTTCCATGCTTGGCCGGCGATCTCGGCCGTCGGCAGGATCCGCAACAAACGCTCCACGTGATTCATCGTTTCGCGCGCGAGCTTCTCGGAATTTGTTAGGAGAATAGCCGGCGAGCTTGGGCCATGCTCGGCCTGGCCTAGCAGATCGGTGGCACAGATCTCGCCGTCGACGCTATCATCGGCAATTATGAGAGTCTCTGTTGGTCCGGCAAGCAGATCGATGCCGACCCGGCCGAACAGTTGCCGCTTTGCTTCCGCCACGTAGGCGTTGCCAGGTCCGATGATCATATCTACAGGCTGGATGGTCTCGGTGCCTAAGGCCATGGCCGCCACGGCCTGCACACCGCCGAGTACATAGATTTCATCAGCACCACCGAAGTGCATAGCAGCGACAATTGCCGGGTGCGCGCCACCCTTGAACGGCGGCGCACACGCGATAATTCGCCGCACGCCCGCCACTTTGGCGGTGACGATTGACATATGCGCCGAGGCCACCATCGGATAACGCCCCCCAGGCACGTAGCAGCCGATAGCGTTTACCGGGATGTGACGATGACCGAGGACAACACCGGGCAGTGTCTCAACCTCGAGGTCGAGCATAGTCTCGCGTTGCTTCTGAGCGAAGTTACGTACCTGCGCCTGCGCAAATCTGATATCCTCCAGGTCGCGTTTGGCGAGTTTCGCGATGGCCTGTTCGATCTCGTCTGGCGTTAGCCGAAAAGCCTTCGGCTCCCAATTGTCGAACTTTTTCGACAACTCGCGGATCGCAGCATCCTTTCGGTCGTCGACCTGTCTGAGGATGCCTTCGACAGTTTCACGCACCTTCGCATCCGCGACCTTTATTTCGCTTGCATCTAGTCCGCGCTTGAGCCAACGCGTCATATTTGCCTCCTAGTCAAAATCGCCTTTCTCGCCGAGCCGAGAACTTCTTAAGCGTTGGATGATCTGACGCCACTCTCAAGCAATAGATTATGACTTTTTGACCCACGGCGGCTCCGATAGCTCTATTGCTCAAAGATAGGCACGGCAATCGCGAGACCAAGCGAGTAGCACCGCTTTGCCCTCCCCGTCTGAACTGGCGCGACAGGTCATGTCTGACGCGCGTGTATTCAGTCAGTTTTGATTGGCTCACTCTCCGCGGCTCGACCTTGCGAGCGTCAGCCTTTTTTCTGTTTTTATGTGCTTGAGCCGCCGATGCTTCAGGCCAGGCGCGATTGCGGCGAGAAGCAGAGCGGCGGCAGCACGGCTGCCTATCGCGTACTGGCGGTAAGTCGTCGTCTGCTCACGTTGAAATCATCTTCTTTTCGACCCCCACGCCGGCGGCCAGCGCACGTTCGTATTCGAGCGGCACGGTCGCGGAATCCTGAAGAGCAATGCCGGTTGAGTCGAACAAGGTCACTTCGTCCTCCGCGCGGCGGCCTTTTTTCTCGCCGGTGATGACCTCGCCGATTTCGCCGGCGATGTCTTGTTCGCGAATTATGCCTTTTGCCAACGGCACGTTGATTTCACCATCCGTTCGGCACTGCCTGATGTCGTCAACAAAAATCCGCGCGCGCTGTAAAATCGCCGGCTCGAGTTCTTGGTCCCCGGCTTTGTCGGCGCCGACCGCCGCAATGTGAGTGCCAGGCGCGATCCAGGCATCTTTTACGAGTGGCTCACGGGCGGGCGTGACGGTCACCACCACGTCTGCGCCTCGCACCACCTCCTCGAGGTTGCGGCTCGCAGTGATCTTGAACCGCGGATATTTCGGCTGCTCGGCCGCGACGAATTCATCGAGCGTCTTCTGCGAGCGGCTCCAGATACCGACATGCTCCCACTTGAACACCTCGTTACACGTGGCAAGCGTGCCTTCGGCCATATGACCGGCGCCGACAATAGCAAGCCGCTTTGAATTCTTGCGCGCCAGCCATTTTGCCGAAACGGCAGCCGCGGCTCCGGTGCGCATTACCGTATGATAGCTGCCATCACAGATCGCGAGCGGGAAGCCGGTCTCAGGATGGGTGTATATGAGAATGGAGAACACCGTGGGCAGGTCATACTTCTCGCGATTGCGCTCGCGAATTGAAACCCACTTGCATGCGGCCGCTTCCGGCTCCTCGATGTAGGAGGGCATGGCCTCCCATTCGCCTGGATATTTGTCGAGCACGATATGGCCCTTCGGATCCATGTAATAGCGGCCCTCGCCGTGCATACGATAGGCCTGTTCGACACAGCGCACATAGTCCGCCGGAGTGAGCAACCCCATCATGTCCGTACGGCTTAGGATCAGCGTCTTGCGGTTTCGCCAGCTTTCCATTGTTCTTAGCCTTTCGGTGCTGCAACTCGCTTGTGCGAGACGAGCAAAGCGCGGCAGCGGTTTGCAATGAGCTTTACGACATTAACCTGATATGGTCGGGAGAGTGACGGCCGAGGGATGCGCGGCATCGTGGCGGACGGTCTGGCTGGCCGGCACCCACTCGAAGGGTCCTTCCATGCCGAGCGGGCCGCCGGTATTGGGATTTCGATCGATCGCCGGAAAATTGCTGCTCGTTACCTGAACGCGGATGCGATGGCCTGCATCGAAGCGATGACAGCATGCGCCCACCATAATCGTATACTCATTGAGGCTGTCGGGCTCGACCAGTGCCTCACGATCGAAGCCATTTCTGAAGCGTGTACGGATCACCCCTTCCTGAATGTTCAACGAGCGACCATCGGGGGCGACGTCGCAAAGCTTGACAACCCAATCTGTATCGCGCGCGCTCGTAGCTGCAAAGAGGCGGGCGGTGACATTACCCGCAACCCATAGTGGCCGTTCCAACGGATCCGAACTAAAAACTAAAACATCGTTACGCAATTCGACTTCGCGCTGTAGCATCGGCCCCATCGGCGTAGATTGCGGGTAACAGCAGGAATGACCGCCAAGGCTTTGCACCGGTCCCGCCGGATCGTAGAAGAAATAATCCGATGGTTCATTCTCGTTTGGTTTATCACGGCTCAAAAAGCCGTTGCCGCTGAGCGAATTCGCGCGCCCGTCGCTCCGTAGATACCAAGTTTGCGTCGTCGTTCCTGGTAATGGCCAACGATCAGCGTCGTGCCACTTGTTGCTTCCAGTCACGAACACTCTGACCGGCGGTATCTTTTCAATGGCGTTGCGCTGACCCTTGGTCCAGGCATCGAACCAAGCCAACTGATACTCATCAACAAAATTACGCGCAGCGTCACCAAAATCCACGGAGGCGACCTGTTGGCTCCAGGGAATATGATACCACGGCCCAACTAAAAGCCGGTGGTCGGCCGCTGTTGCAGATTTAAACCGCTGGTATGCGTCCAGGGTTTGATTGACAAATGTATCGTACCAGCCGGACACATGTAGGCAGGGCACGCCAATTCGACCAAGGCGACCTCCGAGCTCAAATTCCTGCCAGTATTGGTCAAACGTGGGATGATCGAGGTAATCGCGAAGGAACGGCAGAATATCCGGCTGGACCAAGAACGGCATGTCCTTGAGTCCCAGAGTCGGTGCCGGGCCGCCGCAGCCGACGGCACTGCGAATTACCTCAAGGAGTTCAGGACGCCCGGCGCGGAGCGCGGCGTCAGGCGCCAACAAAGATGCCCAATTGAGCACAGCCGCGAGCCCGAAGGCTCCGCCGACGTGAACTAGCCCGTCATACATCCCTTGCGGATAGAAACCGGGGACCGCTGCAACGAGCGCCTCTGGTTTCTCCGCAGCTGCGAGCAGCTGATTGAGACCGGGCAGCGAAAAGCCGAAGCTCGCTACCTTGCCGGAGCACCAAGACTGCGCGGCACACCAAGCGACGGTGTCGAAACCGTCTTCTGCATCTAGGCGCAACGGGTAAAAGCTGCCCTCAGACGAACCGCGACCGCGGGAATCTCTGGACGACCACACCATAACCCTGCCGGGCATACCATGCAGGATGCGCGTAAACGTAGGCCTGCGCCATTCGCTTGTCGTAGGGCTGGCGCTGTAGCAGCGCCGGTACTTTTTCAGCCGATTTTGGACGCCAAATATCGCAGCTCAATACCGTTCCGTCTCGCACCTTGACTGGCACGTCGCGCTCGCACAGCACCTCGGCAATCGCTCCCTGCTTCGCTTCCGCCATTGCTAAACCTCAAATGTGCGAGTTGTAGAATTGGCCGCGCTGGCCGTATCCGCCCGCGATGTTGATTTAGCCTCGGCTATGTGTCAACAATTCCCGTGGTTTTTCTCCCGGGAGACGTCCTATGTCGCGATCATGGAAGTGCTTCGGCGCTCTTGCTTTGGGAGCGAGCGCCTTTGTTGCTGGCGTGCTGGGATCGAGCATGGCGCAGGCCAAGACCAAGGGCGGCAAATATCTTGTCTATTATTCGATGAGTTATGTCGGCAACGCTTGGCAGGCGGAAGCAAAGAACGCCATAACCGCCATGTCCAAAACAGCGGCCTATCGGGATAAAGTAGAGCTGCGCGTGCAGGCTTCCGGCGCCAATGCACAGCGCCAAATCGAGCAAATAAATGCGATGATCCAGGCGGGCGCCGACGCCATCGTCGCTTTCCCAATCTCGCCAACGGCGCTGAATGGTGTGATCAAGACCGCTTGCGAAAAGAAAGTGGTCTTCGTGGCAGTCAATGGCGTGACCGAACCTTGCGCGTACAACGTCAAGATCGACGGGGTCAAACATGGCGCGGCGCAAGCCAAATGGGTGTTTGACGCGATCGGTGGCAAGGGCAACGTGGTGTATATCACCGGTGTGCCAGGAGTGTCCTACAACGAAGATTATACAAAGGGAGTGTTGGACACAGCCAAGAACTATCCCGGTATCCACATCACCGGAACGCTCGTGGGCATGTGGGATCAATCCCAGGCTCGCGTGAAAATGAAGGAGTTTTTGGCGACCCATACCTGGGACGACATTAACGGGGTGGTCGCGGCAACCGGTTGCTACACGGTCAGCCTTATGCAGGTGGAGGACGGCCACTGGCCAGGCAAGCCGATAATTCCTTGCGCAGGCGAATTGTCCAACGGTGGGCGACTGCAGATGCTCCCAAAGGACTCTGGCATCGAAGGTGCATTAGGGCGTAACGGCCGATCGACTGGTTCAGGTTTGTTCGCAGCTCCGTATGCGTTCAAGATCGCCATGCGCATACTTGCCGGCGACAAGGTTGACCAGACGACATATTACGAAGGTGTCCCGGTCACACGCGAAACAGTCAAGCTTTGCAAGACGGGCACTGCCAAAGAATTTGCGGAGGGTTGCAACACCATCCCGCCTGGCACCGTGCCGCCGGACTATGCCATCGACTTCTGGTCGCCTTACACACCAGAGCTTGGGTTCAACGCGGCGCTGCTCGGCGAACCCGATTATTGAGATGCTCAAACGGCAAGGTGCCAACTAGGTCTCGCTGAAAGCGGAGTTAAAGTTGGCTGAGCGCGCAGCGGACCGATTATCCGGACTGTCGAGCGCGCGAGGTCCGGAAGCCATCGCTGTCGAGCATCTGTGCAAGCGCTTCGAAGCAACGGTGGCTTTGGACGACGTTTCGCTGACGATCGGCCAGGGCGAGGTTCGGGCGATCGTTGGTGAAAATGGTGCCGGCAAGTCTACGCTCGTCAAGGTTCTGAGCGGGCTCGTTCGACCGGACACTGGTGAGGTCCGCGTCGGGAAGACACCTCTCGGCTTCGGTTCCCCGAAGAGATCCCACACCGCTGGAATTCAGACCGCGTTTCAGGAAATCACCCTGATCGAGGGTTTGACCGTTACCCAGAATATGCTGTTGCCCTACGAACCGACATGGCTCGGGCTGCAGATCACTCGACGGGCAAATCGCACGCTCGTGCGAGACCAACTTGCGGCGCTCGAAATAGCCGACGTCGATCCGGACGCTCTCGTCGCCGAACTTGATCTGCCGACGCGGCAAAAGCTGGAGATTGCCAAGGCAGTGATGCGGCGACCGAGTGTGCTGCTGCTCGACGAGCCGACTTCTACTTTGCCCATTGCCGACGTTCAGTGGCTGCGCCGACAAATCGCACGGCTGAAGAGCGCCGGAGTGACGGTGGTATTCATCTCGCATCGGATGGCCGAGGTACGCCAACTCTGCGAAAGCGTCACGGTAATGCGAAACGGTCGGCATGTCGGTTCATACCGGCTTGACGAGGTGACCGACGACGAAGTGGTTCGGCTAATGATCGGCCGCTCTATCGGTGCGATCTACCCGCCTCGTGGCGAGACGTTGCAAAGTGGCGTCGGCGTTCCCGCGCTCGAGGCGCAGGGCATCTGCGTCGCAGAACACCTGACCGAGCTGTCCTTGGCAATATGGCCCGGCGAAATTGTCGGGATAGCGGCATTGCAGGGCATGGGCCAGCGCGAATTGTTTGACACTCTGTTCGGGGTTCTGCACCCCGATCGGGGCAGCCTGCGCAGGCATGATCGGGTTGTTACCTTGATCTCGCCCGTGAGCGCGCTGCATGCGGGCATCAGCTTGGTGCCAGAAGATCGCAAGAGCGAAGGGTTGTTTCTGCACCTTTCGGGCAAAGCCAATGCGTCTTTGCCCGTCCTCGAGCGGTTGGCGAAGTTCGGCTGGATCGACCGCGGCGCCGAGGCGACCGCAACCGACGCGATTTTTGCCCGGCTCAAGGTGCCGCCACGCGCTCTCTACCGACCCGCTTCGTCGTTTAGCGGGGGCAATCAGCAAAAAATCGTGCTCGCCAAATCGCTCCTCAGCGACTTCGAGGTGCTGTTACTTTTCGACCCAACGCGGGGCGTCGACATCGGCACCAAGCATGAGATCTATGTTCTAGTGCGCGACCTCGCTGCCGCCGGCAAGGCAATCCTGCTGTACTCGACCGAGGTATCAGAGATCGTCAATCTGTGCGACCGGGCGCTTGTGCTGTATCGTGGTCGCTTGGCTGCGGAGTTGTCTCGCGAGCATTTAACCGAAGAGAACATTCTCGTCGCGGCACTGGGCACTGCGCCAAGCGGAGAGGCGTCGTGAGCACCGGCGCCATAGCGGCTGCTCCCAGCTGGAATTGGCGCCGCCTATTTAGTCGTCAACGCCGGTTGTTGGTCGCGATAACCGCGTTCGTAGCGATCTTTGTCTTCGTTCGATTGGTGAGCTCTGGACCGCTGTCCTATTTCGAGTTGAGCTCCCTCTCCACCAACACCGCAGCTCTCGCACTTGCGGCAATGGGAGAGACGGTCGTGTTTTTGCTGGCCGGCATCGATCTTTCGGCCGGCGCCACGCTTTCACTTGTTAACGTCACCATCGCCAGCCAAACCGGCGTCTCCTTCTTGTCGCAGGTCGGCATGATCGGCACAGGGCTAGCGATTGGTGGCCTAGTCGGCGCATTCAATGGCTTTTTTGTCGCGTATATGCGTCTGCAAGCGGTGGTCGTCACGCTGGCCAGCATGTTCATCCTGTTGTAGCCTCAGCCTCCTGATCATGCCCAATCCCGGTGGTCATGTGCCGGAGGGCCTGTCAAACTTCTTCACCGGTGATCTGATCAAAGGTTGGTTCCCGGCCGCACTTGCAACGATTCTGTTCGCTCTTCTTATCTGGGCGGTCATCAAAAATAGCCCCTTCGGCACAGCGCTCTATGCCATAGGCAGCGATGTAGGGGCCGCCCGCGCAAGCGGTATCTCCGTCGTTCGGACCCAATTCCTCGGTTATCTGATAGCCGGTTTCTTCTACGGCGCGGCGGGCGTGGTTCTCAGCGCTCAGACCGCGGCCGGAGACCCGCTGGTCGGCCGCGACTTAATCATCCCAATCCTTACCGCAGTGATACTAGGTGGAAGCCAAATCGGCGGAGGCGGCGGTTGCCTCGGTACGGTCTTCGCCGCCTTCACGCTGGTCCTTATCTCAGATCTGCTGCTCGTACTTGACGTGTCGTCAAGCTACACGCCGATCGTTGAAAGCTTGGTGCTGATCCTAGCGGTGATCAGCGGCTTGCTTGGGCGAAATACACCGCTTGCCGAGCACATCGGAAACGCCCGATTGATCCTGGCTGGAATACGCGCGCGTAGCTTGCCCGATATGCATTGGGCCAAGCGACCGCTACCCATTCTTGCCTCGCACACTTTGCGGCCTGACGACGAGTTACCGAAAGGCGCGCTGCGGCGCTGGCTGTGGATCAATCGCGACACTGTGCGGCTGGTCCTGCCCGCCTGGATACTGTGTTTTCTGATTTACGCGGCGGTCGTCGGCGTCACCCACGGCGGAGCGCTGAGCGCGTATTATTTCAATTCGGTCCTTACGCTCGCTCTATTCCTCACGGTGCTCGGACTTGGCCAGGGCGTCGTCGTGCTGACCGGCGGCTTAGACCTGTCAGTGCCATACACCATTTCCTTCACCGGCGTCGTGCTCGCCGCTATTTGTAACGGGCATGACGCTCCTGCGTCTTGGGCAATTCCATTGGCGCTGGCAATTGGAATTGGAGTTGGCCTCGTTAATGGGCTCGGCATTGTGTTAATCGGCATTCCGGCGATTGTGATGACGCTAGCCATTGGTGGTGTCATGCAGGGCGCGGGACTGCTCTACACCGGGGGCATGCCGACCGGTTCGGCTCCGCCCATGCTCCGCTGGATTTTTAACGGCCATGTCCTGGGCTTCGCACCGGCGGTATGGTTTCTATTCGCCTTCGCAGTAGTGGCGACGCTGCTGTTGCACCGCACCACCTTCGGCCGCAACGTATTAGCCGTGGGCAACAGTGTACGGGTCGCGCGTCTGTCGGGCACCAGAGTCGAATCTTATCCTGATCAGTGTGTACGTCCTTTCCGGATTTTGCTCGGCGCTTGTCGGGGTGCTGATGACGGGCTTCAGCGGTATCTCCTTCCTCAGCATGGGAGTGCCCTATCTGTTGCCGGCAATCGCTGCTGTTCTGGTCGGCGGCTCGTTGGCGACGGGCGGCCGCGGCCACTTCCTCGGCATCCTCGGGGGCGCTCTATTGCTGACCGCAGTCGGCACGCTGGTGTCCGGTGCGCAACTCCCAATTGCAGTCCGTGACATTGTTTATGGCGTCGTGGTGCTGGGCGCGGTCCTAAGCTTGCGAGAACGGACCGAGTGAGCTGCGTCGATCCTGTTATTAGTCATCGCCGATCATTGGTGCAGTTCGATCAAAAAAGCTTGTCCTTTAAGCTACGGCTCATCAATGGTCACTTGGGTGTTCATGAGTTCGCGAATAACAAGACGCGAAGGTCGCGGATACGCCTGATATCTTCATCATCAATCCCAAGGCGTTGTGCCCGCCGCTAAGCAGGCCACGGTTCTTTCCAATTTTGGGTAGTCATTTAATCGACGATGCCATAAGTAACCAATTGGATACAACTTGCCGGCCTCCCCTCCCCTAAGCATCTCGGGGCCGTCACTTGCTTGGAGGTTCACATTGGCCGCGACGCCCCGCATCAAGACCACTGTTGTCGGTTCTTACCCGGTGCCGGATTGGCTTGCCGCAGTGCCGTCCGAGCAGGCGGTGATCGACGCCACGCGTGTCGTCATCCATACACAAGAGCGTGCCGGCATCGATCTCGTCTGCGACGGGGAATTGTCGCGGTTCGACGTAAATCATCCCGAGACCAACGGGATGATCGAATATTTTGTGAAGCCGATGGCGGGCGTCCGCAGCGCCGTCACCTTTGATGAGCTCGTCGCCTACCGCCGGCAGTGCGGTATGGCCTTCCGCACGCGACCGCCAGCCGTGGTCGACGGACCCGTCGGGTCGGGAACGCTTGATTTGTCGCAGGCTTGCGCGCGCGCCAAGCGGTTGGCGTCGCGTCCATTTAAATTCACGCTGACGGGGCCGCATATGCTCGCGAAGACCCTGCTCAACAAGCATTACGGCAATCTCTCGGATCTCGCGATGGCAATTGCGACGGCGCTCGCCGAACAGGTCGCGCAGCTCGATGCCGATGTCGTGCAGATCGACGAGGCAAATCTGCCGGGCAGCCCCGATGAATGGCGGTGGGCGGCGGCCGCCATCAACCGCGTGCTCGATGCCGTGAAGACAGTGCCGGCCGTGCATCTTTGCTTCGGCAATTACGGGGGGCAATCGATCCAGAAGGGAAGCTGGGTGCAGCTGATCGACTATATCAACGCGCTGCACGTCGACCATATAGTAATGGAAACCGCCCACCGGCCGCCGGAGGAACTGGCCGCGTTCCGCGATCTGCGCGCCGAGATCGGTTTCGGTCTTGGCGTGATCGACATCAAGTCAACGGAGATCGAAAGCGCTGATGACATTGCCCGGGCAATCGAACGGGCCGAAGCCGTTATCGGCCCGGGCCGCGTCAAGTATGTGCATCCGGATTGCGGATTTTGGATGCTCAAGCGCAACATCGCCGACGGCAAGATTCGCGCACTCGTCGCCGGACGCAATCTGTTCGAAGGCGTCGGCGTATGATTCGCCTACCGCTATAACGTCAGAACGGCGCTCCCGACATTGTCAAAAAAGACGTCAATTTCCTACGCTTGCGAGAGCGGACAAGTGGCTACCGGCGATCAGCGTTCAACTGTGTGTTGAGAAACAAGCAACCGCAAAGGTGACAATATGCCCGACATCTCCATCATCAACCCTGCGCCCATGGGACCGCCTTTGAGCCTCTACGGCCAGATCGCGCGGGTGCGCGCCTCTGAGTTCATATTCATCGCCGGCCAATTGGCAACCGACGTCAACGGCGCGATCGTCGGCAAAGGCGACTTCGACGCACAGATGAAGCAGGCTTTGTCCAACATCGACAAAGCGTTGAAGTCAGTCGACGCGTCATTCGCCAATGTCGTGCAGTTTACAACCTACCTCGTGCATTCCCAGGACATTGCAAATTTCCGTCGAGTGCGTGAAGAGGTGTTTCCCGCTATGTTTCCCGCGCACCGCTATCCACCGAACACGCTTCTTGTGGTGGATCGGCTCGTGCAAGAGGATTTCCTGATCGAAATCGAGACAATAGCGGCCCTATAGCCTCGGGCCGATAGCGTCAGGCAAGAACCTCAAGCCGCCACTCCAATTCATTGGGAGGAAACGCCAGGTAACGCCGGTCCGTTCAAGCTCGATTAAGCGCCCGTATCGATGCGCTCGCATCACTCGGCTGCATCCAGCGACCATCTGGGACGTTGACGTCTGCGTCGCCGCCTTGCGCGGTGGTGCCGTTCCGTGCATCCTTTAAGGGTTCGCACTACCGGGCGCGCGCCACATCTGGCCGAGCCAAACCTTACAAGCGATTGCTGTTTGATCAGAGCGGTAATACGCCTGCCTTTATCATCCAATCACGGGAGTCAAAAATGGCTAAAGAAATTCTTTGCTCCATCGGAGTCGATATTGATGCGGTTGCCGGTTGGCTCGGCTCTTATGGCGGCGAGGACTCGCCCTCAGACATTCAGCGCGGCGTGTTTGCCGGTGAGGTTGGTACGCCGAGACTGCTTAAGCTGTTCGATAAGCTTAAAATCAAGGCAAGCTGGTTCATCCCCGGCCACTCGATCGAAACCTTTCCTGAGCAGACGAAGATGATTGCCGCGGCGGGTCACGAAATCGGCGCCCACGGCTATTCGCACGAAAATCCCGTGGCCATGACGCGAAAGCAGGAAGAGGATGTGCTCAAAAAATCGATTGAGCTCATCGAGAAGTTTTCGGGGAAGAAACCACGCGGCTATGTTGCCCCCTGGTGGGAAATGTCGGCAGTGACAGCGGAACTCTTGTTGCAGAACGGTTTCCGCTATGACCACAGCCAGGGCTACAACGACTTCGTGCCATTTTACGCCAGGGTCGGCAACTCATGGACCAAGATCGATTTTTCCAAGTCAGCGTCCGAGTGGATGCGGCCGATGAAGCACGGCAAGGAAGTCGATCTGGTCGAGATCGGCGCCAATTGGTACGTCGATGATCTGCCCCCGATGATGTTCATCAAGAAGGCTCCCAACAGCCACGGCTTCGTCAACCCGCGTGATATCGAGCAAATGTGGCGCGACGAATTCGACTGGGTGTATCGGGAGATGGACTACGGCATTTTCCCCATCACCATTCATCCGGACGTAAGCGGCAGGCCGCAGGTGCTGCTGATGCTCGAACGCATGATCGGACACATCAACGCCCATGCGGGAGTTCGTTGGGTGACCATGGAAGAAATTGCCGAGGATTTCCGGCGTCGTCAGCCCTTTAAGGCCAAGTGACGCCGGCCTCATACGCGGGAGCGGCTATGGCGGCGGCGCGTCCGAGAGTTGCGGTTTTTTCTACCGGCGGAACGATTGCTTCGGTGCGGGGCGATCACGGCGCCGCATTGCCCAGTCTGACGGCGGACCAATTGGTCAATGCCGTTCCGCAACTCGCCCAAGTTGCTGAAATTGAGACGGTGCGCTTTCGTCAGGTCGCCTCCTCCGAACTGACGGTGTCAGATGTTATTGCCCTGGCCGAGGCGATCGGTAGCGCGGTGGTTCGTGGCGTCGACGGCGTAGTGGTGACTCAGGGCACCAATACGCTCGAGGAAACGTCCTTTGTTCTTGACCTGCTGTGGGATCGCGAAGAGCCCGTCGTACTGACTGGGGCAATGCGCAATCCCGACCTCGCAGGCGCTGATGGACCGGCGAACCTGCTGGCCGCGACCGTGGTCGCGGCCAGCCCTATTGCGCGCGGCTTCGGCGCTCTCGTCGTCTTCAACGATGAGATTCATTTGCCGTTGTTCGTGCGCAAGACACACACGACGAGCCCCGCCACCTTCCGCTCGCCGCAAGCCGGCCCGATCGGGTGGATCATGGAAAACCGGGTGCGCATCGCCCTTCGTCCGGTCGTCCGCCATCACATCTCGCTGCCGCACGCTCCCGAAAGCGTGCCACCGGTCGCGCTGCTCAAGGTGGCACTCGGTGATGACGCGCGCATGGTGACCGCCATCGAGTCGCTCGGCTACCAGGGCCTGATACTTGAGGCGACCGGCGGTGGGCACGTGCCGCGGGCTTTCGTCGAACCGCTTGCAACACTCGCTGCAAAAATGCCCGTAATCCTGGCGTCGCGAACTGGAGCCGGGGAAGTGCTTCGTAGTACATACGGCTTTCCTGGTTCGGAGACCGATTTGTTGAAACGCGGTCTGATCCACGGCGGTATCCTGGACGGGACCAAGGCAAGGCTGTTGTTGACGCTTCTTTTGCTTGCCGGAGCCGCAAACGAGGTGATCGTCGAGGCGTTCGCTTCCATTGGCGTCCCCGGCAGCCGCCCGGCTTTCCGCGTGCCCTGAGAAGAGCTGTCAGCACGGCGGCGGATTTTGGCAGCTTCGCTGCGCTACCGCGCGCCGCCGACCGGGCAATTCTAAAGAAAAATATCGCCGCCGTTGGGGCTGATGCATTGCCCCTGATAATGCCGCGCCTCATCGGAGGCCAGGAATACATAAGACGGCACGATATCGTCGACTTCGCCGAACCGGCCCTTGGGGATGGCTTTGCGGATGCTCTCCATAACACCGTCGGAGATGTTGGCAATGAGCGGCGTGCGCGTCGCGCCTGGCGCAACGCAATTGGCGTTGACGTTGCGCGTGCCGATCTCGATCCCCAGGCACCGGGTAAATCCGACGATCGCCGCTTTCGCCGCTACATAATGAGAAAGGCCAGGCGAGGCCTTGTAGGCGAGTTGCGAGGCTGTATTTACGATCTTGCCGCTGTCTTGCTTGTACATCATCGGCAGCACCAGCCGCGTCACCAGAAAAACGCTCCGCAGGTGCACGGCGATCATGCGATCCCATTCCTCGATCGGAATGTCCTCGACATTGTTGGTGGCGGCGATGCCGGCGTTGTTGACCAGAATGTCGATTCCGCCGAGCTGCGCAACGGCGCCGTCGACGAGCCGGGAAACCTGCGCGGCATCGCTCACATCGGCCTGAATGGCGGCGCTGCGCCGGCCTTGCGCACGCACCGCCTCGGCGATTTTCTCAGCGGCTTCCTTCTGTTGCGGCGTCGGGTAATTGACGACGACGTCCGCTCCCTCGCGCGCGAAGGCTAGCGCAACACCGGCGCCAATGCCCGAACTGCTGCCTGTCACCAACGCCCGCTTCTTCTCCAGCCTGCCCATATCAGTCTCTCCTGTTGTTTAAAGTGTCGCGTTTTTACGGCCGTGCGACCGATCAATCCGCACCGACGCTGAGTACCTTTCTTAAATCGGCCTGAAAGCGGGCGAAATGATCGACCGTCTGATCGACGGCCGCGACCTTGTCGTGATGATAGCAGCGCGCCGTGTGGCGCGGCGCCACCGGGATTGCCGGCGGCGGCTCCGAGCGGCACTTCGCGTCCGCGAACGGACAGCGGCCCGCCAGCGAGCATCCGGGCGGCAAGTCGATCGGGCTTGGGATTTCACCTTCGAGCCGGATCGTGCTGCTGTTTTTAAGCGCGGGGTCGGGCAGCAGAACCGAAGCAAGCAAGCCTGCTGAGTATGGATGCAGCGGCCTTGCGAACAGATCCTCCGCATCGGCTTCCTCCACGATCTTACCGAGATAAAGCACAGCCACGCGGTGGCTTAGAAAGCGGACCGTGCTCAGATCGTGGGAGATGAACAGATAAGCGGTTCCAAGGTCGCGCTGCAAACGCCGCAACAAGTCGACGATTTCGGCGCGCGCGGTCGGGTCGAGCGCAGATGTAGGTTCATCCAGCACGATCAGCCGCGGACTGGTCACGAGCGCCCGTCCGATGCCGACGCGCTGCTGCTGGCCGGCGCTGAGCTCCGCCGGAAACTGATTGAGGGTGTGCTCGGGGAGCCCCAATCGCGCGGCCACTTCCCGTACGCGGGTTTCGCGGTCCCTTCGCGCCATCCCCAAATAGCGCAGCGCTTCGGCCATCGTCTCACCGACGCGGATTCGCGGATCCAGTGACTCCGCCGGCTCCTGGAATACCAATTGGATACGGCCGCGTATCGCGCTCGAGCGAATGTTGTAACGGGCGCCCATCAGCTTGCCGTCAAACAGGATCTCGCCCGCACTCGCTTCGATCAGGCCGACGACGGCGCGGCCGATTGTCGTCTTGCCGGAGCCGGACTCGCCGACCAACGCCAAAGTCTCGCCTTGGCGAATGCTGAAATCGACGCCGTTGACCGCCTGGACCACTTTGCGCGAACCCGCGATCGGAAACAGCTTTACCAGGCTGCGAACTTCCAGAAGCGCACTCATGCTGCAACAGTCTCGACCGGGAAATGGCAGCGTACTTGGCGTCCGCCGGCGAGCGGGCGAGACGCGGGGATCTCCTCATAGCAGCGCTTTTGCCGGCGCACACAGCGCGGAGCGAAAGCGCAGCCGCCGGCTGGCGCGGTTTCTCCGCTGGCAGGCAGCCGTGTCCAGCGTGCCCGCAATTCCGGACTGTGTGAGAAGGCGGCAAGCAGCATGATGCTGTAAGGGTGAGCTGGCCGCAAAAAGAACGCGGCAGTTTCAGCAAGTTCCACGATTTGTCCGGCATAGATGATCGCAATGCGGGAGCAGAAATGCGCGGTGATGGCGATATCTCGCGTGATGAAGAGCGCCGCCGCGCCTTTTTCGCGCACCAGCCGCTGCAGCAAATCGAGCACTTGCGCCTGAACGGTTACGTCGAGACCGCTCGTCGCATCATCGGAGATCACCAGCTTCGGCGAACAGATCAACGCCATTGCAATGGCCACCCGCTGCGCCATGCCGCCGCTAAGCTCATGCGCAAAAGCCTTGAAGCGGCGTTCTGGATCAGGGATACGCACCGCGCGCAAGATGTCGAGCGCAAGGCGGTCGCTCTCGCTGCGCCCAACTCGCAAATGATAATACGCGATGTTTGCAATCTGCCGGCCGACCGGAATAACCGGATTGAGTTCGGCGCGCGGATTTGCAATCACCATCGCCAGCTCGCGGCCGAGCACTGCACGGCGGGCATCATCGCCAAGCCAACTCAAATCGCGTCCGTCAAAAAGGACTTGCCCGCGTTCCACGAAACCCGGCGGCGGAACCAGCCCCATCGCGGTTCGAGCGAGTGTAGTTTTCCCCGCTCCGGACTCGCCGACCAGACCAATGATCTCCCCCGGATCAATGCGCAGCTCGATTCCTTTGAGGGCGCGAACCGGCGCTTTGCGGTAGGCGGGGAACGTCACCCAAAGATCAGACACCGCGAGGATCGGCTTCTTAACGTCCGCCATGCCGTTCAACCTCGCGTCCGCGGGTCAAGCGCAAAGTAAATCAAATCGACGACCAGATAGATGATCAAGGACAGGACGGCGGAGAAAAGGACGAAACCAAGTACTGGATTGACGTCGGCGTTGAGCACGCCCTGCACCGCATATTGGCCCGCACCGCCCCACGAGAACACGATCTCGACCAGAACCGCGCCGCCAATCAGAAAACCATAGAGCACACTAATGATGGTAACGATGGACGGCAGGGCCGCACGTACAGCCTGGCGCATGACGACGCGCCGGGGTAAGCCGCACAGCTCGGCGTATTGGACGAATTCGGAAGACAGCGCGCGAGCCACCATGGTCTGGGTCATTTTCAGGATCGGCCCGGCGTTGATGATCCCGAGCGTGAGCACCGGCAACACCAAATGCCCGAACGACGAGCGTAGCGCGTCCATATTGCCGGAAAGAAGACTGTCGACGACGAGGCTGCCGGTAATTGTCTTTGGCGGCACGACCGCAAAGTCAATGCGGCCGAGCGGGGCCGCAATCCAGTTCAGGCGCGTGTAAAAGATGTAGATGAGCACCAATGCCAGCCAGAAGTCGGGCATGGCTCCCGCCAGCAGTCCGTAATAATCGGCAAACTTGCGGATCGGACCGGAGCGATAGCGCGCGCCGGCGACGCCGAGGGGAAATCCGATTGCAATGGCCAAGAGAAGGCCGAACGTGATCAGCTCAAGGGTCGCGGGAAAGCGCTGAAACAAATCTTCCGTAACCGGCCGCGTCGTTTGCCATGATGTGCCGAGGTCGCCGTGAACGACATCGCGGATGTAATAGCCAAATTGCTGCCATAACGGTTTGGTCAAGCCCATCTTATCGCGCAGCGCTGCGAGACTTTCCTGACTTGCCGTTGGACCAAGCATCATCACCGCCGGATCGCCCGGTATCAGCTTCACGAGGAAGAAGCTCACCAGGATAATCCCGAACAGCTGCGGAATTACGTAAGGGATGCGGCGAGCAATGTAGCGCAGCAGCAGCATATTCAACTCAGCGAACCGGAAAGCACTCTGCGGCGCATGGGATCGGCGAGCACCTCGACGCTAGCGCCGACAAGCGCGAAGCCGAGCACGGTAAGGCAGAGGGCGACGCCGGGAAAAACCGACGGCCACCACTGGCCAGTAACAATGTTCTGAAATCCCATGGCGATCATGCTGCCCCATTCCGGCGTCGGCGCCACAACACCGGCGCCGACAAAGCTTAGGCCCGCGGTCAAGAGCACCGCCCAGCCGATATTGACCGAAAGCTGCGCCAGCAGCGGCGCCACCGCGTTGGGCACCACATGGCGCCGCAAAATCGCGATGTCGGATGCCCCGGCCACATAGGCGGCCTCGATGAAGCGCAGCTTGCTGATCGACAGCACCTGAATGCGCATCAGCCTGAGATAAATTGGCGTATTCACGAAGGCGATGGCGAGAACGATGCTCTTGACGCTTTGTCCGAACACCGCGACCAGCGCGATCGCGAACACGAAGACCGGAAAGGCCTGCAAGACGTCGGCCGAGCGCATGACCAGGGTGCTCATCGCCCGCCGCCACGCGCGCTGCCCCTCGTAATAGCCGACCACGGCGCCGATGGCGCCGCCGATGAACGCCGACAACAGGGTACCGACCACGGCGATGGCAAGATCAATTCTCGGCGCGAACAGCACGCGACTGAAAATGTCCATGCCGGTGCCGTCGGTGCCGAGGATGTGACCGCCGCCCGGCGGCAGAAGATACACGCTCGGATCGGCCGTCACCGGGCCGTAAGGCGCAATCAAGGGTGCAAACAGCGCAATGACGATCACTGCGGTTACAATCGCGTAGCCGACCGCAAAACTCGGACGCGAGCGCAAGAAGGCGAGAAAAAACCTAAGCCGGTGAAATCTTAACGTGTCACCGGCAAGGTCCGGCGGCACCGCCGGTATGACTGACCCGGATGTCGCTACTTCGCTCATACCTCCCGGCTGAAATCCTGGAAGCGGATATTGTTCGACGTGTAGTAAGTGAAGCCTTTTAGGTTCGCGCGCCGCGCGAAGTGATAACCCGGGTAGGCAATGAAGGTCCACGGCGCCTCGGACATGACAATTCCCTGCGCCTTGGTCATCATGTTCAGCCGATCCGACTGAACGTTGGTCCGCGCGGTGTCACGAATCAGCGCGTCTACATCGTCGTTCTTGTAGTTGCTGTAGTTGATGAACGATTTGGAGTTGAAGTAGAGCGTCATCGAGTAACCTACGTCCGGGCACCAGGGACTGTCGACGTAAAAGATGATCGGCTGTTTTCGCTCGGAAACGGTGTTGTAGAACGTAGCCGGCGGGATCTTCTTAAGCTCGAGCTCGACACCGATGTCGCGCAGGGCAGTCTGGTAGAGGATTGCGATCGGCTCCTGCACCGGGTCACCGGCATTGTAAGCGAGGCTTGTTTTGAAACCGGATGACATGCCGGCTTCTTTGAGCAACGCCTTGGCCTTGTCGGGATCGAATTTGTACGACCAGAACTTGTCGGTAAAACCCGGATAAATGTTGGGCATGCAGCCATTGAGCGGAGCTGCCAGTCCTTGAAAGACCGTTTTCAACACTTGCTCTTGCGGGAAGGCGAAGTTCATGGCCTGCCGCACTTTCGGATTGCTGAACGGCTCAATCTGAGAGTTGAGCTCCAGCCAGATCATGAATGAAGCGTCGACACTGTCGACAGCCACATTCTTTTGACTGCGCAACTTGATGATCTCCAGCGGCTGCAGATACTGGGCGATATCGACCGCACCGCCTTGCAGCAGTGAGGCGCGGGTGGCCGAGGTCGGCACTTCGCGGAAGACGACCGTATCCATGGCCGGTTTGCCGCGCCAATAGTCGTCTCTCGCCTTGAACACCGCCTGTTGTCCGCGTTGCAGCTGATCGAGGCGGTACGGGCCGAAGCCAGCCGAATTGTTCTCGATGAATTTGCGCGCCCAGGGGTCGTCCGCGGTCGCTTCCTGTTTACATTTTGTTAAATCGTAGATCGGCGCATAGAGGTTGGGCTGCAACTTTGCCAGCAGCGGATTCGGATGATCGAGATTGATTGAGGCCGTATATTTGCCCTCGACCTTGACGCCGTCTTTGTTCTCGAGGCCAAGTGTGGAGAGGTAGAAGGCACCAATCGCACCTAGTCCGAATTTCCTGTCCCAAGTCCATTTTACGTCTTCGGCGGTCAACTCGTTTCCCCAGTTGCTCTTGACGCCTTTACGCAACTGGAAACGGATGAATTTTCCGGCGGGATCGAGCTCGAACAACTCAGCCAACTTGCCCTGGATGGCGAGGCCTGCGGGCAAGTCCGGATGATCCGCAATATCTTCGCGGAACGCACCCGGTTGTTTCGGATCGGGAATTTTTTTGAATTCAAGGAGATTGTCATAAAGCGCCGCGATCGCCTCGAATGTGCCTAAGCTGACATCGAAGTTGCAGTCGAGGCTCTGCGGCGTGGCCGGTGCGGCGATTACCAGTGTGTTGCTTGCGGCGGCCGATGCGCTACCGACCAATGCGCCGGGCAGCGCCGCGGTCCCGGCCAAGCTGGCTCCGCCCTTGAGTACGGCGCGACGATGCGGCCAATGGCGAGGCTTTTTCTCGGTTGACATGGATTTGCTCCTCCCACGAGCATGGACACTCGAATGAACGGGCTGCGGGTTCAGACGCGCACGTCCGCCGAAAAGCACGGTACCACATCAGCGACCAGCCGCAACCGCATTGAAGGCGCCGACCGGTATCGCACTGGCGGAGCCGCTACGGGTCATGAGTTTTTGGTTCAGACGCCTCTCACTTCCTACCAGCTTCGGAGTTGAAGCGATCAACCAGTGATCCAAATATTCTAGAATGCTCCTGTATCTTCATCGCTGACATTCGCCAGGTCGGACCGATGGCTAGGTCAAACAGCGAGATCACACTGCTCGACGCCACGGGAATAGCACTTGAGGTCCGGGCGGCAGCGCCGCTCGAAACGGGCGCGCGATCCCAGCCGGCGTCGGCATGGATGGGTCCCTAAACCGCAGGTGGAACGCTTGACTCCGCCCGTTAGGTGGCAAAAGATCAAATACTTTAATATGACGGCCGTGCTGCAAATGCCGGCGACCTCTACGTTTTCCCAGGCTCGATGGAATTGCGGCCAGCTGCAGAGGAGGAACACATGAAGGATCTGAATTCGACTGCAAGCGCCGGAACGGCGCGGACAAAGCGTATCAGCCGAAGAAATTTGCTCAAAAGTGCCGCGGGCGTGACGGGTGCCGCCATCGGTTCAGGAATGATCAAGGGCTTTCCTACCGTCTGGGCGCAGAACATCAAAGACGTGACGCTGACTCACCTCGGGATGTCCTACTCGACGATCATCGATATCGCACGGCAGGCGTCCAAAGACCTCGGCTTTAAGATCGAGATGGCGGTCACCGATTTCCCGGGCTTCGTTAACCGAACCACGACGCAGCCAGATTCCGTGGATATCGCGGACGCTGAAATGTCCCAGATACCCCTGGTTGTGCCCCGCGGCGTCTTTCAGCCGGTCGACCCCAACAAGATCAAGCTCTGGGACAAGATGACGACCATCTACACCAAGGGGACCTTCGACGGTAAAGAGTTGTCGCGGCAGGGCTTGACGCCGTACAAGCTGCAATATCTGGCGAACAACCAGGCGAAGACCTTCGCAAAGAACCAGACCGAGTTGGCGACTTTCGTCTGCGGTTTCTACAACGCGGATACCTTGGGCATTCGTCCTGACCTGATCAAGCGGCCGATTGAGCACTGGAGCGAATTGTTCAATCCCGAGTTCAAGGGCAAGGCGGCTATTCAGGATATTCCCGCGATCGGCATCATGGACGCCGCCATGGCGGCCGAGTCCATGGGCGCCATCAAATACCGCGACAAGGGCAACATGACGCGGGACGAAATCGACAAGACGATTGCGATGCTGATCGACCTGAAGAAAAAGGGACATTGGCGCGCGCTGTGGTCGAGCTTCGACAAGTCGGTGAACCTGATGACCGCCGGCGAGGTTGTCATCCAGTCGATGTGGTCGCCGGCAGTGACGGCGGTTCGGGCGCACGGCACACCTTGCTACTATGACCCGCTCAAGGAAGGCTATCGGGGCTGGGGCAATGGTCTTGGGCTGATGAAGCATCTCAAGGGCATCAAGCTCGACGCCGCGTACGAATATATCAATTGGTATCAGTCGGGCTGGGTCGGCGGATTCATCGCCAAACAGGGCTACTATGTCGGCGTTCCTGATACCGCCAAGAAATTCCTGAGTCCGGATGAATGGGGCTATTGGTATGAGGGCCAGCCGGCGAAGAGCGAGATCAAGGATCCTTACGGAAAGGTGATGGAGAAGGCGGGAGTGGTGCGCGACGGCGGCTCATATGACGCGCGTTTCAGCAAGATCGCGTGCTGGAATACGGTCATGGACGAAGCGCGCTATATGAATGAGAAGTGGAACGAGTTCCGCACGGCTTGATAGGGAATGCTACCAGGCGGGCGCTTTGGCGCCCGCCTGCGTCATTTGCGAGAAGCAACGGCGGCGAACTATCACAGTGTTGGCCGTTGCCAGGACTCCTTCGCGTTGCTCGCGATGACGAGGACTCCACGGGCCAAATAATCCAAACGAGCCGAATAATCTCAATGACTGTGAACCCCAATTCCGAGGCGTTCTCGCGATGAAGCTCGCGGTACCGGCCAAGGCGGCACCTTACCTTGAGGTGGCGCCGCTAGCGATTGTCTTGTTGCTCTTCTTCGTCATCCCGATGGCGATGGTGCTGTTCGCCAGCTTCCTCGATTTTGACATGGCGGGGATCATCCCGACATTCACGCTCCACAGCTACATCGACCTGTTTACTCAGCGCTCGACGCTTGATCTCTACTTGCAGACTTTGAAATATGCATTGATTGTTTGGGCAATCACCTTAACGCTCGGCTTTACCATTGCCTATTTTCTTGTCTTCCACATCCGCAACCCGCTGCTCGCCATTGGCCTTCTGCTGTTATGCACCGTCCCCTTCTGGACATCGAACGTCATCCGTATGATTGCGTGGATCCCGCTGCTGGGCAAATACGGCGTGTTCAACCGCGCCCTGATGGCGAGTGGCATCGTCGACCAACCGGTGCAATGGCTTCTATTCTCGGATTTCGCCGTCATCCTCGCATATGTTTATTTGTTCACGCTCTTCATGATCGTGCCTATCTTTAATTCGATGGCGCGCATTGACCGGTCGCTGATCGAAGCGGCTATCGATGGCGGGGCGGGGCGATTTCGTGTTTTGACCGAGGTCGTGATCCCCTTGTCCAAAACCGGCATCGCCCTGGGGTCGATCCTGGTCATCACTCTTGTCATGGGCGACTTTTTCGTGGTCAAGATCATGAGCGGCGGCCGCAGTGCTTCCGTGGTCGTGAGCGTGTTCGAAGACGTCAACCTTCTGTTCTATCCGCCGGCGGCGGCGAGCGCGGTGGTGCTGCTGATCATTGTGACGCTGATCGTCAGTCTCATTCTGCGCGTTGTCGATGTCCGCAAGGAACTCACGGGCGAGAGATAGAGAAGATATCGATGGCGCAGACAGCCGGCCGGCGGCCTTGGACGTTCTACGTGCTTGCCGCGATATTCGCGCTATTCGTGGTCTTTCTCTATGGGCCGATGGCCTGCATCTATATTCTTTCTTTCCAGGGGCCCAACGGGGGCCTGACCTTCCCGCTCGAGGGCGTTTCCCTGGATTGGTTCGGCGCCTTGTTTCACCAGCAGCGAACCGGCGACATTGCCGGTGCTTTCAGCCGTTCGGTTCCGCTCGCCATCATCGTTCTTGCTCTGACCGTGGTGATCTCCCTGGCTGCGGGCCTCGCGTTCCGCCGTCGATTTGTCGGCGCCGGCTTGATCTTCTATATCGCCATCGCAAGCCTGATCGTGCCCGGACTGGTGCTCAGCGTCGGCATCGGGCTTGGCTTTCAGCTGCTCGATATTCCGCCGCGCTGGTACTCGTCGGCATTGGGCGCCCATTTGACCTGGACGTTGCCGTTCGGGCTCTTGATCATGTTCACCATTTTCAGCCGTTTGAGCCGTTCTTATGAAGAGGCCGCTCGCGATCTTGGCGCCAGCACCTGGCAAACACTGAGGCATGTGGTGATTCCGATTGTGCTGCCGGGCCTTTTCGGCGTTGCGCTGTTCGGTTTCACGCTCTCTTACGACGAATTTCCCCGCAGCTGGCTGACGGTGGGTCCCTACAACACTTTGCCGCTCGAGATCTGGGCGATGACGACGAATGTGACCTCGCCGGCGCTTTATGCTCTCGGAACGGTGACCACGGCCATCTCCTTCTTCGTGATCACCGTTGCGTTGTCCTCAATCGCCTTCATTCAATCGCGCCGCACACGCCGCCGCGTCACCCGCGAGCAGGCAATGAAAGCAGGATCATAGCCGCTCATGCGTCAGCCAGGAGAAGTCGAACTTGTCAACTGCGCCAAGCGCTTCGGCGAAACCGTGGCGGTCGATGGCATCAACCTTAAAATTCCGGCGGGCGCCTATTGCTGCCTGTTAGGTCCGAGCGGATGCGGCAAGACGACAATTTTGCGCATGATTGCCGGCCATGAAACACCGACGTCCGGTGAAGTCAGGATCGACGGTGAAAACGTCGTCGGATTGCCGCCGGTTCGGCGGGGTACGGCGATGATGTTTCAGGACTACGCGCTGTTCCCGCATTTGAGCTGTCTCGACAACGTCGCTTTCAGCCTCAAGATGACGGGCGTGGCCAAGGCCGAGCGGCGGGCGCAGGCGAGCAAGGTATTGGCGAGAGTGCATATGGCGCAATTTGCCGACCGAGTGCCGGCGCAGCTTTCCGGCGGCCAGAAGCAGCGCATCGCGCTCGCGCGCGCCCTCATTACCAATCCGCGGGTGCTGCTGCTGGATGAGCCCTTATCGGCGCTCGACGAATTTTTACGCTTGCAAATGCGCGGCGAACTCAGACGAATGCAACGCGATCTGGGCATCACGTTCATACACGTTACGCATACACAACCGGAAGCGATTGCGCTCGCCGATCTGGTCGTGGTCATGGACCATGGGCACATTGAGCAGGCGGCCTCGGCCCAGGACGTCTACGACAAGCCGTTCTCGGGCTATGTCGCCCGCTTCATGGGCGGACAGAACGTATTTGCCGGCCGTGTAAGCGCGGTAAGCAATGGCATGATCGTGCTCGACCTGGCCGCGCGTGGCCGCATCGAGTTTCCGGCAGGCGATCAGGCCGCATCGATCGGCTCGACCGCTCACGTCTCGGTCAGGCGTGACCGCATTCATTTGGCCAGGCAGGGATCGCCCGAAACGGTCAACACCGTCAGCGGCAAAGTAGCCGCCATTGAATATCAGGGCACCTGGGTCAAGGTCACACTCGAAAGCATCGGCGGCGAAGATTTCGTGGTCCACATGCCTGACACCGAGTTCTTTGCCGACCCGGTCAATCCCGGCGATGCCGTGCGCGCCTATTGGAAGGGGCTCGACGTGCACCCGCTCATCGGTGGAGGTGGCCGCAGCGACCGGCCATACGCGGCGGGACAGAACTGAAGGTGGACGCCGCGACGCTGCGTGGCCACTCGTTGCCATAACCGCTGTCACTCAATTGAAATCGCGCCACCATTTGGATACTGCCGGAACTTACCGCAGCGTGGTTAGCAACCGCCTCTGATCGCGTTATCCGCGAGGGAATAACAGTAAGTCGCGAATCCAATCACCCGGCGCGGCGGGAAGGATCGCGCGCGAGTTGTCGTAGGGCATTCCGATCGAGTTTCCCCACGCTATTTTGCGGCATCCGATCCAGGAGATGCCATTCCTTCGGGCATTTGAAACCCGCAAGTCGATCGCCTTTGCGGCACCATTGCGACAACTCATCGGAGGTTAGCTGTGGCCGGCGCGGGACAATGAAGGCGATGACGCGTTCACCCCAGTTCTCGTCAGCGGCGCCGATCACAGCCGCCGCCGCAACGTCGGGATGACGTGCGAGGATCTGCTCGATTTCTTCCGCAGCCACTTTAATGCCGCCGGTGTTGATAACGTTATCGACCCGGCCTGTCAGGTAAACGTAGCCATCGCCGTCCACGAAACCGAGATCGCCGGTGCGATACCAGCCGTCTGAGGTCAGCACCCGCTTTTGCCAGGCGCTATCGCCCCAATCTTCCGTAGCAAATGATGCGGCGCGCACCACAATTTCTCCGACCTCGCCCACTGACTTCGGATGTTCCGCCGTCCCGCCTTGGTCAATGACGCGCAGGTCGCTGTTCAGCGTAGGCCTGCCAACGCTGGCCCATTTATCAAGCTTGAGACACTCGGTACTGCGAATGACACATCCGCCGATCCCCAGACATTCCGACATGCCGTAAAAGCTGCAAAACACCGGACAGATACGCTCGGTCAACGCGCGGAGATGCTCCGGTGCGATCTTCTCGCCGAGATAGGCTGCCATTCTCAATGTCTTTGAGTCATGAGATGCATCCCCGAGAGCCAAAACAGCACGCCATTGCGTCGAGGTCAGTGCGGTGCAGGTTACCGCTTCACGTTCTATGGTTTTCAAGAATGACTGAGCGTCCCACGGTTTTATAAATATTACGGTCGCGCCGTGCGCGAGGAATGAGCCAGGATGAACAATCCAAACAGTGAACGATGGCGCGAACGCATTGAGAAAGCGATCGTGAGGGGCGATGCCCGACCACATGTAGAGACCCCCGCTCCAGGATTCGAGAACGGACGCATGGGTATGAACGAGCGCTTTTGGGGAGCCGGTGCTACCCGATGAGAGCTGGATGACCGCTGGATCATTTTCGTAAACGAAGCATGGTGGCTCGTCGTCGCTTTCGGCCAGTAGATCTGCGAGGGTGGCTTCCTCGCTTAGCCCGGATGTGGCGTTCTGTACGAGCCGAATACCGGGCAGCGATCGGGCCAATTGACGCGCAACGGTCTGCTTTTCGTAATCGAACAGAAGAATCTTCGGCTGAAGCCGCCGCAAAAGCGCTAACTGGTGATCCAATGTCTCGCGAAAATGCAGATTGACGGCAATGGCACCGATGTAATGCGAGGCGTAATACGCGGCCGTATGCTCCGCACCGGCTTGACACAGGAAAGCTATCCGGTCGCCCTTGGCCGCGCCCAAACGCCGATAGCCATTGGCAATCCGGCGGCAGTTTTCTCCGAACGCTTGGTAGCTCACCGTGTGATCGCCTTCGATCAAGGCGCTGCTTTTCGCATACCAACGCGCCGTTCGAGCTAACGCTGACTTAATGGTCAGGACACCGGCAAACATTGAAATCTACTCGCTCAAGCCGGAAACTGGCCATGCTTCGCCAGCTTAAATCAACAGTCCGTGCAGCAGCAGGTTGGTGAATTCTTGAGCGATCTGTTCGAGACTGAGGATCCCCTTTGGATCGTACCAGGCCGCGACCGTGTTGAGGCAGCCGATTATTCCGAAGCTGACGACTTTAACGTTTGACCGCGTCAGCTTTCCGGCGTCGATGGCTCGTTGCAAGGCGCCCTGTAAAAGACGTTCATACTCTTTGCGGAGCCGGAGTATTTTGATGCGCTGATCACCCTCCAGGCGATTTAACTCGCGGGTCAGCACCATGAACAACGCTGGATCACCGGCCAGTATTTGGATATGAGCCCGAAACAATCGTCGCAGCAGGTCAACAGGATCTTCCGTCTTTTCCCGCACGATTTTCCTTGAGGCGTAGAGGAGCAACTCGTTCCCCTCGACCAGGAGCTCCGCCAAAATGTCGTTCTTGCTCCGGAAATGATAGTAGATCGAGCCTGCCTCCAGAGACACGGCGCTGGCGATTTGGCGGGTTGTCGTCTCGGCATAGCCCAATGTCGCAAACAGCCGCTTCGCAGCTACTTTTATTGCTTCCGCAGTGACATCGGCAGTCGCCCTCATTGAAGCTTCTCCCCTGTCTTGGAGCGACCGGCCAAAAACACCCAGCGCCAAGCACCGCGCGGGAGACGCAACGATAGCAGCCCTGACGGCGCCCACGTCACGACGGCTATGAATAAAATTCCGAGCACAAGCGGGTAGCTGTTAAAAGTGTTCAGCGTCTGCTTTAATGTCACAAACAGGGCAGCTCCGAGCATTGGACCAAGAAGGGTCTGTGCGCCACCTAAAAGAACCCAGATAACGACTTCGGTTGAAAGTTCGGGCCCCACCAGATCGACCGACAGGGTCCGATCGACCAGTGCGAACAGGATGCCGGCGATTCCGGCAACGCCCGCTGATACCAGTGTAATTTGAAATTTGATGCGCTCGGTATCGTAGCCGAGGGCCTGCAACCGCCGCTCGTTCGATTTTATGCCGCGCAAAACCAGCCCGTATCCGGAGCCCACGACCTTTCGGCATACCCACCACACGATGATACCGATCAGCGCGACGACGGTCAGCTGGACAGCTGCCGGAAGCGGCGCGAGCGAGGCCGCACGCGGCACGTAAAGGCCGTTTTCACCGCCTGTGAAACTCGTCCACGCAAGCATGATCAGAAAAACCGAAAAGGAGGCGAGAAGCGTGACGATGATAAATCCAACGCCGCCCGTCGCCGTAGCCAAATAAGCGACCGCAATTGCAACGACGGCCAAGGCCACGACCGCCGTAACCACGGCCAGGACAATGGATCCGTGGTGCAGGACTACCAGCGCATACGCGTAAGCGGGAACGCCGAAAAATACCGCCTGCCCAAAGCTTGGCAGTCCGGTATAGCCGATGAGCAGATCAAGCGAGAGGGCTAGCAACGCCCAGATAATCAGCTCGGCTGCGAGATACTGATAAAAATGAGGCAAGCCCAGCACCAATAGCAGCGCGATCACGAGCGCCGACGACCAGATTACTGCTCGAATGCGCGGCCTGGTCATTCTCTGGCGACTCCTTCGCGGCGGACCACCAGCACCGCCATGAACGTGAACAATACGAGGAGGAAGGCGACGTTTGGGGGCATGATGATCGTCAGCAAAGCCTGCGCTTCGCCGGCGATGAGGCTCGTCCAAAGTGCACCCCGGATGTTACCCATGCCGCCGACCACCACGACCACGAATGCCATGATGAGAATTTCGATCCCCATCGTCGGATAGGCGCTGGTTATCGGCAGCATGAGGCCACCGGCGATACCGGCAAGTCCTGCGCCGACAAAAGCGACCAAGCCGTAGACCCGTGTTGCCGAGACACCGACAACGGCCGCGGCTTCCACGTTGCTGGCAACCGAGCGAATAAGGATGCCGTACCGCGATTTGTTGAGAAAAATAAAAACGGCGACGATGAGCGCGACGCTCAGGCCGGCCACCACCAGCCGGTACTCGCCCCCCAGCCAGAACACATTGCCTTTCAGCGGCAACTCTACCAACTTGAAGTCAGAACCGAAGGTAAGCCGCGCCGCCTCCCTGAGCACGAAGGCAAAACCCAACGTCAGCAGCGCCCAGCGCAATGGTCCGGCTCCGGCGAGCTTGGGATAAAAGCCCATAAGCAGGCTCCAGCCGAGCACGGCAGTAGCAACGCTTGCCGCCGTAACGCCAAGCCAAAAGCTGTGAAACAGGTGGTCAAGGGCCCAGGTGAAGTAGGCGCCGGCCATATAAAACTCGCCGTGCGCCAAATTAACGATGTGCATGACGCCGAAGATGAGGGTCAAGCCGAGCGCGATAAGCGCCAACGTTGCGCCAACTACAAATCCATCTGCCAGCTCGATCAGCAGCTGCTGCACGCTAAACTCCGAGAAACTGGGCTGCTTCCCGATCGCCGATTTTTGTTACGGCCAGCTCGATCCGACCGCGATTCATTAGATAGCTCCGATCGGAAATGCTGCGGATCACAGACAAGTTCTGTTCCACGAGCAGAACCGCTGCGCCGGCACGCGTAAGCTCACGGATGATATCGCCGATTTCGGCTATTGCGCTCGGCATTAGACCCTCGGTCGGCTCATCGATCAGAAACAGAGCCGGTTCGAAAAGCAGGATACGACCGAAGGCTAAAAGCTTGCGTTCGCCGCCGCTCAATTTTCCTGCTTTCTGGTGCCGCCGCTCGAACAGACGCGGAAACCGGTTATAGATCGGCCCAAGGCGCCGCCGCGAGAGCCGTTGCGCGAAAATTGACAACAACAGATTTTCCTCGACCGAAAGATCCTGGCAGATTGAGCGGTCCTGCGCGAGATAACCAATTCCCATCCGTGCCATGTCCGGCGTCCGCCGCCCGCGCAAAGAGCGCCCATCGACCGAGACCACGCCCGCGTAAATATCGGCAAAACCCATGATTGCCTTAAGCGTCGTGCTTTTGCCGACACCGTTTCGACCGACGAGCCCGACCACCTCGCCGCGTCCGATCGTAAGATTGATGTCCCACAGTATTTGTGTTCGGCCGTACCCAGCTTGCATCCCAACGATTTCAAGCACTGCCGGCCGCTCCCAGATAGATCGTCCGGGCAAGCGTATTGTTCCGCACCTCCGCCGGACTTCCATCGACGATCAGCTGCCCGTTGTGCATCAGCGATATGCGCGTGGCAACGCTCATGACGGTCTCGATGTCATGCTCGACGAAAACAATGGTCTGCTCGCCAGCCAGCCTGCGCATTGTCCGCACCAAATCGCCACGCTCGCCGACGTTCATGCCTGCCATCGGCTCGTCTAACAGCAAAACGCGCGATTTATTGGCGAGCGCGAGCGCAATTTCGAAGTGCTTTTGCAAACCGTGGGAAAGATTAGTCGTCTCGACATCGGCATAATCATCTAGGCCTGCGTTTCTCAGCAAGGACAAGGCATGCTGAGCGATAAGCTTGGAATGTTTTTCAGAGAGCCAATGGATGGCGGATTTGTCTCGCTGGACGGCGAGTTGCATCACCTGCTGGCAAGTCAGACCGGAAAACAGTTTCACGATCTGAAAGGATCGACTGATGCCCAACATGGCACGGCGATGTACCGGTAGTCTTGTAATATCCTGCCCGCAGAATCGAATGCTGCCGGACGTGGGCCGGAGGCTACCGGCGATCAAATTGAGCAGCGTTGTCTTACCAGCACCGTTAGGGCCAATAATCGCGTGTATGTCTCCGGCGCGTACGTCCAAGTTGACGCCCGCTACTGCAATCAGCGGACCAAAGCGCAACGTCAGCTCTTGCGTCTCGATGATGCGCATGGCACGGCGACCGCGCAATTCAAGGGCGCGGGACGAAACTCCTCGTGTGGTCGGTTATTTGATCGCAGCAACCTTGTCGGCCGGAATTTCGTCCAGTACAGCCTCGTGACCGCCTTTGATCTGCGCGATATAGAGCGGCGCAACGCCCTGATGATCCGCCGCACGAATGGTCAGCGGCCCAGCCGGAAATTCGATGCCGGCTGCTACCTTCAAGCCACTCAAGGCAGCCGACAGCTTCTCCGTGTCATTGCGGCTGCGGAAGCCGGAAAGTTCGATACCCTTCAGCAGAACGTTCGTGGCCTGATAGGCCTCAAACGCGTTGAGACCGACAACGTCTCCGGGATATTTCGCAAAATATGCCGCACGAAACGCCTTATTGGCCGGAGTATCGATCGGGCCATTGGAGTCGCGCGGGTAATCGCCGATAAACGCCAATCCTTCGGCTGCGCTGGGCAATTTAGGGAAGTTTTCCGCCGTCACCAACGACTGCATACCGGCAAATTTCATGTGCTTCTGCAGGCCCTGCGCGAAGGCTTCACCAAGGGCGAGAATTGCGTCACGACCGGCGAAAACGAAATAAAGCCCATCGGCCGACCGGTCGATCTTGCCGAAATAGCCGGCCATGTCGGCCGTGCCGAAAGGAATACCGATCGAACCCGCCACCTCGCCTCCCGCATCTTTGACCGCCGCTTCAAACGCTTTGCGACCTGATTGACCGTAAGCGTAGTCGGAATAGGCGATATACCATCGCTTCCCGGCATTCTTCACCAGCCAATCAGCGAAGGCATAATTGCGCTGAATGCTGTTGAGTGTCGGCCGAAACGCGTAATCGTTGACATTCTCCTTACTGTTGAAGTCGTCGACCCAGCAACCGCTCGCGGTGATGTAGACTATCTTTTCTTCCGCTGCGAATTTTTGCAGCGCGAGGCATTCGGCGCTCGAAAGTCCGCCAAGTTCCACATCGACGTTTTCGCGCTCCAAAAGTTCGCGCGAGTAGCGGATTGCGTCGGCAGGTTTTCCACCCGAATCGCGTTCAATGACCTTAAAGGTGACGTCTTTCAGCACCGCGCTTTTCTTCGCTTCATCCAATGCCAGATCGATACCTTTGCGAGCATATTGTCCGAGTACGCTGAAAGGACCGGTCGCCGGATTGACTAGCCCAATCTTGATCTCCGCAGCTCGGGCAGCCGGCAAACCTGAAAGAGAGACAAAAATGCAAAGAATAGCGGTTGCGGTAGCGATACGCGACCTACGGCAGCACACGACATTGCGCATCTTTGTTCTCCTCCTGTCAGATATTTGCAGCAATCTCCGCCGCTTCGAGCAGCGCCTCGGTCGCCTGTCTGGGCATCACGGCATCGCCGATGACATGAACTTCCGTGTCCGGCAGTTCAGAACGCAACCGAGCGATCAGCGCATTCTCGGGAGCAATTCCTGCGGCGATCACGATGTTATCGCATTCGATATTTTCCAAGGACCCGTCATCATGGGCGACCACGACCTTGTCGTCGTCGATCGAGGCGATGCTACATTTCAGCTTTATGGCGATCCCGGAATCCGCGAGCGCCTTCAAGAGTGTCCAGCGCACGGATTTGTTTAATCCCTTCGCCAGCCGCTCCGAGCGTTGCACGATGGTCACTTTGCGGCGAGGATTTCCGATCAGCGCGCGCTGCCGCAACTCGTCGACCGGAATGATTTGATGAACGAGAAGGAACTTGACCGTTTCGCCGTCCAAACTACCCAAGCTGCGCAGATGCAGTGCAGTTTCGCAGGCGGTCGGGCCCCCTCCGACAATGACGACATCCTTGCCAATTGGCCCGGAGGTGCCCGCCAGAACCTCATGAGCTTGGTACACCGGACGCGAGATGTCCCTTAGACCCGGTAACTCCGGTGTGATCGGCGCGCCGCCGGTCGCTCCGATAATGACGTCAGGGCGATCCTTTTTGATGCGTTCGACGGTTGCCTCGCGGCCAAGGCGGAGCTCGATGCCCGCTTGGCCGGTGATCTGATTGCGAAGATCGTCATAAAGCCAGCGGTATTGTCTCTTGCCGGGCGCGATGTCGCCGATGGCGGCGACACCGCCAAGCGTTGCTCCACGCTCGTACAAGATTACACGGTGTCCGCGTTCGGCGGCGATCTTCGCCGCCATCATGCCGCCGGGCCCGCCACCGACCACGATCACGCGACGCGAACGTGAGGCGGACACAAACTTCAATTGAAGTTCGCGGCCGGCACGGGGATTGACGAGGCAGCGCGCAGGGCCATGCCAAGCGCTATCCAGACACACATTGCAGGCGATGCAATGCGTGATACTGCCAAGACGGTCCTCAACGATCTTGCGCGGCAAGTCGGGATCGGCCAGAAGCGGTCGCCCCATTGAAACGAAATCGGCCCTTCCTTCGACGATTATTTGCTCGGCGACAAAGGGGTCGTTGATGCGATTGGCGGCACCGACCGGAATGCGAACGGCATTGCGGATATCCTGCGCCAGCCAGGAATAGGCTCCGGTCGGAACCTCACCGGTGATTTGCGGGATGCGGGACTCATGCCAGCCGCCAGTCACGTTGAAAGCCGCGGCGCCGGCCGCTTCCAGGATGCATGCGATCTCGACGGCCTCGCGATGGGTGTTGCCGCCGGGAACAAGGTCGTGACCGGCGAGGCGGGCAATGACCGGCGTCCGTGGCAGCCGCTCGCGAATGCCGCGGATGATGTTGGCGACGATACGCGCTCAATTCTCGAGCGTCCCACCATATTCGTCATCACGATCGTTAGTTGCCGGCGAGAGAAACTGGCTCAGAAGATGGCCGGTGCCGCAGAATACGTCGATGCAGTCGAATCCCGCCGCGACCGCGCGGACTGCCGCTTCGACGTATTTCCGCTCAATCTCACGCACCTCCTCCGCACTCAGTGCATGGACCGGTTCGGGGTTGAACCGGGACTGGATTGCGGAAGCGCCGACGGGCTGGAGGCCGGTAAGGCCGGACGGGGATACACGCCCGGTATGATAGAGCTGGCAGGCGACTTTGCCGTCGGCATTGACCGATTTCATTGAGCGCACGAGCTGCTCACAGGCCGCGATGTAATCGTCGCTCCAAAGCCCAAGCAGCAGGCTTGAGAAGACCCCTGCGCCAGCAAGATCGACAGCAAACCCGCCGATTGAAATCAGGCCGGCTAGTCCCCGCGCCCGTGCCGTATAAAAGGCGATCATCGTGTCGTCGACGAACCCGAGATCGCGGTGATAATTCAAATGCATCGCCGACATCATGATGCGGTTGGGTACGGCCATGCCGCCGATATCGACGGGCCGCAGTAATTGCCACACCCTTGCGACCCTGTGCGGTCCATAACGTCTTGGGGCGGGCAGTGGGTTAAGCTGTAGAGCTTGCAAGGGCTTTCCTCTCTACCAAGCGCTCGTTAGGTTAACCAGAAGGTTGCCGTGAAGCAAGTCTCGAGATACCGCGAGCCCAAGTGCTCGAAGCGTTTTCTTGCCAGCGTTCGCGAAGCGAAAATTCAGGCTCTACGTCGAGCTAAGTGAACTCAGCCGGCCGCGCTTAAATACTTCGGCATGCCAGATCAGGTGTGCGGTAACTTAACGCGCCGCGTTAATTGCTGAGATCTTATCGGTCGGCATTTCTGCGCCGACAGTCACCATAAGGTCGCCTGTTCACGCCGCCTCGGTCGTGGGGTCAATCATCTTTCGGACTTCGGTGATCTTGGTCGCCGGGAAGCCACTGATTTCCGCATGCCGACGAATGATGTCCTCGTCTTTGGCGAGATAGACGCAAAAGGTTTTATTTTCAGCCACATAGCTCTCGACCCATTGAATATCAGGCCCAAGCTTATGAAGCGTCTCATTGGATTTGGCTGCGGCGGCTCGCAGTTGATCACGCTCGAAAGTCCCGACCTTTGGAATGTCGCGCTCGATGACGAAACGTCGTAATGCCAAGGCTTCCTCCAACGTTCTTGCTGATTTCAGTATACTGTCAAACGCGTTCTTCGAGAAAGGGCCATCACCGCTCTATCCCGAGTTGGACAACCGACGACAAGAATCGCACGACTACTCTTAGAAGAACCTGCGGCCGACGTGATCGGACGTTTAGGCCGTTGAATCGGGCACTTCTGCTGACATTCCGGGCGTAAAGAACCGGGAGTCGCAAAAGGCAGACCAGGGAAAACCGATTTAGGGAAAAGGAATTTCCGGACGATTTTCTCAGATTAGATTTTGCGGACTGTGACGCCGCCGCGCTTCAACGGGAAGCTACGAATTTGATTGATCACGGCCGTCCGTTGGCGATCAAGCGAGACCGCGAGGCGCCATAAAAAAGCCCGAAGAAGTCAAAGATCGGGATCTTGTCGAGATCGAGCACCAGAGCGCGGGCAACAATATGCTCCGGCACTCACTCGCATTTTATCAAGACAGCACCGGCGCTTCGCTGCGGCATTCTGTCGACGGGTTTAACGCGGACGTGACGTGACAGGCCCGCATATCGAACTACCATCAACTGTGGGCGCGCCGTCTAGCCGAGGTTTTCTTATGGGATCAATTCTTCCTTTCCTTCCACGCGGCGTGGTTGATGATGCGGCGACAAAAGTAATGGGCGAAGCGTTCGACGCTGCGCGCAAAGCCTTGGACGACACCGGCCAGCCGGCACTTGTGCAGGAAGTCATGGCGCGTCGGATCATTGCCGCCGCCCGCAAAGGCGAGCGCAACTTTTTCAAGCTCCGCGATGCTGCGCTTAAGGCATTACCGTCGCGCCGGACCATCACGCTGTATCATCAGGCCAATCGCTAAGTCAAAAAATATTGAAAAATCAATGATTTGTGTAATTGGTGGGCGCTGTAGGGATTGAACCTACGACCTCTCCCGTGTGAAGGGAACGCTCTCCCGCTGAGCTAAGCGCCCGTCTAAGCCGGCTGTTGGCTCCGTTTACGGCTGCCGGTGAGATGGAGTCAAGGCGCTGAGGCCGCCGCCCGGTCACTGCAGCGCTGTCGCCAGTTCGCGAGCGCCGGGTTTCCTGCTTTCCTCGTCCATCCGCGAGTCCGTCGCGGCGAGCAGTTTACCGACGACGTTATTGCGCTGCGCAACCGGGTTGTCCTGATACCCACTTCTCTGGAAGAAATTGGCGGTCGGCACCTTGCCGCGCCATTCAGCCGGCAAGCGTAACCATGTCAAAGCCATTGCCGTCACCGGTCAAGTTCATCATTTCCAGTTCGGCTGCCGTCAGTGTTCCGGCAAATCCTTTCGGCGTGCAAAGATGACTGAGTCCAGAAGCTTTTGCGTCTGCAGCAGAGGTCCGAGATCGAGGTCCAAATTCATGGCATGAATGGCGAGGCCTTTTGAGGTAGTTCGCGAGCATTTCATGCTCGTTCCAAGCATCCGGCACACTCTTCGAATAGCTTACCATTTTGCGCAGAACGGCGATTTTGTTATCCATCGCCTGCCTGTCGCCGTCCGGAAGTTCGGCAGCACGCACCGAGAGTTTTCTGACGAACTGATTGCCCTTTTCGGCGACGATCTCGATGGTGTTGGTCGCAAGGAGTTGATTATAGCCAAGCGCCGTCGTGATCGCGCGGGCTTTTTTGTTGTATTCAAGTCCGGCCTGCACATCGTAGCCGCCGTTGCCGCCGGCTTCGAAGCCATAGATGCGCACAATCTGGTCCCGGGTGAGCCCGGCCGCCAGCGCCGCCCGGGCATAAGCGCGCTTAAACTCGCTTTCACTGTGCGGTAGGCGCGGAACGAATTTGAATTCGCGTTCGCGTCGCGGCGAGAAAATCTGACAACAACCGGTACATAGGGCGGAGGTGATGGATTTTCTTGCGGTTTGAGCGGATCGCGCGGCCGCGGCGGGCCGGAATAGACCGGAGGCTGGGCGAGCACATAGTCGTCGAGCAATATCTGTTTGTGGTTCGCGCGTTTGCTCATGCGCAAATGGCGCTTTTCGCTGATCTCGCTCCAATAAGCTTCGGCCACCGCCCCATAGCGCTGCCGCGCCTCCAAATATTCCGCCAACGCGCGGCTGATATTGCGCCATTGCCGATTGCGAGGTCGGCGGAGAGGACGGGCCGGCGCGCGTGCAGTGATCTGATCTTGCGCGATGGCGGATCCGGCGCGGAGCGCCGCGGGCGAAAGAACAAGCGAACGCTACGAAGCAACCGGATCAGGCAGCGAGGCGCAAGTGGACACTTGAGCGAACTCCGATTAGGAGAGTTAGCGGCGGTTCGCGGCGGAAAGAGTTTCCACGGCCCGGCAGACGTTGCTCTCCGCCACGCTGGTTGCGATTGAACCGTCCTGGCGATTGAACCTGCGTGCGCGCAGCCGCTCGTTCGTCATCCGCCGGCCGATATTATGTGCGGCTAAACAACCGTTGCAGCACGCCGCGGTCGCGCGCCGCTTCCTGTGGCGGAATCTGAAACGGCACCGCCTCCAATCTGCCCGCCGGCTCCGGCTCGAAACGCAAACGCGGTCGCACCTTGATTCAAGAGTGCCGAGCCGGCCCCCTTGCAGGTTGAAAACGTCGATCTGACCGACATGGCCATCGGTATCGGGATAAAGCTTGACGCGAGGTTGCTCGGTTCCAGCCCGCGGCGGATGCCTTGCGGAACGTCGATTACGCCGGTCGTGCCGCGAATTCCAAGCGTGGCGACCGGTGTCGTGATCTTCATTGTGCCGGTTTTGGCGACGAGACTGGCGACGAAAGCCGCCGTTCCGAGCCGTAACCGCGAAGGACGCCGCATTGCTCTGGGCCGTCTTCTTCGATAGACGAAATCGTTCACCACAATGCGCGTGTTGGCTGACAGACTGAAGGTCGTTTGATCGTCGAAATGTGATGCCCAATGCGGAGTTCGGACCGGTCGAAAGCGTGTCGTTCTTGAAAATGGGATCCTTGACGTTCAGAGCGACCGCCGCCGCGTTTCCCCGCGTCACTGACGCCTCGCCTTGCAGGGTCCCGACTTGGCCTATCTCGTCGCCTGTCCGTCGAAGCGGTTGCGCGCGCGGTTTGCTGGACACCCGCAGGCTGCTGCGCGCCCGCCGCAAAGCGCCACGCCAAGGGCAAAGGCAACGGGCAAATCGCCGCAACGCTGCCAATAACTTGATGAATTGCCGCCGCTTCATGTCCAGGTTCGGGCATGATCGGCCGAGCACGCCGGCCTCGCCCCACACTCCGAGCGCAAGCAGAGCGCAGCCTTGCGGCAATTTGTTGATCGCGGCTGCCACGCTTGAAGCCTCCGTTCGCCGTACCGTCGATTTATAAATGATAAACCACGAACAATAAATCCGTTAAGCCGACCGGTTTGCCCGATTCGCCAACGATTGGAAAGAGCCCGATAGACGAACGGCCTCGGTCCCGAGGGAGGGGGCCAAGGCCGTTCAGGTGTCGGCAGGCGCCCCATCTTCACGCCCCACCCCGACACTGATGCGATGATGCCAAAGCGAAGTTGACTGATCGTTACGACGCCGGTTCCGCCGTCTGGCCCATACTTGCGGGTTAATCGCCGCGCCGGTCGCCGCCCGCGGTCAAATGCGTCGCGCCCACCGGGCCACATTTCATTCAATTGGGAGCGCGTGACAGGTTCTTCTCCTGCAATTCGCCGAGATATTCCCGCCAGTAGGTTTCGCGGTTGCGCCCGAGTTCCAACAAATAGTCCCAAGTAAAAATGCCGGTTGAGTGCAGATCGTCGAACACAAGCCGGACGGCATAGTTTCCGACTGGATGCAGTTCAAGAATTTGCACGTCGCGTTTGCCGGCAACAATGCGTCGCTCGGCCGGCGAATGGCCTTGCACCTCGGCACTGGGGCTGCGGACGCGCAAATATTCCGCTGAAAGCTCGTGGCTTTCTCCATCATCGAAGCTGATCGAAGAATCTTGCGATCTTTGCGCAGGCGCAATTCGGTCGGCCAAAGGCTCTTGGCGGCCACGGCCCGGTTCCTATTCCGCAGCCTGAGCGGCGCCGCCATGCGCTTTCGACCAGCCGGCCGGATCCTTCATGAATTTTTCGGCTTCCTTGAGTTTGGCTTTGTCGAACCTGCCGGTGTTTTTCGCCGCCTCCAGAACGTCCCACCACGTCGCAAGCGCATGAAGCGTGACGCCGAGATCGCTCAAGATCTTTTTGCCCTCGGGAAAGATGTCGTAGAAGAACACGACAAAACAATGCTCAACGACCGCGCCGGCGCTCCGCAGAGCCTCGCAAAAATTGACCTTGCTGCGGCCGTCAGTGGTCATGTCTTCGACCAGCAGCACGCGGTCGCCGGGTTCGATGTGGCCCTCGATTTGAGCATTGCGCCCAAAGCCTTTCGGCTTCTTGCGCACATATTGCATCGGCAGCATCATCTTATCGGCCATCCAAGCTGCAAAGGGTATGCCGGCGGTCTCGCCGCCGGCGACGGCGTCGAATTGCTCGAAGCCGACATCGCGCTCGATGGTCGCCGCGCCAAAATCGATCAGTGCTCGTCGCACGCGCGGAAATGAAATGAGCCGCCGGCAATCGGTATAGACCGGGCTCGCCCAGCCGGAGGTGAAAATGAAAGGCTTGTCGCTCATAAACCGGACCGCCTCCACCTCGATGAGCATTTTCGCCGTCAATTCGGCGATCAACTCCTTGTCGGCGAATCCGCTCATCAGGCGTCCTCGTCATTCACACCCGCCACGCGATGGTCTCGCCGCCGCGATAGATCAGCGCCCGCTCATCCGGCACCGGAAACCTTGATTTCCACCGGCGCGGTCCACGGCGACTTTTCCAGCACGATCTTATCCTCATTCGGCGGCAGGCGATAATGCCGCGGTCCATTGAGCGAGGCAAAAGCCTCGAGTTTGTCGAGCGCGTCTTCTTCTTCGAAGACCTGTGGCATAGGTCGCCAGCGCCACCGGAGCATTGAAAATGCCCGGCACCGCGGCGATTGCGATTTTTCTGGCGAAAGGGTGCGGCGCAGAATCGGTGCCGAGAAAATAACATGGCGCGCCCGAGGTGGCCGCTTGCCGCAAGGCCGCCCGATCGGCCGCGGCTTTGATAACGGCATGGCGTACATCATCGGCTTAAGCCCACCGCCAAGCCAATCGTGCGCGTGAGCATGAGGTGATAGGGCGTTATGGTGCCGCCGACCTGCGGCGCCGCACTGGCCACGAATTCGGCGCCGGTCTTCGACGACAGATGCTCGAGCACCATCCGCAGTCCGGGGAATTGCTTCGTCCATTTGGACAGCCGCCGATCAATGAACGCCGCCTCGCGATCGAAAATATCGATGTCATCGGCGACCTCTTCGCCGTGCATCAAAAGCGGCATGTCGATTTTCTCCATGCGCTCAAACACCCGCATGACGTTGCGGTAATCGGTCACGCCTGCCGAGGAATTGGTCGTGGCGTTTGCCGGGATAAAGCTTGACCGCCGTGAACACGCCTTCGCGGAAGCCGCGCTCAACATCGTCGGGATCGGTTTGATCGGTGAGATAGCAGGTCATCAACGGCTTAAAACGCGAACCGGCGGGAAGCGCGGCTTCGACACGCGCACGATAGGCCGCGGCGTCTCGCGCTACACATACGGGTGGAACGAGGTTCGGCATCAGGATGGCGCGGCCGAAATCTTTCGCCGAATACGGCAAGACGGCTTTGAGCATCTCCCCGTCGCGGACATGCAAATGCCAATCGTCGGGCCGGCGGATGGTGATGCGGAAACTCATCGTCCACCACTAATCAGGGAAAAACGCCCGCCGCAATGGTTCCGATTTAAGAGACCGTGAGGCGCTCCGTTTGTGCAACTCTCCGCTGCCGAACCTGGGAAAACGCGAGCCGCCGGCTGGCGCAAATGCGGGGCGACCGTAAGACCTTTTTATCGGGCGCCCCGCCTATTGCCGGCAAGGACGCCGATGGCGTCCTAGTTTTAGCGCTCTCATTTTAGCGATGAACCGGCCGGAGACCACGGCGTGACCCCAAGAACATCTGCTGAGACCTTGAAATTGGCGCTGCTGGTGGTTGACGGTGGCCATCATTCCCTTTTTGATCTGGTATTTGTTCAACCTCATTCTCATCATATTCGGCTCCATCATTCTCGCCATGCTGCTGCGGCTGGGCGCCCAGCCGTTCATGCGCTGGCTATCGATCCCCGAGCCGTTGGCGCTGCTGATTTCCGGCATTGCTTGTGCTGTTCGTCATCGGCGGCACCGGGCTATCTGTTTGGTACGCGCATCGCCGACGAGTTTCAGGACGTTGTGCAGCGCGCGACTTCCGCAAGCGCCGCCATACAATCGAGCCTCAGCGGATCGGATTTCGGCAAATTCCTCCTGAAGCACTTTTCCGGGGATAGCATTTCCGTTACCGGCGTTCTCTCCGGCGTATTGCGGGTAAGCACGAGCTTTCTCGAAGCTTTTATCATCATGGTGATCAGCGGGATTTATTTGGCGGCGCAGCCGAGGCTCTACCGAAAAGGCCTCATTTGGCTGTTTCCGCCTGCCAAGCATGCGCGCGCCGCCGAAATAATCGACGGCGTCGGCGAAGCACTGCGGCTTTGGCTGCTCGGGCAGCTAATCCAGATGTTGTTGATCGGTGCGCTGGTGACGTTTGCCGTCTGGCTGATCGGCGTGCCGTCATCCTTGGCGCTCGGCCTTATCGCCGGCATCGGCGAATTCATCCCCTATCTCGGCCCGATCCTTGCCGCCATCCCCGCAATTCTGGTCGCGCTCACCAAAAGTCCCGAACTCACGTCTATGGACGCTGGTGGCTTATTTGATCATTCATCAGATCGAAGGGCAGATCATAGCGCCGCTCGTTCAACACCGAATGGTCTCAATTCCACCTGCCGTCATGCTGCTTGGCATCGCCGCGATTGACCTATCTGTTCGGCAGCGTCGCTATAATTTTTGCCGCCCCTATCGCGGTCGTAATTTTCACTGCCGTCAATTTGCTTTATGTGCGTGACACCTTGCACGAAAGGACCGAACTTATTCGCAAGCTGAAGTGACGCGATTCCGCAATTTCGGTTAAACGCGGTTATAGCGATCACGATGGCCCGACCGGACGCCAGTGCCAGCCCATTGAATCGGCTTATTTTCTCATCCGCGCCGCCCTTCGGAAGCCCGGTCGAATGGGCAACGGACCGGGGGCTCGAATTGGCAATAGTGCCGTTTAGGAGGCGGTGCTAAGTTGTGGCCAGGAAATTGGTCTGAACAGAGATGTAGTGGGGGCTAGTCATGACCGCGCAACCCAAGTCCGCCGAGCTCAGGCGAGCGCCCCGATCGCCGGGGATAAAATGATCAACTTGGCGCTTCAGGGCGGCGGCAGCCACGGCGCGTTTACATGGGGTGTGATCGATCGTTTGCTTGACGACGAGCGGATAGGTTTTGATGGCGTCACTGCGACGAGCGCCGGCGGCGTGAATGCCGTTCTTCTCGCCGATGGGCTTTCGCGCGGCGGCCGCACCGGAGCGAAGGAGCTGATGCACGCGTTTTGGAAGAAGATGTCCGACGTGACGTCGTCAAGCATCATCGCGCCGTCGTTCTTTGACAAAATGAACCCGAACTTCGGCCTTGAACATTCGCCCGGCTATGTGATGGTCGACATTATCAGCCGCTTCATGTCGCCTTATCAGCTCAATCCGTTCGATATTAATCCGATGCGGGACTTGCTCAACGACGTAGTCGACTTCGAAAGAGTGCGCACACAACAGGTGCTCAAGCTTTTTCTTTGCGCCACCAACGTGCGGACCGGGAAGGTCGGCGTCTTTACCAACAAGGACATCACTGCCGAACACGTGCTCGCCTCGGCCTGCCTGCCGTTCATGATGCGGGCACCGATGATCGACGGTGATACATATTGGGATGGCGGGTTCATGGGCAACCCTGCCATTTTTCCCGTGATCTACGGGTGCACCGCGCAGGACGTGCTTTTGGTTCACCTGACTCCGACTGAGCGCCCGGAACTCCCGACCAACTCCCGCGCGATCCTCAATCGCATGCAGGAGATCAGCTTTAATTCTTCGCTGATGCGGGAAATGCGCGCGGTCGCCTTCGTCACGCAGCTCATCGACGAGGGTAAGCTGGCCGGCGGCAAGCGCATGTTCATTCATTCGATCGAAGCCGAGGATATCATCAGGGAGCTCTCGGGTTCGAGCAAAATGAACGCCGACTGGAAATTCCTGACGCATCTTTTCGACCTTGGCCGGGAACGCACGGACGCTTGGCTTTCGGCCAATTACGATCGGCTCGGCGTCGAAACGACGGTCGATATCAAAGCCAGATATTTGTGATCGAAGCGCTTCGCGCGCTGAGCGGGCGCGGAATTTACTTGTCGGTTCGCAGCTCCATCGGGCCGTTGGCTTTCCGCCATGCGCCAAAGCCGCCCTGGATATGGGCCACCGGGCGCAATCCCATGCGCGCCGCGGTTTGCGCCGCGAGTGCGGAACGCCAACCGCCGGCGCAGAAAAAAACAAAGCGTTTGTCTTCGGCGAAAACTTTTTTGTGGTACGGGCTCGCCGGGTCAATCCAGAATTCGAGCATGCCGCGCGGACAGTGAAACGCACCCGGCATCCGTCCTTCGCGATCGAGTTCACGGATGTCGCGAAGATCGACGAAAACCACGTCGTCCTTGCCATGAAGGCTCAAGGCCTTCTCGATTGGCAGCGTTTCGATTTCGCGTTCGGCGGCATCGACCAAGGCGCGGAAGCCGGTGGTGATGTTTTGTGGCATGGCCAGTCCAGTTCAGATCGCCTTAGGTCGTGCCCGGTTGCCAACACATTGCACACGGCTTTGGCCAAGGGAAGAGCGCAAGGAAAGAGCGCTCGCGCGGCCGAGCCCGGCCCGGCCGCTTCTCAAGTAGCGAAAATAGCTACTCGATTGATTCCGGTATGGTTCCCACCAGGCCCCCCTCCCCGGCCGATGCACTCCAGGCCGATGTCCCGGCAAATGACCTATAGGCGGACGAGACTCCCGGCCAATTCGGGCTGGCGTAGACCGGGCGTCCGGCCGGGTCTTCCGTCACGAAATCGGCCGGGCCTTCATCGACCGCAATAAACGATGCGCGGCGAGGAGACTTTGTGTTCAGTCAGAGCTGCGCCGGCGGTCACTGCCTTCTTGGCGGTAGAAAATGTCGCAGGGAATGATTTTGAAATTTCGCGCGATTTCAAAAACGATAATGGTCGGAGTGGCAGGATTTGAACCTGCGACCCCCTCGTCCCGAACGAGGTGCGCTACCAGACTGCGCTACACTCCGATAAGGCGGCGCTTATACAATTCGCCCTGCAGGGCTGCAAGCAGGCGCCATTTCCGCTATCTAAGCACGGGAGCAATGTGATGACAGTTCCGCTGAAGACACCCGTCTTGAAGGCTGGCGCCGCGGCGATCGAGGAGGCGACGCGCTTGCTTGCCGCAGGCGGCTTGGTGGCCTTTCCCACCGAAACGGTCTACGGGCTTGGTGCGGATGCCACCAATGGCCGCGCCGTAGCGCGGCTCTACGAGGCCAAGGGGCGCCCCAGCTTCAATCCGCTGATCGCCCATGTGGTCGACCTTAAAGCTGCGCAAGCGCTGGGCCGGCTCAACGCCAGAGCGGCCCGGCTGGCGAAAGCCTTTTGGCCGGGACCGCTCACCATGGTCTTGCCCAAAGCAGCCAGGTGCCGCGTGTCCGACCTGGCAACGGCGGGGCTCGACACCATCGCAGTCCGCGTTCCCGATCACCAAGTCGCCCGCGACATCCTCGCCGGATTTGGCAAACCGGTGGTCGCACCGTCCGCAAACCGCTCCGGCCATGTTTCGCCGACCCGCGCCGAGCACGTGCAGGCGGATTTGGCCGGCCGTATCGATTTGATCATCGATGGCGGCCCTACGCCCGTTGGCGTGGAATCAACCATCATCGCCTGCCTCGAAGAACCCGTGCTGCTGCGGCCCGGCGGCATACCGCGCGCGGCCATCGAGCGAGCTTTGGGGCAAAAGCTTGCCTATGCGCCTTCCGGCTTTCTTCACGGCAACGACGCACCGCTTGCCCCCGGCATGCTTCCGTCGCATTACGCGCCGCGCACGCGATTGCGGCTCAACGCCGATCACGTCGCGCCCGAAGAGGCCCTGCTCATGTTCGGCAGCGGGCCTCCTGCTGGCGGCAAGACCGCGGCGAAAATGCTCAACCTCTCGACGCGCGGCGATCTCATCGAGGCCGCGGCCAATCTGTTCTCGCATTTGCGCGCGCTCGATGCCGTGGGTGCCAGCGCCATCGCCATTGTGCCCATACCCGCGGAAGGCCTCGGCGAGGCCATCAACGACCGGCTCGCGCGGGCCGCTGCTCCGCGCCCGGTGATGGCCCGATGATTTTCGATCCTTCGAATCATGCGCCACGAGACGCCGATGCTCGATAAACCGCCGTCTGCTCCGGATGCATCTTTGCTCGCGCGTTTCGCGGCGATCGTCGGCGAGAAATACGCCATTACCGATCCGCGAGCACAAGCGCCGTATGTCGTCGAAATGCGGGATTTGTACCGCGGCCGCACGCCTATGGTGCTGCGGCCGGGCTCGGTTGCCGAGGTGGCGCAAATTCTCAAGCTTGCCAACGATACCGCGACCCCGATCGTGCCGCAGGGCGGCAATACCGGTCTGGTCGGCGGGCAGATTGCATTCGACAACGAGATCGTGCTGTCGCTCACCCGGCTTGACCGTATCCGCGAAGTGGATCCGACTTCGAACACCCTCACCTGCGAAGCCGGCGTGACCTTGCAGCGCGCCCGCGAAGCGGCAGCCGCCGCGGATCGGCTTTATCCGCAATTGCTGCCGTCGGAGGGAAGCTGCACGATCGGCGGCAATCTGTCGACCAATGCCGGCGGCACCGCGGCGCTTGCCTACGGTGTTGCGCGGTCTCACGTGCTCGGCCTCGAGGTTGTACTTGCGGACGGTCGCATACTCGACAACCTCAACAAGCTGAAGAAGGACAATACCGGTTACGACCTGAAGAACCTGTTCATTGGCGCCGAAGGGACCTTGGGAGTGATCACGGCCGCCGTGCTGCGTCTCGTGCCGCGGCCGCGTGCAATCGAGACTGCTTTCGTCGGCTTGCCAAGCCCGCAGGCGGCCCTCTCGCTCTTTACCATCGCCGGCGAGAGCGCAGCCGGAGGTCTCACCAGTTTCGAGCTGATGACACGCGTGGGAGTGGACATGGTCTTGCGCCACGCGGCCGGGTGCCGCGATCCACTGCAAAAACCCTATCCCTGGTACGTCCTCATTGAGCTTTCATCGCAGAGCAAAACCGGCATGCGCGACGCGCTCGAGGAGATTCTCGCTCAGGGACTGCAACGCGGTTTCGTCCTCGACGCGGCGATCGCCGATAGCATTGAACAGGCGAAGGCGCTTTGGCGGTTGCGCGAAATGTTCGGGGAAGTCCAGCGCCACGAAGGCGGTTCGATCAAACACGACATATCCGTGCCGATCGCCGCGGTGCCTGACTTCATTGCCGAGGCGGATGCCGCGGTCGCAGCACTCATTCCCGGGGCTCGGCCCGTTCCGTTCGGTCACCTTGGCGACGGCAATATTCACTACAACGTCAGCCAGCCGGCCGGCGCCGACCGGGCGGAGTTTCTTGCGCGCTGGAACGACGTGAACGCCGCGGTTTTTGCCGTCGTGAAAAAGTTCGGCGGCTCGATCTCAGCCGAGCACGGCATCGGCGTGATGAAGCGCGAGATGCTGCCGAGCGTGAAGGACCCGGTTGCGCTTGACCTCATGCGCAAGATCAAGCTCATGCTCGATCCAAACAATATCCTCAATCCCGGCAAGGTTATTTAGGGCCGGACCGCAGCCGGGCTTTCACCCGGCCGCGGCGGATTATTTCGACCGAACGTTTGCCGCGCTTAACGAGTGGCCGCCGCCATTACCAGCGATGCCACCGCCGCCATCCCCATCGGTGCCAGCCCGGGGCATATCCCCAGTATCGACCGGGCCCCCAGCCGGGGCGCCACCAGCAACGATGGGGTCCGCAGACCCAGCGCACATCTTGGACGTTTGTGGAGATTTTTTTTGCGGCCGGCGCCAGTGCATTTACCGGCATAGCCGCAGATGCTTCACCGACCAAAAGGCTTGAGCCAAGCAAGGCAAGCGCGACGGCAGTTATTCTTAGTCTGGCCACGACAACTCCTCCAATCCGAGCTCGAGACGTCGCCACCTCGTGCCACCTTCACACATCGGTCCTGGCTGAAAGCTGAAGGTCTTGTTGGCAAATGTTAATCAGATCGCCGGCTTGGAAAAGCGCCACCCGATTATTGACTTGCTTTTGCCCGCTACGCTTTTCTCCCTAGCCAGACCCGTAGGAGCGACCCTTGACCGGCGCCAGCGCACAAGAACGAACATATCCGGCACGGCCGTACGTTGCGGTGAGCGCCGCCGTTTTCCGTGATGGCCGCGTACTCATTGTGCGGCGCGCACGTTCGCCGGCTGCCGGTCTCCACACGCTTCCCGGTGGCGTCGTAGAACTCGGCGAAACCCTTGCCGAGGCGGCGGTCCGCGAGGTGCGCGAGGAGACCGGCCTTGAAATTGAGCCGCTGGCGCTGGCTGGCTACCGCGAAGTGATCGCCCGCGACGCCAATGGGCGCGTCGAACGGCATTTTGTGATTTTGCCGTTCGCGGCGCGCTGGCGCGCCGGTGAAATCACCCTGAATGAGGAGCTCGCCGAGGCACGCTGGCTCGTCCCGGCCGAGCTTTCCGATCTGGCAACCACCGAAGGATTGGCCGAAATCGTGGGCACGGCCTGGGAAAAGGTGAATGCTCGCTCTTGAGGCGGCGCCTCAACCATGCCGCAGTTTGCAGTTGGTAAGGTCTATCTCGATCCTTATCTTTAGACCAAATCCCATGCAGCGAATTCTTGATCGCACTGTCCCTTTCGCTTTGCCTCGCCGGCGGAGCCGTGCGCGCCCAAACCAAGGCCGCCCCGGCAGTCCAGCCGAAGGCGCAGCCCCAAGGCCAAGCCAAGGCGACGGCTCCCGGTCAATCTCCAGGACAGCCGCAAAGCGCGAGTCCCACTGCGCCGAGCCCCGTCCCCTATGATCGAGACTTGCAGCGATTATCGGAAATTCTCGGCTCGCTGCATTTCTTGCGCGGGATTTGCGGCTCCGATGAAGGCCAAAAGTGGCGCAATGAAGCGCAGGCCTTGATCGACGCCGAAGCACCGGCGGGAGAACGGCACGAGCAGATGATTGCAAGCTTCAACCGCGGCTACCGCGCCTTCCAGCAGAGCTATCGCACATGCACCCCGGCCGCCGATTTCGCTATTCGCCGTTACCTCGAAGAGGGGGCAAAAATCGCGCGTGAAATCACCGCCCGCTATGCCAATTGAGGTGCTTGCAGTGCGATTCCAACATTCGCATCCAGTCGGCATGCTCGCATGCGAACGTAGATCAAAGACCGCCAGCAAATATTAGTTTTTGATGGTTCTTTCGCTTTGACATTCGCGTCGCGAGTTGACGGCGTGGTGGATCGCGAATGTCAAATCCGCTCCACTAGCGCATTAACCCTTCCCTAAGGTTCGAGCTTGCAGCCAACCCTGCCGTGCTAACGTCCTTGTTCTGGGCAGGGACGGCGCCGGGTGGCGACGATCAGTGATACGATGAGTTTGGCGACGCCAACTTTGGCGGCACGAGGCGCCGTAGCCGAGGAAGAGCAGAAGCGCTTGGCGCTTGCCTATTTGCAAGATGCCTGGACCGAGGCGCATCACGAGGGAATTGAGGGCGACTGTTTGGCGCAAACCGCGCTGTTTCTCGCCCTGGCCGAGTTGATCTCCACTTACGGAGAAGAAGCGACGGCGCGCTACGCGGCCGGATTGGCCCCCCGTATCAGCAACGGCGAATTTTCCGTCGAATTATCCCGGCAGTAACAGCATCTCCTATCCTAACTCTTGAGCAGAGCCGAGCGGCCCCTTAATTTGGCTGCATGGCAGGACCATCCCGCTCCATGAAAGCCGCTCTCCTCCGGGATCGCGGTGTCGTCAAGGTCGCCGGCGAGGACGCACGCGCTTTCCTCCACGGCCTCCTCAGCGCCAATATCCTCACCCTTGCGCCCGGGGCGGCCCGCTTTGGTGCGCTCTTGTCCCCGCAAGGCAAAATCTTCGCTGATTTCATGATCGTCGAGGCGCCGGCCCGCGAGGGCGGCGGCTTTTTCCTCGATTTGCCGCGTGATCTCGCCAACCCTTTGGTCGACAAGCTCAACCTCTACAAGCTGCGCTCGCGTGTCATCATCGAGAACCTTTCCGAGGTGCTCGGTGTGCTGGCGGCCTGGGGTGGAGCGGGAACGACGGCTATTGGCCTTGCCTATCCTGATCCGCGGCTCCCGGCATTGGGGCTACGCCTTATGCTGCCGCCACACCGCGCTTCTGACGCTACGGCGGAGCTTGACGCAGTCTGGGTCGACGCCGAGCGAGTATGAGGCACACCGCATCGCTCTCGGCATTCCGCGCGGCGGCGCCGATTTCAAATATGGAGATGCCTTCCCGCACGAGACTGACATGGACCAGCTCGGCGGCGTCGATTTCACCAAAGGCTGTTATGTCGGCCAGGAGGTCGTCTCACGCATCGAACATCGGGGGATCGCCCGCACGCGCGTCTTGCCGATCCGCTACCAAGGCTCTCCCCCGCAACCCGGCGAACCGATCATGTCCGGTCAGCGCCAGATCGGCACCATGGGTTCGGCCAGCGCGGGCCAGGGGCTTGCGCTGTTGCGGATTGACCGCTGGCCGACGCGCTAAGCGCGGGCGAGCCGCTTCTTGCCGCGGGCATTGCCATAGAACCGCTAAAACCCGACTGGGCGCATTTTGCGGTTCCCGATACGCTTAAGGCTGCCGAATGAGCGAAGCACCCACCCTCGCCCGCTGTCCTTGGCCTAAGGATGACGCGCTTTATGTCGCTTATCACGACGACGAATGGGGCGTCCCCGAATTCGACGACCGCGCGCTGTACGAGAAGCTCGTGCTCGACGGCTTCCAAGCCGGACTGTCTTGGATCACGATTCTGCGTAAGCGGGAAAACTTTCGTCGCGCCTTCGATGGCTTCGCGCCCGAGAAAATCGCGCGCTACCGTCCAGCCAAGATCGAGCGATTGATGCAGGACGCGGGCATCGTCCGCAACCGCGCCAAAATTGAGGGCACCGTCCTCTCCGCCCGCGCTTGGCTCAAAGTGATGGAAGATGGGCCTGGCTTTTCAAAGTTGCTTTGGGAGTTCGTCGACGGCAAGCCGAAAATCAACCACTATCGCACCATCCGGCAAATTCCGGCCGAAACCGCAATCTCGCGGGCGATGTCCAAGGAACTCGCGCAGCGCGGCTTTAAGTTCTGCGGCCCGACCATCGTCTACGCCTTCATGCAGGCGGTCGGCATGGTCAATGATCACCTGGTGACTTGTCACCGCCACGCCGCGGTGCAACAGCCGGCTCCGAGAATTTGATGCAGGTTTCAGGAACGATTTAAGCCGTCTGCGGCGCGGCGCCGCGCCACGCTGAAAAAGATCGCGGCCAGCAACGTCAGCACGCCGATGACAGCGTAATGCACCGCGGAATTGGCATCGATAAAGGACGAGGCGCTCGATGTCGCCTGCACCAGCGCCGCGCCGAACAAGGTACTGATGAATGAGCCGCGACCGCCGGCCACATTGGCGCCGCCCAAAACCACAACGGTGATGCTCATCAAGGTGTAATCGGTGCCGGTCGACGGCGAGCCGATGCCGACCTGGCCGGCAAGCATGAGGCCGCCGACGCCGGCAAGAAATCCTGAAATGACGAAGGCGAGCCACGTCAGGCGCCGGCTGTCGATCCCGAGCCGATGGCTCGCTACCGCGCTTGAGCCGACGGCGCGGAAACTCCTGCCGAATGCGGTCCGGTAAAGGAGCCACTCGGCGCCCACCACCATCACCAATGCCAGCACCAAACCCGCCGGCACCAGGCCGAGCGGAAATTGCGCGACGTCGGCGATGGCGTCATCGATCTCGCCGGCAGCGACTGGGCGCAGCAGCAACGAAACTCCCTGCAGTCCGATGAAAGTTGCGATCGTTACAACGATGGCCGGGAGGCGAAGCGACGTAATCAGTAGACCCTGCAAAAACCCAAAGGCCGCAGTGAACAACAAGATGAGCAGCACGCCGGCCGCAAGCGGACCGGCGGCGATCCCATCGGGCGCAAGAAAGGAGGCAAGCACCACACAGAAACCCGCCAGCGGGCCAATTGAAAGATCGATACTGCCGACCAGCACAGTCGCCAGCTGCGCGCTGGACAGAAACGTCAGGATGCTGAGAAATGTCAGGATGCTCTTGATGCTGAAGGCCGACAGAAAATAGCCGTTCAGCGCTTGCGTGCCGCCGAGAATGATCAGGGTCAACACTGCCAGAATGAGGGCGGGAAAGTGATCGCCGGAATAAAATCTGCGCCAAGCGCTTTCGCGTCGAGCGGCAGTGCATTTTGCTTGTGCGCGAGACGGTAGCGGTGAGATTTGCTTTGGTGATCGCGGCATCGGTAACTTCGCCGCCGGTGAGTTCGTTGACGATACGTCCGCGGGCGAATATCAGCACCCGGTCGCAAATACCCTCAAGCTCAATTCCGTCGGAGGAGGAAACCAGTACCGCCAAGCCCTGGTCGGCGATGGCGCGCAGCCGCTGATAGATCTCGCCGCGCGCGCCGATGTCGACGCCTTTGGTCGGTTCGTCTACCAAAAGCACAGTGGGTTCCGCCGCAATTTCGCGGCCGAACAACGCCTTTTGCTGGTTGCCGCCGGATAGTTCGTTGAGCTTAGATTCGATCGAGGCGGCGCGAACCCGCAAACTCTCGCTTATGCCCTTCGCTTTGCCGGCTTCTTCGGTGCGGTTGACAATGCCGAAGCGCGAGACCGCATCCAAGATATCCCAGACTGAAATTCTCGCGCAAACTCAGATTGAGAAAAACGCCTTCGCTGTGGCGATCGTCGGGAACAAAGCCGATGCCGGCGCGGCGAAACGTGCCGGGAGAATCTCCGGCAATCTTGCCGCCTTTCACCTGCACCTCGCCGCCGTGGCGCCGGTCAATTCCGGCGGCAGCGCGAATGAACTCGCGCTGGCCCTCGCCTTCTATTCCGGCAAGTCCGACGATCTCACCGGCGCGGACCACCAGATCGACCTGATCGAAGCCGCGTCCACTCAAGCCCTTAACGGCAAAAAGCGGCGCACCCACTGATTTGCCCTTGGCTGGAAAAATCTGCCCAAGCGGGCGGCCGGCAATCAGCGCGACGATTTCCCCTGATGTGATCGATTGCGCAGGACGGCTGTCGATGATCTCGCCGTCCCGCATTACCGAAACGCGGTCGGCCAGCTCGTCGACCTCATGCAGCCGGTGCGAAACATAGACAATGCCGACACCGTCGCGTTTCAACTCGCCGATCAGGCTGAACAACTTGCGCACGTCGGCCTGCTGCAGCGGCTCGGTAGGCTCGTCGAGAAAGAGAACTTTCGGGCGAGTGGCGAGCGCGCACGCGATCTCGACCACATGCCGCTGCGCCAGCGACAGCTCGCCCACTCGCTTGTTGAGCGGCATCAGCAGTTCGGCGGTGGCGATGCGGGTCAGAATCCGCTCGGCTTCGGCGCTCCCGCCGGCCGCTGCCAGCGACGGCGCCGCCAGCTGCAAGTTTTCCAGGACGTTCAAATCATTCGCCAGCGCCGGGTGCTGATAGACAACCGATACGCCGTCCTCGCGCATGCGCCGCGGGCTCGGGTTGTCGACATGTTTACCGGCATAATAGATCGCGCCGGCATCGGCCTGCAGTACGCCGGAGGCGATGCCGATCAGCGTCGATTTGCCGGCGCCGTTTTCGCCGACGATCGCATGGACCTCGCCGGGCATGATCAGGACATCGACGCCCTTGAGCGCCTGCACCGGACCGAAGCTTTTGCGGATGTCCGCGAGCGTCATAACCGGCACGTGCGCCGTTGTCGCCGGCACGGGCGCTGCAGCGATCGACGCGGGTTTGCCGGCAACGCTATGCATGGCGCAGCCGCCGGGTAATTTCCGGAAGGGCAACGCCACCGAGCACGATAATCGCGTCAGCCAAGTCCTCGGCCGACCCGCCAAAGCCGAGCGCGGTTACCAGTTGTGCCAAATAGGTGAGAAAAAATGCGCCGACCACGGTGGCGACAACACTTCCTTTGGTCAGGCCGCCGAGCGAGTTACCGCCGACCACCACTGCGGCGATGGTGCCGAGCAGATATGGCAGGCCGCACAGGACCGTGGGCGAAACCAGATAGCCGGAAAGCATGATCGCCGCGATCGCGTACATCAGTCCGGCGATGGCATAGGTCAGGATGCTGTAAACCTTCAGTGGCACGCCCACAGCGTGGGCGGCCGGCGGATTGACGCTCACGGCGATGAACCGGCGTCCCACCGTCGTGAAGGTGAGGACAAAGACCGTCGCTGCCGCGACCAACAGCAGCGCCCACATCATTGTCGGTATATGCAGAAACTCGCCGACGAAGAAGCTGACCATCATGGGCGGTGACTGAACCGAAGCTCCGGTCGACACGTAATAGGTCAGGCCGAACAGAATGGCGTTCATGCCAATGGTGGTGACGAGCGAAGGCACGTACAGCAAGGTGACAATCAGGCCGCTGACAGCGCCGAACGCCGCGCCGATCACCAGACCCGCAGCAATAAAAAAAAGCACCACAGCCGGGTCGGTGGACGAATCCGGGAGCTTGGTGACGACGACGGCAACGAACGACATGATGCCCGCCGTCGACAGATCGAGCCCGCGCTGCTGGATAACGAGATGCTGGCCGATGGAGGCGACGGCCAGAATCGCAAAATACGGCAAGGTCGAAAGAATGGCGGGAACGCTGATCGTGCTCGGCGCGGCGATGCCGCCGATCAAAACCAACACCGCCGTTGCGATCAGAGCCTTCGCGGCAAGGGGGAGCTCGGTTAGATCCTTGCCAAGTCTGGGAACCCGCAGACGGATTGAACTTTGCTCCGCCATTGTCTCAATCCGCCCCCATTCCCCAGACCGATCCGACCCTGGCGAAGGTCGAACAAGCAAACGGCAGCGTCAAGTCGTGGCGCCGCCGCACCTAAAAGATCGCCCGGACCCCATGCGAGGACCGGGCGAGGAGTACGGCCTAAAGCGGACTTACGTTACTTGCCGCCCAGCGCCTTAACCTGCAGTTCCTTGCTCAGCATCGACGACGGAATCGAATCCATCGGCATCGACTTGTCGCACTTCAATGCCAGCTTCGGATCCTTCGACGTCGTATCCTCGGAAACCGGAAGCCGTGATGAGGCTCGGCTCGTCATTGTCCATACCTTCGGCGGCGGCTATGCCCTTACGCAGCGCGTTGCGCACCATCCAGGTATGAGCGTCGATGCTCATCATTTTCATTTCCGGATGCTCGGCTGTGATGCAGCTCAGATCCATGAGCGACTGGCCGACATAGGCCGGAATTGGTTTGCCGGCCGCAACGAAGGCGCGGATCGGGCCGACCGTCTCGCTGTAGATGCCGTCGATCTGCGGATACTTGGCGATCAGCGCCGCGGTCTTTTGCTGCGCTACTGCCGGATCCCACATGGTCGGCACCGGTTCGGCTTCCAGAACCTTGATGCCCGGATATTTGGCGAAATAGGGCTTCCAGCCGGTGACCTGAGCCGCCGTCATGGGATTGCCCGGCGTGCCGCCGAACATGATGATGTTGCCCTTGCCGTTGAGAGTCTTGACCAGCCATTCCGCGGCCTGCTGACCAACCTCGGCCTGACTTTCGGTGACGCGATCGATGTAGTCCTTGCCGAGACCCGGGAAGCTTTCACCGGTGGAGAACGGAATTGTCGCTATGCCGGCTTGGGTCGCTTCGCGCGTGGCTTTGAGGATCGCCGGGCCGGTGTCGAGGAAGGCTACGATAACATCGTATTTCTGCGCGATCAGGCCTTCAATATCCGCGATCTGCTTTTCGGGCTTGAACTCGCCGTCCGTGTAACGGACTTCGGTGATGTTTTTGCATTTCGAAGCTTCATCCTCGAACTCGACGCGCTGGATGTGGCGCCAATAGTTGCCACCCCACCCGTCCGAGAGCGCGACCTTGAGCGGCTTCGTACCGCAGAACTTCGAGATCGGCTGGAAGTCGGCAACGGTGCCTTTCTTCTCAGGATAAAGCTTGACCTTTTTGATATCGGCATAACCGAACGTCGCCATGGCCAAAGCCAAGCCGAGCGTCGAGATGCCATACGCCAGATTGCGTGGTGACAACATAAACTCCTCCCCTTTGCATCTCGTCCGCTCTTCGCGAAACCAACAAGACGCGTCGCGCGCGGCTTATCAGCCGGATTCCCGAGATGACCTTGTGCACAGAAACAATACTCTGCTTTCGCACTGGGTGCCAAGGTCTGAACAGGCGATGCACTCGCCGGAATCGCACAAAACTTCGACGTTATTAATTGGTGGGCCATCGCCCTTTGTTCGGTGGGCAAGGCCAAGCTTGCGGCACCGTCGGCGGGTCGATTTGGCCCATTCAGCGCCAATCACCGCCGTCCCTTCACGTCACCGTCGCCGGATACTAAAAACTGGTTCGACTTGCGCCGCGCAAGATCGGGCTGGCATAATGCGACATCGCATTAAAGCCGTTCAGCGGCTTCAGCCCGTCAAAATTCCGCAGGGAGGGAACGATGAAAAAGAGCACCGATCACATTCTCATTACCCACACCGGCAGTTTACCGCGCGGTGCCGAGCTTAATGACTTGCTGATTGCCGACGAAGCCGGCGAAAAGGTCGACAAAGCCAAGCTCGACAAGATGGTCGACGACCGCGTCGCTTATGTGATGGAAAAGCAGCGCTGGGCCGGCGTCGACATCGCCAATGACGGCGAGCAGGGCCGCGTCGGCTTTCAGACTTACTTGCCCAAACGCATGACCGGTTTTGGCGGCGAATTCAAGCGGCCCTTTGGCCAGGAGTGGGTCCAGCTGCCGCTGTTCACCCAGAAATTCATGGCGCGTCTGCCGAAGACCGGAAAAGTGTTCGGCTGCCCGGAAGCGATCGCCGACATCAAATACGTCGACAAGGAAGCGATCAAGATTGAACTCGCGCGCTTCAAGCGCCATGCGGACGCCGTGAAGCCGCCGTTCACGGAAATGTTCTTCGCCGAGCCGTCACCGGGCATCGTCGCAACCACGATGCTCAACGCCCATTACAAAACGTACGAGGACTATCTCAACACGATCGCGCGCGAGATCCATTACGAATACAAATCGGTCGTCGACGCCGGCTTTATCCTGCAGATCGACGCTCCGGACCTGGCGATGGAACGCGTTCTCTTGTTCCAGGACAAGACCGACGCCGAATTCGTCAAGCTTACGGAACTGCACATCGCTTCGATCAACAAGGCGATCGAGGGACTGCCGCGCGACCGCATACGGCTGCATATTTGCTGGGGCAACTGGGAAGGCCCGCATATCTTCGACATCGGCCTCGAACCGCTGCTGCAGGCGTTCTATCAGGCCAAGGTCGGGGCACTCTCCATCGAGTTCGCCAATGCGCGCCGCCAGCACGAATACGCCGCGTTGAAGAAGCATAAATTCCCCGACAACATGATCCTCATTCCCGGCGTGATCAATTCCAAGATCAACCTGGTCGAGCACCCGGAAGTGGTCGCACAGCGGATCGAGACTGCGGTGGCCGCGGTCGGCGATCGCGAGCGAGTTATGGCCGGCGTCGACTGCGGTTTCGGGACATTTGCCGGCTGGGAATGGGTCGCCGAAGACGTGGTCTGGCTGAAACTCAAGACCCTGCGCGAGGGAGCCGACATTGCGACCAAGCGCTTATGGGGCAAGAAAGCGGCAGCGTAACCGAACGCCGTAAAAAGCCGGCCTGCCCTCTCCTATCCCGGCGCAATCGCTTGCAAGGACAATTGCAAGCGATTGCAGCGTGGCGGGCCGTTGACTTGGCCTTACTGCCTGACCTTTGCCAGTCCGCGGTCAGCAGCAGTAAACTCAAGGGCGTGCCTGCTATCTCCGACCGCGCCAAACCGGCAACGCTTCAGCTCCATCGTGCGCGCGCTTGGCAGCGGATGCTGTCCGGCCGGCGGCTCGATCTGCTTGACCCCTCACCACTCGATATCGAAATCGAAGACATCGCCCACGGGCTGGCGCGGGTGGCGCGCTGGAACGGACAAACCAGCGGCGCACACATTTTTTCAGTGGCTCAGCACTGCCTCTTGGTCGAGGCGCTGGCTCGCAGCCGCGTGCCGCGGCTCGACCGCAGCAGGCGGCTTGCCTTGCTGCTGCACGACGCGCCCGAATATGTCATCGGCGACATGATCTCGCCGTTCAAGGTCGTTATCGGAGATGCCTACAAGGCGGTGGAGCGACGGCTCTTGGAGGCGATCCACCGGCGCTTTGGCTTGCCGATAAAGACCTCCCCGGAAGTTGAACGGCTGATCAAAATTTCAGATCGTTCAGCGGCATATCTGGAAGCCACGCGGCTCGCGGGATTTAGCGCCAGCGAAGCGCGGCGGTTTTTCGGGCGGCCACCCGTCATTGCCGTTACCGTCGAACGGGATTATCTCAAGCCGTGGCCGGCCGAGACCGCGCAGAGGCGCTATGTCGAGCGATTTAGGAACTTGACCGGTGAGTAAACGTCAAACTGTTGCCCGAGCATTCTTAAACCCTTCGCCGGCACGAACTTAGTTCCTTATGATCCACGTCTGCTCTCTCGCCCGCTTGCATCACACCGTTCAGGAGACCGGCGCGCTTCACGTCGTGTCGCTTATCGGCGACGAAGCTTCCATCGAGCGGCCGCAAGCCATTATCGCCGAGAACCATCTTTGGCTGCGATTTCACGACATCTCGGCGCCGCTCGAGGGCTACATCATGCCCGAAGAGCAGCATGTCGCCGAGCTTCTCAACTTCGTGCACCGGTGGGATCGCCGCGCCCCGCTGGTGGTGCATTGTTACGCAGGAATAAGCCGATCGACCGCAAGCGCCTTTGCCAGCATTTGTGCGCTCAATCCGCATCGAAACGAGGACAGCATCGCACAAGCGCTGCGGCGCGCGTCGCCGACGGCCACGCCGAATATCAGGATTGTATCGCTAGCCGATCGCCTGCTCGGCCGCGAAGGCCGCATGGTGGCCGCGATCCAAACCATCGGCCGTGGAGTTCTTGCAGCCGAAGGCACTCCGTTCCGGCTCGATTTGGAGTAAGGAAAGTCAGTCCTCAATCGCTGGGCGCAAAGTCGCAATCGGAGTCGGCCGCCCCGGCGCCGACGTGTGCGAGTGCGAGTGCGTCATGATTTGTGCGCGCGGATTGTGCTGGTGGAAATCGCAATAGGCGAAGCCCAACCCGGAAAGCGATCCGCGAAAACTCCGATAATCGATCTTTTGAATCCTAAAGCACGGCTCAAGGGGCAGGCCGGACAAGTGCGCGCACACCGAATTGCCTTCAACGCGCAGCGTACCGGGAGGCAACGCGGCAAAGCGCGTTTCTCCGCGGCCACCGGGGCGAATGGTGCCGATCACCGACCCGTCGGCCAGAATGCGGCCCATGCCTGCGGTGCCGTCAAAGCACGTATAGGCAAAAAGCTTACCGACCACAAAAGCTCTCGCCTGCTCCGGTCCGAGGTCCTCGGCAAAAGCAGCACCAGCCCCGATCATGCATGCGCAGATGACGACAACACGCAGCAACATGAAACACCCCGGTTTTGCCCCGAACGATAGATTAGCAATACCCTTAGCGCAGCATTTACCATATGCGACCATATGGGCCACTGTTGTATCGCACATGATTCCGAAAATTTTCTGTACGGATTATCGAACTTTTACCACAATGCGTCCGCGGACCTGTCCATCGATAATCCGCGCTCCCGCGTCGATGACATCCGCCAGCCCGATTTCGGACGTCATCGCCGCAATCTTGCCGCGGTCAAGCTCAGTCTCCAACCGCCGCCAAGCCTGGCGCCGCAAGTCCATCGGGCACATGACTGAATCGATCCCGATTAATGTAACGCCGCGAAGAATGAAGGGCGCAACGCTGGTCGGCAGGTCCATTCCGCCGGCAAGGCCGCAGGCGGCCACCGCCCCGCCGTAACGTGTCATCGAGAGCACATTGGCGAGAGTGGTCGAGCCTACCGCGTCGATACCGCCTGCCCATCGCTCTTTGCCGAGCGCACGCGGCGATCCGGTTAATTCCTTGCGGTCGATAATTTCTGTCGCACCAAGCCCCTTCAGATAATCGGACTTCCGAGAGCCGGCCGGTGGAAGCAATCACCGCATAGCCGAGTTTGGCCAAGATCGCCACCGCGACTGAGCCGACACCGCCGGCAGCGCCAGTGATAATGACCGGCCCGCGCGCAGGCGTGATGCCGGCGCGTTCCAGGGCCATGATCGCAAGCATCGCGGTGTAGCCCGCCGTACCGATAGCCATCGCGTCGCGGGCGCTCATCGTTCCCGGCAAGCGCACCGCCCAGTCGCCCTTGACGCGCGCCTTCTCGGCAAAGGCACCCAAATGAGTTTCGCCCAGGCCCCAGCCATTGACGATGACCTTGTCGCCCTGCTTCCAGGCCGGATGCGACGAAGACTCGACAGTCCCCGCCAAATCGATGCCCGGAATCATCGGGAAGCGGCGGACCACCGGCGCTTTGGAGGTGAGCGCCAGTCCGTCCTTGTAGTTTATGGTCGACCATTCGACCGCGACGGTAACGTCGCCTTCCATAAGATTTTTTTCGTCAAACTCCGCGAGCCGCACCTCTTGTCCGGTGGCCGCCTTGTCGATGACGATCGCGCGAAATGTGGTCACAGTTCACTCCAGTTGTCGCAGCGTTGCGCTGACCCGCCCCGATCTTCAATGCGCTGGAGTTTGGAAGACCCGCATGCCCGGCACAAGGCCCGGTCTTAAAGTTTGGCCGTGCGGGAAGGTTTGTCGGCAGCGGCGCTCAGCGCCTGCGCTTCGGCGCTGTCGCCTTGCTTGGTCGCATCCGCGCTCGGAAGAGTGCCGCTCGCGGGTTTACTCGTGCTCGGCACATTGCCCCAGATCGGATCATCCGAACCATCGCCCCATGCGCGAGGACGATAGAACGTATGAACACCGAGCTTGTAGACCCTAGCCATCTCATGCACCCAGCTCGGGTGCACCCAATAAGCATGATAGTGCGTCGCGTGACCGACCGCGGCGAGCCAAATCTTGCCGTCAAGCGTATCCTTGGAGATGCGCTTTGCCTGCGACCACATTTCCGGCTCATCGATGCGATTGAGGTTTTTGCCTTCGCAAGCGAAAGTAAACTGACAGGCCAGGTGCCGGTTGGCGTTCTGATAAACCACGCCGCACACATTGTTGGGATAGCGGCCGGAGAAAACACGATTCATCACGACCTGGGCCACCGCCATCTGCCCGCGGATAGGTTCGCCTCGCGCCTCGAAATAGATGGCGTCAGCAAGACATTTTTCCGCTTTGGCGCGCCGCTTGCCGGTCAAGCCAAGGCGGTCGGCCGGGCTTTCAAAATGGCTTGCGTCGTTCTTTGCCGCTACGGTCTCACCCTCGACACCCTGCTCGGCGGGCGGCTCAAGCGCGGAAACTTTGATGTCCGAATCGGCCGCAGACGAAATCGCAACCGGTTCTGCGCCCGGCTCCCATTGCTGCAGCGCGCCGCGCAGCCCCATTGCCGTCACGCCGAAATAAAGCTGTTCATTGCGTTCAGCCGGAGTGACGTCCAAAAAGGACGGCGCTCCAAGCTCCGCCTGCATGTCGTCATGGCTGGGTTCGGTCGCGGGAGGAATCTCGGGCGGCCGGTCGGCGATGAGAGAATCGTCGTCAACGTCCGCGCCGTGCGTTTCGTGCAGAGGAGACGCCGCGGAGTTTCTTTGCAGCGACGCCGTCGTTCCCTCGTGCCCTTGCGCATCCTTTGGCCACGGCGAAACGGCAGGCGGCGGCACGATCGGCGCACGGGAGGCCGGCGCATTGATCGGCTGCACTGAGGGCAAACTTTCCGGATTGCTTGAACTCGGAGCGTTCTGTGGCAGCGGCATGCGGTCGCCTTTGAGGCGACGATTCACCGTCGGGTATTCGATGGGCAGAGCCGGGCGCACCATAGTCGGTTCGTCGGTCGACCACGTTTTGACGTCGAGAGATTGGGGATCGAAGCTGACCGGTTGTGTGGCGAGCGGAATGGGGATAGCTGTGCCCAACGGCCGGGAATAGTTGAACGTTGCGACATGGATGGTGCCGAACGGCGAGGCCAGCAGATGATCGTGCCGGTGTTCAGAAACAATGGGCTGACGCACGAAAAATCCGGCGAGATCCTGATAGCCGATCGCGCTCGGCGTAAAGCCGGCGCAGACGGCGCTCAGCAATAACGGCCCGGAGAACGCGCCCGCTGGCCGGGTACGCGACGCTACCATCACCCCTCGCGCGTAAGTTCGTTACCCAACGCGTCCCGTTCGTCTCAGCTTGAGACGACCGTCGTGGCGCGAATGCGACACTTTCTAATATTGTCGGGTTAACCTTGCGGAGGCGTTAATTCCGGGCGCGAGCGCGCAGTTGCTTTTTGTTAACCAAATTGGCAACTGGCCGTCGGCAAGCCACCCAAGCCAGGAGCGAAGAATCTAGGCCGTGGACGCCGCTTCTTTCCCCAGCGCCGCTTGCGCGGCGGCAAGTCGCGCTATGGGCACGCGAAAAGGCGAGCACGAGACATAATCAAGGCCCACCTCGTGGCAGAACACGACCGAGGCCGGATCACCGCCGTGCTCGCCGCAAATGCCAAGCTTGATCTTTGGCCGCGCTTTACGGCCGCGTTCGGCGGCGATGCGCACAAGTTCGCCCACGCCGTCGCGATCAATCGAGACGAAAGGATCGCCCGGCAGGATGCCCTTTGCCGTGTAAATGCCCAAGAAGCTCCCGGCGTCGTCGCGGCTGATGCCCAAAGCGGTTTGCGTTAGATCGTTGGTGCCGAATGAGAAGAATTCTGCGGTCGCTGCGATTTCGCCGGCTTTGAGTGCGGCCCGCGGCAGTTCGATCATAGTGCCGACTTGATATTTGACGGCGGCCTTGGTTTCGGCGGCGACCGTCTGCGCCATTGCGTCAATGCGCTCTTTGATCAGGTCGAGTTCGGCTTTGCCTGCGATCAGCGGGACCATGATTTCCGGGACCACTGCCGCGCCGCCCGAGCGGCCAGCTTCGACCGCAGCTTCGAAAATGGCGCGGGCCTGCATTTCCGCGATTTCCGGATAGGCAATGGCCAGCCGGCAGCCGCGGAAGCCGAGCATGGGATTGAACTCATGCAATTCCCGCGCGCGGTCGGCGAGTTTCCTCGCGTCCGCGCCCATCGCGTCCGCTACTTCGGCAATTTCTTTTTCCCCATGCGGCAGAAACTCGTGCAGCGGCGGGTCGAGCAAGCGGATGGTTACCGGCAAATCGCCCATGATCTTGAAGAGCTCAACGAAGTCGGCACGTTGCATCGGCAAAAGCTTGGCAAGCGCCGCGCGCCGGGCTTTTTCGTCCTCCGCCAAGATCATCTCGCGCACGGCGCGGATGCGATCCTCATCGAAGAACATATGTTCGGTACGACAGAGTCCGATCCCTTCTGCGCCGAATCTCAACGCGCTACGCGCATCGGCGGGAGTATCGGCATTCGCGCGCACTTTGAGCTTGCGCGCCGCATCGGCCCATTTCATCAGCGTCCCGAACTCGCCGGCAAGCTCCGGCTCGCGCATCGGCACTTCGCCGACCAATACCTGGCCGGTTGAGCCGTCGATGGTCAGGATATCGCCCCTCTTCAGCGTTTTTCCGCCCGCGGTCACCGTCTGCGCACGATAATCGACACGCAGAGTGCCGGCACCGGCAACACAGGGCTTGCCCATACCGCGCGCAACCACGGCGGCGTGTGACGTCATGCCGCCGCGCGTCGTCAAAATTCCCTGGGCGGCATGCATGCCGTGAATATCTTCCGGAGAGGTTTCCACCCGCACCAGGATCACTTTGTGGCCCTGGCCTTTGAGGAGTTCGGCCTCTTCGGACGAGAATACGATCTCGCCACAGGCGGCGCCGGGCGAGGCCGGCAGGCCGGTCGCGAAAACGACGCGCTCGGCCGCCGAGTCGATGGTCGGATGCAGGAGCTGATCGAGCGCCGCGGGATCGACGCGCATCACGGCTTCGCCCCGGCTGATCAGCCGTTCCTGCGCGAGCTCCACGGCGATACGTACGGCCGCCTTGGCGGTGCGCTTGCCGTTGCGGGTTTGCAACATCCACAACTTGCCCTGCTCGACCGTGAATTCGAGGTCCTGCATATCCCGGTAATGCTTTTCCAGAATGGCATCGATCCGCTTGAGCTCGGCGAAAGCCTTCGGCAGCGCCCCCTCCATGGAGGGCTTATCTGAAGCCGCCGCCTTGCGCGCAGCTTCGGTAATTTCCTGCGGCGTGCGGATGCCGGCGACCACGTCCTCGCCCTGGGCATTGATGAGAAATTCGCCGTAGAGTTTTTTTTCTCCGGTCGACGGATTGCGGGTAAACGCGACGCCGGTCGCCGAGGTCTCGCCCATGTTGCCGAAGACCATGGCCTGAACATTGACCGCAGTGCCCCAGCTCTCGGGAATGTCGTGCAGGCGGCGATAAGTTATGGCGCGCTGGTTCATCCAGGAGCCGAAGACGGCGCCGATCGCTCCCCACAATTGCGCATGCGGATCCTGCGGAAACGGCTTGCCGCTTTCCTTTTCCACGCGCCCCTTGAAGAGGCCGACCACTTGCTCCCAGTCGTCCGCTTCAAGATCGGTGTCGAGGGTGTAGCCGCTGCGTTCTTTGTGCTCGTCGAGGATTTCCTCGAAGCAATGATGCGCGATGCCGAGCACCACGTCGGCGTACATGGTGATGAACCGCCGATAGCTGTCGAAGGCGAAACGCCGATCTCCGGACTTCGCTGCGAGTGCCGCGACGGTGGTGTCGTTGAGCCCAAGATTGAGCACCGTGTCCATCATCCCCGGCATCGACGCGCGCGCACCTGAACGCACCGAGACGAGCAGCGGATTTGAGGCGTCGCCAAAGCCTTTTCCGGTACGGCGGCCGACCTCTGACAGCGCCGCTTCGACCTGCGGCCGCAAATCCTTGGGATAGCTTTTGCCGTTCTCGTAGAAGTGGGTGCAGACCTCGGTGGTGATGGTGAAACCGGGCGGCACCGGAAGGCCGAGATGCGCCATCTCCGCGAGGCCCGCGCCCTTGCCGCCGAGGAGATTGCGCATATTGGCGCGGCCTTCGGCTTTGCCGCCGCCGAAGGCGTAGACCCATTTGCGCGCCACCCGTTTTGGGCCGGTCCGGGCGGTGGGTTTCTTTGCCACCCGACGAGAAATTTTTGAGCGTGATTTGACCATGACGTGTTGCGCGTCAGCGCATCACCTTTCTTAAGACAGATGCCGCGAGCCGACGCAACGCCGAGCCATGCACGGCTTCAATGCCAGTTGAACCAATGATGGACGCTGTTGAGCTCCACCACGCCGACAAAGATCAGATAAATGGCGACAATGTAGTTCAACAAGCGCGGAATGAGCAGAATGAGTATCCCGGCAAGGATGGACACAAGCGGCGTCAGATGGGCAGCGGTAATGACCATTTGCTGTTCCTCGGGGCTTTAATGAGTCATTTGCGCGAAAAACGCACAGTAGGGCCGTACACCACAAGAAACGCGCGATTGCGCATTTGGTTCTACGCCATCGGCGCGGTCAAGGCCACTCCTGTCCGATTTACGCGAAAAGAACCGTTTGCACCGACCGAAAGCGAGCGCAGATCGCCGCATATGCGCGAGACGGCTTTTTCGCGCATGTCTTGCTCCCGCGTATCGGGAACGCGATCACCCCTCGATTTTGGAGAAATCAGCCACCGCACGAGTGGCCTCGCGGATTTCGTTGAGGAGCTTCAGCCGATTCTCCCGTAGTTTTTTATCATCGGCATTGACCGTGACCTTGTCGAAGAAAGCATCGACGTGCGGGCGTAATTGGGCCATTGCGCGCATGGCCGCCTCGAAGTCTTCGGCGCCGACCGCGCGCGCAGCTTCCGCTTTCGCGGCAACAATCGCTTGCGCCAGCGCCTTTTCCTCGACCTCTTTATACAGCTTCGGATCGGGCTCGCCCGCGTAGTCCCGGCCGTCTTTCTTTTCCTCGATGCGGATGATGTTGGTGGCACGCTTGTAGCCGGCGAGCAGGTTCTTGCCGTCCTCGGTGTCGAGAAATTTTCCCAGCGCCTCAACACGCCGGACGATCATAAGAAGGTCGTCCTGACCTTGCAGAGCGAACACGGAATCTGCGAGATCATGGCGCGCGCCTTGCTCGCGGAGTTGAACCTTCAGGCGATCGGCGAGGAAAGACACGAGTTCCTGCTCAAGTGGAATTACAACCGTTTTGCCAACGCGAGACGCCACGTTTCCGGCGCGCGCTACGAGAACGTCCGTTTGCTCCCGTAGGACTCTGGCAAACAAGCTACTCAATCGAATACGAAGTCCATTGTCCAAGACAATGCGAATTATCCCAAGCGCCGCCCTTCGCAGGGCATAGGGATCCTTGCTTCCGGTCGGTTTTTCACCGACCGCCCAAAAGCCCACCAGCGTGTCGATCTTGTCGGCAAGCGCGACGGCAACCGATACTGGATCGCTCGGGACAAAATCGTCCGGCCCCTTCGGCTTGTAATGATCCTCGATGGCGTGGGCGACGGCTTCGTCCTCGCCTTGTTCCTCGGCGTAGTATTTTCCCATCGTGCCTTGCAGCTCGGGGAATTCACCGACCATTTCGGTGAGCAAATCCGCCTTGCACAGCCGCGCGGCACGCTTGGCCTTTTCCACGTCGGCGCCGACGATTGGCGCGAGCTCAGCCGCGAGCCGCTCGATGCGCTCAATGCGCTCGAACTGCGAACCGAGCTTCTCGTGAAACACGATATCCTTGAATTTCGGCAGGCGATCTTCCAGCCGCGTCTTTAAATCGGTCTCATAGAAGAATTTCGCATCGGATAGCCGCGCACGGATGACGCGCTCATTGCCGGCGACGATCGCCTTGCCGCCGTCGTCGGCTTCGATATTGGCGACGAGGATGAATTTATCGACCAGCTTGGCGTGGGCGGTGTCGCGCAGCACAAAGCATTTCTGGTTGTTGCGGATGGTGGCGCGGATCACTTCCTCGGGGATATGCAGGAATCCCTGGTCGAACGAGCCCATCAGCACCACCGGCCATTCGACCAGGCCCGCGACTTCGGCCAACAGCCCCTCGTCCTCGACCAGTTCGAGACCCTGGGCGAAGGCGAGCTGTTTTGCCTCGGCGAGAATAATGTCGCGGCGCCGCTCGGCGTCCGGTACGACCTTGGCCTTGTCGAGTTTTTGCAGGTAATCGCCGAGGTGGCGGACGGTGAACGGTTGCGGCGCCATGAAGCGGTGGCCGCGGGTTTCGTTGCCCGCGCTAATACCGCCCGCCGAGAATTGCACCACGTCCGGCTCCTCGGTTTCCGGGCCGAACGTCGCCACAATGGAATGAAGCGGCCGCACCCAATTCAGCGCGCCCGGCTCTGCCGAGCGTGCGCCCCAGCGCATGGATTTCGGCCAAGGAAATTTCTCAATCACCTCGGGCAGAATTTCGCCGATGACCTCGATGGCTGCGCGGCCGGGTCTATCAATCACCGCGAGGTAAAAATCGCCCTTCTTGTCGGGTTGCACTTTGGCTTCGCCGATCGACTTCAAGCCGGCGCTTTTCAAGAAACCGGCAATGGCGGCCTCCGGCGCACCAACGCGGGGGCCCTTTTTCTCCTCGCGCGCGTCCGGCTGGCGCGCCGGCACGCCCTGCACCGTTAGCGCCAGCCGGCGCGGCGTCACAAACGCGCGCGCGCCGTCATAAGGCAGGCCGGCATCAACCAGCCGGTCGGTCACGAGCTTGCGCAAATCCTCAGCCGCGCGCGCTTGCATACGCGCCGGTATTTCCTCGGAGAACAGCTCGAGCAAAAGGTCGGGCATCAGGTCAGCGTCTTGTGCGTCCCATCGCACATCGGTTTTTTTGATGAACGCTTGCAGGCGCAGAACCACGCCTCTTCACCGGACGCCGATTTGTATTCGATGGGAGTAAAGCCGGTGCCCTTGTGCGAGCCGTCGCAAAACGGCTGCGACTTCGAGCGCCCGCAGGCGCACCACCAATAACTTTTCTCCGGTTCGATCTTGACCGGAATCGGCCGCCGGCCGCCGATTTCAGGCATCTCGCTCATAGGGTTCTACCTCCGCCTTCTGTTGCCAACCACGCCTCGCCGCATGCCTTGGCGAGCTCGCGCACCCGCAAAATGTAGCTTTGCCGTTCGGTTACCGAAATCACCCCGCGCGCATCGAGCAGGTTGAACACGTGGCTTGCCTTGATGCACTGATCGTAGGCCGGCAGCGCCATCAGATGCCGTCCGCGATTGGCGCGGTCGCCCTTGCCGTCGCCTTGCCAGCCGGCTTCCAGGTATTTCATGCACGCCGCTTCCGCCATGCGGAACTGCTCGAACAGCATGTCAGTATCGGCATATTCGAAATTGTGCCGCGAATATTCCTGCTCGGCCTGCAAAAAGACGTCGCCGTAGCTCACCTTTTGCGCGCCGTCGCGGCCGTTGAAATTGAGCGCAAAAACATTGTCCACGCCCTGCACATACATGGCCAATCGTTCCAGGCCGTAGGTGAGTTCGCCGGAAACCGGTGCGCATTCGAATCCAGCGAGCTGCTGGAAATAGGTGAATTGGGAAACTTCCATGCCGTCGCACCAGCATTCCCAGCCGAGACCCCAGGCGCCCAGCGTCGGGCTCTCCCAGTCGTCCTCGACGAAGCGGATGTCGTGGCGTGCCGGATCGATACCAATAGCGTAGAGCGATCGCAGGTAAAGCTCCTGCAAATCGTCAGGCGACGGCTTGAGGATGACCTGGAGCTGATAATAGTGTTGCAGCCGATTGGGGTTCTCGCCATAACGGCCGTCCTTGGGCCGGCGGGAGGGCTGCACGTAAGCGGCATTCCACGGCTTCGGCCCAAGAGCGCGCAAGGTTGTGGCAGGGTGAAAGGTGCCGGCGCCGACCTCCATGTCGTATGGCTGCAAGATGACACAGCCCCAGTCCGCCCAGTAGCGCTGCAACGCCAGGATCAGCCCCTGGAATGAGCGTTCGGGACGCAGGTGCGGCGGCGAGTTGTCGGTCATGCAACGTTGTTGGTGAAAGGATGCCTTGCGGTCAAGCACCTCCCGCGGCAACGGCCGTGGTGAAGGGAAGACCTGTCAATTCCGCCGAAGGATGAAAATCGAAGTCGACCGCCTCGCGTTGCGGTCAAGTAAAACGAGTCAGCCGGGGCGGTACTCTCCAGTATTCGGATCGCGTTTCAGCTTCGGCAGCGTACCGCGGTCGATGGGCTCACCCCTGGCGCGAGAGCGCACGTTGTCGAGTTCGGCGTTGACGCGCTGAACCTCCTTGGCACACCAGCGCACCAGAGCCGCCGCTCCGACGAATCCAAGCGCCAAGGCAAGCACGGGCGGCATGAGGTCCTCCGCTATCCCTTTGCCCACGATCGGCGCCAATGCGCCGACCGCTTTTGCAAACGGCGTTATAGCCCATAGCGAGCCCACAACGCACGCGCTTCAAGCGCCGAAATTATGTCGTCGGCAAGGCCGCCTTGCGTCAACTCGCCGCGAGCAACGCCGAAGATACGGCGGCCTAAGAAACTTCGGTCGGCGGCGATGAGCGGCGTGAGCACTTTTCCACCGAAGCGCTGGCGTAACGTCGAGCGTAAATCGCCGATGGCGTCGACCAGCCCAAGTTCGAGCGCCCGTTTGCCGGTCCAATACTCGCCGGAAAAAAGCTCATCCTCCGAGCCTTTAAGCTTACTGCCACGCTGCGATTTCACCAGCGCTATGAAACCCTCATGGATTTCCTTCTGCAGCTTTTTCAGCCGCTCCACGTCGTCGGCATTTTCAGGCAAAAACGGATCAAGCATCGCCTTGTGCTCGCCCGATGTATAAAGCCGGCGCTCGACCCCGAGCTTGGCAATCAACTTATCGAAGCCAAACGATCCGCCGACGACGCCGATCGAACCGACGATGGAGTTGGGGTCGGCCACAATCTCATCGGCGGCGCAAGCCAGCATGTAGCCGCCGGAGGCCGCGGCATCCTCGACAAATGCGATGACGCGGCGATTCTTCTCCTGGGCCAGTTCGCGGATGCGCCGCCAGATCAGATGCGACTGTGTCGGTGATCCTCCGGGCGAGTTGATGGACAGCGCGACCGCCGCCGCATTGCGCGCAGAAAAAGCCCGATCGAGCATGCGCGCGACACTCGCGAGCGTCAGGCTTTGCCGTAGCGGTGTCGAAAAGCCGATAACGCCGGAGAGGCGGACGACCGGCACCACCGGGCGCCGGCGTCGAAAGGGAAAGCGCACCCATCCCGGAAGTCCCATCCAAGAACGGCTGCCACCTCCCCGGACGCTTACGACCCGCTGTGCCTCGCTCATGAGGCCCAGATAATCAGCGCCCGCGCGACCCTCAAGTAACCGTTCCTTAAATGCCTGCACTGCTTCCTGCTCGGCAGCCGTTAGGGGAAGAGCCGGAACGAGGGGTGCTGCGCAATGAAGGTATGGCTGTTGTCGATGCTGATCGGTGTCATTGTCGGATTTTCGTATTTTCCCGGACGCCGGCAGGCGGCGCCACCCGCTGATTCCGCGGCCGCCTGATCGCCAGCTGCGAGCGCTGGTAAAAACTTGCACCTCACTGAGCCAACGCGACGCCGGCGCGTAGCACCGCCTCGGCTTGCGGCGTCGGCCTCCCCGCTTGATCGGCGAGCACAAAGCCGGCCAAGAGTGAGAGCGGCGTGCGGCTTCCTTTGATTGCGCGAACAACAACGCGGATCGCCGGCGCATCCGGTTTTGGGTGGATCGGTAGAACGACGATCGCACCGAACCCCCCCGAAACACTCGCCAAGGCCGCGTCTAAGCCATCGGCGCGCCAGATCAACGTTACGGTACCGGCCGGCCGAAGCAGTCGAGAGGCGGCCTTCAGCCAAGAAGCAAGCGTGTCATCGCCGGCGCTGTGCGCAAGGCGACGGCCGCCATGCGGCGAAGGATTTTGCGGCGCGTTGAACGGCGGATTCATGATCACATGGTCCGCTTTTCCCGGAAGCAATCCGGCCGCCGCGAAAGCGGTCGCGTCTGCGCCGACCTCGAGACGGACGGCGCGCACGCGCCCGGCCAAATCGTTGCGCGCGGCATTCTCCCGCGCCAGCGAGACCAATCTCGGATCGGTCTCAACTAAGGTGACGGCAAGACCATCGACGCGGCGAGCCACCGCGAGCCCTGCCACACCGACACCAGCACCAAAATCGACCAGATGCTCGCCGGACGATGCCGGGCACACCGCCGCCAGCAGGATCGCATCGTGGCCGAAGCGGTGGCCGTGGCGCGGTTGTCGTAGCACCAGCCTCCCGCCGAGAGCGGCATCTTCGCTGGTCTCGGCGTCCGGATCAGCCGCCGTCACGACGAATCTCGTGGGCGAAGCCGGCATCTTCAAGCAGCGCCCGAGCTGCGTCGAGCTCGTCTTCTTCGACCAGGATACGGCGCGGGAAAATGCCGATCGATCCCTCGAGCACGCTCATATTCGTATCGACCAGCATGTGACCGATGTCCGCGCCCTTGAGCAGCGCTTCAATGGCTGAGATCAGCACGGCATCGTTGGTGCGAACAAGCTCGCGCATGCACTAGATCCGCCGCCGCTCATCGCCGGGCGCCCGCAAAGCGAGATAAGCGAGGAGTTTAACCTCGCGGCGGCCACGGGTTACCGTGTCGAGAATGAGGCCGCAAGCGAAGCAGAGAAACGCGAGCAGCATGAGGCCGGTAGAGAGCACCGCCGTGGGCAGGCGAGGCACCAAGCCTTCCTGCGCGTAAGTGACCAAAATCGGAATAGCGAGTCCGATCGAAACAATGGCAAGCGCAAAGCCTAGGGCGGCGAACAACGACAGGGGCCGCTCGGCGCGGTACAACTTGAAAACCGTCCCGAGAATGCGAAAGCCATCGTTCCAGGTCGACAGCTTCGACGTCGATCCGCTGGTTCGCGAATAGTAGGGCGTCGCAATCTCGCCGACGGGCAGTTCAAGCTCGAGTGCGTGAACGGTCAATTCGGTCTCTATTTCGAAACCGCCGGACAATATGGGGAAGGATTTTACGAACCGGCGCGAGAAGGCCCGGTATCCCGAGAGCATGTCGGTAATTGAGCGCCCGAAAACGTGGGCGACCAAGCCGGTCAGCAATCGGTTGCCAATGCGGTGGCCGGGGCGAAAGGCCGCCGGATCGCGACCGGCTCGGGTGGCCACGACCATGTCGAGCCGCTCGTCGATGAGCTTACGCACCATGGCGCGCGCGCTCGGCGGCATCGTAGGTGGCGTCGCCATCGACCAGCACGTAGACATCCGCGTCGACGTCATTGAACATGCGCCGGACCACGTGACCCTTGCCCTGATGCGCTTCATGACGAACGAGCGCGCCGGCTTTTTCGGCCGCGGCCGCCGTGCCGTCGGTCGAATTGTTGTCATAGACGTAAAGCCTGGCGTCGGGCAGCGCGGCGCGGAAGTCGGCCACCACCTTGGCGATGGCGCGTTCCTCATTGTAGCAGGGCACCAGCACTGCCACCTCGTACGGAACAGCGGTTATGCTCACCGCTCGACGCTGGTCGCTTGACATTGCCCCTCTCCGCCGCCACGTCGGGTGGCATGACCAATGCTGACGCAACGAAAACGGCCGTCGGAACGACTTTGGGCGCACACCGCCGATATACTTGCTGCGACAGCATAGCGTTTCTATGCTCGCCCGTCTTGCCGGAGAACATTTAAGTGGCCGTTATCGTCCCCTTCGAAAGTCCGGGTAAACCCGCGAGCGATCCGCTGGTCGACCTGCTCGCCCCCGACATGGAGCGAGTGAACGGCGTGATCCTCGCGCGCACCGGCTCGGAGGTGGCGATGATCCCGGAAGTCGCCAACCATCTCATCAATTCCGGCGGCAAGCGGCTTCGGCCAATGCTCACCTTGGCGCTCGCGCGGCTCACCGGCTATGCCGGCGACAGCCACATCAAGCTGGCGGCGGCCGTGGAATTCATGCACACGGCGACGCTTCTTCATGACGATGTGGTCGACGAAAGCGAGCTGCGGCGCGGACGCCTCGCGGCGCGGATGCTCTGGGGCAATGAGGCAAGCGTCCTGGTCGGCGACTTCCTGCTCGGACAGGCGTTCAAGATGATGGTCGAGGTTGGCAGCCTCAAGGCGCTTGAAATACTTTCGTCGGCGGCGGCGGTCATCGCCGAGGGCGAAGTCATGCAGCTCGCCGCCGCCAAGAACACGGCGACGACGGAAGATGAATATATCGCCGTCATCCGCGCCAAGACCGCCGAGCTATTTGGCGCCGCCTGCGAGGTCGGACCGGTGCTGTCCGGCGCGACAACGCGACGAGCAGGCTGCCTGCCGGTCGTTCGGCATGAATCTCGGAATCGCTTTCCAGCTGATCGATGATGTCCTCGACTACGGCGGTGCGGCGGCCAAGCTCGGCAAGAACGTCGGCGACGATTTCCGCGAAGGGAAGATCACCCTGCCGGTCGTCCTCGCCTTCCGCCGCGGCGCTGATAGCGAACGTGAATTTTGGCGCCGGACCCTGGAACGGGGCGAAGCAACCGATGCCGACCTCGAGCATGCCATCGGCCTGATGAGCAAGCATCGGGCGCTCGAGGACACCATCGGGCGTGCCCACCATTACGGCGCGATCGCCCGCGACGCGCTGGCGCTCTTCCCCGATTCGACGATGAAGACCGCGCTTTCCGAAACCGTCGATTTCTGCATCGCTCGCACGCATTAGCGACGCGCGCCACGTTCGAAGCAAATGCCTAACATTTCGGCATTTGACTCGGTCTCGTTTCATTTTAGACTTGAAGGAAAGGGACGCCTGCAAACCGTTTCCCGGCGAGCATGATCATGCCTAGTGTCGGGGTCCGCCCCCACCCGCCCCTCCTGCAAATCTCCGCGTACGAGCTTGGCTGCGCCGCGCTGCAGATTGCCGATTGCCGCTCGATTACAACACTCAAGGATGCAATCTTCGACCAAACAAACGCGCTGATCGGCGTCGTCGCTACTGGGCTTTACATGATCGACCGCGATGGGCGCATGCAGCGTGTGGCAAGCAGGCTCGCGCCGCAGGGATTTTTGGACGAATACGAGCGCGAGTATGCGAAGAGTGACGCCATGCTCGACTATATCCTGGCCGAGCGTCGCTCCGTTGATGGTTTTCGCTTTTACGGTCCGGCACGCTGGCGGCGAAGCGGCAACTACGACATCCTTCGCGCCTGGGGCTTCTTCCACAACATCGGCGGCGCATTGGTCGTCAACGGCGACGTTGTTGGCGCCATGTTCGCAGCCACCGTGCAGGATCAAGGACCATTCGCCGAAGCACAGGTGGAGCGGTTCGAAACGCTGTGTCGTGCCGGCTCGCTGGCATTGACGACAATGCACGGGCGCGAACGCCTTTGGTGCCGAGCCCTCGAAGGGTCGGCCGCGGACTGCGACGATACGGGATTTTTTCGGCGCGACATCGATAACCTGACAGACGGCTCAACGATCGACAGCTCAGCAATCGGCCGTCTGCCGCCACGCGCGCGTCAAGTGGCGCGGCTCCTGTGCGATGGCCGGCCCAACAAGGCTATCGCCTGTCAGCTAGGGATTTCGGTCCATACCGTCAAAGAGCACGTCCACAATCTGTGCCGGCGCTTCGGTGCGCACAACCGCACTGACTTGGTGCAGCGGCTTCTCACGCCGCATTGATGGCGCGAGCGTCAAACCCTTCGTAAGAAAGAAGGGCCTGCCGGGCAAAGTGCGGACAGGCCCTCGATATCGAGCCGTGAGCGTCAGTGCGCGGACGCCGGCTGCGCCGTGATGCTGCCGACCGGTTCGCGGGCGAGCACCAATAGCACGATCAGCACAAGCACCTCGCAGACCGTGTAAGCAATGAACGCCCACGCGAACGAGCCGGTGATGTTGATCACGGCACCCATCAGCGAAGGAGAGATGAAGGTCGCGATAACGCCCATCACTTCGGCGTAACCGACCGCGGCCGGGACCAGCCGGTCGGGATATTTCTGGCTGATGAGGCTGAAGATCGCGCCCCCGGCGAACACGGCCGCGCCGCTTAGCGCGGCGATGGTCAGCAACGCCCCGAAGCCCATGGGGGTGATCGCCGTCAGCAGGAAGCCCAGCCCAACCAAAACGCCGAGCAGCGCTCCGAATTTGATCACACCAGGACGATTATTGACCCAATCGGTGACATAGCCGCCGAGCACCAGAAAGACCACTTGGGACAAGCCCATGGCCGTGCCGACCAACGCAGCGTAAGCGACGGGCATGCCCTGCACTTTGATGTAGGTCGGTACCACCCAGGTCGCGGTGCCCGACAGTGCGAACGTGCAGCCGCCGATGCCAAGCGCACCGACATAGATCCACCGCGACTTGAAAATCTCCAAGAGCGAGGTGCGTCCGGACGCAACCGGCTTGGCCGGCTCCCACACGAAGTCCTTCAGACCGATTTCCTGCGGATTGTCGCGAATGAAGATCAGATCGAGCAGGCCGACGATGAGCGTGAGAATTGCGAGCACGACGAAGAAGACGCGCCAGCCATAAGCAATGGTCAGCGGGATGCCGATCGCGAAATCCATGGTAATGGCGAGGCTATAGGCGGCGAGAATGATGCCCATGATCGACGCCCGGCGCGATTCCGGCCACCAGCCAACCATCAGCTTGATGTTTCCGGTCCAAACCGCCGCGTCGAAGAAGCCGATGAAAATGCGCAAAACCACGAGTTCGGCGAAATTCTGAACGTGGGATTGCACCAACATGCCGAGGCCGCTGCCGATCAGGCCGATGACCAGCATCTTGCGCGCGGTCATGGTGCGGCTGACCGGCGACCAGAAAAACATGCCGACCCCATAGGCGATCGCGAAAATGCCCTGGGCGAAGCCCGCTTGCCACGGCTGGAGATGGATGTTCTCGGAGACGAAGGTCAGCACCGCAGCGAAGCCGTACCAATCCGCGGCAAGGAAAATCTCGGCGAGAACCGCGAGCGCAAGAATGCCCCATTGCCAACGCTTGATGCGCGTGCGGTCGGCTTCACTAATCGTAAGCATGGACATCGCTCTATCCTTTCGATGCGAGAAACGGCCGGCGTGCCAGCATGGCGAATGCCGGTTATGCCTTCGGCGGGAGGAAGTTGACCTCGTGCGCTGCGGAGAGGCGGACGACCTCGGCGGGATCCGATAGATTGTGCAGCTTTTCAAACAAGGCGCGCAGGTTGCGCGCCGGCGCGACCCAAAACAAACACCGCACGTCGCTCGACCCATTGTTGTAGATGCCGTGGGGCTGGCCCTTCGGCAGGCGGATCAAGTCGCCCGGGCCGGCATGTGATTTCTGATCACCCAGTTCAAGATCGAGCCGGCCTCCGATCATGTAAATGAATTCATCCTGCGTGGGATGAATATGCGGGGGCACGAAGGTGCGCGGCGGCATCAACGCGTGCCAGCCGAACGATGCCTCGGATTCTTCCTTGGGCGTATAGGTCTGCCCGAGGATGTTCCATGCCACGCCGTCAAGCCCTTCATCTGACCGGGTGACCCCGGCGGTTAATTCGCGCATCGGTTTGCATCCTCCGTTTTCAGACGGCTCGGCCGTCAGGAAATCACTGATGAAGCGGACGGCCGCCGGAGTTTCCTCCAGGACGAGGTGACCGGTAGCCGGCACGAGTTGCAGGCGACCATCCGGCAGACCCGCAAGCCAGGCATCGGCTTGTGCGGCCGGACGCATGCGGTCGGCGGCGCCCCACAGCAAGAGCGTCGGCACGCTGATCCGGCGCAGCCACCGCGCGAGCTTGGGATTGCCCTGCGCATTGTTGCGCACGAGCTGCGCGTACGCGCCAATCTCGCGGCCGAGGCGGGCGTTGAAAGCCTCGTCGGGCGCCGGCGGGAAATACCGCAGGGCCGCCGCGGGATCGTGGGCAAGATAGGACGGCAGTTCCGGCGGCGTGATCTCGGAGAGTTCGGGGGCGCGCGCCGTCTCGACCACGAGGCCGGCGGGTGCCACGAGAACGAGACGCCGCAATCGTTGCGGCGCCCGGACGGCAATTTCCGCGGCCAGCCAGCCGCCGAGCGAGAAGCCGCCGAGATCGAATTGCTCGAGGCCGAGGCGATCGAACAAGGATAAGGAGTGGAGGACGTAGTCTTCGACAGTATCGATCGCCGGATCGTCGCCCGATTCCCCGAAATTGGGATTATGCGGAATGATCACTGTCCGCGTGGAGGCGAGAGCGCGCGCAAATTCGAAGCCGGTGAACGTTCCGGTACCGTGAAGGAAGACGAATTCGGGACCATGGCCGATCGAGTAGACGACGGTTTTGACTCCGTCGACGTCATGCTCGGCTCGTGCAAAGCCGGTCATGGATGCCGGCGGTTTGGCGGTTATGTCGTCCATGCGCGGCCGTTCATTCGCCGAACTTCGATCGCGGCACGCTCATCCAACCACTCCGAACACGGTCCACTGGGCGCCGGGCCCGGGCAGACCCAGGAGCGCACGTCCTGCTTCCTCGAAAATCTGATCGGCCATGAGGATGTGCTGCGTGCCCGAGTGAATGTCGCGATAGAAGCGCTGCATCACCGTGTTGCGCAGAGACGCGCCGCGCGCCGCCCGATGCGCGAAGGTGCCGACCTCAGAGATCACGTCGTGGATGTGCCGCAGGCCGAGCTTGATCATGGTCATCTGATGCAGCGAGGGCGCCTCGCCGCGCGCGCAGACTGCGGAAACGCCGCGCCAAGTGTCATAGACGAGCGCATGAGCGGCGCGGAATTTTGCCTCGGCTTGCGCAAACTGAAATTTGAAACTCGCGCTGTCGCTCGACTTGCCGAACGCGTCGGTGCGGCTGACGATGACTTTGATGAGTTCGTCGAGCATGCGCCGGCCGACGCCAATCGCCCAGCTCGAATGCGCCCAGGCGCTCCATCCGGCAAGCCCCAGCACGCCCTGGATACCGCCGCGGCGCGGAGCGCCGATATCGAAGTCGTAGGTCCGATACGTCGGCACGAAGAGCTCGTCGCCCTCGGCGAGCGTGTAGTCAAAACTGCCGGTGGCGCGCAGCCCCAGCACATCCCAATTGCCGAGCAACTTGATGGTCGAGCGGGGATGATGGGTGATGACAACCTTGGGCTGTCCGTTAGGTTGGATCACCATGTCCTTGCCGGACGGATCGGTAACAAAGCAGCCGGTGTGGATCCATTCGGCGTGGGTGATGGCGCTGCCGTAGGCCCAATGACCGCTGATCATGTAGCCGCCTTCGACCGGCCGCGCGAACCCGCGCGGCACGCCGTTGCCGGCGATGGTTATGTCCACGCCGTGGCGGAAGACTTCGGCGATACCTGGGTCTTCGATATAGATGGCCATCGTCATGCCTTCCATATTGTTCACGACGGCGCACCAACCGCAGGAGGCATGGGCGTAAGACAGTCGTTCGACGATCTGCATGGCGTCGAACGGCAACAACTCGGCGCCGCCGACGGCCCGCGGAAACAGCATCGTGTAGATTCCCGACTTGCGCAGCGCGGCGACGACGTCGTCGGTCATGTGGCCCAGCTGTTCGGCTTCTTCCGCGCGCTGCTCGATCAAAGGCAGAAGCGCGTCCGCGCGAGCATGAAACTCCGCCGCCAACCCTTCGGCGGATTTCTCGGAGCGCAGCGCGCTCACATTCGTCATCAGCGTTTCTCCGGGTGCCGCGTCCAGCGGCCGAGAGCCGTTGGGGCCGGCGAAGCTCCACATGCGAAAAACGACTGTCCCCCGGGCGAAGTTTGGAATGCAACCCCCTCAAAGGAGGGGTTAGGGGAAGCGAGGCGGAGAGGACACGAAGCTTCAGGCGCCGCCGAGTGTTGTCGCGCACACCCACCATTGCGGGTATCTGCTGCTCAGGCCCTGCCCGGCTTCGGTCGCCGCAGATGCACTGGCGAACAATCCGAAACAGGTGGCGCCGGAACCGGACATCCGCGCGAGATCACAGCCGGGAAGCGCGCCCAAGGCTGCGAGCACGTCGGCGATGACCGGCGCGAGCGTAATCGCCGGCCGCTCCAAATCATTCGCCTGCGCAATGAGGAAGTGCAGCAAATCCTCGCGCATCGAAAGTTTCGCGAGCGGCGCGGGCGCGGCGGCGGGCGATGACCCAGGCGCCGAAGCCCAACCGGCAAAGACTTCCTTGGTCGCTACCGCAATCCCCGGATTGACCAGCACCGCGGGCAAGAGCGGCAAGGCGAGCGGCTCGGAGAGGATGTCGCCGATGCCGCGCATCATTCGCGGGCGCGGATCGAGGCAGACCGGCACGTCGGCGCCGGTCGCGCGGGCCGCGGCGTAAAGCTGCGGATCGTCGCGCGTCAATGCATTGGCTCGGGCGATAAGACGCAGCGCCGCGCCGGCGTCGGCGGAGCCGCCCCCAAGGCCGGCTGCAACAGGCAAATGTTTGTCGAGGCGGAACGCGCCGAGCTTGAGGCCGTCACGCCGCGCCGCCATTTCGCGCGCTGCTTTCAGTACGAGATTTTCGTCGGCGTCGCCGGCTTTTGCCGCGGTCGGTCCGTTGACCTCCAGCGTCAATCGGCCGCCGGGCGAAAAACTCAGGCGGTCGCCGAATTCAGCGAACGCGACGAGGCTTTCGATCTCGTGATAGCCATCGCTGCGACGCCTAAGCACGCGCAGCGTTAGATTGACTTTGGCCGGCGCGCTTTCGACGAGCGGAGGAGCAGATGGCCCGGGACTCACCCGCCGCTGCCAGCCTTCTTGGACTTCGCCGCATCGGCGGCGGAAGACGTATCGTCCGGCAATCCGGTTTTAAGCTTTTCCTCAATCTTCGGCAGGTCTTCCGGCTCCGGCTTCAGGTCTTTGGCGTGCGACCACTGAAAGCGAGCCTCCAGCACCCGGCCAACCCGCCAATAGGCGTCGCCGAGATGATCATTGATGGTCGGATCATCGGGCTTGAGCTCGACCGCGCGCTCCAGCTCCTTCACAGCCTCAGGGTAGTTGCCGACGCGGAAATTGGCCCATCCCAAGGAGTCGACGATGTAGCCGTCATCCGGCCGCTGCTCTACCGCGCGGCGGATCATGTTCATGCCGTCCTCAAGGTTGATGCCTTGATCGATCCACGAATAGCCGAGGTAGTTGAGCACCAGCGGCTGGTCCGGGTAGAGCTCAAGCGCTTTCTTCAGATCGGCCTCGGCCTTCGGCCATTGTTTGGACCGCTCGTAGCAGATGCCGCGAAAGTAGAACATCACCCAATTGGATTTTTCCGGCACCCCACGTTGGCAATGGCCTTGCTGTAAACATCGCCGCATTGCGCGAAATCCTTGCGGCTGCGCAGGATATTGGCGAGCGCCATGATCGCTTCGGTATCTTTGGGGTTATCGGCGATAAGCTTTTCGAGCCGTTTCTTCGCCTCATCGGTCCGATCGAGCGTATCCAGATCGGAAGCAATTTGGATTTCGGCATTGCGATGCAAAGCCGATGAGGCCGGGATCCGGTCGTAGATCTTGATCGCGAGATCGGGCTTTTTCAGCAACTCGTACAGATCGGCAAGCGACAGAAGCGCCATTGCGTGGTTCGGCTCAAGATAAAGCGAGAGGTGAAGATAAATGAGCGCGAGGTCTTCACCGCCGCGGTGACCGATAGAGGCGCCAAGCCCGTAAAGCGCTTCCGCGGCGCCCATCTGCGGCGAATCGACAAGCGGCGGCAATTTCTCGCCCGCCTGGATGTTCTTCATCTCTTCGGCAATGATCGGATGATTGGGGACTGCTTTGTTGAATTCATCGTAGATTTTGAGCGCTTCGTCCTTGCCGCCGGTGCGGGACAGGTAGCGCCCGTATGCTTGAACCGTGCGCAGCGCCAACGGGTCGGCCTTGTAGGCGCGTTCATAACGTTTGCCGGCATCTTTTCGATTGTTGGCGAGATCGAGGATCAGTCCGCTATGCAAGATCCTTGAAGATGCCGTACCAATCAGGCCCGGTCAGATGATCAAGCGAGTCGATCGCCGTGCGCGGGTCGCCGGCTCCCGCCGTCGCCCACGCCGAAAGCAGCGCTGCAGTAAGATCGGTGACTGGTCCGCGCACCGATTGTGCGAAGTTCTGCCGGGCGAGCCCATATTGCTTCTGCTTGAGCGCCCGCACGCCGATGACCAGACGCGCGATCCGGTCGCTGCGATCGAGCTGGATCAGCCGGTCGGCAAGTCTGCCGGCCTCATCGATGTCGCCGTCGCTTAATACGGAAAGGAAAGTACGGCTGAGCAGATCGGTATTGCGCGGATCGGTCTTGAGGACGTTGAGATAATACGCCGCCGCCGTCTTCAAATCGCGCTCGACGCCTGCATGCCGCGCTGCCAAGTAGCTTCCGGCGGCAGTCGTATGGGCAAGTTCCTGCGGCGTCGGCGTCTCGGCTGCAAACGCGGATTGCAGGCTCAAAAGCATGACCGCGCCAGCGATGGCGGCGTGCCGGTGCAGCAGCAAAAAACTCACGATAGCTCCATTTGGCGAACTGGGGCGGCAATGGAATCGGTAGCCGCAGACTCTGGCGCGAGAATGACCTTTTTGCCGCGCCCCCGCAAGAACGTAGCCCCTCTAGGCCGCAAGGGAGGCAAAATCGCGGCAATTGGTCGCATGAAGCGACGCCAACAGCGATGGTCCAATCACATATTCGAATAATTCGGTCCGCCCCCTCCCTCGGGCGGCACCCAATTTATGTTCTGATTGGGATCCTTGATGTCGCAGGTTTTGCAATGGACGCAGTTCTGCGCATTGATCACGTACCGAGGTTGTCCGCCTTCTTCCACCCATTCATAGACCCCGGCCGGGCAATAGCGCGCCGACGGGCCCGCATACACGTCGTGCTCCGAAGTTTTCTGCAACGCGCGGTCATGCACAATCAGGTGTACCGGCTGGTCTTCCTCGTGATTGGTATTTGAGAGGTAAACCGAGGAGAGCCGATCGAACGTGAGTTTGCCATCGGGCTTTGGATAAGCGATAGGCCGGCAATCCGCCGCCGGCTTCAACGTGGCGAAATCAGGCTTGCCGTGCTTGAGCGTGCCGATCGGCGAAAACTCCGATCGTGTTGGCCCACATGTCCGCCGCGCCGAGCGCGATGCCGGCAATGGTTCCGAGCTTCGACCACAACGGCTTGGCATTGCGCACCCGCCAGAGATCTTTGCCGATCGCGGAGCGCCTCCATGCCGCGTCATAGTCGGAAAGCTCGTCGTGCGCGCGTCCGGCGGCAAGCGCCGCGGCAACGCGCTCCGCCGCGAGCATGCCGGAGATCATCGCGTTGTGGCTGCCTTTGATGCGCGGCACGTTCATGAAGCCCGCGGCGCAGCCCATGAGGGCGCCGCCGGGAAAGACGAGCTTGGGCACCGATTGCCAACCGCCCTCCGTGAGCGCGCGCGCGCCATAGCAAATGCGCTTTCCGCCGGTGAACGTGCCGCGGATGAACGGATGGGTTTTGAAGCGCTGAAACTCCTCGAACGGCGACAAATAGGGATTGTCATAATTGAGATGAACGACGAAGCCGACCGCCACGAGATTGTCGGCGAAATGATAAAGAAACGAGCCGCCGCCGGTGTTGTTGCTCAGCGGCCAGCCCGCTGTGTGCTGCACCAGCCCCTTGCGGAAATTTTCCGGCGTGACTTGCCACAGCTCCTTCAGCCCAAGCCCGTATTTCTGCGGTTGCCGGTCGCGTTGCAGCGCAAAACGCTCGATCAGCCCTTTGGCGAGACTGCCGCGCGCGCCTTCCGCGACCAACGTATATTTGGCGCGCAATTCCATACCGCGGGTGAAGCTGTCCTTGTGGTGGCCGTCCTTGGCGACGCCCATGTCGCCGGTGGCGACGCCTTTGACGACGCCGTTTTCGATGAGCGCTTCTGCGGCGGCAAAGCCTGGATAGATTTCCACGCCCAACGCTTCCGCCTTTTGCGCGAGATAACGGCAGACGTCGCCGAGGGAGACGATGAAGTTGCCGTGGTTGCTCATCAGCGGCGGCATCAGGAAATTCGGCACGCGCAGCGCACCGGAGGGCCCGAGCAGATAAAAGCGATCGTCAGTGACTGCGGTGTGGACTGGGGTCGCTCCTTCGCGCCACTCGGGAATGAGTGCGTCGAGCCCGACCGGATCGATAACTGCGCCGGAAAGAATGTGTGCGCCGACTTCGGAGCCTTTCTCCACCACCACGACGGATATTTCAGGCGCGAGTTGCTTAAGCTTGATGGCGGCGGCAAGCCCGGCCGGACCGGCGCCGACAATGACGACGTCGAATTCCATCGCCTCGCGGGCGGGAACTTCGGTGCTGCTCATGGTCCGCTCCTTGGTCCGCGCGGTCGCCGACCTTGCATCCTTTCATCCCTCGCATAGACTGAGAGTGATCGTCCATAAACCTGGTCGCCGTGACATCCGCATCCAGACACGTGCGCGAGCTTCTCGCCTTTTACCTCGACGCCGGGGTGGACGGCGCCGTCGGCGAGGAGCCGGTCAATTATTTCGCAGATCGGCCGGAACCGATCGCCTCTCCTTCGGCGACACGGCCGACCACGGCCGGCCTCGGCAAACCGACGCAGCCGCCGTTGCGCGACGCGCCGGCTTCTCAGGTGGCTCCTCGTAAAGGAACGGGAAGAGGGATCACGGAGATTCCTCGCGCAGGCGCAGCGGCCGCACCTGTTGTCGCTCCTGAAGCTGCGATGATGGCGGCGCGAGAGGCCGCGCGAACGGCGCAAAATCTCGACGAGCTGCGCGCGCTGCTCACCAATTTCGAAGGCTGCATGCTGCGTGCGACCGCCACTCAGCTCGTGTTCGGCGCGGGCAACCCGCAGGCGCGCGTGATGTTTGTCGGTGAAGCGCCCGGGCGTGACGAAGACATTGCCGGCGAACCTTTTGTTGGCCGCTCCGGAAAATTGCTCGACCTCATGCTGCAAGCCATCGGGCTCGACCGCAGCAAAGCCTACATCGCCAACGTCGTCCCCTGGCGCCCGCCGGGCAACCGCACGCCGACCCCGCATGAGACCGCGATTTGCTTGCCGTTCATCCGGCGCCAAATTGAACTTGTCGACCCTGACATCCTCGTCTGCCTGGGTCAGCCGTCAACGCAGACACTGCTCGGAACCAGGGAAGGAATAACCCGCACCCGCGGGCGCTGGTTAAAGTTTCATACCGGCACCCGGGAAATATGCGCAATCGCCACGTACCATCCGGCCTTCCTGCTGCGCAGCCCACTGCAGAAGCGGCTCGTCTGGCGTGACTTTTTGGCATTAAAGCGGGCATTGGCCGGTTAGGCGTGCCGCTGTCTCGGCATGCTCTCCGTTTGTCAGCGCAGCCTATCAATCAGAACCGGAGAGCATTGCGGCTTCGCGCGCCGGCCGGATCATGCCCCACCCGATGCGCAAAGGGGCGAGCCTGCCGCGAACCGGGCGCGGGAAGGTCTGCGGCACCTCAGCCACCAGCCCAGGAAACAGCGCCCTGATCCGCGCCGGCGGTTCCGGCGAGGTTTCCGACGCCGGCCACACGATGATCGCGCCTTCTTTGCGGATGTCGTCGGCGGTGATCGAGCGCGAACCGGCGACATCGTCGCCGAAATAAACGCCCGGCCGGCTGGCGGCGGCGAGCGCGACCAGCGCCGCGGTTTCCCTGTCGCCGCCGACCACCGCAAGCGGACGCCCGGTACGCCGCTCGAAGCTTTCGGCGAAGAAGCGGCCCATGGCGCGGGCAGGCTGCGCAATGCTCAGATCCGTGCCGCTGGTCCATGGCAACACAAACATTGCCGCAGGCACCAAGATCGCGGGAACGAGCAGCAACGCGAGCCAGGCGAAGCCAAGGATATGCTGGTGGCGGAGCTTTATTTTCTCGCCGGCAGCGACAACGCAGGCGAGGCCTGAGAGCACCAGGAGCGGCGCGCCACCGCCGATGGGTAACCCGGCATTGAGGAGCACGGCCGCTATGGTGGCGAGCAACGCCGGAACGAGCGCAAACACCTTCACATAGGCCGCTGCCGAACTGGCGACCGGCACGCGGCCGATCACCGGCACGTGGCGGCCGGCAATGTTGGGCCAAAATTGCGCGAGGATGAGCAACACGACCAAACCGGCATGGGCAAGAATAAGTACCGCGAGAAGCCACAGCCATTGCGATGTATTGGCGATAGCCATGTCGGCATCACGCAGCCGCGCGAGAGCCGGCATCAGGCTAAAGTCCGCGCGTTCGAGCCACAGCGAATGAGCGAACAGTGCGCCGATGAAGACGGCCGCGGCGACCCAGGCTTCGACCGTACGAATTGTGACGATGGCGCGCGGGCTGAACGCCGTAAACAAAATTATCGCGCCCAGCAGGACGAGCGCGCTGTAGCTGGTGAGAAGCAGAAGCGCCGCCGCGGCGCCAACCGCATACCAATAGCGCGACCGACCTTCAAACACGGCGCGCCAATAAAACAACAGCGCCGCCGCCCAGAGCGCCATTGTCAGCATTGGCGGCCCAAAATTCGGCGTCGGCACCGTGAAGACGGAAATGCCGGCCATCAGCAGCACCGCCATCGCCGCATGGGCCTCGCCCACAATGCCGCGGCCAAGTGCGAAAACGCACCAATAGGTGGCGACCAGACAAATCTGCGAGAGCGCATAAACGCCGGGCAGGCCGGCGAGCCGAAACGCAATTTGGGCGATCCAGTAAGCGAGCGGCGGCCCGAAGCGGCCGTCGAGCGGAAATCCATGTCCCAGCGCCAGCACTTGCGGCAGGCCGCTCGGCGGGGCCGCATAGAACAGCACCGGTACAAGAAACCACACTGCTGCCTGCGCCAGCGTTGCCAGCCAAAACACCAGCGTCGGGCGTGAACGCAATGCTTCGACGTAGATCGCGACCTGAAACATCGAGATCCTTCATTTGATCCAGCTGGCGTGCGGTGCGCACAAGCGCCGCCGGGAAAAAAGATCGCTCGGCTTTTTGGCTCGGCGGCCGCTGCCTCGCGCCAGGGCCCGCTTAGGCTCGACAGCTACAGCGGCAAAACGCCGACGACAAGATCGTCGGCTTCGGCCGCGAACTCGCCCAAAGCGCCGGCGACGGGTGCAAACGAGCGGCGATGATGAACAGTCGGGCCGAGCCTGTCGAGGGCGGCAAAATGCTCGGGCACGCTGTAACCCATATGCCGCTCGAACCCGTAACCAGGATGTGCGGCGCCGAGACAAGCCATCAAGCGGTCGCGCGTGACCTTGGCGACTATGGAGGCCGCCGCAATGGAGGCGACCAGACCATCGCCGCCAATGACGGCCTGACAGTCGCAACCTGAATCAATACGGTCGCGGCCGTCGACGAACACCAGCTGCGGCCTGACCGGGAGGGCGGTAACCGCGCGCGCCAGCGCCCACAAAGACGCGCGCAGAATATTGTCGCGATCGATGCGCGACGGCGGCGCCATCGCCACCGCCACTTGCGCGCGTGCGCAGATCCGCTCGTATAGCACCTCGCGGCGCTCGGGCGTCAGCCGTTTTGAGTCGTCGAGGCCGCGCGGAACATTGCCGGGATCGAGAATGACGGCGGCGGCGACGACCGGCCCGGCAAGCGGCCCCCTGCCCGCTTCGTCGCAGCCCGCCACCGGCCAAATTCCGCGCTTGAGCGCTGCGCGCTCGCGGCGGAATGTCGGGCGCTGGATTTCTTCGTTCAGCGGCAGCCGCGGCGCGACAGCTTGCTTGCGAAGTCATGCGCCATGTTTGACCACGGCGTAACGCCGTTCGCAATGCGCAGAGAAACCGAAAGTGGAACTGTGTGGACAGGTCCGGTGCGGATAGTCGGCCTGTTCGGCGAAACCCGATGCTTACGCGTCAAAAAAGATCGAGCTGCGCCGATGCCGGCTGCGGCGGCCGGAAATGCTCGGTGGCAACTGGCGCGCTTTTGAGATTAAAGCCCAGTCGCTCGCAAGCAACTTCGAACCGGCGTCCGATCATCCAGGCGATGGGGCCTTTCCCGGTCATGCGGGTTCCGAAAGTGGAATCGTAGTCCTTCCCGCCGCGCATATCGCGGATGAGCTTGAACACATGGCGGTGGCGGTCGGGAAAATTCGCCAAGAGCCACTCGCGGAATAAGTCGCGCACTTCGAGCGGCAGACGGAGCAGGACATAGCCGGCGTTGCGCACCCCGGTCGCGGCCACCGCATCGAGAATGCGTTCGATCTCGGCGTCGTTGATGGCCGGGATGACCGGAGCCACCATGGTTGAGGTCGGAACGCCCGCATTCACCATTTGCCGCAGCGCCTCGAGACGTCGCGCCGGCGACGCGGCCCGCGGCTCCATGATCCGTGCGAGCTTCGGATCGAGCGTTGTGACCGAGATGGCAACTTTGACCAGATCGCGCCTGGCCATGCGGGCAAGAATGTCGAGATCCCTCAAGATCAATGCCGATTTGGTCACAATCCCGACCGGATGACCCGCCCGCTCCAGCACTTGAAGAATGCCGCGCATGATTTTGTAGCGGCGCTCGATCGGCTGATAGGGATCGGTATTGGTGCCGATGGCGATGATTTTCGGCACATAGCCCGGCGCCGCCAATTCGCGCTCCAGCAATTCCGGAGCGTTCGGCTTCATAAACAGCTTCGATTCGAAATCGAGACCGGGCGAGAGTCCCAGATACGCATGCGTCGGTCTGGCGAAACAATAGACGCAACCGTGCTCGCAGCCGCGATAGGGGTTGATGGAACGGTCGAAGGAGATGTCCGGCGAGTTGTTGCGCGTGATGATCCGCCGCGTCGCGTCCACCGTCACGGTGGTTTTGAACGGGGGCAAATCGTCGAGACCTTGCCAGCCGTCATCGAACGCAATTCGCGCCAGCGGCTCATAGCGCCCGGAGGCATTCGAATGCGCCCCTCGGCCGCGGCGGCGATCCCGGTCGACATTTGTCCGCGGTTCTAGGACCGGCGCCGAGGAGCTTTCTGGCAAGCGTCGCAAAGACGAGGAGCGGGCGGTCATCGCCATAAAATAGGGGACGGCTGTGAACAAAACAAGAACATTCTGCACAATTCGTAAAGTGCTTGAAACTTCAATGGCATCGGGCCTAGGCCTGGGAAACTCTAACCAGACCCGTGCGCGGGCCGATGCTCAGCGTCATCATTCCCACCCATAACTGCGAACGCGCCTTGGTGCGGACGTTGGCGGCACTTGTCCCGGGCGCCGCGGCAGGTCTCGTCAGCGAAGTGTTGGTCGCCGATGCAGGCTCGCGCGATCAGACCGAGGCCGCCGCCGACAACGCGGGCTGCACCGTTGTGCACGAGCCGGGTCCGCTTGGACGGCGGCTGAAAGCGGCGGCGGCTGCCGCGCGGGCGCCGTGGCTTCTCTTTCTCCGCCCTGGGGCCGTTCTCGACCCTTCGTGGACCGAGGAGGTCAGACTCTGTGGTGGAGCAAGGGCCGGAGCGAGTTTCCGCCGCCGTATTCCGCCGCACCGCTTCCGGCCACGGCGGAATACGCGAAATCATCACCCTCGCCGCCGCAACCCTCGGCGCCAAGCCGCATCCGCAGCAAGGTCTGTTGATTACCAAGGACTTTTATGAACGAACGGGCGGTCATTCGGCTTCCGCAGCCGATCCGGAAGGCGACTACTTAAGACGGATCGGCCGCCGGCAAATCCGCCTCCTTTCCACCGCGGTCCATCACTTCGAGTGACCCCAAGCGCCCTCGCGCCAGATACTTGACTAAGTCAAGTATCTGGCCGAGCATCGGCCCATGGCCATTGCGCGGACCAACGTACCCATCGCTGCCGTACGCCGCTTCAATCGCTTCTATACGCGGCAGATCGGCGTGCTGCGGAAGACCTTTCTCGACAGCCCCTACTCGCTCGCCGAAGCACGGGTGCTGTACGAGATCGCAAATGGCCATTTGACGACGGCAAGCGAGATCGGCGGAAAGCTCGACCTTGATGCCGGATATCTCAGCCGAACCCTGCGCAATTTTGAGAGACGCGGATTGATCGTACGCAAGAGGTCTGCGCGCGACGCCCGCCAAAGCCACCTCACGTTGTCGGCGCGCGGCCGCAAGGCGTTCGCCCCGTTGGAGCGGCGTTCGCAGGACGATACCGGAGCGATGCTGGCAAAGCTTGCACCCGCCGACCGGGCGCGATTGATCGGCGCTATGCACACGATCGAGACGCTGCTTGCAGGCGGGAACGCGTCACATCGACGGCCTAAAAAGCGCTACACCTTGCGCACGCCGAGGCCGGGCGACTTTGGCTGGGTGATCAGACGCAATGCCGAACTCTACGCGCAGGAATATCAGTGGAAGGAGCCGTTCGAGGGATTGTGTGCGCAAATCGTCGCCGATTACGCCAACGCTAACGATCCGGAACGCGAGCGTTGCTGGATCGCCGAGATCGCCGGCGAAAATGTCGGCTGCATCTTTCTGGCGAAGGAATCGGCGACGGTGGCCCGCATCCGCCTCTTACTGGTCGACCCCAAGGCCCGCGGCCTCGGACTCGGCGCGCACCTTGTCGACGAATGCATTCGTTTCGCGCGCGGCGCCGGCTATAAAAAGGTCACGCTGTGGACCCACAGCGTCCTGACCGCGGCGCGTCACATCTACCAGAAGGCCGGTTTTAAGCTCATGCGCACCGAGCGGCACAAAAGCTGGGGGCCCCCGGTAGTGAGCGAACATTGGGACTTGCAGTTGTAGTGGCGTTAAGCGGTCGCGCCGCTCGCCTTCGGCCGGCGTAAATGCTCGTCGAGCCGCGGCATGATCTCGACGAAGTTGCACGGTCCGTAGCGGTAATCGAGCTGATGGACCAAAATCTCGTCCCAGGCGTCACGGCAGGCGCCGGGCGAGCCGGGCAGGCAGAAAATGTAGGTTGAGCCCGCGACGCCGGCCGTCGCCCGCGACTGAATTGCGGACGTGCCAATTTTCGGAAAGCTTACCACCAGAAAAAGCACCGAAAACGCGTCCATCTTTTTTTCAAACAACGGCTCGACCGCCTCCGGCGTCACGTCGCGCCCGGTAAAGCCGGTGCCGCCGGTTGTGATGATAGCGTCGATCCTTGGATCGGCGATCCAGGCTTTCACCCGCGCCTGAATGGCTGCGACATCGTCCGCAACGATGCTGCGCTCGGCCACCAGATGGCCGGCGGCGCCAATGCGCTGCACCAGCAACGCGCCCGATTTGTCGTCCTTCAGATTGCGCGTGTCGGAAACGGTCAGTACCGCGATTTTCAGCGGTACGAATTCTTTGCTCTCATCAAGCCCGGGCATGGCTACACCTGCACGCAACGCGATTTTCATCCGCAGCCACCCCCCACACTGTGCGGACGAAAGGAACTATACACTAAAGCGCGCTCGCCGACATGGTGTCGCAAGCACCCACTTTGCCCTGCTCGAACCCTTGCATGAACCAGTGCTTGCGTTGCTCCGATGTACCGTGGGTAAACGCGTCCGGCACGACGTAGCCTTGCGTTTCCTTTTGCAGGCGGTCGTCGCCGATTGCGGAAGCGGTCTGCAGCGCCTGGTCGACGTCGCCGGGATCCAGGAAGTGATGCTTTTGCTGCGCCCTATTCGCCCATATGCCGGCAAAGCAATCGGCTTGCAGCTCGACGCGGACCTGCAGCCGGTTTGCTTCGGCGCGACTTGCCGAAGCCTGCTGCATCTGCGTCACACGAGGAAGAATTCCCAACTGGTTTTGCACGTGGTGGCCCACTTCATGGGCGATCACATAGGCCTCGGAGAATTTGCAGGCGTTGGCGTTCGTGCAACCGTCGAACTTTTTCTGCAAATCTTCGAAGAAGGACGTGTCGAGATAGATCCGCTCATCGCGCGGACAATAAAACGGTCCCATGGCGGACCGGGCAAAAGAGCACGGCGTCGGTTCGGAGCCCGCGAAGAGACGCAGTTTCGGCGGCTCATAGGTTTTCCCCGCCGCTGCGAAAATTTCCGTCCAGCGGTCTTCGGTATCGCCGAGCACCATGGCGACGAATTTTCCAGTGGGATCCTGCGGTGTTCCGGCGGTAACCGGCGGCGCGTTGGTCGACTGCGACGGCGATCCGCCAGTCAGAATCTGCGCGCCATTTAACAGCGCGCTCGGGTCAATGCCGAAATACCAGCTGATCAGACCGATAATGATGACCGTGCCGATACCGAGGCCGCCGGCGCCGCCCGGTAGGCCGCCGCGTGAAGCGCTTTGTTCGCGATCATCTTCGACATTATCGCTGGGACGGAAATCATCGGTACGCATTTTTCCATCTCCCTGGCGGAAGGTTTTCGCGCCATTGTCTACCCGCGCGCGCTTGCGCCTGATTAACCAATCGTTTCCATGTTTTGTCGGCTGCCAATCATATAACGCAGTTAAGCCGATTTTTACCTAGACCCGGCATCATCCCTGCATCGGTTGTAGGTCCCGCGTCGCCGATCGCGTCGCCTGAGTCAGAGTTCCTGAGTTATGGTTGTGTCGCGTCGCGGGGCGTCCGTAAGGGCGCCCCGCGTGAGTTTTCAGTCCGCCGCATCCGCCCATATTCTCGTCGGCGATTGCGTTGCGGAGATGGCAAAACTCCCGGCTGCCAGTGTTGACGTAATATTCGCCGATCCGCCCTACAACCTGCAACTGCAAGGGGAACTCAAGCGCCCGGACGATTTCTACGTCGATGCGGTCGATCAGGCATGGGACCAATTCGCGAGTTTTTCCGCCTACGACGATTTCACCCGCGCCTGGCTCGCCTCCTGCCGCCGGGTGATGAAGCCGAACGCCACGATTTGGGTGATCGGCTCATATCACAACATTTTTCGCGTCGGCGCGCTGCTCCAAGACCTCGGCTTTTGGATTTTGAACGACATCGTCTGGCGTAAGTCCAATCCGATGCCGAATTTTCGCGGCCGCCGTTTCACCAACGCTCATGAAACTCTGATCTGGGCGGCGCGCGACGCCGGCAAGCGGGCCTATACATTCAACTACGAGGCGCTCAAAGCCGGCAACGACGACATTCAAATGCGATCCGACTGGTTCATTCCGCTGTGCACCGGCGAGGAAAGGCTGAAAGGACCGGACGGCAAGAAACTACATCCGACGCAAAAGCCGGAAGCGCTGCTCGCGCGCGTCATGCTGGCCGCGTCACAGCCCGACGACCTTGTGCTCGACCCGTTCTGCGGCACGGGCACGACCGGCGCCGTCGCGCGCCGCTTGCAGCGGCGCTTTATCGGGATTGAGCGGGAGGCCGAGTATGCGGCCGCCGCGGAGCGGCGCATTGCAGAGGCCGCCCCGTTGCCCGAGCCCGCGCTTGCCCCCTTCATGACGGCGCGGGAGGCGCCGCGGGTTCCGTTCGCGGCCCTGCTGGAGCGGGGGCTGGTGGCGCCAGGGATTACCTTGGTCGACGCCAAACGGCGGCATTCTGCCGTCGTCCGCGCCGACGGCGCACTGGCGTTCGGTCAATCCGTCGGCTCAATCCATCGCATTGGCGCACTCGCCCAGGGGCTGGAAGCCTGCAACGGCTGGACGTTTTGGCATCTCGACACGCCGAAGGGCCTGACCGTGATCGATACACTGCGCGCGCAAGTTCGCGCCGAGATGGCAGGCGCCTAGCGGCGCGAATTTGACAGTCGCTGAACCGGACCACTAGCGCGCGGCCTCGAACACCCGCGCGACAACCTTGCGCATAAGGCTCGGCAAGGCTTCCTCGGCGATTTTGCCATATTCGATCCAGCGAGTTCCCGCGGGCGCCGCCACATCGGGCGCCACATTGGCCCAATAGACCGAAAGCTCGAGCGGAAAATGCGTGAACACGTGGCGAACGGGCGTGGAAATACGACGCCACTCACAGACGTCGGCCCGCGCGGGAGCGCAAAAACGCGGCGCGCCGGCTGACGCGTTCGCCTCCTCGAAGTCAGCCGACCATTCCGATGTCGGCACTTCCGTCATTCCACCAAGGAGGCCTTTGGCCGGCCGCGTTCGCACGAGGAGAAAGCCGTCCTCGCGCAGGGCCACGAATGCGGCTCCGCGGCGAAGCAATGCGGCGCGTTTCGGCATGCGCTGCGGGAATGTTGCGGGCTGACCGCCGCGGTAACCGGCGCAATTTTCCATCCACGGGCACAAGGCACACGCCGGCTGCTTCGGGGTGCAGATGGTAGCGCCGAGATCCATCATCGCTTGGGCGAAGTCGCCGGGCCGCCGGCGCGGCGTCAAGCCGCGCGCGAGCCGGCCTAATTCCGCTTTGGCCGCAGGCAGCGGCGTCGATACCGCAAACAAGCGGGCGATGACGCGTTCGATATTGCCATCGACCGGGGCCGACGGCGCGTCGTAGGCGATTGCGGCAATAGCGGCAGCGGTATAGGGGCCGATACCCGGCAGTTCGCGCAAGGCATTCTCGCTCCGGGGAAATTTGCCGTCATGCCGCTCCACCACGAGGCGGGCGCAGGCGTGCAGGTTGCGGGCGCGCGCATAGTAGCCCAGACCCGCCCAGGCGCTGAGCACATCCGATAATGGCGCCGCTGCCAATGCACGCACGTCCTTCCAGCGCGCCAAAAACTTCGCAAAATAAGGGGCGACCGCCTTCGCCGTGGTCTGTTGCAGCATGATTTCCGAGAGCCATACCCGATACGGGTCGGCGGCTTCGCCCGGGGCAACGCGCCATGGCAGTTTTCGGCGGTGGCGGTCATACCAGGCGAGTAACAGTGCGGAATGCGGGAATGAATTTGCCGCCGCGCTGCTGCGGCGCTGTCGTTTCGACGCCCTGGCTGTTACCGTCATGTTCGTCCTGTCCCCCGAGGGATGACAGAGCGTTTCACCATGAACAAGCCATCGCGCATCGTCGGCAAACCGCTAAGGGACCTCGTTGGCAAGGTGGTCGGCGAAGCCTTTACCCGACAGGGATTTGCCTCGGCGGAGCTGGTCACCCGCTGGGCCGAGATTGTCGGGATGGAGATCGCGGCGCACAGCGAACCGATGAAAATTCAATGGCCGCGCGGTGCGGACCCACAAACTCGTAGTCCGGGAATCCTCGTTCTGCGTGTCGAAGGGCCGGCGGCGGTCGAAATCCAGCACCTCGGCAGCCTGATCTGCGAGCGCGTCAACCGCTTTTTCGGCTGGCGCGCGGTCGAGCGGCTCGCATTTCGGCAGTCTCCGCTGCGGCGCGGCGCGAACCGGCCCGGCCGCCGAAAGAATGCCGCGGACGTGTCGCAATTGGTCGCCACCATGCCTGAGATCGCCGACGAGGAATTGCGACAGGCGCTCGCGCGCCTTCTCGCAGCGGTGAAGGGCGGCTGAGGACCCGTTCCGCCGCCATCAAACTACCGTGAAAGCTGCGACAGCGCCGGGCCTTGGCGGAAAGGCGCGGCGGTGCCACATTCGACCCTCAGATTGCCCAAGCGACCAAGCGACATAGGAGCTGAAATTGACACTTAGCCGTCGCCGAATTTTGAAGGCCTTTCCGGCCGCGGCCTTCCTCGCCACCCTGGCGGATCGGCGCCTTGCCGCCCAGGCCAAGGCCGACACGCCGGAGGCCGATCAGGCTGAGCTTGCAAAAGCCGGTCCGGACGGCGATATCGTTCTCGGCTCCGACAAGGCGCCGGTGACCATCATCGAATACGCCTCGATGACGTGTCCGCACTGCGCACACTTCTCGATCACGACATTTCCGGAATTGCAGAAGCGCTATATCGACACCGGCAAGGTGCGTTTCATTTTCCGCGAATTCCCGCTCGACGCGCTGGCCGCGGCCGGTTTCATGCTGGCGCGGTGCGCCGGCAAGGACAAATTCATGCCGGTGGTCGAAACCTTATTTGCCAAGCAATCGGAGTGGATCGTGCAAAAGCCGGTTCCGGCGCTCCGCGAAATCGCCAAGCAATTCGGCTTCACACAGCAAACGTTCGACGCGTGCCTGGCGAATCAGAAGGTGCTCGACGGCATTCAAGACGTGCGCGACCGGGCCGCGGAGAAGCTCGGAGTGAACTCTACGCCCACCTTTTTTATCAACGGTAAGAAGTTCACTGGCGACCAATCCATCGATGCTTTGGCAAAAGAGATCGATCCCTATCTTAAGGAAGGATAAGGGTTTTTTTGCCATAAGCGGCTGGGCTGAACGGGCCGGTGGAAATTTCCTGGCAGGCGGCCTGAGCGCGGAATCTTGAATAACGCGGATCATCCTGTTGCGCTTACGGGCGCGCCAATTCATTCTCCGCGCCGATGCGGCACCGCTCCAACGCGCCCGTCGGGCGTGAGCTTATTTGGATTCGCTTCGCCGCCGCAGCGAAGCAGATGGACGTAACAAGCGAATGAAGCTCACGCGGCTGCGGCTGATCGGTTTCAAATCCTTTGTCGAGCCCACGGACTTTGAGATCGAACCGGGACTGACCGGTGTCGTCGGCCCGAACGGCTGCGGCAAATCGAATCTCGTCGAAGCCGTGCGCTGGGTGATGGGCGAAACCTCGTACAAGGCGATGCGCGCCGGCGAGATGGACGACGTCATTTTCTCGGGAAATACCGACCGTCCCGGCCGCAACCACGCCGAAGTCAGCGTTTTGGTCGACAACACCGACCGCACCGCGCCGGCGGCATTCAATGACAGCGAAACGCTGGAAGTTTCCCGCCGCATCATGCGCGAGCATGGATCGGTCTTTCGGGTCAACGGCCGTGAAGTGCGCGCGCGCGACGTGACCACGCTGTTTGCCGACGCCTCGACGGGCTCGCGCTCACCGGCCCTCGTCCACCAGGGACGCATTGGCGAAATCATCCAAGCGCGACCCGATCAGCGCCGGCGCGTGCTCGAAGAGGCGGCCGGCATTTCCGGCCTGCATGCGCGGCGCCACGAGGCCGAACTTCGCCTCAAAGCGGCGGAGCACAATCTCACGCGGGTGGAAGACGTGATCGGGCAGCTTGCCGCCCAGGTTGCGTCACTGAAGACTCAGGCGCGCCAAGCGGTGCGCTACCGCAACGTATCCGAGCAAGTGCGCCGTACCGAGGCCTTGCTGCTGCACGTGCGCTGGACGTCGGCGCAGACCGAACTTTCCCATACCGAACGAATCAAAGATGAGGCCGTTCGGCTGGTCGCGGCGCGCACGGCAGAGCAAACCACCGCGGTGACGCAGCAGACGCTCGTCGCCTCCGCGCTGCCCGGCTTGCGCGAAGCGGAGGCGAAAGCCGCTGCAGCATTGCAGCGCCTCGTTGTCGCCCGCGACGCGCTCGAACGCGAGGAACTGCGCGCCAAGGAACGGATTGGCGAACTCGATGGCCGCCTCGGGCAGTTTGCCGCCGATCTCGAGCGCGAGCGCGCGCTTGCCGGCGACGCAGCGGCCGCGTTGGAGCGCCTGGCCGCGGAGGAAACGACCCTGAGGCAGCAGGCGCAAGCGAGCGCCGAGCGGCTTACGGGCGCCAATGAACAGGTGGCAACGGCTGACGCGGCATTGGCCGGCTCGGAAAAGTCTTTTGCCGAATTGACACGCGCGCTGGCCGACCTGACCGCCCGCCGTAATCAGCTCCAAGTCGCCGCCGCCGATCAAGAGCAGCGCATTGCCCGACTGGCCAGCGAACTTGCCGATGTTACGGCCGGCCTCGCGGCCGCCGAAGGAAGTGTATCCGATGTGGCGCCGCTGGCCGAAGCGCTGGCCGCGGCACAGGCCGAACTTGCAAAGGCGGAAAGTGCCGCCCGTGCCGCTGAAGCCGAGCACGCGCGAGCGCGCGAACACATCGACACCGTTCGCGCCCCTCTGCTTGCCGCCGAACAACGCGCGCAGCGGCTGGAGACCGAAGCAAAGACCATCCGCAAGCTGCTCGCCGTAGAGACCAAAAATCTCTGGCCCCCGGTGATGGACGCGCTCACAGTCGCCGAAGGGTACGAAAAGGCGCTCGGGGCCGCGCTCGGGGATGATCTCGATGCACCGGTCGACCCGAATGCGCCGATGCGCTGGTCCGGAGCTGCGCTCGATGCTTCCGATCCCAAGCTTCCCGACGGCGTTGCCGATCTCTCCACCTTCGTAAAAGCCCCGGCCGAACTTGCCCGCCGGCTCGCCCAGATCGGTGTGGTCGAACGCTTGGACGGCGGAGCGCTCGCGGCGTTGCTCAAGCCCGGTCAGCGCTTGGTCTCGCGCGAAGGTGATTTATGGCGCTGGGACGGTTTCGCGGTTGCCGCGCACGCCCCCACCGGCGCGGCGCGGCGGCTTGCCGAGCGCGGCCGCCTGCAGACTATAGAAGGGGAGATCGCTACCGGGCGTGCGGAAGTGGCGACGAAGCGTGAGCTCGTCGAAGCCACGGAAGCTTCGCTCGCCGCGGCAAGTGCCGCCGAAACCGTAGCGCGCGCGTCCTGGCGCAGCGCCCAGGACGCGATGGACGCCGCGCGCGAAAATCATGCGGCGGCGGAGCGCGACATTAATCGCCAAGCGGCACGCATATCCGCCCTCAACGAGGCCAAGCAGCGCATCGCGACCGGTCGCGACGAGGCGATTGCCGCACGCCGCGAGGCCGAGAACGCGCTCGCCGCGCTCGCCGATGCCGCTCAGCTGGAAGGCGAGCTGGCGGAGGTCGAAAAAGTTATCGCACGGGATCGCGAGGCGCTGGCCGCGGTCCGCGTCGAGGCTCAGGCGATTAGCCGCGAGGCGGAACTGGCAGCGCAACGCTTGGAAACCATCGCCGCCGAGCAGGCGGCCTGGAATGATCGCAAAAACGGCGCCGCAGCGCAGATTGCCACGCTCGCCCAGCGCACCGAAGAGGCAACGCGCGAGCGCGAAGAACTCGCCAATGCCCCCGAGGCCTTTGCCACGCAGCGGCAAGCTTTGATTGGCGAGATCGAAACCACTTCCGCCGCACGCCGCGCCGCCGCCGACCGCTTGGCCGAGGCGGAAACGGAACAAGCGGCTGCAGACAAGGCCGCGCGGATAGCGCTTGAAGCCGTCGGCGAAGCCCGCGCCGAAGCGGCGCGCGCCGAGGAGCGCTGCGACGGCGCCAAACGCCGGCTTGCTGAAATCGAGCATGAGATTCGCGACCTGTTGGATGTCGAGCCGGCGGGAGCCGCCGAAATTGCCGAGATCAAGCCCGGCAATGAGCTGCCGCTGATCGCGGATGTCGAAGCGAAACTTGATCGACTGCGCCGCGAGCGCGAGCGCCTCGGTTCAGTCAACCTGCTCGCGGAACAGGAGCTCCGCGAACTCGAGGCTCAGCACGGCAAGCTTACCGCCGAACGGGATGACCTTGTCGAGGCGATCCGCCGCTTACGGCAGGGCATCCAAAACCTCAACCACGAGGCACGCGAGCGGCTGCTTGCGTCGTTCGCCACGGTCAATGACCATTTCAAGAAGCTCTTTACGGAACTGTTCGGCGGCGGCAGCGCCGAACTACAGCTCATCGAGAGCGACGACCCGCTTGAGGCCGGGCTCGAGATCATGGCCAAGCCGCCCGGAAAAAAATTGGTCACGCTGTCGTTGCTTTCCGGCGGCGAGCAGGCGCTCACAGCGCTGGCGCTGATATTCGCGGTGTTTCTGACCAACCCGGCGCCGATTTGCGTGCTCGATGAAGTCGACGCTCCGCTCGACGACTACAACGTGGAGCGGTTTTGCGATCTGCTCCATGAAATGACCCGCTCGACCGAAACGCGGTTCATCATCATCACGCACAATCCGATCACCATGGCGCGGATGAACCGGCTCTACGGCGTGACCATGGCCGAACGCGGGGTCTCGCAACTCGTTTCCGTGGATCTCGAAGGCGCCGTGAAGCTGCGCGAAGCGAGCTGAAACGCGGCTCGCCGGGCCGCCGCATCGGCGGTCCCCCCGAGAAGCGGCAAAAGAGTTCAACCTCGCGGCTACCAAATCGGCGTTTTGCCGACGCTGGAACGTGGACCGCGCGCGGGCGCGAAGCTACGCCTCGCCGAGCTTGAACAGCCGCCGCGCGTTGTCGCGGCCGATCTTGAGGCGGTCGGCTTCGCTGATCGGGCAGACATCAAACCAGTCGGTCGCATGGTCGACGTTCTCGAACGGCCAATCGACCGAAAACATGATGCGGTCGGCCCCCAGCACCAGCATCGCGTTCAATAAGGACTGGCTGTTGAAATTGCCCGACGTGGTGACGTGGAAATTAGCCGCGAAATAATCGCGGATGGGTTTCTTCGCCGGATAAGAGTTTCGCGCCTCGACCCAGCCGTTTGCGTTGTCGATCCGCCACAAGCCGTATGGCAAATTCTCGCCCAGATGCCCGAGAATGATCGAAAGCCGCGGATGCGTATCGAACAGCCCAGACCCGATCAGCCGCAGCGCATGGACCGCGGTCTCCTGGCCGAACGCCCAAATCGGGCCAAGGAGCCAGGGATGCCCGTCATAGATGTGCGCGTCGCGCGGCAGCGGATTGCGCGGATGCAGATAGAACGGCACGTCAAGCTTTTCCACCACCGCCCAGAACGGACGGTATTGCGGCAGGTCGTAGTAGAGCGCCTTGTCGCCTTCCAACTGCGAAAATCCGTTCACCAGCGCGCCGCGAAAACCCAAGTCTTTTACGCAGCGCTCCAGCTCGCGGATGGCGAGAGCCGGGTCCTGCATCGGCAGCGCCGCGAGCGCCTGAAATCGGTCCGGCCGCTTGTGCACCTGTTCGGCAAGATGGTCATTGGCTTTCCGCGCGACTTCGTTGGCACGGGCCGGATCGGGAATGCCCTGTATGGCGGGGGCATTGAGCGACAACAGCATCATCTCGATGCCATGTCGGTCCATCAGCGACAGACGTTTGCCGTGTACATCGTGTAGGCGGCCCTTCAATTCGTTCCAGACTTGATCGGGAAATGGCGTGCCGAAGTTGCTGGCGGTTTCCTCGATGGCGATGTGCTCTTCGAGCGCAATCTTTCCCTGCATTATCCTCTCTCCGGCGCGTCACAGCGGCGCATAGCTGCGCATTAAGCCTAACGCAAGCGCTACCGCAACCACACCCGTGCGGCGGCTCGGCCGCGGCATATTTCCGGCGTGGAAAGCGGATGACCGAATCGTCCTCGGCAAACCTTAACACCTTGCGCAATTCGTCATATTTTGAGCGCGGAGAGGTCCGCATCGATCACCACCTCTCAACCGGAGGACTTCGCAGATGGGCACCTCAACGCTGATCGTCCTTGCCGTGATCGTCGTTCTCGTCTTGTGGGCCATCACCGTCTACAACGGCCTCGTGGCTATGCGGCAGCGGGTCAATCAGGCCTTCGCCGATGTCGACGTGCAGCTGCGGCAGCGACACGATCTCATTCCCAATCTGGTCGAGACCGTGAAAGGCTATGCCGCCCACGAACGCGGCACCCTCGATGAGGTGGTGAAAGCGCGCAACGCCGCAGTCACTGCCCAAGGTCCGGCACAGCAGGCCGCGGCTGAAAATATGTTGTCGGGGGCGCTTCGCCAGCTTTTTGCGCTGTCCGAGGCCTATCCGGATTTGAAGGCCAACGCCAATTTTCAGCAGTTGCAAGCGGAATTGGGCGATCTCGAGAATAAGATCGCGGCGGCGCGGCGGTTCTTCAACAATTCGGTGCAGGAATACAATACCGCTACGCAGAGATTCCCCGCCGCCCTGTTTGCGTCCGCGCTCGGCTTTGGCCCCAAGGAATTTTTCGATCTCGGGGACGAGCGCAAGACCATAGGCGAGGCTCCGCAGGTCAAGTTCTAGGACGTTCCGCTTGCGGGGATGTAACCGGAAAGCTTTTCGATGGCGGCCTACGGTCTCTACAGCCACATCCAATCGAACCGCCGCCGTTCGATCGCGCTGCTCGTTGGTCTCTTCCTCCTCGTCTACGTTCTCGTCTACGCCGGCGCGTTGACCGCGGAAGCGCTGTACGTCAATGCCGATATTGACGTGCTCATGCGGTTGGCCTGGAGGGATCTGATCGCCGCCGCTCCGCTCGCCACAATAGGCACCGCGCTGTGGGTGGCTGTGGCCTACTTTTTTCATCAGAGCATGATTGACGCGATTACCGGCGGGCGCGAAGTCACCCGCATCCAACAGCCGCGGCTCTATAATATTTTGGAGAATCTTTGCATCTCGCGCGGCATCACCATGCCGAAGCTTAAGGTGATGGACAGCGAGGCGCTCAATGCCTTCGCCACCGGCATGAACCAAAGACAATATTCGATCACCGTCACCTCCAGCCTGCTGAACCTGCTTGACGACGCCGAAATCGAATCGGTGCTCGGCCACGAGTTGACCCATATCCGCAACGGCGATGTGCGGATGATGGTCATCGCCGTCATCATCGCCGGCGCCATTTCATTTTTCGCCGAATTGTTCTTCCGCATGTGGTTTTACGGCGGGTTCCGCGGTCCCCGATCGTCCGGCGACCGGCGCGGCGGCGGTGCTGGGTTGGCCATATTGATCGCCATCGGCCTGATCGTCGTCGCCTACGTTCTGTCTTTCGTCATTCGGCTTGCTTTGTCGCGATCGCGTGAATTGCTCGCCGACGCCGGGTCGGTGGAGCTCACCAAAAATCCCGACGCCATGATCTCGGCATTGCGCAAAATTGAAGGCCGCGGCGAATTGCCGGGAGCGACGTCAGCGGTGATGGAAATGTGCATCGACAATCCGCGTGAAGGTTTCGGCGAGTTGTTCGACACCCATCCGACGGTCGAGACTCGCGTCGCAGCGTTGGTCAAGTTCGCCGGCGGCCACGATCCCGGTCCAATTGCGCTGCCGTCGCCGGAAAACGAAACGGCGGCAAGTGATTCGGCCGAAACGGGGCCGTGGGGCTCAGCGGTGCAAAGCGGCCCATGGAATCCGCCCGGCGACAACGTATCGCCTGTGGAAACCGAGGCTCCGACGGAAGGGTCCGGACCCTGGGGCCCGCACGACGCGAACCGCAGATAAGCCCGCGAAATCGCCGCTTCATCGCACCAAACCCGTTGGTCTCAGATCGCAGCGTTCAGCCGAAAGGCCAGTGCGGCCACACACATACCCGCAAGGTAAGGCTTCCAAACGGCGCACGGGATGTGTACAAGCAATTCACGGGGACATGAGCGTGATGCGCCCGATTCGGCCGCGGTCATCCAGTGCAATGAGACAGAACGACTCGGCTCTCGCGGCGCCGCGCCGCCAGTGAGGTAATTGGCCATGGCTAAGCCGACGGTGATCGTGGTGGGTGCGGACAAGGGAGGCGTGGGTAAGACCACGGTTGCCCGTACGCTTCTCGACTACTTCACAGCGCATCACTTGGCGACACGGGCGTTCGACACCGAATCGCCCAAAGGAACCCTTAAGCGCTTTCATCCGGAAAATAGCGACATCGTCGACGTCACCGCGGTCGCCGATCAGATGCGCATCTTCGACACCCTGACCAGCACCGATGCGGCGGTGACGGTCATCGACGTACGCGCGGGGCTGTTGTCACCGACGCTGCGGGCACTGCGCGATATCGGCTTCCTCGACGCCGTGAAGAAGGGCCAGCTCAACTTCATCATTTTCCATATTCTCGGATCGTCGATCGCCTCGCTAAACGAGATCGAGGACACCGCCGCTTTCGCCGTCGATAGCAAGTATTTCCTGGTCAAAAACTTCATCAACAACACGAGTTTCTTCGAGTGGGACCAGGCTACGCACGCCTCGTATTTCCGCAAGCTCAAGGATGCGATCGAGATCACGATCCCGAAACTCAACGAGATGGCCTACGAGCAAGTGGAACTCGCTTCGGTGCCGTTCCTCACCTTTGTTGCCAACAAAGGAGCAAAGGGTGATTCCGCCAATTACTCCTTCGTGTTACGCGGCTATGTTCGCCACTGGCTCGGGAATGTATGGGGTGAGTACGACCGTGTTAAACTCAACGAGCTCGTGACCAGCGGCAACGTCGCGCCGCCGGCCCCGCGCGTGCAAGTGGTCGGGCGATCGTAATCGGCCGCGCGCCATTCGCGACGGCGGCTTTAACTGCAGGGATATTGAAACCGTGGAAATGCGCTTGCTGTGACCATGCAGCCGGCCCCGATATATATTGTCGCCTCGCCGCGACCGCGGATCGGCAAGACGCTGCTCGCGCGGCTCTTGATCGAATTCCTGTACTCGCGAAGCCGTCCGCTCGTCGGTTATGACCTAAATCCGCGGGAATCGCTGCTCGCGGAGCGATTTCCCAAACTGGTTTGGCCAATCGATATCACCGGCACGCGCGGCCAGATGGAATTGTTCGACCGCCTGATCGCCGATACCGCGAGTACTAAAGTCATCGATCTCGGCTCCCCCCTGTTCGACCACTTTTTCGGAGTCATGCGCCAGATCGGCTTTCTCCAGGAAGCGCGCCGATTATCGATGGAGCCGATCGTGTTGTTCATTACCGATCCGGCGGCGACCACGGTGCGCAGTTATGCCGAGCTGCGAATCCGGCAGGGCGTGCCTATTGTGCCCGTGCATAACGAGTCGGTATCGCTCATGTTCGTCAAGGAGGATTTTCCAGGAACGGGCCCGGAAAGCGGCATGATCCGCATTCCGCGCCTGTCGGCGATCGTGCGCGGCGTGATCGATCGGCCGAGTTTTTCTTTCGGCGCTTATTTGGCAAGGCGCCAAGGCGGGCCGACGGAAATCCACGAATGGATCACGCAGATCTTCAACGAATTTCGCGATCTGGAACTGCGGCTGCTCATGGGCCAAGTCAATCTGTCGCTTGGCCGCGGCAAGCGGGAAGGTCAATCCGCAGGTTAGGGCAGACAATACACGCGCCGGAAAGTCTAGCGCGGTCGCTTTTGCTTTGCTGCCTGCTAGTGCCCCTCGAAACTGACCAGTGTGCGTACCGGTACGCCGAGTTTTCGGATTTTTTCGGCGCCGCCCAAGTCCGGAAGATCAATGATGAAGCACGCGGCCAAGATGTCAGCACCGATCTGCTTCAATAGCTTGCAGGCGGCCTCCGCTGTCCCGCCCGTGGCGACCAGGTCATCGACCAGCACCACCCGCTCGCCCTTGTGTACGGCGTCCTCGTGCATCTCCATTTCGTCAATACCGTACTCGAGTGAATAGCCGATACTGACGCGCTTGAACGGCAGCTTTCCCTTTTTGCGGATCGGCACGAAGCCCGCGGAAACCTGATGGGCCATGGCGCCGCCGAGAATAAAGCCGCGCGCTTCGATACCGGCAACCTTATCGATTTTGCTTCCAGCCCAGGGCTGCACCAATTCGTCGACCGCGCGACGAAAGCTCCGGGCGTTGCCCAAAAGTGTCGTTATGTCGCGAAATATGATGCCCGGCTTGGGATAATCGGGAATGTTACGGATCGCGGCCTTCAAGTCGCTTTCCAAGCCATAGGGCGTCATTTCGCGTTCCAAGGTAGAGGACGTCATTTTCAGGCAAGCCTCTTAATCCGCATAGTCGCGCATCGTGCAGCGGGCTTTACTGTGGCGGACTGAAGCGGCTAGCGCAACCACGGCGGCCTTGTAACGATAACGGCCCATTCCGCCTTAATTGGCGCGAGCGTGCCGCATCGCCGCACAGCGACCAGATCGGTTGCCCGAAAAAAGTGCGGTGTCAGCGCCCCAAGCCGCCGAGAAAACCGCCCAGCGCGCCGCCCACGGCGCCGCCAACCGTCCCGCCTATTGCGTCGCCGACAGCGCCGCCTACGCCGCCGGCAGCATCACCAGCGCCGCCCTTCCCTTTGAGACCCTTTGCCGCGATATCCTTCGCGCTCGTTTTTCCGCCTTTCCCAGCCATGTGGCCGGCGGGCGCTTTTGTCGACTTCTTATCTTCGGCCAATGCCGAGAATGACGCGGCGAAAACGGATAACGCTGCACCGACAAGCACAAGGTGCTTCACTGTTCTCATGGCTGTTAGCCCCCACCATGATGTGCCAGGCACCCAGGCGCCCGGCACAATCAATGATCCTACGCGGCAGAGCATAGCCGTTTCCGCGCGCTGGCGCCACGCAGATGCGGCTTAACTTTGGCAGCTGATCTCTTGGCGCCTTAGGTCTTGGGGTATTCCGTCGGCGGCCGGGGCTCGAGCAGTTCCGGATGATGGAGCACGTCGTGCCAGACCTTTTTCTTGGTGAAATAGAGCAACCCGGTGAGAACGATGAGAAAAACAAACACCTGGAAACCCAGCCGTTTGCGCTCAACGAGCTTGGGTTCCGAAGCCCACGCTAAAAAGGCGGCGATGTCGCGCCCATACTGATCCACCGTTGTCGGCGTGCCGTCGGTGTATTCGACCTGCCCGTCGCTCAGCGGCTTTGGCATGCCGATCGCGTGACCCGGAAAATATTTGTTGTATTGCGCCCCGGGGGGCAGCGTGAAACCGGCCGGTGGTTCTTCATAGCCGTTGAGAATGGCGTGAATGTAATCGGGACCTTGCTCCTGGTATTGAGTGAAGGCGTCGAAAATGAACCAGGGGAAACCGCGCTCGTAGGTGCGCGCCTTGGCCAAGACCGACATGTCAGGCGGCAATGCTCCGCCATTGGCATTCCGCGCAGCCTGCTCGTTCGGAAATGGCGAAGGGAAACGATCCGCAATCTTTCCCGGTCGCTGGAACATCTCGCCCTCTTTGTTCGGGCCATCGGTAACCTGGAAAGTCGCGGCAATCGCCGCCGCCTGCGCTGCGGTAAAGCCGGGACCGCCGGGATCGGAAAGATTTCGAAACGACACAAGCTTCAAGCTGTGGCAGTTCGAGCAAACTTCGCGGTAGATCTTAAATCCGCGTTGCAGCTGCTCCGGATTGTATATGCCGAACGGTCCGGCGAACGACCAGTGTTGCGCAGGCGGCGTGTCCGCTTCCTGCGCGCGTGCCGCGCGCGAGCCGGATGCCGCGCCAGCGGCGAGAAAGGCGAGAGCGAGTGCAATGCCGCGGTAAGCGTTCATGAGCGCGCTCCCTAAGCCTTCACCGGAGGCGGCGCAGACGCACCGGCCGACAAGCCTTCGCGCAAAACCAATTCGGAAATCGAGTTTGGCAGCGGCTTCGTTCTTTCGAACAGTCCGAGCAGCGGCAGAATGATCAGCAGAAATACGAAGTAATAGGCGGTGAGAATGCGCGCCGCGACGACAAAGCCGCCTTCCGGCGGTTGCGAGCCGAGATAGCCGAGACCGATAACCACCAGGAAGAACACGATCAAAAACTGCCGATAGAGCGGCCGATAATTCGCCGAACGGACGCGCGACGTATCGAGCCAGGGCAGAAAGGCGAGCAGAACGATGGATGCGAGCAGCGCGATGACGCCGAGAAGCTTGCTCGGGATCGCGCGGAGAATGGCGTAGAACGGCAGATAATACCATTCCGGTACGATGTGCGTCGGCGTCTGGCCGGGATTGGCGGGAATGTAATTGTCGGCATGCCCGAGGTAGTTGGGGATATAAAAGATGAACCACGCGAAGAACAGGCAGAACACGCCGATGAAAAACGCGTCCTTGACCGTCGCATAAGGCGTGAACGCGACCGTGTCTTTTTTGCTCTTCGGCTCGACGCCGGTCGGGTTGTTTTGCCCGACCATGTGCAGGGCCCAAATGTGCAGCACCACAACCCCGGCGATGACAAACGGCAAGAGATAGTGCAGCGAATAAAAACGATTGAGCGTCGGATTGCCCACCGCGAAACCGCCCCACAACCAGGTAACGATGGTGTTGCCGACCAGCGGGATCGCCGAGAACAGATTGGTAATCACGGTAGCCGCCCAAAAGCTCATCTGCCCCCAAGGCAGCACGTAGCCCATGAAGCCGGTCACCACCATCAACAGGAAAAGGATGACGCCGAGAATCCACAAGACCTCGCGCGGCTCCTTGTAGGATCCGTAATACATGCCGCGCACGATGTGGGCATAAACCGCAACAAAGAAAAATGCCGCGCCGTTGGCGTGCAGATAGCGCAACAGCCAGCCGTAATTGACGTCGCGCATGATCGTTTCGACGGAGTTGAACGCATAGTCGACGTGAGGCGTGTAATGCATCGCCAGAACCACGCCCGTTATGATTTGCACGGCGAGCATAAACGTGAGAATGCCGCCGAACGTCCACCAGTAGTTCAGGTTGCGCGGGGTCGGATAAACGACAAAGGATGAATGGACGAGGCCCGCGATCGGAAGTCTGCGCTCCAGCCAGCGCATGAAGGGACTCTGCGGCTTGTAGACCGAATGTTCGCTGTAGATCGAATGTTCGCTCATGCTCGAACCTTGTCGTTGGCGGGCCGAAGCGGCATCGCTTCGCCAGATCGCGGCAGCGAAAACGGGTCGCTGGAAATCGCGCCGCCAAGCCCCGGTGCGGAGATAATCCTCACCCTTAGTCCCTCGTCGTCTTGCCGGTCATCCCGTCCACGCTGCGAACCGCTCTGGAAGGCCCGTGCGGCCGTGGCTGGCCTGGCCACATGCGATCTGGGGGAGACCAATGTAACCAATCCGGCGCGGTTCTATTGGCACCCTTACCGCGATAGCGCAAGTGTGCCAACGAGGTGAGCCAAACGCCGCAGCTACAGGTCCAAGGCGCCCTTTTTCGCGCGTCGAAATTGGACACACGCCCAGGAGGGTAGCCTCGCGGCTAAGTTGATGGCATGCGAATCGCCCTGTACCAGCCCGACATCCCGCAAAACGCCGGAACCATTTTGCGCTTATGTGCGTGCTTCGGCCTCGAAGCGCACATTATCGAGCCCGCGGGCTTCCCGGCGAGCGATCGCGCCTTCCGCCGCGCCGGCATGGATTACCTCGATGCAGTCACCATGAAACGGCATCGGTCGTGGCTGGATTTCGAGGCCTGGCGCCACAGCGAACACGGTCGCCTCCTGCTCTTCACAACCACCGCGACGCTCTCCTACCTCGACTTTGTCTATCGTGCGAACGACATTCTCTTGTTCGGACGCGAATCGGCGGGGGTCCCGCCTGCAGTCCATGCGGCGGCAGATGCGCGCTTGCTCATTCCAATGCGCCAGGGATTTCGTTCGGTGAATGTGGCTGTCGCCGCTGCCATGGCCGTGGGCGAGGCGTTGCGGCAGACGCAACTCAACACGCAATGAGATGAAAAGCCTCCAGCGTAAGCGAACGCTCCGCGCGACAGAAGACCGCACCGCGGGTGTTACGCCGCGACCACGCCGGGTCGGCCGCCTTCAACCGCGAACGCTTTCAGCGTCGAAATGTCCGCTTTGGGATCGGCGGCATCGCTAACGACTTGCATGCGGACCTGCATGTGCGCGGGCACAAGATCGATCGCGACATAGCCGCGCCGCCGGCTGTCGAAGAAATGAATATGCGGATTGTCTGGAAGCGCCCGCGCGATCAGCTCGTAAGGCGGGCCATAAGATGAGATGGAGGTGCCGACGAATTCGGTAGCCACAATGGGCGCCGCCGGATCGTCGAAGTCGAGCCGCAGATCGTTGGCGAAAAATGCATGGGCGTCGCCGCCGATCACCACGGGATTTGACGCTTGGCTGTCATGAACGCGTTTGAGCAAGCGGGAACGATTGGCCGGATAACCATCCCAATCATCCGTCGAAAAACCATACGTGTCGTCTTGCTTGATCGCCAACTGCGCCATCAGCACGTCCTGCGCAATCAAATTCCAATGCGCTTTGGAACGAGACAGGTTGGAGTAAAGCCAGGATTCCTGGGCGAAGCCGAGCATGGTTCTGCCCGGCTCGTTCCGCTCCGGACAACTCGTGTTGGATTCGAGATGGGTGCCGCCCTTGTTGGGCGGCGCATAACACGCCTCGCGTGAACGGTATTGCCGCCCGTCGATCATTGAAACTTCGATGAGATCGCCGAACGCGAAGCGATCGTAGATGCGCATGGCCGGCCCGGCCGGCTGCGACATTATCGGGCGCACCGGCATGTGCTCGTAGAAGGCTTGGTAGGCCGCGGCGCGGCGCTTGAGAAACTGCGCCGGATCATCGAAGAACTTCGACCACCTGTCGGCATAGTCGTCCTGCACCTCGTGATCGTCCCAGGTGACCAATGCCGGCGTTTGCGCGTGCAGCAACTGAAGGTCGGGATCAAGCTTATATTGCGAATAGCGATTGCGATAAGTCGGCAGCGTCGAAGCCTCGATGCCGTCGGAGTGCCGGCGCACGACCGGCCGCCGCTCCTCGATGTACTCGTAAATGTAGTCGCCGAGAAACAGCACGAAATCCGGATTTTCGTCGGCGAGATGGCGATACGCGGAAAAATAGCCGTGCTCGTAATTCGAGCAGGAGGCGAAACCAAAGCGGAGCCGCTCAAGGGCGGTGCCCGGCTGCGGCAGTGAAACCGCACGCCCGATGCGGCTGGACGCATCGCCGCTGGTAAAGCGATACCAATAAGGCCGGCCGGGATTCAAACCGGCGACATCAAGATGCACCGAATAGGCAAAGGCTTGCTCGGCCACCGCTTCGCCGCGCCGCACGATTTTGCGTAAATCGGGATCCGCCGCGATCTCGTAGCCGACGGTCACGTCGCCGCCATGCATGCCGCCAGGGGTTGCCGGATTGCTCGATAACGGGTCAGGCGCAAGCCGCGTCCACAACACAAAGCCGTCCGGGCGCGGCGCGCCGGCGGCCACGCCAAGGCTGAACGGATCGCCGCCCCGCCAAGCCTGCGCCGCCGCGTGACGCAGCACGTAGGGCGCCGCTATCAGCGCGGCACCCGCGCGGACTGCGCCTTTCAACAGGCGGCGGCGCGAAGGGCGATTTGCAGCGAGCGGCATGCCGTTGGTGGCCCAGGCTTACGTGTCCTTGTCATAGCTCAATATATACGGCCTGGAATGTGACAGTCTGGACAAGCTTTGCCGTCACTTGCCATTGTCACCCCGACCTCAAGAGCTTCGCGCCATGGACGCCAACCTCGTAGAAACACGCAAAAACCGTGCGCGCGCCTGGTTTGAGACCTTGCGCGACCAGATCGTTACGGCCTTCGAGCAGTTGGAAAATACCCTCCCCGCCGACGGACCGCTCGGCGACCATGCTCCCGGCCGTTTCGAGCGCAAGCCGTGGACCCGTACCGATCATACTGGGTCTGCCGGAGGCGGCGGCGTAATGGCGATGATGGCGGGCCGCGTGTTCGAGAAAGTCGGCGTTCACGTCTCCACCGTCTTCGGCGAGTTCGCGCCCGAATTCCGCAAGGATATTCCCGGCGCCGCCGACGACCCGCGCTTTTTCGCTACCGGCATTTCCCTGATCGCTCACATGCAAAACCCGCACGTTCCGGCCGTGCACATGAACACCCGCTATGTGGCGACGACCAAGGCTTGGTTCGGCGGCGGCGCCGATTTGACGCCGGTTTTGGCGCGCCGCCGCAGCCAGGACGATCCCGACACCATCGCCTTCCATGCGGCGATGAAGCAGGCATGCGATGCCCACTCTACCATCGCGCCGTACGACAAGTTCAAGACCTGGTGCGACGAATACTTCTTTCTCAAGCATCGCGGCGAAACGCGCGGCATCGGTGGCATCTTCTACGACTGGCTCGATTCCGGTGACTTCGACGCCGACTTCGCGTTCACCCAAGACGTCGGCCGCGCCTTCCTCGCCGTCTATCCTGAACTGGTGCGCAGAAACTTCAAACGCCCTTGGAGCGAAGCGGAGCGCGAAGAGCAACTTGTCCGCCGCGGACGCTACGTCGAATTCAATCTGCTGTACGACCGCGGCACCGTGTTCGGCTTGCGCACGGGCGGCAATGTCGAATCAATTCTGTCGTCACTCCCGCCGCTGGTGAAGTGGCCGTGAGGCATCATGAACCTGCGGATCAAGGAAATCGCACTCACGGGCTATCGCTCGCTGCACGCGATCCGGTTTCCGGTCGGTCAATTGACGGTTTTTGTCGGTGCCAACGGCGTCGGCAAAACCAATCTCTATCGCGCGCTGCAACTCTTGCAGTCCGCGGCCGCGGGATCGCTGGCACGTGAGCTGGCATCAGAAGGCGGCATGGAATCGGCGCTTTGGGCCGGCAAGCGTGCCGCGAACAAGCCGGCACGGATAAAGCTCCAGGTCGGCGTCGGCACGGATCACGAAAGCCGTAACGGCCAGCATGAATTCGACTACAGCGTCGAGCTGGGCGTCGCCTACTCGTATGAGATCGAAGTTGGCGTGCGCGCGTCCAGTATGGCGGCATTTCCGCTGGAGCCCCAAGTCAAGGAAGAGCGACTGATCGATCGCGGCGGCCGCCGGCCGCTTACCCTTTTGGAGCGCCGTGGCCCGCACGCGACTGCGATCGACAACGAAGGTCACAAGCAGACTGTCGAACCGCCATTGCTGCCGACCGAGACAGCGCTCGCCTCGCTGCAAGATCCTGGGCGCTTCGGCGATGTCGATCTGTTGCGCCGGACCATGCTTGATTGGCGCTTTTATCACGACTTTCGCACTGACCGGCTGTCGCCCCTGCGGCAGCCGTGCCTTGCTGTTACAACACCGACTTTGGCGTCGGACGGCTCCGATCTGGCGGCTGTGTTCGCGACGCTCGTGCACATTCGCGAGGACACAACCGAGCTTGATCGCGCCGTCGATGACGCGTTTGCGGGCGCGCAGCTCGTCGTTCCCGCTCCCGAGCGCACCGCCTCATTTGGCCTGATCATGCCGGACTACCCGAGGCGCGTGTTTGACGCGGCCGAACTCTCCGATGGTACGTTGCGTTATCTGGCGCTGGCGGGTGCGCTGCTAGGCTATCGCCTGCCGGCATTCATCGCACTCAATGAACCGGAAACGAGCTTGCATCCTGAATTGCTCGAACCGCTGGCCCGAACCATCACGCACGCCGCCCAACGCACCCAGATTTGGGTCGTTACCCATTCGGAGCGGTTCGCGGATGCGCTCGCCGCCAGCGCCAACGTGAAGCCGCGTACCGTGATAAAGCGCGACGGTGGCACCTGGATCGACGGATTGAAACTCTACGGCGAATTTGACGAAGATGATGAGACGACAGACACGCCATAGCGTGTTCGGCTGTTGACTTACGCGTCCCTCCAGTTACGACAACCGCTTTATAGCCTCCGACGCGCTCCACCAACTTGAAAAGCATTCCAAGGAGTACTGCATGAAACTCGTCCGCCACGGCCCGCCCGGCCGGGAAAAGCCCGGCATGCTCGATACGCAGGGCCGGATCCGCGATTTATCGAAAATTGTTCAGGACATTGCCGGCGACGTGCTTTCCCCCAAAGGGCTCGCCAAGTTGCGTAAACTCAAGGCTGAGAAGCTTCCGCTGGTGAAGGGCAAGCCGCGGCTTGGACCATGCGTCGGCAAGATCGGCAATTTGATCGGCATCGGGCTTAATTATTCCGACCACGCCGCCGAAGCCGGTATGCAGGTGCCGAAGGAGCCGATCTACTTCAACAAGGCGCCGACCTCGATCTGCGGGCCGAACGACGACACCATGATCCCCAAGGGTTCGTCGAAGCTCGATTACGAGGTCGAGCTCGGTGTCGTCATCGGCAGTCGCGCCCGCTATCTTGCCAAGAACAAGGCGATGGAGGCCGTCGCCGGCTACTGCCTGGCCAATGACGTCTCCGAACGTCTGTTCCAGATCGAAAGAAGCGGCGGCCAATGGGGCAAAGGCAAAGGCTGCGAAACCTTCGCTCCGCTCGGACCCTGGTTTGTCACCAAGGACGAGATCCGCGACCCGCAGCGGCTCGACATGTGGCTTTCCGTCAATGGCGATACCCGGCAAAAGGGTACGACCGCGACCATGGTGTTCGGCGTCGCCCACCTGGTCTGGTACTGCTCGCAATTTTTCGTCATGGAGCCCGGCGACGTGATCATTACCGGCACCCCGCCGGGCGTCGGCATGGGGTTCAAGCCTGAGCCGAAATTTCTAAAGGCCGGCGACGTGGTGCGGCTCGGCATCGACGGGCTTGGTGAGCAACAACAGAAGATTGTGAAGTTCAAGATGTGACGAAAGCGTCTGCAGACGACAGCGCGGCTGCGTCCGCAGGCGATGCGGCCGCGGTTGCGCAAGCGCTATCGCAACGAGCGGCCCGAGCATAAATGAAACTCGGTTTCTTCACCATGCCGATCCATCCTCTCGACAAGGATTGGCGGGTGTCGTTGCGCGAAGACCGCGAGGCGTTCCTGCTCGCCGACCAACTCGGCTTCGTCGAGGGCTATGTCGGCGAGCATGCCACCGACCGGGCGGAAAACATCACCTCCAGCGCGATGTTCATCGCCAGCCTGATCGACGCGACGCGGACCATCAAGCTCGGGACCGGCACGGCCAACCTGGCGAACGCGCATCCGGTCGCAACCGCTTCGCAGATCGCCATGCTCGACCACATGCTGGGCGGTCGCTTCATCTTCGGCATCAGCCCGGGTGCGCTTTTGTCCGACGCCGAGGCGTTCGGCAATGTCGATGCCGACCGCAACGCCATGTTCGTCGAGGCGATCGATACGGTGCTGAAAATCTGGGCCGGCGAGCCGCCTTACAACATCGAAGGCAAGTACTGGAACGTTAAGATCGAGCGGCATGCGCTGCCCGAGGTCGGCCAAGGTTTTTTGCCGAAGCCATTGCAAAAACCGCATCCGCCCATCGTGGTCACCGCTGTCGCGCCCTTTTCCAAGGGCGTGACCGAGGCGGCGGCACGGGGCTGGAACCCGATCTCCGCCAATTTTTTGATGCCGCAATGGGTCAAGACCCACTGGGGGAAATACATCGAGGGCTGCCAGCGCGGCGGTCGCCCGGCCGATCCGGCGAACTGGCGCGTCGCCAAAAGCATCTTTGTCGCCGACGATGACGGTATCGCCGCCGCCTATGCCAGCGACGCCAACAGTCCGTACCGCTTTTATTACCGCCAGCTGTTCACCAAACTGAAGAAGGCCGGTCGCGTCGAAGGATTCAAGATGCGGCGCGAGCAGCCTGACGCCGAAGTCACACTCGATGGCATTTGCGATGCCCTCATCATCCATGGCTCGCCGAACAAAGTCGCCGACGAGATTCTGCGCTTCCGCGAGCAGGTCGGCGACTTTGGCACGCTGCTCTATGCCGGCAAGGACTGGCGCGATCCGGCGCTGGCCAAGCGCTCCATGGTGTTGATGGCGGAGAAGGTGCTGCCGAAAATCAACGCCGCAGTTAAAGCTAGATAATAAGCAGAAAAAGGCTCGCTCGCCGGCGGCGCAAAAATGCTTCGGCGCGTGCACATTAAGAAGCGATAATCTTTCAGACGAAGTCGCAAACCTTTGTTGCTCCAGCGCGATATTCCCTTGTAGCGCGAGAGTGCGAATGTTATTGGGATCTTACTAGGGTGCGCTAAGGGCCTCCGGTTACGGGTTGGATACAACCGTCGCCGCCGAAATCAGCTCGCAAGTCAGATGCGCTTTGCGACCGGCTGGTACCATGTCGATCGAGTGCTGACATATGACTGTGTACCTGTTGTACTCGGCAACGAACCGCGACAACCTGCCCGACAAACTCGGGCACGCCGAATACAGCTATTTTTTTGTTCTCGAACAATTCCGGAAAATGCTGGAAAAGCGGGCGACGGTCATCGTCGTAACCGACCCTGAAAGCGAAGTCGACCCGATCTATGACGCCATGCGCCGGCAAGGACGCGCTTGCGTGTTTCTGCCGTTTTGCCCGCCGCATCTCATGCCTCGGAAGATACGTTGCCCGACCGTGCCGGTATTCGCCTGGGAATTCGATACCATTCCCGATGAACCTTGGGACGACGACCCGAGCAACGATTGGCGTGCCGCGCTTTCGCGCGTCGGCGGCGCGATAATTCATTCGCAATACGGTGCCCGCGCGGTCACTTCTGTCATCGGCGCGCACTTTCCCATTGAATGGATGCCGGCTCCCGTTTGGGACAATTTTGCCTCGGCCGAAAGGTGGCGCGCTGGGCAAAAGCCTGTCGCGCACGAACTGGCAGTAACCGGTACGCTTGTGGATTCCAACCGTCCGTCGACGTTCGCCGCCGCGCCATCTCCGCCGCGGCGAAGCCTCACTTGGTACCTGACAGCGACCATCCGGCACGCGCTTGCCTGGTATCGCGACGTGGTGCGAGACCTGCTGCCGTCAGCGGGGAAAGCTTTTGTCAGCCGACTGGGAGCAGGGCTTCGCCGCTTCGTTGAACGCCGCCGCGAGTCCAACCGGAAGGCAAGTCTGCCCGCTCGCGACGCGGTCGCGTTAAAGCTTGACGGCTATGTTTTTCTCACGGTCTTGAACCCGCACGACGAACGCAAGAATTGGCCGGACTTGGTAACCGCGTTTTGCGCCTCGCTACGAGATTGCGCCGACGCAACATTGGTACTGAAATTCACCAACGTCGACAGTTTGTCCGCAATGAACGAAGTGCGCAGCTTGCTGAGGAAGCTGCCTCCGTTCCAGTGCCGCGTCGTCGCTTTCGATGAATTTCTCGATGCGTCGCAGTATCGGGCGCTGGTCGCCACGTCTACGTTCGCGGTCAACAGTTCACTTGCCGAAGGTCAATGCCTGCCTTTGATGGAGGCAATGTCGTGTGGTGTGCCCGTTATCGCTCCGCAACACACCGGTATGCGTGATTACGTTGACGACCAGGTGGGCTTCGTCGTCCGGTCAAGTTACGAATTGTGCGCTTGGCCGCACGACACCCGGCAGGTCTTTCGCGCGCGGCGTTATCGCATTGACTGGCAGTCACTGGCCGAAGCCTACCACGCCGCCTATCGGCTGGCGAAAGAGCGGCCGGAACAATACCGGCAACTGAGCGAAGCCGCGGCCGCACGCATGCAGAGCTATTGCTCCCAAGCGCGCGTGTTCGAGAGGCTGCAAGGATTCATTGAGCGGATTGCGTCGCTGCCGAAGCCGGTACCCGATGGCGTGAAGCTCGGCGACGGCGCGATTATTGCGCCCGATTCTGCCCTCACTGTCGCGAGCTAGGATGCTCGCGGGCCCCTCCCGGCCCATCTTCCTTCTCAAGGAAAGAATGAATTATTTGATCGCCTGCGGGTTGAGCGGCGAACCGGTGCCGCCGGTGATAATCAGCGGCGCGCCGCAGAAGAAGAACTCATAGACGCCGTCGGCCTTGCAGTCTTCCGCCAACTCCTTGAGGTAGAACATCTCGCCCATGGTGAGGCCCATGGCGGGGATCACGACCCAATGCCACGGCTGGTTGGCTTCCGTGGTCTCATTCGGCCGCACCTCTACGCCCCAAGTGTCGGAGCAGATCGCTGCAATTTCCTTCTCTTGGCACCAATAGCAATTTTCAAACTTGACCCCAGGCGCATTGCCGCCGGCATAGCCGCCCCACTGCTTCTCCGTCAGACAGCGTTCCATCTGGCCGGTGCGCAGGATGACAAAGTCGGCACGCCCGATTTCGACTTTCTGTTGCTTGGCGCATTTGTCGAGCTCGTCGTTGCTGATCGCCTCGCCATCTTTGAGCCAAGGCACGCCGCGGAATTTGGCAATGTCGAGCAGCACGCCACGGCCGACCATTTTGTTCTTGGTGTGCTCGATGCCCAGCTTGTGCAGGCCGTTGGCATCGACTTCGCGGGCATCGAAGCCATTGTACATCTTCTCTTCGTAGAAGATGTGGCCGAGCGAATCCCAATGCGTGACGCTTTGAACCGGCAGGTTGATGGCGTCGTCGGAATAACGGATGTTCGGTACTTTGTCGTAGCGTCCGGCGACCGCGTCGGTGCCGGTCGCCAGCATGGTGTGGATCGGATTCCAGCGTCCGCCGAACAGGCCGGTTTGCGGGCCGCTGCGATCGAGCGGAATTCCAAGCGCAAAGACCTTGCCAGTGCGGATCAACCCCGCCGCACGGACGACGTCTTGCGGCTTGATATGGTTGAGGGTTCCGATCTGATCGTCCTTGCCCCAGCGGCCCCAGTTCTTGAGCTTCTCGGTCGCCTCCGCGATTGCTTTTTTGCCAACAGTGATATTCATCGAGAGTGTTCCTGCCGTTGTTTTCTCACGTCACCTTTGCTCGGTAAGTAGGCGCCGCCGCAACCACCCACCGCGGGTCAACGAGCGAATTGGAGATGGGCAATGAGGCTATTGAGTTTCGCCGTCGACGGCAAGGCATCGTACGGCGCGGTGAGCGGCCACGGCGTAATTGCTCTCTCCGAACGGATCGGGCAGCCGACGCTGCGCGACGCACTCGCCGCCGGCGCGTTGGCTGAGATGCGCGAGATCGCTGTGAACACAAAGCCGGATCACAACTTGGAGGAGGTCAAATTCCTGCCGGTCATCCCCCATCCCGGAAAGATCCTCTGCGCCGGCATAAATTATCGCGCGCATGCCACCGAAACCGGGCGCGATGTGCCCAAGGCGCCGAGCGTGTTCGCCCGCTTCACCGACACGCTCGTCGGTCATGGCGGCGAAATGATCCGGCCGCGCGTTTCCACGCACTTCGATTACGAGGGCGAGCTTGCAGTCATCATCGGCCGGCCGGGGCGGCATATCAGTGCCGAGCGCGCACTCGAACACGTCGCCGGCTACACCTGCTTCGTCGACGGCAGCGTGCGCGACTACCAAAAATTTTCAGTCACCGCCGGCAAAAACTTTCCGGCCACCGGACCGCTCGGGCCGTGGCTCGTCACCAGCGATGAGATTCCCGATCCCAGCCGGCTAGCGATCGCGACGCGCTTGAACGGCATCGAGATGCAGCGCGCCGCGACCGCCGACTTGATCCACTCGGTGGCCGCGATCGTGGCCTTCTGCTCCGACTTCACTGCGCTTTCGGCGGGCGACGTTATCGCCACCGGCACGCCGGAAGGCGCCGGCCATCACCGCAATCCGCCACTATGGATGAAGGCCGGCGACGTGCTCGAAGTGGAGATCAGCAGCATCGGCACGTTGCGCGCGCACGTGGTGGACGAAGAATAATATCCGCAGCCGCTACGCTTCCGCGCCGGCGAGTTGCGGCACTGAAGCGGGCGAATCGCCGGACCGCTTCGACTCCAAAGCCGCCGCGACCGCCTCCTCAACACGCTCGAGCCAGATGAACTCGACCTGCTTGCGCGCGATTTCCGGGATGTCGTCGTAATCCTTGCGGTTGCGCGCCGGAAGCATGATGCGCTTGATGCCGGCGCGGTGGGCGCCGACGACTTTTTCCTTGATGCCGCCCACAGGCAACACCAGTCCGCGCAGACTGATTTCGCCGGTCATGGCGGTGTCGCTGCGCACGGTGCGCTCGGTCATGAGCGAGACGAGCGCCATGAACATGGCGACGCCGGCACTTGGCCCATCCTTCGGAATCGCGCCGGCGGGCACGTGGACGTGGATGTCGCTCTTTTCGAAGCGGCTCGGATCGATGCCGAGCGCGGTGGCCCGGTTTTTCACAATGGATAGCGCCGCTTGCGCGCTTTCCTTCATCACGTCGCCGAGCTGGCCAGTGAGAATGAGCCTGCCCGAGCCGGGAACCCGCGTCGCCTCGATGAACAAAATATCGCCGCCGACCGGCGTCCAAGCGAGCCCGGTGGCCACGCCGGGGACGCTTAAGCGCATGGCCATCTCGCTTTCGAATTGCGGCGGCCCGAGAATGGCGGACAGGTCGCCGCGGACGATGCGGATCGGTCCGCTGCCGCCTTCGGCGATGCGCACGGCAGCATGCCGCAGCGCCTGGCCGATCAGCCGCTCCAAATTGCGTACGCCGGCCTCGCGCGTGTAATTCTGAATGATATCGCGGATGGCCTCGTCGGCGAGATCGACCTGGCCGGGTTTCAGCCCGTTGGCTTCCATCTGCCGGCGAACGAGATAGCGGTGAGCGATCTCAAGCTTCTCGTCGGCGGTATAACCGGCGAGGCTGATGATCTCCATGCGGTCGCGCAGCGGACCGGGAACGGTGTCGAGCATATTGGCCGTGGTGATGAACACCACCCGGCTCAAGTCGAACGGCACGCCGAGGTAGTTGTCGCGGAACGTGTTGTTCTGCTCCGGATCGAGCACTTCGAGCAGCGCCGCGCCCGGATCGCCCTGAATGCCGGCGCCGAGCTTGTCGATCTCGTCGAGCATCATCACGCAATTGCGCGTCCCCGCCTTGCGGATCGCCTGGATGATGTTGCCGGGCAGCGCACCAATGTAGGTGCGGCGATGTCCGCGGATCTCGGCTTCGTCATGCACGCCGCCGAGGCTCACGCGCACGAATTTCCGGTCCATGGCGCGGGCGATCGATTGGCCGAGTGAAGTTTTCCCGACGCCGGGAGGCCCAACGAAGCACAGGATCGGGGCCTTACCCTGCGGCGCGAGCTTGCGCACGGCGAGATATTCGACGATACGCCGCTTGATCTTCTCGAGATCATAGTGGTCCTCGTCGAGAATGCGGCGCGCCTGCGCGATATCGATCGGCTTTTCCTCGGGCAGCGCCCAGGGCAGTTCGATCAGCCAATCGAGATAGGTGCGCACCATGCCGTATTCGCCCGCGGCCTCGGGCATGCGCTGCAGCCGGCGCAATTCCTTGCGCGCTTGCTCCTCGATGTCCTTGGGCATGCCGGCATCGGTGATCGCTTTGTCGAGCTCGGCCATTTCGGCGGCCTTGCCTTCCTCGCCCTCGCCGAGCTGGCGCTGGATCGCCGCCATTTGCTCGCGCAACAGCACCTCGCGCTGGCGCTCGTCCAGCGCCGCCTTGGTCTGCCGCCCGATCTCCTGCGAAAGGCGCAAAACCTCGATGCGGTGCGCGAGCATGCGCGAGACCTTGTCGATGCGCGCGGACACATCGACCGTCTCCAGAATCTCCTGCTTCTCCTCCGGCTTCACGTCCATATAGGCGACAGCGAGGTCGGCAAGCGCGGACGGCGCTTCGATCGATTGCACCGCGGCGAGCAATTCGGGCGGCGCCTGCGGCAACAGCTGAATGGCCTCCAGGGTTTGCGCCTTCAGATTGACGAAGCGCGCCTCGATTTCGGCAGATCCGGCATCGGGCTCCGCAATGCGCAATACGCGGGCGACGAAGAAAGGCCAGCCGCTGAGGTATTCCACGATCTGGAAGCGCTGTTCGCCCTGGCAAACCAGATGGTGCGAGCCATCCGGCGCAGTGATGTAGCGCACGATGTTGGCGATCGTGCCCATGCGATGCATGTCGACCGGGCTTGGATCGGCAATATCGGCGGACCGCTGCAAGAGAATGCCGACCTCCTTCTGGTCGCGCACCGCTTGCTGGGCAGCAGCGATTGATTTGGCACGGCCGACGGTGATCGGCAGCACCAAGCCGGGAAAGAGCACGGTATTGCGCACCGGCACGATGATGATGGCATCGGCCGGCAAGGGCGGCAACATGGTCTGCCCGCCGGTCCCTTCGGCGGTTCCGTTTTTCGCGAGCATTTCGTTATCAGCCAAGGCCCGCCTCCGCTTTCTGCAAGGTGATCACCAGGCAGCCGTCGGCCACCGCGCGGCGCACGCCGCTATAGCGGCCTGCCGGCAAGCGCACGCGGCGGTAAAAGCGGCCTTGCGGAAGCTCAAGCCGGTGAATGGCGGCGGTCCGCAATATCGGCGGATAGGTTCGTGTTCCGGCAATCACCAGATCGCCGCCGTCGATGGCTGCCTCGGCATTTTCGGCATCGACGCCGGGCAGCGCGATGAGCGCCACGACTTCGAATTCCGTTTCTAAAATATCGACCGGAGGCTCCCAGGCGGGCTGGCGCTCCCGCAAACCCGCCGGCCGGAACAACTCGCGATGCATCCGCTCGGCGCGCGCGAGCATCTCGCACGCCTCCGACCACATCCAATCTCGGGCCGCATCACGGGCCATAGGTCATTCCCTCCAGCTTGGAGGCAATATGTGTGCAGTCGACTGCCACAATTCAACGCCGTCGCCGCGCGAAGCCAAGAAGTGCTAGCATCGACCCCAGGGCAAAACCGGAGCGGCACCATGCGGCTCTTGACGAGGATCTTGGCGCTACTGGTGGCAATTTTCCTCGGCTCGATCTTGCCGGCTGGGGCCGAGGAGGACGTGGCGAGCGGCCAAGCCGTCATCCGTTCTCAGGAGGAAGCCTTCAGCCGCGACGACGCCGCGGCGGCCTACACCTTCGCCGCGCCCGGCATCAAAAGCATCTATCAGACTCCGGATTTTTTCATGTTCATGGTGCGGAGCGGCTACGCGCCGGTGTACCGGCACCGCAGTTTCGAGTTCGGCGAGGCCAAGACCTATGAAGGCAAGATCTACCAGCAAGTCCACATCATCGATGCCAACGGCGACGCTTGGGAGGCATTGTACACGCTCGAGCCGCAGCCTGACGGGACCCTCAAGATCAGCGGATGTGTCTTGAAAAAGGCAGTCACGTCCTAACGCTTTGTTTTTAAGGTCCGGCGAAACCGCGTCGCAAGAAGGCCGGGGCCGGCTGTTCGGAGGAAACGATGAAGAACTCGGCTGCCATTGTCATTGCTGCCGCGCTGCTGGCCGGATGCGGGCTTTCGGCCCACGCGCAGGAGAAAATCTCCGACGGCGTGGTGAAGATCGGTCTGATTGAGGACATGTCGAGCATTTATGCCGACATTACCGGCGTGGGTGCGGTAACGGCCGCCAAGATGGCGGTCGAAGATTTCGGCGGCAAAGTTTTGGGCAAGCCGATTGAAGTCGTTTTTGCGGATCACCAGAACAAGGCCGACATCGCCTCGGCCACCGCGCGGGAATGGTTCGACTCAGGTCACGTTGACGCACTCATGGACGTGGCCGCTTCCGCGACCGCGCTCGCCGCCATCGACGTCGCCAAGGAAAAGAACAAAATCGTCATTCTCAATGGCCCGGGCGCTGCCCGCATCACCAATGAGGCCTGCACGCCGGTCTCGGTCCATTACACCTACGACAACTACGCCCTATCGCACGGGACCGGCTCGGCGATGGTGAAGGCCGGCTACGACAGCTGGTTCTTCATCACCGCCGACTACGCCTTCGGCCACGACCTCGAACAGAATACGGCTGCCGTGGTCAAGGCGAGCGGCGGCCGGGTGCTCGGCGAAGTGCGCGTGCCGATCAACACAGCGGATTTCTCGTCCGCGCTGTTACAGGCGCAAGCCTCCAAGGCCAAGGCCGTCGGGCTCGCCAATGCCGGCGCCGACACGACCAACGCCATCAAGCAAGCAGCCGAGTTCGGCCTGGTGCGCGGCGGCCAAAAGCTTGCGGGGCTCTTGATCTTCATCAACGACGTCAACACGCTTGGCTTGCCAACGGCGCAAGGGATGTTGTTGACCAACGCTTTTTATTGGGACCGAAACGATGAATCGCGCGCCTGGTCGCGGCGCTATTTTCAACGCATGAACCGCATGCCGAACATGGTGCAAGCCGGCATTTACTCCGCGACCACGCATTATCTTGCCGCGGTCGCTGCCGCCGGTACGGACGACACCAACGCGGTCATGGAAAAAATGCGGGCGACGCCAATCAATGACTTCTTCGCGAAGGACGGGAAAATTCGCGCCGATGGCCGCATGGTCCACGATATGTATCTGTATGAAGTCAAGAAACCGGACGAATCCAAGGAGCCGTGGGACTATTACAAGCTCGTAGCGACAATTCCGGCAGATCAAGCGTTCCTGCCGCTCTCCGAATCAAAATGTCCGCTGGTGAAGAAATAGCGCGAGCAAAAGCGGCTGCTAGCGCCCTCCCGCGTCCATTTCGCCGGCCGAGACTCGCGGCCGTTCGCGCAATAGCGCCTCGGCCATCTCCCGCAACTTGACCCGCTGCACCTTCGGACCGTTCGGACTGTCGACGACGGGGAAGCGATCGACGATAACAATGCGCTCCGGCACCTTGAACCGCGCCAAGCGCTCGAAACACTGCGTTCGCAGCGCCGCTTCCTGCACGGTCGCGCCCTCGTGCAGCTGAACGAACGCGACCGGCGCCGGATCTTGCCCGCGCGTGGCCGCGACCACCTGAACGCCGGCAACGCCGGGCAATGACTGGATCACGGCTTCGATTTCCTCGGGACTAACGAGGAATCCGCCGAGCCGCATGGCGTCGCCGAGCCGCGCCTCATAGACGAAGCCGGCGCCGTCGAGGCGCCCGAGATCACCGGTGCGGAACATCCCGTCGGTGTCCACGGCGCGTTCGGTGGCCGCCGGATTTTCCAGATAGCCGACAAAACGTGACGGCGCGTCAATCCACAATTCGCCCGATGACCCCGAAGCCAGCGTGGCGCGGCTCTCCGGATCGCGGACGGCAAGCCGAGCCTGCCGGCTCACCGGCACGCCGCCGCCGAGCAAGCGGTTGTCGCCTTCCGCGATCGAAAACAGCGCCTGCACTTCCGAAGAGCCGTAGAGGCCGCGCGGCCGCATGCCGAGAGCCTCGGCGGCGGCAATCGAAGATGCCGCCGTCGAGTGGAACGCGGCAAAACCGGAAAAGCGGATGGATTCGAAGGGACGGCCGTCCGCCGCAGCGGCAATGCGGCCAAACATATCGTCGCCGCCGACGAGATGCGTGACCCGATGCTCGCGGATCAGGCTCGTAGCCGCAATGCCGTCGAACTGGGCAAGGCACACAATATGCGCGCCGCCAGCGATCGCCGCCATCGCCGCGGCATTGCCGAACGTGCCGCAAAAAGGAACGGCGCCGAGCAGCGTCGCGCCGGCTGCGTCCAATCCGATGCGGCGCGCGACGTCGACGGCGTGCCCGGCGATGGCTTGTTGATCGTGGAGGACCAGTTTCGGTCCGCTGGTCGTACCGGAAGTCGTAAAGGTAAGGCACGGAGCCTCCGCGGTTGCCGCGTCGGGCGCCGCCTCCACGGCAGCGCTTTGGAGCGGCAAGACCGGCAAGCCGGCAAGCTCAGTCACGCCGCTCGGAGCGGATACTGCGAGCACGCTGCGCAAATGCGCGCGATCCTCAATCGGCAAGCCGGCAAGGATCGCCGGGAAATCGACCGGCGCAAAATCCCAATCCGTGACCAGAATGCTCGCCCGCGAGCGCTGGAGCAGATTGCCGACCTCGGCGGAGCGAAAGCGCGTGTTGATGTGTACGGCGAGTGCGCCCAGCCGCGCGCAGGCGAAGATCGTCGCGAGATAGCCGCCGCTGTTCGGCAACCACAGCGCCACCCGCGTGCCGGGCCCAGCCCCGGCTTTGCGAAGCCCGGCGGCGGCGCGGAGCACGCGCTGCTCAAAGGCGCGCCGATCAAGCGTGGCTGCTGCGTCGCTAACGACCGGGGCCGCGGGGTCGCGGCCGGACCAGGCCAATAAGGCGCTCAGGGTGTGCGGATAATCGGGTCCATAAAACGTGCGCAATGGCCACGTCCGTCATTCTGCGGCAAAGCACCGATTTAGCGGACGCCGGCGGCAACGCGCTGCGCGCCACGCACTCCCGCCGCCAACGCACGAACCAAGCCGGCGACTGCTTTCGCCGTGGCGGCCCGTCGGCTTGCCGTCGCCATCGAGATTGGTGCGTATGGCTTCGACCAAAGCAGAGCCGACGACCACACCATCGGCGTCCTGAGCGATGGCGCGCGCCTGCTCGGCCGTGCGCACGCCGAAACCGACGCAAACCGGCAATTTGGTATGACGCTTGATGCGCGCGACCGCTTGCGCGACCTTGGCACTATCCGGCGCGGCGGCGCCGGTGATGCCAGTGATCGAGACGTAATAGATGAAGCCCGAGGTGTTGCGCAGCACCGCCGGCAGCCGCTTGTCGTCGGTGGTGGGGGTGGCGAGGCGGATGAAATTTAATCCGGCCTGATGGGCGGGCAGGCACAGTTCCTGGTCTTCCTCCGGCGGCAGGTCGACGACGATCAGGCCGTCCACACCCGCGCTCTTGGCATCGGCCAAAAATTTATCGACGCCGTAAATGTAAATGGGGTTGTAGTAACCCATCAAAACCATGGGCGTGGTCTCGTCGCCCCGGCGAAATTCGCGGACCAGAGACAGCGTGCGCTTCATGTTTTGACCGGACTTGAGTGCGCGCAAGCCAGCAGCCTGGATGGCGGGGCCGTCCGCCATCGGATCGGTAAACGGCATGCCGAGTTCGATCACATCGGCACCGGCGCCCGGCAGCGCGTTGAGAATCGCCAGCGAGTGCTCATAGTCGGGGTCGCCCGCCAGAACGAAGGTCACGAGCGCGGCGCGGCCTTCCTCTTTCAGCGCCGCAAAGCGGCGATCGATGCGCGTGGCGCTCATGACGCGGGCGTTTTGCTTTGCAGATGCCGCGCGACGGTATCGAGGTCCTTGTCGCCACGGCCGGAAAGATTGACCACCATCAGGTGATCCTTCGGCTTCTGCGGCGCGAGATCGAGCACCTTGGCGATCGCGTGCGCCGGTTCCAGCGCAGGAATGATGCCCTCGAGCTTGGAGAGAAGCTGGAACGCGGCAAGCGCCTCGTCGTCGGTTGCCGAGAGGAAAGTGATGCGGCCGACATCGTTGAGCCAGGCGTGCTCGGGCCCGACGCCGGGATAATCGAGGCCGGCCGATATCGAGTGCGCTTCGCTGATCTGCCCATCCTCGTCCATGAGCAAATAGGTGCGGTTGCCATGCAGGACGCCGGGACGGCCGCCGGCAATCGAAGCCGCATGCAAGCCGGTATCGAGCCCATGGCCGGCGGCCTCGACGCCGTAAATTTCGATGCCGCGCTCGTCGAGAAACGGATGAAACAGGCCCATGGCGTTCGAGCCGCCGCCAATGCAGGCGATGAGCGAATCCGGCAGCCGCCCTTCGGCGGCAAGGATCTGCTCGCGGGCTTCGTTGCCGATGACAGACTGAAAATCCCGCACCATCATTGGATAAGGATGCGGGCCGGCGACCGTGCCGATACAATAAAACGTGCTCTCGACATTGGTCACCCAGTCGCGCAGCGCCTCGTTCATGGCGTCCTTGAGCGTCTTTGCGCCCGACTGCACCGGCACGACCTTGGCGCCGAGCATGTGCATGCGAAAGACGTTCGCTTTTTGCCGCTCGACGTCGACGGCGCCCATATAAACAATGCATTCGAGACCGAAGCGCGCGCAAAGCGTCGCTGTGGCGACACCATGCATGCCGGCGCCGGTTTCGGCGATGATGCGCTTTTTGCCCATGCGCTGCGCGAGCAAAATCTGACCGAGCACATTGTTGACCTTATGCGCTCCGGTGTGATTGAGCTCCTCGCGCTTGAGATAGATTTTCGCGCCGCCGCAATGGGCGGTGAGGCGCTCGGCGAAATAGAGCGGTGACGGCCGCCCGACATAGTGCGTCAGGTAACCGTCCATCTCCTTCTGAAACTGCGAATCGGCCTTGGCCGCCGCGTAGGCCTGCTCCAGCTGCAAAATCAGCGGCATCAGCGTCTCGGCGACAAAGCGGCCGCCATAAAGGCCGAAATGCCCGTGATCGTCCGGTCCGGTGCGAAACGAATTTGGCCGCGTGACGTTCATGCCAGACTCACGGCGGGGTTTGTTGCCAGACGTCCTGCCGCCTCGCGCGCCGCCCGCACGAAGGCGCGGATTTTGCCGAGATCCTTCTCTCCCGGGGCGCGCTCCACTCCGGAAGACACATCGACGCCCGGCGCGGACGTGACGCGCAACGCCTCCGCGACATTTGCCGCGTTGAGTCCGCCGGAGAGCATGAAGGGCACGCCCGGATGAAGATTTTGCAGCAGGCGCCAATCGAACGGCTTACCGAGCCCGCCGGGCCGGGTCGCCGCTCGCGGCGGGCGGGCGTCGAACAAGAGGCGATCGATGAGCGGTGCATATACGGCCGCGCTGGCAACGTCAGCCCGCTCTTCGATAGCGATGGCTTTCATCAGCGGCAGGCCGAAGCGCTTTTTGACCGCGGCCAGCCGGTCGGGCTGTTCCCGGCCGTGAAGTTGCAGCACGTCCGGCTGCAGTGCTTTGACCACGGCATCGAGGAGTGCGTCGTCGGCGTCGACAGTAAGCGCCACCTTTTGCGCCCGCCCGCGCACCTGCGCACCGAGTGCCCGCGCGCTACTGAACGACACGTTGCGGGGCGACGGCGGAAAAAAGACAAAACCGACCATGTCGGCGCCCGTTTCGATCGCCGCATCGACCGCCGCCGGCGTCGACAATCCACAGATTTTGACCGTAAGGGTCATGAACGCATCCTCGATGGCGCCTTTTACAACTCGCCAATAAGCTTGTCTTGTCCGAACGATAGGAGACTTAAGCCGCCGGCGGTCGCAAAGCGGTACGTGGCTCTCGCGGGCGCTGTTGCAACCCCGGGGGGAAGACCCCTCCCCGCCCTCGATCGCGGCCATTTTTCCACGCAAATTCCGCAATTCGGCCTCCAGGCGACGTGCCGTCCATCGCCATCGGCCATGCCGCGCCCAAGTGGCCGTCCCGCCGATCAATACGCCGACGATGAGGACGAGGAAGATCAGCGCAAACAGCGGCAGTGTGAGCGCAACGGCGGGTTCACTGCTCGCGAATGGGTCGAGTGAGACCGTTACCGCGTGCCTGTTGGCGACCGCAAATGCGATCAAAATCAGCGCCAGCGGAATGACGACGATAGCCGTGAGAATCTTTCGCAGCAAACTGGACCTCGCTCACAGTGAGCGGATCAAGCCGGTGCGACCTGATTTAACCGCTCGCGCATTTCCTTGCCGGTCTTGAAGAACGGCACGCATTTTTGATCGACCGCGACATGAGCGCCGGTGCGCGGATTGCGCCCGGTGCGCGCCGGGCGCTGTTTCACCGAGAACGCCCCGAAACCGCGCAACTCGACCCGGTCGCCACGGGCCATCGCCGCGGTGATCTCGCCGAGGATGGCATTGACGATCTTCTCCACGTCGCGCTGATAAAGGTGCGGGTTTTGCGCGGAGATACGTTGCACCAGTTCGGACTTGATCATGGCGGCCTGCCGCGGTTTTCAGTCGGTTCCGGCAGGGTGCCAAAGGGCCAACAAACCGTCAAGATTGAGCCGTTCGACCGCCCGCATTGTACCCAATTCCTCGATGGCGTGCGCGAGCTTGGAGAAGCCCGCAGCCTCGAGCGCCGCGGCAGCCGCGGCGTGCAGGAACGGCAGGTCGCCGAAACGCCGGTGCAGCTGATAGTCGCGCACCGGAAGTTTGCCGTTGACTTTCTTTTCCTTGGCCAGCCAGGCGATGCCGGCGCGCTCGTCACCGATTTCGTCGACAAGCTTCAGCCCGATACCCTGATGCCCGGTGAAGACACGGCCATCGGCGACGGCTTGCAGCTCCTCGTCGCTGAGATGCCGGCGGTCCTGCACGAGCCCGCGGAACCAAGCGTATGAATCCTTGATAATCGATTCGATCGCGGCCCGCGCCTCCGGAGACGTCGGCTCGAATCCATTTGGCGCCGCTTTAAGCGGCGAGGATTTGATCGATTCGACTTTGATGCCGACTTTGTCGAGGAGCTCGGTAAAATTCGGGTATTCGAACAGAACGCCGATCGAGCCGACGAGCGACGTCTGTTTGGCCACGATGTGGTCGCCGGCGATCGCGGTGATGTAACCGCCGGAGGCGGCGAGCCCGTCAACGACGATCACGAGCGGTTTGCGCTCCTTCAGCCGCACGAGCGCGTCGTAGAGCTGTTCGGAGCCGGCAGTGGTGCCGCCGGGACTGTCGATATGCACGATTACGGCGCGAGCCGTGGATGATTTGCCCAAGCGTTCGAGCTGCTGCACTCTTTCTGCATCGTCGCGGATCAAACCTTGGATGGTTACCCGCGCGATATAGTCACCCACACCGGCAAAGCCGCTGCGGCGACCTATGAAAGCGGCCGCCCCGACGACGACAATGGCGATGAAGAGAACGGCCAGAACCCGCCAGAAGGTCAGCTTGCGTCGCATGCGGCGACGATCAACGATTAAATCTGCATCGAGCGACATGCCTGAGGGTTCCCTTGCTGTTCGCCTCGCGGGCCATCGAGCGAGCGCCGGGACGAGGACCACCGACAATTAAAGGTAAGGCCTCGCTTGGAAGTTAACGCCGGCCGCTCGCCGCCCGCCGAGAGCAGTGAATCGATCTACTCCTTTTCCTCATCAACTTTTTCGTCTTGTTCGTCTTTTTCGTCTTTTTCCTCTTTTTCGTCCTTCTCGTCCTCCTCGCCCTTGCGCTTGAGCGCGGTGCCGAGGATGTCGCCGAGCGTGGCGCCCGAATCGGAAGAGCCGTATTGGGCGATCGCCTCTTTCTCCTCGGCGACCTCGAGAGCTTTGATGGAAACGGAAATTTTGCGCGCGCGACGATCGAACTGAGTGACGCGCGCGTCGACCTTCTCGCCTACGGCGAACCGGTCAGGGCGCTGCTCGGAGCGATCCCGCGCCAGTTCCGAACGCTTGATGAAGGTGGAGAAATCGGTGCCGACAATCCTGACCTCGATTCCCCCCTCCTTGACCTCGAGCACTTCGCCGGTGACGACGGAGCCCTTCTTGATCTCGCCCGCCGGCTCGGCCGCGGCAGCGCCATCCTCGGCCAGCTGTTTGATGCCAAGCGAGATGCGCTCTTTTTCGACATCGACGTCGAGCACCTTGGCTTTGACTTTGTCGCCCTTTTTGTATTCCTCGATCACCTGCTCGCCGGGGCGTTTCCAATCGAGATCGGAGAGATGCACCATGCCGTCGACATCGCCGTCGAGACCGAGGAACAATCCGAATTCGGTCTTGTTCTTGACTTCGCCCTCGACCACCGATCCGGAAGGATATTTTTCGACGAACACCTCCCACGGATTGCGCATGGTCTGCTTGAGGCCCAGCGAGATGCGGCGCTTGACCGGATCGACTTCGAGGACCTGAACCTCGACCTCCTGGGAGGTCGAAACGATCTTGCCCGGATGCACGTTCTTCTTGGTCCACGACATTTCGGAAACGTGGATCAATCCTTCAATGCCCGGTTCGAGTTCGACGAACGCGCCATAATCGGTGATGTTGGTCACACGACCCTTGAAACGGGCGCTCACCGGATACTTTGCCTCAATGCCATGCCACGGATCCTCAAGCAGCTGCTTCATGCCAAGCGAGATGCGATGAGTCTCGTGGTTGATCTTGATGATTTTGACCTTGACCTGCTGGCCGATGTTGAGGACCTCGGAGGGATGATTGACCCGCCGCCAGGCGATGTCGGTGACGTGCAGGAGGCCGTCAATCCCGCCTAAATCGACGAAGGCGCCATAATCGGTGATGTTCTTCACCGCCCCGTCGATGACCTGACCCTCTTCGAGGTTCTGCACCAGCTCGTGGCGCTGTTCGGCGCGCGTTTCTTCCAGCACGGTGCGGCGCGACACGACGATATTGCCGCGGCGTCGATCCATCTTGAGGATTTGGAACGGCTGCGGCTGATTCATCAGCGGTGACACGTCGCGAATGGGCCGGATGTCGACCTGCGAGCGCGGCAGGAACGCCACCGCACCATCAAGATCGACGGTGAAGCCGCCCTTGACCTGGTTGAAAATGATGCCCTGCACCTTTTCGTTATTTTGAAAGGCCTTTTCCAGTTTGCCCCAGCTCTCTTCGCGGCGCGCCTTATCGCGCGACAGCACCGCCTCACCCAGCGCATTCTCGATACGTTCGAGATAAACCTCCACGGTGTCGCCGACTTTGATTTCGGCGGCGCGGCCAGGACCGGCGAACTCACGCAAAGCGACGCGGCCTTCGGTCTTCAGCCCGACATCGATGACGGCCACGTCCTTTTCGATGCCCACGACCGTTCCCTTGACGACGGACCCTTCTTGCAGATGGCCGTGGCCAAACGATTCCTCGATCATGCTGGCGAAGTCTTCGCGCGAAGGCGCGGCAGTGGAAACCTGAGCCATAAGTTCTCCTAGCCCCCTGAAATGAAATTTACCCCGAACGCACGGCAGCCGCCGTTGTGCCGGCGGATGGGGCCAATGCCAGTCGGTCGGGACAAAAGGTCTGACCCGCGCCGCAAATTCGAAGCGTGAACGGGCATTCCTCCAATGACGAAAGCGCGGTCAGCGGCGCTTTCGGCCCGTTCGGACGGCTTCGATGATTTCGATGGCGGCCCGGAACGCGGCGTCTATATCCAAATGTGTGGTATCGAGCAAGTGTGCATCGGGGGCCGGTTTGAGCGGCGCGGCAGTCCGCCTCGAATCGCGCTCGTCGCGGCGCCGCAAATCGGCCAAGACCTCATCCCTGCTCGCTTTTTCGCCTCGCACTTGCAGTTCACGGGTGCGCCGGGCGGCGCGCACTTCGGGGCTCGCAATCACGAACAATTTGACGTCGGCGCCCGGCGCAATGACCGTGCCGATGTCGCGACCGTCGAGCACGGCGCCAGGCGGCTTGGTCGCAAACTGCCGCTGGTAATTCATTAACGCCTGGCGCACCTCCGGGATGGCCGCTACCACCGAGGCCGCTTCGGTGATGGTCTGCGCCTTGAGCGCCTGTTCATCAAACCTAGCGGGATCGAGCGCAACCGCTGCCGCGGTAGCTTCCGCAACGTTGTCCGGCGATTGGCCGCGATCCAACATGGCCTTCGCTACGGCGCGGTAGAGAAGTCCGGTATCAAGGTGAGGAAGCCCGTATACCGCCGCAATCTGCCTTGCGATTGTGCCCTTTCCGGAAGCGGCCGGACCATCGATGGCAATGATCATGGGCGCTCCTGTTTCCCGCTGCGCGCGTCATGCGGGTAAACGTTGTTCCCAGGGTTGGAAGCTGTTAGATCGAAAGGCGACGGAGATAATTCGGCAAGGACAAAGCGTGACGCCATCAGCGTGAAGCGCCCGAGCAGATTTGCGCTTCACTTGCACGAGCATGCGCCAACGTATATCCGAGTCGCCTTCCTGTCCTGCAGCTTCACACTGGCCCACGCTCAAGTCACGCGCAAAGGCCGATTGACCAAGAAAAATGATTACATCATTTGACGAAATTTGCCGAATGGCGCGCCGCTCGCATCAGCCGCGACGGCCAAGAGGCTGACACAGCGCCAAATCCAATAACCAAATCCAGTAACATGCATCGAAGGCGGCCGTGCGGCGACTGTTAAGGGAAAAAGCTTGGGCGCGTAAAGCGGTCGGCCTGTTGGCCGCCGAATATTTGCGTCTTGTTTGGGTGACGAGCCGCTTCGTCATGGAGCCTGCCGACCCCTATCGCATGTATGAGACCGACCAACCGGTGATCATCGGAATGTGGCACGGTCAGCATTTTCTGATGCCGTTCCTGCGCCGGAGTTACCGGTTCCGAGTTTTGATCTCGCGCCACGCCGACGGCGAGATCAACGCGATCGCCGCCGAGCGGCTCGGCATCGGCACCGTGCGCGGTTCCGGCGATCATGGGCGCCGATTCCAGGTCAAGGGCGGAGTTGCCGGCTTCAAGGGCATGCTGGATTTGCTGGCTGAGGGCTGGAACATGGCGCTCACTGCCGACGTTCCAAAAGTCTCACGGGTCGCTGGAGCGGGCATCATCAAATTGGCGCAGGTCTCCGGCCGGCCGATCTTCCCGGTCGCTCTGGCGACGAGCCGCCGGATCGTGCTCGATAATTGGGATCGCTCGGAAATCAACCTGCCGTTTAGCCGCGGCGCGATTGTGGTCGGTGATCCGATCCGGGTTCCGGCTGATGCGGATGCGCAAATACTGGAACGGATACGCAGCGCGCTCGAAACCGCTCTCAATGCGGCATCCGAGCGCGCTCATGCGATTGCCGACGCAAGATCGCGAATTGCGTCGGGACACTCGCTGGGGACGGCTTGAGATTGAATGCTGGGTATGAATAATGGCTATGCATAACTCGGTGGTGCGCGATTGAGCGATCAACAGGCGGCGGCGAACCCTGCCGCAATTATCGACGACGTTCGCGCGATAATTGCAAAGTCGCTCACCATTCCGGTCGAGCGGCTGACACCGCAAACCCGTCTCGATGAACTGGGCGCCGAATCCTTGGATGTGATCGAAATCGTCTTCGGCCTCGAAGAGAAATTCGACATTACCATTCCGCTGAAGGCCGAAGAGGCGACCCGCCTGGCGACGGCCGATAAGAGCGGCGCCCAGGAAATGCCGTTTTCGACGGTTGGTGACGTGGCGGAGATCGTAGAAAAGCTGGTCGCGGCGAAGGCGTCGAAAGCCGGGCAATGAACCGGGTCGTCGTCACCGGCATCGGCATTGTTTCCCCGATCGGCAGCACGCGCGAAAAGTTTTGGTCGGGCCTGGTGGAGGCGCGATCCGGAATCGGCCCGATCACCATCATTCCGACGGAACGGTTGAACATACGCATCGCCGCGGAAGTGCGCGACTTCGATCCCGCGCAGCATTTCAACTCCAAACGGCTCGGAATGCTGGATCGGTTTTCACAATTTGCCGTAGTTGCCGCGCGCGCAGCGGTGCACGACGCGCAATTGGCTATTACCGAGGAGATCGCGGTTGAGGCGGCGACGATCGTCGGCAATGGCGCGGGCGGCATGAACACGCTCGACGATTCCTTCTGGAAACTGTACGGCCAAAACGCTACGCGCACGCACCCGCTGACGATCCCGCGTTTGATGGCGAATGCGCCGAGCAGCCTCATTTCCATGGATCTCGGGCTCAAGGGACCGACCTTTACCATCGCGTCCGCGTGCGCTTCGGGTACGCACGCAATCGGGCAGGCGTTTCAAATGGTGCGGACCGGACAGGCGCAGGTGGCGCTGGCCGGCGGAACGGAAGCTTGCATCACGGTGGGCACGATCAAAGGCTGGGAGGCGCTTCGGGTTATGAGCGCAGACACCTGCCGGCCGTTTTCGCGGACCCGAAGCGGGCTGGTGCTTGGCGAAGGCGCGGCCATCTTCGTCCTGGAGCCGCGCGAGCGCGCGGTGGCCCGCGGTGCCCCCATTTACGGCGAGCTGAAGGGATTTGGGATGAGCGCCGACGCCGGCGACATCACGGCCATCGATCCCGATGGCGCCGCGCGCGCCATCACCGCGGCCTTGAGGGATGCCAAGGTCAATCCCGATGACGTGAATTACGTCAATGCCCACGGCACCGGCACTTCGCTGAACGACAAAGGCGAAACAATCGCCCTGCGCAAAGCGTTTGGCGAGAGCGCCGAACGCCTGGCGGTGTCTTCGAGCAAAGCCGTGCTCGGTCACAGCTTGGGGGCGGCTGGTGCTCTGGAGTTTGCCGCGACGACGCTGGCGCTCCACCACCAAGTCATACCGCCGACAGCGAATTTCGAGGAGCCCGATCCAGAGTGCGATCTTGACTACGTGCCGAATACCGCGCGCGACGCACCTATAGAGACCGCAATGTCAAGCTCGTTCGCCTTTGGCGGGCTCAACGCCGTGCTGGTCCTCAGCCGCGCCTAAGCGTTTCATCTCGGCCCGCACATGCAGCGGGCGCCGAGCCGCTAGCAGCGCTTATGCAACGGCCGCGCCCAAACTGCGCATCAACTGCAGAAAGCCTGGAAAGCTTGTCGCGATAAAACTGCCGTCGTCCACCTGCACCGGCCGTTCGCTGGCAAGCCCCATCACCAGTCCAGACATGGCGATGCGGTGGTCCATGTGGGTCGTCACCTGACCGCCGCCCGGAGCGCGCCCGCGTCCATGCACGATGAGGTCGTCGCCTTCGATTTCGACATCGACGCCGTTGGTGCGCAGCATCGCGGCCGTTGCCGCCAGCCTGTCGGATTCCTTGACGCGCAGCTCTTTCAGGCCCCGCATGCGTGTATCGCCCTCGGCGAAGGACGCGGCCACCGCAAGGATCGGATATTCGTCGATCATCGCCGGCGCGCGCGAAGCCGGAACATCGACGCCGCGCAGCGTACCGGATCGGATGTGCAGGTCCGCAACCTCCTCGCCGCCTTCGTTGCGCGTGTCGAGCCGCTCGATCAAAGCGCCCATCTCGCCCAGCGTCGTGAACAGGCCGGTGCGCAGGGGATTCATCATCACGCCATCGAGCACGATGTCTGAACCGGGCGTGATAAGGGCTGCGACCAGCGGGAATGCCGCCGAGGATGGGTCGGCGGGGACCACAATCGGCGCCGGCACAAGTTCGGGCTGGCCGGTGAGCGTAACGCGGCGGCCACTTCCATTGGGCTCAACACGGACCTCGGCGCCCAAATGCGCGAGCATCTTTTCGGTGTGGTCGCGTGTCGCCGCACTTTCGACGACAACCGTTTGCCCCGGCGCCGACAGTCCGGCGAGGAGCACCGCCGACTTCACCTGCGCCGATGCGACCGGCGGCGCGAATACAATGGGTATGGGATCCCCGGCGCCGGTCAGCGTCACCGGCAAACGGCCTTCCGTCACAGCGCGCGCCCGTGCGCCGATGCGGTGCAACGGCTCGAGTACCCGCTGCATCGGCCGCCGGCGCAGCGAAGCGTCACCGTCGAAGATCGCGGTGATGGGACAGCCGGCGACCGCGCCCAGCATCAGCCGACAGCCGGTGCCGGAATTTCCGAAATCAAGCGGACGGACCGGCTCGGCGAAACCGCCGACGCCGACGCCATGAATAATCCATTCGACCTCATCACGCCGCTCGAGCGTGGCGCCAAGCGCGAGTACCGCTTTGGCGGTGTTGAGCACATCCTGCCCTTCAAGCAGGCCGCTGATGCGACACTTTCCGACGGTCAGAGCCCCGAGAATCAGCGCCCGGTGCGAGATCGACTTGTCGCCGGGCACGCGCACCCGCCCCTTCAGTGGGCCGACCCGGCGGGCGGTCAGGGGTGCCGGTTCAGTCATGCCGAAACTTGACGCAGCGGCGAGCTGCCCGCGGTCCGGCTCCATTGCCGGTTGCCAAGCTTGCGCGCCGCGCGGTGCCCTTCCAACGTCGCCTCGTAGACCGTCCGCGGCGCAAGCGCGCAGCCGATAGCTTCGACGCTGCGACCCCGCTCCCGCAACAAGTGATAAAGCGCGCTTTCAGAGCTTCGCGCGGTTGCCATCACTACGGCGTCGGCGGAGATCTGGCGCGCACGGGCCGGCTGATAAATGTTGAAGATTTCCACGTCCCGGCCACTGATGCGCTTGACCGCGTGATCGGTGAGCATTTCGACCTCGGCCTCGTACAGGTAGGTCAAAATCCAGTGCAGATAAACTTCCGCAGCCGTCTCCATGCCGATCATCGGCCATTTTGTCAGCAGCCTGACCTTGCAGCCGAGTTTTGCCAATTTGACCGCCGTGAGGGGTGCAGCGACGTCCGCAAGCTCGTCGATGACCAGCACCTCCCCGGAAACCTGCACCTTGTCGAGGGCAACTTCATCCCAGGTCACGCAGCGGCCGGTCTCCCAGCCCGGAATGGGCTTGCCGGTCTGGCCTTGAAATCCATCCTGGCGATAACGCGCGCCGGTAGCGATCACAATGTGGTCGGGCCGCTCGGCTTCGAGCACAGCATCGATATTGTCGGCGGTGACCGGACTATCGGTTTTGATCGTGGCGCCGTTGCCGCTTGCCTGTTCGGCAAGCCATGTCGCAATCGTCCCGTATTGCTGTCGATTGGGCAGCGCGCCGTAGGCGCGCACATGTCCACCCACATGCCGCTCGCGCTCGTAGACGACGATGTCATGGCCACGTGCCGCCGCCACGCGGGCAAATTCGAGCCCGGCAGGGCCGGCGCCGACGACAAGCACCCGTTTTGCTGACGACACTTTCGTCATCGAACTTGCGCCCCACACCCGCTCGCGCCCGACGACCGGGTTATAGGCGCACTGAACGCGACTGCCGCGGATCACCGCCCGCCAGCAATAGTTCGCCGCCACACAACGGCGAATATCCGCCACACGCCCTTCCTTGACCTTCGTCATCCACTGTTCGTCGGCGATCATCTGCCGCGCCAGCAGGATAGCATCCGCGTCGCCGGATCCGAGCAGTTCCTCAGCAACGCCCGGGTGGCTCACCCGCCCGACGAGAAAGACTGGCTTCGTCGCTACGGATTTTATGGCGCGGGTATACTGACGCTCCCACCCCTGCTCGAACGTCATCGGCGTATGAATCCAGGAGTGGTGAACTCCGGCCGAAACACTCACGTAGTCGATATCGGCAGCTTTTTCGAAATCCGCATGAATACGCTTGATGTCTTCAATTTCGAGATCGCCTTCCCAAAAGGAGGTCGAGTTGATGCGGTAGCCGATAAACGGCCGGTCGCCGATTTTTTGCGGATACGGCGCATGGCTTCGATGGAAAAGCGCAATCGATTTTCGTAGGAGCCGCCCCAGCGGTCCTGACGATGATTGTAGAAAGGGGAAAGGAACTGCCACGGCAGGTAGCCATGGGCGATGTGGAATTCGATGCCGTCGAGGCCGGCCGAGATCGCTCGCCTGGCGGCATCTTCGTAGCACTGCAGAATGTATTCGATCTCGTGCTCCTCCAACTCCTTCGGTGCAGGCCCGCCGGGAATTTCACCGGCCGGAACCTGGCTCGGAGCGAGCATGTAGGGATCGTATTCATCGGGATCGCGCGCCGGATCGGTCTTCAAGAACGGTGTTGGCGATCGCAAGCCCAGGTGCAGAAGTTGCACTGCGAGCGCGCAGCCATGGCGCTTGACCGCCCTGGCGACGTTTGCGAGTCCTTCAAGCTGCGCGTCATCCCAGAGGCCGGGAAACCCCATGGGGGTGTAGATTGTATTCCTGTCGATGAGGTGACCGCCGAGGATGATCATTCCCAAGCCGGTCCTGGCGCGCTCCTCGTAATAGGCGACCGCCTGGTCGGTAAAGATTCCCTCGTGCGGACTGCGGACCCAAGTTGGACACACCGGAGCGAAGACAACCCGATTCGCAATGGTCGTGTGCCTGATGCGCAACGGCGAAAACAGACGAGGATACGTATCCGTGCTCATTCGCGATCGTTCCTTGGCAGCCGGTTTCGTTGTGCGTGTCAGCCGCGGCACGCCAATTGGCCGGCGACCCGATTGCCCGGCGATGCGGCGCCGACCCAAATGATTTCGAAAGAACTTGATCATTTTTCCATCTCGCTGGTCGGATGATGGTCCAATAGCGGCGAAGACGCATCGACTTATAGCCAAATCGCGGCGCGCGATAGCGCGTATGCGCGGACTTGGAGTTTTTCACGCTGATCTACCGTGCGCCGCTGCGGCATCGGCGCCGGCCGTTGATTGGCTATTGACAGGGGCGGCGCGACTAGCCAAGTGAAACGCCCAAATTGAAGGATTTCGGCTGTGGCGAAAGCGGAACTCGGCACCAAACGCATCTGTCCCGACACGGGGCGCAAATTTTACGACCTCAACAAGGATCCGGTGATCTCGCCTTACACGGGCAAGGTGGTGCCGGTGGAAACCCCGGTTGCTCGCGCGCGGCCGGAAGCGGCGCCCCCGGCGCCCGCGCCGCGGCCAGCGGCGGCTCCGGCGGAAGAAGCCCCCGCGCCGGAGCCTCAGGAAGCCGAGTTCGTCTCATTGGAAGAAGCCGATGCCGAGGCGCAAGGGACGAAAGCGCCGGTAGAGACTGCCGAGCCTGACATCGAAGAAGAAGTCGAGATGGACGAAAGTCTCGACGACTCCACCTTTATCGAGGAGCAGGAAGAGGAAGACGCGGACGTCACCGATATCATCGGCGGCGATATCGAAAACGAGGAGGAAGGATAGCGGGAGTCGGTAATCGGGAAATCAGTAATCAGGCGGGAACGCGTTCCGATTACTGATCCCTGACATCTGACTCCTGATGGGGCCATAGCTCAGTTGGGAGAGCGCTTGAATGGCATTCAAGAGGTCGGGGGTTCGACTCCCCCTGGCTCCACCAATCCTCCGCGCGGCATCTTAATCGGATTTGATTGGCGGCCCCCTCCCCTTACACGACCAGGCGCGCCCTTGGGACCACGGCACGCACCTGCAGCTTCGAGACTTGCAGCAAACGGGAGCCAGCCGCCCACGATTATTGACATCAGTTTGACGGCTTTGGCGGCGGTCCGCCGAAAAGGCAAACTTGAAAGGCGTTCTATCTCATTCTCGACAGATCGCTTTCCCGCTTACGGCAATTGCCGGGCCGACAAAGCGTCGAAGGATAGAATGAGGCCGCCAACTGAGGCGGCCTTTTTCGACGGCTAATTTCCGGATGGCGGAGGACCACCGGGCGGCGGAAGAGGTGGTGCCGACCTATAGCCGGGCGGTGGAGCGTAGCCAGGAGGAGGAGGCGGCGGATAATCTGGCCAACACCTGCGGCCCCATGGGCCCGGATGCCATCCCGGCGGACATGCCGCGCAAGCGCTCAATGATAAGACCGTCGTCAGCAAAGCGGCGACGGTCACGACCCGACGCACGATCATGCAGTCCCCCGTTCCCTTCTTGCAGGCCCTCGTCAGCAACAGTTAATGCAAATTAGGACAATCAAAAGGTTAAATTAGGACAAACCTCTCGGAATTAGGACGGCAGACAACCGAGTTAGTGAACGAAAAGTGAAGTTTTCGTAAGGCTTAGATTGAAAGGCTCGTTTCGCGCAAAGCGAGAATTTTGCCGTTGATACATTGGGGCGGGGCGGCAAATCGGATCGATTACACGCCCCGGCCTTGTCGGCGTTCACGTCGTCGCGTTCTTTTTTCTGCGGCTTCAATGAGGTTCTTTGGCATTTTTGCACCGCGACACACACCTGGCGGCTTGGCGCTGGCATTCAGGGTTGTCTGGGAAATATCCGCACAAGGCCTGACAGCGATTTATGCACCCCGCCACGCTGTCCGCGCGGCCAGCGGAGTGAGCGTAGAACGTCAACAGGCCTGCCAACAGGCAAAGTGCCAATACGTGACCGGTTCTCATCGGACCGCGCATCTCCGCTACCAATTGTAACGCAGCGTTGCGGAGCAAGTATAGGTCTGCGAGCCCGGAGCGAGTTCACCATCAAATTTCGCGATCAGGCTCCAGCGCGGGGTAATGAACAACTCCGCGCCAGCCGACGTCAGCGCCGAATTCTGCGGCAGCGGCGCTTCCGTTGCCAACGATCTTGGCCGTCCTGACACGACTTCCAAGCCCAAGTCTGCAAACTTCCAAGCCCAAGCCACTTCGACGCAGGGCTTTGCTATTCGAGCCGGTAGCCGGCTGCGGTATGCTGTGTAAGAGCCAATGCAGGGCGGCGGAAACTCAGAAGCCACATAGTGCAGCAGATTTCGTTCGCCAATAAGGATGAAGCACCGGCACCGGCGCCGCCGCCACTGCGGAGCCGTCATTTGGCGCTGATCTTGATTCTCATTGTGGTGGCGATCGGGGCATCGGCGGCTGCGCTTTATCTCTGGCGCCAAAACCGCTCGGACCTTGCCCAACTTGCAGCTGCCCGGCTGCAAGCAAGCCGGGCGGTGCGGAATTTCAGCGCCAGTAAAAACACGCTTGAGGCTCTCTTCAACGATCTCGCCCAAGGGCTCGCTGCACCGAAAGGCATGAGCACCGATGAAATAATTTCGCTCTTGAGCAACGTTGAGGCTGCCGTTGGAAATTTGGCAACAAAGACCGAGAACGATCCGGAGGTGAGACGCAGCCAGGGCGCGATGTACATTCAGTTCTCGGCGACCTATCTGGCACTGGGCAATAACCAGCTTGCCGTTGCCAGCGCGAAAAAAGGCGCCGACATATTCCGCGCCATCGCCGCCGCCGAACCCGACAACGATGATATCCAAAGCAATTTCGGACTAAGTTTGCAAAAACTTGCCGAGGCGTTGCGCGCGAGCGGCGACGTCAAGGGCGGTTTTACCGCCGATCGGGAAAGTCTTGAAATCGCGCGCAGGCTCGCCAGCAAAGAGCCCGGCAACAGGCAGTTTCAGACCGACTTGGTGCTCGCATTGTGGCGCCTTGCTTCAGCGGGCGACGATCCGCGCAATCGCTTCACGGAGGCGCTCAAGATTTCTCAAAAACTTGAAACTTGCCGCGATGCTGACGCCCTCGCAAGAAGCGTGGATTGATGAGATCGAAGATAATCTCGCAAAAATGCCATGATTTGGCGGCTGCCTCCTCTAATCTCCTCGGTCTTCTTTTGTATGATTGAACTGCTTCGGCCACTCTGAAAAAATGTCTTTGACGTTGCCCGCATTGAAATGCGGCAGTTTCGTCTCTCGGAGCGATTGGACGCAGGGAGGATATGCCGATATGGCGCACCGCATCGCTCGTTGGACTTTCGTCATTGCGGCGCTTTTGCTGGCGCCTGCAGCATTCGCGCAAACCGAGAACGAACCTCCTCCATACGACGAAGGGCCGCCGCCCGATCAGGCGATACCACCGCCGCCAACGCGGCAGCCTATGCCGGCACGTCCGCGGTGGGGCGGCGGGGGTTTGCGGGCATGGTGCGGACCGGACATTGTGCGTCTTTGCCGCGGCGTGCCGCCCGGCGGGGGCAGGATCGTCAGGTGTTTGATGTCACGTCCGCGAGCGCTGTCGCCGATGTGTCGCGCCCAATTGGCAGCGAGAGAGGGCGGCAGAATGGGCCGCATTCCGCCCGGTTACGGCCCTCCGCCCGGTTACGGTCCTCCTCCCGGTTATGGTCCTCCTCCCGGTTATGGTCCTCCTCCCGGTTATGGTCCGCCGTCTGACTACGGTCCCCCTCGCGGCAGTGGATATCGGGCGCCTCCCTCCGGCTCCGCGCCGCCCCCATCCGGTTATGCGCAACCGCCGCAACCGAGCGATATGCCGCCACCAGCCGCAGTCAGGCGCGCGGCACCCCCACCGGCGGCCGTGGCGCCGCCCCCCGCCGACAAGTTCGCCGTTCCACCGCCCGCGCCACAGCCGGCGAAGCCCCCAGCTGTTGAGCCTGGAAATGAATAGGTCGCGCAGCCGCCGTGGTCTTGTTCGCGCCGTGGATGCCCGCAGAGCACAAATCTCACTGCGGCTTTCTTAGACGAGCAGTGCGGAACGATTCGCTTGGGCTAAGGCATATGCCCCTACGAATGACCAATGAAACGGCCCGGCCGTCCGACACGCCGCCCCTGCATGTGGCGCTGATGTTTGTTGTCGCGGTCGGAATTGCAGCCTGCTCCGATTCCGGCACCGTCACGAGCGAAGCCAAGCTGCAACAAGCGCCCAGCGCCGCAAGCCAAGTGCTCGCGACTATCCCGCAAGGCAGTACGCTCAAAGTGGGCGATTGCAGCAACGGCTGGTGTCGCGCGTCTTTTAAGGGCCGCGACGGTTATCTGCTGGCGAAATCCGTTCGCCTCTCGGAGCGTGCGTTCCGCCACACGCCCGAGGAGGATCAGCCGCGCGGAGAAGACGAGGCCGAGGACGCCGGCAACACCGCGACACCTACAGAAGCGGCGCCGCAATCATCCGCGAACTAGCGCCGGCTCCGCCCGCATTCGTCGCCGCCGCAACCGATCGATCGCGAGATACACGACCGGCGTCGTGTAGAGCGTGACGAATTGCGAAAAGAACAAACCACCGACAACGGCAATCCCGAGCGGCTGCCGTAATTCGTGGCCCGGCCCCGTGCCGAGCGCAAGCGGCAGCGCGCCGAGGAGCGCAGCCATGGTGGTCATCACGATCGGGCGAAGCCGCAGCAATGCAGCTTGACGAATGGCGTCGCTCGCCGAGAGGCCGGCGCGGCGCTCAGCGTCGAGCGCGAAGTCAACCATCATGATCGCATTCTTCATGACGATTCCGACCACGAGAATGCAGGCGATGGCCGTGATCAGCGTGAAATGCGTACGGGTCGCGAACATCGCGGCAAGAGCGCCAAAAGCGGCCGACGGCAAGGTCGACAGGATGGTCAACGGGTGCGCATAGCTTTCGTACAGCATGCCAAGGATGAGATAGACCGCGATAATTGCGGCGAGGAACAGCACCGGTTGCGCTTGCGTATTCCGCTCCGCGAGGCGCGCCAATCCGCTAAATTCCGCCTTGATGTCCGATGGCAGGCCGATTTCTGCCTGCACGCCGCGAATCGCCGCCTGCGCTTGCCCGATGGAAACGCCGAGTGGCGTATTAAAAGAGATCGCAATGGCCGGCAGTTGGTTGAAATGGCGTATCCATGTCGGCGAATGATGGCGGCGGACGTCGCTCACGACCTGCAACGGCACGCCTTTGTCCAAAAACAGATCAGGCAGAGCCGATGGGTTATCACGAAACTGCGGCTTCACTTCCAACACGACGTGCGAAAAATAGCTTTGCTCGCGGATCCAGGACACCGGGCGTTGACCGAACCAGTCGTAAAGAAGGTTATCAATGCCGGCGACAGTTGTTCCGGCGTCCGCGGCACGCGCCCGGTTTATGTTGACGGTCGCACCCAGACCGAAGGTCTCGTAGTTCCAGACAACGTCGGTCGTTTGCGGCAGCGCCTTGATGCGCGCGAGCATTATTCTCGCCCAGTGCACGAGCTCATCCTGATTGAGCGAACTCAGAACAAACTGATAGCGATTTGCCGCGCCGCCGGTGCCGACGTTCACGTCCTGTACCGGCGTGAGAATGGTTCGCATTCCGTTGATCTGTTTCAACTTGCTGCGCAGCCGCGCAACAACGCGATCGATTGACTCTTTGCGGACGCCGAGGGGCTTCAGATTCGTCAACATCGCGCCGATGCTGATGACGTGGTCTCCGACATAAGATGCGACGTCGGCGACGGCCGGATCCGCCCGGATGATATCGGCGGCGCGGCGCTGAAGCTCGGACATTGTCGCGAACGAGACATTCGGTACGGCAATCGTCGTCACTCGCAGAATGCCGGTATCTTGGGTTGGAAGGAATCCCTTCGGTATTTTGACGTAGAGCGTGATGGTGGCGGCAGCGAGCACGGCGGCGAAACCGATCATCAGCCAGCTGTGGCGCAGTGTCCATGTCAGGGTCGCTGCGTAGAATTCCGTACAACGGCCGATCGCTTTTTCCGATGCCCGCGCAAACCGGCCCTCGCTGCGGTTGCGTTCGCGCGAAAGCAATTGGCTGCATAGCATGGGCGTTAATGTCAGTGACACCAAAGCCGACGTCGCGATCGCGGCGACAAGGGTAAGTCCAAACTCGCGGAAGAGCCTGCCGACGATGTCCGGCATGAACAATATCGGAATGAGCGCCGCTATGAGCGCAACGGTGATCGAAACCACCGTGAAACCCATCTGCCGCGTGCCCTTCAACGCGGCATTGAGCGGGGTCTCACCGGCATCCATCAGCCGCGTGATGTTTTCGATTATGATCACCGAGTCGTCGATCACGAATCCGATCGCGATCGTCAGCGCCATCAACGAAATATTGTCCAGCGTAAAGTTCAGAAAATACATCGCCACGAGCGTCGCGGCGATCGAGACCGGGATGGTGATGCTGGGGATGAAGGTTGCCCAAAAGCGGCGAAGGAAGAGCGCCAGCACCATGATGACCAGGATGATCGCGCCGGCGATCGTAAATTGCACGTCGGTAATCGCTGCGCGGATCAGGAGCGTACGATTGTAAACAAGATGGACATCGATGGCCGCCGGTATCCAGTGTCGCAGCTGCGGAATTGTCTTGACGATTTGGTCGACCGTCTCGACGACGTTGGCGTCGGATTTTTTCAGGATGTAGAGGACGATCGCCGGCTTGCCATTGAACCACCCGGCGCGATTTTCGTTCGCCGTTGTGTCCATGATATTGGCGATTTCGCTGAGATGGATCGGCGGGCGGTCGGCGCGCTCGATAACGACGTTCTGAAAGTCCTCCGCCTTGTAAAGCTGGTCATTGGCGATGAGCGGTATCGAGTGATAGCCGTCGGTAATGGCGCCCTTGGGCAAATCAGCGGCGGCGTTTTTGATAAAGAAACGCACCGTCTCAAGCGATAGCTTCATATCGGCGACCGCTTGCGGATTGACCTGGATTCGCACCGAAGGATGCCCGGCGCCGCTGATGAAAACCCGCGCAACGCCGTCGATTTGCGAGAGCTTCTGGGCGACGATCGTGTCGGCGAAAGCATACAAGTCCGGGATCCCGTAGGCGTCCGAGGTGAGCGCCAAAGCTGCAATCGGAAACCCGTTTGGGTTGGCCTTGAAGAATTTCGGCGGCTCGGGAAGCGTCGGCGGCAGCATCGGACCGGCGGCGTTGATTGCCGCTTGCACGGCACCCGCCGCCGCATCGATGTCTGTATCGAGGCCAAATTCGAGCGTGATGCGGGACGCGTTGCCGATGCTCGATGATGTCGTTTCCGTCAAGCCGGATATGAGCCCCAGCTGCCGCTCCAGTGGCGCGGTCAATGCCGGAGCGATGGTGTCGGCACTGGCGCCGGGAAGGAAAGAATCGACCGAGATGGTTGGCCGGTCGAGGAGCGGCAACGAGGCGATAGGCAAGAGCCTGTAGGCGACAATACCGAGAAGGAAGATTGCGACAGTCAACAACACCGTCGCAACAGGTCGGCGCACGAACGGTTCAGAGATACTCATACGGGGAACTCTGCGCCGTGCGGGCCGGAAACGGCCCCGGGGGTCTGATCCGAACGCATGCGGCGGCGCAGTCGCTGCTCAATCCGCGCAAATGCAAGATAAACCACGGGAGTGGCATAGAGAGTGAGGAACTGCGACACCAGCAATCCCCCGAGAACCGCAATACCGAGAGGACGCCGAAGCTCTGAACCGGTACCGGAGCCGATGGCAAGCGGCAGCGCCCCCAACAGCGCGGCCATCGTGGTCATCATGATCGGTCGGAAGCGCAGCATGCAGGCCTGATAAATTGCCGCCTCCGGAGTCAACCCTTCCCCGCGCTCCGCGCTAAGCGCGAAATCGACCATCATGATGCCGTTCTTCTTCACGATGCCGATCAACAGGATGATTCCGATCAACGACACGAGATCGAGTTGCAGGCCGAACAACATCAGGGCCAACAAGGCGCCGATACCGGCGGAAGGCAATGTCGCCAGGATCGTGATCGGATGGATATAGCTTTCATAAAGGATGCCGAGCACGATGTAGACTGCGAGAACCGCCGCGACGATCAGTATCGGTTCGCTTTTCACCGATGCGGCGAACTCGGCAGCACTGCCAACAAGCTTGGTGGCAATTGTATCGGGGAGGCCGATCTGCCGTTGCGTGCGGTCGAGCGTCTGCAGCGCCTGACCGAGCGAGACGCCAGGCGGCAGATTGAACGACAGCGCGACCGCCGGGAACTGGTCCTGCTGCATGATGGCGAGAGGCCCCAGGCGTTTTTCCATCCGCGCCAGGGAGCGAAGCGGTACCTGTTCCGCCGGATTGCTAAAGTCGCTGCTTACTCCGCTCGACGACTGCGCCGCGCTCGGCTGCAGCGCGTCCTCCTTTGTCATATACAGGCTGTCGAGCGCTTCCGCAGTGTTGCGATATTCAGGCATGACCTCCAGAATTACTTTGTACTGGTAGGTCTGTGAGTAGATCGTGCTGATCTGCCGCTGGCCGAAAGCGTCGTAAAGATTTGCGTCGACCGCCGAGACGTTTAACCCGAACCGCGCGGCAGCATCGCGATCGATCGTGATCATCATCTGCTGGCCGAGATTGTGCTGATCAGTGGCGACGTCGGTCAAATGCCGCTGTTTGCGCAACTCCTGCAGCAGCTTGTCCGACCACGCCCGCAATTCACCCGCGTCGGGAGTTTGCAATATGTATTGGTACTGCGTCCGCGTCAGGCGGGAGTCGAGTTGAATATCCTGTACCGGCTGAAAATGCAGCGAGATGTCGTGCACGCTGGCGACGGCGGCATTAAGCCGCCTTATGATTTCGGCCGTCGAGGCATGGCGGCGGTCCGGCGTACCAACATCAATGAAGAGCCGGCCGCTATTGATGGTCGGATTTTCATCGCTCACCCCGACAAAGCTGGTGACCGACAGGACGTCGGGATCGCGGGCGATGATCGCGGCGACCTGTTGTTGCAGGGCCGACATGCTCTCGAAGGAAATATCCGGCGCCGCATCCGTAGTGCCGGCAATCAGGCCGGTATCTTGGATGGGCACGAAGCCTTTCGGAATAACCACGTACAGCCAGACGCTGGCGAAAAAGGTCAGGACGGTGAAGCCGAGCGTGATGCTGCGATGACGCAAAGACCAGCGCAGGCCCCATTCGTAGACTCGGCGCATGGCATCGAAGCCGCGTTCGCTCATCCGGAACAGGCGGCCGTGCTCGCCGGAAGTTGCCGGCTTGAGCAGCGTCGCACACATCATCGGCGTCAGGATCAGCGACAATACACCGGAGATCGCCACCGAAACGGAAAGCGTGATGGCAAATTCGCGAAAAAGGCGCCCGACTACGCCGCCCATCAGCAGCAGCGGAATAAAGACCGCGATCAGCGAGATCGTCAGCGAAACGATGGTGAACCCGATCTGCCGCGATCCCTTGAGCGCGGCGTCAAGGGGACTTTCGCCAGCCTCGATGTAGCGCACGATATTCTCGATCATCACGATGGCATCATCGACGATGAAACCGGACGCGATGGCGAGCGCCATAAGCGACAGGTTGTCGAGACTGAAACCGATTGCCGCCATCACGCCGAAAGTCGCAATCAGGGTCACCGGCAGCGTCACGCTCGGTATGACGGTCGCCCAGAATTTGCGCAAAAAAAGGAAGATCACCAAAATGACAAGCCCGACAGTAAGGGCAAGGGTCCATTGTATGTCGGCGACGGAAGCGCGGATCGTTACCGTACGATCCGCGGCAATATCGAAATTTAGCGCGCGCGGTGCGAACTTCTGCAACGACGGCAGCAGGGCTTTGACCGCGTCGGCAACGCGGATGATGTTCGAGCCGGGCTGGCGTTTCACATTGAGGATTAAAGCCGGTTTGCCGTTATACCACGCGGCGATCTGATCGTTTTCAAGCCCGTCCAGGGTCTGGCCGACATCCTTGAATTTGACCGGTGCGCCGGAGCGATACGCGATGATCGCATCGCGAAAAGCGGCCGCATCGAACAGCTGATCGTTGGCGCCGACCTGGAAAGCATTGCGCGGTCCTTCGATCGCGCCTTGCGGCATGGCGATCGTTGTGGCGGTGATCGCCTTGCGCACGTCCTCAAGCGACAAGCCGAGCGCGGCAAGTTGCCTCGGATTGACTTGCAGGCGCACTGCGCGCGCCTCTCCGCCCTGCACGGAAACTTCTCCGACACCTTCCACCTCCGAAAGCTTCGGGATAAGCGCCGTCGCCGCGAACTCGGTAATCGCGTCCATCGGCATTAAATCGGAGGTGAGTGCGATAACCAGAACCGGCATGTCGGCCGGATTGACTTGATGGTAAGTCGGCGGGAACGGCAGTTCCGTCATCGGCAGCCACCCCGAAGCCGCATCGATCGCCGCTTGCACGTCTGCGGAAGCCGACGTAATCGATCGTGTCAGCTTGAACTGCAGCGTGATGACACTCGTGCCGTACGAACTCGTCGACGTCATCGAGGTCAGGCCCGGAATCCGGCCGAAGCCCGACTCCAAGGGCGCCGAGATTGCCGACTGCACGATGTCGGGGGCCGCGCCCGGCCAACTGGTAACGACCTGAATAGTCGGAAATTCCACAGTGGGCAGCGCGGCCACCGGCAGGAACCTGTAGCCCAGCAGCCCCAATATGACGATGGCGACGACGAGGAGGGTCGTAGCGATCGGCCGATAGATAAAAGGCGCAGAGACGTTCATTCAACGCGCGATAGTTTTGATGCGTCGTCCGTTCGCGGCGGAACGATCTCGACGCGGCTGCCTCGCGCCAGCCGTGCATAGCCGTCGAGAACTATCTTTTCGCCGGCGTCCAGGCCGGTGTCGATCACCGCCGTGCCGCCGACCGTCTGACGCACACGTACGGGCCTGATGGCGACCGTATTATCCGGCTGGATAACCCACACGAAATCGCCCCGCGGTCCATGCCGGATCGCAGCCGTGGAAACCGTCAAGCCGTTCGTGCGCTGTTCAACGATAATTTTGCAGTCGACGAAATCACCGGGCCACAGCTTGTATTGTTCATTGTTGAACTCGGCTTTGAGTTTGACCGTGCCCGTCGTTTGGTTGACCTCGACATTGACGGTGTGAACTTGGCCGCGGCCAAGAGGCGTGATCCCGTTCTCGGCGTAAGCGGTGACGGGCAAATTGACCTGCCCAAGAGAAACTCCATTGCGCGCCAATTCCTTTGCCGGGACGGTAATGATCACTGAAATTGGCTGAAGCTGCACCAGCGTTACCAGCGTGGTGTTGTCTTGTGCGCGGATGAGATTGCCGGGATCGACATTGCGAATGCCGATACGGCCGTTGATCGGCGAGCGGATGTTCGTGTAAGCGAGCTGCGCCTGCCAGTACTTTACGTCGGCATCGTACTGCGCGATGTCGGCCGTGTATTGACCAACCAACATCTTCTCCTGATCGGTCTGCTTCTGCGTCGCGAAATCGTGCTTCAGCAGTTCCTGATCGCGCCATAAATTGGTCTTGGCGTTTTCCAGTTGCGCGGTAGCCCGTTCCTTCTGCGCTTGCGCTTGCTCGAGCTTGGCCTGATAGACCGAGGGATCAATGAGGACGAGGGTATCGCCTTCTTTGACGTCCTGGCCCTCGGCGAACGGCATTTTCAGGATGACGCCGTCGACCTGGGCCTTGATGTTGATTGTGTACAGCGCCTGAACGGTACCCAGGCCGGAAATGAAGATCGGCACGTTCCCCTGACGCACCGTTTCAGCCACAACGGGAACCGGCTTCGCATCGACCGGGCCGCCTTCAGCATTGCGGGACGGTTTCGATATGCTCGAACTTGCGGGGCCGGTCGCCGCCTGCCCGGTTTCCACGGCCGGTAACCGGTCCCCCTGGCTCCATAGAACCCCGCCGCCGCAGATAAGGACGGCAGCGAGCACCGCGAGAATTATTCTGGTCCGCATTGCTTGACACCAGGGGACGAACTAGCCCGCCGAGCGGTGCTCGCTTCCAATTTCAGTCAAGGACACCAGCGGCAGTCAGGCCAGTTAAAATCCCGTTACCGGCAATGTTTTACCAGCCGATGTTACCATATTCGGCCCCCGCCCGGTCTTCACGGTCTGTGGCTGTGGCGGGCCGGGGGGCTTGCATTGTTCCACAAATTCGACCTCAGCGTGGCGTTCGCCCCGGCGGAGGCTTCGCCGTCGATGCCGGATTGGTCGTGGCAGGGTGCGTCGCAGCTGGCTGCGCAGTTGGCGCACCCGCCGCGGCGAGGACCTTTACCTTGCCGGCCAAGTCTCCCATGATTTGCTGCTCGGTCGCGAAGCTCGAGGCATTCGCAATGCCCATGACCTCGAGAAACGAGGGGCCGGCGTCAATAAAGGTCAACACGCAGCCACGCCGCTGACCGTTATCTTGCGTGCCCTGAGCCGAAATCCGAATCGCCGGATTTCCGTTGACCTGAATGTCCTCGGTCTTCGGATCTGCATCGACGAAGCGCTTAAGGAACCTCGACGAGCCGACCGTCGCGAAAGATTTCAAGTCCTTGTAATCTTCTTTGGATGCAACCCTGACCACGATGACGGCACGACCGTTGGTGGCTTCGATCTGGATCTTGGGGTTCGCTGCCTTGGTTTGGCGCCAGCCGTTCGGAACGGTGATCTCTACCGAGCTATCTTCACTCTTGATCGTGCTATCGGCCCGCGCGGGGAGCGAAACGGAAGCTAAAATCGCGGCAAATGCCGTTACGGCGAAAACCTTGGTGCCCATGAGGCTATTCCTTGTGCGTCTACTTGGTGCACTACCTACCACGGCGTGCGTCCGATCCGGGAATTGTTCGCCTACCCGGAACAACCGCTCGGTCTGCCCGAGAACGGCGTTGACACGCTCTTCTGGCGTGAAGACCTGATATAAGCTAGACCTTTCTTTTTCCACAATTGAAATGTTGCGGGAGCTTGCTAGAGTGGACGGTCGACAATGATCTTGCACGATGAGCCGGATAGCCATTGTGCCGATTGTGGTGCCGTTGGGGCGATTCGGCTGTTCCCCCAGTCAGGCAAAAGCGGCAAATCGTGACTTCGGTCACATCGTCGCGGGGCAGATGGCGGTAGCCCAACTGAAGGTTTCGCGGTAGCGAGTCGCGGGCCTAATTCAGCAGATTGTAGCGTGCTGGTTGGTGCGTTGTTTACTTTTTGGAGCGGAACCGGCCCAAGGGAGAGAGGTTCTGCAAGAACTCGTAGAAGATTTTGGTGTGGACTGGCGTCCACTTGAGAGTACAGAAGGTTGATGAGGCGGCCGAGCGCGAATGAGAACTACATGCGGCCCGCGCTAAAAGGCGATCCGCCGAGGCAACCGATGCGAGCGGGCAATGGCTAGGAATCTGGTTTTTATGGTGCTCGACAGTTGTCGCTATGACAGCTTCCGGGAAGCTCACAAGCCGCACTTTGATCGGTTCGGCAACGCCGAGCAACGCTGGTCCTACGCGTCATGGACCGCACCCTCACACTACTCGTACCTGATGGGGCTGGTCCCGCATCAATCTCCCCAAGGCGTCTATGCCTCCGAGGTCTACAAACAGGACTTTTCATCCTGGATGGATCGCCTGGACATCCCCGACCTCGGCTTCCAAAGTTTCATACCGCAGCTGTCGCTGCCGAAACTCCTCAAGGAACACGGCTATCGCACGGTGGCGCGGGTATCGATGCCCGTACTCAACGGCTTTACCCTCATCAGCAAGTTCTTCGACGACTACAAGCTGATGCCGAACCACAATGAGTTCAGCGGCATGGTCGATGAGATCGAGTTCCGGCCCGACCAGCCGACGTTCTTTTTCCTCAATATTGGCGAGACGCACTACCCCTACATGCTCAAGAGTGCGGATCTGCCGCATATTTCGGGAGTGCATGGTGCTGCCAAGGCGTTGGCGGCCGGTGAAGATTCAGGAGGGCGCCTCGGCGACCGCAACGGCCACAGTAGCGGCAACGGCACCTTCTTCGATGCGGAAAAGCTGCAATTCCTGCACGCACAGCAAATCCGTTGCGTCGAGTATGTGGACAAGGTTTTCGGCCGGTTGTTGGAGAAAGCTCCCCCGGACACGCATTTTATGATCATGGCGGATCATGGCGAAGCTTTCGGCGAAGGTGGCTATTTTGGCCATGGGCCGGTCATGCACGAGGCCGCATTCGCCGTGCCCTTCCTGGAAGGAACTCGACCCTCGTGAACGAGGGCAGACCGTGGGCTGGCTCTGACAAGCAACACGGAACAAACCTGAAGGAAGGTGGAGGCACAACGTCGTTGCCACCGCTGTGAGGTTTGTATACCGCACAGGTATTTGAGTGCAGAATACAGAGTTGGGGATGGATAAAGGCTCATTCCAAATCATCGCGCTGACGCCCGCGGGCGTGCCCGATGTGAGCCTGGTTCTGGCGGCTGACCGGGCCGGCAGCCTTGGCATCCTCAACGCCGAACTGGGAGCGATTCCTTATAAGGCTTTGGCGGCACTTTCCGGGCGCACGCGCACTCCATACGGACTAAAGCTGGCCACGATCGACGATGAAACGTTGACCAGGCTGGAAATGTACGTGCGGGGGGACTCGGCTGGCTCGTTGTTCCCGCTCCACTCGTATTCGAGCCGGGCCTTTTGCCGCGAGCCGCGAAATTTGGCCTCGGCGTTATTGTCGAAGCCATCGAATGGGACGAGCGGCTGACGACATTAGTCGGTCACCGCGGACTGCTGGTCAAAGGCCACGAAGCCGGCGGCCTCATCGGTGAAGAAACGTCTTTCATTCTGTTGCAGAAGGCCCTGGAGCGGCAATCAGCACCGGTATTCGTGCGCGGCGGCATCGGCCTGCATGGCACGTCGGCCGTCCGGGCCATTGGCGCAGCCGGAATCGTGCTCGACGATCAGCTCCTCCTTCTGAGGGAATCCTCGGTCGCGTCGGCCCTGGAGGCGCCGCTGCGGGATTTCACCGGACTGGAAACCGGACTTGTCACCATCGGCGATCGACGGTGGCGCGTTTTCGACAAGCCGGGCTTTCAGCATCTGCGGCACTTGCGCCACGTGCTTTCAGAGGCTTCTTCGGGCGAAAGCGCGGAACAGCTTGCGGGAACTCTCGGCTGGAACGATCCCAGCCGTCAGGTCGTACCGCTCGGACAGGCGGCCGCTTTTGCCAAGCCTTTTGCCGATCGCTTCGCAACGTTCGGACGGCTCGCGCACGGGCTGCTTATGGAAAGCGAGCGGCGTTTATCCGCGAGCATCGGGCTCGATCCGCTGGGCGCCGGACGCGGCGTCGCCGAAATTCACGGAACCAAATTCCCGATCGTGCAAGGGCCAATGACGCGGGTGACCGACGTCGCCAGTTTTGCGCAGGACGTCGCCGAGGCTGGCGCTCTTCCGCTCGTCGCGCTGGCTGTGATGCAGCCGAACGCGGTCGAGAAGGCGCTGAGCGAAACCGCCCAGCGGCTGGCCGGCAAACCCTGGGGCGTCGGCCTGCTTGGCTTTGCATCAGCGGAGCTGATGGCCGCGCAAATCGAAGTCGCGCTTCGCCACCAACCTCGTTTTGCCCTCATTGCGGGCGGCCGGCCGGAACAGGCCCGCGGCCTCGAACAATCGGGCATCACCAGTTATCTGCACGTCCCCTCGCCGCGGCTGTTGGCCATGTTCCTCGAACAGGGCGCGCGGCGCTTTGTCTTTGAAGGGCGTGAATGCGGCGGCCATGTCGGACCGCTTTCCAGTCTCGTCCTCTGGGACGTGATGGTGTCGGAACTTTTGCGCCAACCGCCCGATCCTGCGCGCGACGCCCAAATCCAGCTGCTGTTTGCCGGCGGCATTCACGATGCTCGCTCCGCCGCCATCGTCTCCGCGATGGCCGCCCCGCTCGTCGAACGCGGCATGAAGATAGGCGTGCTGATGGGCACCGCATATCTGTTCACCGAGGAAATCGTCCGTTCAGGAGCGGTCGTTCAGGAATTTCAGAACGCCGCGCTTGCCTGCGAAAAAACCGTCACCCTGGAGACCGGTCCAGGTCACGCCAGCCGCGCCGTGCTAACACCATTTGCGGAGGAATTTTTGGCGCGGCGGCGCGCGTTGGAAGCCGAAAAACTCCCGATCGACACCCTGCGCGACCAACTTGAAGGCCTGTCGCTCGGCCGTCTTCGTCTCGCCAGCAAGGGCCGCGAAAGGGGCGGCTTCAATAATGGCCTGCGCGAAGTCTCGCTCGAGCGCCAGCGGCAAGCCGGAATGTACATGATCGGTCAGGTCGCTGCTTTGCGCCGCGACGTGACCACGGTCGCCGATCTGCATCGCTCAGTTAGCGCCGGGGCGCATGAGCTTCTGCAGGCTCGCCTCGCCGAAGCTGCAGCGCCGGCTGAAGTTCAGCGGGCGGGCCAGCAGCCGGCCGACATTGCAATCGTCGGTCTGGCCGGAATCTTTCCGAAGGCCGACAGCATCGACGAACTTTGGGACAACATTCTCGATAAAGTCGAGGCCACCGTTGAAATTCCGCGCGAGCGTTGGGATTGGCGGCTCTACTTCAGCGAAGACCGCGCGTCGCCTGATCATATTTACTCGCGCTGGGGCGGCTTCCTCAATGACCTCTTGTTCGATCCGCTGCGCTACGGCATTCCGCCGCGCTCGCTCAAGACCGTCGATCCGCTTCAGCTGATGACACTCGAAATCGTGCGGCGGTGCCTCGCCGACGCGTGTTTGGAAAATGCGACCGAAGTTCACGAGCGCACCTCGATCATCCTTGGCGCGAGCGGCGGCATCGGCGATGTGGGCGCGCAATACGCCATCCGCGCGGAGATGCCGCGTTTCCTCGGCACGCTTCCGCCCAAGGCCGCCGAACGCTTGCCGCAATGGACCGAGGACAGCTTTCCCGGAATTCTGCTCAACGTCGCCGCCGGACGCGCTGCGAACCGTTTCAATTTCGGCGGGGTGAATTTCACGACCGACGCGGCGTGCGCATCGTCACTCGCCGCCGTCTATCAGGCAGTACTGGAACTCGAAAGCCATCGCAGCGACGTCGTCATCGCCGGGGGCGTCGATACCGTGCAAGGGCCGTTCAGCTATATGTGCTTCAGCAAGACGCACGCACTGTCGCCCCTTGGGCGAAGCCGCGCCTTCGACGCGGCTGCCGACGGGATCGTGGTTTCAGAAGGCATCGCCGTCGTGGCGCTCAAACGTCTTGCCGACGCCGAGCGCGACGGTGATCGCATTTACGCGGTGATCAAGGGGGTCGGAGGCTCCAGCGACGGCCGCGCCAGGTCTATGACCGCGCCGCACCCGGAAGGCCAGATCCGTGCGCTGTCGCGCGCATACCAGATGGCGGGATACTCGCCGGCTTCCGTTGGTCTATTCGAGGCGCACGGCACCGGCACGGTCGCCGGCGACACCGCCGAACTTGAAACCGTCTCGCGGCTTCTCGCGCAACACAAGGCGGCGCCGAGTGATCATGCGATCGGATCCATCAAATCTCTGATCGGTCACACGAAAGCGGCGGCCGGGATTGCCGGATTGATCAAGGCAGCGCTGGCGTGCCATCGCAAAGTTTTGCCGCCACATCCGTTCGACTTGCCCAATAAAAAACTCGCTGACCCCAGCTCGGCTCTTTACCTCGCCGACGAGGCGCAGCCCTGGCTCGCGGGTCCGGGCACGCTGCGGCGTGCCGGCATCAGTGCGTTCGGATTTGGCGGCACAAATTTTCACGTCACGCTCGAAGAGTACGATCAAGGACTCGGCATAGAGCACGAGGCCGCCACGCGCCAGAACTGGCCGGGCGAGCTTTTGGTCTGGCGCGGCGCCGATCGCGCGAGCTTGGCTGCCAGCGTTCGCCACACTGCCGATCTGCTCGCGGCATCTCCACGCCTCCTGCTCCGTGACCTTGCATACTCACTGGCGCGCAAAGCGCAGAAAACCGGGGTCACGGCTGCGCTCGTCGTCCGCGCAGGCGAAAAGATTGCCGATCGTGTCGCAGCCTTTGCCGAACATCTCGAACGCGCTGAGGCGTCACTTCCTCCGGGCGGCTTCTTCAGCGACACGCCGCTTCTTGCCGGTGGTGGCAAGCTCGCGCTCATCTTTCCGGGCCAGAGCGCGCAGTACGTCGGAATGATGCGCGAAATGGCGGTGCTTTTTCCGGAGTTGCGCAGCGTGTTGGAAAAGGCCGACGCTATATTATCGACGCCCATGGCCGAGAAAGGCATACCGGGCGGCGCTGTGAGCCGCGCCATCTTCGCACGTGGACTTTATGACGACGCGGCACGCAAAGCCGCAACAGAGCGATTGACGCAGACCGATATCGCCCAGCCGGCACTCGGCGCCATCGAGGCCGGGCTCCTCGAAATATTCAAGTGTTTCGGCCTGCGCCCCGACATGGCAGCCGGCCACAGCTACGGCGAATTCGTTGCGCTTTACGCCGCAGGCGCCATGACGCTCGAAGAACTGTTGATGGTATCGGAAGCGCGCGGCCGCTTCATGATCGAGGCGGCGTCCGGCCGCGATCTTGGAAGCATGGCGGCGGTCCGCGCCGATCGTGCCGAGGTCGAACGTGCTATCGGCTGGTGCGGTCGACGTTTGGGTCGCCAATCATAACGCGCCCAAGCAGACGGTTTTGTCCGGGAGCAAAGCCGGTTTGGCGGCTGCCACCGCGCAGCTTGAACGCGCCGGCCTCGCCTGCCAGGCAATTCGGGTCGGGGCCGCATTCCATTCACCGATCGTGGCACCTGCAGCGGAGCCGTTAGCGGCGCTGATCCGTAGGCTGCCCCTCAAGCCGCCCGCCGTCGCGGTCTATTCGAACCAGACGGGCAAGAGCTATCCGGGCGATGTCGAAGACCTCCGGGCAGTGCTGGCACAGCATCTTGTCAGCCCGGTGCAATTCGTCGCCGAGATCGAAACGATGTATGCCGACGGCGCGCGCGTCTTTCTCTCGGTCGGGCCGAAGGGCGCGCAGGCGTCCATGGTTCGGCAAATCCTTGAAGGAAAGCCGCATCGCGCGATTGTTTGTGACGATGGCGCAGGCAGCATCAACGGATTGCTGCAAGCGCTCGGCGCGTTGCTGGCGGAAGGCGCGGACCTTGGTCTCGAGCGACTGTGGCGCGGGCGCGATTGCCGGCTGCTCGGCGATTCGCTCGCCTCCGCGCCGCGCGGCGATGTGCCGGCGCCGCACATGTGGTTGCTCAACGGCGGCGGCGCGCGGCCGTACGGGACGCCGCCGCTTGCAGTGGTGACGCTTGAGGATGCAGCCGAACTGGAACGCGCCGCAGCGGCGCGGCCCCAGCCACCGGTGCAGGCTTCAGACAATGGTTCACGCCGCGTGGTCTGGCGCGGCGGGCCGGCAATCACACGCCGGCCGCTGAGAGAAGGAAAGAAAAACATGACAGGCGACGAACCGGCCGGCGACCGCGAGGCCGCCCTGGCCGAATTCCAGGCGACCATGCAGAGGTTCCTGGAAACTCAGGAAAATATCATGCTCGCCTACTTTGGCGGGGAACGTGCACCGCGCGGCGCGCGGCCGGTTTTGCAGCCGGCCACGAGGCCGGCGGCCGCGCCGGTCGCTCCGCGTCAGGCACCCGGCCCGCTCGGCAGCCTTCAACCGCGCGTCAACGGCGGTGCCGGCGCTCCGGCCGCTTCCTTGGCCACGGCGTCAAAGCCGGCTGCTGCGCCCGCGCCACGTCTCAACGGCGCGCCGGTCACCGGCGCTGTGGCGACGAACGGCGCAGGAGCAAACGGCGGAGCTGCAAATGGCGGTGCCGCCTTCGACCGAACTGCACTGACCGACCGGCTGATCGGGCTCGTCGAGGACCGCACCGGCTATCCGCGCGACATGCTCGGCATGGACCAGAACCTCGAGGCCGACCTGGGCATCAACTCGATCAAGCGCGTCGAGATCGTCGGCGCGCTACTGAAGTGGTTGCCGGCGGCAGTCGCGCCAAAGACGGCCGACCTCGGCGAAGCGCTCAACGCACAAAAGACGCTGAATGGCATTCTCGATCTGTTGTGGTCGAAAATCGCGGCGGAGGCGGGAGGGCACGCGCGCCCTTTTGATGTAACCGGGGCCGACGCGCCCGCGGTCAGGGCATGCGCCCGTCCGCCCCGGTTTCTCCTGGTGGCGCATGCCGAAGAATTGCCGCAGCCGGCGCCGGCCGTGCTCCCTGCCGGCACTTACGTGATCACCCAGGATGGCGCCGGTGTCGCTCCGGCGCTGGCTGACTTGATTGCCGCCGCCGGCGGCAAGCCGAAAATCATCGGCGCCGATCCTTCGGCCAAATTCGGCGACGACGAGACAGTCTGCGGCTTTATTCACCTTGCGCCGTTCGGAACCTCGGCGATCGCGCTTGGCGATCCGCTTGCCTGGCGGCGTGCTGTGGAAGCGAATGAATTGTTTCCCCATCAATTCGTCCGCCATGTACGTAGCCTGCAACATCGCGGCCGCATTCTCCTGGTGTCCGGATTGGGCGGCCTATTCGGACGCGCGGCGTCGGCTGGGATGGATTTGCGCGTCGCAGGCGGCGGTCCGGCCTTGGCAAAGACCTTGTATGAGGAGTGGCCGGAAGTCATCGCCAAAGCCATCGACCTGCCGCGGGATCGTCCGCCGGGCGAAATCGCCGCGACCTTGTTCAACGAACTTGCCGTCCCCGGCGGCCGCATGGAAGTCGGCTACCCGAGCGGGCGACGCACTATTTTTCGCACCGAAGCAGCGGCAATCGACACGACGACGGCGCCTCGGAACGCGCTGCCGAACGGCGCAGTCGTCCTGGTGACGGGAGGCGCCCGCGGGATCACCACCGAAGTTCTGCATCCGCTCGCGCGGCCCGGCACTACCCTCATTCTCACCGGCCGGACACCCCTGCCCGGCGCGGAAGACGCCGCAATCGCAGAACTGAAAACCGACGCGGCGCTGCGAACTCATTTGATCACGCAGGCGCGGGCGGGAGGCCAGACGCCGCGGCCGCGCGACATTGAGCAGCAAGTTCATGCCATCTTGCGCAACCGCGAGATCAGCGCGAACCTCGCCGCCCTGCGCGCCGCCGGCGCCGAAGTCATCTACCGCGTGGCTGACGTGCGCGATCCGGCCGCCACCGCGACGCTGATTGCCTCGATTTACGCTCGGCACGGCAGGTTGGACGGCGTGATCCATGGCGCCGGCCTGATCGAAGACAAGAGGATCGTCGACAAGGACGCCGATAGCTGGCTGCGCGTCGTCGAGACCAAGGCGCTGAGCACTTCTACGATTGCGCGCGCCATAAAACCCGAGGACTTGCGGTTCTTCATCCTGTTCGGCTCCGTCGCCGGCCGCTACGGCAATTCGGGACAGGCCGATTACGGCGCGGGGAACGAGCTCCTCAATCGTTTCGCGTGGCAGCTTCGCGCACTATGGCCGCAAACGGTCAAGATCGCGGTTCTCAACTGGGGACCGTGGGCCGGTACCCGGCACGGTTCCGGCATGGTGTCAGAGGAAACCAAAACCAAGTTCGCGGCACGCGGTGTCGATCTCGTTGATCCGGAGGGCGGCGCGCTGGCCTGCCGCGACGAAATTCTCTACGGGCCGATCGCGGATGTGGAAATCGTGATCGGCGAAGGATCATGGGAGCAGCGCGAAGTGGCGCAGGGCGCGGTTCGCGCATGGGATTTAGCGCCGGACTTGCGTCAATCACCGGTCCCAATTGTCGGCGGCGAAATCCGCGCCTGAGGCGATCCCGGCCGGCGGCGCGCATCAGTCGAGGGTTTTGATGGCCAACCCTGAACATAAAGGCGGCCGCGGCGACATCGCCGTGATCGGGATTGGCTGTCTGTTCCCCGGCGCGGAAGGGCCCGATCAGTTTTGGCGCAACATCCGAGCCAATAAGGTTGAGCTCGGTCCCCCTCCGGCCGGATGGGGCGCGGAGCGTCATCTGAAGGCTACCGGAACGAGCCACATCTCGACCGCCGTCGGCGGTTATCTCGGGGACCTCTATCAATTCGATCCCGCCGAACTCGGCGTCATGCCGAATTCCGTTGACGGCGGCGAGCCGGACCAATTCCTTGCCTTGAAAGTCGCGCGCGACGCGCTTGCCGACGCCAGCTGCCTCGGCAATTACGATCACGTCAACACCGGCGTCATCCTGGGGCACAGCTCGTGGCTGCATCGCGGCAGCGGCAATATGGTGCAGCACGGCGTTGTGGTCGATCAGACCATTGAACTCGTCGGGCAGCTCCTTCCCGATGCGCCGCCGGCTGCGCTCGACAAGCTGCGCGCGGCTTTAGTCAAGGAGCTGCCGCCGTTCAACTCCGACATCGTGCCCGGCTTCGTCCCCAACGTCATGACGGGCCGCATCGCCAACCGGTTCGATTTGCGCGGGCCGAACTACATCATTGATGCGGCTTGCGCATCGTCCTTGCTGGCGGTCAAGGCCGCAATGGAGGAACTGCGCAGCGGACGCAGCGACCTGATGCTGGCCGGCGGCGTCAACGGCTCAATTCCGTCGATCACGAATATGGTCTTCACTCAAATCGGCGCGCTCTCGCCGCGCTCGGAAATCCGGCCGTTCGATGTGCTGGCCGACGGCACGCTGCTCGCCGAGGGCGCCGGCATTATCGTGCTCAAGCGTCTGAACGATGCGCTTACCGCCCGCGACCGAATCTATGCGGTGCTCAACGGCGTCGGCCAATCGAGCGACGGCAAAGGCATGGGCATGCTGGCGCCACAACTCGAAGGCGAGATTTTGGCGATCGAGCGCGCCTACGAGGATGCCGGCCTCAAACCCAACGGCGTCGGACTTATGGAGGCGCATGGCACCGGCATTCCGCTCGGCGACCGCACCGAGATCAGCGCACTGCGTAAGGTCTTCGGCGAGCGCGAGGGCGATCTGCCGCGCATTGCGCTCGGCACGATTAAATCGCTGATCGGCCATTGCATTCCGGCGGCAGGCATCGCCGGCCTGATCAAGGCCGTGCTGGCGCTGCACTATCGCGTACTCCCGCCGACGTTCTGCGGTGAAGTCAGCCCGGCCATCGGCATTGATCAGAGCAAATTTTACATCAACAGCCAGAGCCGCCCTTGGATCGTTTCGCGCAAGGTCCGGCGGCGCGCCGGCGTCAACGCTTTTGGGTTCGGCGGCATCAACTCCCATGCCGTCGTGGAGGAGGCGCCGGAGCCGCCTGAAGGCGCTCGGCCGGTTTATCTGACTGCGGAGCTGGTGGTGTTGTCGGCGTCAAATCCGGAGCAAATGGTCGCCGCAATCGATACGCTGCGCTCCAAGCTTGCTGGACCGCTGGCGCAGGAGCCCATAGCGGCGATTGCCGCTGCGCTCGCTGCGAGCGCCACGACGGGATCGATCCGCGTCGCAATCGTCGCCGACGACCACGCTGACCTATCCGCGAAGCTCGGCCGCGCACGCGAACGCATCATTGCAGGCAGCGCGCAATTTCAGCTCCGCTCCGGGATTTACTGCTCGAGTGAAGTCCAGGCCGGCAAGGTCGCGTTCGTTTTCCCGGGCGAAGGCTCGCAATACGAGGGCATGCTCGGCGACGTGCTCGAAGCTTTTCCCGAAGCTCGGCAGTGGTTCGATTTCTGGGACGGATTGTACAACGTCCAGGACGCCGACCGGCCGAGCACTAGCGTCTTCCCCCCGCCAAACGGTCTCAGCGACGCAGCCAAAGAACGGCTGAAGCAGAATTTGTTCGGTATTGAGATGGGATCGGAATCGGCGTTCGTAGCGAGCCACGCGCTGCACGCGGTGATCAGACGGTTGGGTGTTCGCCCGGACGCGGTTGTCGGTCACAGCAGCGGCGAACATGTCGCGCTGGCCGCAGCCGGCGCGCTCGGCTGGAAGGACTGGGACGATCTCGAAATCCAGATCGGCGACTTGAAGCGTCTTTTCCATGCCATGGAGAAATCGAGCGAGTTTCCGGGCGGCGCACTTTTGACCGTCGGCGCCGTGCCGCGCGAACGCGTGATCGCCCGCGCCGAGCAGGCGCACATCCAGGTCGCGCTCGACAATTGCGAGCACCAGATGGTGCTTTACGGGCAGCGGCCGGAGCTTGAGGCTCTGGCGGCGCAGCTTGGCTCCGAAGGCGGCCTGTGTGCGTTCCTGCCGTTCAACCGCCCCTATCACACACCGCTATTTGCGCCGAATGCAGATTTGGAAGCGATTTATCGCAGCTTCGCGTTCCGCAAACCGGAAGTGCCGCTTTACTCCTGCGCGACCGCCGCCCCGATGCCATCCGAACCGGACGAAATCCGCAAGCTTGTTGCCGGGCAGTGGCGCAGGCGCGTGCGTTTCACCGAGACGATCGAACGCATGTACGCCGATGGCGTCCGCACTTTCATCGAGATCGGCGCGTCGGCCAATCTCACCGGCTTTATCGACAATATATTGCGCGGCAAGAATGCACTGGCTGTGGCGCTCGACAGCCGGCGCCGATCGAGCCTTGTGCAATTGCTGCACGCCTTGGGCCGCTTGTGGGCCGCCGGCGTCCCAGTCGATGTTCGCAAACTTTTCGATACCCGACCCATCGTTCCGGCGCGCCTGACCGGCGAGCAGCGCAAGCCGCGCCGCGACCGCGTTTATCCGAACGGGTTGCCATACGTGCAAATTCCCGCGGCGACGATCGCAGAGATTCGCGCGGAATTATCCCCGCGGCAGCCTGGCAATGCGCCAAAAGCTGAAACGCGGTATCCCTTCCTCGACCGCATCCTTTCACAGGACGCAACCGGCTTAGTCGCCGAGTGTGATCTTGATCTCGGCCGCGATCCGTTCCTGCGGCAACATTGTCTGTGCGCGAACGCCGTCTCGGACCTTGATCCCGATCTCACCGCGCTGCCGATCATGCCGCTGGCCGTGAGCATGGAATTGCTGGCCGAAGTCGCCGTTGCATCGCTCGGCGGCGGCCTCGTCCCCATCCGCTTCGAGCAACTGCGCGCCTACAACTGGATCGCCTTGGACGAGGGCTTTCGCACCCTCGGACTGGAAGCACATCCGCTGGCGAAGGCTGACGGGCTCGTCCGGGTTACTGCGCGCATTCGCGACGGCGCCGGGATGCCGTTTGTCGAAGCCGTCGTGGTTTTGGCCGATACGGCCCACGCGCCCGCCCCGTCAGACGTACAGGTCGCACCACTGGCCGATCCGCAGGCGCCAGTTTGGCCGAGCGATGAGCTCTATCGGACCGGCATGTTCCACGGACCGCTCTATCACAGCATCGAAAGTTTGGCCGCGTGGGACGAGGCCGGGCTCGATGCCGCACTCGCGGACACTTCGACCCTAGGGTTCTTTCCGCCGGGCGATCCGCCGGCTTTGCTGCTCAATCCTATTCTTCTTGATGCGATCGGCCACGTCACCGCTTTCTGGATTTGCCAATATATCGGCCCAAATTTCAGTTGCTTTCCATCGAGCATCGAGGCGATCGATCTTTACGACGCCGCGCGTGAGGATACCCGCGGCGGCTCCATCGCCAGCCGCCTCGCCTTCGAGCAGTCCGACGCTGAGCCGTGGTACCTGCGTGGCGAATTCGTCGCCCTGGCCGCTGACGGAACGCCGCTGTTCCGCGCCACCGGCTGGCGCGACCGTTTCTTCGCAATGCCGCAGAATTTCTGCCGCGCGCGCGGTCAACCGCGCGAGGAATTTTATGGCGACGAGGCGTCGCAAATGTTCGGCGCGCTGCCGGACGGCGCGCTGGTGTGGCGGGTGCCGCCTTTCCCGGAAAAATTCTTCGACATCGCCGGCGGCATCTGGCGTCGCGTGCTGTCGCGCACAATTCTTTCGCGGGAAGAACGCGAGCATTTCAAATCACTCGTCGCCGATACGGGCAAGGCTGATGAATGGTTGATTGGGCGTCTCGCGATGAAGGAAGCGGCGCGCGCCTGGTTCGTGCGTTATGTCGGCGCGCAGGTTTATCCCGCCGACCTGAACATTCACACTACACCTGACGGCAAGCCTTACCTCGCGCCTGAGGGCCTTGAGGTACTAGGCGACCTTCCGGAAATCTCGGTGTCCCATGTCGCGGGCGAAGCTGTTGCCGTCGCGGCGCGCGCCGGCCGGCCCGTGGGCATCGACCTCGAAGTATTTGGCCGCATTCAAACCCAAGATTTGCTCGCCGGCGGCTTCAGCGCCACCGAGCAGGCGCTGTTTGCGAATGGCGCCGCCGGCAATGAAGCGTCAGTACTCCAGGCTTGGTGCGCCAAAGAGGCTGCGGCAAAATGTGTCGGAACCGGATTGAATGGCCAGCCGCGCTCATTCGTGGTGAGTGCGCTCGACGATCAACAAGGCTGGGCACAGGTCGTCGTCCCCGGCAACGTCGCGATATCCGTTGCGTTGGCGCTTGATCAGCAATCGGTGCTGGCGGTGGCGTATGGCGAGCCGACGCAAGCCTAAACACCGCGCAGGATCTTAAATCCCTCTTGCAGATGCGCATCACGACCGGCAAGGCCGTTCAATAGGCGGCCTTGATTGCTGGTGCCGACGAACAACCCGTCTGGGGTTGATAGGAGCGAAGCAACGCCCAGATCGGCAGGACTGCCGTTCCCGTCTTGGAGTACTGCGCTCCAGTTTTCTCCGTCTGTGCTGGCCCAGAGCTGATACCCGCCGGCAACATCCGCGGCGTCGGTCTCAAGACAACGGTAGCTCTCCCACTGATACGTGCCGAGATAAAGAACGTCGTCATGAACGGCGAGCGACGGGATCATGGCGTTATAGAAGTCGCCGAGCCCCGGTCCAAGCAGCGAAAGCGGGACTTTCAGTCCATAGCGGCTGAACCGCGCTTGTCCAACAATCAGGTCCCAGCGGCCGTCCGGATAGATGCGCCAAAGCTCGCCCGAGGCGGGGCCAATTTGCTGCGCAGGCTCGAAACCGAAGCCGGTAATGCCGACACCGGCGTAAAGCGCGCCTTTGAATTCCGCCATCGCGCCTACCGCGAAACACGTATTGAACGCGCCGCCGCCTTCAATCACGACCGGCGCCCATTCGAATGGCGGCTTACCTGTTATGTCTGCTTGCCAGATTTGGCATCCCAGTTCCGCATTCGCTGTACCTGCATAAAGGCGGCCGAAAGCTGAGCTGAGTGGATAAATCGCCAAGTTCGCGCTATCGCCAAATCCGGGTTTTGCGGCTTCTATCCACTTCCCGGCACCGGGGTCATCCGAGACAAAGATTTTAGGCTTGGGCGGCAAATTACCATCAACGTGCCTGTCGGTGGCCGTACCGGCGGGAACAGCAAACAGCCAGCCGTTCACCTCCGCCAACGATCGGAAGGAATAGATATCGGGATCACCGTGACCTGGCAGGCCGACCGGCTCGAATGACTTGCCATCTTTCGAACGCAGGAGACGCGCGCCATTGGTAGACATGGTCGAGACGTAGAGCACCGGCTCTCGATCCGACTTGCCCTGGTAAACGCACATTGAACGGTATCCGGAGTCCACCGGCATCTCGGTACGGCCGCCGCGGCCTCGCGTTGCACGTCGGCCGGTTTGTTGGGAGTCACGCACGGATGATGCGGACTGGGGATCAAGGAGCGGCGATTCGTAAACCGTCGTCCACGTCCCATCTTTGACGTCGTAGCGCAGAATGCGCGGCGCGTCGTCCGCGGCAGCCGGATTTGCGCAACTCGTCCCAACGTACACACCGCCCCGGAAATGCACCATCGCGCCGGCCGTGCCGGAGGATGGGCGCCCGCTTCCGTCGCTGGCAATGACCGTGAACCGGTCGGCCGACAACACGCTTGCCATTATTGGTAGCCGAGCTGTTTAGCCAGTTGCCGCGTCTCGGCTGAAAAACAATTCTCCCGGCCGCCATTCGAGCTCGCCGTCGAGGCGGGGCTCTTTGGTTCTTTCCAAACGCTTGCGATCGAGCACGGGGTTCTCCAGGAAATTCGGATCGTTGCCAAATTTGGCCCCGCGCGGTCCATGCGTCGCGTAGGGAGAATTTTCAGGATGCAACATCGCTTCGATCGCCTCGGCATCGCTGCGCAAATCAAGCCATTCGCAGATCTGCGGGAGATACACTTCCAGACTGCCGAGCAACGACTCACCCTTGAGTCTCATGCATTGACCGCTCGGCAGGTCGGCCGTCATGGTTAAGGTCACTTTCTGACTGACGCGCCAGATGCGTTCGGGATCGAGCTGCGCGCGGCCGCGCGTCATCCGGTCAAGTCCCTTGAATTGCGACCGAAGCTTGGCCAGCGATTCACCGGTGCTGCGCGGATGACGCGTCAGATGCAGGAGATTGGCCTTGGGATAGGTTCGCAGAAGACGACCCATGGATTCGCGGTTGTAGGTCGTAGCCGGGCTTTTCTCGACGAGCACGCGCGGGCCGACATGCTCCTGAATATGATCGAAGACCTTTCGAATGGGCCAATTCGAACGCGCCATTGCCCAACCGCGCGCCTTGATGACGGCCCCTTCGGTTTGCTCGCCATCGTGCAGCTGTGCAAGCGTCCGCAACAAGCCGTCAACGACCATCGCTCCGCGAAACGTTCCTTGCATGACGCCGCCGAGATCGTCGGCAAAGAACATGTGCAATTCGGGGAGTCCGTAGCACTGGGGATGTTGACCCAACATGCCGCAGACCACAGACGAAAACGAACGTGGCGGGGATAAAAGAAAAAGTGGCTGGGGCGCTTTCTCCGCCATGACGATCAAACTTACAGCCCCCTGGTCACGAAAAACTTACCGCGTTACTACTCGCCGGAAATTTCTCGTGAATTGCCGCACCATCAGCGGCTCGCCGCGCAACATCTGCAAAGCCGAAAATCGATTACCGGCCGGAGCGAGGCCTTACCATCTGGAAAGTAGGGTCGCAAGCACACTCCACGACGCGGCAGCAGTGTCGGTTTTGACCGCTACCAACAACTTGATTTGCGTACATCAGGCGCACGTTTTGCTACCACGATTCCGTCAAGATCGCACAATAGGCGTCGCCCGTCAGGCACAGTGGCGTACGATACTCTGGGCAAATATCTTCGGACCGCATCCTGTGCTCTTGATCGCCGGAGCGAGGTAGCCGAAGTGACCGTAAATACCTTCATTTATCCTTTGTGCTAATGTTTAAAACCATTGAGGCTTACCGACTTCGCTGCAAGCCTAGCTCCGTTCCATCCGGCCGCATTTTCCCGCAGGTTGAGCACGCATGACACTCCGCCTTGCCCCCTGGGTCATCTTATCGGCCACGCTGGGGGTCGTTACCGCTGCTGTTGCCCAGGGAGGTTACGGCCCCTGGCACGGCGGTATCCGTGGCGCTTGCTTCGAGGAGTTGCACCGCTTTTGCGGCAACGTGCCGCCCGGCGGGGGTCGCATCATCGAGTGCCTCATGAGCTACCGGAGCCACTTGTCGCCAGCGTGCCGGGCGAACCTCGGCCGCGGACCAGCCGCTCGCGGCTACGGTCCTGGTCCTAACCGGAACGGCGGTTACGGACCCGACCCTTATGGTTACGGGTATGGTTATGGTCCTAATCCATACGGCTACCGACCCTACGGCTACGGACCACCTCGCGACGGTTACGGCTACTCTCCCGGCGGCGGATATGGCCCGGGTCGCAGCGCCCACAATCCGGGTTCGGGCACCGGCATGGGAGCAAGCGGCCGGGGCGACTTCAACCGGCTCCATCACCACCAAAGACCGTCAGACGAGGACCTACGTCATCCACAAGCCGAAGGGATATGACGCCGGCAAATCCTATCCCCTGGTCCTGTTATTCCACGGCGGCGGTGGCGCCGGCGTCCACATCCTTTCCCAGACGCACTTTGCTGAAAAGGCAGATCAGGCGCAGTTCATTGTCGTCGCACCCGACGGCATCGATGCCCATTGGAACGACGGCCGCGGGACGACCAATGTCGATGTTGATGATGTCGGGTTTGTGCGGCAACTGATCGATCATTTGAAATCGCATTTGTCCATCGATCCGCAGCGCATCTATGCGACCGGCCTCTCGAATGGCGCCGATTTCACTGAACGGCTGGGCTGTGAGCTCTCCGATACGCTTGCCGCGATCGGAGCGGTCGCCGGTCCGCTGCCGGCCAATCTACTTTCTTCATGTAAGCCCGGACCGATATCCATGGTGGGAATCCAGGGAGACGCCGATCCCGGGATTCCAATTGCTGGCGGCGAAATGGGTGGAGGAAGAGCAATGGCCGTCGGCGGCGTGGCCGCTTCCGCCACACAGACCATGGGACTGTGGGCGCACGCAAACGGCTGCAACCCGAAACCGACCGTCACCCGCGAACCTCCGCGAGTCAATGACGGCACCCGGGTCATCAAATATTCCTTCACCGAGTGCACCGCAGGTACGGGCGTCACATTTTATGTTGTGGAGGGGATGGGGCACGGTTGGCCGCCGCAAAATAACGAAATGCGAATGAACGGCTCGCCTTCGCAAAACATCAACGCCACAGAGGTGATTTGGAACTTCTTTAATGAGCACCCGCGGCAAAAGCCCAATGCGGCACAGGAGTGAGGCCTTTATTGCGCGGCGGGGCGCGCGCCCCCTGTTATTGCGCAAGCGGACCGCATAACTGGACGCGCCACGAACCACGGAGCAAGCTTGAGTTAGCGATCGGCAGGTCCGTAACAATAGAGATCAAACAAGCGTGCTGCTCATCTCATTCTTCAAGCCAGACGGACCCTAATTTTTTTCATGCAAGCTGACGCCGCAGCCACCCAAAACGTCGCTGACTCGTTACCGTCCCCCGTTATCATTCTCGGCACCTGTTCGACCGCAAGTGCGATGGTCGGCGCGATGCTCGGCTGCAATCCAGCAGCGTTTTCAGTTCCTGAGCTTAATCTGTTCGTCGCAGACACCCTGGAGGGGGTCGTGACAGCCATGGCCAACCCCGGCCACACCCACATGCATGGCCTGCTGCGAACGTTGGCCTACATATACGGCAGCGAACAGACGATACTTTCCGTCGGTTTGGCGCGACGTTGGATCGTGCGCAGGCTCTCCTGGCCGACCAGTCGGATATTTGACGAATTGAGACAGCAGGTTGCGCCGCTGCGGCTGATCGATAAAAGCCCCGCTTACGCGCACGACGCCGCGTGCGTTTCGCGCATCCTTAAAAATTCGCCCGACGCCCGTTTTGTGCATGTGGTGAAACACCCGCTGGCGGGAAGCGCAGCAGTTGATCCGCACCGGCGGGGCGCGCCGCGGCGGGCGCTTGCCAATCGCCGCGAGTACCAGACCCAATGGCTTGAAGAGCAGAACCGAATTTCCCGGGCGGTCAAAAACGTGCCGGCCGAACAGCTTGCCTTGCTGCGGGTGGAAGATCTTATAGACGATCCACACGCTGAACTGGCGAGGCTGTGCGCACACCTCGATCTCCCCAGTGATGAACGCGCGTTAATGCGGATGCTGCATCCGGAAAACTCGCCGTTCGCAGGTCCAGGCCCGGTGGGTGCGGCTTTCGGAGACGACCGGGTGTTTCTGCAGGACCCGATGTTTCCGCCCAAAGCTTTAGTACAGGCCGGCATATCGGTGCAGCGGAGCACCGAACGGATGCTGCCTGACGTCGCTGCGGCCGCTGCCCGCTATGGCTATATTGCCCGGTAGATCAGCCTTCTGCGCGCCGCCGCGGCCGCGCTTTCTCGAGCGTCTCTAATTCCTCGGTTAGCACGGTCATCAGCGACCGGATGACCTCGATTTGATACCGGACTTCACCGGTGCGCGTTTCGATCTCTTCCGGCGTGCTGCTGGTATCGAAAGTTTGGCCACGCAGATCGAATAAATTTGGATTGTGCAGATAATCCTGGAGATGCTGGAAGCGGACACCTTGATCAGCAGCCCGTTGACGCCGTCGCTCCGCCCCGGCCCCGGGCGCCCGGTTTCGGGCGTTCGCTTTAGCCCGCGCGCCGCCGAGATTTATTTCCTCAAGCTCGCCCGCAATCGGCGGCGGAAGCGGAGTTCGAACTCCTGTCCTTCGCACGCCTGCATGCCGCGCGGCAACGCCCGCTTCCGGAGCAGCCGCTGTTGTCGCGCGTTGCGCGCCGGCGCGGTGAGGCCGCACCTGACCGGCAGCAAGCTTCGCCGGCATCGGCGCCAACGAACCCGGCCCGCCGCCTGCCCGGCGGCTCGCCCGTGCACGGCGGTCAGAGCCGGACCCACGCGGCCCATCTGGCCGCCGCCAACGCCGACTGTCGCCTTGTATTTCCTCCAGTTCCCCCGAGAACGGTGAAGGCGGCGCGGTTCGTGGCCGCCCTCGCTCTAAATCAACTGAGGCCGAGGAGCGTTTCGCCGCGGCCGAATGATGCGACGGCGACAGTTTTGCATCTTTTTCCGGCGCCGATGAATGAACATCCGCCGGAGCCTTTACGGCCCGCTTCTTGGCCTGACGCTCGTTCGATTTCGGGGCGCCGCGGTGGCGCCGATCACGTTTCGCCATTCAGGCATATCCAGCAATTTGCGTCCAAGCCCTCGTCCCTATCGAAGGACTTACCTTTGGGTCGAGTTTTTACTGAAGTGTCTTGTTAAATGGCCGGAACCGAAATGCCGAATCCCAACCATCGTTGGTGTGACGGAGCGCGACAGTCGAGGGTAACCAGCGCGGTGGTATGTGGCAAATGCCAAATGTGTGGTCAATCATGTGTTCCGTGCGCCACTCACCTGCCGCCGGGGCCAGGCGAGCGAAACAAGGAACTGCGCGGATACTGCAGTAACCCCCCACAAACCAGCGCACGACACTTGCCCGGTGTGTCGGCATTGGTTAAACCGCGATGTAAGGGCAAGGTGTAAGACGCCGTTAGCTGCACCCCGGTATCATAGAGCAGTGCGGACATGTTCCACCGGTTTCGGGCCTGCCCGCGCTGACGGGAGGCCTTGTGTGGCAACAAAAGTTTTGATGATCGGTGTGGACGGCGCCACGTTTAGCCTGCTCGATCCGCTTGTCGAGCAAGGCGCCATGCCGTTCCTCCACGATCTGCTCAAGAGGTCCGTGCGCGCCGAGCTGATGTCGACGCGCCATCCGCTGACGCCGCAAGCGTGGACTTCCATGATCACCGGCCGTAGCCCGGAAGCGCACGGCATCTACGACTTTTTGCGGCCCGCGTTTTTGCCCGATGGCAGCGTGTTCCTAAAGCTAAACGATTATCGCGACAATCACTGCGAGACGATCTGGTCGATCGCCAACCGGCACAAGCAACGCGCCACCAGTCTGAACTTTTATGGCATGTCGCCGGCCCCCGCGGTTGACGGGTACATTTTCGGCGGCTTCATTCCGTGGCGACACCTGAAACAGGCTGTGTATCCGAAGTCGCTGTACGACGAAGTTCGCGCTTTACCGAATTTCGATTACCGCAACCTTGGCATGGATCACACAGAAGAAAAGAAATGCGTGCAGGGACTGCATCAGGGCGAGCAGGAGCCGTGGATCGAATTACAGAACGTCCGTGACCGGCACTGGTCGATGCTCACCTGTCATCTGATGACAAAGGACCGCACCGAGCTGACCGCACTGGTGCTTGATGGCGCCGATAAGATGCAGCATCTGTTCTGGCGCTTTATAGACCCCGCATTCGCCGATAAAGAAGCGGGCGACTGGTCCACACATCTCCGCAATCTCGTGGTCGACTTCTACCGTGGTCTCGATGAGAACATAAAGACGATGGTCGAGGCCGCCGGCCCGGAGACCGATATTCTTATCACCTCCGATCACGGCTTCGGGCCGACTACGGAGATCTTCTACTTAAACGAATGGCTTGCACGCCATGGCTATCTGCATTGGACGGCCTCGGCAGAGAGCGACGCGGTTGGCCAACTCGTTGGCGACACCCTCAAGGACTATCTGAGCGCGATCGACTGGAAGAGGACGCTGGCATTTAGTCCGACGCCGAGCAGCAACGCGGTTTTCATCAAGCGGGATAACGGCGCAGGTTCCGGCGTCAAAGATGACGACTACCTGGCCTTCGTCTTAAAAATGCAGAGTGAGCTATTGGCATTTCGCGCGCCAGGCGATGACCGCCCGGTCGTGGTCCAGGCCGAGCTAAACAAATTGCGAGGGCGAAGCTTCGCCGGCCCATGCCCCGACATCACGATCCGGCTGCGCGATGGCGGCTTTGTCTCGACGCTAAAATCCAACGAGGTTTTGAACCATCGCCCGAGCGCCGACGGCACGCATCGGCCCGCCGGCATTTTCATCGGTTGCGGCCCCAGCTTCCGCAAAGGCGTGCGGCTCGACGCAATCAACATCCTCGACATCTCGCCGCTGATTCTGACGCTGATGGGAATTCCGGTGCCCAAAGACATGGAGGGTCGGGTGCCGACTGAGACTCTTATCGACAATCGCGAGGTGAACGTTGGCGCCGCAACGACTTCGCCGCACACGGAAGGGGCCGAGCGCACGGAAGCAACCGAAGAAGAACGTGAAGCGCTGATGAACCAACTCAAGGTGTTGGGCTACATGGAATGATTGCGATTAGGCAGCTCGTGAAAAGCTCGCTCCAATCAATGGTTTCGACGGATTTCATCCTTCCCGGCTGCGCGATCAAAGCTTGACCAATGCCAAACCTTGCTTCCGCCGAGGTCAAGATAAACTATCTCCAATCCGGCGGCGGCAAGCCTTTGGTGTTGATCCATGGTCTCGGCGCCAATTTATCGTTCTGGTATTTCGGCGCGGCACGCATTCTTGCGAGAACACGCAGTGTGTTGATGTACGATCTGCGCGGCCATGGCCGCAGCTCAATGCCCCCGTCCGGCTATGGCTTACCGCAAATGGTGCGCGACGTCGTCGATTTGCTTGACTTCCTCGGCATTGCTCAAGCCGATGTGGCCGGTCACAGTTTCGGCGGCCGAATTGCGATCGCACTCGCGGCACTTCATCCTGAGCGTGTTCGCAATCTTATCATTGCCGACGCCCAGCTTGGCGCACTGCAGCCTCCCGTGCGCCTTCGCGAATGGACCCACTGGAATTGGTGGAGGGCTGAGCTTGAAAGCCAGGGCCTTGTCGATCTGCCCGAGAGTGACTCGATTATCGATCACCGGCTCCTGGTCAAACTTAGCCAAGCGCACAGCAACATTGCCAACGATGGCCGCTCCCGCATTTCGTTGCGTACCAGAGACATGGGCGACAGGGAACTCGAGCGCTGGCGGTGGCTTATGGCGCAAACCAGTGCTGACCGTGAATTCGATGACGAGTCCCTGCTGGTGCCCGCCACGTTGCGATCAATCAGCCATCCGACGCTGCTGATGTTCGGTAAATTCTCGCATTGTCTTCCAACCGCCGAGCGGCTCGGTGATCTGCTTCCCAACGCGCGGCTCGTCATTATCCCCGGGGCCGGACACTTTTTCCCGATCGTGAAGCCCAGGTTTTTTGCCCGCGCCGTTGAGGCGTTTCTGCTGCGGCGGGAAACCGGCGTTCAGCCCGTTGGCGCGCGCCGTATGCGGCAACGCCTGCGCGCCCGGCGCGGTTCGGTATAACGAGCCCCGCCATGAGCGTTGCCGTGCAGATGCCGCTCGAAACCGCGCCAGGCTTTCAGCCGAAGCGCGGGCTCTCGATGCGCGACTTCAAACGCATCGCCGAAAACGGCTTCGGCGACGGCGCCAACAATTATGCGCATTCGATGGCATGGTTCGAGGGCAAGCTTTACGTCGGCACGACACGACAGAATCTCTGCATGTTGCGCCTGCAAATGGCTTACCGGACCGTACCGTTCTACACCTGGCCGGTGGAATGCCCGGACACGCTTGAGGGACTGGATCAAACAGATCGCCGCGCCCAAATCTGGTGCTACGACCCGGCGGCGCAAAAATGGGAGATGGTGTTTCGCTCGCCGCTGGTAACCGGCGACGGCGGCCGGACGGTGACGAGGGAAATGGGCTATCGCTCGATGGTGATTCTCCAGGGCGCGTCCGATCCAAAGCCCGCCCTGTACGTGGCGGCGTGGTCACCGGGCAGTGCGCCCGGCGGCCATATTCTACGGAGCTATGACGGCCGTACGTTCGAACCGGTAACACGCACTGGCATTCTCGATCCACCGCTGTCGACAACGCGAAGCCTCACGGCATTCAACGGCCGAATGTTCTTCTCGCCCACCGCGCGGCGCGCCTCGGATCGGCCGGGCGGTCAGCAGAACACCGCCGGTATGCCGTTTGTTTTCGAGAGCCCGGACCCGGCGGGGCAAAACTGGACGATCGTCAACGAAGCTGGCTTTGGCGATCCGGGCAATCTGGGCATTTTCTCGCTCGTGGCTGACGACGAACGGCTTTACGCCGGCACCTTCAATCTCGGAGGTTTGCAGGTTTGGGCCAGCGATTGCCGCGGCACGCCCCCGTACAAGTGGCACAAGCTTCTTGACCGCGGCGCGGGACGCGGGCCGCCCAATCAGATGGTCATGTCGATCTTTCGCTTTAAGGGCGCGATCTATGTCGGCACCGGCATTCAGGGCGGCGGCAACGACAGGGTGAACAAAGTCGGGCCGGCGCCAGCCGAGCTGCTGCGAATCAACCCCGACGATTCCTGGGACATCATCGTCGGCGAGCCGCGCGAGGTCGACGGCAAGCGCCGCGAGCCGCTCAGCGGACTGCGCGCGGGTTTCGGCAATTTCTTCAACGGCTACATGTGGACGCTCGAGCAGCATGATGACTGGCTTTACGCCGGCACCAACGACTGGAGCGTCATGCTGCGCTGGAGTACCTTTCGCGAGGCTCCCGCCAAGGTGGCTCGTTACTTCAATCTGCTCGGTCCGGAATTCATTGTCGAAAATGCCAGCGGAGCGGAATTGTGGCGCAGCCGCGACGGCGAAAACTGGATGGCGGTCGACCGGTGCGGATTCGACAACCCCTACAACCTCGGCATTCGAAACTTGGTGTCGACGCCGCATGGCCTGTTCGTCGGCACGGCCAATTTTTTCGGTCCGCGCGTTGCGGTGCGCCGCGGCTCCGACTGGACTTATGAGGACAATCCGCGCGGCGGGCTGGAAATTTGGCTCGGCGATAGTGGAGCGGCGAATTGATCGCCTCGCTGCTCATCCTTGCGGCGATATTCCTCATTTTATTGTTCCTATGGCGTCGGCCAACGCGGCTCGATTGGCAGGCGATCGACGTCAACGGCGTGGAGCGCCGCTATCTCCTGCGCATCACGGACCGGCGCGCTCGCGACCGAGCCCTTCTCCTTTGCTTTCACGGCGGACGGGCCCAGGTGGAACTTCTGGCGCGCCGCGCCGGTATTGCTGAAGCGGGCGAGCGGCAAGGCTGCCTCGTGGTTTTTCCTGAGGCTCGCGATGGATGGATCGACTTACGTCCCGAGCGCGGCGGCGGCACGCGAGATATCGACTTTGTCGATGCGCTCGTTGATCGGCTGGTGAGCAGCAACCAGGTCGATCCTTGCCGCGTCTTTGCGCTCGGCATTTCCAATGGCGGGCAGTTCGTCTTCCGTCTTGGGTGCGAGCGGCCGGATCGCTTCGCCGGCCTTGCAACGGCCCTGTCAAACCTGCCGGTTGCAGCCTTGTCGTGGCAATCCGCCCCGGCGGTTCCCATTGCCCTGATATTTGGACGGCATGACCGCATCATGCCGTGGGAAGGCGGGCGCTTGCGGAGAGGACCTGGTTTACGGGCCGGGGGCGAAGTCCTGTCGGCGCCGGATACCGTTCGTTTCTGGGTGGAACGCAATGGCGCAGCGCGGCAGCCGCAACAGCGCCAAATTTTCAGCGCGGGTAGACGTATCGAGATAGACGACTATGCCAGCGGCCAGGGAGGCGGCGCTCCGGTCCGCAGCGTGACGATTGGGAACTGGGGACATCGCTGGCCACGCTGGGAGGCCGCAACCTCCGCGCGCGCAAATAGATTCAACGCCGTCGATCTTGTTATGGAATTCTTTGCCGGTCGGTCTTTGTCTGCTAGAAGCGCCCCGCTTTGTCAGGCGCGGCGGATCGTGCCGGAAGGCCCGGACGTCGACCCCTGAACAAGCAGCCCATCTAGTATTTCGAGACCCTATCTAATGAGAACAACGGAACAGCGTGCGGCAATCGAAGCCACGGTCATTGCGGTTGCGGCGGACACCATCGCGGATTGGGGAGTTGACCTGCCAGGAGGGATCACGCGCGAGACCAGGCTGGTAAAGGACCTGAATTTCGAATCTATGGATATCGTGCAGTTTGCGGTAGGCATCGAGCGCGCTTTTGAACGAAATGGGTTGCCTTTCGAGAAGCTTTTTATGAAAGACGGCGCCTACGTCGACGACATCAGCATCGCCGAACTGACTGATTTTCTCTGTACCGAGCTACCGGTGACGTGATCCAGGCAGCGCCGATGGCGGAACTTGCGTTGTGGCAATATCGGCCGATCTATACAATCCGAGAAACTCGCGGCTCCCTATAAGCTAGGGCGGGCGCAAGGAGGAACGCAAAGATGCGCATCACCAAAATTTCCGAACCATTCGGTTCTACGATTGAAGGCACGCCGCAGGAGAAGGTCGGCGACCTTGACCCGAAAACCGTCCGCGAGCTGATCAAGACGCGCGGCACAGTTATCTTCAGCGGCTTTGGCACGCCGCTGGCCGAGTTCGAACAATATATTCGTCAATTCGGCGACGATTTCATGAATTACCAGGGCGGCTCTTACGTCCGCCAGAAGGTTTCGGCGGACGATACGCTGCTATCGACTCGATCGGCCATTCCCCGCGACAAGGAGGACTCATACGAACTGCCGCTGCACGGCGAAATGTACTACACGAACTCGCGGCCGGTCATTATGTGGTTTTTCTGCGAGCGGCCCGCTGACAAGGACGGCGAAACCACCGTCTGCGATGGTAGGCAGATCTACGATGCGCTGAGCAGGGATTTAAAAGAGCTGCTGGCAAAGAAGAAACTAAAATACATCCGCCGCTACAAAGACAGCGAATGGCAGCGCATCTATCAGACCGACGATGTGAACCAAGCGATCAAATTCTGCTCCGGCAACGGCTTGAGTGCGCATGCCGAGGACGGGCGCGTGCTCGCCACGGAATATTTAGCTCCGGGCGTCATCAAAAGCCGGTGGGGCGATCAACTCGTGTATATCAACAGCATGCTGCCGGTATTATGGCAGGAGCAGCAGTTTGGACGCACCACCAGTTTGGTGCGCCTGGAAGACGGATCAAAAATTCCGCAGGAGTTGATCGACGAAGTCGTCGCCGCGCAGAAGCACCTCATCATACCGATGGCATGGCAGCGAGGTGATTTCGCCGTCCTCGATAATACCCGCACCATGCACGGCCGGCGTCCATTCGCGGATCCACAGCGGAATATCTTTCTGCGGATGGTGCGCGAAGTTGACTTTTGATGATGGCGAATAACCGATCCTAAAAATCAAAAAGCGTGGCGATCCGGTCTAGTTGCCGTCGCAGCAACTACTTTGAAGATTTCTTCGGTTTCCGCCGCGGCCTTTTGCCGGCGGCAGGCGACGTTCGTTTCTTCGCCGAAGCCTTTCCCCTGCGATCGGCGCGCAGCCGCTCGACTTCCTCCTTGAGCTGCCGCACGGTATTCTGGAGTTCAGAGAGAAGTAGGTGTGCGTTTGGCGCTTGAGCCTCAATCCGGCGCTTGAGCATGCTGCGATTGCCGAGCCCCCGGAAGCGGCCGCGCTTCGGCGTCGGCTCCGTTGCCCGATCGGGCGCAGGGCTTTCATCGTCCACAGCGCCAGACCAATCTTCAGCGTTTGCACGTGCTGAGCGACGCAGCGCGCCCCGACCCCGCCGACCCCATTCGCCGGAGCCGCCGCTCTGCGTAAGCATCTCTCGCAACCTTCCGCCGCCGGGCCGCTCCGCCCCCCCTCCCCGAGCTTGACGTTGCAGGAATTGCTGCAGTTTCCCCCGGCGCGGCAAGACGTCTTCAGCGGTAGCTTCCGGGACCGTCTCTCGCAGATCTTCTACTTCGGTCTGTTCACGCAGTTCTTTGAGCGCGCGGACCTTTTCGCGGCGTTGCTCCGCGTCGTTCTCGGCCATTCCGCCTTCTCCGCGGACCTTAGATCGTCGGCCCCTGCCACTCATGCTCACCCCTAGTCGCTAGGTTGCGGGTCTCGATTACATCATTTTCGGCGTCGTCGCCGGCCGATCCCTCGGCCCCGCTTTGCACCGGACTTGCGATCAGGCGCGGCATCATCGTCGGTTTTCCTCGAGCGGCGCTTCCTCTCGGCGCCCCGTTCGACAGAAATAGATGCCATCACGTCGTGTATCTGCCTTGCCAATGGTTCCGGATCTTGACCTGGCATTTGTGCTTGTTCGATCAGCGATATCAGCTCCGGGTGCGTTTCTCGAAGCTGCGCTTGACGAAGCACCGTCGCCCGATATTCCTCGATAGCTTCTTTGTGTTTTCCAATATTCGTCAACACGTCGCCGATCCGCTTATGCACCATCCCCGGCCGGCGGCTCCGCCGCAGCGCCTGACGCAACGATTTAAGCGCCTCGTCAGTCTGTCCAAGCTTGACCTGGCAGTCGGCTATCCGCAAAGCTACCGACGGCGGGGCCGAAGGTTGCTTCTCGGCCTCCTTTAGAACCAGCAATGCCTGCTCAAGTTCGCCAAGCTCTGTGAGAGCGACGCCCAGTGCGATCTGCGGGCCGACCTTATTTGGAGCAAGGCGCCTGGCTCGTTCAAAAAACTGGCCCGCGGCCGTCAAATTACCTTCACTCTTGTATGAGTGTCCAAGCCGGTAAGCGGCAACGGCACTTTCAGGCTGCAACTCCAGCACCTTCTGCAATTCGGCCCGCGCCGCGGCCGCATCGCCCGAACGCTTGAGCATTTTTGCGAGCATCAGCCGTGTCGCCACTTGCTGCGGGTTGTGCTTGAGCGCCTCCCGTAATCGAGCCACCGCCTCCTCATAGTCGTCGTTTTCCGCGAACAGCCCGCTGAGACGCCTTTGCGCGACACCATGCGAAGGATTAACGTCGACGGCCTCCTGATAATCCTGCATCGCGGCGTCGACCTCGCCGAGGTCTTCGCGCACCCGCGCCATTAAAACTTTGGCCTGCGAACTGTTCGGATTGATCGCGAGCGCGCGCTGGAAGCATTGCATCGCAGCGCGCAGCTCGTTTTCATAGAAATAAACCCGACCAAGCCCAAGATGCGCTGCCACCATGTTCGGTTCGCTCTCGACGATCCGCGAGAACAGCGCGCGCGCGCCTTCCAAATCGCCGTCCTTGAGAGACTGAAAACCGGTCTGAAGCTCCCGGCGGACCAGCGGCTTAACTCCCCGGCGGGATCGCCGAACGGCTTTAGCCATCACATGCTCCCTGAACGACGATTTGGGCTGACAAGAAACCTATACCCAACAGTCGCTTCCAATCAAAGCAAATGGAAGCGCAGTCGACCGCCGGACACGGCACTCCGCGGAGCCGGCCCGGCGAAAGCCCCTTTTCCAACGGTCACGGCACCCAAGACCATAATTCAACAGTCAGGAACCGTTCGCCCAGCCGAAGCCAGGCCTCTCCCATGGTCATTTCCGGACCACTTATTTTCGCGTAGCCGGTCATTCCACCGCGCAGCCCTGCCCCGACATCCGATAGCGCCGCTGTAACCCGCAGGAATCCCCCGCTCCCAACCTTATCGGGGGTGCGCGCAGCCGGGGAGGTTTCGATCTCGCCGCCACGCGCCATGTCCTCCTCCGCCGACAAGGCTTTTGTCCGCTTGACGCCGCGATCGTCCCTTACCTCCACGGTGCCTTCGGTCCGGCGTTGCTCGATCATAGCGGCCCGCCACAACCCCGCCCGGTTCCCGCGCGGTCTTTTGCTTCGCACAGTGCCGTCGTCTCCTCTCTCGACGGCGGCCGCCGCTACGGCAGTCACGCGGCCGACAATCTCTCGGTTAGTTTCGGACCACGGCCGCAGCCGCACTTTAGCGCCGGTCTTGACGAGGTCGACGTCGGTTTGGGGAATGTCGATTGTGGCTTCGACAACTTTGCTGTTATCGATCTGTAAGAATTTATCGCCGGTGTTCAGCCAAACGCCAGTCAGAAGCTGTGGATGAGGAGTGGTCACAAAGCCGGCAGTGGGCGCGCGCACGGTTGTGCGCTCCAACTGAGTCTCAGCGAAATTCAATTGCTGGCGAAGACGTTCGACTTCATTGCGGGCTAATTCGCGTTCCGCATCGCCGCTGTGCCGCATGGATCGGCCGTCAGTTTTATCAAAACTCGATTGCCTTCCTTCGACCAGCGCCAGGCGCCCTTCGGCCTCCTCCAAATTCTTGCGCGCCAACGCCACTTCGCGTTGCTGGTCCGCCGAAGACAGATGGCCGAGCACTTGCCCCGCCGCCACCCAGTCGCCCTCGCGTACCGCGACATCCGCAACCGAACCGTCGACTTCCGCGACCGCCGTGCTGCGCTCAGTCGGCAATATTTTGAACGGTCCGGCAGGATCGTACGAAGAGGGAAGGAACATCATCGCGGCCAGCACGCTGCACACACCGGCGCAAATGATCACTCGCCGTTTCAGCGAGTGCGAAGATTTGCGCGGCGCGGGCGTCCCCCTCAGGCTTGCCGAGTGCAGCAGCCGAAGGTCGCGAGCCTGCGCATCCCTGTCCCAGATCCTGGCTTTGAACCGGAGAAGCCATAGGGCAAAGCTTACTGCGACGACGATGAAGATCAGTGCGCCCAATCCTTGCAGGTTTCGGGTAAGGACCGTTCCCCAGACGATCAGCAGGAAACAAGCGAGTATGACGAGAACAAGGATGCTGCTGACTGCGAAAAACAGCAGCATCGACACCTCGCCAGAAGGGATATGCGGCGGCAAGGGCCGTCCGCGCAGCTTTGCGTTGAGTACGGCAAGCGCCTTCTGGCGCAGCAGAGGACGTCGGAAATAAGTGGCGAGCCAATTATAACCGTCGCCCGGCAGGAGCGGCATCATCGCGAACACACATGCCCAAAGCCCCACCTGAGAAACGAGCAGAGCAAAATCCGCCAGCCGACCCCCGCCAGATCGATATGTCGCCCACGCAAGCATGCCGAAGGCGAAATAACTGAGCCGGACCAGGAGTGGAGCGCCAAAGCTCCACAACTGGCCGTGTCGGTTGAGTTGCGGTATGGAGCTTCGATCGACATAGAAGCGCGGAACAAATCCTAAGAAAAATCCCACACCAAAATCGCGAACTTCTCCCCCTTGGGCGCGAATAACGGCGCCCATGCACAACCGGGCACTGAGATTAATGATGAGAAGACCCAAGAGAAGATGACCGACAAAGGAGATTTCTCCCAGCAGCACGCGCAAGTCGGTTGTAATATCGCTGCGGTGCTTGAAGGCCGTCAGGCCCGCAAGCAGCACCGCAGGAACCAGTATGATGGGAAAGTAGCGAAGCGGCCAGAACAGGACGACGATGACGGCAAGCAGCCGGTTCGGATCAAACAGACGAATTCTCACCGCCCGAGATCGAACGCGTTCTTTGGTTAGCATTTGCCGCTCATGACTTCGTCCTATTGCATATCCTTTCTCCGGCGAAGCAGACAAATCGGCTCGGCATCTCGCTCGCTATCGCGGCTCACCCCTGCTCGTCGGGAGCCGGCGGTTTTTCCCGCGACGCCTGAGTTTCTCCAGTTCCGCGAACGGCCGTTGCGGGCGCGGGCGAACAATCGTTGCTTCCGAGGGGAGCCTGGAATGTCGATAGAGGAAATTCCAAATGACATCGGTCGCATTGATGTTTTGCGACGTTAGGCCGGTTTCGTGTTCATTTTCCAAGCTGGGATACGGTGGCCAAGCGTGGCCCATGCCGCGCACAATATAATAAACAACCTCTGCCGAGCCGCCCGAGTAAGTGTATTCGTCAACCCTTGTCGTATCGTTTACTTTTGGCGGAATGTGCGTGACCGTCGGGGTAGGATTGCATGAGTTAACGGATGCCCAGAAGTTCATCGTATTCACGGCAGATTCGATGTTAAGGCGGGCACCGTCGATCGGCACTCGGGGGTCCTCATCTCCCTGTATGCCGAGCACTGAGACCGGGCTCGGCCGATGCTGGGTGAAATTGGAGGGAAGCGGCCCCGCAACCGTCGCAACGGCGATTAAAACATCAGAGAACTCGCAGGCGAGTCGTTGCGTAAATATCCCGCCATTCGAACTACCCGCCGCATAGATCCTTGTAACGTCGATGGGCAATTCGGATTTGAGGCTTGCTACAATCTCTTTTACGAAGCCGATGTCGTCAACGTCCGGGTTGATCGTACCTCTGCCGTCGTTCCAGTGCCCGTTTATGCCATCCGGGGCCGCAATTGCGAAACCTTCGGCGTCAGCCTTGGCCGCAAAGTCGGTCCGTTTCAATATGACTTCCCCGCTCCCGCCGCGGCCGTGGAACAGAAGAACGAGTGGAAAAAAAACTTTTGTTCGGGGCGCCGGGATGTGAAGCGCGTATGTGCGCTTGACGCCGTTGATGAGTAATTGCCGCTGCATAATTCTCCGGCTGCAAGGCCCTGTTGAGGGGGTGCACTGTGTACTTCACCAAAATGGCAAACGCTACACGCTTCCACAAAACGGCGTCACGGTGACGGATGGGGCGTAGCTGCAGAACAGGCCGAGAGGAAAACGTCAGCTTTTGGTTGGCAAATCGTCGCGGCCTCCGCCGCCCGTCCACCTCCGCTTCTACCCTCCAAGGTGCAGCGGTCGAAGTTTGGCCTTACGCGTGATCGACAATAACAAGCGCGGAGCAGCGCGCCCATTCCCAAAGGAGTTGCACTCGACGCAAGTGGGCGGCTTTGCTATGTTCCTCGCAAGCCTTGAGAAATTTGACAACCCTTTATTGTCGGGTTCGGGCTTTACCTACGAAGTTCCGCGGGCGTTAAGGTTTCTGTGTTCATGAACACGGAGTTTTAGCCTTTCATGGCATCTTCAGAAATGGCCAAAAACGCCAATCCCGGCACGGCGACAGAAGCGTCCAATCTCCCGTCAAATTCGCGCTATCGGCTGCGTGCCGATCTCGAGATCGTCGGCGCCAGCGGCAGCGGCGGACTCCCGGGTTCCGGGGCCACCATTATCGACCCCCGATCCGGCGAACGGCATGTTTTTACCGCCGACGAATTCCGCCTCTGCCGGGCTGCCGACGGCACCAACACCCTCGCCACGATCCGGCAAACCTTTAAGGCCGAAACCGGCCACGATCTTCCGCACGGAAAGCTGTTTGCATTCTTTCGGCGGCTGCGCGGCTTGGGTTTACTTGAAGAAGCCGCGGTGGACGATCCAAATTCAGCGAGCGCGGCGTCTTCCCCGGTCGCGACACGAGATGTGGAGGAGGAACCTCTCGCGACCAGGTCAGGCGAGGCTAACGAACCAGACGAATTCGAGAGCCTGCCGCTGGGAAGCACGCCGGGCGGACGACCAGGGCAACGCGCAATCCGCAGAGGGTCACGTGACGCAAGCGCGGCTCAGGCAACATCCGGCAAGCGGGTTCGATCCCGAAGTCTAACCAGCTTAGGAGATACCGGCGGGTTACGCCGATCGGATGTCGCACTCCGGGAAAGAATTGACGCCGGTGACCGCGATGTAGGCGGCCTCGATTTCGGCGCCGCAGAATCGCAGAGTTTTCGAGCCCGGATTGCACGCAACGACTGGGACGACGCGGCCGCGAGCGGCGGTCCGGCGCGCCTGTCATTCTTCAATCCAAACCTCGTATTCGGCGGTATCGTGACATTGCTGCGGCCGCTGAAATACCTTTTGGTGCCGGTCATTCTGGCGGTGCTTGCCGGGTTTTGGCTCACCTACGATCGGCGTGAATTACTCGCAGAAGATTTCAGGACCTTCGATGTATCGCTCGTGGCTCTGGTCATTGCCGGCCTGGTGATTGTCAATTTCTTCACCCAACTATTGCAGGGAATTGTGATCCGCGGCTTGGGTGGCGCAGTGCCCCAATTTGGCATTGCGCTGATGTTCGGCATTCCGCGTTTTTTCACCGACCTCGGCGGCATTGGGGCACTCAATCGCCGTGGCCAGCTTTGGGCTCACGCCGCTCCACTGATCGCTCGTCTGGCCCTGTTTTGCGCAGGCATATTCGCGTGGTTCGGCCTTCGCGAGGCCGCCCCTGCCCTGTCACAGTTTGCGCTAGTCGTGGGGCTTCTTGCCCTCCTCGTCTTTCTACTCACCGCGTGGCCGCTGTTACCGTCGGACGGATATCGCTGGCTGGCGACATACCTTGTCCGGCCGACACTGCGCAGAGATGCGCTCCGCACTATCACCGCTCACACCGAGAGCGACGGCGGCAGGTTCATCGCCACCGACAAATCGCCCGTCTTTTTTTACGCAACGGCCGTGGTCCTCGCTGGCGCTGCCGCGGCGCTGCTGGCGCAAGCCTATTTCGAAATCGTCAGCGGAACTCAAATCGCCCCGCCGACCGCGATTCTCCTGCTTGTGGTTACGGTAGCGTCGGCGGTGTGGGCCTTTCTACTTTTGCGCTACGGGCGTCGCAGCGAGACATCAGCGCTTGATGCCGAGACCGCGCGCCAATTGCGCGGAAACTGGGCTGGTCAGGGCGATCTCTTCAACGATCGGCCGACCACCGTCGCCGAAATCGGCAAGATATTTTGGGCGCTTCTGGCGGTATTGTTGCTGGCGATCGCATTCCTTCCCTACCGGTATCGGGCGGGAGGAACGTTCGAGATTCTCCCCACCCAGCGCACGATGGTGACGGTGCACACTGCCGGCGCAATCGAACAGATTTCAGTCCGGGAGGGTGACTGGGTCACGGCCAATCAAGTGCTCGCCAAGCTTTCGACCAAGGACGCCCAGCGCGAAGTCACGATGGCCAGCACCGAGTTGCAACGTGCCAAGGCACAGCTCGCCCAATTCGGCGGCGATAACAAGCAGACCGGTGCGAAGGACTCGGTATCCGAGCTGGACAAGTCAATCGCCGACGCGCTGGGCGACGATTCGGATTCCGCGAGCAAAAAGAACAATGCGGTGGCGGCCGATTATACCAAGAGCGAGGCCGAGCGTGTGGCGCGAACGGACGTCGAACGGCTTACCCGCAAGCTTGCTTTCGCGCGCGATCAGCTTTCCGAAACGACCGTGCGCGCGCCGGCCGCCGGCCGGGTCATGACGCCAAACCTTCAACTCCTGATCGGAACCTATCTGCATCGCGGCGCCGAACTGCTCACCCTCGATGATACGCGCACGCTTCAGGCCGAAATCAATCTGCCCGAAGCCGATGTCGACTTGGTCAGAGTGGGGGACAACGTGCGTCTGCGGCCATGGGCCAATGAGGACCGAGAGATCTCCGGCAACGTGACCGAGATCGCACCAGCAGCCCAGGTCAAGTCCTACGGCACAATCGTGCGTGTCGAGGCGTCGATACCGCATGCCGATGAGACGCTGCGTCCGGCCATGACCGGGTACGCTAAAATAGACGGCGAAAGCATGCGCGTGTGGCAGGCGTTCCTGCGGCGAATCATTCAGGTCGTGCGCGTCGAATTTTGGTCGTGGATCCCCTGACGCTGTTTCACACCATGCGCGGTCGGCATGGCCGGATCACCAATTAGTCATCGCGGCGGGGCGGTGTTAATTACAACCGGTGGCGGGTAAGTTGCACGTCTTCAGCGTGCCCGGACACTCACACCACCTAGCATGGCGGGATATCGCCGCGGTCGACTGCGCATTCGCCGGGACCTCATCGACACAGCTCCAGTTCTGGCACTTGCCTTCATCATCCCACCGAACGGAAACGGGATAGGAGCAATGATTAAGCCAATATGCAGTGTCGCCGTCATAATGGATGCTGAGACAATTTTTATTGCTGCGTTGATACGGCGGCATCGTGCGAAGCGGGATTTCCCCGGCGGCACTTGGCAAAGTAACCAAAGAAGCGGCCGCCGCCCACGCCGCGAGGATTAAAAAATGTCCGGGCCGCACAGCGACACTATCTCCGCCTGTAGGTTGAACAAAGATTTGATTAACATAGGACCGCCACCCATCGATGTCGCCTGAAATCTGGCGATAAGTGCGGCAGACAATTGAGCTAACGCGTGAATATCCCACCTACGCTCGGTGTAATTCTTGCCGGCGGCTTGTCAACGCGCATGGCCGGCAGGGACAAGGCCCGCATCCGCGTCGGGACCACAACCATTCTCCAGCGCGTGATGTCGTGCCTTTCACCGCAATGCAGCCGCCTGATCGTCAACGGCGAAGCCGCGCGATTTGCCGATACCGGCCTGACCGTCGTCGCCGACAGCGTGCCCGATCATGCCGGCCCGCTTGCCGGCGTGCTCGCCGGTCTCGATTGGAGCGCAATGCATCTGCCTAAGATCGAATGGGTGATCAGCGCTCCCAGCGACTGCCCGTTTTTGCCGCGTGACATTGTGGCGCGCCTGCATCGCGCGCGCATGGATGCCGGGACGCCGCTTGCCTGTGCATCTTCGGCGCACCGACGGCATCCGCTCGCGGCGCTATGGCCGGTTGGGCTTCGCGAAGATCTGCGGCGGGCGCTGGTGAATGAGGGCATTCACAAAGTGGAAACGTGGACCGCTCGGCACGGCGCCGCCGTTGCCGAGTGGCCAACCACGCCGGTGGACCCGTTCTTTAACGTTAACACGCCCGCGGACGCTGCCGAGGCGGATCGCCTCGCGGCTCAATTTCCCGAAATTTGATCAGCTGCCGTTCACGGCCATAATTTCTCAGTGGCGAGATCCGCGCCGGCCCGCATCGCCCTGAATTTTTCCCAGACCACCGTCGGATGCACCTCGGTGTTGTACATGGCCTGCGAGGAAAACCCGCAATCGGCGCCGGCGATCACGTTCTCGCGGCCGACGAGCCGCGCGAAGCGCAAGATGCGCTCGGCGATCAATTCCGGGTGCTCGACGATGTTGCTGGCGTGCGTGATGACGCCGGGCACCAGAACCTTGCCTTCAGGCACCTGGACGCGCTCGAACAGATGATACTCGTGCTCGTGACGCGGATTGGCCGCCTCGAAGCTATATGAGCCGGCCTCGATGGCAAGAACATAATCGATGAGGTCGGCGAGCGCAGCTTCGTGGATGCGCGGGCCCTCATTGATCCCGTAGCAAGTGTGGAAGCGCACGCGTTCCGGCGGAATCCCCTTCAAGCCGGTGTTGACCGCTTCAACGTAGATCGCCGCGCGGCGTTTCTTTTGCGCCTCGTCAAGCCCCGGCTCCGAGAAGATGTCGGCCAAAAACGGATCATCAATCTGCACCAGGAGGCCGGCATCGGCAATCGCCCGATATTCCTCGCTCATCGCGGCGGCAAGCGCGTGGAAATACTCCTCTTCGGATTTGTAAAATTCGTTCTGTCCTACGCCGGAAGGCGCGGTCGCCGGCAAAAACACGTGCTCATTGGATACGCCCGCCGCGGCCGCAGCCGCCTTGACGTTGTCGATGTCAGCGCGGACGAGTTTCGCCCCGCGATACTTGATCGGTCCGACGCAGACCACCGGCGCCAGAGAGACGATGGCGCCCCCCGACATCGCCCGCTTGAAGTACTGCTCGTAATATTCCGGAAATGCGGCGATCTCTTTCTGGAACAGGTTCATTTTCACGCCCGGCCGCGATTCGAAGCCGTCGAGCCGCTCGCGAATGTAAGTAAAAAAGCCCGGCTTCGAAAATTCGCCGTCGCTGACGACATCAACGCCGCACTGCACTTGCTCACGAACAACCGCGGCTACGGATTGCCGTAGCGACGCGTCATAAGCGCGCTCATCGAAAGGTTGACCGGAATATTTGGCTTTCATCGCATCAAGCAACGAATGCGGCCGCGGCAGGCTGCCGATCTGGGTGGTCTGGATGCGGTCGGTGTTTTGCTGAATGTTCACGGCGTGTCGACCCTGACGGTGCACAAGGGCTTGCCCGGTGTTGGAAAATTTGTCGGAGGGCGGGCGCCACTGTTGTGCTATCGTAGCCTAAAAGCACGCCGCACGGGAGCGCTCGGAAATGCGTCGGGGATTGTTGGCGGCAGCGGTATGCCTTGGGCTGGTCGTGGCGGCGACTGGCTCATCATGGGCGCAGCAGCGGTCTCTCGGAGCGAACCAACCCTCGATCATAAACGAGGAGGACGACGTATCTCCGCCCGCCTCGCCGGCCGAGCCGGCCAAGCCTAGGCACGCTCGTGCACAATCGCAGGGTCCCGCGCTTCAGACCGACCCCAACCTCGATGCCGAGGATCAGCTCGCGCCTTCTCAAATACGCCAGCCGATGCCCGCCGCAGTCGCCGAGCCAACTGGCGGAGGTCATCTTCGCGCCACCCGCGGGGCAGCGCTGGAGCCCGGTGCAGAGGCGCACGCTGGGGCGGCGGCTAAATCGGACAATGTGGCCTGCCGCGGCGTGTTCGCGCGCGATTTAAGCCACGCCAAACTGGCCATGGTGTTTCGACCACGCAACGTCGCATTTGCGCAGGTTGACGGCGCATCGGGCGCCAAAATCATGGCCACAGTGCTGTTCGCCAAGAATCCTAAGCGGCGTCTCGAAGTGTGGTGGGCAAACCTGCCAAGTCCCGCAGCGAGACGCACCTTATCGTCATCAATGGCCAGTCGGATTGGAGTGCGGATCAGCTCCGCCTCGGCCTCACGCTGGCGCAGCTTGAACAGATCAATGGCAAGCCCTTTAAACTGTCGGGATTTGACAAGAACAATGTCGCAACGTTGACCGACTGGAATGGCGGAAATCTTTCTGTCGTTCCCGGTGGCTGCAGGATCGGCATCAGCTTGCGGCCGCGCACGATTTCCGTGTCGGCGCTCAGCGCCTTGCCGGCCAGCCGCGAGTTCGATTTGACCGACGCGGCGCTCCGGGCCGTCGATCCCGCCGTGACGGAAATTTTGGTGGCGTATTGACCGCCATCATTGCGGCGCTTTGCGGCCGTGCTGGGAAGGCGAACTGGCGCTGCCGGCGCCCTCTTGCTCGGCGCGCAAAGCGCGCACGTCTCGCGCCATCTCGAGGCAGGTCAAAAGTTCGGTATAGCTCGACTCTCCCCCCATTTCCGATTCGTTCACACAGGAAGTCCTATCGGCGCGGTCGAATTTGGCCCATTGTTTGACCAATTCGTTGCGCACCGCCGCTTCGGTATCGAGGCAGTTCTTCTTCTCCTGCGCAATTTGCGGGTCACGAAAAGTTACGCCGCCCTGTTTGGCGATCCCGTCGCAGACCTGTTCAACATTAAGATTGGGAACGTTATCGGCCGTAGCGGCGACCGGAATTGCCAGCATTAAACCGGCCAACAGCGCTTTGGGCAAAATCATGACAGCGCTCCGCTTGGCAACGAAACAAGCATGATACGACTTGCCGCAGCCTGCGGCAATTTCCGCAGACGGACGAGAAAGAGATTGACCGGCTGAGCGCGGCCCAGTTATGGCTGCACATCCGGGTGGGAGATTGCCATGCTCGTTGCACCGCTTTTCAGCGCGGCGCTACTCGTCGCCGTCGCCGCCGATCCGTTGCACGATGCGACCGGCGATGGAAATCTATCGATGCAGGAGAAGTTCGCCGCAACCGAACCGCTCGTGCGCTCCGCTACACAGTGCATCGTGCATGCAGTCACCACAAGCCCGCATTACAGCGGTCGGTCGGACGCGCATATCGGCGATCTGATCGTTGATTTCATGCCCTCGTGCCTTACTCCGGTCCGCGCCATGATCGACGCTTACGACAGATATTACGGGGACGGCGCGGGCGAGGCGTTCTTCATGGGCCCCTATCTCGACGTGCTTCCGAAGGCGGTCGTAGCCGGGCCGAACAGCGCCAGCCGTTAACGATTAGCGCCCGCGCCGAAGAATTACCGGGCCGGATTGGGCCCGATCACCGCAACAACGCGCATCTTCGTTGGGTCGACGAGCACGACCTGATCGTCAACGCGGGTGAATTTGTAGAGCTTGGCTACGGGATTCTCGGCGAGAATCTCGTCCGGCAAGGGATAGAGCTCGATCATCGGCGGAACGTCGGCGCCGATCCTCGCCGCAAAACGGTTCGGCGCCGTCTTGCTCTTATCGCGGTGCACGGCTTGGTAGATCACGCTCCGCTGCGCCGGGGTCAGTTCAAGCTTGGGCGCGACGCCGCCGCCATTGACCGTTTCGTCAATCGAGGTTGTTTGTGCACTGGCTCGGCCAATGCCGGCCGCGGCCAAGGCCGCGCAAACAAGCATCCATGCTGCGATCTGTCGCGTGCGATGAGCGCTCACGATCTCCTCCCTGGGCTGCAATGACGCCCGCGCTACTGATTGCAGCAGCGCGGGCGAATGACCTCATCAGACCGTCCGTCAGCGCGGTATGGCCTGCACCGCAACGCCGGTATTGGCGTCGATCACCAGAACGCGGTCAGGTTGATAGACGTACTGGTAGGCGGGCATTGGCGGTGGCGCGACGAATGCGGCCGGCGGTCCACCCGGCACCACGTCATAAAGCGGAGCCCCATAGGCCGGTGGGGCCGCAACCACGTCCGTATAAGGCGCCGGGGCGATCGGCGCGACCGCAGGTCCAACCGGCGCCGGAGCGATGCTTTCGCTTATCGTGGTTCGCGTCGTGGTTTCTGTTGGCCCGCGCCGCGGTGCACGTAGCGGTGCATATAGCGGTGCATGTATAGGAGCACGCGCGACCCGTCGCCTCGGCGGACGTGTCGTCGAACGCTCGGTTCGCACCGTCTCGGTCGTTTGCACCGGTACGGTCTCAACGACGGGCGCCGGCTCGGTCACGACAACGGGCTGCTGCGCAATCACCAGCGGCCCCGGCGCTGGCGTAATGACGGTCTCGACCGGTTGCGCTTGCGCGAGCGTCGTCCCCGCCAAGAGTGCAATGCCGAGTGCCGGAAAAAGGACAGTGTTTCTCATCGAGAACTCCATGCTTTTTGCGTTGCGGACCGCACCATCCGCACACGCCAGCAACGCTTGGCGGTGGTCTACGTTCCTGGAACGGACGTGGCGGCAGTAAAACGATTCGAATGAGTTCCAGCACCGCAAAATCGCCAGTTGGCCGCTGGGCAGCGGCCTTTATTTCCTTACTGGTGCCCCGATTGTGCCCTGGAACCGCTCGCAACGAACCCTAATCGGCGGTGGGATGCGGTCTCTACCTCCTTTTCAAACGCGCAGAATCGGCTTCTAAGCGTTTCAGGCGATAGGGCTTCCGGGGGAGGCGAGCATGCGCGTCGGCGACTTGTTTCAGTGGGACCGCTTCGTCACGCCCACTGTCATCAAATTCTTTTATTGGCTCGCTGTTGTGATTTCCATTTTGATCGGCTTAGCCGGCGTGGTTTCATCCCTTGCCAGCATGGCGTTGAACCCCTTCGTCGGAATGATTTTCCTTATCTCGAGCGTGCTCGGGGCCTGTATGGGCGTAATCCTGTCGCGAATCATTGCGGAATTCGTCTTGATCGTTTTCCGCATCAACGAGCACCTCGGCGCCATCAGGAACCAAGGAACCGGGCTCGGACCTCAGCAATGAGCGGCGTCTGACGTCACCGTCTAGGTCGCGAAGCGGAAATGCATGACGTCGCCGTCCTGCACGACATAATCCTTGCCCTCAAGCCGCATCCTGCCGGCGTCGCGCGCTCCGGTTTCGCCGCCGCACGTGACGTAGTCATCGTAAGCAATGGTCTCGGCGCGGATAAAACCGCGCTCGAAATCCGTATGAATGACGCCGGCAGCCTGCGGCGCCTTCGTGCCGCGGGTCACGGTCCACGCGCGAGCCTCCTTCGGGCCGGCGGTGAAGAAGGTGACGAGATCGAGCAGCGCGTAACCGGCGCGGATCAGTCGGTCGAGGCCGGCCTCGTTCAGTCCCATTGCCTCGAGATAACTCTGGCGCTCGTCGCGCGAGAGCGCGGCGATCTCTGCTTCGATCTTGGCGGAAATGACGATGGAGGCCGCCGCTTCCTCGCTGGCTCGGACTTCGACCAGGCGCGAATAGGCGTTGCCGGCGGCCGCCGAGGATTCGTCAACGTTGCAAACGTAGAGCACGGGAAGGGCCGTCAACAGCCCAAGCGACCGAAAAGTTCGTTCCTGGTCCGGCTTCCGCTCCGTCAGCCGGGCCGGCTTGCCATCGCGCAGAAGCGCTAGCGCGCGATTGACCAGAGCAAGAGCCTCCTTCGCCTCCTTGGCATCGGCGTCGGTGCCGCGCGATTTGCGTTCAAGCGCGTCGAGGCGCCGCTCCAGGCTTTCCAAATCGGCCAGCATCAACTCGGTTTCCACCGTTTCGATATCGGCAATCGGCTCGATCCGGCCTTCGACATGCGTGACCTCATGGTCTTCGAAACAGCGCACCACATGCGCGACGGCGTCAACCTCACGGATATTGCCGAGGAATTGATTGCCCAGCCCCTCCCCTTTCGAGGCGCCGCGGACAAGGCCGGCAATATCGACGAATGTCAGCCGCGTCGGCACAATCGCCGCCGATTTAGCGAGCGCTGCAAGCGTTTCCAGCCGCCGATCGGGCACCGCCACTTCGCCGATATTCGGCTCGATGGTGCAAAATGGATAATTGGCCGCCTGCGCGGCCGCAGTTTCCGTCAGCGCGTTGAACAGCGTCGATTTGCCGACATTCGGCAAGCCGACGATACCGCATTTAAACCCCATGGCTAATCATTCACCGATCAAGCGGGAGATCGCCATCGGACTTAGCGGCAAATCCCTTGGCCAGCATTGCGAGGTGGACTTTGTTCTGAAAACTTGCGTCCTCTCCCCGGATCAGAAGCTCGAGATTTTCGGCCAGAATGTCGACGAGCGCCTCGACCCACGGCCACTCGCCCTTGGCAAAATCGCTCAGCACATAGTGTTCAACCAAATCTTTGTGGCCGGGATGGCCGACCCCAATGCGCACACGCCGGTAATCATTGCCAATATGGTCGCTGACCGAACGCAAGCCGTTGTGACCGGCGATGCCGCCGCCGACTTTGACCCTCACCTTGCCGGGCGGCAACTCGATCTCATCGTGGAAAACCGTGATCGCGTCGGGGCCCAGCTTGTAAAACTGCGCGGCTTCACCGACAGCCCGGCCGGACTCGTTCATATAGGTTCCGGGCAATAACAGCAGCACGCGCTCGCCGCCGATCTGCCCCTCGCACGCGACGCCCTGGAACCGCCGGCGCCAGGGCGCAAGCCCGTGGCGCTTGGCGATGGCCTGCACGGCCATGAAGCCGACGTTGTGGCGACTGCCGATATAGCGCGCTCCCGGATTCCCGAGTTCAACCAGGAGCAACATCTGCGGACCCTATGCGCCAACCTCACTTTTTCTCGGGCGCGCCGCCGGATCCGCGTGCGGCAGGCGCTGCCGCAGCGGCTCCAGCCGCAGGAGCAGCGCCGGGCGCGGCGCCAGGCGCCGCAGGCGCCGCCGCGCCTTCCGCCGGCGTACCGGCCGCAGCAGCGGCGGCGGCCGCAGCCGCGGCCGCAGCGGCTGCCTCTGCCGCAGCCTTCATTTCTTCCGCATAACCCGAGGGCGGCACGACCGTGACCAGCGTAATGTCCCTTGCGGTGACGACTCGGACGCCGGGCGGCAACGTAATATCACTCAGGTGCCTGGAGTAATTGATTTCCAGTCCGCCGACGTCGACCTCGATGGCGGCAGGAATGTCGTCGGCGCGGCAGCGTACTTCGACGGTGTGCGTGACAATCGACACCGTCCCGCCGCGCTTCACCCCAGGCGACTGGTCGACATTCTTGATGTGAACCGGAACGTTCACCCTTATGGTCGCGCCCTCGCCGAGGCGCATGAAGTCCACATGCAGGGGAAGATCGCGTACAGCGTCGAGCTGAAAGTCCCGTGGAATGACGCGATGCTTCACACCTTCCACATCGACATCGTGGATGGTGGTCAGGAAACGCCCGGCATAGATGCGCTTGCGCAAATCATCGTAGTCGAGCGAGATCGGCAGCGGCGGCTTGCCGTCGCCATAGATAATTCCGGGTACGCGGCCGGCTCTACGCTCCGCCCGGGCGGCCCCCTTGCCGGCCCGCGGGCGCGCCGCCGCTTTGATCACGTTGACGGTCGCCATGTCTTTGTCCTCAAGTGCTTTTCGCTAATGACTGTTGCCCGCGTCAAAATCTCGGCCGGACTAAAGCGTCCGGCAATAGCCTCCAGGGGTGCCAAAGGTCTTAAGATTTTAGCCGCGGCGCCGCGCTTATAGCGGCGGAAGCAGGGAAAAACAAGAAAGCCTGGCCGGCTAACCGACCGCGCCGCCGGCCCCTTCCGCATAGCTGGACGGCTCCGCCGGTGTCGACGGCGCCCCGATTTTTGCTTCCAGCTTGGCGATACGGGATTTCAGCGCCTCGTTTTCCTCGCGAGCGAGGCGGGCCATATCCTTGACCGCTTCGAATTCCTCACGCTGGACAACCGCGAGATCGCGGAGTATGCGCTCGGCTTGGCTGCGGAACAGCGTTTCAAACTCGCGCCGGACACCCTGGGCGACGCCAGCCGCGTCGTTCATTAACCGTGCAACCTCGTCGAAGAACCGGTTCGTCGTCTGGACCATCGTTGCCTCCGAACCCATCTCCTTGAGCTTCGCTCGCAACGTCTAAGAATGGCAATGGTGCGACGCTATCGCAAGATGCGGAGCCCACACCGGGACGGCAACCATGAAGCGTAGCATGCCGCAGCCGTGGCGGAGTTATCGATGTTGATCCTGCCGATCCTGACGTTTCCGCACATCGATCCGGTTTTGATCTCAATCGGGCCGCTGGCGGTGCGCTGGTATGCGCTCGCCTATATCGTCGGCATCATCGCGGGGTGGATTTACGCGCGCGCCATTATCGCTTCGCCCAAGCTATGGGGCGGCCCGGCCCCGTTTACGGTCGTGACGTACGATGATTTCATCGTGTGGATCACGCTGGGAATCATTCTTGGCGGCCGCATCGGGTACGTGCTGTTCTACAACCTCCCGCATTTTAGCGAGCATCCGCTCGAAATTTTTCAATTGTGGAATGGCGGCATGTCGTTTCACGGCGGCGTGCTCGGCTGTGTCATTGCCACCGCGCTGTTCGCGATGCGGCGCGGAATCTCGTTTCTGTCACTGGGTGACGTGACGCTTGCAGTCGCGCCGATCGGGCTGTTCCTCGGGCGCATTGCGAATTTCATTAACGGCGAACTTTGGGGCCGCCCGAGCGATGTGCCTTGGGCGATGATTTTTCCCAGCGGCGGCCCAATCCCGCGCCATCCAAGCCAGCTCTACGAAGCCGCGCTCGAAGGCTTGCTGCTCTTGACGGTGCTCGGCGTGCTTGTTCGCTGCGGCGCGCTCAGGCGTCCCGGTCTGGTCAGCGCCAGTTTTGCGGTGGGTTACGGCGTTCTGCGCATCTTCTGCGAGTTTTTCCGCGAACCGGATGTGCAGCTCGGCTTCCTCTGGGGCGGGCTCACCATGGGCATGCTGCTCTCAATTCCGCTGATATTGGCGGGTTTAATCGGGCTTATATTCGCTTCGGTTCGACCGGCGATCGGCAAAAATGGCTGACGAGCTGTCCGCACTCGAGATCGAGATTCGCCGTTTGATTTCCGTCGCCGGCCCAATGCCGCTCGCGGAATACATGAGGCTGTGCCTCACCCATCCGCAGTATGGCTATTATCTTCAACGCGATGCCATCGGGGCTGCCGGCGACTTCGTCACCGCGCCGGAAATCAGCCAAATGTTCGGCGAGCTCATCGGCCTATGGGCGGCTGCGGTGTGGCAGCAAATGGGTGCGCCGGAAAACGTCCGCCTTATTGAACTTGGACCCGGGCGCGGCACCATGATGCGCGACGCGTTGCGGGCAGCCAAAATCGTCAAGGGTTTCCAGCCTGCCATTGTCCTGCATCTCGTGGAAATCAACCCGAAACTGAAAGACGCGCAGCATCACCTGCTCGACGGCCTGGAGGTGCCGGTCATGTGGCACGCTGCGCTCGCAGACGTGCCGCCCGGTCCGAGCATCATTCTCGCCAACGAATTCATCGACGCGTTGCCAATTCACCAAGCGGTCAAACGGGCGGACGGCTGGCACGAGCGCGTCATCGAGGTCGGCACCGATGGCGATTTGGCCATCGGCGTAGCGACCGATCCGCTGCCTCACTTCAACGCCACCTTGCCCCGCGAATTGCGTCAGGCGGCCGAGAACTCCATCTTCGAATGGCGCCCCGACACCATAGCGATCGAGCTCGGCCGTCGCGTGCGCGATGAGGGTGCCGCTCTTATCATCGACTACGGCCACGCGGCCCGTGGCCTCGGCGAAACTTTGCAAGCCGTGGCCGGTCATGCTTTCGCCAACCCGCTGCATGCGCCGGGCCGCGTCGACCTCACCGCACATGTCGATTTCACGGCGCTGGCGCAAAGCGCGGAAATGACCGGGGCGCGCAGCGCTTGGCCCCTTGTCGCAAGGCGATTTCCTGCGCCGGCTCGGAATCGAGAAGCGGGCCGCAACGCTCAAGGGCAATGCCGCACCGGCCAAAGCTGCCGAAATCGATCAGGCGCTGAACCGGCTCACTGGGGCCGATCCCGGGACAATGGGCGAGTTGTTCAAAGTCATGGCCATCGCCGATCCCAAGCTCGGCACGCTGCCCGGATTCGAGGCGTGACGCGTGCTCGTCACCGCACCTACGCTTGCGCTTACCGGCATTCGCCACGGATTTTTCACCCGGCACGGCGGAGTGTCGGACAGTCCTTACGCAACATTGAACGGTGGACTTGGCTCGCGCGATAGCGCCGCAGCCGTCGCCGAAAATCGGGCGCGGATGGCGGAAGCGCTCGGGGTAAAGCCGCATGCGCTGCTGACTGCTTACCAGACACACTCGCCTGATGTTGTGATCGTCGAGGCCCCTTGGCCGACGGACGCACGCCCGCACGCCGATGCCATTGTCACGCGCACGCCCGGCATCGCCGTCGGCGTGACGACCGCCGATTGCGGTCCAATCCTTCTCGCAGATCCTGGGGCCCGCGTGATCGGCGCGGCGCATGCGGGCTGGCGGGGAGCGCTTACCGGGATCGTCGAGGCGACCATTGCCGCCATGAAAAGTCTCGGCGCTCGTCCGGAACGCATCCGGGCCGCGCTCGGGCCAATGATCCGCCAGCCGAATTACGAAGTGGGCCCCGACCTGATCGCGCGCTTTGCCGCCGAGGACGCCGCGAATGGACGTTTCTTCGTGGCAGGAGCGCGCAAGGACCACGCCATATTTGACCTGGCCGGATATATCGGCGCACGGCTCTCGCGGGCGGGTATTCGGCAAGTGGAAGACTTGGCGCTCTGCACCTATGGCGATGCGGAGCAATTTTTCAGCTTCCGTCGTTCGACCCATCTCCGCGAAAGCGACTATGGCCGCCACGTCAGCGCAATTGCGCTCGACGAACCGGCCAGCACGTAATGGCCGGCGTGCCGGGTTAGCGCTTCCCCAGCCTTGATCTGCAAAGCATACCCATCCGTTGACCATGGGCGGGGACAAGGCCGGAATCGTGTTGCCAGCCCCGGAAACGGCTTGTATCAGGGCTTTGCATTTTTCTGGCACGGTCTTGTCGGGACCGGGCTGCGGTTTTCGATTGTGCGCAAAGCCGTGCGGGTGGGAGAGCGGAATGGCGAGCAACAACGGAGCAATCAAGCTCGTTGCCGGCAATTCCAATCCTGCGCTTGCCGAGGGGATCGGCGCCTATATCGGCATACCGCTGACCAAGGCGGTGGTGCGCCGGTTCGCTGATATGGAGATCTTCGTCGAAATCCAGGAGAACGTCCGCGGCGCCGATGTTTTTGTCCTGCAATCGACGTCATATCCGGCGAACGATCACTTGATGGAATTGCTGATCATCATCGACGCGTTGCGCCGCGCGTCGGCGCGCCGCATCACGGCGGTGGTGCCTTATTTCGGCTATGCCCGGCAGGACCGCAAATCCGGATCGCGCACGCCTATTTCCGCTAAGCTCGTCGCCAATCTCATCACCCACGCCGGCGCCGATCGGGTGCTGACGCTGGATCTTCACGCCGGCCAGATTCAGGGCTTCTTCGACATCCCGACGGACAATCTCTTTGCCGCCCCGGTCATGGTGCGCGACATCAAGCAGCGTTTCGACCTCGGCGACATCATTGTCGTTTCCCCCGACGTCGGCGGCGTGGTGCGCGCGCGCGGACTTGCCAAGCGCATCAACGTACCGCTCGCCATCATCGACAAACGGCGCGAGCGGCCCGGCGAATCCGAAGTCGCGAATGTCATCGGTGAAGTCGACAGACACGTTTGCATTTTGGTCGACGACATTGTCGATTCCGGCGGCACGTTGCTCAACGCCGCCGATGCGCTTTTGGAGAAAGGCGCAAGCGCGGTCTATGGCTATATCAGCCACGGCGTGCTCTCGGGCGGGGCCGTGGCGCGCGTCAACAAATCGAATTTGAAAGAGCTGGTCATCACCGATTCGATCCAGCCGACCGAGGCGGTGAAAGCGTCGCCCAACATTCGCGTGCTTCCCATTGCAAGCCTGATCGGCGAAGCAATCAGTCGCACCGCATCCGAAGAATCGGTATCGAGCCTGTTCTTCGATTAGGCCGGCCACGGCCTCTTCAGGGCCATCCTCCGAACGGGCTTTCGCACAGCCGCTCGCGCCCGGTTTTCATCGCGGCGAGATCAACGCGCTGGCCGGTCGGCCGCTGACTTACCCCGAGTCGAACTTGTCGCAGGCGGCCCCTGTGGACGATGGCCGCCGGTTGCATTGCCGGAGGGAGCAAATCACTTCATGAGGGCCGGGATAACTAGCGCCCGGCGAGTGACAAATCTTTAGTACGCAAATTTGCCCGTCTATATTCGGGCGTGCGACTGATTCGCGACGTAGCGTGACTGTTAGTTTGTAATGTCGATTTGTCGACCGACGACAACGACGTAGTGCGGATCAAAGCCCAATCCTGGGCGATGTGTCTGGCGTGCGCATTTCCACTCCAACCGACGCTGTGGAGGCGACATGTCCCTCATCGCAATCGCACAAGATACCCTTAACAATCCGCTGGAGGTCGTCGAGCACCTTGCGGCTGGCAACAATTGGCCATTCGAGCGCGCCGGCGAGGACGAAGTCGCGATCATCGTCACCGGGCGCTGGACCAATTATCAGGTCTCATTCACCTGGATGAGCGACATCGAGGCGCTGCATCTGGCCTGCGCCTTCGACATGCGGGTCAGCGAACTGCGATTGCCGGAGGTGCAGCAGCTGGTCTCGCTGATCAATGAGCAATTGTGGATCGGTCATTTCGACATTTGGCAGCAGAACGGCGTCGTGATGTTCCGTCACGCCCTTCTGCTGACCGGCGGCGCCAGCGCCTCCGGCCGGCAGTGCGAAGCCGTTCTCGGCGCTGCACTCGACGCTTGCGAGCGGTATTTTCCGGCATTCCAGTTCGTCGTCTGGGCCGGAAAATCGGCGCGGGAGGCCATGGATACCGCCATGTTCGAGACGTCGGGCGAGGCGTGACCAAGACCGCCGCGCTTGCCGGCCGGGCGCGGTGACTGACTAAAAGAGCCCGCACGTTCATCGGCCTTGTTGCCGAAAGCCCGCACTGGATTGCGGCGCTCGGAACCTGCACAAAGGGTCGCTATAAATCGCAGCGCGCGAGCACGTCTCGCGCCTAGAGATTTCGTGTGAGGATAAGCCAATGAACGCCGCAAACCGCTCCGGCGCGGGCAATGGGGAATTGGGTCAGCTGCCCGGGCCGTTGATGTTGATCGGCGCGGGCAAGATGGGCGGCGCGCTGATCGAAGGGTGGTTGAATTTCGGCTTCGACCCGGCTGGCATAGTCGTCATAGAGCCGCAGCCGACCCCGGCGATCTCAGCTCTCGTTGCGCGTGGCCTGCAGATCAACCCGAACGCCGCCGCACTGACCAAGGCGGTAGGCGTCGTCATTGCGGTAAAACCGCAGGCAGCGGCGGAAGCCCTGGCCACGGCAGCGCCGTTCATTGCCGCGACCACGGTCGTCGTCTCGATCATGGCCGGCCGGACCCTACAATCGCTTGGCCAGGGGCTGGCCCATGGCTGCGCCCTGGTGCGCGCCATGCCTAATCTGCCGGCCGCTATCGGCCGCGGCATCACAGTGGCAGTGGCGCGGGACGCAAGCCCCGAACAACGACGACTGGCCGACCGCCTCTTGTCGGCGACTGGGCCGGTCGAGTGGATCGATGACGAGGCGCTGATGGATGCGGTGACCGCGGTCTCGGGGTCCGGTCCGGCTTACGTCTTCCTCCTCGCCGAAGCTTTGGCGCACGCCGGAGTGCAAGCCGGGCTACCGCCGAGACTGGCCGAAAAGCTTGCGCGCGTAACCGTTTCCGGCGCGGGCGAATTGCTGCACCAGGGCAACGTCGACGCGGCCTCGCTGCGCGAGAACGTCACCTCGCCCGGCGGCACGACCGCGGCGGCGCTTGCGGTTCTGATGGGCCGGAACGGCCTGGCACCGCTCATGGCCCGGGCTGTGGCCGCCGCAACAGATCGCTCGCGGCAGCTTGCCCGGTGAGAAAGCGCACGTCTTGGAACGGCGCCCGTGAGAAACTACAATAAAGGCCAGGGGAGGCCGACGCAGTAAGGCGCAGTAAGGAGTTAGCTCATGGCCAGGAGAGCCGCTCGCAAGACCGTTCGCAAATCCGCGCAGAGTTCGGCCCGGGCTGCCGCTCCGGCGGCGCATACCGAGCGCGATAAGATTATTGAGGCCTTTTTGGCGCTGCTCTCCGAGAAGCGTTTTGCGGCTATCGGCTTTGACGATATCGCACAGCGTACGGGCCTCTCGCTTGCTCAACTGCGCAGCGAATTCGCCTCGACGCTTGCCATTCTTGCCGCCCACATCAAAGCCACCGATCGTGCCGTGCTCGCTCAAGATACGGCCGATATGGCGGAGGAACCCGCGCGCGAGCGGTTGTTCGACGTGCTGATGCGCCGGCTCGACGTGCTGGCGGCGCACCGCGATGCGGTGCGGTCACTGCTGCGCTCGGCGCGCACCAACCCGCCGCTGGCACTGGCACTCAATGGCCTTGCGGTGCGCTCCCAGCAATGGATGCTGACGGCAGCCGGGATCGGCGCTTCAGGTCCGGGCGGAATGATCCGCGCGCAAGGCCTGGCGATGCTGTTTGCCTCTGTACTCCAGACCTGGGCGGAGGACGACGATCCGGACCAAGCGCGGACTATGGCTGCCCTCGATCGCGCCCTGGCCCGCGGTCAGCGGGTTCTCGGCCTCCTCGATGACCTTTGCTCCATTCCCCGCCGTATCTGCGGGCTGCGTTCGCGCCGGCGACGACGTTCGCGCGGCGGCTCCCGGGAGGCGGCAACCGCCTAAGCCTGGGCAGACCCTGCGAAATTCGCCGCCGGCTGGGAAATTCGCCGAGCGCCTATGGTTTGGTCAAAAGACACCCTTAAGCTTCAAGGTTAAAATCTCTCCAAACCGGTGCGATTTTGATTGAAATCAACTTGCGCTCGCCCTAAATAGCGATAGTTGCAATTGATACTAATCCCCAGCGGCTACCGCCTATGATTGTCTGTTCCTGCAACGTGATCAGCGACAACGATGTGCGCGGGACGCTGGCCGGCAATTCCGTGGCGCCGCGGACTGCAGGTCAAGTGTATGGTTGTTTGGGCTGCAGCCCCCAATGCGGAAGGTGCGTTCGGACCATTCGCCGTATCATGGATGAAGCGCTGACCGCCGCCAACTCCGCTTGCTGCCAAGCCGGCGGCAATCTCTAACTTTTCTCTCTCCATCGACGCGTTGCCAACTATCCGCCGGGGGGCGGCTTTTCGTGTTGGCCGCGCAGGCTATAATCCAACGCGCCGCGCGGTCGGCGCTTAGCGTTACAGGAGCATGAGATGCGAGGTGAGCCCGGAGTCGTCGATTATCTGAACAAGGCCCTCCGGCATGAACTCACCGCGGTCAATCAATACTGGCTGCATTATCGGCTGCTCGACAATTGGGGCTATAAGTCGCTCGCCAAAAAGTGGCGCAAGGAATCCATCGAGGAAATGGAGCATGCAGACAAGCTGGTCGAGCGGATCATCTTCCTCGACGGCTTTCCCAACATGCAGGTGCTCGACCCACTGCACATCGGCCAATCAGTCAAAGAAGTCCTCGAGTGCGATCTGCGGGCGGAGTTACATGCGCGGGCGCTGTATGAAGAAGCCGCCACCCATTGTCATTCGGTCAGGGATTATGTATCGCGCGACCTTTTCGAAAAGCTGATGCACGACGAGGAGGAGCACATCGACTTCCTCGAAACTCAACTCGATCTCGTCGCCAAGCTGGGAGCGGAACTGTACGCTCAGCACCACATCGGCAAGCTCGAGGATGACGACCACGATTGAGCGAGGGTCGCACCTGTTCGATCAGCGAAGCGCGTAACCCAGCACGCGATCGCGTGTGCCGGCACCGTCGCAATCGGAGCGTCCGGAAGTAAAGCGCACGTAGCGCGCCGACAAGCAGCTATAGAGTGGCGTCGTGTCCGGCTGCTCAGAGCGGAATACGTATCCGGCGACGCGACGCCGCTCACTGCCCTCGCCGACGCAATCTCCCGCCTGGGTGAGAAATCCGCCCCAGCGCGGCGAAAAGCATTCGTCGAGTTTGACACTGGGAACAAGCTGCGGCGGGGCCGTCATCACGTAACCGAGCGGCACATCGTATGTGAACGCCGTGCCGGCAAAGATCGGCGGACCGGTGGTCGCCCAGGTGAGGCCCTCATTGTTTTTCCAGCGCGAAAGCGCGACGCGCACTTGCGGATGCTGTGGCGCGCCCGTGAGTTCGATCCGCGCCTCGTGCATCACCAGATATCGCTGCGTGAAGTCGGCTCCCGGAGCAAGATAGGTGTAAGTCAGAAAAAACCGGCCGTTGATGTCGTTGAAGCCGTGTTCGCCAATCATGCTCGGGTAGGCATAAAGATCGGTTGGCGCCGGACGCTCCCACTCGTTGCCGTCATAAAGAATGATCGGCTCGGCAAGCGTGGCAAAATGAATCTTGTCGGCGGAAATCGATAACCGCAGCGAAGAAGCGGCGGCCAAAACGAGCATCGCATTGGCATTCGTCCAATAAGCCGCGCTCATGCCGATCGAAGCGTCGAGCGGCGCCGCGCTACCTCCAAGGCCCGGCGAGTCCCAGCCGCTGCCGCTCCATTTCATCCACTTTCCCGGCCCCGGATCGCCGGCTTTCGCTCTGGCGACGAAATTTTTCCAATCACTTAGCCGCTGGCAATAGGCGTACCAAAATCCGTCGTGGCCATCGGCTGCAGTACAATCGCCCTCGCCGCTTTCTCGGCCGGGCGCTGGTCCTTCCTTTGAGCTGATGACTTGACCGAGCATGTCCCAGGTCAGGCCCTCGTCTGCGGACCTGGCGATGGACATCGATTTATACGTTTCGCCGTGACGATAGTCGCAATGCTGTTCGTTATGGATGAGGCCGTACAGCTTTCCGGCGCTTGGCAGCACCGTGGTGAGCCAGTTGCCGCATTCGGAGGGGGTGCCCGGAGGTCCCGGCGTGAGAACCGCTTTTCCGCGGCCGCCCAAATCGAACGGTGTCGCGCCGTCGATTGCCACCGTCGTGCCATTAGCGGCAAAGGCGCGAAAACGGCCGTCTGGAAGCTCGATGAGGCTCACCGGCGCATCGGGCTCGTGGCGAGACGGCCCTCGCACCACGTGCGGATACTCGATGCGCACTGAAATGCATGCGGCGCAAACGTCCTTTGCAAGTGCGGCCGTGCCGGCGCCGGACAGGGTTACCGCCACAATGGCTGCGGCAAGCCCATAGTAGCTACCGGCGACGCACTCCGCTGCACGGACGAGCTTCAAGGAGTCCTCACGCCGCCTTGCGGTAGGCTGACCGGACTTCGGCAGCCGGCGCTTCACGCGATGCCGGCAAAAAGTTCCGGTAATTGAGTCCCCACAGCATGCCGATAAAGAGCCATAGGAAGCGCCAGCGTTCGGCTTGCTGGAGCATCGCGCACGACACAACCGAGAGCCAGCAGAAGAGAATGAGTAGGAACAACTCGTCGCGCGAGCGCTTCCAGTTGTACCAAGCCTGCTGCACCGAAAGGACCATCAGCAGCGTCCACGCGAAACCGGCGAGCCAGCCATAATTGAGGAACGAACTGATCCAGATATTGTGAATCGGTTCGGGAAAGATCTTGTCAATTTCGAACAGGCCGAGCCCGAGCGGATGATCCAAGATGAGGGGGATGGCCAAGATATATCTGTTGTAACGGCCGAAATGACCGAGGTCATATTCCTCAGCGATCTTGAAGCGGCCCGTGAGCATTTCCGCGAACGTTTCGTTCGACAGGTACAAGATCAGACCAACCAGCGACAGCACCAGCACGACGATGAGCGCGGCCATCGAGGCTTTCAAAAGATTGCGGCGATTGAAGTAGAGAAAGCTTGCACCGCCGAACACGAGCCCCGACACGATCGCCGCCCGGGAAAACGAGAGCAGCAAGGCGATCGACAGGAGCGCGAACGCGCCCGGGTACCAATAGCGGCCGCGCTTTTGCGCGATCATGTACAGCGATCCGAGAATGCCGGGAATGAGGAAGACTCCGAACATGTCGGGGTCGTCAAGAAAACCCGTCGGCCGGCCCGCCCAGGTCAACGATGGATTTTGGCTGACAAATCCGTAGATGCCGATCAAGGCGGCAATGACGTTGGCAAACACGTAGACTTTTACGAAACGCTCAAGCTCCGCCCTGCCCCAGCCGACCGTGACCAAGGAACTGGTGATGCCGATCACCACCACCGAGGTCAGAGCGAAAAACTGGAAGACCACCTGCGGATTGTCGATCAAGGAAACCGAAGAAACGTAGACGGAGAAAAGCCACGTCCCGACCAGAAAGATCAATATCAGGTTGCGTATGTTGAGCCGTTGCTCGGAGAACAACGAGAGCAAAAGCACGCCGAAGAAGATGGCATCAACGGGGGATGGCCTCGACCACGTGTAATTGATCGCGACCACGCCCAGAAGGAACACCGTGGTTCGCAAGCGCGCGCCGGCAGCGAAAAAACCGTTGCCGCGGCGCTGAGCAACGTTCAAGACGCCGGCGGGTCGGGCGGCAAGCGGCAGGCGTTGCGATTCCAGCGAATAACGCATCACACAAACAACCCGCAAATTCGCAAAGCGCGGGAGACAATCGCAAGCGCTGGTGAACAAACGCGGCTTCGCCGGCGATGAGGTCATCGCCGGCGAAGTCAGTCTGCCTTTTGGGTGCTAACGTTCTCTTAACTGCTAGCCGCGCGCTGGCAACGGCGGAGCGGGCGGCGGCGGGCCGGCAAATGTCGGTCCGTTAAACATCCAACGGAACCCGATCATCACGTCCTGCGCGTTGAGATTATGCCATCTGTAGCTGTCGGGATTGCAGCCGCCGGTGCAATTGATCGGCCCCTGCACATTACCCAGGTTGAGGTAGCGATAAGCGATTTCGAGCTTGAGATTTTCGCTGACGGCATAGCTCAGACCCGCATGAACGGCCCAGGCCAAATTCCATTGGGTGACGGTCGGACCGATGCCCGAGCCACCGGTCGGAATGCCGACGTCGGAGAAGCCGGACATCTGATTGCCCGCGGTGCCGACGCCGGCGCCGATAAAGGGCGTCACGCCCCACCAGGTTCCAATGTCGATGTAGGCGTTGGCAAGAAACACCAGCGAATTGATGTTGCCATTGTAGACATCGAGACACTGGGCGAATGGATTCGGACACGCGGTGGTGTATCCGCCCCAGAAGGTGAAGCCCGCCTTGGTCCGATATTCCCCAGTCACGTCCACGCGCAACCAATTGTTGACCTCATAGCCGATGCCGGCATTGAGGAACGCTTGATCACCTAGGTTGACCGATTGAATTGTGAAATCGCTCGGGTTGTTGTTCGGGTTGGGCAGGTACTGGACCCCGCTGGAGCGCACGGCGGCGACACCGACGTCGCCGCGCAGATACCAGCTCGATACGGGTTCGACCGGCGGCGGGATGACCGGCACTGGCATGTCGGCAGCGAACGCACTCGCAAGCGGCACGGCTGCTACGAAAACGGTGGTTACTAGCGCTTTAAGCATATTACGTCCTCGTTAGCTTAGGCAGCGACCGCGATCCGGACAGCGAAGCGCGTGCGGCTGTTAAGGCTAACGAAGCATTTCAGACAACGCTTAAAGGACACTTAAATCGACAGGGGCCCGGCCCGGTTTTTTGGATGTAGCGCGGGAGTATTGCGAAGCTAACGATCCATTAAGGTTAATGCCTGATGTTCGACGTCGGTCTGCGCACCAAAGGAAACGAAGGGGCGGCTGATGCGTCGGCTCACCTATGCTCTGATACTGCTTAGTCTCGCTTCGCCGGCGGCGGCCGCGGATCTCGATTACAATTTCTTGCGCGGTTCGGAAACGGTCGGGCCAGGGACATATTCGAACTGGAGCGGCTTTTATGTCGGCGGCCAGGTCGGCTACGGCTGGGCCAATACCGATTTCAGCGGAACCACGGCGCCGGAGATCGCGTTCATGCTCCGCCAGACTGCCTTGCAGTCCAGCTTTAGTCCTTCCCAGTGGCCGGTTCTCGGCAGCGCCACTGCCCCGGCGCCGCAATTCGGCGGCTTCGTGGGCTACAACGTGCAGTTTGAGGATCTGATCTTCGGTGTGGAGGCCAATCTGGAACGCGCCGCGTTCAATCTCGTAGCGCCCAACAACCCAATCAGCCGCGCTACCGGCCCGGACAGCCTGGGTATCGCCCATGCCGTCACTTTGAGCGGCTCCGGTACGCTAGACACCGTGGGATTCACCACGTTCAAGGCAAGAGCGGGCTACGTGGTGGGCAATTTCCTACCATACGGATTCGCCGGCTTCGCAATGGGTTTGGCGAACAGCAACATCACTGCCACTGTTGTCGACCAAGAGTTTTACTCCGGCAGCGTCAACACATGCACGGCGGCCGCGCCCTGTCCTATCTTTTCGTTTAGCAACGGCGCCCCGCACAATAATCAAGTTATATTTGGATACACGGTGGGAGGCGGTGTCGACGTAGCGCTGACGCCAAACGTGTTCGCGCGCCTCGAATTAGAATTCGATCAGTTCATTCTGCCGCAGAATATGACGCTGTCGGCAACCACTGCTCGGGTCGGCGGGGGATATAGGTTCTAACGGATCGTTTTTGCCGGATCGGAACCTAAATCACGACAGCAGACGGGTTTGTCTCGTCGCGGCCTTGAACTCGCCATCTCCTGTTCACCACTCGTCAAGCGTCAGTCATCGGCAAAGCGCGCAGTGACTTGACGCCGCGCGGACATTTACCTATTCCCCATCTCGGGACACCCCTCCCCAACGAGGGGCGCCTATCTGGAAGGATAGAACCATGATGCCGATGCCTAATGTGCGGCCGCGCGTGCCGCATTTTTCGTCCGGTCCCTGCGCCAAGCGGCCGGGCTGGAGCTTGCAGGCCTTGAGCGGCGCCTTCGTCGGCCGCTCGCACCGTTCGAAACCCGGCAAGGCGAAGCTCAAGCGCGCCATCGATCTGACCCGCGAAGTTCTTCAGGTTCCGGCCGACTACCGCGTCGGCATTGTTCCGGCTTCCGATACCGGTGCGGTGGAGATGGCTTTGTGGTCGCTGCTTGGCCCGCGCCCGGTCACCATGCTCGCCTGGGAATCGTTCGGCGAAGGCTGGGTCACCGATGTCGCCAAGCAACTCAAAATCAAGAACGTCAGCGTGCTCAAGGGCGATTACGGCGAACTTCCCGACCTGAGCAAAGTCGATCCGGAAAGCGATATTGTGTTCACTTGGAACGGCACCACGTCCGGCGTGCGCGTTCCCAATGCCGATTGGATTGCCAGCGATCGCATTGGACTAACCATCTGTGACGCGACCTCCGCAGCCTTCGCCCAGGCGCTCGACTGGCCGAAGCTCGATGTCTGCACCTTCTCCTGGCAAAAGGCGCTTGGCGGCGAGGCCGCCCACGGCATGCTCATACTTTCTCCGCGCGCCGCCGCCCGGCTGGAGAGCTACACACCGCCGTGGCCGCTGCCGAAGATCTTTCGCCTCACCAAAGGCGGCGCGCTGATCGAAGGGATATTTCAAGGCGAAACCATCAACACGCCGTCGATGCTGTGTGTCGAAGATTATCTCGACACGCTGGAATGGGCGAAAGCGACCGGCGGGCTCGCCGCGCTGCGCGCTCGCGCGGACGCCAATGCGGGCGTGATTGCGGAATGGGTTACGCGCAGCAACTGGGCCGACTTTCTCGCGCGTGATCCGACGCTGCGCTCCAACACATCGGTATGCCTCAAATTCGTCGACCCGGTGGTCAGCCGATTAAGCCGGGACCAGCAGGCGGCCTTCGCCAAGACCATTGCCGCCGTGCTCGAGGACGAAGGGGTTGCCTACGACATTGCCGCCTATCGCGACGCTCCGCCCGGCTTGCGCATCTGGTGCGGATCGACGGTAGAGCGGAGCGACGTCGAGGCGCTCACGCCTTGGCTCGATTGGGCCTACGCCAAGGCGAAAGATCGGCTCGCGCGCGCGGCTTAGAACACCATGACATCACCCCGGGTTCTCATTTCCGACGCGCTATCACCGGCTGCGGTCACGATCCTCAAGGATCGCGGCGTCGCGGTTGAATTTCAGCCCGCTCTCGGCAAGGACAAAGAGAAGCTTGCCGCGACGATCGACGGCTTCGACGGATTGGCCATCCGCTCGACCACCAAGGTCACCGCCAAATTGTTGGAGCGCGCCCGCAACCTCAAAGTCATCGGGCGCGCCGGAATCGGAGTCGACAACGTCGATGTGCCCGCGGCGACGGCACGCGGGATCATCGTGATGAACACCCCGTTCGGCAATTCGATAACGACCGCCGAGCACGCCATCACGTTGATGCTGGCGCTGGCGCGGCAAATTCCCGAGGCTGATGCCTCCACCCGCTCCGGCAAATGGGAGAAGAGCAGATTTCTTGGCGTGGAGATCTTCGGCAAGACGCTCGGCATAATTGGCTGCGGCAATATCGGCTCGATCGTCGCCGATCGCGCGCTTGGCATGAAGATGAAGGTGATTGCCTACGATCCATTTCTCTCTACCGAGCGCGCGCTTGATCTCGGTGTGGAGAAAGTAGCGCTGGAAGACCTGTTGCAACGCGCCGACTTCATTACTCTGCATACGCCGCTCACCGATAAGACCCGCAACATCATCAATGCCGGGAGCCTGGCGTCGACCAAGAAGGGCGTTCGGCTGGTCAATTGCGCCCGCGGCGGCCTGATCGACGAAGCCGCTTTGTTCGAGGCGCTCAAGTCGGGCCATGTCGCCGGCGCCGCACTCGACGTGTTCATCAGCGAACCGCCAACCGACAGCCCGTTGTTCACGCTGCCCAACGTCGTCTGCACGCCGCATCTTGGCGCTTCGACCAGTGAAGCTCAGGAAAATGTGGCGCTGCAGATTGCCGAGCAGATGTCCGACTATCTGATGCGTGGCGCCATCACCAATGCCGTCAATTTTCCGTCGATCAGCGCCGAAGAAGCGCCCAAGCTGACGCCGTTTATTACGTTAGCTGAAAAACTCGGTTCCTTCGCCGGCCAGCTTACCGAAACCGGCATTGCCCGCGTGCAGGTGGCTTATGAAGGCTTGGTCGCACAGATGAACACGCGGGCGCTCACCTCCGCGGCGGTCGCCGGGCTCCTTCGTCCCATGCTGCAAGATGTCAATGTCGTTTCGGCGCCGGTCGTCGCCAAAGAGCGCGGCATTGTCATCGAGGAGATGCGCCGCGAAATCGAAGGCGATTATGAAAGCCTGATCACGGTGACGGTCGTTACCGACCGGCAGACGCGCTGGGTTTCCGGCACCATCTATGCCGACGGGCGGCCGCGCATCGTTAACATCAAGGGCATTCGCATCGATGCCGAATTCGGTTCGTCCATGCTCTACGTGACCAACCAGGACAAGCCGGGTTTTGTCGGCCGCTTTGCGACGCTGCTTGCCGGCGCCGGAATCAACATCGCCACCTTTCACCTCGGCCGCGAATTGGAGGGCGGCAACGCCATCGCTCTGGTCGAGGTCGATTCCTCGGTGCCGCCCGAAATCCTGGCCAAGGTGCAAGGAATTCCCAACGTTCAGCAGGTCAAGCCGTTGCGCTTTTGAGTTCCGGCGCAAAGCACCGACCGGCGAGCGACGATGAGCCACGGCCACCTCATCGGGCGATGAGCAAAGCACCCGAGCCGTCGCCGCCAGCATCGTGATCGGCGAAATGCGCCCCACCCCTGACGGGGTTCCGCTGGCGGGGTAAATTCACAGCGGTTTCAAGGAATTGCGCCGAATTTTGGCGCCCGGCGGCCTGCAGCTTGCCTTGCCTCTGAAGGGATCATCCTTTATCCGAGGTTGGCGGCTACCGCCGGTCTCCGTGCGAATCTTGGGTGTTCACAGGTCTTTTGGGCTGGTTTCTGCATGGCAAATGTTGTCGTGGTCGGCTCTCAATGGGGCGATGAAGGCAAGGGCAAGATTGTCGACTGGCTGTCAGAACAGGCCGACATCGTGGTGCGCTTCCAAGGCGGTCATAACGCCGGACACACCCTCGTTATCAACGGCGCAACGTACAAGCTCTCGTTGTTGCCCTCAGGGGTCGTGCGCCCGGGAAAGTTGTCGGTCATCGGCAACGGCGTGGTGCTTGATCCTCACGCCCTGCTCGGCGAAATCGCGCTCCTCAAAAAGCAGGGCATCACCGTCACGCCCGACAACCTGCGCATTGCCGAGAACGCGGCCTTGATTCTACCGCTGCACCGCGAGCTTGATGCCATCCGTGAATCGGCGAGTGCGGCGTTGAGCATCGGCACCACGCGACGCGGCATTGGTCCTGCCTATGAAGACAAAGTCGGGCGCCGGGCGATTCGCCTGATGGATCTCGCCGATGGTGCAACGCTCGACCGCAAGATCGAACGCCTGCTGATGCATCATAATGCTCTGCGCAAGGGGTTGTCGCTCGATCCAATCGCCGCCGCAGACGTGCGCAGGGATTTGGCCGATGTGGGGCCGCAAGTATTGCCCTACATGGACTCGGTCTGGGCTTTGCTCGATGTCAGGCGCCGCGAGGGCAAGCGCATCTTGTTTGAAGGAGCGCAAGGTGCGCTGCTCGACGTCGATCATGGGACTTATCCATTCGTGACGTCCTCAAACACCGTGGCGGCACAGGCAGCGATCGGATCCGGGCTTGGTCCTGGCGCAATCGGCTACGTCCTCGGCATCTGCAAAGCCTATACGACGCGCGTCGGCGCCGGCCCTTTTCCGACCGAACAAAAGAACGAGATCGGCCGCACTTTGGGCGAACGCGGCAAGGAGTTCGGCGTCGTGACCGGGCGGCCGCGGCGATGCGGATGGTTCGATGCCGTCTTGGTGCGTCAGAGTGTCCGCACCAGCGGCATCAATGGCCTGGCGCTGACTAAGCTCGATATTCTCGACGGATTCGACGAGATCAAAGTCTGCGTCGGCTATTCGCTCAACGGCCGCGAAATCGACTATCTTCCCGCCGGTGAACAAGCGCAGGCCGAGGTCGAGCCGATCTACGAGACCGTTGACGGTTGGCGCGAAGCAACGGCGCGGGCGCGTTCTTGGGCCGATCTGCCGGCCCAGGCGATAAAGTACGTTCGGCGGCTCGAAGAACTGATTGGTTGCCCGGCGGCGGTCTTGTCCACCAGTCCCGAACGGGAGGACACCATCCTGATGCAGAACCCGTTCGAGATGTGAATCAGGATGAAAAAGCAGCAAGGCGAGCGTAAGCTGACCCGATGACCGACTACCATCCGCTGATTGCCCGCGCCGTGGAGGGGCTGCAAAAAAGTACCGGCGAAGCTCGCCGCGCCCTCTATGAACGCGCGCGTACGGCGCTGGTGACGCAATTACGGTCGGTAGACCCACCGCTCTCCGAAACGGAAATAACCAAGGAACGCCTCGCGCTGGAAGACGCCATTCGCAAAGTCGAAGGCGAAACCGCGCGTAAGGCCCGCACGGAACTGCGCGAAACCCGAGTAAGTACCGCACCGGCGCGACGAAGCGAGCCGGTCTCGCCGAAACCCGCGGGAGGAGCGGCAAAGTCGGAAGCGCAGCGCCGTACTCAACTGCCGCCGAGCGCGCGGGAGCGCCTGTTAAGCGCCCGGGCCGCCTCGCTGACCCGTGAAGGCATAAAAGGTTTTCGCGATGCCGTGGGCAGCGGCCATGGCGATACCGTGACCGGCGGCGAGATTGATTTCGGAACAAGACACCCGCGACTCCTACGGCGTGGCGGCTGCTTCCGCGGGTATTGCCGAATCCACTGAGGCGCTGCCGCAGCGGCATTATGCGCAGCCATTCGAGCACATGAACTCCAATGCTGAGCATTTGGAGCGGCTCGACGGCAGAGAATCAGAGTTCGAGTTTGAAGACCATCATCCCGGCGCGCACTCGGCCCGATATCTGCCGAGCCCAACCTTTGCGCATGAGGCGGAACAGAGCCGGCCGCCGCGCAACTACCGGGGCATCGCCAAGCTTGTGCTCGCAATTGTCATCTTCGCCGGCGTGGCGGTATTGGTGACGTGGCAATGGCCTAATCTTGCCGGGGCCTATCATCGCATCGCTCAGATCCGAGTTAAGCCGCCGGCCCAGTCGACGGCGGCGCCCCCCGCGGCGGAACCAAAATTCTCCGGGCGGGTGCCGCAGGAAGGAACCACGCAGGCGCCCGCCGCGGGAACCGCACCGGCCGCCCAGCCACCGCCTGCGGTCGCCCAACGCGTTGTCCTTTATGAGGAAGACCCCAACGATCCGGCAGGCAAACGCTACGCCGGGTCAGCGATTTGGCGTACCGAAACGGTCTCGCCGGGAGCGGGACTCGCGCCCGAACTTGCCGTTCGCGCCGATATCGAGATCCCGGAACGCCGTATGACCGTCACGTGGTCTTTGCGCCGCAATACTGATAAATCCTTGCCGGCCAGCCATACCATCGAGGTGATGTTCAACCTTCCGGCCGATTTTGCCGGAGGCGGCATTGCCAACGTGCCCGGCATATTGATGAAGCAATCGGAGCAGGCGCGCGGTACGCCACTCGCTGGGCTGGCGGTCAAGGTGACCAACGGCTTCTTCCTGATCGGCCTTTCGGCCGTTGAGGCCGATATGCAGCGCAATGTGCAATTGCTCAAGGACCGGCCTTGGTTCGATATCCCGATTGTCTACACCAACGGCGGCCGTGCCATTTTGGCCATGGAGAAGGGACCGCCCGGCGACCGCGCCTTCGCCGAAGCCTTCGCCGCCTGGGAAAAGAAGTAGATATGCGGCTGACGTCGCAGAGCGCGCGTGGCAAAACTGGACGGGGTGCATGCGCAAAATGAGTTCCGCCGACGCGAGGCCGGTGCGGTCGCCGATGCACGCCTTCGTCGCCTCGGCGCTGCGTACAATCGAAACTGAGACCGAAGGATTGGCGGCGCTGGCCGCCGCCATCGGCGACGGACTGGGCGCAGCTTTCGTCGCGGCCGTCGAGGAGATTCGCGCGGCCCGTGGCCGCTTGATCGTGACCGGAATGGGTAAATCCGGCCACGTTGCCCGGAAAATTGCAGCGACCCTCGCTTCGACCGGCACGCCGGCCTTTTTCGTGCACGCCGCCGATGCGAGCCACGGCGACCTCGGCATGATCACGTCAGACGACGTAATGCTCGCGCTCTCCTGGTCGGGCGAAACGGAAGAACTGAAGAATCTGATCAATTATTCGCGCCGTTTCAACATCGCGCTGATCGCCGTAACCGGTAACACAGCCAGCACGCTCGGCAGGGCGGCCGATATTGTGCTGGCGCTGCCGCAGACCCGCGAAGCTTGTCCACACAACCTCGCACCCACCACATCATCGCTGATGCAGCTCGCGCTCGGGGACGCGCTGGCGATTGCACTTCTCGAAAGCAGGGGCTTCACGGCAATCGATTTCGGGGTGTTCCATCCGCGCGGGCGGCTCGGCGCGGCGTTGAAACTCGTTCGCGACGTCATGCATCCCGGAGACGCCGTGCCGTTGATCACCCGGGGAGCCTTGATGGCGGAAGCGATCGTTGAAATGTCGGCCAAGGGTTTTGGCTGCGTCGCCGTCGTCGAGGGCGACGGACGGCTTGCCGGAGTGATTACCGACGGCGATTTGCGCCGGCACATGCGGGTCGATCTCCTCCAGGCGCCGGTCGGCGAAATCATGACGGTCGCGCCGAAAACTGTGCGGCCGGACCAACTCGCAGGCGAAGCGCTGCAGCTGCTCAATTCTTCGAAGATCACCGCGCTTATTGTCGTCGAGAGCGCACGGCCGGTCGGCATCGTGCATTTCCACGATTTATTGCGGGCCGGCGTGGCGTAACGATCTCGCGCCGTATCAATAGAGACCGCCCTGCATTCCGCTTGAATTGTTCCTCGGTTGATTTACCGGTGATGCTTGCCCGCTGACTTTATTAGGTGAGCTAACAACTGCCGTCGGTTGACTGTTCGTGTCTGCGGGCGGGGAAGTCATCGCCGCATCCCTGCCTTGCTGATGTGCCATGAACTCATCATAGCCCGGCGCGCCGGGCCGCGGCGGAACGTCCTTGGGCATGCCGCCGGCCCAGGTAGGCCAATGATCGGACACATAGCCGGAAAACGACCCGCACGAGCCGAGAAAAAGGCAGATCAATACCAGCAGCATCCGTCCCGCAACCGGCACGCGCAAATCGCTGCCGCGGCGGAGCATCGCGACCAACGATCGACTTGAAATAGTCCGCAAGCTCGTGTTCGTTTGGACCTTCACCTGCTGTAATTCTCCGCGCGAATCCTCGCCGATCAAAGGCACATTCATGGCGGGACTATGTCTGTCTCCAGCCACACCTAAGCCTAACGTGAAAGCAACTATCGCGTGGTAATCAAAGATTTGCTAATGCCCTGGCGAACATCCTGTGACACGTTCGGCAAATCATCGATCTTATAGCATGAGCGCTGTACTCCACGGCGTGACCCTTCGCTGCGCATACAGCGCCGGAACCTGGTTACGAGACTGTACCCGCGCCGCGCTGGTATTGCCGCTCGCTTTGCTCGGGTGCAGCAGCGTCGCACTGCCGCAAACGGAGGTGCCGACTACCGGGCCAGATGAAGCCGCATTCCATAAAATCGTCGGCGATTACCTGAAAGACTCGTTCAAAGAGATCAGCACCTACGATAGCTTCGAAATATCGGACGCGCGCTGGGTGCACACGGTCAAGGGCTGGAGCTGGGTAAGCTGTGTTCGCTTTCGGGACCGCGCCCACATACGGACCTACGCGGTATTCATCCAAGCAGACAAAGTCGTTGAAAGCCGCTATGCCGTCACGACCGATGACTGCGGCAAACAAACATACGTACCGTTCGACGCGATATCGAATACGGAAAGATCCCCGAACTCCATTGAATTGGATCCCCTGCATTAGGCGAGAGGATGGCCGCGCGCCCGCCGATTCTTAGAAATTGGGTGCCGATAATTTTGCCGGCGCCGTGCGCGTTATTGCGTCGTGCAGCCCCATTCGGGTGTAGGCGGTGACTCGGCTTTTGCTAACCGGGGCATCTGGGTTCGTTGGTCGCGCAGCATTGGCGGCTTTTGCAGGGAAAGGCTTTGCGGTGCGCGCCGCACTCCGGCGCACATCGCCGCCTCCTCTACCGGCCGGCGTTGAAATCGTTGAGCTTCCCGATTTGTCCTCAGAGTTCGATTGGCGGCCGCTCCTGAGCGGGGTCGACCAGGTGATCCATCTTGCTGCTATTGCGGATTTGCTGCCGCCACTCCGGCACTGCACGACCGTGTCAATCGGGACGCGACCGAGAAGTTTGCGCGCGCCGCGGCAGCTTCCGGTGTTTCCCGCTTCTTATTCGTGTCTTCAATCCGCGCGCAGAGCGGACCGTCCGCCGATCACGCCTTGACGGAGCGTGATCCGCCGATGCCAAGCGACGCTTATGGGCGTTCAAAACTCGCAGCGGAAAGCGCCGTGCGCGCTGCCGGCGTCCCCTTCAGCATCCTGCGGCCTGTTCTCGTTTACGGGCCGCGGGTCAAGGGAAATTTTTCTTTGCTGTTGCGCGCCGCACAGTCGCGCTGGCCGCTTCCAATCAAGGATTTTGTCAACCGCCGGTCACTGCTTGGGGTCGATAATCTGGTCTCCGTGATCGCATTCGTGCTCTCGGCGCCGGCCGCCGTTGGGGAGACCTTCATCGTCGCCGATCCTGGCATCCCGCCGCGGCTTGCTGAGGTGATCGCGATTTTGCGCCAAGCACAGAAACGCCGCCCGCTGATCCTGCCGTTACCGCGGTCGTTCATGGAAAAACCGATGCAGCTTGTGCGCCCCGACCTTTGGGAGCGCCTCGCCGGCAATCTGCGCGCTGATCCAGGTAAACTTCTGGCCGCCGGCTGGCAGCCGCTGCACGACACCCGCGAGGGGCTGATAGCATTGATTCAGGGCGCCGAGGCGGACGCGGCGTCGCGCTCTCGTAACACCATTCCGCCGACAACCCCGACGCCGAAGACATAAAGCCAGCCGGAAGTGAAGTCGAACAAATGTGAGTTAAACAACGACGAAACGATATTTTCCGTCACCACGACCAGGCCCAGCCATGCGATCAGCCCTTCGCGCGCAAACAGCATCAAATGCGCGGCCCACATCGCCAGCAGCACAATGGCACCGACGATACCGAGTTGGATTGCGACGGCGAAAATTTGGTCATGCGGATTTTGTGAAAGCTCCGACGCCAATCCGGTCTTACCGAGCGCAGCGTTGCGAAACTCCTCACCGATCGAACCGGTGCCATGGCCGATGATCGGCGCCGCCTTGACGAATATCACCGATTTCCTCAAGAATTCCAGATGCAGAGCCGTGGAGCTCAGCGCGCTGTGTTCGCGATAAAGTCGATACTCAGTGAACGAAGTGTCGATGCGTTCCCGTAGATAAGGTGATGCGAACCAGAGTGCGGCCGCGGCGGCGACACCGAGCCCGCCGGCGCCGATCACTCCGCGCCAGCCGAATTGCCGCCAGCCGAATAACAACAGCAAAATTGGCACCACCAAAAAACTGGTCCGGCTGCTGATGACGAAAAAGATGTTGCCGAGAAAAAGCAAGGCAAGGGAGACGAGCGCAATGGCCCAGGACCAGTTTCGCGCACGACCTTCGGCTCCGGCATAGGCAAGTACCGCAAATGCGCAAATCAGAAAGTTTGTGCTTTGAAAAATATAATCTTTGGCCGGAACACCGGGCTGATGCATCCCGCGCCATGGCAGGCCGGGAATGAGCGCCAGCCCCCAGGAAACGACCAACAACAAAAGTACCGAAGCAAAAAACCCGTACACGACGTAGATGCCGCGCTCGGAAACGCGAAAGTGCGCCAACAGCAGCGGGATGAGCAGCAGCCGGTGAAATTTTTCCAGGCCATGCAGGCGCTCGGCCCAGCTCACGTCCGCCCATAGCATGCCGATTGCCGCGAGAACCCAAAGCACGACGGGCAACAAGCCGGCCGCGCTCGCAAGCTCGCGGCGAATCATGCCGACGTCCATCGCCGGCAAGGTCGTCACGAGCCATAAGGTGATGAATATGGCTGTCGCCGTCGTCGACCAGGGAAGCGTCACCGCGACCGCGAGCGCAAACCAATCGGCCGCCCGCAACCAGCCCGCGCGATTAAAAGCCGGCAAAATCGACCAAGCGGTCATGCGTGGGCCCGTTCGCAGGTCAGGATTTTGCCGGTTTGAGCGAGCGGAGCGGCCGCGGCGCGGACTGTGCGGAACGCTTCACCAGCCCCGTGGTCGAGTGTCCCGGAACAAGCTCAACCAGAATAACGTCGCCGCCCATGGCTTCGACCTCATCGCGACCGACCACCTCCTCGAGCCGGTAATCAGCGCCCTTGATCAATACCGACGGCCGGACGCGCCTGATGAGTTCGAGCGGCGTCTCCTGCTCGAAAATTACGACGAGGTCGACGGCTTCGAATGCCGCAAGCACTTCGGCGCGAGCCTCGGCCGGGTTGATCGGCCGGCCGTCGCCCTTAAGACGCCGGGTCGAGAGATCACTGTTGAGGCCAACGACCAGCCGGTCGCAAGCGGCGCGCGCTTGCGTCAATAGGCGGACGTGACCGCGATGCATCAGATCGAAACAGCCGTTGGTGAACCCGATCCGGAGGCCCTGGCGGCGCCAGCCGTGCAGCCGTTCGTCGAGCACCGACCAATCGAATATGATCTTTTCCTCGGGCGCGAGCGATGCCGCGGGAAGCAGGCGATGGCGCAGCTCCGCGAGCGAGACGGCCGCCGTTCCGCGCTTGCCGACGACCACGGACGCCGCCGCGTTGGCGGCGCGCATCGCCGATTCAAACGGCGCCTTCATGGCCAGCAGCAGCGCCATCACCGTGGTCACAGTGTCTCCGGCGCCGGAAACGTCACGCACCTTCACCGGATGAGCGGCGACGTGGACCGCGGCCTTACCTTCCACGTGCAGGGTCATCCCCTCTTCGCTGCGGGTGACCAACACCGCCTCGGTGCCAAGAACACGGGCAAGCTCGGCGGCGGCGGCGGCGATCTCAGTGTTGGACGCCACTGGCCGATGGATCGCGGCGGCCAATTCCTGGCGGTTCGGCGTGAGCAGCGTCGCGTCTTTGTAGACGCTATAATCGTGGCCCTTCGGGTCGACAATGATCGGCACGCCGATCCGTCGGGTTTGATCGATGATGGCTCGTATGATCCGCGGCGTGAGAACGCCCTTGGCAAAATCGGAAAGCACCACGGCCCCGACGTGAGGGAGTGCCGCTTCGGCATGCGCGATGATTGCCGATTCGCTATGGCGGTTCGCCGGATCGGGCGTCTCCCAATCGGCGCGCATCAAGTGGCTCGAATAATGTTCCGACACAAAGCGGACTTTGCGCGTTGTTTGGCGCGCGGAATCGACAACGAGTTTAGCGTCCACCAGTCCGTGAAGCTTGGCGAATTCTTCAGTCAGCATGCGGCCGGCTTCGTCATCGCCGACGAGACCGACAAAGACGCAGTGCGCACCCAGCGCAGCGGCATTTCGCGCCACCGTGCCGGCGCCACCGATGCCCACGACATTGTGGCTGACTTTCAGAACCGGAGTCGGCGCTTCGGGGGAGATGCGCGTGACATCGCCATAAACGAAATCGTCGAGCATGACATCGCCGATGCAGAGAATGCGCTGCTGGGGAATGCGCCGAAGCGCGTGTTCGACGTCGAACATTCGTTTCCCCTTATGCCCTGCGGACTTCACCGGTAATGCTCGGGGCGATCGAGATAAGTCTTTACGTAGTGCGTGACGCCCTGTTCGAGAGTGGCGAAGCTGGCGTTGAAACCGGCCCGGCGGAGATTTTCCATCTGCGCCTGGGTAAAATATTGATAGCTGTCGCGAATCGAATCCGGCATGTCGATATATTCGATAATCGGCTCGCGGCCGAGCGCCGCAAACATGGCCGTCATCAAATCGCGAAAGCTCCGCGCTTTGCCCGTGCCGACGTTGAAGATACCCGAAACCGACGGCGTCTCGAGCAGCCAATGTACGACGCCGACCGCGTCGTCGACATAGATGAAATCCCGTTTCTGCTCGCCGTCGCCGATCCCGGAGCGATGCGACTTGAACAGGCGAACCGGCCGGCCGGCGTTGGCCTCGGGAAAACGCTTGGCGACCAGACTCCGCATCTCGCCCTTGTGGTACTCATTGGGGCCGAAGACGTTGAAGAATTTAAGCCCCACCCATTGCGGCGGCAGTTTGTCTTTGCGCGCCGAACGTTCGACAACAGCCAGGTCGAACAAATGCTTGCTCCAGCCATAGAGGTTCAGCGGTCTAAGCCGCTTGAGGGCTTCGAGCGAGCAATCGTCGGAAAAGCCGTCCTGTCCATCGCCGTAGGTGGCGGCCGAAGACGCATAGATGAATGGCGTGCGCGTCGCCGCGCACCATTCGAGCAAGCGCAGCGACAGCCGGAAATTGGTCTCGATGACAAGGTCGGCGTCGGTAGCGGTGGTCGATGAGATCGCGCCAAAGTGGATCACGGCGTCGAGCTTTCGGCCGTCAAGCCACCGAAAAAGGTCCGCTGGCGGCACGAAATCAGCGAGTTGGCGGCCAGCCAGATTGCGCCATTTATTGTCGCTGCCGAGAACGTCATTTACGGCAATATCGGCGCGTCCCGCCTCATTGAGGCTCGCGACCATATTGGACCCGATGAAGCCGGCCCCGCCGGTGACCAACAACATCGATGTGGAGATACCACTTTGCGGTTGCTTTGCACCCTTTGCCTTAGTCTCGGCTGAGGCGCAACATTGGACAACGTGGTGTTGAAACGCTAAGCCGGCGCACGACCGGGCATAAGAATGAACTTAGATTCATAATGAATTTTAATTCAGCCATTAAAGCGCAGGAAGACCGTGGCGAGCCCGGCGGCCCGATTCTCCTCGTGCCTTACATGTGGATCGGCGACTTTGTCCGCTGCCACTCTGTCGTGAAACTCCTGGGGGAACGCTATCCGGGCCGCCCGGTAGACGTCTTGGCGACCCGCCTGTGCGCGCCGCTCGCCGACTATATGCCCGGGGTGCGGCAAACCGTGATTTGGGACCTGCCACGCAAGCGGCTTGCCTTTTCGCAGCAATCGGCGCTGGCGGCGCGATTAAAGCGCGAAGGCTATGGCAGCGCCCTGGTCATGCCGCGAACCTGGAAATCGGCGCTCGCGCCGTTCCTCGCCGGAATCCCGCAACGCATCGGATTTCTCGGCGAAGCCCGCCTCTTAGTGCTCAACGACGTCCGGCTGGGCGAGCGCCGGCTGCCCCGGATGGTCGATCGCTGCGCCATGCTCGCCTTACCGCGCGACGCCCGTCGCCCGCCAACATGGCCGCTCCCGGAATTGGCCGTCCCTGCGGCGGCATCCGCGGCCTGGCGGCAGGGCCGCGGGTTGAATGGCGACGGCCGCCCAGTCGTTGCGCTTGCTCCCGGCGCCGTCGGCCCGTCAAAACGCTGGCCGGCCAGCGCTTATGCAGCGCTCACGCAGCGCCTGTTGGCGCACGGCGCCGCCGTTTGGGTGTTGGGCGGCCCCGCGGAGAAAGCCCTTGCCGCCGAAATCATCGGCGATACTGCCGCTCGCGATCTGACCGGCCCCGATTTGCGCGACGCCATTTTCGCGCTCGCTTCGGCGACCGCCGCCATCTCGAATGATTCGGGCCTGTTGCACGTCGCGGCGGCACTGGGAATTCCGACGATCGGCATCTTCGGGCCGACAAGTCCGTGGCATTGGGCGCCGTTAAACCCGCTGGCCGCGATCATCGAGACCAAATCCGCGCTCGAATGCCGCCCTTGCCATAAACCGATCTGCCGGGTCGGCCACCATCGTTGTATGGGCGAGATCGGAATCGACGAGGTTTTGGCTGCGGCGACGCGTGCGCTTGCCACCCCCGTCGCCGATCGGCCGCAAGCGCATGCCTAACGCCCGGTTTCTCCGCCGCGCATAACGCGCTGTTTATCTAATCAGGGTATTGCCGCCGAAAGGACATCCGGGTGCGCACATGACGGTCTTGGTCACCGGCGGAGCCGGTTACATCGGCAGTCACATGGTTTTGGAGCTTGTCGACGCCGGCGAAACCGTCGTCGTTCTCGACAATCTCTCCACGGGATTTCGCTGGGCCGTCGCCGCGGGAGCCTCGCTCGTCGTCGGCGACACCGGAGATCAGTCGCTGGTTTCCCGCCTGATCCGCGAACACCGGATCGAGGCGATCATCCACTTCGCCGCTTCCGTCGTCGTACCCAACTCGGTTCGCGATCCCCTCGCCTATTACCTGAACAACACCGCAAATACGCGCGCGCTGATCGAATGCGCAATTCGCACGGGCGTGCAGCACTTCATCTTTTCCTCGACCGCCGCGGTCTACGGCAACCCAGCCGTCAGTCCGGTCAGCGAAGACGCGCCGACCCAACCCATTTCGCCCTACGGCTGGTCGAAACTCATGAGCGAAATCATGTTGCGCGACGCGGCGAAAGCGCGTGGGCTCAATTACGTGATATTGCGCTATTTCAATGTCGCCGGCGCCGATCCTCGCTGCCGCGTCGGACAATCGAGCATCGGGGCCACCCATCTGATCAAAGTTGCGGTCGAAACCGCACTCGGGCTGCGTCCCAAACTCGAAGTCTTCGGCCTCGATTATCCGACGCCGGACGGTTCCTGCGTTCGCGATTATATTCACGTCAGCGACTTGGCGCGCGCGCACAGCGATGCGCTGCGCCGATTGCGTCGTGGCGCTTTGTTGCGAACGCTCAACTGCGGCTACGGCCACGGCTTTTCCGTTCTCGACGTGATCAAGACCGTCAAGCGCGTTTCCGGCGTCGATTTCAAAGTCGAGGCGGCGCCGCGCCGCGAGGGCGATCCGGCATCCATCGTCGCCAATTCGCAACAGGCGCGAACCGTACTCGGCTGGGAACCGCGCCACGATGATCTCTCGACCATTGTTACCCACGCACTCGCCTGGGAACGGGAACTCGTCGGCCGCAGAGCGGCGCGGACCGGGCAGACCCGGGAGCATGGCTCCGCGGCGTAGAGGCCTTAACGCCGTCGAAATCCCTTGTAAAAATCGTCTCTGACGGGCATGGAACGCTGGCGCGTGATGCGCATTCGATGCCCCGCGGGGGACGCTAGGGTCGCATGAAAACTGCCACGGTCGCATCCGCGGAATCCTATTCCGCCTTCGGCTTGGTGCGCCGTTTGCTTGTCGAGGAAGCGCTGGGACACTGGCGACGTTATGCGCTGGCGCTGGCCATGATGGGGATCGCGGCCGGCGCGACCGCGCTTGGCGCTTACCTCATCGGCACGCTGACCAACGAGGCGTATGTCAGCCGCAACTTCCGCGGCATCGTCGTCATCGGCGTGCTGGCGATGGCGGTGTTTGCGATCAAGGGCCTTGGGACTTACGGCGCTGCGGTCACGCTCAATTACGTCGGCAACCGCATCGTCGCCACGAAACAGCAACAGATGTTCGACAAGTTGCTGCGGCAAAACATCAGCTATTTTGCCGATCGCCATTCCTCTGAATTCATTTCCCGGCTGACCACCGGCGCTGCGGCGGTCAGTCAAGTGATCAACCTTCTGATCAGCGCGGTCGGCCGCGATTTGATGTCGTTGATCGGTTTGTCCGCCGTGATGGTAATTCAGGATCCGATCATGTCGATCGGCGGATTGATCATCGCGCCCCCGGCGGTACTTTTTCTGCGCAAGATGCTGCGCCGCATTCGCAACATCGCGCGCATGCAGTTCGTCGGCGGCACGCGAATCATCGAGACCATGCAAGAGGCGCTGCAAGGCATGCGCATGGTCAAAGCCTTCTCCCTCGAGCCGGAGATGCGCCGGCGGCTTTCGCTCAGCGTCGATGCCGTCGAACGCGAGTCGAATAAAATGGCGCGCGTGGCCAATCGGGCGAGTCCGTTGATGGAGACTTTGGGCGGGGTCGCCATTGCCTTGGCCATGATCTACGGCGGCTATCGCGGCATCCATGGCGGCGGCACGCCGGGCCAATTCGTGTCTTTTCTGGCGGCGTTTCTGCTCGCCTACGAGCCGGCCAAGCGCCTGGCGCGCTTGAACATTGACCTCAACAACAATCTGGTCGGCGTTCGCGTCTTGTACGAAGTCATTGACAGCCCCGCGGGCGAATCGAACGACGATGATCGCCCGCCTCTTCAACTCGGCGCCGGGCGACTGGAATTCGCTGACGTGCAATTCGCCTACCGGCCGGGCGAGCCGGTCCTGCGCGGCATGAGCTTTTTAGCGCAACCCGGGCGCTTGACCGCGCTGGTGGGACCTTCAGGTGCCGGCAAATCGACCGTCTTCGATCTGATTTTGCGGTTTTACGACGTCCAATCGGGGCGCATCCTGATCGAGGGCCAAGATATCGCCGCCGTATCGCGCCATTCGTTGCGCAGCCAAATCGCTTACGTCGGCCAGATCGTGCAGCTGTTTCGCGGCAGCATTCGCGAGAATATCGCTTTCGGCAAAGTTGACGCGAGCGAGGCCGAGATCGTCGCCGCGGCGAAAGCCGCGCACGCGCACGAATTCATCCTCGGCTTCCCCGCCGGATACGACACACCCGTCGGCGAACATGGAATGCAGCTGTCCGGCGGCCAGCGGCAACGCATCGCCATTGCCCGTGCTCTGATCAAAAATGCGCCGATCATTCTGCTCGATGAGCCGACCGCGGCTCTCGACTTCGAAGTCCGAGCAAAATGTGCAGGAAGCGTTCGCGGAACTGCGCAAAGGCCGCACCACACTCGTGATCGCGCATCGGCTGCCCACCATCATGCATGCCGATTGCATTCTGGTCGTCGAGAACGGACTGGTGGTCGAGTCCGGCCGCCATGAAGAATTATTGCGCAAGGCCGGCCGTTACGCCTCATTCTACCGCCTCCAGCTCTTGGAGCAGGCGAACGCGATAACGGAAACCGATTCGGTCGTCCGCTTTCCTTCTTCTGTCATACGCCCGTAAACGGAACTTTCGTAAGCTGGGCGAGTTTAAGAGGGCAGTCTTAGTCCCTTAGGAGCTCGCCCAATGGGTGCCCGACGTATCACCTTACGTGTGCAACCGCCGGTCCCGTTCGGCGAAGTCACCTTGGTCCCGGCAACATTGGCCGGACGCCCCGAAAGGGACATGGCGCGCGCCATGGCGGCGGCGCTCGCCGACTTCGAAGCCCCGACGGCCGCCGACGTGTACAAAAAGCTGCGCCAAGCCTTTCCTATGGCGCCACTCGGCTCTCGGGTCGCCGCACTCGACGTCATCATGCAGCGGCTGCGGCGGCCGTTTAACTAAAACGGCCAACTGCTTCGGCTCCTGCCTCCGCGCGCGCAAGGTTGTTTGTCGCCGGTACCGCGCGGCGCGCAGGCTTGGTTCAGGCCTGCAAAAGCTCCATGACCGCGGCGGCGATGCGTAAGAGTTTCCGGTCATCGCCATTGCGCGCGAGCAGCATGAGCCCGACTGGCAGCGGCGCGGAAAGCGGCAGCGAAACTGCGCACAGATCGAAGAAATTGCCGATGACCGTGTTGCGCCGTACGACGGCATTGCGCGCGGCAAATGTCTTTTGGTCCGCAACCTCGGCAATGGTCGGCGCGACAATCGGAATGGTCGGCATGGCGAGCACATCGAGCGGTTCGAGCGTTGCCGCCATGGCCCGCACCAGCCGGTCTCGCTCGCGCATCATGTTGATATAATCCGCCGCGCTTATCGCGCCGCCGCGTTCGATCCGCGCGCGCACGTTGCCGTCGATGTCACCGCCGCGCCGGGCAATGCGCTCGCGATGCACTGCGGACGCCTCAGCGCCGATGATGCCGCCTTTGGCGTCGACCGCGGCCATGCCGTCGAGCAAAGCAAGCTTCTCCCGCATGAGCCGAACGCCAGCGCGTTCAAGCTGATCGATCGCCGCCGCAAACGCGGTGGCGACGGTGTCGTCAAGATTTTCGAGCGGTGGGCCTTCGGCAATACCGACGCGCAAGCCGGCAAGTGTGGCGGGCGTGAGCGGCGAAAAATCATCGCCGGCGAGGACGGCGTCCGCTTTGGCGCAATCCGCCACACTGCGCGCCAGCGGCCCGATGGAATCCAAGGAGTAGCTGAGCGGGAAGGCCCCTTCGGTGGAAACACGTTGCCGGCTTGGTTTGAAGCCGACGATGCCGCACAACGCGGCCGGCATTCGCACCGAGCCGCCGGTATCGCTGCCGATGGCGATATCGCACATGCCGTCGGCAACCGCGACGGCGGCTCCCGATGACGAACCTCCCGGCACTCGGCTGCGATCGGCGGGATTGCCCGGCGTCCCGAAGTGCGGATTGGTGCCGATAGCGGTAAACGCGAACTCGCTCATATTCGTTTTGGCGACGATGACCGCGCCCCCAGCGCGCAGGCGACGTACCACGACCGCATCGGACGCCGCCGGCTTGCCTTCTTCGGCCAGCACTTTAGATCCGGCCCGCGTGACTTCGCCGGCAACGTCGAACAAATCCTTGATGCTAACGATGGCTCCATCGAGTGGACCAAGCGAGATGCCGGAAGCCGCGCGCGCATCGGCGGCGTCCGCGGCCGCGCGCGCGGTGTCGGCGTAGACACTGAGGCAGGTGCGCGCCCCCTCCCCCTTCGGGTCAGCGATGCGTCCCAGCGCGTATTCAAGTTTGTCTCGGCAGGAGAGCGGTTTCATGCGGATGTCCATTACAAAACGACGCTAAGACGCCGTTGCGGATCATATACCGATCCTGTCATGATCTGGCGAGCGCCGAAGCAGAGCGGAATATGACTGATACCAAGCTCGCGTTTTGTTTTATCGGTTTCGGCGAAGCGGGCCAGGCCATCGCTTCGGGGTTGCGCGAAGCAGGCGTCGGGCGGATGACCGCTTGGGACATCCTGTTACCGCAACGCGAAGGCGCAGAGCTTGTCCGTGCCGGCGAGACGATCGGCGTCCATTGCGCCGCTTCGGCCGCCGACGCCGTACGCGGCGCCGACATAATCGTGTCCGCAGTGACGGCGGCATCGAGCCTTGAGGCGGCGCGCTCGGTCGAGCCACACCTGGCCGGACAGCCTTTCCTGCTCGATATCAACTCGGTGTCCCCGGCCCGCAAGCAGGCGACGGCAAAGCTCATCGGCACAAATGCCCGCTACGTCGATGTCGCCGTCATTGCCCCTATTCATCCGGCGCGCCACCAGACGCCGATGCTGCTCGCCGGCCCCGATGCCGCGACGCTCCTTTCGCCGCTTGGAGCGCTGGGCATGCGGGTCAGCGTTGCCGGTGCCGAGGTCGGGGCGGCTTCGGCGATCAAGATGATACGCAGCGTCATCATCAAGGGGATTGAAGCGTTGACGCTCGAGTGTTTTCTCGCGGCCGCCCGCGCCGGCGTGGTCGACGAGGTGGCCGCGTCGCTTAAGAACAATTATCCGGGCCTCGATTGGTCAAAAATCATTCCCTACAACCTTGAGCGCATGGCCAGGCACGGCGAGCGGCGCGCCGCGGAAATGGAAGAGGTCGCGGAAACATTGCGCGAGCTTGGCGTTGAGCCGCTGATGAGCAACGCCGCAGTCAAGCGTCAGCGCGAGATGGGCAAGCTCGGCACACAAGCCTCGCTGCGCGGCGTACTCAAGAAGGACCGCGCCGCGATACTCAACGCCATCAGCGCCGCCGCGCGCGACCGGCATTAGTCCCCACATATCCCGCGGGCCTCAGAGTCAGCCGCGGTTGCGAATCGTTTCGGCGAGATAGGCAAAGGACGCCTTGGGCGTCCGCTTGAGGGTTGCGAAATCGACGTGGACCACGCCGAAGCGGCGGCTAAACCCTTCGGACCACTCGAAGTTGTCCAGCAATGACCAGACGAAATAACCGCGCAGGTTGACCGAAGCGGCCAGCGCCGCACGCGCCGCGCCGATATGTTCGCGCAGATAGGCGATACGGTCCTGGTCATGCACGGTGCCGTCGGCCGCAAGCGGATCGTCGTAGCAGGCGCCGTTTTCGGTGACGTAGACTTCCGGATTGCCATATTCGTCGCGCAGCCGGATCAACGTCTCGGTCAAACCGCCGGCGTCGATCGGCCAGCCCATTGCGGTAAAGCGCGTGCCGGGCGGCACCGCGCCAAACCAGGCGCCGAATAGGCTCTGCGGGGCATCGGCGACGTAGGCCGGCGCATAATAGTTAAGTCCGAAAAAGTCGACCGGCTGTCTGATGACTTCGAGATCGCCAGCCGCTGCGAACGGCGCCATCTCATTGGCAATCGCCGGCGGGTAAACGCCTTTGAATAGCGGATCGAGCAGGGCGCCGTTCCAGACCGCATCAAATCGGATGACCGCGCGCCGATCAACATCGCGATCGGCCGACGGGCGCACGGGCGATATATTGGCAACGGTTCCGAGACGGAGGTCGGCGCGCTCGGCGCGCAACGCTTGCAGCGCCCGGCCTTGCGCCAGGTTCTGGTGGTGCAATGCCGACAGCATATTCGGTAAGCCGACCAGGCCGGGCGCGTGGCCGCCCATGCCGTAACCGAACAGCGCGTGCACGTTTGCCTCGTTGAACATCGCCCAGTGCTTGACGCGATCGGAGAGCCGTCGCGCCACGACGCGCGCGTAGTCGGCGAATTTGTCGGCAATGTCGCGCTTGAGCCAGCCGCCGGACTCCTGCAACGGCTGCGGCAGATCCCAATGATAGAGGCAGAGCCAAGGCGTAACGCCGCGCGCGGCCAACCCGTCGACCAGGCGATCGTAGAAATCGAGCCCGCGCGGTTCGACTGTGCCGCTGCCGGCAGGCAGAATTCGCGGCCATGCCGTGGAAAAGCGGTAGGCGTTAAAGCCGCCGCGCGCCAGCAGATCCAGATCTTCCGCCCAACGGTGATAGTGATCGCACGCCACGTCGCCGGTATCGCCGTGCTTCACCTTTCCGGGCGTGTGGCTGAAAACATCCCAAATGCTCTGGCCGCGGCCATCGACATCAACTGCGCCTTCGATCTGATAGGACGAGGTCGACGCGCCCCAGACGAAGTCGGCCGGGAAGGACGTTTCCGGCGTGGCGGCCGAAGCCGGCCAGATCGCGCGCGGCAGGGCGGCGACGCCGGTGAGGAGCGGCAGCAAATTCCGCCGCGATACCTTTGCCATCTAGTGTCCCGATTCCGAAGTTCGTATCATTGTGTGGCACTCTCATTTGCGAACTTCGGAATCGAAGGACACTAGCAAAATTATGCTTCTAGTGTGGCTTTTGGTTCAGAAGTCCGCATTTTGCGTTCGCGGCAAGAATGATGCGGACCTCTGAACCGCCACACTAGCGCCGCCGCTTTGTCTTGGCCGCTTTGCGCACCGGCTTGGCCCTTCCGGGGGTGCGCGCTCCCTTGGCCGCGGTGCGGCGCGAGGCTTTCGCTTTTCGTTGCGGCGGCCAAAAGCCGCTCGCCTGCAGCCGAGCGCTCCAGTATTCCCAGGTCCGCTCCGCCGCAGTCGTCTTCACGTTGATGGAACCGGCGAGTTTGATCTCGCCCGGATAAAGCGGCTGCGGTTCGCCGATCAGCGAGGCGCGGAATTGATAATCGGCGTTCCAGCACAGATAGATCGAGCGGGAAACAAGCTCGCGCAAACTTGCGCCGACAACGGTGGCGCCGTGGCGCTTCATCAGCACCACCGAATTGCCGCCGAGCGCACGGGCGAGCGAACGGCCCTCCTCCGGCTTGACCACCAGGAGGTTGGTGTCGCCGAACTCGTCGTGCTGATCCCAGAACGGCACGTCTTCGCCGATGGCGCCGCCGATATGAAATACCGGTACGATCGGCTTACCGGCGATGCAGAACGGCATCACCGCCGGCGCGTGATGATGGCATACCGCCATGACATCGCTGCGCGCCTTGATAGATTTCGCCGTGAATGACGCGTTCGGAATAAAGCCGCACGTCCGGCGGCTTGACCGGCTCGGAGTCGAGCGTGAATTCGAGAATGTCGCCCGCCTCGACCAGGAGCGGCGACCGCGAACGCGACAGCAAATACCGTCCGGGATCGTCCGGATGGCGCACGCTGACATGACCGAACGCATCGATAACGTTTTCATGGCCGAGAATGCGGTTGGCAATTGCCAATTCTTCGATGAGACCTTGCAAACTATTGGGCACTGGATTCCTCATTTTGGCAGCATCCCGGCTGCCCGCGGATGACCGCTTTTAGCAAATCCGCGGCGCGTCTGCAGGGCAACTGTTCGCGCATGACACCGTGCGCGCCCAATGCTATCAAACTGCTCAAACAGCGGCCGCCGGGATACCCATGAGCGCGCGCCACCTCGATATCAGCATGCGCGTCAACGGCGAAGCTGTTTCCGCGCGCGTCGAGGCGCGTAAAACGCTGGTCGACTTCCTGCGCGACGATCTTTCGCTGACCGGTACTCATGTCGGCTGCGAACACGGCGTTTGCGGCGCGTGTACGGTCCGGCTTGACGGCGAAGCCGTGCGCGGTTGTCTTCTTCTCGCCGTGCAATGCGACGGCGGCGAGATCGAAACCATTGAGGGTCTCGCTGATTCCGGCGCCATCGCCGATCTGCAGGACGCGTTTTTGCGCCGCAACGCGTTGCAGTGCGGCTTTTGCACCCCCGGCATGCTCATCGGGGCGCATGAACTTTTGGCGCGCGGAACAGTGCCAAGCCGCTCCGTGATCCGCGAGCATATTTCCGGCAATTACTGCCGCTGTACCGGCTATCAGGCGATCGTCGATGCGATCGAGCAGGTCGCGCAGACCCGGGCAGCGGCAAAATGAAAATTGCCGAAGATGTCGTGTCCGGCCTCTCCGCTCTCGACCGGCCGAATTCCTATATCGGCCGATCGGTGCCGCGGCCTAATCTCGCGCGGCTTACCCAAGGGCGCGGCCAGTACGTCAGCGATGTCGTGCTGCCGCGCATGGTACATGTCGCGTACCTGCGCTCTCCGCACGCACATGCGCGCATCAAAAACATCGAAGCGAGCCGCGCGAAATCGGCCCCGGGCGTGGTCGCCGTCATAACCGGCGCCGAGCTTGCCAAAGTGGTCACCCCCTGGGTCGGCGTGCTGACGCATTTGAAGGGCATCAAATCGGCGCCCCAATATGCCATTGCCGTCGATCGCGCCTGCTGGCAGGGCGAAGCGGTATGCGCGGTCGTCGCCAAGAGCCGCGCCGAGGCCGAAGACGCCTGCGCGCTGATCGACGTCGACTATGAGCCGCTGCCGGCGGTTACCGACGCGGAAACCGCGCTTGATCGCGCGACGCCCGTCATCCACCCGGAGCTCGGCGACAACCTGACTTTCGAGCGCACGCTCGTCGCCGGAGATCCCGACAAGGGATTTGCCGACAGCGACGCGGTCGTGGAGACGACCTTCGTGTTCGGCCGCCATACCGGCGTCACCAACGAGCCGCGCGCCATTGTCGCCGACTGGAATGCCGGCGAGCAACGCCTGACCGTGTACCAAGGCACCCAGGCGCCGCACATGACGCAGGACCTTTTCGCCAGGCACCTCAATCTTGAATCGCATCAGGTGCGCGTGCTGACGAAAGACGTGGGCGGCTCGTTCGGCATCAAGGTGCACATCTATGCCGACGAGATGGCAACGGTCGCGCTCTCGAAGCTGCTCAAGCGGCCGGTCAAATTCGTCGCCGACCGCTTGGAGAGTTTCATTACCGACATCCACGCTCGCGATCATCGCGTCCGCGCGAAGATCGGCGTGAAAAAGGACGGCACCATCACCGCCTTTGCGATTGACGATTTGACCGGCATCGGGCCGTATTCGGTCTATCCGCGCACCAGCGGCATCGAAGCAAACCAGATCGTCAATCTGGTCGGCGGACCTTATACCTGCCCGAACTACCACGCCCTCGCGCGCGTCGTCTTTCAGAACAAGAACGTCATGTGCCAATACCGCGCGGTAGGCCATCCGATCGCTACCGCCGTTACCGAAGGCCTGGTCGAGTTGGCGGCGGCGAAGATCGGCATGGACTCCGTCGAGCTGCGGCGGCGGAATTTGATTGCCGACGATGCCTATCCTTTGACCAACGCAGCCGGGCTGAAATTCGAGCGGCTCTCGCATCACGCTTCGCTCGATAAGATCCTGGCGACGATGGATTACCCGAAGCTGCGCGCCGAACAGGCCGAGTTGCGGGAACGCGGCATCTATCGCGGGATCGGCTTCGCGTCTTTCATCGAAGTCACCAACCCGTCCGCCGCCTTCTACGGCATTGGCGGGGCGCGCATCTCGTCACAGGACGGTGCCACGTTGCGGCTCGACGCGACCGGAGCGGTGTTCGTGCATTCCGGCGCGACCGAACAGGGCCAGGGCGCGGAATCGGTGCTGGCGCAATGCGTGGCGACGTCATTCGGCGTACCGATCGAGCGCGTGCGCGTCGTCACCGGGGACACCGACCATACGCCATATGGCGGCGGCACCTGGGCCTCGCGCGCCGCCGGCATCGGCGGCGAAGCCGCCTGGCAGGCCGGCAAGGCGCTGCGCGCCAACGTGCTGGCGGCGGCGGCGTCCATTTTACAGGCCGACCCGAAAGCGCTCGACATCTGCGCCGGAATTGATCGTCGACGCCGACAGCGGACGCGAGCGGATGCCGCTCGAAGAGGTGGCGCGCGTCGTCTATTTTCGTCCCGACACGCTGCCGCCGGGGTTTCAGGCCGAGTTCATGGTCACCCGCCATTACGTGCCGCGCGCCTGGCCGTTCGCCTTCACCAACGGCGTGCAGGCGTCTTATCTGGAAGTGGACACAAAAACCGGGCTGATCCACCTGCTCAAGCATTGGTGCGTCGAAGACTGCGGCACGGTGATCAATCCGCAACTCGTCGATGAGCAGATTCGCGGCGGCATCGTGCAAGGGATCGGCGCCGCCCTTTACGAGCATTGCCTTTACGACGACGCCGGCCAGCTGCTCAACGGCAACCTGATGGACTATTTGGTCCCCATGGCGAACGAAATGCCCGACATCGAGGTCGGCCATGTGGTGACGCCGACCGCCGATTCGGAGTTGGGCGCCAAGGGTGCCGGCGAAGCCGGCACCGCCGGCGCGCCGGGTTCGGTGATGAACGCGCTCAACGACGCACTGCGCCCGCTTGATGCCATTCCGCTTGTTGAAATGCCGTTCACGCCGGAGCGCGTGCTCAAGGCGCTGCGGCGGATTTAGCCCTTAAGCTCACCTACCCGGCTCATCCTGAAACCGTCGCGCGCGCACCGATGACCGGCGTGCCGTCGCCCTCGCTGTGAAATTCCGGCAGCGGCGGCGGCCCCCAGATATTCGACGTGGGGCCAGCCTGCCAGATCTTTGGCCGCTGCGGCTGGTCGCGATGCCAGGGCCGCGGCTCGAAATAGCCGAGCTCTTCATCGAGCATGCGATCGAGTTCGCAGAACAACTCGATCATCTGACCATCCGGATTGCGATGATAGGTGGCGATGTTGTGTCCCGGCCCGTGCCGCACCGGTCCCCACAGGATCGGGATATTGCGCGCACCGAACAGATCACAGGCGTTTTGCATGTGGATGAAATCCTTCAGCTCGAACGCTATGTGGTGCATGGTGTTGGCGTCGCCGCGGACGAAATTCACGGTGTGATGGTCGGCGTTGCAGCGCATGAACACGAACCAGTCGTCGATCCAGTCGGAGACTTTAAAGCCGAGCACGCGCCGGTAGAAATCGGCGGTCTTCTGCGGATCGTCGACCACCCAGGCGATATGCCCGAGCTTGAGCGGGCCGACGCCGTGATGCGCAAGCGGAGCGCCGAGAGAGCTCCATTCCTTGAAAAGCGCAATGCCGGTGCCTTTGTTGTCCCGGAAAGTCAGAACAACGCCCAGGCCAGGGATCGAATCGTTGCGAAGCTCACTGCGAATGCCGTCCTTTTCCAGTTCGCGTGCGGCCGCGGCGAAGTCGCAATCGGGCGACACTTCGAACGACAACGTGGAGCAGCGCTCGTCGCCGGCTCTATTAAGCTCGACCGCGAGCTGGCCGACCTTGGTGGCGAGAAAGGCGCGATCCTTGTCGCGTTGCGCCAGCACGAGGCCGACGATCTCGGTGTAATAATCGATCATCGGTTGCAGATCGGGCGTCGCGAATGTCGCGTGCCCGATGCGTCTTGCTTTGATCATGGCGCTCCTCCGATGGCCGCATTTTCCAGCGTTGAAGTGAATGAAATCACCGCCATCACCGCAACTCAAGCGCTTGACCGCGCGAAGCTCAGCATGGGCTTGCCAAGGGCGCGAGATAGCGGTTTGGTCGCCCGGCATTGATGAGGGAGTAGACACCCATGGCTGGCAACAAGCGGGCCGCTTACAAGCTCGCGACTTATCGAACGAGCGAAGGGCCACGGGCGGGCCTGGTCATCGGCGACGAGGTTTTCGACGCCGCAAAGCTCACCGGCAACGCCGCTTACGGCACCGTCGCCGAAATTCTCAACGACTGGAAAAGGGCCGAAGGCGCGCTGAGGAAAGCAGCCGCCAGCGCCGCAAAAAGCCGCGCCAAGCGCCAGCCGCTGGCCAAGACCAAATTACTAGCGCCGCTTCCCTCCCCGCCGACGATTTTCTGCGCCGGCGCCAACTACGCCGATCACGCCGCCGCCATGGCGCGCAAAGCGGGCCAGCCCGAGCCCGCCGATCCGCACAGTCTGGGACAAAACCCCTATTTCTTTATCAAGGCGGCGCGCACGCTCGCCGATCCCGGCGCCGCCATCAACGTCGGCGATTATGCCAAACAGCTCGACTGGGAAATCGAACTGGCGGCTGTGATCGGCCGGCCGGCCAAGAACGTGCCCGTGGAGAAGGCTTTGAATTATGTCGCCGGTTATACGGCTGCGAACGACCTCTCCGCCCGCGACCGCGGCCGGCGGCCCGGCGTCGACGCGACCTCGTTCTTCAAAATGGACTGGATCAAGCACAAGAGCTTTGATGGCTCCTGCCCGCTCGGACCGTGGATCACGCCGGCAAGCGATATTTCCGACCCGCAGCAGCTCGGCATGAAACTTTGGGTCAACGGCGCGCTCAGGCAGGATTCCAACACCAGCAAGATGCTGTTCACATTGGCCGAGCAAATCGCCCACCTCTCGATCAACATGACGCTGCATCCCGGCGATTTGATTCTCACCGGCACGCCGGCCGGCACCGGCGCCGAATCCGGCGAATTCCTCAAATCAGGCGACGTGATCAAAATCTGGATCGAAGGCATCGGAGCATTCACCAACAAGATCGCGTAGGTCGCCCCCAGCTACAGCACGTGCTAAAGTCCGCTCATTCCCGCGCAAGCGGGAATCCAGATGTTATGCTGCCCCTGGGTCCCCGCTTTCGCGGGGACGAGCGGAAAGTAAGAAAGAGTCTGGGCGTAATGCCGGAAAAATTCGTCGCCAATATCGCTGATTTCAACAACGGCGAGCGCCGCATTGTTTTCGTCGGCGACAATGAGATCGGCGTGTTTCGTTATGACGGCGAGTTTTACGCCTACTCGAATTTCTGTCTGCATCAGGGCGGCCCCGCCTGCGAAGGCCTGACCATCGCCAAAGTCGAGGAACGCCTGCGCCCGGACAAGACCTCGATGGGCCTCTACTTCTCCGAGAGCGAAATGCACTTCGTCTGCCCCTGGCACGGGATGGAATACGATATGAAGACCGGAGAATGCGTCGCCGATCGCCGACTGAAACTGAAAAAGTACAAGGTCGTGCAAAAGGGAGACGACGTTTATGTCCTCGCCTAAGCGCGTCGCAAGAAGCGCCATGCGGCGCGCGACCAACGCCGCAGGCCGCGGCGGGACCATCGAGTTGCCGACAAAGCGGCCCGTCAAAGCGGTCAACGGCGCTTCCGCCGAAGCAAAACGCTTGGCCGCAAGCATCGAGCGCGGCATCGCCGCCGGCCGGCTCGATGTCGTTTCCGCCGATGCCCTGCAGGCGCTGATGAGCCGCCGCCTGCCGCAGCTACGCTGCGCAGCGGCAAGCGGGCGAAGATTTCGCGCCGGTTGCGAAAAATACGGTTTCCGCGACTGACGTTATGATCACAATCAGCGCGCTCTTGCGCGCCGCCGATCTCAGCGCGTTCGAGCTCGGCATGTGGCAGGGATTTACGGGACGATGAGACCAACGAAGCTGTTTTCGCTCATTGCCGCGCAAGCGGGACTCCAGCTCTCGGTCCCTGCTTCCGCACGGGCGGGCACGTTAAGATATACATGGCCCCGTGACCCCCACCTCGATCCTCCCCCTTTCAGGGGGAGGAAGAAGCAAGCCACTTGCGTTTCTCTCCCCCTGGAAGGGGGAGAGTTGGAGTGGGGGTCTGCTGACGCAAACGGAACGACGAAATGGATCTGATCGCCGAACGCGGCCGCCGCGTCAGCGTCGAGGAGTTGAACACGTCGCGGCTGCTCGCGCACGCACGCAAGCAGGCGCACCAGCGCAAATTCGACGACATGCTCATTGTCGACGTCGACGCGCATCATTACGAGAACGAGCACTACGACGAATTCCTGCCCTACGTGGAAAACGACGTACTGCGCCAGCTCGTCACGGCCGGGCGGAGCACCAAGCAGCGGCCGGGAATCGTGCCGATGCCGACCGGCTACCAGGACATGGGCGGCCGGGTGACGCGCTATCCGCTGCGATCGAGCGAGAAGACCGAAGACGGCCGATTGCGCGACATCCAGCTCGGTCATCGCTGGATGGATGCGATGGGTGTCGATTATTCCTGTCTGTTCCCGACCGGCATGCTCAATATCGGGCTGCATCCGCAGACCGAAATGGAAGTCGAATTGTGCTGGGCCTATAGCCGCTGGGTGACCGAGAAGGTGCTGCCGGAAGGCGACGGCCGCTTCTTTTCGCTGCTGTGCCTGCCGTTTTCCGATCCGGACGCCGCCTTGCGGCACGTCGAAACCTTTGGCGACCGAAAAAATGTCGGCGGCTTCATGGTCACGACCGTGCGTTCGGGCATGGGCGTGCACGACAACGCTTACATGAAAGTCTATCGCGCCGTAGAGGAACGCGGGCTCGCCATCGCCTTCCATTCGGGAGTGAACTGGAGCGACGGCAGCTTCAAAAGCTGCAACCGCTTCATCTCCATCCATGCGCTCGGCTTCACCTGGTACAACATCGTCAACTGCACCAATTGGGTGGTCAACGGTATCGGCGAGCGCTTCCCCAAGCTGCCGGTGATCTGGATGAAATCAGGTCTCGCTTGGATACCGTTCCTGATGCAGCGGCTTGACCACGAATACATGCTGCGGCCGTCGGAGTGTCCGCTCCTGAAAAAGAAGCCGTCGGATTACATGCGCGACATGTACTATTCATCGCAGCCGATGGAGATCCAGGATTACGGGGCCATGGAGACGACGTTCCGCATGATCAACGCGCAGACGCAACTCCTCTACTCCTCCGATTATCCGCATTGGGATTTCGACCTGCCCTCGACCATCTGGGACCTGCCCTTCCTGTCGGAGAAGGCAAAGCACAACATTTTGGGCGGCAACGCCGCGCGCCTCTTCAAACTTCCGCCGCGTAACGAGAAACAAATGGAAAATCTCAAAAAATTCGGCAATCTGACGGTGATGGCATGAGCACCGCGCATAAACACGCGATCCGTATCGACCGCGGCAAACGCCTCGCCGCCGAACCGCACTCTGGTCACAACCGATATCATCCCGACATCGCGCCGGTTCTCGAAGCGGCTGAGGGCGAAGAGGTCGTGCTGGAGACGCGCGACGCGCTCGACGGCCAGATCAAGCCGGCAACGACGGTCGCAGATCTCGCCGGCCTCGACGCCAATCTGGTGCATCCCTTGACCGGCCCGGTTTTCGTCAAAGGCGCTGAACCCGGTGATGCGATCGAGGTGGAATTCCTCGATATCGTACCGCAACCGACCGCGTTCAGCGCCATCGTTCCCGGACTGGGCTTTCTCCGCGACGTGATGACCACGCCGTTTCTGGTGCACTGGACGATCCGCGACGGCTGGGCGACGGCTCCTGAAATTCCCGGCGTGCGCATCCCCGGCGCACCGTTCATGGGCATTTCGGCGACCGCGCCATCGGCGCAGAAGCTGAAAGAATGGACCGCACGCGAGCAGCGGGCGCTTGACGCCGGCGGCTTCGTGCTGCCGCCGAGCGAAGCCGGCGCCGTGCCGGGCGGGCGCTGCGGCCTCGAAGGCTTGCGCACGCTGCCGCCGCGCGAGAACGGCGGCAATTTTGACGTCAAGCAACTGACCAAAGGCGCCAAGCTTCTGCTGCCGGTCTTCGCCAAGGGAGCGCTGTTTTCCACGGGCGACGCGCACTTCGCGCAAGGCGACGGCGAGGTTTGTGTCACCGCCGTCGAGATGGGAGCGACCGTTGCCGTGCGCTTCAAGATTCATAAAGGGCTGGCGCATAAGCGGACCTTCGCTGGCCCGGTTTTTTCGCATCCGGGTTATTTCGCCGATCCGAAGTTTGCCGCGCCGGAGAATTTTCTCGGCGTCATGGGCATGCCGATCAACGCCAAAGGGGAAATCGAAAGCGAAAACCTCACGCTCGCCGCCCGCAACGCGACGCTGAGCATGATGGCGCTGCTGCAAGAGCGCGGCTTTTCCCGCGAGCAGGCTTACATTATCTGCAGCGTCGCCGTCGATCTTCGCGTTTCGAACGTGGTCGACGTGCCGAATTACGTCGTCTCGGCGCTGCTGCCGGAGCGGATTTTCGGCTGAGCGCAATACATCGCCGGCGAATAACTTTGCGGCGGCCGGTAAATCCGGCCGCCCAGTGTTTTTGCAAGAGAAGCCGAAAGAAAAAGCCTAGAGCGTGCTCTTGAGCAGATCGGTCATCGCCTGCCACGAACGCTTGTCGGCTTCGGCATCGTATTTGAGGCCGTGGTCGGGAACCTGGATGTGCACGTGGTCGGTGAAGGCGTGCATCGCTCCGCCATAGAGCACGACCTGCCAATCAACGCCGGCGTCGGTCAATTCTTTCTCGAATTTCGCCACCGCTTCCGCATTGACGAAGGGATCGGCGGAACCGTGCAGCGCCAGCACATGGCCCTTGATATTCTTGTCGCTCTCGGGATTAGGCGTGCCGAGCGAGCCGTGGAAAGTCACGACGTCGACCAGCGGCGCACCGCTGCGCGCGAGATCGAGCGCCGGCATGCCGCCGAAGCAGTAACCGATCGCCGCAATCTTGGAACCGTCCACTATTGAGGATCGCTGCAACTGGTCGAAGCCGGCCTGGGCGCGAGCGAGCACCAGCGGACGATCCTTATAGTATTTGCCGGATTCCGCTGCAGCGGCGGGAATGGTGTCGGGGCGGACGCCCTTGCCGTACATGTCGGCCACGAAGACGACATAGCCCATCTTGGCAAGGCGCTCAGCTACATCCTTGTCCTGCGCCGATGGGCCCCACCACGCCGGAAAAACGAGGACGCCGGGGCGCTTACCGGAGCCGGCATCATCGTAGACAAGCCAGCCTTCAAGCGCGGCGTCGCCTTGTTTGTAGTTTATAGTGTCAAACTTGACCGCGGCCTGCGCCGAGCCGGCACCAATCGCAACACCGGACAATGCGGCAAGCCAAAGCAACATTTTCATGATTGACCTCCAGCGCTGATAGGGTCGCGCGGCCTCGGGCTTTGCCCCGAGCCATAATAAAAGGCAAATTTGGCGGTCGCCACACAAACATTGGAAGGCGCTTACGTATGGGATCGGAAAGAAAAAAATCACCGCAAGACTTGCGCAGCGTCCGCCGGCTTCGGCCGCGACGACCTGCGCACGTTCGGCCACCGTTCGCGTTTGCGGCAATTCGGCTCTGACCGCAGCGATTGGGCGGGCAAGCCGGCCATGTGCACCAACTAACGGCCGGCCGGACGTGACATGTTGCAAACGCCGGCATCGAGCGCCGATCCGAGGAGTTACGATCTCCACCTGCGCTCGGGAACGCGGGGCTGGTTTAGCGCCGATCATGGCGCGATGCTGACCGATGATCAAATTTTCTGGAACGAGGGCGATAAGAAGCGCGAAGCACAGTTAGGCGACATCGCCGGCATTCATCTGCAGACCGGCACTATCGGAGAGAACACAATCGCATCGTGCCGGCTGAATTTTCCCGACGGCTCGACGCTGTTGATCACAAGCAACAACGACCGCGGCTTGCAGGACGATGAGCATGACAGGCTTTACCGCGCCTTCGCGCTCGACCTGCACGCCCGGCTCACCGCGCTAAAGGATGCGCAGATCACCTTTACGGCCGGCTTCAGCGCAACACGTTACCGGTTCGGCGAGGCCGTCATTGTCGTCGCCGGGTTGTTCTTCCTGGTGACGCCGGCCGTACTTCTGTTCATAACCCGCTCGTGGAGCATGATTTGGACGCTCTGTGCCGGCTTGGGACTGGTGTGGCCGCTTTACCGGGTGATGATGGCGAATGCGCCGCGGCGCTACGACCCGCACGAGGTACCGGCGCAGATGATGCCGGCGTCGCAGCGGTGAGGCTGATCACAGCTCACGACATGACGGTGTTCGCCGAAGCTGAAATCCATTGAGCGGAGATTAAGATGAACGCCACGCGCTTGAGCATCCGGATACTCGCAGCATGCGCCGTTTTGTGGGTGAGCACCGCCGTCGCCTGCGCGCAAGGCCCGGCGTTCCGGGTCGATCCGTTCTGGCCGAAACCGCTGCCGAACAATTGGATTCTCGGCCAGGTCGGCGGCATCTCGGTAGACGCTGCCGACAATATCTGGGTGTTGCAGCGGCCGCGCTCGCTGACCGACGACGAGAAGGGCGCGACGCTTAATCCGCCGCGCTCGAAATGCTGCGTGCCGGCGCCTTCGGTTCTCGTCTTCAATCAGGCGGGAGATGTGGTCAAGGCGTGGGGCGGCCCGGGCGACAACCTCGGCTACGACTGGCCGGCCAACGAGCACGCCATTCTCGTCGACAACAAAGGCTACGTTTGGCTGTCCGGCAACGGCAAGACCGACATGATGGTGCTGAAGTTCACCACCGACGGCAAGTTCGTTGCGGAAATCGGCAAAAGCGGCCCGCTGACGTCGAGCACGGATTTGAGCCAGTTCGGCCAAGTTGCGGCGCTCGAATACGATAAGGCGGCCAACGAAATTTATGCCGCCGACGGCTATGGCAACCACCGTGTCGCGGTGCTCGACGGCGACACCGGCGCGATCAAGCGCGTGTGGGGCGCCTACGGCAAGGCGCCGACCGACGACAAGCTTCCGGCCTACGACCCGAATGCACCGCAATTCGCCAACCCGGTGCATTGCATCGCGCTCGGCAAAAATGGCTTCGTTTACGTCTGCGACCGCACCAACAATCGTGTGCAGGTTTTCGGCAAAGACGGCAGCTTCGTCCGTCAGTTCGTCTTCGATCCCAAGACGCAAGGACCGGGTTCGGCATGGGGTCTTGCGTTCTCGCCGCTCGACAAGCGGCAGAATTATTTCATTCTCATCGACGGCACCAACAACGTGATCGAGACGGTGCGCCGCAAGGACGGCGCCGTCGTCGGCACGTACGGACACCCGGGGCGCGGCGCCGGGGAGTTTCACTGGGTTCACGTCGCCAAGTTCAACTCGCGCGGCAACCTCTATACCGGTGAGGTCGACACCGGCAAACGACTGCAAAAATGGGTGCCGGCCGAATGAGCAACACCGGGAATGTCAGTTGAAAGCAGCCCGGCAATAATGTCATAGTCTCAAAACCAGCGAGCAAATACCTGTGCCATGATGTGGGCCGCCGCCGAGCGGACGAAACGCAGGGAGCCGCATAATCGTCTCATAGTATCGAAAACAAGCAGGCAAAGACCTGCGCCATGATGCGGTCCGTCATCGCGCGGACGCAACAACAGGGAGGACTTGGCATGAAATATTTTGGTCGCGCGACGGGCGTGGCGCTTGCAAGCCTGCTCCTATCGTCAGTCTCGGTCTGGGCGGGTCCGAAAATCGTTTCCGGACCCGGGGCCAATCCCACGTGCTTCAAACCGTGGTCGAGCCAGACCAAATTCTTCCAATGGCCGAAGAAGCCGGGGCCATACAAGATCGCACTGGTCAACGGCTTCGTCGGTAATACATGGCGCATTCAGATGGTCAAGACCGCCAAGGCTTTCGCGGAACAGCCGGGCATCAAAGAGAACATCAAGGAATTCAAGGTGGTCTCTACCGGGACCGACGTTGCCGCACAGCTCGGCGCCATGGAGGACTTCATCAACCAAGGCATCGACGCCATCGTGACCATTGCGGTTGCGCCGGACGGCTTCGACCGCATCATCCGCCTTGCCGACAAGAACAACGTCGTCGTCGTGCCCTTCGACAACATCCTCGACACCGACAAGGTGATGATGGTCAACGAGGACCAGAAGGAAATGGGCCGCATGTCGGCACATTGGATCATCGAGCAGTCGGGCAAGACCTCCGGCGATATTCTCGAGGTGCGCGGCCTGCCGGGCAATTCCGTCGATCGCGATCGCCATCTCGGCTTCCGCGAAGTGATGGAGGCCGCGCCCAACAAGTTCAAGATCACCGAAGTCGTGGGCAACTGGGACACCGGCACCTCGCAGAAGGTGACCGCCGACGCGCTCGCCGTGCACGGCCATTTCGACGGCGTGTTCACGCAAGGCGGCTCCGACGGCACGGTGCAGGCCATGGAGGATGCCCATCATCCGTTCGTGGCGATGTCGGGCGAGGGCGAGAACGAATATCGCAAGCAGATCGCGGATCATTGGAAGGACGGCCTCAAAGGCATGTCCTATGGGCAATCGCCGGCGCTGGTCGCCATCGCGACCAAGGCGGCGATTTCGGCGCTGCAAGGCAACGTCATGCCGCAACTGATCTCGATCCCGATTCCGGTCGCCAACTATAAGAACCTGAAGGCGGGGGAGAATTATTGGCCCGACCTCAATGTCGGTTTCTTCGCCGACAATCAGTTCACGCCCTGCGGCGTCGACTTCACCGCGCCGCAGATCATGGCGCAGAGCGAGAAGAACACGCAGTGATCGGCTAAGCGCAGTAGCAAGATGGCCCGGCATTTGCGCCGGGCCATTTTGTCTGCCGGCGCAGTGCTCGCTTCAAGGCGGATTAAGGCCGGCCATGACAGCAGCGACGGTCGACGACTATCTCGTGCTGTCGGGCATTTCCAAACGATATGGCGGAGTGCGCGCGCTCGACAACGTCGATTTTTCCTGCGGACGCGGCAAGATCCACGCCGTCCTCGGCGAGAACGGCGCCGGCAAATCGACTTTGATCAAGATTGTGGCGGGCGTCGTGGCGCCGGATGCCGGCGAGTTGCGGCTGGAGGGCGCGATACGGCAATTCGCCAACCCGGCGGCGGCGGTAGCGGCAGGCATTGTCTGCATCTTTCAGGAATTGTCGTTGCTGCCGGACCTTTCAGTCGCCGACAACATCTCGATAAGCGCGCCGCCGAAACGCTTCGGCATGATCGACGCCCGCGCCCAACGCCGGCGCGCCGAGGCGCTGCTTGCCGAAGTCGGCTGCGAAGACGTCAACCCGCTGCTGCGCGTGCGCGACCTGCCGCTGTCGCGCCGGCAGATGGTCGAGATCGCCAAGGCTCTCGGCCAGAAGCCAAAACTTCTCATACTCGACGAAGCGACGTCGGCGCTGACCAGCGCGGATGTGGAGAAGGTTTATGCGCTGCTGGCGCGGTTAAAGAGCGAGAACGTCGCGATCCTCTACATCTCGCACCGGATGCACGAGGTCGAAGCGCTGGCCGATCGGGCCTCGGTGTTCCGCAACGGCCGCCATATCGAAACCTTCGACAAGGGCGCGCGCTCGACCGGCGAAATCGTCCAGTTGATGATCGGCCGCGACATCGCCACCCAATATCCGCCAAAGCCTTCACGCCCGCGCCCGGCGCCGGCGTTGAAAATCGAAAATCTCGGCTGGGAAAACCGCCTGCACGGCATCTCGCTCGACGTCGGCGCCGGCGAGATCGTCGGCCTCGGCGGTTTGGACGGACAAGGTCAGAAGCACCTGTTGCTCGCGCTGTTCGGCGTGTTGCGCGGAGTGAGCGGCCGCATGACCGTCAGCGGCCGCCTGGTGCGGCCAAGATCCCCGGCGCAGGCCAAGGGGCGGCGGATCGGGATCGCGCTCGTGCCGGAAGACCGCAAGACCGAAGGTTTGATGCTGCCGATGTCGATCACCGACAATCTCGCCATCGCCTCGCTGCAAAGTCTCTGCTCCGGGCCCTTTGTCGACACGGCCAAGCAAAACCGCGCAGTGCAGACTGCGATCGATCGGCTGCAAATCCGCCTGGGTGCAGCGAGCGATCCGGTATCCACGCTTTCCGGCGGCAACCAGCAGAAAGTGATCATCGCCAAATGGCTGATGACCGCACCGCGCATCATACTGCTCAACGATCCGACTCGCGGCATCGATGTCGGGACCAAGCAGGAGCTGTATCGGCTGATGCGCGAACTTGCCGACCAGGGCGCCGCGATCCTCTTTTACTCGACAGATTATGACGAGCTGATCGGCTGCTGCGATCGCGTCGCCATCATGTATGACGGCCGCATCCTGCGCGAGCTGGAGGGCGACGAGCTGAACGAAACCAACATTATCGCGAGCGCGCTGAATATCGAGGCGGGCGCCGGCGCTGCTCAGCCCATCGGGACGACGCATGCCTAGCGATCTCGCCATTCGCTTGCGGCAAAACGTGTCCTTCCTGACCGCGCTGGGGCTGTTCTGCGTGATCTATGCGCTCTATCAATTCGCGCATCCGAAGGGCTTTTCCTCCGCGGTTCTGGTGCAGAACGGCGACGAGGTCTTTACGCTTGCCATGGTGGCGATGGCGCAGACCGTGCCGGTGCTCGCCGCCGGCCTCGACCTCTCGGTCGGTGCGCTCATGACCATGGTCGATTGTTTCGCGAGCTATCTGCTCAGCGGTGCCGCCGCAGGAACTCCGCTCTCGCTCGACTTTGGCGGGATGCATCTTGCGCTCGGCACGCTCCCGGGCGGAGTAGCCGGCATGGTGCTCGGCGCGATCATCTGCCTCTTGATCGGCACGCTCGCCGGCCTGCTCAACGGCGCGATCGTCGTCTATGGCCGCATCCAGCCGATCATCGCCACGCTCGCGACCGGCGCGATCTATATTGGCATCGCGCTGTTTTTGCGCCCTCAGCCGGGCGGCAAGATTGACGAGGATCTCAACTGGGCGATGACCAATTCGCTCGGCGACTTTGCCTCGACCGTGCATATTTTCAATGACGGCGCCGCGCCCTGGTTTGCGCCCTTTGCCTGGATTCCCACGCCGTTCCTGCTCATGGCGCTAATCGCGTTACTCGTCTGGGTCCCTTTCCGCCGCTCGATCACCGGCCGCGCCGTTTATGCCGTCGGCTCGGCGGAAGGCGCGGCCTTCATGTCCGGTCTCAACGTCAATCGCGCCAAGATCGCCGCGTTCACGCTCGGCGGGTTCTTCGCCGCCTGCGGCGGCCTGTTCTTGGCGATCCAGACCTCGTCCGGCAACGCCGACCTGCCGCAGGCCGGCGCCTACACGCTCAACTCGATCGCGGCCGTGGTGATCGGCGGGACATCGCTTCTTGGCGGCACCGGGGGAGCGATCGGCTCGATCTTCGGTGCGCTGATCCTGCGGGTGATCTCGTTTTTCTTTCGCATCTATGACATCGCGCCCCTGCTGCAGCCGTTGTTCGAGGGGATTATTCTGCTCGCGGCGGTCAGCATCGGTGCGTTCCGCGTGCTGCGCGTCAAGAACACGCTGGAGCTGTTCAGGTGACGGCGATCCCGGCGCGGCTGACGCTTCCGCGCGACGATCGGCCGATCGTCATCGCCGCGCTGTTCATCGTCGCCATCCTGATTGCCGGCACCGCCTATACCTGGGAACGCTTCGGCAGCGCGCCGCTGTTGTCGCCAAACTATCTGCTTCAACAATTGCAGATCGGCGCCTTCCTCGGCATTGTCGCCGCCGGGATGATGCTGGTCATCCTGATCTCGCAGATCGATCTCTCGGTGCCGTGGACGTTGACCGCGGCGGCGATGATGGCGACCGCGATCGGCGGCTCCTGGGCTATCCCGATCGGGCTTTGCGTCGGGCTTGCGGTCGGCGTCGTCAACGGGCTTGGCGTCGCCTATCTGCGGGTACCCTCCATGATATTCACGCTCGGCGTCAACGCGGTGATGCGCGGGTTGATGGTCGCGCATACCGGCGGGTTCGCGCCGCAAACCGTCGCCACCGGGCTGATGCGCTCGCTCGCCGCCGGCCACACTTTCGGCATTCCCAATGCGCTGTTCGTGTGGCTCGCCATCTCGGCCGCGGCGGTGATCATTCTCCAGCGCATGGCGCTCGGCCGCTACATCTACGCCATCGGCAACAAGGAGGCGGCGGCCTATCTCGCCGGCGTCAATACGCGCGGCGTGACGGTTATTTGCTTTGCCCTTTGCGGCTTGACCGCCGGCATGGCCGGCGTCCTGCTCGCCGGCTATTCGCAGAAGGCTTATCAGGGAATGGGCGATGCCTACCTTCTTCCGTCGATCGCCGCGGTGGTCGTTGGTGGCACCAACATCCTCGGCGGACGCGGGCGCTATCTCGGTACGCTGATCGGCGTCATCCTGATCGTGCTCCTCAACAGCGTGCTCTCGATCATGGAAATGCCGGAGGCCGGCCGCCAGGTGATCTATGGCGCGGTGATCATCCTCATGCTCTTGGTCTATGGGCGCGGCGAGCGGGTGACCAGCTGAACGGGCGGAGAGGTAATTACCCCGCCGGCAATATGATGGCGCGGCATTCGCCGAAACCAATACGCCGAAAGCCGTCCTTTTGGGCGAAGCCGCGGAAAATGATTTCGTCGCCGTCTTCGATAAATCCGCGTGTTTCGCCGGACGGCAATGTCATGGGTTCTCGGCCCCGGGCCGTCAGTTCGAGCAGGCTGCCCCAGCTTCCCTTTCCGGGTCCGGATATCGTTCCCGAGCCGCAAAGATCGCCGACTTCCAGGTTGCAGCCGTTGCTCGTATGATGCGCCACCATCTGCGCAACGGTCCAATACATGGAGGCGAAGGAGGTTTGCGTCAGACGGCCCGGCGCGGTGGCGGCGCGGCGCATTGCCTCCGTGGCCAAATACGCCTCCAGCGTGATGTCGAGCCCGCCGTGGGCCCGATCGCCCGCGTCGGCAAGATGCGGCAGCGGCTGCGGATCGCCGGCGGGCCGCACGAAAGCCGCCGTCCGAAACGGCGCCAGCGCCTCCGCGGTCACCACCCAGGGCGAAACGGTAGTGGCGAAATTCTTGCCGAGAAATGGGCCGAGCGGCTGGTATTCCCAACCCTGCACGTCGCGCGCCGACCAATCGTTGAGCAGGCAAAAACCGAAAATATGCGCGCCGGCGTCGGCGACCGGAACGGTTTCGCCGAGCGCGGTCGGCACGCCGATGTAGAAGCCGAGTTCCAGCTCGAAATCGAGATTGCGCGAAGGGCCGTAGGTCGGAACATCCTCGTCCGCGCGCTTGCGCTGCCCCTGCGGCCGCTTCACCGCCGTGCCGCTGACCCGGATGGACGAAGCCCGGCCGTGATAGGCAACGGGAACGTATTTGTAATTCGGCAATAGCGGGTTTTCCGGCCGGAAAGCCCGCCCAGCATTGGTGGCGTGAAAAACGGAGGCGTAAAAATCGGTAAAATCGCCGATCGCCACCGGCAGCATCAGTTCCGCCTCTGCCATCGGCGTCAAATGCCGCTGCAACCGGGTGTCCTTTTGATCGGCGCTCAAAGCGCGCGACAACGACAGCCGCAGTGCCGACCAGGCTTTGGGGCCAAGCGACATCAACGAGTTGAGGTGCGGGCCGGTGCAGTGCTGTGCCGCCGCCTCCGCGGCCAAACCGTCGAAACAGGAGGCGGCCGCCGCCACGTCGAGAATTTGGTCGCCGATCGCGACGCCGATGCGCTGCGTGGACCCCGGCGCCGGGCAATAAGCGCCGAACGGCAGGTTCTGAATCGGAAATTCGGCATCCGGCTGCATTCGCGCTGGCAACGAAGCTTTGCCGCGCCGGATCATGTGTTTCGTTGAGCAGCGTTTGTCATTTCAGAACCGGCAAAGCGAACATCACGAGGACACTCCACCGCCATGGACATGCAGCTCGCGCCGGCGCTGGTTGTCGCCCTGCCGCCGCTTGGCTTCCGCGTCGATGGCGCGGGCAAGCTCGGAATGATGCGCCATAACGGTGCGAAAATCCGCCAGATCGAGAACCAGAAGCGTCGAATGTTTTGTGGTGGAGACATTCGCCGTGCGGATCAAATCGCCGAGCAAGGCGAGCTCGCCGAAAAAGGCGCCGTCGCCGAGCCGGACGGGCGCCGGTTCGACATCGACCTCCACTTCGCCTTCCGCAATAAAGTACATGCAGTCGCCAACCTTGCCGCGGCGAATGACGGCGGTTTGTGCCGGCATTTCAACGCGGCGCATCATGTGCGTGATCTCGGTGACGGCTGAGGGATCGAGCGTCTGCAGAAACGGCACCTTGCTGACCAGATCCCAGGTTTGGATGAAATTGCTGCCGCCGGTTTTCCGCGGCAAAGCCGGTGGCCAAAATGCCGGTCCATAACCCGAAAGTGGCGATGCCGCAGATCATGACCAACGCGCCCAGCAAATGACCAAGCGCGGTGTGCGGTATCTCATCGCCGTACCCGTCGTGGTCAGCGTCTCTACCGCCCACCACAACGCCGCCGGAAGCGTTCCGAACACCTGCGGCTGACCTTGACGCTCAAGAACGTACATGGCGGCGGACGCCAGAAACAGCGACGATGAGGAACAGCACGAGCACGCTGGCAAGCGCCTTTGCCTCAACAATGAAGACGCGGCCGAGCTGCGCAAAACCCGGCGAGTCCTGCGTGAGCTTGAGCACCCAAAGCGACGCCAGCAGCCAGGCGGATCTGCGGCGGCAGCCCGCAAATGAATGCCAGCGGCACCGGAACGATGCTCGAGAGCGTCAATAATTCCCGCCGGCGTACCCAGATAGTCGAAGCGCCGTTCCGGTGCGCCGTGCGGCGTTGAGGCGGACGGCACCGTCCGTCGCAAAGTAACGCAAGGCAGAGCCAAAGGCCGACATTCAACAAAAGGCCGAAAGAAGCGCGCAATTCCGGCACGGTGAGCGCGGTCATGCCGACAAGGCCGGCTGCCAAGATCACATAGCGCGTCAGCGGCGACGCGGCAAAACGGCGGACCAAAGCGCTATAATAGGCGGGAGCGGAAACAGCGCCGGGCATCGGCGGGTTCACCCTCTGATTGCCTGCATGCCGGCAAATTACGCCGCCAGCGTTTACCCCGCCAGCCGAAATTGCATGATCGGAGCCGGGCGGCACGTTAGCCAAACACGCAACCGGTGTTACCTTGGGGCGCAAGGCCGAAAGGGAACGCGGAAATTTGAAGTTTAGCGAAACTGCGGCACGCACTGGAACTGACTGTCGCATCAAGGTAGCATGGAGGGCGTCCATGCACTGGACCGATTTGATAAATAGCACCGCATCGCTGTTTATCGTTGCCACCGCTTCGACCAAGACGATGGTGCCGCTGCGCACGCTCGCCATCATCGCCAATTGTTTTTTGATCGTGTACTTCGCGCTGGCGCAAGCCTACCTTCCTCTTCTGTTGCAACTGTTCGCTTTGCCGATCAATGCCTATCGGCTTTACCAAATGCTGGCACTGGTCCGCCGCGTGCGCGAGGCCATTCAGGGCAAGCCGTCGCTGGATTGGCTCAAGCCCTTCATGGCGGAACGGCATTATCGAAAGGGCGATCTCTTGTTCGCCAAAGGCGAGCCGGCCGACGAAATGTTCTGTACGGTGACCGGGCGCTACGTACTGGTCGAGCTCGGCGTCGAGCTCGAGCGAAGTGAAGTGGTGGGCGAGCTGGCGATGCTGTCGCCCGACAACCGGCGCACCGCGACGCTCGAGTGCATCGAGGACGGCAAGGTGCTGTCGATCACCTATGAGCAGGTCGAGCAGTTGTATTACCAGAACCCCACATTCGGATTCTATTTTCTGCGGCTGGCGACGGCGCGATTGTTCGACAACATCGCCCGGCTCGAGGGCGAACTTGCCCGCCGCGCGGCGGCCGTACGGCCATAAACTACTTCGAGCCTACATCGCCACGATCGGCTGTGCAGCAAGCACCGGCTCGCGCGGCGCCACGCCGGTAAACGGCGAGCCTTCGTTGAACCATGACGCGGGCGCCGGATGGCCCCACAAGGTCTGTCGCCGCGGATCGCGCAGCGACCAGCGGATCGGCGCGTGATCGCGATCGACGGTCAGATAATCGGACGTGAACAACTCCACCCGGTGCCCGTCGGGATCGCGCACGTAGAGGAAGAATGCATTGGAAATGCCGTGACGGCCCGGCCCGCGCTCCATGTTGCCGAGATAGCCGCATGGACGCCATCACGTCGCAAATGTGAATGATATCGAGCACGCCGGGCGTCCACAGCCCGATGTGGTGCAGCCGCGGGCCGAAGCCATTGGTGAATGCGAGGTCGTGTACATTGCCTTTGCGGTGCATCCAGACCGCCCAAAGTTTGGCGTCGTCGCCGTCGGTTTCGGTGTACTCGGTCAGGCGAAAACCGAGGTCACAATAAAACTCGTAACTTTGCTGTACGTCCGGCGTAAAGCAATTGAGATGGTCGATGCGTTGGATGCGCGCGCCCCGATGCGACTCGTATTTCTGCAGCATGCATTCGGCGCCGATCCATTTGCGCATAGAGGTCGAGCGGCATGCCCAGCGGGTCGGCGGTCCGCAAGGTGCGGCCCTGATGCGGAATATCGGGAAAGGCGGCCGGCAGGTTGCGCCGGCCGAACCAGAACGCCGCGCGATCGAGATCCTCCTCGCTCGCGAGCCGAAAGCCGAGCGCGCGCACGTCGGCCTCGCGCGAGCGGCGCAAGACGATCGAATGGTGGCCGCGCTCCTCTATGCCGCGGAGATAGAGCGCGTCCTTGGTTTCGTCACTGACCAAGAGCCCCAGGCAATCGACGTAGAAAGCGCGGGAGCGGCCGATATCGCTAACACCCAGTTCGACATGGCTCGCGCGTACGACATTGAAGGGCGGGTCGAAGACCGGATCGCGGAGGGGCATGTTTGGGGCGCCGTTGACGGTTGCTGCGGCGACTTCTAACACATCGCGCGGAGGGGAAGCGATATGCGGCTTGCAAGCTACAAAATGCGCGGCCGGCCAAGCTTTGGCGCGGTCGTCGGCGACGGCGTTGTTGATTTGCGCTCGCGGTTGAGCCGTTTCGGCAAGCCTGCTGGACGTCTTTCGCGCCGGGGCCCTGAACGAAGCCAAGACGGTCATCGGCGGCGTGCGCCCTGATCTGCCGCTCTCGGAAGTCGAGCTGTTGCCGCCATTGGCCGCTCCGGAAAAAATTCTCTGCGTCGGCATCAATTACGCCAATCGCGGCAAGGATTACGACCTCGCCGAGAATCCAAAATATCCGAGCATGTTTTACCGCGCCCCCAATTCCCTCGTCGGCCACGGCCAAAACCTCGTTCGGCCGAAAATCTCCGAAGCAGCTCGACTATGAAGGCGAAATCGCCATGGTCATCGGCCGCGAGTGCAAAAACGTCGCCAAGGAGGCGGCGCTCGAGGTGATCGCGGGACTGACCTTATGCAACGAAGGAACGATCCGCGATTGGCTCCGGCACGGCCGGTTTCAACGTGACCCAGGGCAAGAACTTCGACGCCAGCGGCAGCATCGGGCCATGGATTGAAACTGATGTCGACCTGACGAAACCGTTGCACCTGATTGTGCGCAAAAACGGCGAGATAACGCAGGACGAAATCGACGGCGAACATGGTCTATTCCTTCGCCGATCTGATCGCCTACATCACCAAAATCATGACGCTTAAGCCCGGCGACATCATCAGCACCGGCACACCGGTCAAAAAAGAATCCAAACCCGAAGTGCCGGTGTGGCTGAAGCCCGGAGACGTCATCGAAATTGAGTGCGCGGGCATCGGCGTACTGCGCAATCCTGTGGCCGACGAGGCGTAGCCACGAAAATGCGCGCAGCCTGCGTCATCGGCTGGCCCGTGGAGCATTCGCGCTCGCCGCTCATCCACAATTACTGGCTCAAGCACTACGGGATCGCCGGTGAATACCGCCGCGAACTTGTGCCGCGCGAAGAATTTGCATCTTTCGTCGCCTCGCTTGCGGCGCGCGGCTATGTGGGGGCCAACGTGACCGTGCCGCACAAGGAAGCGGCGTTGGCGTTGTCCGAGCCCGACGAGCGGGCGCGCGCCGTGGGCGCGGTCAACACGCTATCGTTTGCTGGCGGCGTTTTGCGCTCCACCAACACGGATGTCGAAGGGTTTCTGGCGAATCTCGATGCCTGCGCGCCGCAGTGGGAGAAAAATGCAGGCCATGCCGTCGTTCTCGGCGCCGGCGGCGCGGCGCGCGCCGTCATCTACGGTCTCCTGGCGCGCGGGCTAAAACATGTCGTGGTCGCCAACCGCACAGCCGCCCGCGCCGAAGCGATACGTCAGACTTTTGGCGAGCGGGTGCGGCCGATGAGTTGGGAGGAAATCGCGCCCAACCTTTCCGGCGCGGCGCTCCTGGTCAACACCACGACGCTCGGCATGAAGGGACAACCCGGTCTCGCAATCGACATCACCGGCCTGCCCGAGCGCGCCATCGTTGCCGACTTGGTCTACGTGCCGGTTCTCACCCCGCTGCTTGCGGCCGCGAAAAGCCGCGGTCTGCGCACGGCTGATGGACTAGGAATGCTGCTGCACCAAGCCCGCCGCGGTTTTGCGCTCTGGTTCGGAAAGGAGCCGGAAATCACCGCCGAATTGCGTGCGCTGGTCGCGGCCGACCTGGGCCATCCGGGCTAGCCTTAAAGTCGATAACGAAGACGTGTTTGCGGCGGCCGAGTTGTGTTTTTCGGCTGTAAACTACCTCGGCTAGCATGCCGCGCGGCGTATCTGGGACTGGAGAGTTCAGGAGGAGAGCATGTTGGCGACAACACCACGGACTTTGCTTACGGCGGCTTTCGTTGCGCTCATATTTCGCAGGCTCAATGGCCGCGGCGCAGGCGCAGGACAAGGTACGCGTGCGCGGCACGATCGAAAGCGCCGACGGTCAGACGCTCAATGTCAAAGGCCGCGACGGCAATCCCATCAAAGTCAAGCTGACCGATGACGCCAGGGTGCTTGCTGTCGATCGCAAATCGCTCGCCGACGTCAAGCAAGGCGTGTTCGTCGGCATCACCGCCATGCCGCAGCCGGACGGCACCCAGAAAGCCGTGGAAATCCATATTTTCCCCGAGGCGATGCGCGGGACTGGCGAAGGCCACCGGCCGTGGGACCTGATGCCCAATAGCACCATGACCAACGCCAACATCGACAGCGAGGTCACGAGCACCGACGGCAAACAGCTGGTGCTCAAATACAAAGACGGCGAGAAAAAATTCACCGTGCCCGCGAATGTCGAGGTCGTGGAGTTCGCCCCCGCCGCGGTCAGCGACCTCAAGTCGGGTCAAAAAATGTTCATCGCGGCGGCGAAAAAGCTGGACAATGACACCGTGGAAGCCAAGGGGGTCGTGGTCGGGCGGAACGGCGTCAATCCGCCGATGTGAGGCAAAAAAAAACGCGTCATGGCACGGCAATTGCGCGCTTGGGTTGCCCCGCCCAGACTGGTCCGCCACAACCGCCAGGAGGTCGTCCATGACGCGCGTCGAACTGAGCGAAAACATGCCCGGCATCAAGCGTGACAAGGGCGGAGCTGGAAGCTCCTCGGCGCCACCGGCAACGCGCGAACTTAAGGCTACAAGGACGAATAAGAAGGCGCCGCTTTCGCCGTGCCGTCACCAATGCGCGTGGCAATGGCGATGGAAGTGGTTGTCAATCCAGCACGCGCCGCGGCTGACCGGCGGACCCCAAAACGGCCTGCCGAAGACGCCGCCTACGACTCCCCCCGCCACGGCACCGAGAGGACCGGCGACGACCAGGCCGGTTCCCGCGCCTGCCGCAGCACCAACCCAGTCGGCGCGCGCGCCATGTACGTCGATCACGAGCAGGCCGAACAACGCCGCCGCCAAAGTGAGCCGCCGTGTCATCACGCGATCCCCCGCACTCGAATCTCATACACGGCGCAGGGTCGCCTGGATTCGTGGCAAACGTCGGGCAACGTCGCCGCAAGTCGACGGCCCGGCGCTTCGACGATCACTTGGCGATGGCGCGGCCGTCGATTTCGTCAATGCTGTTGAAGCCGGTCAGCGCCATGGTGACGCTCAACTCGTTGCGCATGATCTCGATAGCGCGCGCGACGCCGGCCTCTCCGCCGGCACCGAGCCCGTAAACGTAAGCCCGGCCCGAGAGGCAAGCGTGTGCACCCAAGGCAAGCGCGCGCATGATGTCTTGGCCGGAGCGGATACCGCCGTCGAACAGCACCTCGATGGACGATCCGACCGCGTCGACGATCGGCGGCAGCGCCGAAATCGATGACGGCGCTCCGTCAAGCTGGCGGCCGCCGTGGTTCGACACCACAAACGCCGCGGCTCCGGTCTTGGCGGCGATGCGCGCATCCTCCGGGTCGAGAATGCCCTTGAGGATGATCTTGCCCGGCCAAAGACTCCTGATCCACTCGACGTCCTTCCAATTCAACGTCGTGTCGAATTGGCCGGCGATCCAGATGGAGAGCGAGCTGACGTCCTCCTTGTTGCCGGTAACGTAGCCGGCGAGGTTGCCGAACGTTCGGCTCCGTGCTCGCGCCACACTCGCCAACCAGGCCGGTTTGGTGGCCATATCGATGATTTTGCCGATCGTCCATTGCGGCGGCACCGTCATGCCGTTCTTGATGTCGCGATGGCGCTGGCCGAGAATTTGCAAATCGACGGTGAGCACGAGCGCGCTGCATTTGGCTGCCGCCGCACGTTCGATCAGCGACCGGGCAAAACCGCGATCCTTCATCACGTAGAGCTGAAACCAGAACGGCTTGTCGACGGCGGCGGCGACTTGCTCGATTGAGCAGATCGACATGGTCGACAGGATGAAAGGGATGCCGGCGGCGTGCGCGGCGCGGCAAGCAAGAATTTCGCCGTCGCCATGTTGCATGCCTAAAGCGCCGATCGGCGCCAGCGCCAGCGGCAGCGAAACCGGCTCGCCGAGAATGGTGGATTGCGTGCTGCGCCGCGAAACGTCGACGAGAATGCGCTGCCGCAACCTGATCTGCTCCAGATCGGCGCGGTTCGCGTTGAGCGTTTGTTCGGCATACGACCCCCCGTCGGCATAGTCGAAAAACGCCCGCGGAACGCGGCGGCGCGCCACCTCTCGGAGGTCTGCGATACACGTCATGGTTTGCATGGCGGACGGTCCCGGCTGTGTTTGCCCTCTTTCCGATAGCACAAAGCGCCGCCGGAACATTGGCAAGCGGCCGGGCGTTAACAAAAAAGGCGTGGCTTAGACCGCCGCCAAACACCGGGACGAACATGACGGAAGACGTGAAAGGCAAGTCGAGACCTGACGACGCCGAAGACAAGGCCGCGAAACGCGGCGACCGCGACCAAGAGCGCAAGAAGGCCCTCGACGAAAAACTCGAACGCGGACTTGAGGAGACGTTCCCCGGTTCCGATCCGGTGGCGATTACTCAGCCGCCATCACACGCCCGGGATAAGCACAAACGCTAGTTGACGCCTGGCGCGACAAAACGCGTCTGCGTCATTGATTTCGTTTGCCGAATTTGCGCGGTCTAGGTGGACGAACAATTACCCGCGCAGTAACATTACCGAATATTTTTTGAGGCAGGCATCAATCGGAAAAGGTTAATATCACCGCCTAGCGAGCTGGCGGTGGGGGAACATGGTCCGCAAATATTTCGGTACCGACGGGATTCGTGGCCGCGCCAACGGTGTGATCACGCCGGAATTGGCGCTCAAGGTCGGCCAGGCGACGGGCCTCGTGTTCCGCCGCTCCCGCGATGACCGACACCGCGTGGTTATCGGCAAAGACACGCGGCTTTCCGGGTACATGATCGAGACGGCGCTGATCGCCGGTTTCACCTCGGTCGGCATGGATGTGCTGCAGCTCGGACCGATGCCGACGCCGGCCGTCGCCATGCTCACGCGCTCAATGCGCGCGGACCTTGGGGTGATGATCTCCGCCTCGCATAATCCGTTCGACGACAATGGCATCAAGCTGTTCGGGCCCGACGGCTACAAGCTGTCCGACGAGGTCGAGATCCAGATCGAGGCTTTAATTGACGGCGACATGACCAAGCGGCTGGCGAAGAGCCGAGAACTCGGTCGCGCGAAGCGCATTGACGGCGTTCATGATCGCTACATCGAATTCGCCAAACGCACCATGCCGCGCAACCAATCGCTTGAGGGCCTGCGCGTCGTCATCGACTGCGCCAACGGCGCGGCCTACCGCGTCGCCCCCGAAGCCTTATGGGAGCTGGGCGCCGACGTCATCTCCATCGGCGTCGAGCCCGATGGTTTCAACATCAATCGCGAATGCGGTTCGACCGCGCCCGACGCGCTTTGCCACAAAGTTCGCGAAATGCGTGCCGATATCGGCATTGCGCTCGACGGCGATGCCGACCGGGTCGTCATTGTCGACGAGCGAGGGTCACCTCGTGGACGGCGATCAACTGCTCGCCGTGATCGCGGAAAGCTGGTTCGCCGACGGATTATTGGCCAAGCCTGGCGTGGTCGCGACCGTGATGTCGAATCTGGGGCTCGAGCGCTATCTGCAATCGCTGGAACTCGCGCTGGTGCGCATGCCCGTCGGCGATCGTTACGTCCTCGAGCATATGCGTGAGCATGGCTACAACGTTGGCGGCGAGCCCTCCGGCCACATCATCATGTCCGACTACACCACGACCGGCGACGGTTTCGTCGCCGCGCTACAGCTGCTGGCCGTGGTCAAGAAACAGGACAAGCCGGTATCGCAGGTCTGCCACCGCTTCGCGGCCTTGCCGCAAGTGCTGAAAAACGTGCGCTATCGCAGCGGCAAACCTCTGGAAAACTCCAGGGTGCGCTCGGTGATCGAAGATGCGGAGCAGCGGCTCAACGGCCACGGCCGGCTGGTGGTGCGGCCATCGGGAACCGAACCCGTCATTCGCGTCATGGGCGAGGGCGACGACAAGGCGCTGGTCGAGGAGATCGTTGACGGCATTGTCGACGCGCTCATGGACCACGCGGCTTAAAGGGCGCCGCTTGCCGCAAGATGGCAACGCCGTTCAGTCCGTGCCCGCAAGAACTGCGCGAACGCTTTTAAGGTGATTTCCGACACATAGTGTTCGATGCCTTCGGCGTCCGCCTCGGCGGATTCCGATGGCACGCCCAACGCGCAAAGCAGGTCCACGACCAGGCGATGGCGGACACGCACGCGGTCGGCAAGCCCCTGCCCTTTTTCGGTCAGGAACACGCCCCGGTACGGGCGCGCCGTCGCCAGGCCGGCGCGTTTCAAGCGCGCAATCGTCTTTACCGCCGTAGCGTGCGACACCCCGAGCCGCCGGGCGATATCGATCGGCCTCGCCTCGCCGCCGGTCGTGATCAGATCGGCGATGAGTTCGACGTAGTCTTCCAGGAGCGCCGTCGATTGCGCCGTTCGCGTTTTTCCGAAGCGGCGCGCTTGGGTTCCTTCCGCGGGAAGCGGCTCCAAGACAGCACCGCGCTTACGTCGGGTTTTCTCGTTCATGGCTAAGAAGGGCCGCGGCGCGGCGGCCGGGGCTGCGCCCTGCCCCTCAACGGAGGAACATATTCTTCTCTCCGTGTCAAATTGTAGCCAAGGCTACATTATGTAACCTTGACGGCAAACAGCGTCATACATAGAGTGTAACAGGAGCTACACTTTTAGGTTCGTGCTGCATGCCGGCGGAAATGAGCAATTACGCAGGGCGCCCGGGTTCGCTATCGGACCGCGCCGTCGCCACCGCGCAGCAGGTGCTGCGCGGCCAGGGCGGCGGCTGGCGGGCCTATTTGGTGTTTGCCGGCCCGGCGGTCATTGCTTCGATCGCCTATGTCGACCCGGGCAACTTCGCCACCAACATCCAAGCCGGGGCGAAATTCGGTTACGGCCTACTTTGGGTGGTGCTGCTCGCCAACGTGATCGCCATGCTGTTTCAGGCGCTTTCGGCGAAGCTCGGCATCGTGACCGGCAGCAATCTCGCGGAGCTGTGTCGGGCGCAATTTGCCAAGCCCGTGGTTTTGACGATGTGGGCGGTCAGCGAGATAGCGGCCATGGCGACGGATCTCGCCGAGTTCCTGGGCGGCGCCATAGGTCTGTCGCTGCTGTTTCACCTGCCCCTGTTCGCCGGAATGGTGGTGACCGCGATTGCGACCTACGCCCTGTTGATGTTCCAGAATTTCGGCTTTCGCCCGATCGAACTCATCATCGGCAGCATGGTGAGCGTTATCGCGCTTTGCTATTTGGTCGAGATATTTATCGTGCCGATCGATTGGGCGTCGGCGGCGATGCATACGGTGGTGCCGCGCATCGCCAACGCGCAAGCCTTGCTGCTTGCTGTCGGCATCATCGGCGCGACCGTGATGCCGCACGCCGTTTACCTGCACTCCGGCTTAACTCAAGCGCGCATGCCCGTGCGCGACGACAGCGAGCGGCGAAAGGTCGTGCGCTTCTCCAACCAGGAAGTGATCATCGCGCTGACCGTCGCCGGGCTGGTCAATATGGCGATGGTGATGATGGCCTCGAGCGCCTTCCACGCCGGCCATCCGGAAGTGGCCGAAATCGAAACCGCTTATCACACGCTGACGCCGCTCTTCGGCGTCGGCGCGGCCGCGGTATTCTTGATCTCGCTGATTGCCTCGGGAATTTCCGCCTCGGCCGTCGGCACGATGGCCGGCCAAATGATCATGCAGGGCTTCGCCGGCTTTCGCATTCCGATCTGGCTGCGCCGGCTCGTGACCATGGTGCCGGCCGTCGTGATTGTCGGGCTCGGAGTCAACGCCACGAGCGCGTTGGTCGTCAGTCAGGTCGTGCTGAGTATCGCGTTGCCGCTGCCGATGGTCGCGCTCATTATCTTCACCGGCCGGCCGGACATCATGGGAGCTTTCACCAACAGCCGGCTGACCCAAGTCGCGGCCACGGTGGCCGCAATCATCGTGATCGTGCTGAACTTGTTTCTTATCGCCCAGCTTGTCGGCGTACCGATCCCGGGACTGGCCGGACAACCTTGAGGGCGTGGCTGGTCGGAGCCGACGGGAAAGCATCGCCGAGTAGAACGCGATAGCTACAAAAATACGAGCCGGCGACGGCTCGCTGTGGCGAAGTCAACAGCGCCGCGGGCTATCGCAGATAGCCGTCCAACAAGCGCCAGTCAAACAAAGGGCGAGACCGCTAACGGTCTCGCCCTGCGGCATTAGACGGTCTTCAAATTCTCGGCGGCCGATTTGCCGGTCTTGCGATCCACCACGACCTCGAACGCGACCCGCTGGCCTTCACGCAGCTCGCGCAGGCCGGCGCGCTCGACGGCGCTGATGTGGACGAACACATCCTTGCCGCCGCCTTCGGGCTGGATAAATCCATAACCCTTTTGCGCGTTGAACCATTTCACTGTTCCGTTGCTCACGGGACACTCCTTTATAGAATCAGCATTTGAACCGCGCGAAAAAGCGCGGCCCGGTTAGCTCGAATTTTTGGTGAAGGATCGTAGTCAGGCGCGGTTATCGTCGCTGCGTGGCCTAGTCGTTCGGCCGAAAACTCGATGTGGCCTATTTAACGAGAAGTCCGGTTTTTCGCAAGAGCCGACCGGCCGGGAAAGTTGGCTGTCATATTGGTTTCATAGACGCTTATAGGACGATCTCGCCGATCAGGCCGGCGTCATATTGCGTAAAAAATAGGCGCCCATCCGCCGTGGCAACAATGCAGCGTGCGCCGCTTCCCGGCGTCGGAATGCCGTATTCCCCGATTAGCCGGCCGTTGGCGTCAATTCGCCCGATCTTGTTGGCGAAATTTTCAGTAAACCAAACGTCTCCCTCGGGGGTCACCGCAATGCCGCGCACGGAAGCGTCCGCCGTCGGTACCGCAAATTCAACGATGCTGCCGTCCGGCGCCATGCGACCGATGGCGTTACAGCCGGTTTCGACGAACCAGATGCTGCCGTCGGGGTGCAAAGCCATGGCGCGCGGCCCGCTGTCCGGGCTCGGCAGCGGAAACTCGTTGACCTCGCCGGACATCGTAATCCGCCCAATGCGGCCGGCGCCCGATTCGCTGAACCAGAGTGCATCGCCGCGGGCAACGAGAGACAGCGGCCGGCTTCCAGGACGTAATCCCGGCGCCGAACTCGGTTATCCGGCCATCCGGGGTGATCCGGCCGATTTTGTCGCCGTCGCTTTCCGAGAACCAGACATTGCCGTCCGGTCCAAGGGCAATTCCGTCCGGCCCGGCGCCCGCGCTCGGCAACGCGAACTCCACAATATCGCCCGCTGGGCTGATGCGCCCGATGCGGTTGCCGGCCTTTTCGGTGAACCAAAGATTCCGATCGCCGCCCACGGCGATCCCGATCGGAGCGCTGGCCGCATCCGGCAGAGGAAATTCACGCCAAGCGCGCGCCCGCGGATCGAAACAGCCGACTTTTCCGGCGCCATTTTCGCAGAACCACAAATTTCGGTCGGGACCTTCGACGACGATGTAGGGCTTGCAGCCCGGCGTCGGAATTGCGTGTTCGCGGATGACCGGCGTCGTGCGCCCCACGGTTAGCTCGTTTGCCCGCCGTTTGCCGCCTTCTTCGCCGCCTGCCAGATGCGCGAAGGCGTCAGCGGCATGTCGATATGCTCGACTCCGACCTCGCGCAGCGCATCGAGGACCGCGTTGACGACGGTCGGCGGCGCCGCAATGGCTCCCGCTTCGCCGATGCCTTTGATGCCCAAGGGATTGGTCTTGGCGGGGATTTCTACAAGTTCCGACACGAATTCCGGAAAATCGTCGGCACGCGGCATGCCGTAATCGAGGAAACTGCCGGTCATGAGCTGACCGGACTGCTCGTCATAGACAACGCCTTCGAACAGGGCCTGACCGATGCCTTGGGCTACACCGCCGTGGATCTGGCCCTCACAGATCATCGGATTGATGACCTTGCCGAGGTCGTCGATGGCGACGAAGCGATCGATGCGAACCGCGCCGGTGTCGGGATCCACCTCGACTTCGCAAACCTGGCAGCCGTTGGGATAGTTCGGCGCTCCTCCGGGAACACCTGACCAGGTTCCTACGCCGTCCAAGCCGAGCCCCAACTTCGTCACCGGCCCCGCGGGGGCAAAGAACGCGCCGGCGATCTGCGCAATCGACATTTTCTTGTCGGTCCCCGCCACCGTGAACGTGCCGGCGTTGAACTCGATATCATCCGGCGCTGCCTCCATGAGCGCACCGGCCATTTGCTTGCCGCGCGCGATCACAGCGTCGGCGGCCATGCGCAAACCGTTGCCGCCGACCAATGAGCTTCGCGCCGCATAGGTCCCGCGCCCGAACGCCACCTTCTCGGTATCGCCCTGGATATAATTGATGGCCGCAAACGATACGCCGAGCCAATCGGCGACCAGTTGGGCAAATGCCGTGGCATGCCCCTGCCCGTGTGAATGCGTGCCGGCGATGATGGTGACCATTCCGCTCGGATCAAACCTGATCTCCATCCGGTCGTTCATGACGCCGCCGAGTTCGATGTAGGGCGTGACCGCACGTCCGCGCAGCTGACCTCGGCGCTTGCTCTCGTCGCGCCGGGCGGAAAAGCCATTCCAATCGGCAAGGGTCAGACAGCGGTCCATCAGCTTCTCGAATTCACCACTGTCGTAGGTGTGATGCGTCGGCGTCGTATAGGGCAGCGCCGCCGGGGAGATGAGATTGCGGCGCCGCAACTCGACGCGATCAATGCCCGTCAGCTGTGCCGCGCGCTCCACCAGACGCTCGATCAGATAGATCGCCTCCGGACGCCCGGCGCCGCGATAAACCGAAGTCGGCGTCGTGTTGGTGAACACCGCGCTGGTGCTGACGTGCATGGTCTGCACATCGTAGAGGCTTGGAACGAACATCAGCGACCAGAACAACGGTGCAGTCGCGGCGCCCCACCAATAGCCGCCGAGAGCTTGATAGGCCCTCGATCTGATCGCCAGGAACTTGCCGTTTTCGTCCAGCGCCAGATCGGCGTAGACGAGCTGATCGCGGGCGTGATTATCACAGAGTAGCCCTTCGCTGCGTGTTGCCGTCCATTTGACCGGCCGGCCGCAGCGTCGTGCCGCCCACAGCACAAGCGCATCGTCGACATAAAGATTCGCCTTCATGCCGAAGCCGCCGCCGACATCGGGTGAGATCACCCTGATTTTCGATTCCGGCACGCCGAAGACGTGCGCCGACAAGGCGGCGCGGACGCTGTGCGGGTCCTGCGAGGTGGTATAGAGCGTGTATCGACCATCCGCCGCATCACATACGCCGAGCGCACAGCGTGGCTCGATCGGATTGGCCGTCACCCGGTTGTTGACGAGGCGGACCGAGGCGACGTGTTTGGCGCTGGCGAATGCCGCGTCGGTTGCCGCCTTATCGCCGAAGGCGATGGTCACGCCGATATTGCCGTTCGGGCAGTCGTCCCAAATTTTCGGTGCCTGCGGCTTCGCCGCTTGCTCGAGATCGACAACGGCCGGGAGCGGCTCGTAATCGACGCGCACCAGCTCGGCGGCATCGCGGGCCTGCGCCTCGGTTTCGGCGACCACGAACGCCACATGGTCGGCCAGGCAGCGGACGCGGTCGGCAACGAGCAGCGGGCGCGTGGTCGAAAACCCCTTCGGGCCGCCCCACGATTCAGGCATGAAGAACGGCGGGATGCCGCCGACTTTGTCGGCGGCCGCATCGGCGCCGGTGAGCACGCAAACGACCCCCGGCGCCGCCTTGGCCGCGCTCACATCAATGCGCTTGACGAGCGCATGCGCGTGCGGCGACAGCACGGCGACGCCGTAGCATTGCCGAGGAAGCTCGATGTCGCTGACATACTGCCCCGAGCCCGTGGTGAAACGCTGATCCTCGACCCGACGGACGGCCTGACCGATTCCGAATTTGCTCATCGCCATTCCTTCCAGCCGGCAGTCAAGCGCAGTAAGCCGCCGTCGACCATCAGCGGCATGCCCGTGGTATAGCCGCTGCGGTCGGAGGCGAGAAAGCATACGGCCTGCGCGATCTCTTCCGGCCGGGCGTGCCGGCCGAATGGAATCTGCTCGTCGAACCATTCGCCGGCGTCGCGGCCGATGACTTCACTTAAAGTCTTCTCGGCGGTGCGCATGAAGGCGTTGTCGACCGGACCCGGATTGACGCTGTTCACGCGAATCCGCCGCGGGGCGACCTCCTTGGCGACGCAACGCACGATGCCCATGAGCGCATGTTTGGCGGCCACGTACGAGCAATTGCCGGGCACGCCTTTGAGCCCGACGGTGCTGGACGTGACGATGATGCTGCCGCCATCGTTCATGTGCGGGATGGTGTACTTGCAGGCGAGGAAACAGCCGCGCACATGCGTGGCGATGATTTGATCGAACAAGTCCTCGGGATAGTCGGTGATCGGCGACAACGGGCCGTCGTTGCCGGCATTGCTGAACAGCACGTCGATCTTGCCCCACAGCGCGACGGTCTCGGCGACGTATTTGCGCGTCTGTCGCGGCATCGGCCACGTTGGCGGCGACGAACGCGGCGCGGTTGCTGCCGAGTTCGCGCGCGGCCTGCGCGAGCCGTTCCGCGTCGAGGTCGACAAGCATGACTTTCGCGCCTTCGGCGACGAGCGCACGCGCACTCGCAAACCCGAGACTGCCGGCGCCGCCGGTCACGATGCAGGTTTTCCCTTCGACCAACCCCAAGAGTGCCTCCCTTCGCCGGCGCGCATGCGCCGTTTGCGGCAAGCATAGGCGAGCGCCGACCGCCTCGGAAGCACCGCCCAAAGCTTAGGCGGTATTTTCGATCGGGCGGTTGAGCCTATCGCGTAAAGTGCCGTACGCTGTCAAAGACCAAGGCGTGAACGTAACAAGAGGGGAGGACCATTCATGCGGATTGTCGACCTTTCCGTGGCGCTCAAGGCCGGAATAGCTTCCGATCCTCCGAGCATGCTGCCGAGCGTCAGCTATATCGATCACAAAGAAGGCGCCAAGGAATTTGCGTCGATGTTTCCCGGGCTCAAGCCGGAACAGCTTCCGGCGGGCGAAGGCGCCGCCATGGAACGGGTTACCATCACCACCCACAACGGCACGCATCTCGACGCACCGTGGCATTTCGCCAGCACCATGGACGGCGGCAAGCCGTCGCTGAAAGTGGACGACCTGCCGCTGGAGTGGTTTTTCTCCGATGGCGTGAAACTCGATTTTCGGTCCAAGCCCGACGGTTATGTGTGCAAGGCCGACGACGTCAGCCGTGAGCTCGATCGCATCGGCTATACACTCAAGCCGCTCGACATCGTCCTGGTGAATACGGCGGCGGGCACGGCCTATGGACAGCCGAATTTCATCGACAAAGGCTGCGGCATGGGGCGCGAAGCGACGCTCTATCTGACCAAGCGCGGCGTGCGCGTCACCGGCATCGACGGCTGGAGCTGGGACGCTCCGTTCTCATTCACGCGCAAGCGTTTCGCCGAAACCGGCGATGCGAGCATCATTTGGGAGGGCCACAAGGCCGGCCGCGAGATCGGTTATTGCCACATGGAAAAGCTCGCGAACCTCGAGCAATTGCCGCCGTTCGGATTCAAGGTGTCCTGTTTCCCGGTGAAGATTTACGCCGCCTCCGCGGGCTGGACCCGATGCGTCGCGTTTCTCGACAACTGAGTGCGGTCCGCGCTCAGCAGGATGGCCGCTTACCGGAGATCGTTATGGACAATTTCAGTTTCGGCCCGCCCGACAACAGCATTATTCAAATCGCCTATTCGGTCGCCGATATCGAAGCCGAAATGCGGCGCTACAGCGAACTTTTGCACGTCGGGCCGTGGTTTCTGATCGGCCCGTTCGTGCCGCCGAAAGGCCGCTATCGCGGCACGCCGACCAAAGCGCATTTTTCCCTCGGGCTGGCTTATAGCGGCGAGCTCCAGATCGAGCTTATTCAGCAGCATGACGAGGAGCCGTCGGTCTTTCGCGAGACGCTGAAGGCGCGCGGCGCGCATGGCTTTCATCATTGGGCGATCGGCGCGCGCGATTTCGAAAAGACCGCGGCGCATTACCGCTCGCTCGGCTATGCCGAAGCATTTAGCGATACCGCGCCCGATCCGTTGGGATGCCGCGTGATTTATTTCGACACCGGACGCGAGCTCCCCGGCATGCTCGAAGTCATCGAGATCAATGCCGCAACGGAACAGGCGTTTCACGGCATGTATCAAGCGGCTCGGGAATGGAACGGAAAAGAACACATCGTGCATCGGAGCTGACGGCGGACAAGAGCGAGCGGCAAGGAGCGTCTCGGTGAAAATGCACATTCTTTCCGGCGGCCGCATCCGGCTGCCCAAATCGATCTATGTTCCCGACGCCTCGCGCGAAGAGATGTTCGAGGTGCCGGTCTCATGCGCCCTGCTGCGCCACCCGCAGGGCAACGTCCTGTTTGACACCGGTTGCCATCCCGGAGTGACAGAGAATGCGCAAGCGCATTGGGGCTGGCTAACGAAATTCATGACGCCGGTCATGAAGCCAGACGACAACGTTGTCACTGCGCTGGGCGAGATCGGTCTGCAATGCGACGATATCGATGTGGTCGTCTGTTCGCACTTGCATGTTGACCACTGCGGCTGCTGCACCTTCTTCAAGCGCGCTACGTGCATCATCCACGCCAAGGAGATCGCGGCGGCGCGCGCGCCGGACGCGGAAAAGGTAGGCTACTTCGCTGGTGAATGGGAACGATCCACGCCGCCGGATGCGATCGAGGGCGAGCGCGATCTGTTCGGCGACGGCCGGATAGTGCTCATCCCCCTCCCCGGCCACACGCCGGGGACGATCGGGGCGCTCGCCGTGCTGGAAAAGTCGGGCACGTTTCTTCTTGCGTCCGACACCGTGAGTCTGCGCTCAACGCTCGATACCGGCATTATTCCGCGCAACACACGCGACCCGGACTCGCTGGTCAAATCGCTGGCCGAGGTCCGGCGCATCGAGGCGGCGGGCGCGACCGTGCTGTGCGGCCACGACCAAGCGCAATGGCAAAGCTTGCGCAAAGGCGCCGACGCTTATGAGTGAAGCGGCCGACGATCCACGCCCGGCCGAAACTGATCGGCGCGCGGATCAAGCGCACTGAAGATCCGCGGCTTCTGACCGGGCGCGGCGCCTATACCGACGATTGCCGGGTCGTCCGGCGTCCTGCATGTCGCCTTTCGCCGCAGCGACCATTCCCACGCGCGCATTCGCGCCATCGATTGCGCGGCAGCGCGCGCCTCGCCGGGCGCGGTCGCCGTCTTCACCGCCGACGATTTGGGCGGCCTGGTCAAGCCGCTGGTCGCCACCTCGCGCATGGCCAATTACTACGCGACACCGATTGTCCCGCTGGCGCGCGACAAGGTGCGCTATGTCGGAGAGCCGGTCGTCGGCATTGTCGCGCTGAGCCGCTATCAGGCCGAAGATGCCGCCGAGCGTGTCGCCATTGATTACGAGACGCTGCCCGTCGTGGGCGACCCGGAACACGCCGCCGGCGCCGGCGCCGCGTTATTGCATGAAGAAGCGGGCACGAATGTGCTGGTGAGCCGCGAGTTCAAGCGCGGCGACGTCGATCAAGCCTTTGCGTCCGCGGCAATCTGCGTTGGCGGGCGCTTTCGCATGCACCGCAAGGCGCCGGCCGCGATCGAGCCGCGCGCTTGCCTTGCCGAGTACGATTCCGCGACGCGGAAGCGCTGACGCTGCATTCGGCCACGCAAGTGCCCGGCATTGTGCGCGACGCGCTGGTGCTCGCTCTGGGCGTTCCCGCCGAGCAGATCCGGGTGTTGGCGCGCGATGTGGGCGGCGGCTTTGGCGGCAAAGGCTCGCTCTATCCCGAGGAAATCTTCGTCTGCGCGGCGGCGCGGGCGCTGGGGCGCGCGGTGAAATGGACCAGCGACCGGCTCGAAGACCTCATCGCCAGCAGCCAAGGCTTTGATGAAATCGCCGACGCGGAATTGGCGCTCGACAGCGAGGGCCGCGTGCTGGCGCTGCGGGCCGAGGTCATCGGCGACGTCGGCGCGTACTCGATCTATCCGTGGACCGCGGCGCTTGAGCCGGTGCAGGTCGTGAGCTTCTTGCCCGGACCTTATCGCATCGCAAATTATCGCGGGCGCGTGCGCGCGGTCGCGACCTCGAAAGCCCCGACCGGCCCTTACCGCGGCGTCGGCCGCCCGATCTCGACCTTCGTCATGGAACGGCTGATGGACATGGCGGCGAAAAAAGTCGGGATCGACGCCAAGGAGATCCGCCGCAAAAATCTGATCTCCACGGCGGAATTTCCCTACAAAGCCGCCTCCGGCATCGTTTGGGACAAATCGGGCTTTCACGAGTGCCTGGACGCAGCCTGCGCCTCGATCGATTATGAAAACTTGCGCGCCAGACAAGAACAAGGCCGCGCTGCCGGCCGCTGGCTCGGTATCGGCATTGCCTGTTATGCGGAACTGACCGGCATCGGCTCGCGGATTCCCGTCGCACCGGGCATGCCGATCAATACCGGCACGGAGACCGCAATCGTCCGCGTCGATGAGGACGGGATCGTCTCAGCTGCGTTCGGCATTGCGTCGCACGGCCAAGGTTTGGAAACGACGCTGGCGCAAGTCGTCGCTGATCATCTCGGCGCGCGCTTCGAGGACATTCGCGTCAGGCAAGGCGACAGCGCCGCCGTATCCGGCTCGACCGGCACCTACGCCAGCCGCAGTCTGGTGCTCGCGGGCGGCGCTGGCACCTTGGCGGCGCAGACGGTGCGCGAGAAGATGCTGAATGCCGCGTCGTATCTGCTCGAAGCGTCGCCGGCTGATCTCATCGCCGAGAATGGTGCAATCAGTGTCGCCGGGACCGACCGCTCGGTGACTTTTCGCGACGTCGCCCGCGCAGTTTATGACAAAATAGCTTCGCTGCCCGCAGAGGCGCACGCGGAGCTCGCCGCCACCAAAACCTACGATCCCGTGTTCGGCACCACGTCGTCGGCGACCCACATCGCGGCGGTCGAAATCGACCCCGAGACCTTCGAGGTGCGGACCGACCACTTCGCCGTTGCCGAAGATTGCGGCAAGGTCGTCAACCCGATGATCGTCGACGGCCAAGTGCATGGCGGCGTCGCCCAAGGAATCGGCGCCGCGCTCTACGAAGAGTTGATGTACGACCAGGAGGGGCAAAGCACCACGGCAAGCCTCGTCGATTACCTCGTTCCCACGGCGCTCGAAATCCCGCGCATGCGTGTGGTGCACATCGAAAGCGCTTCGCCGACCACGCTCGGCGGCTTTCGCGGCATGGGCGAAGGCGGCACCATCGGCGCGCCGGCCGCGGTGGCGAACGCGATTGCCGACGCGCTCGCGCCCTTCGGCGTCGAAGTGAACGAACTGCCGCTGACGCCGGAGCGCCTGTTCCGGCTCATCGCGGCGGCCAAACGCGAAGCGAAGACATGAAAGAGCAAACATGGATTTGGGGCTGAACGGAAAGATCGCGTTGGTGACGGGCGCGACCAGCGGCGTCGGCCGCGAAATTGCGCTCGGCCTGGCGGCCGAAGGCGCACGCGTCGCCGTCAACTACCGAACGTCCGCCGATGCGGCAGCAGCGCATCGTGGACGAGATTGCCGCTGCGGGCGGCGAGGCCAAGGCTTACCGCGGCGACGTCGCCGATTTCGCCGCGGTCAAAGCCATGATCGACCAGATCGCGAAAGATTTCGGCGGCCTCAATATCTTGATCAACAATGCCGGAACGGCCATTCGCCAGCGTTTCACCGACTCCAAGCCCGAGGACTGGCGCCGCCAGATCGACGTCTGCCTTTACGGCGCGATCCATTGTTGTCATGCGGCCGCGCCGCACCTCGAGGCGCGGCAAGAACGGCCGCATCGTCGGCGTCGTCGGCGACTCTTCGCGCGTCGGCGAGTCGGGGCTTGCGCTCGTCGCCGCGGCCCGCGCCGGCGTCATTGCCCTGATGAAATCGCTCGCCCGCGAATTCGGCCGCTCCGGCACCACCGCCAACACCGTGTCGCTCGGGCTCGTCGAAACGCAGCACGACGCGGAATGGGTGGCGGCCAACCGGGAGAAACTGATCAGGCTTTACCCGCTGCGCCGTCTCGGGCTTGCCGGCGATGTGGCGCCGATGGTGATATTGCTCGCTTCGCCGCATGCCGGCTGGATCACCGGGCAGGTGATCAGCATCAGCGGCGGCTTCAGCATGGTTTGACGGGACGCGCAGTGCTGCACACCGAGCTGATCGCCCCAATTCCCGAACTGCTGCGGCGGCAGGCCGACGCGCACGGCGGCAAATGCGCCTACCGCGACGCCCAGACATCGGTCACTTACGGCGAACTTAACGCACGAACGGCAAGACTTGCCGGGCATTTGGCCGATAACGGCGTTGCGCCAAACGACACGGTCGCGATTTGCCTGCCGAACTCGGTGCCGTGGATTGAAAGCTGCTTTGCGGTCGCCCGCGCCGGCGCGATCAGCGTTCCCATCAGCTACGATTCGACCGAAAGCGAAATCGCCTACCGCCTCGCGGACGCCAACTGCAAGGCGGTGTTCACCACCGCCGAGCGCGCCGATCTGTTCACGCGCCTGCGCGGCGCGGCACCGAATCTCACGACCCTGATTGCGACGGACCGCGGCACAAGCACCGCACCGACCTTGCATTACGCCGAGTTGATGCGGAGCGAGCCGAAGGGAAAGGCCCGCGATCCGGCTTTGCTGCACGAAACGGCCTTCATTCTTTACACGTCGGGGACCACCGGCCGCGCCAAAGGCGTCCGGCTGAGCGTCCATGGCATGCTGTGGATTGTGGCGGCGTGCTGGACGCCGATCGCGGGGCTTTCCGCTTCAGATATGCTGTTGTCGCCGCTGCCGCTGTTTCATTCCTACGCGCTGAACTTATCGGTGCTCGGCGTGCTGGCGACCGGCGCAACCGCGCGCATCATGGAGAGATTTTCGACGGCAGAGGCGGTGCGGCTCCTCAAAAGCGGAGAATTCACTTTCTTCCCCGGCGTGCCGACGATGTTTCATTACCTGCTGCAAGCGACGCGCGGCGACGAGCATCTGAAACTCCCGGATCTGCGGCTCTGCGTCTCGGCAGGCGCCATCATGCCGGCGACGCTGAACCGTGAATTCGAAGAAAAGTTCGGCGTTAGCCTCCTCGACGGCTACGGCATCACCGAAACCTCGACCATGGTGACAATGAACTGGCCCACCGGGGGCCGGGTGTTCGGGTCCTGCGGCATACCATTACCCGGCCTCGCGGTTCGCATCGTCGACCCGAACGGAGATGACGTCGACGCCAATGCCGAGGGCGAACTGATTGTTCGCGGGCCGAACGTCATGCCCGGATATCACAACAAGCCCGAAGAGACGCAGAGCGCCTTGCGCGCCGGCTGGTATCACACCGGCGATTTGGCCAAGAGCGACTTAAACGGCTTTATCACCATCACCGGCCGTCTGAAGGAACTGATCATTCGCGGTGGCCAGAATATTGCGCCCGCGGAAATCGAGGAGGTGGCCAACACATTTCCGGCGGTGCTTGATTGCGCCGCCGTCGGCGTCGCGCACGAGCATCTTGGCGAGGTGCCCGCGCTGTTCGTGGTTTTACGCCCGGGAGAGCCTTTGCAAGCCGAAGAATTGCTGGCGCATTGCCGAACGCGCCTGTCAGCCTACAAAATCCCACAAATCGTTCAGGCGATCGCCGAAATACCGCGCACCGGGTCGGGCAAGATCATGCGTTACAAGCTGCGCGAGCTGATAAAGCTTTGAAGGCCGAGCCGGCCCGATGCACCGGCAGCAGGCTTCGCGCGACGTCAGGCGCTTGCGGCAAGCGGATCGGCAGGCGGCATGACTTCAAGGCTGGGCAGTTCGAGCGGTCTTACCGCCTGAGCACCATTGTTGAGCTGCGGTTCGCGCTGACGCTCCGGCTGCGGAGCCGATTTGGCCGCATGATGATAGGTGGAGCAAATTCCGCCGTTGATGGTGGCGCCTTTCTCGATCTGCAACGTACCGCTGGTGATGTTGCCATCGGCACGGCTGGTTGCGCGCAATATCAGAAGACCCTTGACGTCGAGCCGGTCATAGACGCGACCGAACACATCGGCGTTTTGCGCGACGCTGACTTTGCCTCTGATGGTGCCCGTTTCGGTCACCAATAAATTGCCGGCCGATATATCGCCCTCGAGCAAACCGTCGACGACGACGGCATTGGCGACAACCACCGCGCCGCGCACCGTAATCCGCTCGCCGACGTAAAGGGTGTTCGCCTCTGGCCGATTGTCATCATTTGTCGACATTTGCTCGCCTTTCCATCATCGCCCTGGCACGCTAGCCGGTGCAATTTATGACCGTTGCGCCCGCGCAGACGGTTAGGTCGTTAGTTTTCAACCGGTTATCCACAGAATACACCCCGGGGTAGTGCGTCATTTTGAATTTTTGGTCCCTTGACATTCTCAGTCCCGAGCGAGCATGGCTCGCAAATGGATAGAGAAATCAGCACGCAAATACACATCTTCCAAGGTGGGGACGGATCGTACGGTTTTACGCCTCGGGCCGGCGGCGATAACCTTCCCGCCGAAAACGGGTTATGGAGGCTATTCAAATCGATCATGATTTATCCCGATCATCCGGCCCCCAGAATTGGGGTAAACGAAGATGATGTGTTGGCGGCGATCGGCCGCCAAGGTTATTACATTTTGGATGCCCAGAACTCTGTTCGAGAAATTAGCGGCTCGATAATGCCCCGGGGTGTCCCAAAGGCGAGAAGCGTCCCGCCGACGTGATCGGCAACGCGGTCCATGTCATGGGGATCGCGACGGGGGAAAAAACCAACAACTTTCACTTGTCGGGCCGAACCCGCAGCGGACAGGCTGGCGCGAAGGCGCGCAATAAGGGCCCTCTCGTCTGAAGAGCGCCGGGCAATGCCAAAAAAGCTGTTAAGAAGCGCTGGGAGCAGGTGCGGCCCTCAAGACGCTCATAGCGCCCATTCTTACAATTCTTGAACCAGATACCGCCCGCACTTTGATAGCTCCAGGCTCCTTGATGATGAGGGGCGATAACAAGAAATTTGCCTGCACGATATTAAATCTCGGTTCGTCGCCCTCTTCAGCCGGGGCAGTGACAACTTGCTTTCTTAGTTCCTCCATCGGCACCTCGCCCGCGATGGTCGGCGATTTATCGCGATCGCCGGGCATAAATACCTTAAACACAAGAGATTCCGATCGTGATCCGAGCCTTTCGTGAAAGCGCACGAGAATGCCAAATTTTGGCAGCGTGACTGGAAAATCGGCATGGACATACATTTTGCCCTGATAAACGCCGATGAGGCTTATCTTGCCGCCATCTTCGAAACGAATGTCGTCGCAGAAGATCGTGTGTCCGAAAAGCTCTGGAAGCTCGACAACGCTCATTGGCCCACGGCTTCTAACATAGGCAACGCAGTGATCGACGGCTCATTGATCACCAAAGGCTTCGTAGGCAACGTTTCCGTTTTGGTGTTAGGTGAGGTGGCCGAAGTATAGATAGCGGCGCGCTGTGATGTCTGTTCTTTTCGTGCCGCTAAGCCAAAGCAAGCCATTGTCACGGTGCGCGGAATCTTCTCCTTGCCTGATAAATAATTTTCTACTTGTCGCCTACTCCTACCGAGGAGTGCGCCGGCTTCTTGATGAGTAAAGTGATTTGATGTCAAAAAATGTCTAAAATCGTTAGCCGTCATGCTTTCTTCGGCAAGTTGCTCAACGCTATCTGCGGCCATATCGATCGCGTTGTCGGGGCCCCACGCAATAATCGTTCCTTCTTCAATCGTATGAACTGAATAGAACAGCGCCGGATCTGACCGGAGCAAGCGATAGAACTTTCTCGAGTTAATCAACGGCGAAAGATCAACTTCGTCACTCTTGGGTGCGCGAATACCAGCGTTCCAAGTGACGCGTACTTTTAGGCCGCCGATCGCCTCCACTTTTGAAATACGAGGCAGCGGAACTGTCAGAACCAACCTAATCATCGCGTTCATTGTACTCACTCCATTTGCTCAATAAGTGCGCGCGATTGGCCTCTGCCCATGTAGTCGCTTCTGTTAGGTCGGCGCGGGGTGCTGTTCCCTTGATGACGACAAGCGTTTCGATATCGATGCTTGCGTTCCAACCTGGCCCGACCAAATGGAAGTGAGGAGGTGGATGTTCGCCACGCGCATGGACGTAAATCCGCGAGTTGCTCAGCGTGTGGACGAGTGGGATGCGCCACCATCCACTATTTTGCAAATATAGTGCAACTGCTTCGCACTCGCAAGCGGATATGTGAAACTATTGCACATTAGGTAAGTATTTATATATAGGGAGTTTGTTGCACTGCACGATCAGTCGGTGTTTCGAAGTGAAAAATGCTTGCTGAATACAACCAGAGGTTATGACAGATAGGATGAACAAGCTTCCCCTCGAAACCTGCGTTCAAATCCTCCCCATGCTTTGCGAGGGTTCATCGAGGCGGTCAATTTCGCGGATAGCGGACGTTTCGCTCAATACCGTCGCCAAGCTGCTTGTAGACGCAGGGGAAGTTTGCGCGACCCTCCATGACTTCGTGATGCGCGGCCTAAAGACCGCGCGGGTACAAATTGATGAGGTCCGGTCGTTCACTTACCGCTTTCGGGCGCAAGATCGACTACGCCCAGTTGGATAAAATTTGCGCCGCCCCCAACCGAACGAGACACTCGTTATAGCCCGCCCGTCTGCGTTGGCGCGAAGCCTGAAGTCTAAGATCATGATCGGCAATCCCGATCCGGCCCATATTTCAACCAGCTACGTTGAACGCAGCAACCTCACGATGAGGATGCACATGCGCCGATTTACGCGACTTACCAATGCGTTCTCCAAGAAATTTGAGAACCATTGCCACATGGTCGCGCTCTATACGGTCTGGTACAATTTCGTGAAGCAGCACAAGACGCTGAAAGGCATTTCTCCAGCTATGGCGTCGGGATTAGACGATCATCTTTGGTCAATGACTGACCTTGCGGAAATGATCGATGCGCGCTTGCCTAAGCCCGGCAAGCGGGGGCCGTACAAGAAGCGAGAAGGGGCATGACGCGACTAAATCAATTACTTGTTGCCGGAAGTCTGACAATTATAAGCGCGTCATCGGCTAATGCTGCGGCATTTTGGTCGGGGAATGACCTTCTTCACGATTGTAGCGACCCCAATGGAAGCCCGGGCTCCTTCATGTGTGGCGGCTATCTAATGGGAGTGATCGATGCTTATACATCGATGAAAATCGTGTGTCTGCCTTCAGCCGTCGATGCAGGGCAAGCCAAAATATCCTCATAAAATTTCTGCGATCGCATCCGGAAGGCAGACATTACTCAGCGTCAGGTGAGATCGGCGAGGCTCTAATTCCATTGTTTCCCTGCAAAAATTCAAACTGAGACACTACCCACCCGCGCGGGGGATTGCACCCGCCTTGGGCAGCGGAGCGCGCATGCGGCGAATCGCTGCCGGCACGCCGCTTTATCGAGCGGGACGGCAGGATACCGGCGCCCGTCATGGCCGCCGTGGATTTTCCCCAAACCGCACATTACCTAATAGCGGAACCTGGCGTAACGCGCGGTGGGATTTTCGCAATCAATGGCCGAGGAGCGCCTCAACCGTAAGCTAGCGGCAATTCTGGCCGCCGACGTGGTCGGCTATTCCCGCCTGATGGGGGCCGACGAGGCCGGCACGCTGTCCGCCTTGAAGCGGCACCGCGAGGTCGTTTTCGACCCGGCCGTGACCGCCCACAACGGGCGGATCGTGAAATTGATCGGCGACGGCACCATTGTCGAGTTTGGCAGCGTGGTCGACGCCGTGAACTGCGCGCTGTCGGTGCAGCGTTCGGTGGCCGTGCCGCCGGATCAAAACGGCGCGCCCTCGAAGATCGTCCTGCGCATCGGCATCAATCTCGGCGACGTCCTCATTGAGGGCGACGATATTTACGGCGACGGCGTCAACGTCGCCGCGCGGCTGGAGCCGCTGGCGGAGCCGGGAGGCATCTGCATCTCTTCCATCGTCAACGAAAGCATCGGCAACCGCATCGACGTCCGCTTTCAGGACGGCGGCGACATCACCGTCAAAAATATCGAACGGCCGATACGCATCTGGCGATGGCACCCGGCGACCGCGGCCGCGGCGGCGCGAACAACCAACGGCGGTGGCGCCGCCAAGGCTGCTACCGCCTCAATCGCCATTCTGCCGTTCACCAACATGTCGGGCGATCCGGAGCAGGAGTATTTTTCCGACGGCATCAGCGAAGACATCATTACCGATCTTTCGAAGATCGGCGGCCTGACGGTGATCGCCCGCAACTCGAGCTTCATCTACAAGGGACGCCCGGTCGACGTGCGCACCATCGGCCGCGAGCTCGGCGTGCAATCGGTGCTCGAGGGCTCGATCCGCCGCGCCGGCCAGCGCGTGCGCATCACCGCGCAGCTCATCGACGCGACGAGCGGCGGTCACCTGTGGGCCGATCGCTACGATCGCGACCTGACCGATATTTTCGAAGTCCAGGACGACGTCACCCATCGCATCGTCGACGCGCTGAAGGTGACGCTCAGCCCCGCCGAAAAGGCGCAACGCGCCGACGGCGAAAACATCCACGTCGAGGCTTACGAAGCCACGCTTCGCGGCCGCGAGATTTTGCTTGGGCCGACGAAGAACCGCGACACGTTCGAACAGTCAAAAAAGCTCTTTCTGCGCGCCATCGAACTCGATCCGGACTTCGCCAAAGCCTATGCGGCCCTCGGCTTCGCCTACATGTTCGATTATCAGAATCGTTGGAGCGACGACCCGGACAAGTCGCTGACGCGGGCGAAAGAATACGCCGAACTGGCCGTCGAGAAGGACCCCAAGGAAGCGCTGGCGCATGCGATTGCGGCCGTCGCCGCCACCTTCCGCAGGGATTTGGATCGGGCACAGTCCGAGATTGATCGGGCGTTGTCGCTCAACCCGAATATGGCGATGGCCTACAACATTCAGGGCGGCATTCGCATGTACGTGGGACGGCCGGAGGAGGCAATTCCGCTGATCGAACGCGCGATGCGTCTCGATCCCGCCACCAATTCGCAATTTCTGCATTTCCTCGGCATGGCGAACCTGCTCGCCGGCAAGTACGAGACCGCCGCGGCCGCGCTCCGGCAGCGCATCCTGCTCACACCAAGCACGGATTTTTCCCGATCTCTCCTCGCCTCCGCGCTCGGCCACCTCGGCGAGCTGGACGAGGCACGCCGCATTTGGCAGGAGCTGAAAGACATCAACCCGAAATATTCGTTCGCCGAGCATTTAGGCCGGCTGCCATTTCGGAACGACGCGGACGCGCAGCGGATTGCCGAGGGCCTCAAGAAGGCCGGATTGCTGAACTGAAAGACCGCCGCGCCCGCGGCTGACCAACAAGTCGCCGGCCACTCCCCTTATCGGAACAAAAGTTTGCGGCCGGCGAAGCCGTCAATCCGACGCTAGCGAACCTTGGAACCGAACGCCGCCGGCTGCGTTTCATAGCGGGACCATACGCGTCGGGGAATTTTGCGATGCTAAGACCTTTATTTGCTGCGCTCTTGGCTATTTCCGTGACGTCGGTTGCCGCCTTGCCGACATCCTCGCTTGCCGATGAGCGCTGTCAGGAGCTTAAATCGCTCCACGCTCAATACGCCGGCGTTCAACTCACACCTAAACAAAAGCGACTGAAGCGAAAGCTTGTAGCGTGGTATTACGGCCATTGCCGCGGAAGGCACGTGGCTGGCGCGGAGTAAAGTTGCAGCCGCGCGGCTGATCCACACAAGGTGCAACGCCGCACGAGCCGATGGCGATTACGGGACATAAGAGCCTGGACGAAATACAGCGCTAGATTCGCGCGGCTAACAAAAGGAAACTCGCGGACTCAGGCGACGGCAAAGCTCAGTAGATACGTTAAATGTCCCATCATGTTTGCGCGCGGGCCAATTCCGTCAAAAAGTCGCAAACGGTTCGATACCAGAATTCAACGGTGGCGCTCCCTACGGGACGGAGAACATCCGACATTTGCGCCGCCTTAACCATTGAATTAATTAGTGTTTTACGGGCCTTTCCGAGATGTCTTAAGGTGTCCCTAAAAGGTGTCCCTAATGGCCCGCGATTACCTGTTCCGCAAAAACGGCTCCGCGAATTGGTCGGTCCGATTTCAGCGCGACGGCAAGGACGTTATTAAGTCCCTGGGCACGCCTAATCGCCAAGAAGCGGAAATCATAGCCGGCCCGCTGATAACGCATCACAAGGCCGTTCTATTGGACCTAAAGCCCCGTCTCGAGGTGGCATGGCGGTTCGAGTTCGAGCCAAGCGAAAATATGCAGGCTGCGTCCAACGGCGAACGCGTCTTAGCCTCCGGAACCGAACTGAAGTTTTTCGACGCGGAAGGAAGGCTGGTGCGAGCGAGTCCGAACGGCGGACCTGCGGTTCAGTTCGTGAACATGGCACGCCGGCTCGGCCTTCCGGTTCCCCTTGGCGAACCACTGTTCAGCTTTACTGAAGACGCGAAGGCCCAAGCGAGGCCGAAACCCGACGAGAGCGACGAAGTCCTGGAAACATATCTGAAACACGCCAATGTCACCGGCTTTTATGAGCGCGAAGCCAGGACCGCGTGGGCATTGTACAAGCAACTGACGAATAACAAGCCATTGAAGAATGCGACGCGCGACGATGGCCGCAAGCTGGTCGAGTATTTTGCCGCCAAAGGAAACAAGAGCGCGAGCATTCGCAAGAAAATTGGATGGCTCAATGCCGCCGTCAATCTCGCCATCGACGAAGGCAGTTTGAAATTCAATCCGTTCTCAAAGATCGTTCCCAAGCGGGACGATGGACAGCGGCGTTTGCCGCTCGACGATACTGACATCCGCAATGTGAAGCGAAACCTCGGCGAACTCGACAGAAACGATCAACTTTTAATCCGGCTTCTTGGAGCGACAGGAATGCGGCTCGCCGAAGCGTTCGAGATTGACGGCGAGTTGAAAGAGCGAGGCGTCAGATATTGCGTGGTCGGGTCCAAAACGCAGCAATCCATGCGTCGCGTACCTTTGCCCGTTGACATATTGCCGCACCTGCCTAAGAAAATTCAAGGTCCGCTGTTCGAAGGCAGTCCGCGTCCCGCGTCGAAGCGGCTCAACCGGTTTTTGAATGACATCGGCATCGCCGATAAACGCAAGGTGGTCCATAGCTTGCGCCATAGAGCGCAAGATCGGCTACGCGCGGTGGCCTGTCCGCAAGACATCCGGTGGGCGCTCCTAGGTCACGAGGAAAGCACCGTCGCCGAAGGCTATGGCGAGGGCTTTCCCGTCACGTTGCTCAAGAAGTGGATTGACAAGATTGGGTTCTAGCGGATTTAGAACGGGTCAATTCAAAGGGGCACCAGTTCAAAGACGAGTGGAGTTATTCAGTCGCGCCAAGCCGCAGACTAAAAAATCCGATTAGACTGGAGAATTTTGCAAAAAGCTTTACTCGGGTTAGCCTGGGGTGGATATGAAGGAGCGATTTGAAGGCGCCAATCATCCGCAGTTGATCGCGGCGCTTCGACGGCAGGAATTTTCCGGCGGCAGAGCCGATATCGCCGATGCGTTGGCCAAAGCGGGAGTACTTGTCGAGCTGGCAAAGGGCGACGTTCTTATCGCTCAGGATGGCATCGATAATGACATTTATTTTCTAATCGCCGGGGCAGTTGGGATTGTCGTTAACGGGGCCCAGATTGCCACTCGAAAGGCCGGCCAGCATGTCGGCGAAATGGCCGCTATTGAGCCATCGTTACGACGATCCGCTTCTGTCCCAGTTCTCGAAACAACTGTTGTGCTCAAGGTTTCGAGTGCCGACTTTATGGCCGCGGGTAACCTGTTTCCCGAAGTCTGGCTACCTATCGCAAAGGAGCTTTCGCGTCGATTATATCAGCGAAATGACTCGATATTTCAGCCGAACACGGCACCAAAACTTTTCGTCATGTCTTCGTCCGAGGCCAAGCACGTGGCCGAAGCGTTGCGTGCTGGTTTAGAGAAGGACGTTTTCAGCAGGGTGTGGAACGATGGAGTGTTTTTTGCAGGAGGCTATTTGCTCGAGGCCCTTGAGCAACAGGTAAGCGAGTTTGATTTTGCGGTCGCTATTGCCGAGCCTGATGACATCGTCAAATCCCGCGGCGTGAAGCAGCGCACTTTACGCGATAACGTTCTATTCGAACTCGGATTGTTCATGGGTAAGCTGACCAGATACCGCGCCATCTTGATACATCCGCGGATCAAAGATCTGAAGCTCCCGTCTGACCTGCAGGGGCTGACTTTAATTCCTTACGATGATGGCGACGCATCGACTGTTCAGACCAGAATTGAACCAGCCTGCGCGCAAATACGGGATATCGTCAAAAAGTTGGGCGTTCGCACGTTCACGACAACTAAGTAACAAGACGAAATATTTGCAGAACGCGCTGCGCGATCGACACCTTTGTCCCTGCGCCTTCAATTGCTATTTCGACGAGTTCCGGCCGGCACCCTTGCCGGAATAGAGTTGCGGAAAGCTGGATACCCGTCAGGCGAAGCCGGGCGATGATCAACACGGCGAAGTTGACGCCGACCGCGGGGTCGTTGATCAGTTCCAGCATTGTCGTGCAGTCCTCGCCGCTCGCTCTCGGCACAAAGCGGGGATGCGAATGCCATTCACCGATATAGTTTAATCGCTGATAGTCATGCCCGGTGTGCGTGAAGAACTCCTCAAGAAACGCTTTGGCCAACTCCGGATCCCGGACAAAGTGTGCCCCGGTTCCTCCGCTAATCTGCACCGAGAGGTCGACCACCCTAAAGATGTCCTCACTTACATGCTCTCCCACTAGCACGCCGCCGATTTCCCGGTCGCGGCCATGCAGCTCGCGTCTTAACCGATCAATTATTGCCTGCGGCAGCAGAAGCTTCATCAGCGCGCGCTTTGAATAAGGCCAATAAGCGACCAATTTCGGCGGTATTTTCTTCAGGGGAAAGTTCGGGGGTTGCCGGAGTCACTGGCGGAGGACCTACTTCGATAGGGAACGTGTGAAACGGTTGCTCGAATACCGATCCAGCACCAAGGCCGATGGCGTACACTGAAGCCGGGAACAGCGACGGGTCTCGGTCAGTCAACAGGTCGATGGCGAACCGAGCCGTATGCGCCGCCATGACCGACACATCCGCGTCATCCGCGATGAGGGGAACATCTTCCGCTACGGCACCATAACCTCGACCTAAGCGCACCGGCGTAGCTTCACGTTCCGCAAACCAATTTTCTATCGCCCGTCTCATATGCTGTGGCGAAGGTTCATAGCCCGGTCGGCTTCTCGCGACCAGGCCGCCAATACCGCCGCCGAAAACCTCGCCCCAAACGACGGGCTTCTTGTAGAAGGCGGACAACGCCGAAGTGAGATTTAGAACCTCAGAGTTGGCCGTAGCATCGACTATCAAGTCACAGTCGCCGATGAGCTTCAGTAGCATTTCGGCTGATGTCGGGGATTCTTGGCCGCCTAATTGCACGCGCCGGGCGTTCGCTTGGGTCGCCGGCGACACCAAGTTTAAGCGCCGAGCCAGCGCATTGGCTTTGTGGGAACCGACGTCACGCCAATCGAGATCATGCCGGACCAAGTTGTCCGGAAACAAAATATCATCGTCTATCAAAGCAAATCGCGTAACACCCGACCTTGCCAGCATCGAACCGATTTTGCTTCCCAGCGAGCCGCAGCCAATAATGGCCACTGACTTCTTACTCAAATTCCTATGCGACTCATCAAGTCGCTGATGCAATGGTTGTGGCGGAAGAATTGCTCGGGGGCCGACCGAGTTTTCCTTTTCGTTTAGGTAATAGAAATTGATGTCTGCTCCCCTTATGACGATAGAGAACCAAGTCTTGTTGACTTCAAAACCCATCGCGGCGCACGCCGCCTTAAAGGTTTCTAAGCTATCGAGGGGCGGCAGCTCGATGCTCTCCGCCACTTTCAAAATTGATACAGCTCGCTCCGAGGCCTCATCGATCAGTGTTTCCGGAATGCCCGTGTCCTTCCACGCAAAATTCTCCGGACTGCTCACCTCGGTTACGATGTAGGTTGTCCTTTCGTGATAATAGCTCTGTAATTTGCCGGTGACGGTCGTTCCCGCAGGTAGAGTTGCGAACAATGTCGCGAGCTCAGGCGTGACTAACAAACGCGAATAGAAATTCCTAAGCTGCTGCCCCAATGTCACCTGATGCCGAGAAGCTACAACTTCCGGCTCGCCGTTCGCCGGATTTTCTTGGGACAGGAGACGATAGGCGCTCTCTAACATCTGGGCGCCGGTCATTTCCGAGGTCCAGTTATCAGGGCCGAATTCTAAGCACAACTCGCCGCCGGGCCCAAACTGATGGTTCGACCATCGCGTGGCATCGTCCCGTGGAAGGACCGAAGGCGGCGAGTGGGGAAACATATCCGGGTAGCGAAGGAACACCCGGAACATTCTGCTACCGACAACGATGTCCGCCTCGACTTTAGGCGTAACCGTTCGTCGAAACTCAAGTTGCCCAGCGTCAGCCAGTCCGTCGTGAGCGCGAGCGCCTCGACCTCCTGACGCTCACTCTTGAAGCGGGCAATATCGCTTAGATACCAGCTCACGCGAATCCACCCGGCTTTGCGGGCCCGGTCTGGCGATTAGGAAAAGCCAACGGCGCTGCAGCCGCGCTTGCAGGCTGGAGCAGGCTTGCGGCTGCGGCCTTCACTGCGCGCGCGGCCTTGTCGCCCTTGTTCGACATCTCGTTGACCGCAGTGTCGTAGTCGAGATTGGCGCGCTTGCGACTGTCACCGAAAATTGCGCGTACGGCGTCCGAAGCCTCATCGTAGGCGACCAGACCAATAGCCGTCTCCGTGTTCCGACAGCGGCCCTGTTCCGTTTCGGACTGAAGGACGCCGCGGCTAACCGAACAACGGATGAGTTCTCCCTTCATCCCAAGCCGCGTCACGTTCATCGGCCCGTAATCGAAGCCGATTTGCAGTCCGAGGCTAGAGGCATCGGTGCCTTTGTCTTTCAATCGCTTCAGCGCAATATCGAAACTGCTGCGCATGGCGGCTGCGCAGAGCGTCATGTTGCTGATAGTCTCTTCCGCTTCGGTTGTCTGGGCAGCGCCTTCGACCAGAAGACCGTGCACGCAGTCGCCGATGAACCGGACTTTGCGGCCTTTGAAATCCTCGTGCAGCACCGCATCTAGCTCGGCGCGCAGAACATGTAGGGAGCGCACAACATGCTTAGCGCCGGTGTCGGTAGCAATGTTGGCACCGACGTAGGCGGTAAAGCCGTCGAGGTCGCCGTACATGCTCGTTGCGTCCTGACGACGGGAGTTTTTCGCCGACAAGCTTTCGATGTCGAGGGTCGAATAGGGCGGCGTGTGTCCAGTGAATGCGAAGTCGCCGATGGGATTATTTTTGAGATCTTCCCGCCATTCCTCGACGATTTCGTCGGCGTTAACGTCAAGCTTGGCTTCCTTCTGGCTGGCCTCGATTTCTGACTTGGTCAATGGGGTCGTGTCCACCGCCGAAATCGCCACTTCCGCCAGCCCGATCGCTTTGCGGGCGGCATTGGTGAGATAAATACCGGTCGTCGTTCCGCCTGCCGCGCGTTTTGCGGCGTGATTGGCAGGTTCGCCGAGGAACAAGGGCTCACGATGGCCGCGCCGGCCATTATTCACGGCCAGAGCTTTTCCGGTGTCGACACCGACCCGCACCTTGGCGGCAGGGTGATCTGCATCTTCACCCGTCTGCGCAAGAACATCGATAATCAACTGCGCGGTCGCTACGGCGCGGTGTACGCGTTTCGCCTCTCTGTCGTAAGGCTTGGCGATCACCGAGTGCAAACGTTGGTTATGGAAATCGACCAACATAGCATCTACGCGACCCACGATGCGGTAGACAGCCCGATAGTGCAGGTTCAGGAAGCGGAGCGTGCGCTTGTGGCAGGTCTCGCCTTCTACCGTCGTCACGGCGAGCATGTCTTTGAGGTTCAAAATATCCGCGTAGAGATGCACGCCGTGCATGCGGTACGCCACCGTGCTCGGCAGGTCGGCCAGGTTGGTGTCGCGAACGTACTCTTTGATCTCGATGTCCTTGATGGGAAGAGCGTCGATTTTCGCATCGATGCGCTTTGTCGCCCGATCTTTATTCCAACTACGCGTCGCCATATTGGTGCGCCTCCATTGCTTGGCGCCTTCACGCAAGCGCCGATTGTCCTTTTTGCCGCCAACGACAAAATCGTCTCAGGGGGCAACTTCAGGTTGATGTAAGGTGGGGCGTGTGCCGACTGGGCTGGCGCGTTCCACAGAATCCGCAGGCGCTCGATCGCCATCCGCGGGCGGGTTACTTAGAACAAATGTGGAACTTTATCAAGCCCGCATGCGGTGAATACAAAACTTATTCGCCGCATATTATGCAGTGAATGGTTGAAAATGCGGAGATTAGACCCTATAATCGCCGCAGGAGATGCGGTGAATGACGACCTATATTCATGAACTAAGCCAATGGCCACACTTTCATTGGAATCAAGAGGACTTGGCCAAAGAACTTGCCGCGGTTCGGCACCGCCAAGGGCGACTCACGGGCCAGATGCATGGCCTGGGCTTCCCCTTGCAGGAAGAAGCGGTTCTCAAGACGCTCACCGAGGAAGTCCTCAAGAGCAGCGAGATCGAGGGTGAAATTCTTGACCGTGATCAGGTCAGGTCTTCGATCGCGCGCCGATTAGGAATGGATATTGCCGGCTTGTCGGCTGCCGACCGAAACGTCGATGGCATCGTTGAAATGATGCTCGACGCTACCCAGCGCTACAAACTGCCTCTTACCGATACTCGCCTGTTTGGCTGGCACGCAGCGTTATTCCCTACAGGCCATAGCGGGATCAGCAAGATTACGGTCGGCGCGTGGCGCGGTAACAAAGCGGGCTCCATGCAGGTTATCTCAGGTCCCTTCGGCAAGGAGAAAGTCCATTACGAAGCACCGGTTGCGGGTCGTCTCGACGCCGAAATGAAATCGTTCCTTGAATGGTTCAACGGCAACGTCAATGTTGATCCAGTTATCATGGCTGCGATAGCTCATCTTTGGTTCGTTACCATTCATCCCTTCGAGGATGGCAATGGGCGTATCGCGCGCGCGATCGCAGATATGGGACTCGCTCGATCCGAAGACAGCCCGCAACGCTTCTACAGCATGTCGTCACAAATTCGCATCGAACGTAAAACTTACTACGACATTCTTGAAGCGACGCAGAAGGGTACCTCGACATCACCGAATGGCTTGAGTGGTTCTTGGCCTGCCTCGGTAGGGCATTCGAGGGCGCTGAACTCACTCTTGCGGCCGTCCTCCGCAAAGCTGAGTTTTGGAAGAAGCATGAGGCGGCTCAACTCAATTCTCGCCAACGCGACATGCTCAACCGGTTGTTGGATGGCTTGGAAGGTAAGCTGAATAATGCCAAATGGGCGCGTATCGAGAAATGCTCACCGGATACCGCCCTTCGCGACATCAATGATCTGGTTGATCAAGGCATCCTTCTCAGAGATCCCAGTGGGGGCCGCAGTACCAGCTATTCCATTGCGCTGACCTAGGCTCGTCATGAGCACGCAAGACAATGCCGAGAAGCTGTTAAACCTTGTCTTAGGTTTTTTCCCGCGCGTCGATGCAAAGGCGTCGTTTCTCTTTGCGATACACAGCGGCTTGCTCGGCTTCCTTGCGATCAACGTTCGCCCGGAAGATTTTCGCACATGGTTTTTGGTTCTACCGGGAGCAGCCGCCGTCCTCATCATCACGGCTGGACTGTGGTTTGTTTTTCACTGCAACTTTCCCGCGCTGAAAGGCGGTTCGGATTCGCTAATCTACTTTAGGGAAATTGCGCGGCGCACGGAGGCGACCTTCATTCACGAATTCACCAGCAGGAACGATGAGGATCATGCGCGTGATTTGCTTGGCCAGGTTTGGCGGAATTCGGAGATTCTAACCGCCAAGTACGATGCAATAAAAATCGCCTTCATTCTCACAGGTGTCGCGTTACTACCTTGGACGATATTCCTCGCACTCGCGGCAGTCGTTCATTCCGGCGGATTGATTTTCAAATAACGTGCCGCTCCTTGACGACCTACGCGGTGACGTAGACGGGGCCTTATCCCAAACGTGGGACATTCGCGACGGCACGGTCGTGCCTACAACCGAAACGGTCGTTTTGACCGGTGGCGGCGTCAAACTCACCGCCACCATGCTCTACGCCGACCTTGCCGCCTCCACGGAAATTGCAATGTGGGACCGGCGCGTGGCCGCTCGACTGTGCAAGGCATTCCTAGCGTGTTGTTCTCGGCTTGTCGTAGCCCACCAAGGCGAGGTGCGGAGCTTCGACGGCGACCGCGTTATGGGTGTGTTTCTCGGTGGTACAAAAAATACCTCGGCGACCAAGTGCGCTCTAAAGATAAACTGGGCTTTTCGCAATATAATCAAGCCCAAGTTTACTAACCGATATCCGGCAATCGCCGACGGCACCTACAAACTCGCGCATTGCAGCGGGGTTGATACCAGCGAGGTACTTGTAGTGCGGGCCGGAAATCCGGAATAACAACGACCTCATCTGGATCGGATCGGCTCCAAACGTTGCGGCCAAAATGAGCGCTTTCCGCGACGACCCCTATTTCACATTCATAACGGGCGGCGTGTACGACAAACTCGCGAATGACGCCAAGAATTCCAGCAAGGGCGAAAACATGCGGGAGGAAAGAAGCTGGACTTCCGGGCCGATCAAAAGGGTATTTCGGTCAAGCTGGCAGTGGAAGCCTTAATCCAGTTCTGTAACCTTTCGAGAATCGCTTCGCGGTGTTCCTGACCCAGCTTCCTGATCGTGCGCTCTTAGCTAACGGTGATTCGCCACCGGTTCTGAACATAAGTTACGTACGGAACCCTCTTTTCCTCTTAACCCCTCGACCGAGTTGTTGAAGTGGGGTGCTGTCGGGCGCACCCCCTACGTCGCGCCGGCGCCGGTCGACAGCCACCATCATCAGCGCCCTCGCGCGCGCGAGGGGTGAGCGATTAGGGTGAACGGTAAAATATCGGGCAAGCCATGCGCGCACCTTATACCAATTCTACATCAGAGTGAGTTGACGATATAGGGGAACGAGGTGATGGAGCGAACGAGTTTGGGATTCCGCTCGAGGTAGAGGATGGCACGTTGGAGCTTGACGCGGACGGCATCCATGGATTTGAGCGCGTAGTTCTTGAAGATTTTTTCGCGGATTTCATCCCAGATGTTTTCTTTCGGATTGAGCTCGGGCGAATAGGGCGGAAGATACAGGAGCGTGATGTTGCGGGGAATGTTGAGGTCGCCGCATCGGTGGTTGGGCGCGCCGTCGAGAACCAGCAGGATGTCTTGCCGAACAAACCTGCGCGCCAGCACTTGAAGGAAGGCCTGGAAGCTAGCCGTATTCGAGGTCGGCATGATCAAATAGACGCAAGTGCCGTCCTTGGGCGAGACCGCGCCGTAGAGATAGATGTATTGGCGGATGAGCTGCGCGGCCACAGCGGGCCGCGTGCCAAGCGGCGTCCAGCAGGGCCGGATGCGGTTCATACGGCCGAAGCGTGCTTCATCGGCAAACATGATGCGCAGCCGCCGCCCACGCCGAGCGGCGGCCCGCCGCGCCTTCCTTACAGCATCAGGAAAGCGGGTTTTTTAAAAGCATGCTGCGCCGCGAGGTCGCGCTTGGGATGAAACGGGCGTGGCATCAGCTTACGCCAGTCGTGCCGGTGCAGCAGGTTGTAGACCGTGCTGTCGCTGGTGGCGTGTCCGATCGCTTTCTCGTAGGCGGCCTTGAGATCATGGATATTCAGCATCTCGCCAGCACCGGCGGCTCTGCCAAAGCGCGCCAGCAAGGCCTTTTCCTCGGCCACCGTCATGTTCTCGTGTTTGCGTCCGCCATTCGGCCTAGGCTTGAGCGCGGCGATGCCGCCGTGGTCAAAGGCCATGTGCGCGCGGTTCACCGTGCTCAGCGACACGCCCATTGCCGACGCAATTGCTGGCTGCGCCATGCCACTCTCACGCAACAGTACCATCTGGATGCGTTGGCGCTGCGCTGCCGGTATTTTCCACCGCAGCGCAGTTTTCAGCCGCCGCACCTCGGCTTTGCTGCATTTGGGCATCTGTTCCCCCGAATCAGATGGAACAGCAAATCACAGCGTCGCCAAGGACACCAGCCGTGTCCTCAGCGTATTCCAAACCTCAATTCAAGCCGTTATGGAGTTGGTATTAGATGTTTGGGGTGGCGTAGTTGTCGACGGTGGCGTGGCTAATCTCGCGCATGGCTTGAGGACTCCGCTTGCAACGCTCGCGATCGCGCTGCCGAAGGACGGGCTTCGCGCCAATGAGTTGCGCACGCTGGTTGACACGATGGAGCGCCGCATCCGTCATCATTAGGGGCGGGCACGTATGGCGGCGCTGAGTGGTCCCGTTCGCGCCTGGGCTGGAAGAGTTCAGAAATTGAGCGCGTTGGAGCCGAACCAGTTCGCCGCTATGAGCGCGAGAGGCCGGGCGAACTCATCCATCTCGACATCAAAAAGCTCGGCAAAATCGGCTCCATCGGACATCGCATCACCGGACGACAGACCGGCGGGGTCAATCGCCACCTTGGCATCGGATGGGAGTTCGTCCATGTCTGCATCGACGATGCTTCGCGCATCGCCTTCAGCCGCGTGATGAAGAATGAGAGGAAGGAAAGCGCCATCGCCTTCCTAAAAGCCGCCGTCGCCTACTATGAGAGCCTGGGCGTGAAGGTCGAGCGCGTCATGACCGACAACGGCTCGTGCTATCGCTCCAAAGCCTTCGCCAAAGCCTGCAAGCGGCTCGGCCTCAGGCACATCTTCACCAAGCCCTACACGCCCAAGACCAATGGTAAAGCCGAGCGCTTCATCCAGACGAGCTTGCGCGAATGGGCTTATGCCCGCGCCTACAACACCTCAGAGCCAACGCACCGCCGAGCTGCCAAAATGGCTGCACCGCTACAACTGGCACAGGCCTCATGGCAGTATCGGATCAAAGCCGCCAATCAGCCAACTCGGCCTGACCGGGAACAACCTGTTGAGGCTCCACCACTACTATAGCTAGAAGCTGGAGCCTAGGTGTAGAGCGGCCGCTTGCCGCTTTGGTGAGGTGCCCTGGTGTCAAATGGCTCCATGGTGTTGCCTGGAATCATTTAGTCGCTGTTAGCGGGGTCAAGTCCGAGAACTGCTGGATATTTTGACGGGGCTTGCATCCTTTGAAGGCCGTGCCTCAAGGTTGACCATGTCTCGTATTCCTGATCGAGTTCTTTTCTGACGGAAGCCAGCTGGTGACGTTCGAACTCGGTGACTTTGACCGAGCGCCACCGCTCGGCGGCGCGGATCAGCGCGCCGAACATCAGCTTCAGAACGGCTCGCTCGCCGAAAGCGTTGGGGATGATCTTGAGGCGGCGGCGCTCCTCGACAAACAAACGCTCAAGTAGATTCTAACTGGTATGAGATTCTCGGTGCCAAAGTTCGGCTGCGATATTCAAGATCGTGGCGTATGGTGCGATCATCGGGACAGAGGCACCGGGAGCACGAAGGTGCGGGCAGGCCGATCCATACGATGAGCTGAGAGCTCGAGTTGTTAGCTGGCCGCCTCTGCGACTTGCCCGGTTGCGCTGAGAGCGCGAATCCGTAGTTGTCGTGTCGCCCGCGGCTCCCGTCATGTGTCTGGCAGGAGGGGCGAGTGCGACGAGTGATAGGGATCGATATCCAGCGAACTTTCGGGGAGGTGGTGTTTTGGGAGGACGGAGGACGGCCGCGTTGGTATAACACGGACTGCGTTGGAAGGATTTGGCAAAAGGCTACTGGCAAGCGATGAGGTGGTGATCGAGGCGACCGCCAACAGCATGGCGGTGTCGCGGGTGCTGGCGCCGTTTGTGGCACGAGTAATTATCGCCAATCCGCTGCAGGTGAAGGCGATCGCCCAGGCACACGTAAAGACCGATAAGATCGATGCGGCACGCTGGCCGGTCTGCAGGCGGCCGTACCTGCCGCAGATCTGGACGCCAGACGCTGCGACGAACGCAAACGCAGGCTGGTGGCCCGGCGCTATCAGGTCGTGCGGCATCGCACGCGGCTCAGGAACGAAGTGCATTCGATCCTGCACGCACACCTGATCCCGAAGTGCCCGCATGCCGATCTTTTCAACGTCCGCGGCAGGACGTGGTTGGCTGCTCAACCATTGCCGGACGATGGCGGGCGGCGATCGATCGGCACCTCCGTGAGCTTGACCGGCTGGCGGACGACCTGACCCTGCTCGATCGCGAGATCGCGCAGGACGCAATCGATGATCCCTCCGTCAACAGATTGTTGAGGATACCGGCGTAAATCTGACAGTCGCTGCCGGCATGGTGGCGGCGATCGGCGATATCGGCCGGTTCAACAGCCCGCAAAGCTGGTGAGCTATTTCGGGCTGAACCCACGGGTGCGGCAATCGGGACTGGGAGCCGCCCATCATGGTCGCATCAGCAAGATTGGCCGCAGTCAGCGCGCGCCATGCTGGTCGAGGCGGCTTGGGCGGCGGCCAAAGCGCCCGGTCCGCTGCATGCCTTTTTCGTTCGCATCCGCGCCCGGCGCGGCCATCAGATCGCCGCGGTGGCCGTGGCCCGCAAGCTCACTGTGCTCTGCTGGCATCTGTTGACAAAGGGCGAGGATTATTTGTGGGCGCGCCCGGCACTGGTCGCCACCAAGACCCGCGCGATGCAACTTCAAGCCGGACATCCGCAACAGAAGGGCAGCCGGCGTAGCCCAGCCTATGCATACAACATCAAGGCACTGCGTGACCGGGAGATGACGATCGCCGCCCAGGCGGAGCGAAGCTACGAACGCTTCGTGCGCAATGGAAACCGCGCCGCCCAAAGGAGCCGGCGCGCGGGCGCCTCAGCTCGGCAGGACAAACGCGAGCGCGACCTTCGCCTTCTTCATGCCGGCGCGCTTGGCAAGGCGCATCGCCCAGCTCGAGCGCGCCGCCGTGGATCGGCCGCGTCAAGATGATATGAGCGGCCTCATAGAGAACGGCGCGCACCAAACTGTCACCTACCTTGCTAATCCGACCGCTGATGTCGGTTTCGCCTGACTGATACTTCTTCGGCGTGGCCCAAAATGCGCCCCCACCCGCTTCGACGAGGTGAAGCGCTTCGGGTCGTCGATCGCGGAAACGTAGGTGAGCGCGACCACTGGGCCAACCCCGGGCGTCGACATCAACAGCCGAACCCGCGCGTCGGCGCGACTGATCTGTCGCACGTTCTTCTCCAGGTTCTTGAACGCGCACAGCGCCGCCGCATGCGTCGAAAGAAGTGCTTCCGCTACCATTTCCAGGCTCGGATGGCCGGCTGCCAGATGATTGATGCGCGCCGCAAAGCTGCGCGAGGTCGTCGGCCCCACCTTGAGCCCGAAACCGCGCAGAATGCCGCGCAAGCTCATCTCGATGTCATAGAGCTTTGACTGCACCAGCTTGCGCGCGGTGAGCAGTGCGCGCACCTCCTGGGCAGCCATCGACTTACAGTGCACCGGCCGGAACCAGCCCAGCCGCATCAGCTGTGCCAGCCCGCGCGCGTCATTGCGGTCCGTTTTCACCGGCATCGCCGACAGCGCCGCCTTCACGTGCCGCGTCTCCAGAAGCTCCACCGGCAGCTCGCTCTCCCGCAACGCCCCGTACAGCCATTGCGACAGCGGGCCTGCTTCCAGTCCGATCCGCTCCACCCTCACACCGAGCGATTTGATACAGTGGATCAGAGCCACCGGCTCGCTTGCCACCTTCACCTCGCGGACGATCTTCCCGCTCTCGTCAACCACGCATACGCTAGAGCTATTCAAAGACACGTCAATTCCTGCATAATGCTTCATGGTCGTCCCTCGATGATGCTTGGAGCGGGCAAGCCTCAACTCCGGTTAAATGACACCATCAGTTTGAGGGACGACCGCCGTTGCGCAAGAAGCCGCGAGCGAAGTGCGCCTTCAATCGCACTGTAGCGAGCGAGCGCCTTGCGCCGCGACCGGCCCGTTACCCCATCTAGTTAGACCGTTATAGTGGCTGTAGTGGGGATTTTGTTTCTCGTTCGACGCTGTTGTCATGCGGCTTTGAGACCGACGGCCTGGACGAGAGCATCGATGTCATCGACGACGCGCTGATAGAGGCGATCGAGTTGCGATCGCCTTTGCTGCTCGACTTGGCGATCTGAGCGGACCGGGCTGAGCAGGCCGGCGGTCAGCGGCGCATAGACGCGTTCGAACAGCTTCAGGAAGATCAGACAGATTGAGTAACCGCGCGGCAGCAGTTGGTAGCGGCGGGAGCGGGGAAGCTTGGCGACGAGCCCTTTGGCCCTGAGCTTTGCCAAGTCGTAGCGAAGCGAGGCGAGGGTGTAGCGTTCGGCCGGGCAGCTGAGCGCGGCGAGGATGCGCGGATAAAGTTCCGCGGTGGTAAAGGCGTTGCCGCCGGCGATGTGGGCGAAGCGCACGAGCGCGTGCATCAAAGCGAGTTGCCGCGGGTGGTCAAGCTTGAGACCGGGGATGCGCTTTCCCGTTGGCGTGATGGTCGGTTCTGCGAGCTGTCGCAGTTGACCACGATCAATGAAGGTCTCCAGAATATCTTGTTGTATGTTCAGGTAGTTGTCGTTGATCGCCGAAAGGGCATTGCGGAGACTCAGGAAAATTCTCCACGGATTTGTTCACGCCGTAATCGTTGACGTTGTTGCTGGCTGTCTCGGTGCGCAGTATAGGTGATCGCGAACATACTGCTTGACGAAGCCATGGCCGTAGTGGCTGCGGATCACCGGGTTGGGCAGGTCCATGTCTTGGATTTCTTTTAGCAGCTTGCCGCGATAATGCTTGCTGATCCGGCGGCCGAAGATCGTTGTGATCTTATTAGGTTGTCCGATCGTGCGATTCGTCGAGTAGGCGCTCGCCGAGTTTGTCCAGCGCGGCGCGGCGCCGGAAGATGAGGTTGTCGCAGAACTCAACTTGCGAGAAGAACAGCCGATGTCGGCAGCCGGATTCCGCCGGTCCCTGGCGGTAAAGAACGGCGTGAGGCGTGCCAGCCATTTTTGGCCGCAACTCACTATATCCGAAGGGGTGAGCGAGTTGGCGAGTTGCTGGAGACGCTCGGGTTCGGCGCATCTGACGAAGGCATTGGCGCATTGCTTCGAACTCAATGCCCTCCTCACGCATACGGTTGGCCAGCCAATGATGCTGATTGAGGCAGACGCGGGCGGAGAACGGCAGATAGGGACAGATGCGGACAAACATCCGCCCCCACCGCTGGTCGTTGATATAGAAATTATATTGGACGACCCAGCGGTTGGCGATCTGCAGATGCCAGCGGTTCGTTTTACTGTCGCCTATTGCCGTCATGATGCGCGCTGGTTCGCGCGCCTTGAGGACGATCACGACGGCATCGGGGTCTGCCCCTTTGAAATAGGGTTCGACAAAGTCATCGCGACGACCTTTAAAGCCTCCATCACCGGGATATTCCGCTTTTCCGACCACTCCTTCAGCCAGCGTTGAAACTGCTCGGCAATGCCCCGGAGCACATGCCGGCTCACCGGATAAAGTTGCCGGTAGGTATTGAAGAAGCCGACGACGCGTCTTCGGCTGCTGGAACGGCTGAATTAAACCGTTCAGCAGGATGCGATCGAAGCAACGGTACTGCCATCGAATGCTGCCCTTATGGTGTTCGCAAAAGGAGTTCATGAGCAGCCCCCAGCTGATCCCCGTCAGCCGGATAGTGCTGCTCATTCTCCGCCCTCTGCAAGCTGAGCGGCAAAGGGATATCAAGGGCAGAGCCCTTGGCGAGTTAGCCCGCATTATGCAGCGCGAGTAGGCGGATGCAGCTTAACCAGCTGATTTCGTGTATGATTTGGTTGTTGACGCCAATCAACGCGATTTCAGAAGGGCTACACCCGCCATGGCCAATGCTATGCTGCCGTTGCCCGGCTTGTCACCGGTCGGGGCCAAGAAGATCATCGCCCAATTCGACGGCGGGTTGTTGTCGTCGGACGCCGGCGTGCTGGTTTTGCGCGAGGTCGAGCAACGTCTTCGCGTCGCCGAACGCCTGGCCGCCTGCATTGTCGATCGACGTGCGCCGGAGCAGATCACGCACACGCTCGCCGACATCATTTGTTTTCGCCTGCTGATGATCGCCGGGGGTTACGAGGACGGCAACGACGCCAACAGCCTTCGCGTCGATCCGATCTTCAAGATGGCGCATGATCTTTCGCCGTCGGACCGCGATCTGTGTTCGCAGTCGACGATCTCGCGTCTGGAAAATCTGCCGGACGTCCGCGCGCTGCTGCGCATGGGCCGCACCATGATTGACCTCTATTGCGAATCGTTCACGGAGGTCCCCAAGCGCGTCACTCTCGATATCGACGACATGTTCGACGCCGTCCACGGCGGCCAGCAATTGCGGTTGTTCAATGCGCACTATGACGAATACGGCTTTCAGCCGATCGTCGTGTTCGACGGCGCCGGCCGCTTCGTCACCGCCGTTCTGCGTCCCGCCAGACGGCCCGGCGGCAAGGAGATCAGGGCCTTGCTGCGCCGCCTGGTGCGCACCATTCGCAGCCATTGGCCCAAGACCGAAATCCTGCTGCGTGGCGACAGCCATTATTGCACGCCGGAGACAATCGACTTCTGCCGCGCCAATGGTCTCGACTTCATCTTCGGCGTGGCGCCGACCTCGACGTTGCGAGCGCATATCCTGACCCTCGAGGCCAAAGCGACGGCGATGTTCGAGGCAGCGCCGAAAAACGGCAAGGTTCGACGCTTCAAAGAGTTCTTCGATGGCGCGCAAAGCTGGAGCCGCGTCGAGCGCATCGTCGCCCGCGTCGAGGCCGGCGCCGACGGACCCGATACACGCTTTGTCGTCACCAATCTGACCAGCCGCAACGCGCGCAGGCTCTATGAGGACATCTACTGCCGACGCGGTCAGGCCGAAAACCACATCAAATCTTGGAAGACGCATCTGGCGGCGGACCGCACGTCCTGCATGAAGGCCAGCGCCAATCAGCTGCGTTTGTTCCTGCACGCCGGCGCGTACTGGTTGATGTGGGGCTTGCGCCAGTCAATGCCGCGGCGATCCATGTGGCGCGTCGCCCAGTTCGACACGCTGCGCCTGCGGCTGATCAAGATCGCCGCGCGCGTCGTCGAGATGAAGACAATGATCAGGGTTTACTTGCCGACATCGTGTTGCGGACAGGACATCTTGCGCTCCGCGCTCGAAAAAATCCCGCGTCTCGCCACCTGAGCGGCGGGGCATGATGCCCCGAAAACCAAACCTGTCCCGTCAACCCACAAACCCTTCCGCTTCGAACCCTGGCCATGCCGCCGGTGACGAAAATGCGCGTCGGCGCGACCGAGAACTCGCGGTCGCATCATCCGAAAACCGCCCGCAAGCGGCACGAAGCTCAAAGCGCTGCATAATACGGGCTAGATTAGCACTACTTTGGCAGATTTTCGAGTGGCGCGGGATTCCCAAATCAGTTTTTCTGTGACTCATGGGAGGTCGGCATCTTGGAGGGCCGGCCATGGAATGGATTGGAAGAGCCGATCTGGAGGAGTGGCTTGCGCCATTCCTTGGCGCGCTGGACACAAGGCGCGAGCACGGATGTGCCCGGCCTATGTGGCGGGACTGATCGGTTCTGGCGATCGCAAGAGCATCCAACCCATGGCGGCGCGCGACGGGCGAGGTCGGCTACGATCAGCTTGCATCACTTCATAGCAAGTGGCGCATGAATGCGGCCCCGCTGGAGAAAACCCTGCTCGCCGAGGCCGACAAGATGGTTGGCAGTGATGACGCATGGCTGATCATCGACGATACGGCGCTGCCGAAGAAGGGGGAGCGCTCGGTCGGCGTGGCGCCGCAATACGCTTCTGTCGCTTGGGAAGACAGCCAACAGTCAGTCTCTGGTCTCGATGACACTGGCATCGCGCGAAGTGCCGGTGATGGTGGGGCTGCGGCTATTTCTACCCGAGACCTGGACGGACGATCCCGAGCGCATGACGCGGGCCCATGTGCCGAAGGATCGGCAGACCGCTCTCACAAAGCCGGAAATTGCGATCCAAGAGATTGACCGTGTCATCGCCTCCGGCGTGCGTTTTGGCTGTGTGCTTGCCGATTCAGGATACGGATCAAGCGGGCCTTTCCGCCAGGCTTTGAGCGAACGCGGCCTGCTATGGGCAGTGGGTCTGTCGCGACGCCAGAACGTCTACCCAGCGGACGTTGCCCTGGTCTTCCCCATCGCAAAAACTGGAAAGCGCCGCAAGTACCACATTCCTGACCGGCCTCCGGTTTCCGCCGAGGCGACGTTGGCCGAGAGAAATGGCGAAAGGTCAACTGGCGACGGGGCACCAAAGGTCGGCTGACCAGTCGCTTCGCGGCCCGCCGTGTTCGGGTTGCGGATGGTCATAAGCACCGCATGCTCGATAATCGTATGCAATGCATGCCTGGCGATGAGGTCTGGCTCGTCGGCGAGCGGCGGTCAACCGGTGAGCAAAAATACTATGTGTCGAACCTGCCGGCCGATGCCACCATCATGATGCTCGCCGCTGCAATCAAGGCCAGATGGATCTGTGAACAGGCGCACCAGCAGATCAAGGAGGAATTGGGCTCGACCACTTCGAAGGCAGATCCTGGACCGGGTTACACCGGCATGCCTTGATGACGATGATCGCCTACGCCTTCCTCCAATCCCGCCGCCTCAAAGCAGCGGGACGGAAAAAAAAGAATCGCAGGACCACCACCGCAGCCGAGCATGCCCGCCATCAGGCAAGCCATCCTCGACCTTTTCCGACTTCCACCCCTGCAATGCCCTCACTGTAAAGCGCTCCTCACGGGAACCGCCAAACCAAAAGTGCCAAAGTAGTGTTAGTTTTCCGAAATCAAAGCCGCTTTTATGATGCAATGCGGCGTGCCGTCCGCTTTTGGGGTCACGATAGCGCGATGGAGGCATCGTGCTTCATCAATGCCGATGCGTTGAAGAGAATTAAACCCGACATGCCGCCGGACGAGGCTGGACTTCTCGGCGCCTTCGATTCGAACCGCGAATTGATCTATGCGACCGCAGCTGAGGTTTATGAGCGCCGTCGTAGGGGGCGTTACGACCTGGTTGCGGCCGATTTTTGACCATAATTTCTTCGCGGATGCGTCGTCGTTTGTCATGTTTGAACAAACCTGCTGATGGTGGCCCCTTCGCATCGGTTCGCTGCGACGCTCAGTTCCGGTAATGAAAATTAATGAGCTGTCGGCATGCCCTACTCTGCGGCCTCGACGGTTGCGGCAATGCGACGGCTCCTGCGCGCAAGCTCCTCATATTTTTCCTGCCACTTCGTTGGGCCGTTTGAGGGCGTGACTTGGACCGCCGTCACTTTGTACTCGGGACAGTTGGTGGCCCAGTCCGAATATTCGGTGGTCACGACGTTGGTTTGCGTGTTCGGATGATGGAACGTCGTATAAACCACGCCCGGTGCTACGCGCTCGGTGATGAGCGCGCGTAACGCGGTCTCGCCGGCCCGGCTTGCGAGCTTCACCCAATCGCCGTCGCGGATGCCGCACTGTTCGGCGTCGTGCGGATGGATTTCGAGCCGGTCTTCCTCGTGCCAAATGATATTGGCTGTGCGGGTTTGTGCGCCGACGTTATACTGGCTGAGGATGCGACCGGTGGTGAGCAGCAACGGGTAGCGCGGGCCGGACTTTTCGTCGGTCGCGATATACTCAGTGATGACGAACTTGCCCTTGCCGCGCACGAAGCTGCCGATGTGCATGACCGGCGTGCCTTCGGGGGCCTTGTCGTTGCATGGCCACTGGATCGAACCAAGCTGCTCGATCGGTTCGAACGAGACGCCAGCAAACGTCGGCGTTAGGCGCGCGATCTCATCCATGATCTCCGAAGGATGATCGTAGTGCATCGGATAGCCCATGGCCTCGCTGATCAGACATGTGATCTCCCAGTCTTCGTAGCCGTTCTTCGGCGCCATGACCTTGCGAACGAGCTGGATGCGGCGTTCCGCATTGATGAACGTGCCGTTCTTTTCGAGGGACGTCGAGCCGGGCAGAAATACGTGCGCGTAATTCGCTGTCTCGTTCAAAAACAAATCCTGCACGACGACGCATTCCATCGCCGCCAAGCCGGCCGCGACGTGGTGCGTGTCTGGGTCCGATTGGAGGATGTCCTCGCCCTGCACATAGAGGCCCTTGAAAGAGCCGTCGACGGCAGCGTCCAACATGTTCGGGATACGTAGGCCCGGCTCGGGGTCGAGCGGCTTTTGCCACAGCGCTTCAAACATCGCGCGGGTAGCATCATTGGCGATGTGCCGATAGCCGGAGAGCTCGTGCGGAAACGAGCCCATGTCGCAGGAGCCCTGCACGTTATTCTGCCCGCGCAGCGGGTTCACGCCAACACCGGGCCGGCCGATGTTGCCGGTCGCCATGGCGAGATTGGCGATCGCCATAACGGTGGTCGAGCCTTGGCTGTGCTCGGTCACGCCGCGGCCGTAATAGATCGCGCCGTTGCCACCGGTAGCGAAGACCCGCGCCGCACCGCGGATCGCCTCCGCGGGCACGCCGGAAATCTTCGCCACCTCTTCCGGGCTGTTGCGCGCCTCGGAAACAAACGCCGCCCAATCCTGAAACTCATCCCAGTCACAGCGCTCGCGAATGAAGGCCTCGTTGACTAGGCCCTCGGTGACAATGACATGCGCCAGGGCTGAGAGAATCGCGACGTTGGTGCCGGGTAGGAGCGGCAAGTGATAGGTCACTTCCACGTGCGGCATGCGTACGAGATCGATCCGTCGCGGATCGATGGCAATCAGTTTGGCTCCTTCACGCAGCCGCTTCTTCATGCGTGAAGCGAACACAGGGTGCGCGTCGGTAGGGTTGACACCGAGAACGATCATCACGTCGGCATGCTCTACCGAATCGAAGTCGTGCGTACCCGCCGACGTTCCAAATGTTGTGCTCAAGCCGTAACCGGTCGGCGAGTGGCAGACGCGGGCGCAGATATCGACATTGTTGTTACCGAAGGTCGCGCGAACGAGTTTTTGCACGAGGAAAGTTTCCTCGTCCGTGCAGCGCGAGGAGGTAATGCCGCCAATCGAGCCGCATCCGTATGTCGCCTGGATACGCTTGAATTCCGAGGGGACGCGACCAATCGCTTCCTCCCACGAAACCTCGCGCCACGGCTCGGTAATCGTTTCGCGGATCATCGGCTTGAGGAATGCGTTCGCGGTGATTGGCGTAACCCCAGGCGAAGCGGCCTTTGACGCAAGAGTGGCCGCGGTTTGCCTTGCCGTCCTTGTACGGCACCATGCGAACCACCTCATCGCGGCGCATTTCGGCCTTGAAGCGCAACCAACGCCGCAATAGGCGCAGGTCGTGATCGCCGACCATTCCGGCTTGCCCTGCGCGATGACCGTCTTCTCGATGAGCGAGCCGGTCGGGCATGCTTGCACACAGGCGCCGCAGGAGACGCACTCGGATTCGATGAACTTCTCGTCCATCCCAGCGGCAACAATGGAGTCGAAGCCGCGGCCCGAGATCGTCAGCGCGAACGTGTGGTCGCTTTGCTTCGGATGGGGTGGTCAAAAGAGACCAGACTTCGATCTCGCTTAGATCCGCAGAATGGCATGCACATTGATCATGCGTGCGGCGATCGAGACCGGGATCGAGATTCCGAAGCTTTGCGCCACCGACATGCTCGAAGCGTTCGGTTTCCTGCCGATTGTGCCTGGTTGACACCGAAGGTCGGGGCGGCACGCCTGCGTCCTGCACCACGCCGGTGGCCGAAGGCATCGTGGTGCGCACCAAGAGTGAGCGCCTCGACCGTCTTCGCAAAGGCGCGTCGATGGACAGCGAGACCATGCTTCTCCGACTTGGAGCGGGCGTACCGTAGTCGATCTCTTGCACGAGCGATTGTTGGACGAGCGCTACGGTTTCGGCGGCGCGCGCCACCGCAATCCCGGCGTCGATGAGAACTCTAATCCCTATTTCACCTTCGACCCCGCCAAGTGCATCGTCTGCTCACACGCCAGCACCAAGGAAACTGATTCTTCATCGGCATTAATGTCTCAATCCGCCATTGTGCTTTACGTCCCCACACCCCAAATATTTGGTTACTGGCGAGCAGCGGCTTGTCCGAGAGCTGCCGAAAAATCGGCGACGTACCGAAGTCGCCGGTCCCCCATATCGGTAGCCCTGGTGCCGTCGGTCGGCACAATGATGCTTCAAATAAGAGTTTGATTCGCGAGCAGGTGCCCACGCCCCGGCATGCGAGCATCGCTCAGGGAGCCCGCGTCAAGGGCAAGGAATTTGAGCGCCACAATGATCATGCCTCATTATATCAGTGAAAACCGATCCGACATGCGCGGTATCAAACACGGCTGGTACGCGATTGAAGATGACGGCAACCTTTCTTCTGGACCTTTTCCCAGTTTCGAGGAATGCCCCACGGAAATCAGTCAGCCGGCGAACGGGACGAGGCGCCTAATTTGCAACAAGGGCCGAACTGAACACTTCTCTAAACCGGTCTACCGGCATCCGGCGTTGAGGGGTTTCCGTCATGCCAATTATCCTTTAGGGGGCGGGTTTGAGTAGACCTCCTGACGCGCTAATGCCGCCAATAAAGATGCCGTAGTCCGGCATGGCAAAGGAGGAGGCGACGTGCTTCGTGGTCTTGGCTCAGCAGCTTTCGATCAGCTTTATAAATCCGCCAGACTTTTTACAAAACCGTAGGAGGACACCAATGAAATTCCGACCGCTTCACGACCGCGTTGTCATCGAGCGTATCGATGCCGAGGCGAGGACCGCCGGCGGCATCATCATTCCCGACACCGCTCAGGAGAAGCCCCAGCAGGGCAATGTTACCGCCGTTGGACCCGGGGGCCGCGACGAGAGCGGCAAGCTCATCCCGATCGACGTCAAGGTCGGCGACCGCATCCTGTTCGGCAAATGGTCGGGCACCGAGGTCAAAATCGATGGTGTCGAGTACCTCATAATGAAGGAAAGCGACATTATGGGGGTGCTGGTCGAGGCCGAGGCCAAGAAGAAGGCGGCCTGATCACATTCTGCAAATTCTTGTCCTGAGACACCCTAAAGCGGTCGCCTCGAAGGCCGAGAAAACATCGGATCGATAATCCTCATCGTTGGGGCTCGCCCAACAGTCGTTCCTCGAGATGAGGTCAAACAAAGGGAATACTGAGATGTCTGCCAAGGAAGTAAGATTTTCGGTCGATGCACGTGACAGAATGCTCCACGGCATCGATACACTCGCCCACGCGGTCCGCGTGACGCTCGGCCCCAAGGGCCGCAACGTCATACTCGACAAGTCGTTTGGCGCACCGCGCATCACCAAGGACGGCGTGACCGTCGCCAAGGAGATCGAGCTCGAAAACAAGTTCGAGAACATGGGCGCACAAATGGTGCGCGAGGTCGCCTCGAAGACCTCAGACCAGGCCGGTGACGGCACAACTACGGCGACCGTGCTCGCTCACGCGATTGTCCGGGAGGGTGCCAAGGCTGTCGCTGCCGGCATGAACCCGATGGATTTGAAACGTGGCGTCGACCTCGCGGTTGAGGCGGTCGTCGCGGACCTTCAGAAGAACTCTAAGAATGTCACCTCGAACGAGGAGATTGCCCAGGTCGGTACCATCTCGGCCAACGGCGATGCAGAGATCGGGCGCTTTCTTGCCGACGCCATGAAAAAGGTCGGCAATGAGGGCGTGATTACGGTCGAGGAAGCCAAGTCGCTCGAAACCGAACTCGAAGTGGTCGAAGGCATGCAATTCGACCGCGGCTACGTCTCGCCCTACTTCGTCACCAATGCCGAAAAGATGCGGGTTGAGATGGAAGATCCATATATTCTGATCTATGAAAAGAAATTGTCGGGGCTCCAGGAGCTGCTGCCACTTCTTGAGGCGGTGGTACAGGCCGGCAAACCATTGCTCATCATTGCTGAGGACGTGGAGGGCGAGGCGCTTGCGACCCTCGTGGTCAACAAGCTGCGTGGCGGCCTCAAGGTCGCCGCCGTCAAGGCCCCCGGCTTCGGCGATCGCCGCAAGGCGATGCTTGAGGATATCGCAATCCTTACGGCCGGCACCATGGTCTCCGCCGATCTCGGCATCAAGCTCGAGAACGTCACCATCAATATGCTGGGCCGCGCCAAGAAGGTGATGATCGAGAAGGAGAACACCACCATCGTCGACGGTGCCGGTAAGAAGGGCGATATCCAAGCGCGTATTGCCCAGATCAAGGCACAGATCGAGGAGACCACCTCCGATTACGATCGCGAGAAGCTCCAAGAGCGACTCGCCAAACTCGCGGGCGGCGTCGCGGTGATACGCGTCGGCGGCGCGACGGAGGTCGAGGTGAAGGAGCGCAAGGATCGCGTGGATGATGCTATGCACGCGACCCGTGCGGCCGTCGAGGAAGGCATCCTGCCAGGCGGTGGCGTCGCGCTGTTACGCGCCACAGAGGCGCTCAAGCGCGTTCGCACGTCGAATGAGGACCAGAAGCACGGCGTGGACATTGTCCGCAAAGCGCTCTCTTGGCCCGCGCGCCAGATCGCACTCAATGCCGGCGAGGATGGCTCGATCGTAATCGGCAAGATCCTCGAGAAGGATCCCTACGGCTTTGGCTTCGACGCGCAGTCGGGCGAGTACGTTAATATGATGTCGAAAGGGATCATCGATCCGACCAAGGTGGTGCGCGCAGCATTGCAGGGCGCCGCGTCTGTTGCAGGTCTGCTCATCACCACCGAGGCCATGGTTGCCGACCTGCCGAAGAAGGAAGGCCCAGCGATGCCGGGCGGCGGCGGCATGGGTGGAATGGGCGGAATGGACTATTGATCGCACCATTCATCCTTGAAGACAAAGAAAGGCCCGGGGCACTCGGGCCTTTTGAAAACTGTCGTACAAGCCGTCCGATTCTACCTGCTCGGACCGGAGATGTCGCCGATCAGCGGCAACTACAGACCGGCCGGCGGACTGACCCAAATCACCTGCTGCACGCTTCAAGCATTGGGTTTACTTACCAGCCGAGGAGAACATTATGCCGTTTAGGAACCGCTCCGAAGCCGGCCGTAGACTCGCCATAGCGCTTGCCGGATACAAGGAGCAGGAGCCGACGATCCTCGCGCTGCCGCGCGGTGCGGTTGCCGTCGCGGCGGAGCTTGCTGCGGCGCTCGAAGCGCCGCTCGATTTGATCCTCGTGCGCAAGGTCGGCGTGCCTTTCCAGCCGGAATTAGCGATGGGTGCAGTTGCCGACGGCGGCGGCTCGATCATCGTGCGCAATGAGGACGTCATTGACCACGTTGGAATTGACGAAGCCGAGTTCAAAACCATTTGTGACTCCGAATTCGCCGAAATCAAGCGGCGGCGCGAGCGCTACTTGGGCAATCGCGAACGTGCGAAGGTCACTGGCCGCACGGCGATTGAGAAGAACTCGGTGTTCGGGGCGATTGGTTTCTATTATCGCGATTTTCGACAGGTCTCGGATGAGGAAGTGATTGAAATCCTCCAACGGTTTCCGGCAGGAAAGCTGCGCAAAAGCTCACTGGCCGAGGGCGTGACGAGGGACGGTCCCAAAATAATATTGTTCAAAACCCTTCTGCAAAGACGGTGTCTCAAGACACACTATTTCGTCGGCCTCCCGCCGCAGTTCGGTAAGGCTGTCGCCACAGGCACGCACGAGCCGCTTCGGATTGCGCATGCGAACGGCGCGCAGAGCCGCGCGGGTCGTCGCGCCCGTCGCAATGCCGTCGTCAATTATGCGCTTCTGACTGGCCAGACGATCGATGCCAAAACGGCCCTAGAATACGCGGGGTGCATTGGAATGGGTCGACCGGCTGGCCCTTCTTGGCCGCGGCATCGCGCAGCGCGATGGCGTTGCTGATCTGGCCGCTGGCATCCAGCACCCTGTCCCAGCTCAGGGTCAGGGCTGCGAGGACGCCGGCGAACATCATGTTGAGATTGACCCGCGCTCCGGTGATGATCACCAAGGTCACGTGGATCAAGATGAAAGCCCGATGGAGTGCCGGATGCCCGGAATGCCCAGCCAGCCCGGGATGGTCACCGAATCACCGTTGGAACGGCCTTCTGAAAGTGGAACCACTCGCTGACCGGCGTGCAGTCGCGTTTCCAATACAGCCGCGGGTGGTCGGCGAGGACTTGGATACCGGCACGGATAATAAACGCCATAAAGAGGAAGTTCAGGAAGTGCTCCAGCCGGAGCCATGCAGGAAAACCGGCGTTGACGCTCACGACGGACGGCGGGACGCCCGGATACCGCAGGACGAAATCCTGCACCGGCGGCAACTCTCGCAACGCCTGAGCCACCACGACACCGATCACGGCGAGTAAAAAACCCAGCGGCAAAGCCCACAGCACGTTTATCCACCGCCGGCCGTCCTTATCTTGGGCACCACGCCGGTCTGTGGCGGCAACCAGTCGCTCAGGAGAATACGATCGTCCGCCGGGCTGAGATTCGCCTCGATAGGATCGTGCCCAGGTGGAACGGGTTGAGTGCTTGTCATGCCGCCCGTTTATTTTGAGGAAAGCGGTCATGTTTCCATCAGGAAGCAAGTGGCGCTCGCGGTCAAAAGAATTATCGAATCCGCCATTAGATAGCTAGTGCTCCGGGTGCCTGGGGCTTGGGGGCAACCGAAGCTAGTCGAGACTTCCGACCAGATCTCGACTTGACCATTTTGCCGATCCCAGTGGGATAGACCTGGTCTGTTTTGACCATCGGGGGCAGTGAAGTTGCTCCCGCAGTCATAGCCCTCGCAACTGTCGAATCAGGCCATCGTAGGTCTTGTCGCCGAAAATCGAACGGCGAGTCCATTGCGGTCGTTTGATCGTGGGGTGCTTGTCCCCCTTTCTTCTCTAGTAAACGTCGGTCCTCCACCCCACATGAACTAAATGACCTCACGAGAAAACCATCAGACCGATGTGAGCCACCTCGGCTCTCCTATTGCGCGGTGGGATGACGAGGGTGGCGCTTCCATGACCGCTCGAAGCAACAGGGGCATAAGAGTATCGAAAAGCTTGCGCTCCAGGCAGATGGAGGGCGACGCGACGGTAGAACTGAAGTTTGATCAAGCCCCGCCAAGGACGAGAAAATTCTGGAATGTCTGGGAGCCGCCGTCATCATGCGATGGGGCACGCTCCCGACCAAAATCCAACGGGAACTCTTCGAACACGCGACTTCGCTGGCCGATCTCGGGGAAACAGCTCCCCCAAAGGGCCAGATTGCGCGCTTCCTACATAATCACAAGGACGATGGCGCACTGACGGCAAGGACCATGCCGCGCCGTGTTGTGATGTGATCCCGAAGACCCGCTGCTTAGCGCGGGGAATGAGGGGACGAGGTTTTGCCAACCGAAAGGGCATCACGTGGCTACGAAAGAGCGGCTTGCAGCCATGGCGGCCTCCCATTGCGCGGTGTGCTCGGGCGCTATGGTGCTCCGGCTTGTGGAGGCGGACCCAAGCGACCGCGCGATTGAGCTTCGCACCTACGAGTGCGACGCGTGCGGCCACAGCCAAACGTACGGCGTGACCGGCGGCGACAGCTGATGGGCGATTAAGCGCCAGTTAGGAGCGATCGTGACACTTATGAAATTTACTGTCGACGACGGTCCGCACAATAGTGACGGATTGCTGCTTCACGGCTGGGATGGCGATCAGCAAGTAACGGGGTTCATCAGCAGGCGGGTCATGGACGACTGGGTCGATCCCAGACAGCCCTACCGAGGGTGTAGAAGCCTTTATCGCGAGCAGTACAACGCGCTCGGCAAGCGCAACCTTGCGGCGATCGAGCGAATTGGGACATCCAAGTATCAGCGAGGCCCGGCATTCAATCGCCAGCATCCATTTGTGGATATTCTGCTGTCCGACATCACGGAAAGCGGTGAGGTGCTCGATACGAGCGAACTGGTGCGCGAGCCGCCGCCTCCCTCTTTCCAACGGATGTCACGTTGAGTGGCGTGGGCAAGATTGTTTTTGCGGCGATGTCGCCGCGCAGGAGTAATACTCATGAATTTACATCAAGCCCGAGAAAGGGCAGAGCGATATTTCAGAAGGGATGAACGTTCACAAGACGGTCGAAAGGCGATCGTCGAATATGAATCTCAAGCTCTAGTCACGCGCGAAAAGATCGCACGATTAAAAATGCTTCGATTAGCTAAGGGACGCCTCTTTTCGAGAGCATAGCGGAGGTCGGCTCCCCAGGCCACCCAACTACATGCCGCAGAACCAAATGAGTCCAAGTGAGCACACTTCTCCGCCGTTTGCAGGGAAATCAATGAACGAGAGCCAGAATGACTAAACAAGAGAGTCGAAGGGCAGTCATTCGGGAGTGGATGGCCCTTCCGCGCGATAAGCGACAGACGGAGGAGCAGACCGCTGGCTTTGTCGCAAAGGCCGTCGAGCGCCACAAGCTTCTGCGCAGCGGTAACGACGCGGTTCGCGTGATGATGGGCTGGTTGCTGCCAAGGACCGGAAAGACGTGACCGATGCTGGATTCAAGAGAGCGATCGTCGGGTGAAACAGTCGTTTCGTGAAAGGCTCGCGCGGGAGGTCTAACAGGTGGAGCGGCGTCAAGAGATTATGAGCGTGAAGTATGCGGGCAAGGGGCGACTTCGACGAGGTAAGCAGTCAATGGCGATTAGCTTTCCAAACCACAGCCGCTCATACGACACGACACGTCGCGCCGTTCGATTCTGGGGCTATGATAGCGCAATGGAGCCTTCATTTTTTGTGAGCGAAGACGCACTCCAGCGAATTCAAGCCGATATGATGTTGAAGGCGAGGCACTGGCCACGCTGGTGGTCAATAGGCTGCGTGGCGGCCTCAAGATCGCCGCCGTGAAGGCCCCTGGGTTCGGTGATCGCCGCAAGGCGATGCTGCAGGACATCGCCATTTTGACCGGCGGCCAGATGATTAGCGAGGATCTCGGCATCAAGCTTGAGCACGTGAAGCTCGATATGCTTGGCAAGGCCAAAAAGGTGACGGTCGAAAAGGAGAACACCACCATCGTCAGCGGCGGAGGCAAGAAGAAGGACATCGAGGGCCGCGTTGCCCAGATCAAAACGGAGATCGAAGAGACGACTTCCGACTATGATCGCGAGAAGCTGCAGGAGCGGCTTGCCAAGCTCGCTGGCGGTGTAGCGGTGATACGCGTCGGCGGTGCGACCGAGGTCGAAGTGAAAGAGCGTAAGGATCGGGTCGATGACGCCATGCACGCAACCCGTGCCGCCGTTGAGGAAGGCATTCTTCCCGGTGGTGGCGTGGCGCTACTGCGATCCATCAAGGCGCTTGGTCGACTGAAAGCGGAAAATGAGGATCAGAAGACCGGGATCGATATCGTTCGCAAGGCACTCAGCACGCCGGCCCGCCAGATCGCCTTAAATGCCGGGGAAGATGGCTCTATTGTCGTCGGCAAGATTAGCGACAATGAAACGTACGCCTACGGATACGACGCGCAAGATGGCAAATACGGCGATTTGGTTTCCAAGGGCATCATTGATCCGACCAAGGTGGTCCGCACCGCGCTACAAGACGCGGCCTCGATTGCCGGACTGTTGGTGACAACGGAAGCGATGGTCGCCGAAAAGCCCAAGGAGGAGACGCCCATGCCTGCCATGCCACCTGGTGAGGCATGGATTACTAATATTAAGGCATGCAAAGCGGACGCCCGGACAAATACTCCGGGCCTTCGGCATCCACGGCTACGCTAAACACCCGTTGGCAAACGAGAGGGCAGATCATGCCGGAACCGCAAAATGACCAGGAGCGACCCTGCCTTCATTGCATGATGGTCGAACTGATCGACGATTTTTTCGCTGAGTACCCCCCTGCTCCAGGTGTGTCAGACAAGGTCGATACCGGCGAAGCGGATGAACTGATTGAGGCAATCGCGAAAGTCGCCGCAGAACTAACTAGCCGGCAAGCTGGCACGATCCGCCAGCAGATAATTGAACAGCTGATGAACGAAATAATGAAGTATGATGGCGAGTTTCGTCGAGAAGACACGGAAATGGTGGTTGGCTCCCACGCTCGACACTAATCAAATGTCCACGCGATCATCCGCCACACCTTTCTCAAGGTGATGAGCATTCGCGAACTAGATCGTTTACTCTTGCGGCCGCTGTCGATTTTTTGGGCCAGAAGCGTCGTATTGTTGCCGGCTCGATAAGTGACTGACTTTACGTGCGCAACATTGGTGGCAAAACCAAATAACGGGCGAACGCTTTCTATGCTGATTTAGGGAGCGACGAGCGGATCGTTAATGGTCACGGAACGCTTTAACCGCAAACTGGCTGCAATCCTGGCCACAAACGTTGTCGGGTACAGTCGCCTGATGGCCGCCGACGAGGCAGGCACACTTGCGGCGATGCGCGCATACCGGGAACAGCTGATCGAGCCCCAGATCGCCGCGCATCATGGCCGTATGGTTAAGTTGATAGGTGACGGCGCGCTGGTCGAATTCGCCAGCGTCGTGGACGCCGTCGAGTGCGCTGTCGCCATTCAGCAGGCGATGGCTGAGCGCAATGCCAACAAGCCCGAGGAGCTGCGCATTGTTTTCCGCATCGGCATCAATGTCGGCGACATCATCATCGACGGTGATGATATTTACGGCGACGGAGTCAATGTAGCGGCTCGGCTGGAAGGGCTGGCTGAGCCGGGCGGCGTCTGCATTTCTGGCGCCGCGCGCGAGCAGGTGCAAAACAAGGTCTCGATCAGCTTTGCTGATCTGGGCGAGAAAACCCTCAAGAACATAGAGCGGCCGATCCACGTCTTTTGTGTAATTTGGAAGGGAAAGCCAGCGCCCAGCGAGCCAGCCGTGAACGCCGCTCCCGCTAGATCGTCGGAGAAAGCCTCGATCGCGGTACTGCCATTCGTCAATATGAGCGGCGATCCCGAGCAGGAATACTTTGCCGACGGGATGTCCGAGGACATAATCACGGCTCTGTCGAAGATCCCGCTGATCTTCGTGATCGCCCGCAATTCGTCCTTTACTTTCAAGGGCAAAGCAGTCCAGGTCGGCGAAATAAGCAAGAAGCTGGGCGTGCGTTTCATCCTGGAGGGCAGCGTCCGCAAAGCCGGTAACCGAGTAAGGATAACAGCGCAGCTGATTGACAGCGCAAGCGGCGGGCATCTCTGGGCTGAGCGCTTCGACCGCGACCTGACTGATATCTTCGCCGTCCAGGATGAGGTGACGCAGGAGATCGTTGCCGCGCTTTCGCTCAACCTCACCGAAGGCGAGCGCAGCCGGGTTCCCGGTAAGCGCACCAACAATCCTCAAGCCTATGACTATTTTCTGCGTGCGCGCGAGTGCTGGTGGCGGCAATCGAAGGAAACGAACGTGCAGGCACGACAGATGCTGCACCGTGCCATAGAGCTGGACCGGAACTTCGCGGCCGCGCACGCCTTGCTCGGGGCCGTGCATATGACCGACTACACCAATGGCTGGATTGACCCACCCGAACTTTCGTTGCAGCAGGCGTACGAAGCGGCCGAGCGGGCCGTAACACTCGATGACAACGACTTTTATGCCCATTGGGCGCTGGGCATGATCTATCTGTGGATGCGACGTCATGACGACGCTATCGCCGAGCAAAAAAGGTCAATTCTGCTCAACCCGAATTTTGCCTCCGCTCACGTAGCGCTGGGGCTTACGCTTTATTATGCCGGGTCATCTGCGCAGGCGCTGGAATGTTTCGATCGCGCAAGCGCCCTGGACCCCTATGAGCCCGACGTGTTTTTGCATTTCCGAGCGCAGGCGCAGTTTCAGCTCCGCAGATACGAAGACGCTGCCGAACTCCTCAAGCGGCGGCTGATCCGCAATCCGAATACGGATATGTCGCGCGCGCTTCTCGCGGCGATCTACGGGCATCTCGGTCGGGGAGACGAGGCGCGGGCGCAATGGCGGGAGCTGTTGCAGATCAACCCCAATTATTCGATAGAGCACCGGCGCAAGGTGCTGCCTCACAAAACCCCCGCCGATTTCGACCTCTTCGTGAATGGGCTGCAAAAGGCTGGTCTGATGGACTAGGAGCCCGTCCGAGTAGTCGCTGTTCAAGTCTCAGCGAGTTCTGATTCAACCTTTGGACTATGAGCAAACACTTTCGCCCCTGGAATATCGATCAGACGCTTTTTTTGCCGCCGAGTTTGCAGGACTTCGTGCCCAAGAACCACGTCTCGCGGTTTATCGTTGGGCTGGTGCGGGAGAGCCTGGATCTCAAGGAGATTACGGGCGTCTACGCGAGCGGGCTCGGCCAGCCGCCGTTCGATCCGCGCATGATGGTCGGGCTTCTGCTGCATGGTTATGCGAGTGGGCTCTATTCGTCGCGGCGCATTGCTAAAGCCTGCCGCGAGCGGAACGATTTCGTGATGATTGTCGCGCTCGATCCGCCGGACTTCCGAACGATCAGCGACTTCCGCAAGCGCCATTTGAAGGCGCTCGGCGAGTTGTTCCTGCAGGTTCTGAAGTTGTGCGAGACAGCGGGGCTGGTCAAACTCGGCCACGTCGCATTGGATGGCACGAAGATCAAAGCGAACGCGTCGAAACATAAAGCCATGAGTTATGAACGCATGAAGAAACGTGAGGCGGAATTGAAAGCCGAGGTCGCTCGCATGCTGGCGGCCGCCGAGGCGGCGGATAGCCAAGAAGACGAGACTTTCGGCAAAGACAAGCGTGGTGACGAGATGCCGGATTGGGCTGCTGACAAGCAGAAACGGCTGGCGAAGATCCAGGAGGCGATGGCGGCGCTGGAGGCCGACGCCAAGCTGGCCGCGGAGGAAGAGTGCCTCATCGAGGCCGAAAAAGAACGGCAGCGCAACGCTGAAGGCCGCAAGAAGCCGGGCAAACCGGCGGCACCACCATCGGACGAACCTGATCCCAAGGCGCAACGCAACTTCACCGATCCGGAAAGCCGTATCATGAAGTCGAAGGAGGGCTTCGTCCAAGCCTATAACGCACAGGCAGCCGTCGACGCAGACGCCCAGATCATTGTCGCGCACGAACTCACGCAGAGCGGCAGCGATCAGGGCCAGTTGGTGCCCTTGGTCGAGGCAATCGAGAGCAATCTCGGCCGCAAGCCAGAGCAGGCCTCAGCGGATTCTGGTTACTGCAGCGAAAGGGATTGGTCAGGACAATCTGTCGGATTTGGCTACTGGTAAAATGATACGGTAAAGCACGCCCTATGGCCGTCATCGCGGGGAATAATTTGCAGATCGCCGCCAATCTGCTTGACGAGCCGGAGGACGAGTTTCATCCCAAGCCCTTTGCTCTTGGCGGCCTCAAATCCGAGCGGGTAGTCCTGGCCCGTCGTCCAGCACTGACAGCGAATAAGCGTCAGGCGCGGCCTTTTCAATACGAACGGTGATGTCGCCGTTCGCATGTTTCACCGAATTGGTGATTAGCTCATTTGTGATAAGCCCAAGCGGGCTGGCGAGCGACGACGGTATCTCAACCTTCGTTCCTTCGACCACGATGGCATGATCGGTTCGGTTTTGGAATAGCAGCCCCGAAAGGTCGTCGCACAGGCCTATGAGAAATTGCTTGAATTCCACTTTCGCCGGTTGATTGAGAAGATGTAACCGATGATGGACGGTTCCTAGAGCATCAATGCGACGGGCGGCGATGCTCAGTTGAATAGACGCTTCCGGCGTCGTCATGGTCCGGCTTTGCAATGACCAGCAAACTTGCGATCAATTGCAGGCCGTTGGCAACCCGGTGCTCGAATTCCTGGGCCAGGATCACTTGTCGCTGCGATAAATCGCGCTTCTCCTCTCGCAACGCTTCTTCGCGTGCGAGCGACGCCTGCAATTCGGCTTGCCAACGCATCGTATCGCCTCTGGTCGATTGTATTGCGCTCAACCGTGCGCTGCTGCGGAAATTGAAATACAGGCTCCCGCGCAGAGATTGAATTGCTCATCGGTCCCTCCGTGCTCCGCTTGCACAAAGGTTTGCATTGCGTCGCAAATGCCGACTGAGCCAAAATGCTCACAGATCAAATTTACTAACCACAATTTCGGATTCGCGCGACAAAGCGTAATTGCTTGCTTGAACTCTGGAAATTCAAGCCACCGCCGTGTTCGCTCACGGAAAAGTCACTGCGGCGATCTTACAGTGCGCGGCTGTTCGGCCAGGACCACGCTCAATAACGAGCTATGGACTTCGAGATGACCGTTGTAGTCAATGAACCCTGCTTCGCGAAACTTATTCATGAAATGGCTTACCCGCGACCGCGTTGTGCCGATCATCTCCGCGAGCGTTTCCTGAGTGATCTTCGCCATCAGCGGCTCGGGCCGACCTTCCTTGCCGAAATTGGCCAACAGCAGCAGCAATCGAGCAAGCCGTTTCTCTGTTGAATTGAATAGCTGGTCAACCAAATCTTCTTCCACACGAGCGGTCCTCGCCAAAACGTGCGAGACAAACATTTGAGAAAATGTAGGCTCGTCCCGAAGAAGCCGTTGGATTTCGCTCTTGTCTACTCGCATAGTGACGCATTCGGACATGGCACTCGCCGTCGCCAATCGCTTCGGCTGTCCGATCAAGCATCCTTCACCCACAAATTCATCGGTACCCAAGATCGCGACCACGGCTTCCTTGCCCTGCTTGGATACGACGGTGACTTTGACTTTGCCTTTTTTAATATAGAAAACTGCATTAGCGTCATCGCCCTGCGAAAAGATGATTTCGCTCTTGCGATGCTTTGAAATAGTTCGGCCCTTGGCTGCGGTTTCAAAGAACAGAGCCGGGTCAAACCGCCGCGCGCCTCTTCTTTTGGGGCTTATGCTCCGCTCGTCCATCTCGGTTCCTTGCCAACCTGGCATTAGGGCACAATTCGAGGCGACGAAGCTGTATAAAATAGCTCACTTTCGCCAGAAACCCAAGTCCATCACTCGCGCAAGCTGCGGTAAATACGCTTCGCGCCGAAGCTCTCTTCTTCGGCAGTGCGAGGTGACGCGATTGGCCCAGCGCTTGAGAACACGAATTGGCGTCATCATCCGTGTGGACCGAAAAGCGACTCAACGCGCTCGACAACCATCCGGTCGTGCATGTGTCGCTATCTGACGCGCTTGCCTGCGCGCAAAGTTCCCGTCCAAGCTTCAGATTTGAACTTAGGCCAGTGACGGCTCCGCCTCAATACCAAGAAAGGCGGTCACAGTCAGTCGTTCTTCCCTCGATCGATAACCAATCAATTCCCGTAGCAACGCGATGGGCGGCTCAAGAATGTTACTCCTCAGCTTCTCGCTTCAAGGCCGGAGTGAGGCCGCCTCCGCCCTTCATTTCTCAGACAATGAGTGCAACCTCCCATCCGGGTCATGCACGGCGTCTTAAGTCCGCGCCATCCAACGCCTGGTTTCCGCCTAAAGCGGAAATATCGCCGCATTGAAGCGCCGCTTCCTCTGCTTTCTTGACCAAGTCTTCAAGCATCAACATTCTCAGCTGATGTTTGATGGCAATTGTCGAGGGAAGTTTGATTTTCTTTCCGAACCGATGCGTTTGCATTTGCACACTCCGTTACTTGCATGCGCGCCGTTGGCAGTCGCTGTCTGCTCGAAATTGACCACTTTTTCAAAACAGCCCTCACGTGTTCAAAGCCAGCCAATGAGAGGCCGAGCACAGCACGCCGCATAAGTGGGATAGGAACGAACGGCGTAGCGCGCCGTTGTCCCGCAGTGCAACATCCCTCGGACGCCGAGGCGGCCGTGCACCGACCGAGGCGCCAACCGTGCATTCCGTAAAAACCTATCTCGCTCTCACCCCTTCTAATATGGCGCGAAAGATCGCTCCGGTCGCCGGAGCCGTGGTCGCGGCCGGCGCTGCGTCTGCGCTTTTAAACTGGTGGCTCGCGCGAAAAGCTGAACGTCGTAATCCACCTAAAGGGCGCTTCGTTACCGTCGACGGAGTCCGGCTCCATTACGTTGAGCGCGGCTCCGGGACACCCCTGATCCTGCTCCATGGCAACGAGAGCATGATCGAAGATTTTCAGTGCAGCGGCCTGATTGACTTGGCGGCGAAAAAATACCGTGTGATCGCTTTTGACCGCCCCGGATTTGGCCATAGCGAACAGCCTCGCGGCACAATCTGGACGCCGGAAGCGCAGGCTCGAGTTATTGGCGCTGCTCTCAAGAAAAACGGCGTTCTGAGCGCAATCGTTCTCGGACATTCTTGGGGGACGCTGGTGGCACTCGCTCTTGCTGTCAAATATCCGCAAGAGGTCCAAGCCCTCGTGCTCGCCTCAGGCTATTATTACCCCAAACCTCGCGCCGATGTGATCATCATTTCCCCGGCAGCCCTACCCATGATCAGCGATCTTTTGAGCCATACCATCTCTCCGCTCCTGGGCAGGTTGAATTGGCCTTTACTGCTCCGCAAAATGTTCGGACCTAAGCCGGTTCCTGAGAAATTCGACGGTTTTCCCCGGGAAATGGCTATGCGACCGTCTCAGATGCGCGCCAGTGCTGTTGAATTGGCTCTCATGATTTCCATCTGCACGCACGCTGCAGAAACAGTATCGGTCGTTACAGATCCCCGTGGCCATCGTTGTAGGTGCGGACGATCGGGTTACCGAAACCGAGCAATCTGTCCAATTGCATCGGGACATACCGCACAGCACCCTACTCTTACTGAGTCAGAGTGTCGCGACCTTTGTCGAGAAGAATTATATATTTGAGTGGACTCACTTTTCAGCATGCGGAGGGGCTGAGATGGGTCTGCCAAAATCTGGGGACGTGGCGTCGCGGTTTTCGGCGTATGTCGACGGTCTAACGAGCGTAATCGGACACGCGGGCCGGGCCAAACCGCTTCGCGATTATTGCACGGGGCTGATGATGCCGTGCGAGCGCAAGAGCGTCGAGCCGATAGCGGCGATAACAGCTCCTGAACGAACAGCCGCCCAGCATCAGTCGTTGTTGCATTTTGTTGGTGAAGGCAGCTGGTGTGACGAGAAGGTCTTGGCCAAAGTTCGCGAGATGGTCCTGCCGGCTCTCGAGAGGCACGGGCCGATCGAAGCTTGGATTATCGATGACACGGGGTTTCCGAAGAAGGGGCGACACTCGGTGGGGGTAGCGCGACAATATTGCGGCGAGCTCGGCAAGCAAGACAATTGTCAGATTGCCGTGACGCTTTCGATCGCCAATCATCACGCGAGCCTGCCGGTGGCCTATCGCCTTTATCTACCAAAGGAGTGGGCGACGGACCGTGCGCGTCGGCGCAAAGTCGGTGTGCCCAAGGAGGTCACCTTCAAAACCAAACCGGCCATCGCGCTTGAGCAATTGCGCCGGGCCTGCGCAGGGGGATTGCCGCGCGGCGTGGTGCTGATGGACGCCGGCTATGGCACTGACACCGATCTGCGTGCGAGCATTACAGAACTCGGCTTGAGCTATGTGGCCGGCATCCAGCCACAAACGTCCGTATGGGCTCCTGGCACTGGACCGCAGCCGCCAAAGAATTGGTCGGGGAATGGGCGACCTGCAAAGTTGCTACGGCGTGATGGCAAGCACCAACCGATCTCAGTTAAGAAGCTTGCGATTGACCTGCCAACAGATGCTTGGCGCAAGGTCACGTGGCGGGAAGGTGCGGCGGAACCGTTATCCTCACGCTTTGCCTGTGTGCGGATTCGTGCGGCACATCGAGATTACTGGCTCGCTGAAAGCCGGCTGGAGGAGTGGCTGCTGATCGAGTGGCCGGAGGGCGAGGAGGCGCCAACCAAATATTGGTTGTCGACGCTTCCGGCGAGCATTGCGCTGCGTCAGCTCGTCGACACCGCCAAACTGCGCTGGCGCATTGAACGCGACTACCACGAACTCAAACAGGAGGTTGGCCTCGGCCACTTTGAAGGGCGAGGCTGGCGTGGCCTCCACCATCACGCAACGCTGTGCATCGCGGCCTATGGATTCCTGATCTCCGAGCGGGAGACGATTCCCCCCTCAGCAACAGGTTCCGCCAGGTTATTCAAAGAAATTACAATTCCCGAACCTTATTGCCCGAGGGGTTCCGCCATTGCGGCCTGAACGGCATGTTCCAAATTCGATCGCGACCGTTCGGCGAAAGTTGAGCACCGCGCTCGTCGCAACGCTGGCACGCTGCCCCCGCTGCGTCGTGTCAATCTCAGTTCAGAGCCGCGCTGGAAAATCGTGACACAGTAAGACTACGATGTGTTCCGAATACAGGACACATGGTTCATCAGACCGCGACGGAGGAAATTATGACCGCGATCGACATGATGGCCGCCAAAAAGGCGACACCTATTGAGGTACCGAGCGCCGCTTAACACAAACCTACTCCAGCGAGCTATGGGGACATCATGACCTGGAAGGATTTCCGAACACGTTTCTAAATGCCGCGAGCTACCCACCCGCCAACCTTAAACTCGTAGTCAGATATAACTTCGATACGCTCTATTCCATCGCGTATCTAGACATGACTAAGGAAGCCATGGTCGTTTCTTCCCCCGATCCCAATGGCCGATGCTTGATCTATGGACCGATGTGTTTGCTTCTCCGGGCGGGAGAACAACTGGCACGCGGGCGGCGAACTACTTGGTTGCTCCGCCCGGCTGGAGCGGGACCGTTCCGCCGGGAATGAACAGGATCGACGCTCCTGCCCCTTTCGTCATAGTCACTGGGCGCACTAAGACTGATGGTCCGGCGGACTAAGATGCGGTTCACAAAATTCAGGCCGGGTACAAAGTCACTCCAATTTCGCAATGCGGCAAACCTCCCCAGCCGGTGAACGTCAAAGTCGATCCAGCCATCGACATGAACGTGATCTTGGCGCTCCACGCATCTGGAGTAAATGACCCGAGGCAGACACCAAGACCGCATTTTCAAGCGAGGCTCGAGGTCTCGGTCCGGCGTTCTTACTCTCGCTTTCGCAAAACCCGAGCGCAGGCCGGAACCAGCAGCGCGGTTGGCGGGTTAACTTAGGTGGGCGCTCAAGAGCTTGGAGGGACGGTGTCTTTAGCGAACCCGTCCATATAGCTCCACGTTCTCCATCCCTCGCCCTTCGCCGCTTCAAGGCAAAGGGCCATCCGCTGCCGGATTTTTACTCCGGCGCAACCGAAATACTCGGCCGCTTCAGTGAGGGATTATTGCTCCGGCCTTCTCAACCAGCCCATTAGCCAATTTCCTACATCGAAATGCAAGTTGAAGCGACCGCGTAGCGACCACCTCAATCGCCGTTCAATTCCCTCAAAGCTGCTGCGCTTAGCCTCGATGCATCCCGCACCCCACGCTGCGCAAGTTCAATGATCTTTCGCGCTACAAGTCGCGTGGCGGGATCATCCACCACGCTAAGGCCCAGCCCTTTGCATACGCTGTCCAGCGCGGCCGACATTTCACCAATGACTTCGGGATCGAAGGCTTTGTTGGCGAGAAAAGGCCGGATCAGCATAGCGCACCTTCGGCGATCCCCAACCCGTTATAGCAGCTCCTGGCGGCTGCGTTTTTATCTTTTGATAAATGATCTAAACGCGAGGTAGGGCGTTGGTTACTGGAACTGAAAGGCACAGAGAAATGGCGCCCAGCGACGTACTTTTGCGAAAGCTTAAATTTCACTCGCATCTCGATAAAGCCGACGTTGATGCGATCCGCCGGCTCAGATGTGAAACTCGGGAGCTCACAGCGCGTGAAGATTTCATCAAGCAGGGGGATAAACCGACAACCGCGGCGGTTGTCATTGAAGGCATCTTGGCGAGATATCACACCTTGGCTTCGGGCAACCGGCAATATCTCTCCCTTCACTACCCGGGCGACTGGCCCGACGCCCAGGCGCTTTTTCTAACGCACATGGATCATTCAGTTTGTGCCTTAACCCGCGCTCTGGTTTGCTCCATTTCCCACGAGCAGCTTATGAAAACTTTTGACGAGCGTCCGGCAATAGGATTTGCCGTTTGGCGAGAAACCTTAATAGACGCGGCGATCTTCCGCGAAAGCATTACTAACAATAGCAGCCGACATGGCCCGGCGAGACTTGCGCATTTCTTTTGCGAGCAATTCCAAAGAGCCAAATCTGCTGGCCTCGCGGAGGCCAACTCTTGTCCGCTGCCGCTCACTCAAACCCAACTGGGCGAGATGCTCGGAATGTCTTTGGTGACCATCAATCGACACATGCAGACCCTCCGGCAAACCAAAATCGCCGATTACAAAGCAGGCAGTCTGTCCGTCCGTTCTTGGTCCAAACTCGCAGTGGTGGGCGAATTCGATCCGGCATATCTCCACCAGATTGTCCCAAGAACTCGAAGCTAGGCAGACCTTCGCGGGAACTACCTTTCGTTTTTCGCTTTGCCTCGGTATGTCGCGGTCGATCACCCCTGATTTGGCGAAACGTGTGGCCCAGACGGCGATAGGCCAGCAATTGCCGTCACACTTACTCTATTTCCGATGAACTCCCGTCTCTGTTCCACTCGCTCATTGCACGCTTGGATGAAACCGACGCCCTTCGGATAGCTAAACGCAACCCGCCAAAACAAACTGACGCTCAAGATCCCACTGACGCTTACTCCAGGACTGCCGAAGCCGATCGCCTACTTGACGATCCAGCAGCAACAAATTCGGCGGAAAGCGAATGCCTTCCTTGCTCGCGCGGAGGAAGTTCGCACGGCCGCTGAGACTTTGCAGGACCCTAGGGCTCGGGAGGGAATGTTCCGCATAGCGGAGACTTATCAAAAAGTCGCGCGGCACATATCCAGAGCACCGGCACCGAGAAGGAACCGGCGAACAAGACCGGTAAGGCGGAATGAAGGGCATCGATGCTATCCATCCCCCGGTGTATTGATCCGGGGTTTGAGCGCGGGTCGCCGGGAGACAAAGCAAACGAGCGGTCTCACCGTTAAGGTTTCATTAAGGTTCGAAAAAATCCATTCTATCTGAGAGACGCACGTGTCCGCGCGAAGAGGGCCCATTTATGGATGCCGATCTGGGGGCCCGTTCCAGCGCCGATTGACACATTCAAGCTGTGGTCGGTGAGCCCCACAATCGTCTGTAGCCAACAAGGTGTGAGATCAACAGCGGCCCGTATAGCAGTGGCTGCAATGGCCTGAGCGGCCATGGCAGGATGGGCGCCGAGCGCATGATCGCCAGAAACTCAAACAAAATGTCCGAGCGCTCCAGCTGATGGGACATCGTCTCAAACTGCATCTTAAGAGCTGCCTCCAATGTCGGAGCGCTGGCGCCGTAAAGACTGGCGGCGAGCGCTCCCTCGGCATATCCGATGGTACTTGTTGGCCCTGAACGTCCGGTCGCGGCGGCGCGTCATTTCGGCCGGTGTTAGGGCTAAAGCTGAAATGATCGGAGCCCGCAGTAATTTATCTTTCAAATCGCTCGGGTCCGGACGGACCAAATAGGATTGGAGCTATTATTGATCCCGGCCTTTCTCTTGCGATGAGCGTCTCGTGCGCAATAGCGCGGTCAATGGCCTCGATGGCCTTTTGTGCAGCGATGAAGCCCTCACGCATTTTTTCCGTGTGCCCACCTTCGTATTCGCTTGCCAACGCCTCGGCGAGAGCGCGACGGTCCTGAATTCATCCTATCTCGTGCGGTAACTAGCTTTTTAATGTGAGCATTTTCCTGATCCATATCAGACCTCCCATTGCAGCGCTGCAGTCAACGTGCAAAAGCGCGGCTTGCGACTTTTCGGATTTCGTCGCTGTCTAGTTGCACTTCCGACAGCGGAGCCGCCCACGTGCGGATTACCCTTAGTTGGCACTAACCGGGGGGACGTCGGTTTCTGGAACTTTTCTTCGCAGACGAGGTTCCATCCGGTGCTCTTGATGCTTGATCGATCGTCTCTCTACCAGTTGGCATCTTGCAATGCTGCCGGAGCGCGAATGAAACCGGCCGAAGCCGAGCCACTATCATCAAACGACCGACCGCATCTAGTAGAGGGGGAGGAAGAGGCTATGCCCCTTCCGGCCGATGCCAAGGTCATTTTCCTCGGCGGGATATTCTTCATTCTCTCGTTGGCGGCGCTTTACATTGCGGCGGAGATCGTGTGGCCGCTGGTCTTCGCTTTCGCGCTTTCTCTACTGCTCAATCCCGTGCTGCGTTTTCTGGCCAGGCTGCGTGTCCCGCGCGTGCTCGGCGCCCTCTTGCTTGTCGCCGCGGTCTTGGCTTTGGTCGTGGCATTGGGAACGGCGATATCCGGGCCTGCCGCAAGTTGGGCGGCAAAGCTGCCGGATGGCATGCCCCGGCTGCTGCAACGGCTCAGCTTTCTTGAAGCGCCCTTCGCCGCGCTGCAGCATTTCTGGCAACAGATAGAGGACTTCGCGGGATGGCAGGGCCAGGCGAACTCTTCGGTAGGCACGACGCTACTGACAAAGTTGTTCACCGGCACTCGTAGTGTCGCCAGCGGTTTCTTTACTACGCTCCTATTTCTTTTTTTCCTTCTTGTCGCCGGCGAGATTTTTCTCCAGCGCCTCGTAGAGATCATGCCTCGCTTTGGCAGCAAGCGTCAGGTGGTCGATATCGCCAATCAGATCGAGAGCGACATTTCCGCCTATCTCCTGACTATTACCGCGATGAACGCTGCCGTGGGGATCGCCACTGCGGCGGTCATGTGGCTTACCGGGGTGGGCGATCCTGTCATGTGGGGCACGATAGCCTTCCTGCTGAATTTCGTGCCGATCCTCGGCCCCTTGGTTGGTGTCCTGATTTTCCTGCTCGCAGGCGCACTAGTCGCCGACGGGCTATGGCTGACATTCCTACCCGCACTTCTCTACCTCGGCATCCATTTGGTCGAGGGGGAGACAATTACGCCAATGTTACTTGCCAAGCGTTTCACCCTGAATCCAGTCATGGTGATCGTGTCTCTCGTTTTCTGGTTCTGGATGTGGGGCGTGCCGGGCGCGATATTGTCAGTTCCGCTGCTGGCAATAACGAAGATCGTTTGCGACCGTGTGCGACCGTTGGCGGCGTTCGGTCACTTCTTGGAAGGCTGAAGCGAGTTTGCGCCGGTCACCTGCGTGATAGCCGCCGCTTGTTTGCGCGGACCCGTTTTTTCACTACCCGCAGGACTTTGCGGGCGACAACCGTGTCCCTATGACCCGACGCAACGCTCGCCGCCGCCGCGGCCTGCGCTTCGATCCCTACCGCTATCTTGTCGGCAATCATGCGGCGCGCTTCGGTTTGTGCGGTAGCGCCGCCGGCGGCCAATCTCATCATGCGAAGAGCAATCACGTTCTGTGATTTGAATCCCAATTGCATGGTTTTTAAGATCACGCAGAACCAGGGATTGAACATGGAATCCTAAAACCTGTTAGATTAGTTAGGCGGTGCGGATTAGAGTGTTGCATTTTGTGCTGACTATCGTCGTATGGCCAAAAAAATGAAGACGGCCGCAATCGCGATAACGATGGCAATGATGGCCAGCGCGGAAGACAAATGACTGTATTTTTGGAAGTCCTGCCGTGCGAAACGGTCTTCGTTGGTTGATGCATCGTTATCATCAGGAGATTCGGGAGCGGCCATGATGGTCTCGTTTGTTGATCGTCTGCTATACTGCCGCGCGCCAAGCCAAGGATAATCTCCATTGCGAGCTTTGTGTAAGGGCGAACCCGAATTGACTTCGTCGCGCCGCGAACCAAGCGCCGACGTCGTATCACCGATGGCACGGCTAGCCACCTCAGCTTGGTCAGTCGCCTCAGAAGTGCCTTTCGTTTCGTCCATTCGTCCCTCACCCGCGATTGCATGAAAGTCAAACGCGCCCTGTGACGCGCTTGCCGACGCAGCTGATGGCAGGCTTGGCGCTTCTCAAGCACATGTATTTGAGCGATGAGGCGCTGTGTGACCGCTGGATCGAGAATCCCTATTTCCAATACTTCTGTGGGGAGGAGTTCTTCCAAGATCGGCTGCCATTCGATCGCTCGTCGCTGACACGGTGGCGGCAACGGATGGGTGAGGCGAAGCTCAGGGCGCTGATCCAGGAGAGCCTGGCGGTGGCCACGCGGACTGAGGCAATGAAACCGAGGGACTTGGCGCGCGTGGTCGTGGATACGACGGTGCAACCGAAGGCGGTGATGTTCCCGACCGATGCCAAGCTGTTAAACCGAGCGCGCGAACGCTTGGTACGGCTTGCTGCGCATGTCGGTGTCGAACTGCGCCAGTCCTATGCGCGGGTCGGAAAGCTGGCGTTGATCAAGCATCAACGCTATGCCCATGCCCATCAGTTCAAGCGCGCCAACAGAAGCCTGCGCAGGCTCAGGACCTATCTGGGCCGCGTCATCCGCGACATCGGGCGACGCATCGACGGCGATCCCGGCCTCGAAGAAATCTTCGCCTGGCCGCTGAGCCTCTCCCGGCGCGTTCTGGCGCAAGATCAACGTCAACGCGGACCCAAGGTCTATTCCCTGCATTCGCCGGAAGTGGAGTGCATCGGCAAAGGCAAGGCGCATCGGCCATACGAGTTCGGGGTAAAGGTCAGTGTCGCCACGACCGCTCATCGCTCGAAAGGCGGCCAGTTCGTGACCCATATCGCCGCTCTGCCGGGCAATCCTTATGACGGTCACACGTTGGCAACCGTCATTCCCTCCATGGAGGACATGATCGGCAACACCATCGAGCGCCTACTCGCCGATGCCGGTTATCGCGGCCACAATGCGCCAACCGATTACAAGTTCAGGGTCTATACGTCCGGCCAGAAGCGCCGGCTCACGCCGCAGATCAAACGCGAGCTGCGGCGGCGCGCCGCCATCGAACCAGTAATCGGTCATCTCAAAGCCGAGCACCGCATGGGCCGCAATTACCTTGCACACCATGCCGGCGATGCCGTTAACGCCGTGCTGGCCGCCGCCGGTTATAACTTCCATCTCCTGCTCAAATGGCTAGAGTTCTTGCTGACTAGATTCCTCACGTCTCAAAAAACAGCAGCCGCCCTTCAATGGATCTGAAAATCGAAAACTTCACAGACGACCAAATTGCAGAAATCGGCCTCGCCTCGATGCCACGAAATCCAAATTACCAAAGTCTCGATTTTTCTGCTGAAGTGAGCGGTTTTGCTCAGACACCTTAAGTTGAAGTCATCTACAAAGTACAATTAATAATTTGAAGTGCGGCGTGTGCTTACTTTGAAAGCAGCGGCGTGTCGAAGTCTGCAATATACCGTAAGCATCGGACTCCGTTGCAGCGTGCTGCGCACTTCTGATCGAAGGGACAAAAGTCATGCAAGTTCCATCAATTCTCCTGGGCGAGTCGCGGACTCGTCTTTTACAAGGAATAGTAATCGGCGCGGTCGCGTCGATGGTCATCGGGTTTTCTTGGGGCGGGTGGGTGACTGGCGGCACCGCCAACAAACTTGCGGCCGACCAGGCTAGCGCGGCAGTCCTGACAGTCCTCACGCCGATCTGCGTGGCAAAGTTCCTGCAGGGCGGTAATGCGCAAGCGAATCTGGCAGCCTTGCGAGGGATCTCGTCTAACTGGGAACAGGGCCAGTACTTGGAGAAGGGCGGCTGGGCGACACCGCCGGGCGCGACCTCGTCCGACTATCAGTTGGCGAGGGCGTGTGCAGCGAAACTGATCGAAGCCAAAGCTGCATCCCAATGAGCGCGATCGTGCCCTGCAATCGGCCATATTAGAAAAATGGCGCTGGCTGATGATATCGATCTGCTTGTGTTCCGTAAGCCTGGTCTGACGGAACTAGGCCTCGCCAAGTTTCTGTTCGGGCGCACCGGCTACCAACAGCGGGTCAATTCGACCAGTCGGCGCCTCTTCAGGGAAGGCCGCGTTGAACGGCGTGGGACTGGCGGTGCCGGCCATCCGTTCACCTATTACCCAAGTTCCATGTTCTTAACGGAACATAGAAGCCATCTCATTTCCTGATTTGGCAAGCAGGAGGCAACTCAAATGAACCGCCTTTTCTTGCTGACCATGCTGTTCATGTTTTTGGTCCCAAATGCTGCACATGCGCAAACTCCGCTGCACAAGCAAAGAGTGGATGAACACATCGATGGAACGTCATGCGCTTCTACAAATTGGCTTTCACGGACCGCCCAATTGGCAGAATCGAGCCAAGGGTGACGTTCGCGAAGCTGTCTCCATTGCGATTGAGACATGCGGCGATAGCGCACGCCTAAGCGGCAACTACGTCATCGCAATGAAGTGGTGGCGCAGAGCCGCTGATAGAGGAAACGCGTCAGCGCAAATGAAAGTGGCTTACCTTTATGAAGAGGGCCGTGGCGGCACCCCCGTGGATTATACCCAGGCTACAAATGGTATGACATTGTGGCCGCGATCGTTGGCGCAAAAATAGATCAGCTTCCCGTTGCGGCAACTCACGCCGGAGAAAAGGATAATTCAGATCAACTATGGCATCGCGATCAGGTCGCCAAGCATATGACGTCCGAACAAATCGCCGAGGCCCAGAGGTTAGCCCGTGAATGGAAGCCTGAACAATAGCACCGCATCACTTCCATGAGCGCTCGTCGCCCGTTACAGGATCACAAAACGCGCACGCTGCTGAACGCGGCAACGGGGACTTAATGCCCGAGACCCCGGTAAAAGAGTATGTGGGGGTTATCTGCGCGAATAGGGCACATCGGAACCGTCGCTAATAGCCAGGGCCGCACGATTAGCGACGCGGCTTTTGCAGTTTCCGACGTCCGGCGTCTGATCGCGTCGGACCCTATCTCGGTTCCTGGTTGGCGTCGTTCTTCCTAATCTCAGGCTTATCGTACAACACCACATTCAAGAGGGAGCTACGGATTTCTAGCTTTCCATTGTATTTGATATAGCCCAATTTGCGAAACTTGTTCATGAAAAAGCTCACGCGTGACCGGGTGGTGCCAATCATCTCGGCAAGGGTTTCCTGACTAAAATTCCCGATGATGGGCTCAACCGTGGCTTCTTTGCCGAAATTCGCTAGAAGCAGGAGCACTCGCGCAAGGCGCTTCTCGCTGGAATTGAATAGTTGATCGATTAGGTCCTCTTCGATTCGACTGTTTCGATTCAACAGATCCGCCATGAACAATTCGGAAAATTCCGGGTAATCATGCAAAGTAGCAATCATTGCCATCTTGTTGATGCGCGTAATCATGGATTGATCGATCGCCGTTGCTGTAGTGACGCGCTGCGGATGACCATTGAGACACCCTTCGCCAAAAAAGTGCTTCGGTTCCAGGATTCCGACGACTGCTTCCTTACCCCGCTCAGAAACGACGGTGAGCTTGATCCTACCCTTCTGGATATAAAAAACTGCGTCCGCAACGTCTCCCTGCGAAAAAACAACCTGATTCTTCTGATATTGCGATATTGCTTTTCCATCGCCCACTTTGGCGAGAAATATCTTTGGATCGAATGCTGTTTTCTTCCCACTCATAAGGGATTCCCTTCCCGAGCGAAATCAAAGCAAAGCATAACATCCAGCGGACAAAATTAATATCCGGCCGGTGTCATGATGACGCACTGATCGCAAATCCCTCCTTCGAGGCTGGTCGCGGGCATCTGGCTGCGGAAAACCCCGGCATCGGGCCGCCTTCGTGGTCCGCCGCTGGCGCTCGAGTGGCGCTGGCACCGATACGTTCAGCCATTCAAAGCGAGCAATTTTGCACAGTCGTCGGCCTAGCAATAGCTTACATTAGCAAACAGTCGCTCGTCCTGGGGCACGAGTTGGATTTGGCGAAAGCAATATGCCGCTCGCTATTTAGCGTCATCATCCCCAGATACAAATCATGCTCCGATCAACGATCAAGCTGAGCAGGTGCTAACACCCGAGGAGGGGACCCGATGTTCAAACCCGCGCAATATCGTGCAAAAGCCGGTGAATATGGTGAATTGGCCAATACATCGATCGGTTTGGACCAAAGGCGTGCTTTTCGAGACCTGGAACAGAGGTTTGCCGTGCTCGCGGATAATGAACAATGGCTTGCAGACAATTATCAAAACAATACGGATCAGGAGCGACCGGTCGGCGCAATGCTCGCGAACGAAGAAGAGCTCGTCCTGCGCTGCCTCGGCGCCGCACTGATAATGCAATGGAATACCGTGCCGGCAAAGCTGCAAAGAGAGCTGTTCGACAATGCTGGCTCTATCGGCGAGCTTTTGAATACTTCTGCTCTCAGAGGACAAATCGCACGATTTTTGCACAAGCATAAGAATGACGAGAACACGGGACCGTTGGAGGCGTCGGTATCTATCCCATCGATCGTTGGCGGCAAAACCATCCAACAAGCCGCACCCCGCCATCAAAATGGTAACTCGCCATTCCTTACCTTAAAGTAGGGGCGCACAGTTTCGTGCATCAACCGACAACGGCAAGGGCGTCGGTGACTGAGAGACCGGTGCGCTCCCGTTCTGAAGAAGGGGAAGATGCCCATGCCTCAGTCCTATTCCCGTTACTACGCCCGCGACTTCGAGCGACGTTGGCGGAAGCGATTAGATACGACTTGCCCGGATGTCCGGCATCAGCACCTGTGAGACAGATTTAACGGCTTGAGGAACGGAGGATTTCTGGCTCATCGTAACCATCAAGGAGTGGAGATGAGCGACTGTCTTGTTGGTCAAGCGGCTTGCCATGGGGCGTGCTCTCTCAAGATGGCATTGAGGATGACGAGGAGCTTGCGCATGCAGGCTGTGAGCGCGAGCTTTTTGCACTTTCCTGCCGCCACTAGGCGTCGATAGAAGGCGGCGATCACGGGATTGCGGCGGGAGGCGACAAGTGCGGCCATGTAGAGCGCCGTCCGAACTGGGGCTCGTCCGCCGCAGACTGTCCGTCGTCCGTGCATCGTGCCGCTGTCGCGGCTGAATGGAGCGACGCCGACGAGGGCGGCGATTTTGCGGCGGTCGAGGGTGCCAAGTTCCGGTAGTTCGGCGATCAGAGTGCGGGCGACGACGTTGCCGACGCCGGGTACGCTCTTCAGAAGTTTTTCGCTCTCGCGCCAAATCGGAGTGCCACGAATGATCTCATCGAGATCGGCGTCGATCGCCGTGAGCTCCGCCTGCAGGATCGAGCGCAGGCGCTCGATCCGCTTCTTAAGGCGCTTGTTGTCGATCTGGCGGGCTCGGTTGCCTTCGGCGGTCATCATCTCGATCACCTGACGCCGACGGGTGACGAGTTCGTTAAGCACGTGCGCCTGCTTGTCCGGCAGCGGCCGTACGGGAGGGCGTACCGCCTCGGCAAAGTGCGCGATGACCGCAGCATCGATGCGGTCGGTCTTGGCGAGACGGCCGGTAGCGCGGGCGAAGTCGCGGATCTGGCGCGGATTGACCACAACCAGCGGCAGACGGGCAGCGGCAAGTTGCGCCGCCACCACTTGCTCGAAGCCGCCAGTCGCTTCGAGCACAATCAATTGCGGGATGGCTGCGCGGAGGCGCTCGACTAGCGCTGCCACGCCTTCGCCATCGCGGGCTAACGCGAAGGTGTCGCCCGAGGGGCGTACATGGACATCCAAGCGATCTTTCGCGACATCGATACCAACGAACCTTTGTTCCATGACCCGTCCTTGCGAATGCGGTCTCACTGTGCGGACCGAGCGACTGTTCGGGTTCACCGGAACGACGAGCGGGGCGCCAGGCTCATCTACGGTCTTAAAGACCAAGACAGAAACGGCCTCCCGCTCGCCACCGCGGCCGGCATCATAACCCTGCCGGCTCGTTGTCGAGATACAAGACAGAAATCCGGAAGGTGGCGAGTAGGCCGGGGACTTTCACCACCGGCCTCTCGTAGATCCGAGCGTGACACTCTCGCGTCACTCGGGCCGAGTTGGCCCGAGGAATTTCACCCCGAGCCGCTCACTGATCCGTACATGAACCTCTCGATTGTCCGGCATCAGCACCTTTGAGACACAGATTTAACGGCTTGAGGAACGGAGGATTTCTGGCGCATCGTAACCATCAAGGAGTGGAGATGAAACAGAAATCCGGAAGGTTAGAAACGTCGTCCGAGCGAGCTGGACGACGAGGCAATCGCCTGCGACCACAATGGCCTCTCCGTATTCGAGATGATCCGCTGGCGCCAGCACGATGCTGCCGTAACGCTTTGCGCTTTCGACTTACTTCAGCTTGATGGCGAGGATTTGCGGCGCGAGCCGATCGAGGTGCGTAAAGCCACCCTCAAGGGACTGTTGCGCAGGCGTTGCTTTCAACCGCCATTTCGAAGTCGACGGCACGATTGTCTACGAGCAAGCCTGTGCACCCGGTTGTGAGGGCATAGTGTCGAAGCGCCTTGGCTCACCGTACCCACCAGGCCGCAGCGATTATTGGATCAAGATCAAGAATCCGGCCGCGCCGGCGGTAACGCGGGAGGCGGAAGAGGATTGGTCGTGAAAGCCGCCGAGCTCGTTGTGCAAGTGATCTGCTTGCACTGCCGTCACAAGAGTATTCTGAGATGGCAAGACTTGCCAGTTTTGGCGTAAAGCCGGACGCGCCTATAGCGAGCTTTGTGAAGCGGTCCATTGCAGCAACTGCGGTAGCCGAAGTGTCATGGCGAACCGAATTGCCGTTAGCGAGCGCGCGGCCCGGCGCTTGGGCACCTAATGGTCGGCCGCCGATTTCCGCCGCCTGGTCGTTGAGGGGTCGTCCGGCTTGCTCATCGTCAGTCCCGCTAACGTGGCTGAGAAAGGGGCTGCCGCGCCCGGCTCTAATTGCGACCGGAACCAAAGTCGATTTGTGAAGTTAGATTTCGCAGACGGCCCCAACAACCGGCCCCCGCCCCATCAAGGGGCCGTCTAAAGCCCCGCGGCGACAGCGGGGCTTTTGTTTTACCGCGTGAGCTGTCGAAGCGGCGTGGGTCGCCCTACCGGGCCGTAACGATGGTTGGATCAAGGCAACAAAGCTCCCGCCATGCGGCGGCTCGAGGAGGAAGATTGGGGTTGAGGAACCTTTAGCGCTATTCGCATTCCCGCCCGTCGCCGCGCTCTATGGCTTCGGCTTTGGCGAGAGCTTCATGCCCCCAGCGTTCCAGATTGTCGGCAGTCATAGACGGGGCCCCCATGGTCCTGCAGGGCTGTTACAAGGCGAAAAGTTTTGCCGCACGTTCTCTGAGTTCGCGGGCATCGCGCAAGGACCGCTCCGGCCCCAACACCGACAGAAAACAAACGAGGTCGGCGGCGCTATGTTTCGGCTCGCGAATAACCAAAAGTTAAATGGAGAACAAAGTGTACGCTATCGTACGTTCGTCAGAACGAACCGAGGTCAGCAATTAAAGCCCGGCCGCCGCTTTCCGCCGCCAACGAATGTGGTCACTCCCGGGGCAAACGCGGCACATGAAGCTTGCAGTTATCCCAACTTTTCAAGTCGGTTATTCGATCATGTCTTCGGAAATCGCCCGGCCGAGTGCGAGGTCAAGCGAATGCTTCATTGCCGCGCCGGCTTTTACGGATAGTTCAAGTGATCGTTGTTTTCACGCCCGGCGGATCACGATCGTTTCGGTATTCCTCGATCGCACGCATGATTAGCTTTTTGACATTCTCGATTGTGACGTCATCGCGTCGCTGGATACCAATCTGCTCGCTTAGGTTCTTTGGTTGTTTGGGCTGGCCCGTCACGTCGAAACCGTCGCCACATGTGACCGTGACCAACCCGCCGCGCGGAGCAATCAAATAGGCGCGGCTTTGGTGGCCCTTTCCATAGCCCGACTTGTCTTGCTGAACCTGCTGATCCGTTATGCGGAAAGCAACCGACGTGGGCTGCAAGGTTTGTCCGGTGCGGCCGAACTGCCGAATTTCTACTGTGCCGCCGAGCGGCCGCAATTTCTGAGCAGCAGCCTGTAATTGGGGCAGCACCACATTGCTCAGTACCGCCATGTCTGCATCGGCTTCTGCCTGTAAACGCTTTGCCTCTGTTGGGGCTTCCAGTTCTTGGTCGTGTTCCAGCTTCGCTTTCTTGAACGCGTCACCATAGTCATCATCACTACCGGCCATGTTGAAGCCTTTCCTCATTGCTCGCATCGGCGGCAGTCCGCGTAACGCGCATCGCCACCGCTGCTTATATGGGACTTAGCCCGTATATCTCACCCTATCTTTGCATGATCGGGCAGATTTGCGATGAGACTTGTTTGCTTTTTTGCAGACGTGGTACGTCGTGGCGTCTGGAGACGCGAGAGTGCTTGAACGATAACTGGGCTACGAAAGTCGCGAAGCGGTCTCGGTGGGCCTTGGGGGTGATGCCGCGTGGGTTGCGCGTGGCGGCGGCGCGTGTCAGGCGGGCGAGGCGCGCGCGTTGGCGGTGGCGGCGAGACGCCTGGCAGCGCAGCCCAGGCATGGGCTGCCGGACACGCTGACGCCATCGCGACCTTGATGCGGCGGACACTCACGCGCACGAGGGCGCCGATCTTCAGCAGCTTGAGACGAATGGTACCGCAGGTCGCTTTGGCGAACGGCGTGTGATGCAGGGCGATGCGGCGCAAGGCGCACAGCAGCACATAGGCCATCGAGGCAAACCACAGGCGCAGCTGGTTTGCCCGCATGGTGGCGGTCGAGGTGCGATCGGCATAAAGATCAAGCTGACACTCCTTGATCCGGTTCTCCATGTCGCCGCGGGCGCAGTAGACCTTTTCGTAAAGATAGCGGGGCTTGCATTCGGCACGGGTGAGCGAGGTGACGACGAAGCGAGGATTGGCCTCGTCTTTTGTCCATTCCGCCTTCGCCACGACTCGGCGATGGCGGCTCCAGCTGCTCCGCGTCGTCCACCTGAAGTCCTTGAAGCGCCGCGCCGGCTTGCCGGTACGCCGGCTCTGCGCCGCAGCCCCCTCAAGCTCGGCCTTGATTTGGGCGATGAGCCGATCGGTCTTCGCCAGCCCGAATAGAAAGTGCACGCCGTTGGCCTCGCACCAAGCCATCAGCTCCTCGCGCGCGAAGCCTCAGTCGGCGCGCAGCAGAATGCGCACAAGCGGCCAACGGCGGCGAACCTGGGCGACGATGGGTGCCACCTCCTCCACCGCGCCGGCCGCAGCGTCAATGTTCGCGCGCCGCAGCTTGGCGTCCAACAGATGGCGCCCGCAGAATACGTAGAGCGGCAGGTAGCAGTAGCAGTCGTAATAGCCGTGGAAGAACCGCCCCTCCTGCTCGCCGTGCACCGGATCGTCGGTCGCATCGAGATCAAGGATGATCTCGTTCGGCGCTCGCTCGTGCGCCTCCAGGAATAAGTCGACGAACAGCCGCTTGATGGCCACCGGATTGTGACTGATCTTGTGATAGCGCGTCGGCTCCAGGCGGCTCAGCTCCAGCCGGTTGAGCGTCGACTTGCCGGCCACCAGCGCGCAATCCTCGCGGCGCGCAGCGAGCTTGCCCGAGAGCACCGCCAGCATCGGATCGTGGCGCAGCTCGTCGTGGTCGTTAAGATCCTCATAGCCAAGCGCAATCCCGAACACCCGCTGGCCGACCAGCGTCACCACCTGGTGCTCGATCAACTCCGGGCACCGCACGTCGTGAAAGCACGAGGCCAATCGATCCATCATCCTGATCGCGCGATCCGTCGCGCCCAACAGCAGCGCTCCGGCATCCGACGTGACCGCGCCCGCATCGAACGCCGCTACCACCGCGCGGCCTTCCACAGGTTCAAATCCAAAGCAGCCCTTCTGAACGTTGGGTCCATTCTTCGGTTCGACCCGCGCCGCGAGCATTCTTCCATCCTGACCGCCAAATCTCGCAGCCCCCGCGCGCAGGAACTGTCAAGGCTGGCCGCGTCTTCGCGGCCACCCGAAGGGCTCGGCCTTGACTGGTCCGAGCACAGCGGCACGCTTGATCGGTTGGGCTGCAGGCTGCCGGAATCCGCACAGGTACGGCGCGCACGTTGATCACACTCGCCCCCTCCACGCCACATGCCGGCAGAAAACGCATGCAAAATAATCGGGAAATTCAACCCGCTGATTTTGGGGGAAGTTCACACCGCTGGTAACACCATGAACCGCCCCATCAGCTCGACACGTTCGGCAGGGTCCGCCTCGGCGACTTGATCGACAATTGCGCGCCGCTGCGCTCCGAGGTCGTCGACAAGACCCTTTCGATTTTGCCAGTCCACGAATGATCGGGACCGGGCGATTGTGGTCAGCCGCTTGCGGATCTCCTTAGCGACCTCGTTCGGACCTTGCGCGCCAGCAAGCTCCAAGCGGATAAGTCTTTTCACGCCGGCATTGCCAGCGCTCAGCTCGATCAGCAATTCTGCTAGGCGTTCGGCTCCGAGCGCTTCAAGGTTTTGCTTATTCAATGTTTTCTTGGAGGCCACCGCTTCATCCATTTCGGGTCTGGTCGGGAAGCTTTCTTTGGTGGCCGCGTCATGCAGCACCAGCCTGAGCCCGCAATGCAATTACGAAGTACCGAGCGCAGCCGCCGTCAGTAGTTGCTTGATTAGATTGAATTGACTGGCACGCTCAGCGGCTGCCTCGAGGCTCTCCTGAAGAGGATCATCGTCGTCAAGAACGTTGCTATTTATTTCGCTTTGCGCACGCTCAATGTCCGCCAACTGCACTTTAATCTCATCGGTTGCGAACATGCGCCGCACCTCGGAAACGAAACGCGGTAGTTCTCGCGCGAAGTCGGGATTATGAACTGAAGCTTCGGCAAAGTTCAGCAATTTCTCGCCAACGATTTAGTCGAACGCAGCCTTGAGCCCGAAGCGTGCTTTGATCGTTTTTACCGCTTCGCATTGCTCGAGCCAAACTTGATGCGCTTTACGTTCAGCCATTATTCGCTCCGCGTTATCATCCCCAAATTTATGACAGCCATTCGCTTAGCTTCGACCAGCGCCGCCGGCCTGAGACATTGCGCACCGCGATGGCGACGGCCTTCTTTTGCCCAACCAGAACAACAAGCCGCTTGCCGCGCGTGACGCCGGTGTAGAGCAGGTTCCGCTGCAACATGGCGTAGTGCTGCGTCATGACAGGAATCACCACGGCTGGATATTCCGAGCCTTGGCTCTTGTGGATGCTCGCCGCGTACGCCGGTACCAGGGCATCGAGCTCGCCAAAGCCGTAGGTAACCGAGCGCCCGTCGAAGCTGGCGGCGACTTCGCCTTCCTCGGGATCAACCTTCGTCACAAACCCAATGTCTCCGTTGTAGACCTCCTTGTCATAGTCATTCTCGATCTGCATGACCTTGTCGCCGGGTGCAAAGGTCCAGCCGAATTTCTCGACCTTACGCTCTCCCGCCGGATTTAATGCGGCCTGGAGTTCAATGTTGAGGGAGCGTGCTCCGACACCACCTCGGTTCATCGGGCAGAGAACCTGGATATCGCGGATTGGATCGAGGCCGAAGCGGCGCGGGATGCGGGTCTTGACCAGCTCGATGATGCGCGGAACCGCGGTCTCGGGATCATCAGCCTCGACAAAATAGAAGTCGCACTCGGCTTCGGGTTTGCGGAGATCAGGCATGACGCCTTGATTGATACGGTGTGCATTCACGATGATCTGGCTCTGGGCCGCCTGCCGGAATACTTCGGTGAGACGCACCACTGGCACCGCGCCGGAAGCGATGATATCGGCCAGCACTTGACCGGGCCCGACCGAGGGAAGCTGGTCGATGTCGCCGACGATCAAAAGGGCGGCATTTTCGGGGACTGCCTTTATGAGCGCCTGCATCAGCATGACATCGACCATGGACGTCTCGTCGACAATTAACAGGTCACAGTCGAGTTGGTCGTCGTCGCCGCGCTTGAAGCCGCCGCCCTTGGGGTCGACTTCGAGCAGCCGGTGGATAGTCTTGGCCTCAAAGCCAGTCGCCTCGCTCATACGCTTCGCGGCGCGTCCGGTCGGTGCGCAGAGCAGAAGAGTGGTGCCCTTCGCCGCGAGGATACGCAGAATGGCATTGACGATGGTGGTTTTGCCAACGCCGGGACCGCCGGTCATGACCAACACCTTGGACATCAGGGCAAGCCGGATCGCGGCGACCTGGCTTTCGGCAAGGGCAAGACCGATACGCCGCTCGACCCAGGGCAGCGCCTTGTCCGGATCGATCCAGGGCCAAGGCCGCTTGCCATTCACCAGACGCAACATCCGCTCGCGATGGTGCGCTCTGCCCGATGCAGGCCGGCCAGAAAGACACATGGCGTTTCGCCAACCCGCTCGGCGACCACCGTGCCCTCCTGCAGCTCGAGATCGAGCGCGGTACGGATCAGCTCCTGCGGCACCGCGAGCAGCTTTTCGGCAAGCGGTATCAACTCTTCCATCGGCAACCCGCAATGTCCCTCATCCATGGCCTCGGTCAGCGCATAGGAGATACCGGCCCGAACCCGCACCATGGCGGTCTTCTCGATGCCGAGCTTCATCGCGATCGCGTCGGCCGTCTTGAAGCCGATGCCGCGGATGTCGCGGGCCAGGCGATACGGGTTTTCGGTCATCACCTGGATGGCGTCCGGGCCGTAGGTTTTGTAGATGCGCACCGCGCGCGCCGTGCCGACACCGTGGCTATGCAAGAAGACCATGATTTCCCGTACCGCCTTCTGCTCGGCCCAGGCGGCGAGAATGCTGGCAGCGCGAACCGGTCCGATACCGTCGACCTCGCGCAGTCTGTCCGGCGCCGCCTCGATCACGTCGAACACCTTCTCGCCGAACGCGCGCAAGAGTTTCTTGGCGTAGGCCGGACCGATGCCCCGGATCATGCCGGACGAAAGGTATTTCTCGATACCGTCGGCCGAGGTCGGAGGCGATGTGCGCAGAAACCGCGCCTTGAATTGCTGGCCGTGTGTTCGATCGTTGACCCATTCGCCTGACGCCGTGATCCACTCGCCGGCTGCAATGGTTGCGGCATGGCCGACTACGGTGACGACATCACGATGCCCCCGTGCCTTAGCCCGCAGAACGCAAAAGCCATTCTCCGCGTTATGGTAGGTGACGCGCTCGACGAGCCCGGCAAGAGCCTCCTGCGATTGATTTGCGGAATGGTGTTTCATGGTCGATGCGGAAGAATTGCCAGTTGCACGCATGCTATCCTGTGCGCGATTTTCATACAGCTTGTGTATATGCACCGCTTCTTGGAAGCATTCCCGATGAGGAATTTTCGTCCTTGCTCGGAGTGGCTAAGGTGTAGCGCCTCCTGATGTCGAAGTACGCGATCGGGTTCAGCCTCTTTTTGGCGGAGCCAAGACGATCTGCGGATCCCTGGCGCGCTTTAAGGCCAAGGGTCGAAGAATGCAGGTCGCATTGCGCGATGGCACCGAACGGGTGCCGGTGATCGCCTATCCCAAATCCGAGGAAACGCCTTAGGCGAGGTCCCAGCCCGCAATGGCATGAGGTCGGTCTCGGCGCGCAGATTTCTCAAGGAACGCAGCGTTCAGGCTAAGCGCGAAAACGTTCTTCCGCCACTAGACTTCAGGTGGCCTTGCCCGAAGCACGATTGCGATCCACCGAATTGGCGCGCGGTGATCGTTCGGTCCTAGCGATCACCACCGGATCGGTGCTAACGGACTGGCTCTCGAATGAAATCCTGCTATCATCGGGCGCCGGCCGACTGTCGCAAAACTGTGTCGCGAATGTCGCAAAACGCCCTCACAAGCCTTTGATTTTCCTCGATCCACGCTCCCCGGCGGGGAGAGGGTCGGGGTGAGGGGGATCCGAACAAGACGGCGAACTCTGATCCCCCTCACCCGGCGCGCCATGGCGCGCCGACCTCTCCCCAACGGGGAGAGGTGTGCTTCCCTGAGGAGTGAGAGAATGAAAGTCGGATTTATCGGCCTGGGCCGCATGGGGCAGGTCATGGCGCGGCGGTTGATCGACGGCGGCCACGAGGTCGGCGTCTTTAACCGCACGCCGGACAAGCTCAAACCCCTGACCGAGCACGGCGCCAAGGCGCTGGCCTCAATCAAGGCGGCGGCGAGTTTCGGCGACGCGGTGTTCACCATGCTCACCGACGACGCGGCGGTGACTGACGTGGCCGAGAAGCCGGGCGGCATCAGGGACTCGCTGCCGAAAGGCGGCGTGCACATCTGCGCCGGCTCCCACAGCATTGCCGCCATCAAAAAACTTGCGGCGGTGCATCAGGCGGCGGGCCAGGTGCTGATCGCCGCGCCGGTGCTCGGCCGTCCGGAAGTCGTGACCGCCGGACAGGCGGGCATGGTGCTTGGCGGCGCGAAGACGGCGATCGATCGCTGCCGGCCCTTGTTCACGGCGATCGCCGGGCGTTTGGTCGAAGCGGGCGACGATCCGCTCGCCGCCACCGCGATCAAGATCGCCAACAATTTTGTGCTCGGCTGTGCCATCGAGGCCATGGGCGAAGGTTTCGCGCTCATCCGCAAATACGGCGTTACGCCGGAAACGTTCTACGGCGTGTTGACCGAAGGGTTGTTCGCCGGCGGCGCTTACAAGGTCTACGGCAAGCTGATTGTCGAGGAAAAGTATCTTCCGGCCGGCCAACGCGCGGTCAACGGATTAAAGGACGCCAATCTCGCGCTTGCCGCCGGCGAAGCGGTCGGCGTGCCGCTGCCGTCGGGAAACGTTTGGCGCGACCGGCTCGTCGGCGCCGTCGCTCACGGCGAGGGCGAGCACGATTGGGCGGTGATGGCCAAGGACCAGGCGCGCGCCAGCGGCCTTGCGTAAAAGCACCGTCAATTCGTGTCGTGCCCTCTCCCCTTGCGGGAGAGGGCCGCTCAGCATTTCAACAAAAGAATGGGTGAGGGGTCCAAGCTGTAACCCCTCACCCAACTGAGTGGTTGGACTTCATTCGTTGCCCTCTCCCGCAAGGGGAGAGGGCGCACCACCGGCGCTTAGCTAAACAGCGACTTGAAGTCCTCGACGAACTGCCGCGTCGTCAGCGGCTCGCGCTTGACGATGTCGCGGATCGGCTTGGTGTTCTCGGTGGCGAAGCCGCCGGCGTTGCCGATCTTGGCGATGGTGACGAGGTGGGTGACCAGCCAGTCAGGCATATTGCGTGCTTTCAGCGCCGCCTCGTTCTGCGCAACCGTCAACGGCACATAGCTGATCGGGCGGCCGAGCACCTGTGAGAACACCTTGGCGAACTCGCCGTTGGTCGTCTGCTTGCCGGTGAACTCATAGGTCTTGCCGGCGTGTGGCTCGGGGTCGAGCAGGATGCGCGCGCCGAGCGCGCCAGTATCGCGCACGTCGGTCCAGGCAATCGGCGAATCTGCCGGATAGGCCATGACCATCTTGCCATCGGATTTGATGGTGCCCGCCTGGCCAAAGAGGTTCTGCATGAACAGGCCGGGACGCAGGATCGTCGACTTGATCCCGCTACCCTTGAGCCGCTCCTCGATCGCGGCATGGCCGCGGCCGACGACCGATTCCGAATCCTTGATGGCCACCGTGCGGCCGCCGCTGACCCGCACCAGATATTTGGTGCCGGCCTTGAGCGCAGCCTCGAGCACGTTGTTCTGCTGCTCGACCATGCCGGGATTGTGCCCGGTGACGACGAAAACGGACTCGACGCCTTTGAGCGCCTTCTCCAGCGCGGCCTTATCGGTCAATTCGGCGAACGCGATTTTCGCATCGGCGCCCAACACCTCGCGCGCCTTGTCCGCATTGCGAACGACGGCAACCGGGTTTTGTCCCAGCGCCTTTAATTCCTTGAACACCGCCCGGCCGGTATTCCCGGTCGCACCGACTACCGCAATCATCATTTGATCCTTTCAGTTGCGATGGCGTTTTGATTTTTCAGCTTTGCGGCGCCTTCAGCCCGTTGGTGATGACGCGCGCAATCACCGACCAGTCTTCCTCGCGATAGCCCTGCGCCAGCGCCTGCACCAGATGATCGCGCACCACGCCGGCCGCCGGCATCGCTAAGTTGACTTTTTCGCCGGCGTCGATGGCGAGCTTGATGTCTTTGAGGCCGAGCGGCACGGCAAAATTAGCCGGCTTGAACGTGTCCTGCTCGATGAGCTTGCCGTAGGATTTGTACAGCGGCGTTCCGAACAGGGTCGAGGTGATGAATTCGTAGAACGCGGATTTTTCTACACCATATTGCCCGGTGAGTGCGAACGCTTCCGCCATGCCCTCGATGTTGGTGAGCCCCATGAAGTTGACGGCGAGCTTGACCGCAATCGCGCGCTCGGGCTCGGCGCCGAACACGAACGTCTGTTGGCCGATGGCCGCGAACAGCGGCGAACACAGCTTGAGCGCTTCGGGCGGCCCGGCGGCGATGACGAACAATTTGCCGGCGGGCGCCATATCGACGGCGCGGCCGAGCACCGGCGCGGCAACGAAGGCGCGGCCGCGCTTGCCGTGTTCGGCGTTGAGCTTGCGCGCGCTGTCGATGCCCATGGTGGTGCACGACGCATGTACGGCTGATTTGGGCAGCCGGTCGATCAGGCCCGAGTCGAGCAGCATGGCATCCTCGGCCGCACCGTCGGCGACGCAGGTGATCAGCGCTTCGACGTCGCCGATCTCTTGCGGCGATGGCGCCAGCGTCGCGCCGGCTTCAATGAGCGGGCGGGCCTTTTCCGGCGTGCGGTTGTAAACGGTGAGCCGATGGCCGCGCTTGCGGATATTGAGCGCCATCGGCGCGCCCATGATGCCCAAGCCGATGAAACCTACATGCATGACGCAACCCGTACCTGCCCACCGTGTTTCTTGCAACGCGCGCGCGGATGACGCGCGCGTGGGCCGAGAATCCCCGTTTGCGCGGCTTTCGCCTTGCGCTAATTGTCTTATACACGAGCCCGCCGTGAAATTCCGCCTGTCCGCGGCCATGCACAACGAGTGAGGAAGTCCGATGAAATACAACCGCCCGCAAGCCACCGCCTCCTGGGGCACCATGGCCAAGGACTGGGAGAAGGGCGTCGACTACGACCGTCTGCACAAGGAGCGCGTCAAGCGCGCCAAAGCGGCGATCCGCCACGCCGGCTTGGGCGCGGTGCTGGCGTTCAACTTCGACAACATCCGCTACATCACCGGCACCCATATCGGCGAATGGGCGCGCGACAAGTTCATGCGCTATGCGCTCTGTCCGGTCGAGGGCGAGCCGATGCTGTGGGATCCGGCGCCGCCGGCCAAGCGCATTTCCTCGCCGTGGATCGCCGACAATGTCGCCGCGCCGATCTCCACCATGCAGGGCGGCCTGCCGCCACAGCTCAACATCCAGAGCGACTTCGCCCGGCAGATCAAGAAAGTTCTGGTCAAGCTCGGCATCGACAAGGAGCCGCTCGGCATCGATCTCATGGAATTGCCGATGCTGCGCGCCTTAGAGAAGGAAGGCATCGAAGTGGTCGACGGCCAGCAGGCCATGCTCGACGCGCGCGAAGTCAAAACCGCCGACGAGATCGAGCTGTTGAAAATGGCCTGCGCCATGGTCGACGCCACCTACGTCGACATCGCCCGCGCCATCCGCCCGGGCACGCGCGAGAACGAATTGGTCGCCATCGCTCACGACCGGCTCTACCGCATGGGCTCCGAGCGCGTCGAATGCGTCAACTCGGTGTCGGGCCAGCGCGGCCGGCCGCATTCGCACACCTTCTCCGACCGGCTGCTGCAGCCGGGCGACATGGTGTTCCTTGACATCATGCACGCGTTCAACGGCTATCGCACCTGCTACTACCGCACCTTCATCTGCGGCGAGCCGAACAAACATCAGATCGACGCCTACGAGACCGCCTCGAAATGGATTTCCGCCTCCATCGATCTGATCCGTCCCGGCATCACGCCCGACCAGGTGGCGCAGGTGTGGCCCGACGCGCAGGAATTCGGCTATCGCGACGAGGCGGAAGCGTTCCTCTTGCAATACGGCCACGGCGTCGGCTTATCGCTCTGGGAGCGGCCGATCATCAGTAAGCGCTACACCGGACAAAACACGCCGCTCAAGGAAGGCATGGTGTTCGCGCTCGAGACCTGGAAAGGCGCCGAGGATGGCTCCGGCGCCGCGCGCATCGAGGAGGAAGTCGTCGTCACCAAGGACGGCTGCCAGATCATCACCAACTTCCCCTCGCACAAGCTCATCTCCTGCGGGCTCCCCGGCTGCGACGTGTTTTGATTCACCTCTCCCCGCGTGCGGGGAGAGGTCGCCGCGCCCGGCGCGGCGGGTGAGGGGTGTTCTTCGAACATTGCGGACCCGACCCCTCACCCGGCGGGTTGCTCGCTCTCGCTCGCAACACGCCACCCTCTCCCGCAAGGGGAGAGGGACAAATGTGCGGCCTCATTGCATGACGATTAAAAGTGTTAGCGCTCTTCCGTCTGCCGGCCGACGACCGCGTTGGCTTCGCGGATCGCCCGGCCTTCGTCGCCGAGGCGTTGGAGGGCTTCGTTGGCGACTTTCGCCCAAAGCTGTTGCAGCGCCGGTGTTGACGCTTTGTGCGTGTGCCTTTGCGCGTCGTTCGCAGTCCACGGCATGACACTGGCTCCCATCAAAGGCCGGCGTCCGGTTTGTACCCGGACGCGGCCATAATGTTATGTAGCGATTGAAGCTCTAAAGGCCATGCGCGCGGTTCGTCGTCGCGTGCAACACGGAGGAAGCTTATGCCCGAAAGCAGGCCGCCCTTTCCGCCCTTTACCCATGAGACGGCGGCGCAGAAAGTCCGCGGCGCCGAAGATGGCTGGAACTCTTGCAATCCAGAGCGCGTGTCGCTCGTCTACGCGCCGGACAGCGAATGGCGCAACCGCTCTGAGTTCTTTCGCGGCCGCGCCGAGATCGTCGCCTTCCTCAAACGCAAATGGGCAAAAGAACTCGATTATCGTCTGATCAAGGAGATGTGGGCGTTCACCGGTAATCGGATTGCCGTGCGCTTTGCCTACGAATGGCACGACAACTCGGCAACTGGTTTCGTTCCTACGGCAATGAGAATTGGGAATTCGCCGACAACGGCCTCATGCAACGGCGCGTCGCCAGCATCAACGATCTCCCGATCAAGGGGATCGAGCGGAAATTTCACTGGGACCGCTCCGGCCCGCGGCCGGCCGATCATCCCGGCCTCTCCGATCTCGGCTTGTAGCGATTTCAGCCGCTGCTCTGTGGCGCCACTACGCGGCGACCACCGCGATCGGCGTGATCTCGACCATGATCTCCGGCACGGCGAAGCAGGCCGCCGTGATCAGCGTGCTCGCCGGAAAATCCTTGCCGTAAATGTCCTTGCGGATGTCGGTGAAGCGCTGCGAGAAGCGGCCGTCGGAGACCGCGACCGTCATCCACACAACGTCTTTGAGCGTACCGCCCGCGCGCGCGAGCGTCTTCTCCAAATTCTTGAAGGCTTGGTGGACTTGCGCGTCGAAATTGCCGGCGAGCGACGCGCCGGTGTCGTCGACAAAGCCGACATGGCCGGCGAGCCACACGGTCTTGCCGCCTTCGGTGATGACCGCCGGCGAGAACGAGTATTTGGCTTCCCACGATGGCTCGATGATCGTCTTCTTGACTGCCATGTCGCCCTCCATTGGCGTCTACGGCGCTGCAACAGAAGTGGGTGATGGTACTCGTCATGGCCGGGCTTGTCCCGCCGATGTTACGCCTGGATTGCTTCGCTATCGCTCGCAATGGCGATGGTCCGTGACGGCGCTTGCGCGTGCTAAGCTAATCCGCGGGGAGGGCGGGCGTGAATTACGACTTCATCATCGTCGGCGGCGGTTCGGCCGGTTGCGTGCTGGCAAACCGGCTTTCTGAAAGCGGCGCAAAGCAAGTCCTGCTCATCGAAGCCGGGCGCGACACGCCGCCGGGTCGAAGAACCGTGGGACATCCGCGACGCCTATTATTCCTCGTATTTTCAGCCGGATTATTTTTGGCCCGGCCTGCAGGTCTTTACCCGCACGGCGGCCGCTGGCGCGCCGTCGCGTTATTACGAGCAAGCCCGCGTCATCGGCGGCGGCTCGGCCATCAACGCCATGGTGGCGCTGCGCGGGCTCCCCGGCGACTACGACGAATGGGCGCAGATGGGCGCGCGCGGCTGGGCCTGGAGCGACGTGCTGCCGTATTTCCGCAAGCTAGAAAACGATCTCGACATGGACGGGCCGCTGCACGGCAAGGATGGCCCGGTCAGCATCGGCCGTGTGCCGCGCAAAGATTGGCCGGGCTTTGCGCGCGCAATAGCGGAAGCCGCGGCCGCGTGCGGCCTTGCTTACGTCGCCGACATGAACGGCGAGGTGCAAAACGGTTTTTGCTCGGTGCCGACCACCAGCACGCCGACGAGCCGCGCGTCGGCGGCAATGGCGTACCTCACGCCCGACGTGCGGCGGCGGCCGAACCTGCGCATTGTGCCGGAGGCTTTCGTCGCGGCGATCTTGTTCGAGGGCCGCCGCGCGCGCGGCGTTCGCGTGCATCGGGCGTCCGGCGCCGAGGAATTCCGCGGCGGCGAAATCATTCTCGCCGCCGGCGCGCTGCATTCGCCGGCCATTCTGCAGCGCTCAGGCATCGGTGCGGAAAAAGTCTTGCGCGATCTCGGCATCGGCGTCGTCGCCGATCGGCCGGGCGTCGGCGAAAATCTTCAGGATCATCCGTGCGTCTCCATCGGCTTTTATCTTCACCGTGAAGCGCGCCAGCCGCGCACGCTGCTGCGCGGCCAGATGCTCGGGCTGCGCTACGATTCCGGCGTCGAAGGCTGCGCGCCGTCCGACATGTATTGGACGCTGCCGAACCGCATCTCCTGGCATCGGCTTGGCCGTGCGCTCGGCGCGCTGATCGTCTGTGTCTACAAGCCCTATTCGCGCGGCCGCGTGCAGATCGTCTCCGCCGACCCGCGCGCCGAGCCGCGGATCGAATTCAACCTTCTCTCGGACGCGCGCGACCTCACCCGGCTCGTTCAGGGTGTCGGCATGGCCCGCGATCTGCTTGCGCATCCGGGCGTGCGCGCCGCCGCCGCGGAGATTTTTCCGGCGCGCTACACGCCGCGCATCCGCGCGCTCAATCGGCGCTCGGCCTGGAACGGCGTGCAGGCGCTGGCAGGCTCGGTGCTGATGGAAAGCTCCGGGTCGCTGCGCCAATGGCTTCTGAAAAATCACGTCAGCCCGGGGCCGGACCTCGATACGCTCGTCGCCGACGCGGCGCGGCTGCGCGATTGGGTCATCGCCGGCGCGATCCCGTTCTACCACCCGTCCTGCACCTGCCGGATGGGCGACGCCGGCGACCCGGCCGCCGTGGTCGATGCAGAATGCCGCGTCGTCGGCATCGAGAATTTGCGCGTCGCCGACGCCTCGATCATGCCGTGCCTGCCGCGCGGCAACACCAACCTGCCGGTGATGATGATTGCCGAAAAGCTGTCGGCAACGCTGCGCGCCGCCTGAGGCCGCAAGGGAGCGGGGAAGTGGAGAGCGCCACGGGAGCGCGAGAGGCGTGCTGCCGTCCGCTCGTCCCCGTCCCCGATCGATGTCGGGGATAAACTCCAGCGGGACCTAGCGCAATAAAGGGCTGGGTTCCCGCTTGCGCGGGAATGAGCGGAACAAAGACACCTCGCCCCACCGAAGTCGGATGTTTCCGACTTCGGCACTAAAACAGGGCGAACTCGATGTATCGAGTTCGGTTGCGGGGAGAGAGCCTGCCGTCGGGCTTGACCCGAGGGTCGCCGCGTAACACGCGGCGGGTGGGGGGCTTTGCCGGAATTCTGAGCGTGGCGGAAAGGCCCCTCATCCGGTTCGCGGCAAGAGCCGCTCACCACCTTCTCCCCGCAAGCGGGGAGAAGGATATCGAATGCGCCGCTAGCTAGGAGAATGCGCCGGCGGATGCCACGCGGCCAGGGTCTGCGGGTTGATGCCCGCCGACTTGAGCGTGGCATCGAGTTGCGCGGCGGTGTGGTAGCTGGCCGCCGCCAGCGCGCCGATTAACACCAGCGCGACGATGGCGCCGATCGTCGCCGGAGAGCGTAACTTGAAGCGAATCATGGCCGAACTCCACGTTTTGTGGGAAAAACACCGCAGCGGCAAAGCCGGTTCCTGCGGCGCCGGCGACTTCCGACGGTCAAACGGCCGCGCCTCGTGTCCTGCAAAGACATTGAGCGCCGCGGCTACAGGTTCCCTCTAAGCAATTGTTAGGAAGTCCGCCCCAATGATGGTCAGGCGCGGGCTGCGGAATTTCAGCGTTCGCCGCGCTCTGGAACAATCCGGGGGCTTACGCAGATGACGGCACAGGCGGTCGAATTTGACTCCGGCGCCGGCACCCGCTGGCGCGGCCGGGCCGAAGAACTCGGTACGCGCCTGACCGGCCGATGGAAGCTCGGCCTTTACACCAAGCTCACCCGCTACGGCCTGGCCCGCAACCTGGCACAAAACGTCGCCGTGCCGGCCGCAAAAATTCCGCTATCGGTGCGCCCGCTCGACGAGCCCGATCTGCCGGCGCTGTTTGGTCATGCCGCCACCACAACCGATCTTGCTGAACGTCTCGAAGTCGCCTGGCGGCGCGCTTTCATTGCCAAGGGCGCACGCGGCGGTTTTGTCGCCATCGACGAGCGGAGCAACACGCCCTGCTACGTGCAGTGGCTTTTTTCCGCCGGCGATAACGAGTTCATCAAAAAACTCGGCGGCTTTCCGCCGCTGGCCGCCGGCGAAGCGCTGTTGGAAAACGCCTACACGCCGCCCGGCTATCGCGGCCTCGGCGTCATGGCGGCGGCGATGGCGCGTATTGCCGAGCGCGCAAGCGACTTCGATGCGCGCAACGTGCTGACCTTCGTCGGCACCGACAACATCGCCTCGCTCAAGGGTTGCCAGCGCGCGGGGTTTTATCCGCACCTTGTGCATCATCGCACCCGGATCGGCTTCGGTCTCCTCACGCGCGACCGGTTCGAGACGCTTGCCGAAAACGATCCGCGCCGCAGCACGAAATTTTAGGGCGGCGGCTGCGTTTCTCCGGCTTCGCTTCTTTTACTGCCCTTAAGGCACGGCTGCCGGACGACTACCCGCCCGCTCGCAATGGCGGCTGCGCCTCTCTATATTTCTAACAGAAAAACTGTCCGCGCATTGAGGAACGAGGCCATTGCCGCACACGCCCGTCAGCATTCTCACCGGCTTTCTTGGCAGCGGCAAGACGACGCTGCTCAATCGCGCCATGCGCGCCCCGGCGATGGCCCATACCGCGGTAGTGATCAACGAGTTCGGCGAAGTTCCGCTGGATCACATCCTCGCCGCGCAAAGCGATGACACCATCATGGTGCTGGAAAACGGCTGCCTGTGCTGCACCGTTTTCGGCGATCTCGTCACCACGCTGAACAATCTCTATCACCGGCGCGAGGACGGCGCGATCCCGCGCTTCGATCACGTCGTGATCGAAACATCGGGACTGGCCGATCCGGCGCCGCTCATCCAGGCGTTCCTGTCCGATCCGACGCTGGCCGGGCTTTACCGCATTGCCGCAGTGATCGCGACGGTCGACGCGGTCAATGGGCCGCACACCCTCGATGAGCACGTCGAGTCGGTGCGTCAGGTGGCGCTCGCCGACCAGATCTTCATCACCAAGCTCGATCTTCTCGATCCGGCGAAGGCCAAGACCGAAGAGGACGCGCTCACGGCGCGGCTGCGCCGGCTCAACCCGGCGGCCAGCATTTCCCGCATCGATGCCCAATCGTTCGATCTCGGCGCCGTCTTGCGCAGCGGCGCCTTCGAGCCCGGCGGGCAGACCGCCGACGTCCGCGCCTGGCTCAATGCTTCAGCGTACGAGCAGCACGACGATCATGCCCACGACCATGACCATGACGGCGCGCACGATCATCATCACCTGCACGACCGCGACATCGCCTCGTTCTGTTTCATCCGCGACGAGCCCATTCCGCGCGAGGCGTTGCGGCTTCTGCTCGACGCGCTGCAGCAGAATCTCGGGCCCAATTTGCTGCGGGTCAAAGGCCTGATCAACGTCGCCGAGGAGCCGGAGCGGCCGGCGGTGATCCAGGGCGCGCAGCACCTTTTGCACAATCTTACTTTTCTCGAGCGCTGGCCGGACGCCGATCGCCGAAGCAAGATCGTGTTCATCACCCAAGGCTTCGATCGCGCCGAAGTCGAGGACATGATTGCCCTGCTCGACCGGGTGGCGACGCGCACCGCCGCCGCGCGGGCGCGGGCGCAGGCGCAGGCGCAAAGCGCGGCGAGTGACTAGCGCCGGCGGCGCGATGGACGACCTGAAGGAATGGGAGCGGCAAATCACGTTGCGGGACGGCAGGGCGGTCTTCGTCCGGCCGATCCGGCCCGAGGACGAGGCGCTGTACGGCACGTTTCTCGCCGCCGTGACGCCGGAAGACGCGCGGATGCGATTTCTTGGAGCCATGGGCAAACTCAGCCGCTCGCTGATCAACTCCTTCACTCACCTCGATTACGCGCGCGCGATGGCGTTTGTGGCGCTCGACATGGCGAGCGGCGAACTCCTCGCCGTCGTGCGGCTGCACAACAACGCCGCCAATGATTCCGGCGAGTACGCCATCGTCGTCCGTTCGGATTGCAAGGGCCGCGGGCTCGGATGGCAGCTGATGCAAATCATGATCGCCTACGCTCGCGCCAAAGGTTTGCGTGCCGTCGAAGGCAAGGTCCTGCACGAGAACAAGGCCATGCTGGATATGTGCCGGCAGTTCGGATTTGCGATTCGCCATCGATCCGAAAAACGCATCCATTTGCGACGTTAAGCTTGATCTCTGATGCAGATGGCGGCTCGAGCCGCCGGCTCGACGCTATCGGTCGCGCCGACTTGCCGGTAAAATGAGGCAAATAAAATCAGGGGAGGGGCATGAACAAAACATTTCCAGAGGACGCTCTGCAAAAACGTAAAATGCTGCTGGCCGCCGTCGACAGCATCGCCGAGACGCTGCAGGCTTCGGGCGGCCACAGCGAAGAGCTCGGCACGCTCGCGCCGGAAGCGGTCAAAGCGCTGCGCGAGAACGGTATGTTCCGTTTGAAGCTCTGCGCCGAGATGGGCGGCGCCGAGGCCGATCCGGTGACCGAAATGCTGGTGCTGGAAGGGCTCGCGTACAACGATTTCACCAGCGGCTGGTGCACCATGGTCGGCGCCACCGGCATTGCCTCGCTCGGGACGTTTCTCACCGAGTCCGGGCTGAACAAGGTTTTTGCCAACGGCCACATTCCGACCGCGTCGATTTCGTTCTTTCCCGCCGGCCGCGCGATGCGCGACGGCAAGAATTTCCGCCTGAGCGGCCGCTGGCGCTTCAACAGCGGCATCCGCCATTCCGAATGGGTGGTCGGCGGCACCATCGTCGAGGGCTCGGAAGCCGAGAATGGCGGCCGGCCGATCGTCATGTTCTCGGCGTTTCCGCAGAAGGACGCGACGCTCTACGACAATTGGAGCGACGTCGTCGGCCTGCGCGGCACCGGCTCGTGCGACTGCTCGGTGGAAAATTATCCGCTGCCGCAAGACCAGACTTTCATCTGGGATCTGCTGCAGCCAAAGCCGCTGCGCGGCGGAGCTTCTTATCTGTTTCCGCCGTTCTCCTATGTCGCCAAGGAGCACGGCAGCGTCGCGGTCGGCGCCGCCCGGCGCGCGCTCGACGAACTGATAAAGATCGCGACGACCACGCGCGGTACGTTCCGTTCTTCGCGGCTCGACGAGCGGCAGATCGTTCATCGCTTCATTGGCGCGGCCGATCTGAAATTGCGGGCGGCGCGCGCGCTCCTGCATCAACGCTATGGGGAATTGTACGAGGTTGCCCGCGCCGGCAAGATTCCCGACGGCGCCGCAATCGCCGACGTGCGCGCCGCGGCGGTCTACGCCACCGACCTCGCCATCGAAACGGCGACCGCGGCGTTTCACTTCGCCGGCAATACCGGGCTTCATCATCCGCATGTCCTCGGCCGGCTGTTGCGCGATCTCAACACCGCCGGACTGCATCAAGTGATGAGTGACACCGCTTACGAAAATCACGGCAAGTTCCGGCTGGGGCTGCCGGCCGATCCGATGTCCTGATGACGAGCGACTACGACTACATCATCGTTGGCGCGGGCTCGGCCGGTTGTGTGCTGGCAAACCGGCTGTCGGCAAAGCCGGAAGTCAAGGTGCTGTTGCTCGAGGCCGGCGGCTCGGACCGCTCGCTGTTCGTGCGCATGCCCGGCGGCATTGCCAAGCTCGATAAGCCGCGTTTCGGCTGGCAGTACGAGACCGCGCCGCAGGCGGCGATGAACGGCCGGCGCATGTACCAGCCGCGCGGAAAGCTGCTCGGTGGATCGAGTTCGGTCAACGCCATGATCTATATCCGCGGGCAGGCGGCCGACTACGATCATTGGCGGCAGCTCGGCAATGCGGGCTGGAGCTACGACGACGTGTTGCCGTTCTTCAAGCGCGCCGAACGCAACGAACGCCTCGCCGACCGCTCAATGTGGCCGAGCGTCCCTACACCAATCCGCTCAGTCGGCTCTTCGTCGACGCGGCGCAGCAGGCCGGAATTCCGTTCAATCCCGACTTCAACGGTACGGCGCAATTTGGCTGCGGACTGTTCCAGGTCACACAGAAAAACGGCGAACGTTGCAGCGCCGCGACGGCATATCTGCGTCCGGCGGCCGAGCGGAAAAACCTCACGGTTCTCACCAAGGCGCTGGCGACGCGCGTTTTAATCGAGCGTGGCCGCGCGGTCGGCGTTGAATATGTGCGCCGCCGCAGCCGCTACAGCGCTCGCGCCCGGCGCGAGGTCATACTCGCTGGCGGCGCCATCAACTCGCCGCAGCTCCTGCTTTTGTCCGGCATCGGACCGGCCGCTGATTTGCGCGCCGCCGATGTGGCGGTGCTGCACGAGCTTCCCGGCGTCGGCAAGAATTTGCAGGACCATCTCAACATCAACATCCTTCACCGCGCGCCCCGTGGCGTGACACTCGACAGCAAGAGCCGCGGGCTTGGGCCGCTCATGCCGACGCTGCAATTTTTGCTCTCGCGCAGCGGCCCGGCAACCAGCAACGTCGCCGAAGCGGGTGCGTTTGTCTTCAGCCGGCTCGGCGCGGCGACGCCCGATATTCAGTTCCATTTCATCCCGCTGCAACTCGTCGACCACGCCCGCACCATACTGGACGGCGACGGTGTGACGCTGCACGCGTGCTGCTTGCGGCCGCAGAGCCGCGGCGGGATACGGCTGTCGTCGGCCGATCCGTTGCGGCCGCCGGTCATCGATCCCAATTACCTTTCCGCCGGCTATGATCTGAAAATCCTGATCGAAGGCATCCGCCTTGGGCGTGAAATTCTCGCGGCGTCCGCGTTCAAGCCCTGGCTCACGCAGGAACGTCTGCCCGGTGCGGCGCGGCAGTCGGACGCCGAACTCGAAAGCTTCATCCGCGCGGCCGGCGAGACCGAGTATCATCCGGTCGGCACCTGCAAGATGGGCAGCGATCCGCTGGCCGTGGTTGACGATCAGCTGCGCGTGCGCGGCCTCGATGGCCTGCGCGTCATCGACGCTTCGATCATGCCGACGCTTACGTCCGGCAACACCAATGCGCCGACCATCATGATCGCCGAGAAAGGCGCGGCGATAATGGCGTCATAGCGTTCGGCCTGGGCGGGCATCTTAGTGAAGCATGATCTTTTCGGAAAAGCGGTTTCCGCTTTTCCGGATCATGCTTTTAGGGCGCGACGGCCGGCAGATCGATGCGGTAGTCGTACGGAGCCGCCGGCGAATATTCGCCGGCATAAGCGCGGCGCAGCAATTCTTGCGTCTTCACGCCGGCAGCGCGCGCTTCGACCATTTTGGCGGGAACGACAAACTTGCCGATGGGGTCGGCCTTGAACTCCGCCGCGGTGCTCATCCAGGCTTTCGATTTTTTCCAGTCGCCGAATGCGTCGGCCTGCAGCTCGACGCTGTTGCCGTCGGGATCGACGTAATAGAACGACAGCGTCATGCCGTGATGCACGGCGACATGCGGTTCGTAGCCATAGTCGTCGTGCAGCCGCTGCCAGCTGTCGAGCAGATCGTCGACGGTTGCATATTCGAAGGCGAGATGATGCAGGCCGGCAAACTTGCGGAACTCCGGATTGTCGCGAAAGTCCGGATTGCCGACCATGGAAATGCGATGATTGGCGCCGTCGTTGCTGAGAAAGGCAATGCCCGGAGCGTGGAATACCGCCTCGATGCCGACGACTTTTTTGTACCAGTCGATCATTTCATCCATGCGCGAGGTCTTCAGCAGCGCGTGATGGAACACCGGACGTTTGATCGGCTTGGTCATATTTGCATTTCCTCTCAGCGTTGGGCTTGTCGATCGCCGCTTGGCGCCGGGCGGTCGGCGCGGACCGGCGAGATATCGCTGTCGGACGGTGTAATGGCTCGGCCGCGACGGCGCCAGCCCTCGCGCATCAGCCAATCGACCAAGCCGGAAAAAACCGCGCCAGCCGCCAGTAAAGATGCGCCGCCGGGGTTACCAGCACGACGCCCTGGTTGCGGCGAATGGCGCGCATCGCCTTGGCGGCGGTTTGCTCGGCGCTGGCGCAAATCCAGGCCGGAACCGCAAGCTCCCGCTCCCTATTGTCGGTCTCGCCCGCTTTCAGCAACGACGACTGGACGAAACCCGGGCATAGCGCGGTCACCCCGAACGTTTCGCTGCAGTATTCCGCGCGCAATGCCGCGCTGAAACCGACGAGCCCGAACTTGCTGGTCTGATACGCGGCGGCTTTGCGCCACGTCGCCAGCCCGAACATGCTGCAAACATTGAGAATGTGGGCGTCCTCGGCGGCAAGCAGAAGGGGCAACAGCGCATGCACCAGCCGGATCGGCGCCAGCAGGTTGACCGCCATGATCCTTGTCCATTGCTCGCGGCTCATCAGATGCGTGTTCCCGTAATAGGCAATGCCGGCATTGTTGACGAGGATGTTGAGTGCGTTCCAGCGGCGGCGAAGATTTGCCGCGACCCCTTCGATCTGCGCCGGGTCGCCGACATCGCAGAGCGCCATCACCACGTTCACCCCGTGGCTGCCGGCCTCGCGCGCGACATCCGCAAGCCCGTCTTTGTTGATGTCGACGAGACAAAGGTCGGCCCCTTCCCGGGCGAGCGCAAGCGCGATGGCGCGGCCGATGCCCGACGCCGCGCCGGTGACCAACGCTTTCTTGCCGCGAATAATACGCATCTAGGGAAAGCTCGTCTGGCCGTCATGCGAGCGAGGGGGGAAGAAATTATGCCGCGCTTGCTAATGCAGGAGCTTATCAATAGAACCACTTGCTTCGGTGGATCAAGGGCGCAGGTGCGCCGTTTTCTTTAACTTGAACCAGCGGCGAACTGACGGGGAAAAAATTTTTCAACGCGGCGTGCCGGGTAAATGTCGGCGAGGGTGATATGCCGAGCACAGGTCCAGGTCCGACGCAGACGCGGGTTGTCATTGTCGGTGCCGGCTTCGGCGGGATCGGCCTGGCGATCAAGCTCAAAACGTCCGGTTTCAGTGATTTTATTATTCTGGAAAAAGCCGCGTCGGTCGGCGGCGTGTGGAGCAGCAATCGCTATCCGGGTGCGGCCTGCGACGTGCCGTCACATTTGTATTCCTTTTCGTTTGAGCCGCGCGCCGACTGGCCGGAGAGATATGCAAGCCAAGCGGAGATACTGAGGTACCTTGAGCATTGCGTGCAAAAGTACGGCCTCAAGGCGCATCTCGTTCTCGGCGCTGAGGTGAGCGAGGCCAGCTGGAATGAAGTGGCCGCGCACTGGACGGTGCGCACCGCCGATGGTCGCGTCTTTGAAACGCAAGCCTTGGTGACGGCGACCGGTCAGCTCAGCCGTCCCTTCGTTCCGCAATTGCCGGGCTTGACAGATTTTTCCGGCGCCGCCTTTCATTCGGCCGCATGGCCGGACACGTGCGATCTCTCCGGCAAGCGCGTAGCCGTGGTCGGCACCGGCGCAAGCGCTATCCAGATCGTGCCGTCCATTGCTCCACGCGCCGCGAAACTCTACGTATTTCAGCGTTCCGCCGCTTACGTATTGCCAAAGCGCGACAAGACCTATTCGCGGCGCGAGCTTGGCGTGTTCAAACGTTTTCCCGCCGCGCTCAAATTGAGCCGCGTCTGGATGTATCTGCAACACGAGGCGAGGGCGTTCGCGTTCGTGACCTGGCGCGCGGCGCTGCGCGCAAAACGCGGCGCCTTCTTCCAGCATCTCGAACGTGGCGTCGGCGATCCGCAGCTGCGGACGCGCCTGGTCCCGGACTATAACTTTGGCTGCAAGCGCATCCTGTTGTCGAACGAGTTCTTTCCAGCCATGGCCCGCACCAACGTCGAACTGGTGACGCAGGGCGTGCGCGAAATACGCCCGCACAGCATTGTCGATTTGACTGGAACGGAGCGCGCTGTTGACTGCATCATTTTCGCTACCGGGTTTTCGGCGAGCGACTTTCTGGCGCCGATGCAGATCACCGGTATTGGCGGGCAAGATTTACATCAATCCTGGAAAGCCGGCGCCGAGGCTTATCTCGGCATGAGCGTCTCGGGCTTCCCCAATTTGTTCATGCTGTATGGTCCGAATACCAACCTCGCGCACAATTCCATCGTCTACATGATCGAGGGCCAGATCCGCTACATCATGGCCTGCCTGCAACGGCTTCGCCGCGGCGAGATTCGCGCCCTCGATGTCAAGAAGACCATCCAGGACACTTTCAACGCGCGCATCCAGCGGCGCTTGCAAAAATCGGTCTGGGCGAAGGGCTGCACGAGCTGGTACCTCAACGCGGCGCGCAAAAACACCACCAACTGGCCGGGCTACTCACTCGGCTTTCGGCTGCAAACCCGCACGCCGCGGTGGAAGCACTATGCTGTGCAATGAGGTGCAATTCCCGCCGCCGGGGATTCGCGAGCGTTTGACGAGGGCACTTCTGCGCGGTGCGTTGCGCACCTTGGTCAAGCCCGCGCTTTCGCCGAAAGTGCCGATTGTCCGGCAGCGCCTGCGGCTCAAGCAATTGGCACGGCTCATCGGCCCAAGCCGGCAAACATACTTTGAGGCGGGCGTTGCCGGAGGCGTCAAAGGAGAATGGATGCGTCCGCGCCGGTCGGGCGATGACGCGGCGCCGGCGGATTTGCGCCGCCACGATTCTCTACCTGCATGGCGGCGCCTATTGCGTGGGCGCGCCGCTGACTCATCGCGCCTTGACCTCGCGCCTTGCCCGCGCGACAGGTCTTTCGGTGTTCGCCGCCGATTATCGGCTGGCGCCCGAGCATCGTTTTCCCAGCGCGCTTGACGATGCGGTTGCCGCCTGCCGCTCACTGCTGCAAGCAGGGCCGGTAGTGATCGCGGGCGATTCCGCCGGCGGCGGTCTTGCGCTCGCCACCGCGCTTTATCTGCGCCGACACGACATCGGCTCGGCGGCAGCGCTCGTTCTGTTCTCGCCGTGGGCGGACCTGACGCTGTCCGCGATCATGGACAAACCTGTGGAAAAAGAGGTGATGCTGAGCAGCGCTTGGCTCGCCGACTGTGCCCGGCATTATCTGGCCGGAGAGAGTGCGTCGACGCTGCTCGCCTCGCCAATTTTTGCCGACCTTCGCGGCCTGCCGCCGACGCTCATCCAAGCGGGAGGCGATGAGCTCCTGCGCAGCGATGCGATGCGGGTGAACGAGGCGCTGGTCAGTGCGGGGGTGACCACGCAGTGTGAAATCGTGCCCGGGCTGTGGCACACGTTCCAACTTCACGCTGGATTGTTGCCTGCGGCCAAGGCCGCGATCCAGCGGGCCGCCGGCTTTATTTCGTCCGCGCTTGAGCGCTGATTGGTACCAAACAACGCGTTCGCGCGCCGGAATGACGTGAAAATAACTACCGGCCGCGAAGATGCTTTCCTGCGCACTATTCCGGCGAAGTGGTCGGAGATTTTTGCATGGGCGGCAAGTCCGCCTCCAATTCATCCTGAACCGGCGGGGAATTCGGTCTGCGGCGGGCGTTTGGGCGTGCGTCGTCGCGGCGTTTTCCGCTTGGGCGTTCGTTTCTTCTCGACCGTATCCGGCGGCGGCGGATCGATCAACGCCTCTTGCAGGGCGCGCATGACCTTGTCCTTGACCGAGCGCTCCTTAGCCAAGCGATTTTGCAAACGGCGCAGCAGCGTAGCGACCATTCGGTCCGCTGTCGGCTCCGCGATTCCGGAATCCACGATTGTTTGCCAATAACCGCGGCCTGCGGCCGCCACAGCCTCGGCGTGACGCCTGGACGGCAGTTCCGAGATCGCCTGGACGACGCGCGGGATGCCGGCAACGGCGGCCCGATAGATCTTTTGCTGAGATGGCGACGGTCCCATCGGCGGAATGCTTTGAATGGCAACGGTTTACGCTGTTTTTACTGCAGTCGTCGCGTTTTTGCCCATTGCAATTCGGCGTTTGCGGCGGCAAGGCCGCGCACAATCGAGCCTTTACCTTAACGATAAACCTCGGCAGCAGATTTTTTGCCGCCGGAAATTGATCAATCGGCTGGTCGCGCGTCAGGTCGTCCACCCGTGGCTTGTCGCGCAGCCTGCCTGTTCCGAAAACAAAAGGGCCGCCACGAAGGCGGCCCCGAGACACAGTCATGAATACGATCTACTTGCCGGCTTGCTTGAACGCGTCCTTCACATTGCCGGCGGCGTTGTGCAAGTCGCCCTTTGCTTTATCGAGCTTACCTTCTGTCTGCAGTTCTTTGTCGCCCGTCATCTTGCCAGCGGTCTCTTTGATGGCGCCTTTGGCCTTATCGGCGGCGCCTCTCACGTGTTCGCGATCCATGTGCTAGCCTGCATTGCGGTCGTGGATCAACGCGGGGCGCAGCCTAAAGTTTCCTAACCGACATAAGGCGGTTTCGACTCGAAAAAAGCAGACGCGTTCTTGTTCGGCATTTTTTGCGACGGCCGCCGGTTTTTAAAGTGACTTTGTGTTTAGATGGCGTTCCGTTGCGTACTTATGCACAACGGGCTTTGACGTCTGTTTTTCTTTTATCAGATCTTTTTAAAAGCGCGGTCGCTTGAGCTCGGAGGTTTTTGCAAGCGCGAACGCGGCACCTGCTCCGTTACCTCGGGAGCGGTGCAACGTCGGCCTACTTTGCCGTCTCACCGTATCGCGCAATCGTCCATCTGCTGCAGAAGCGCACGAAGCTCAGGCGGGAGATCCGCGGCTGGCGCATATTCCTTGGCCAGCCATTCGGCGACGGATTGTCGAACGGCTCGTTTCAACTTTGGGTCCAGCAGACGCCACTGACGCGACATGGCATGTTCTTTGGCAGGTTCTTTGGCACGTTCTTTGTGACGGTCCTTGGGACATTCTTTAAGTTTCTGGCCGGCGGGCCTCATGGGTTGAGTTCCCCAATGTCCTTTACCCGACACTCTCTTGGTAATGAACGATGGAACCGGAGGCCTGTTCCCCCGCGAGCGAGACTAAAATCAGGGATGGACGGGAACTCAGGCCTTCTCGTCGAGCGAACTCGGTGCTTCGCGGGTTTTAGAAGACGAGTTCCGCGCACAGCGCAATCCCCGTTGGGCAAGCGCGATAATCTCTCGCAATCTGTTCCGCCTTTGGATCAATGAGACAAAGGGCTGTTACGTCCGCGCTTTTGGAACGCCGTCAAAACAGGGGAGTTTCTATAGCGCTTATCGAGGAGCAGGATCATGGACGAAACCGTGGCTCGGAGGCGTCTCGCCAAAGCAGAGGCGCAAGTCGCCTATGAGGTCAACGAAATCGAGAAACAGCGGGCTTTCATCCAAAAGCTTAGAAACGACGGACACGAAACCAACAAAGCGGAGGGAGTGCTCGTGGCGCTTGAGCATTCGCTCGCCGCAATAAAGCACCATCGCGACATTATGCTCGAACACCTGGGCCTATATGGACCTGGCGAAGCTCATACGAACGCCGGCCATAAGCTTTGAGAAAGGCACTGCGGTCGCGAGCCCGTCGTCGCGCAGGCTTTGAGCATCTGCTTGTGAAGTGGAAAATCGCCGAGGAGCCAGCCGTCAGGTGGCCGGCAGACACGGGCCCACGTTGCCGGGTTACCGCGAATTTGCCTGGCGACCGAACATCGTCATTAGCTTGGCGCGAATAACTGCGAGCAAAAGCGACAGGGCGTTCAGCTGCGTAGCAGCGGGCGCGCCGCGGCTTCCGCTATCGAGGCCGGAAATTTTCGCCTCTAAATTGCGCGCGAAATCGGCGAGGAGCGCATTGGCGGCTTCGGTGACGAGACCGGTGCGGCCAAACTGAGCGATCGGGCCGGACAGCGTCAGATCGGACTCGATGTCGACCTTCGTTGTACCATGCAGATCGGTAAGCCGGTAATCGAGCACCAGACGCGAATGGCTGCCGCCGCGTTTGTCGATGCCGCGCCCCTCGACGTGGCCGGACTGCGCTGCCGCATCGGCACTGACTTTCGCTTCGCCCTCGAATGCCGCTTTGAACGGGCCGAGCCTGATGGCGACCTTGCCGCGGTGCACGCCATTGTCGGACGGTTGAGTAAGTTCGGCGCCCGGCAGGCAGGCGGCCACCGCTGGGACATCTTGAAAGAAAGTCCAAACAGCGGGCGCTGCGCGCGCCACAGTGAACGATTGCACGATTTTCACGCCGCATTTTCTCCTTGCACAACAACTTGCGCCATTGCGCGGCAACTTGCGCCAATCGGACGCTTGTGGCAACCCTCGCGAAAGTAAAGTCCGTCGACGCGCGAGGAGCAAATAATGGAACGGCGTATGTCGAGCATGACGCAAATGGAAATTGCCAAGGCGATCGCCGAGCGAAAGGCGGTTATTCTTCCGACCGGCGCCACCGAGGCGCACGGTCCCCACATGCCGACGGACACCGACACGCACCAGGCCGAATATATTGCGCTGGCGCTCGCCGACAGGATCGATGCCGTCGTTGCTCCGCCGGTCGCTTATGGAATTTCCAAGACGTTCGAATTTTTTCCAGGCACGATCTCGCTGTCCATTCCGACATATCAGACAATGGTTTTCGAAATCGGCGCGGCGCTCATTCGCCAAGGCTTCCGCCATCTTATCATCTTGAACGGAAACCGGCCGAACGGCTCCGCCAACGACGCCGTGGCGCGGCATCTGATCGACGAACTCGACGCCGAATTCGATGCGAAGGTTTCCGCGGTGAGCTATTGGGAGCCGGCGGCCGAGAAAATTCACGCCATGCGCAAGTCGGTCCCCGGCGGAATGGGTCATGGCTGCGAGTACGAGACGTCGTTTCAGCTCGCAACCCGCCCGGAACTCGTCAAAATGGCGGAGCTTAAGGGCGCAAAATACGGACCGGTCGGCTGGGATTTGGCCGCGCCCACCAACCCGACGCGCACCTACATGCGCCGTCCCCGTCCCGACGTCGGCCACGCTGCGATTTTCGGCGACCCCTCGAAGGCGAGCGGGCCGGCCGGCGAAGCCTTCATCGCCGCCACGGTCGATGCGCTGGCGGAGACATTCAAGAACCTGCAAGGCTCATATCAAGAGCGCCGCTGAGCGCCTGGCGTGGGGCGTTCGGCCGGATCGGGACGCCAGCCGAGGTCGATCGATGCCGAATGCGCGGCATGCTGCAGGTGTTCAAGCAGCTCCTCGCGGCGCTTGTTGTTCTGAATGAGCGTCTTGCGGCCGAGGAAACAGATAGCCGCCACGACCCGGCCGGAACTGTCGTGGACCGGCGCGGCGATGGAAGCCGTGAACGGTTGCACGTCGGCGATCGTGACCGCATAGCCGCGGCGGCGGACCTCGCTCAGTTCCTTGCGCAGCACCGCCGCATCGGTGACGCTGAAATCGGTCAGCTTTTCCAACGGCCGGGCCAAATATTCCTCGACGAATTCGCTTTCGGAAAACGCCAGCAGCACCTTGCCCTTCGATCCGCAATGCAGCGGGAAATGATAGCCGTATTGCGCCTTGGATATGTCGGTTGCGTAGGGTTGCGCCGAGTAAATGTTGACCGCCTGATATCCTATCCGCTCCGTCAGCTGCACCGCGATACCGTGTATCTGCTCGGCCTTGTGCAGATAAGGCATGGCCGCCCGCAATACGCGATGATTGGCGACGTAGGCCGTGCCGGCATACCAAAGGCCGGGACCTACTTCGTAGCGGTGCGTTTCCGGGTCGCGGCGCAGAAAATTCGCCTTGGCGAGTTGGGCGATGGTGCGATGCACGGTCGCCCAGGGCAAGCCGAGCTCTCGCGTCACGTCGACAATCCGGCCGGGACGCGCCGCCAAATGCTCGATGATGGTGAACAGCCGCGCCGTTCCGCGGAGCTTACCGGCTGTGCCATTGGACGGCGCCGATGCTTTGCCGGGCGGCCGCTTTCCCTTGGCGGCAACCGGCGGCACGGCCGCCTTGCTGCGCAGCGGCGGCTTTATGCCGTCGCCCGCCGCCGCCACGGGCGATTTCGTCAGCGCCCTGCCCATGATCGGCCTCTTGCTCTTTTCTGGGCCACAAGGGACGCGCAACTTAGCGCGGCAGCAAAGTCAATGTCCAACCTGCGGCAATGGCCGGATGAAGCCGCTGGCGCCGCGCCGAGAACTGAGCACCGTGAGCGGCGGCGTGACGTTCTAGGAAAATCGTGAATGACGCGGCCGGCGTGGGAAAGAATTCGGCAGCACGTATCTGCAGCGCCGCTGATCCGCGTCATCGCGATAACCCTGTGGTCCTGCCCGCGCTCCATGTACTTCGCGGCGCGCGCGACAAATGGGTGGATACAAATGGGGTGATTGACAGGCTTTTTGCTTCACTTGTATCCTGCTGTTAGACATCGTATCCACATTCTGGATATCCTTCAAGCACCCGGAGTTCGGCGAGAAATGAAGCCGCCGGTCTTTGAGTATCAAGCACCGAAGACCGTGAGCGAGGCGATCCTAGCGCTTGCCAGCGACGAGGATGCCGTGGTTCTGGCCGGGGGGCAAAGCCTGATCCCGGCGATGAATTTCCGCCTTGCCCGGCCGGCGCTGCTCGTCGACATTCAACACGTCGCCGGCCTCAAGGGCATCAGCATCGAACGCGGTCAGATCGTCGTGAAGGCGATGACGCGCCACCGTGAGCTGGAATTGGACGAGCGCGTGCGCGAAGCCAATCCGCTCATTGCCGAAGCAATGGCGCATGTCGCCCACATTCCCATCCGCAACCGCGGGACCGTTGTCGGCAGCTTGTGCCATGCCGATACCGCGGCCGAAATGCCGATGCTGCTCGTGCTTCTGGGCGGCAGCGTTGTGGCGCAAGGCGCCGCCGGCAGCCGCGAGATCGCGGCCGATGATTTTTTCCAATTTCACCTCACCACCAGCCGCCGCCACGACGAAATCATCGTCGAGGCCCGTTTCCCGGTTTTGCCGCCAGACGCCGGCTTTGCCTTCGACGAGTTTACGCGCCGCCACGGCGACTATGCGATTGCCGGTGTCGGCACCACGTTGCGCCTTGCCGCGGACGGCACGGTCAGCGAAATCCGTCTTGCCGCCTGTGGTGTCGCGGCGCGGCCGGTGCGGCTCTCCGCGGCCGAAAAGCGCCTGCACGGCAGCCGGCTCGATGCCGCAGATCTTGCGGCGGCTGGCGAGGCTGCCGCCGCCGCCGTCACCGCCCCCGACGACATGCATGCGACCGCGGCGTATAGGCGCAGAGTGCTCGTCACGCTGACACGCCGGATGGTGGCCAAGGCGGCCGCGCGCGCCCGCGAGCGGACGAAGGCGAAAGGATGAGTAATGAGCCGCGCTAAAATCAAGCCGGTGCTGCCCGAGACGTCCGACGATTCCCGCATCACCGTGGCGCTCACCGTCAATGGCCAAGCGGTCAAAAGAACGGTGAGCGTGCGCATGCTGCTGTCCGACTTCCTCCGCCACGAGCTTGGGCTTACCGGGACGCATGTCGGTTGCGAGCACGGCGTCTGTGGCTGCTGCACGGTGCATATCGACGGCAAAGCCGGCCGCTCGTGCCTGACGCTCGCGGCGCAGGCGGATGGCGCCGACATTCGCACCATAGAATCGGTGGCGGCGGAAGACGGAACGCTGCATCCGCTGCAGCAGGCGTTCCGCGAATGTCACGCGCTGCAGTGCGGATTTTGCACGCCCGGCATGGTGATGAATATTCTCAGCCGCTTCGCGGAGCCGACGCCTCTCGATCTTTCCGATGACGGCATCCGCGACATGTTGTCGGGCAATTTGTGCCGCTGTACCGGCTATATCAATATCATCGCGGCCGTGCGCAAAGCGGCGCAGGTACTCGGCAAGAGCTGAGAGACGAAAGAGGGCTGCGAATGTCGACAAGAATGTTCGGCGCGCGCATCGAACGCAACATCGATCCGAAGCTGCTGCGCGGAGAAGGCGCGTTCGTCGACGATATCCCGCTGGTGAAACCGCTGCATGTCGCGTTCGTGCGCAGTCCGTTCGCCCGCGCGCGCATCCGCTCCATCGATATCAGCGCGGCGCAAAAACATCCGTGCGTCGCCGCGGTCTATACCTGCGACAATATCGGCAAACTCGATCTGGAGATGCCGCTCTACATCCCGCATCAGTCGATTTTGCACCCGCACACGCAACGGCCGCTGGCGCGCGACGAGGTTTATTACGTCGGCCAGACCATCGCCATGGTGGTTGCGGTCGACCGCTATACGGCCGAGGACGCGGCCGGGTTGATCGAAATCGATTACGATCCGTCTGATGTTGAAGTCGATATTGAAAAAGCGATCGGCGAAGGCGCGCCGCTCGTTCACGCCGATTGCCCCAACAACATTGCCGCGCATTTCGTGCAGATTTCCGGCGCACCCGATGAGGCCTTCGCCAAGGCCGAGCATGTCACGAAAATCCGCGTGCAAGTCGATCGCTCGACGGCCGCGGCCATGGAATGCCGGGCGGTCGCCGCCAACTGGGACTCGATCACCGGCGAACTCACCGTGTGGGACAGCAGCCAGGCGCCGATCTCAGTGCGCGGCGCGCTCGCGTCGGTCTTCGAACTCGATGAAGACAAGGTGCGCGTCATCGCTCCGGATGTCGGCGGCGGCTTCGGGCAGAAGATCATGCTCTATCCCGACGAGCTGCTGGTGCCAATGGCGGCCATGGAGCTGGGCCGTCCGGTCAAATATATCGAGGATCGACGCGAGAACTTCGTGGGTTCGACGCAGGAGCGCACGCAAATCCATTACATCGAGCTTGCGGCGCTCAAGACCGGCGAAGTGATCGGGCTCCGCGATAGTTTCCTGCACGACACCGGCGCCTTTATTCCCTACGGCATCGCCGTTGCCCAGGTTGCCTCGACGTCAATTGCCGGTCCGTACCGAATCCCCAACATCTGGGTCGAGTTCAAGGCCGTCTACACGCCGACGGTCGCTGTGACGCCTTACCGCGGCTGCGGCCGGCCGCATGCCTGCTTTGCCATTGAGCGGGCCATGGATCAGCTCGGCGAGGAATTGGGCCTCGACCGCTTCGAGATCCGGCGGCGGAATTTCATTCGCGAGCAGCAATTTCCCTACCCGCGCGAAGGACTTCTGTTCGCCGACGGTCTCAAGGTCACGCTGGACAGCGGTCAGTACAACAAGGCCTTGGACATGATGGCGGCTGCGCTTGGCGCGGACAGCTTCGCCGCCGAGCAGACCAGGGCGCGGGCCGAGGGCAAATATCTCGGCTTGGGGCTGGCCTGCTACGTGGAGGGCACGGGTCTCGGACCTTATGAAGGCGGGCACGTGCGCATTCATCCGATCACCGGCAAGGTCTATGTCAACACCGGGCTTTGCTCGCAGGGTCAGGGCCACGAGACCGTCTTTGCCCAAATCGTCGCCGACCAGCTTGGGGTCGCGCCGAAGGATGTGATTGTCGTCGAAGGTGACACCAAAGCCTTTGACTGGGGCGTGGCGACTTTCGCCAGCCGTGCGGCCGTGGTCAGCGGCAACGCCATCTACAAGGGCGCCCTTATCGTTCGGCAAAAAACCCTCGAAGCCGCGGCCAACATGCTCGAGGTCGCGGTGGACGATATCGAGCTGCGCGACGGCGCCGCGTGGATCAAGAATTCAAACCGCTTTGTGCCGCTCGCGGCCGTGGCGACCGCAAGCAATCCTCTGCGCTATGCTTTCAACGAGGCGGCAAAAGCGGCCACGCAATTTGCGCCGGCGAGCAAACACGACGGGCCGCCGCTGGCCGACGGAAGCGCACCGGGCCTCGAAGGCACCGATTATTACAGCCCGCCGCATGCCACGTGGGCTTACGGGGTGCACGGCGCCATCGTCGAGGTCGACCCGGATCTTTGCCGCGTGCGCATCCGCAAGTACGTTTGCATCCACGATTGCGGCAACATGATCAATCCCGACCATCGTCGAAGGGCAGGTGATGGGCGGCATCGCGCAGGGCGTGGGCGGCGCGCTCTATGAGCACCTGGAATTCGAGGAGAGCGGTAATCTCGCCAATGCTAATTTCGTCGATTTCCTCGTACCCTACGCCACCGAAATTCCCAATATCGAAGTACTGCATCTGGAAACGCCGACCCCGCTCAACCCGCTTGGCGTCAAAGGCGTCGGCGAGGCGGGGTGCATTGCGGTCGGCGCGGTGGTGGCCTCCGGGATCGAGGATGCGCTGAAAACGCTCGGGGTCGGCAACTTCCGGCACGTTCCGCTCACGCCGAGCATGCTGCACGAAGCGCTTGCAGAAAGCGGCCATTAAGCCGGAGCCAACCTGTTGCAAGGTGCGAGAGGATTCCGGCAAACCAGGGGAGAGTGAAATGCGAGTAAGATCAGCTTTAATCGCGGGTGCCATTCTGGCGCTCGCTGGGACCGCCGCCCATGCCGACGGATTTACGCTCAAGGCGCCGCCCAAAGTCGCATTCCTCTATTTCAAGGCCAAGAATGACGGCGGCTGGACGCAGTCATTCGATGAAGCCAAACCGCTGATGGAAAAGGCGTTGGGCATGAAAATTCCCTACGTCGAAAACATCGCCGAAGACGCGGCGCAGATCACGCCGCCCGCGGAGAAATTCATCCAGCGCGGCTATAACATCATCATCGGCACCGCCTTCGGCTATTCCGACACCTTCAAGGAGCTGGCGAAAAAACATCCTGATGTAGCCTTCTTGAACGCGGCCGGCACGACCAACGGGGCCAATCTGCAGTCGTTCTACGGCCGAACTTACGAGAGCCAATATCTGTGCGGCATGGTTGCCGGTGCGATGTCGAAATCCGGCAAGATCGGTTTCGTCGGCGCCAACCCGTTCGGAATCGTCAATTGGACGGTCAATGCTTATCTGCTCGGCGCCAGGAAGATGAATCCGAACGCGACCGTCACCGCCGTCTTTACCGGCGCGTGGAATGATCCGGTCAAAGAGCGCGCGGCGGCTTCCGCCTTGATCGATCAGGGTGTGGACGTACTCGGCATGCATGTCGACACGCCGACCGTGCCGATCGTCGCTCAGGAACGTGGCGTTTATGCCACCGGCCACCATCGCGATATGCGCCAGTTTGCTCCGAAATCGACATTGTGCTCGTCGGTTTGGGTCTGGGCCAAATATTTGACGGCGGAAATCAAGAAGATCGAGGCCGGCAACTGGAAGCCCAGTCCCTATGGCGATTTCGTCTCCATCAAGGATGGCGGCACCGACATCGCCTGCTGCAACACCGTCGTGCCGAAGGATGTGGTCGACAAGGTGATGGCGGAGCGCGAGGCAATCATAAACGGCAAGCACGTTTACGCCGGGCCGTTATCGGATCGCGATGGCAAGGAACGCGTGGCGGCCGGCCAGAACATCAGCGATGCTGACCTGTGGAAGATGGACTGGTACGTTAAGGGAGTCATAACTCAAAAGTGACCGGACGCCCGACGGCGCGAATGCGCGGCTCTCTGGTTTGGAGTTTGATTTATGGTCGCCGCCTTGGAGCTCCTGGGGATTCGGAAATCCTTCGGTGGGTTCCTCGCGCTCAATGATGCCCACTTCGCCGTCGAAGCCGGCGAAGTGCATGGACTGTTCGGTGAGAACGGCGCAGGCAAATCCTCGCTGATGAACGTTGCGGCCGGCCTTTACACTCCGGAGGCCGGCCGCATTCTCGTCAACGGCGCGGATGTTACGCTCTCCGGTCCACGCGATGCCGCGGCCTGCCGCATCGGCATGGTGCATCAGGAATTCAAGCTCGTGCGGCCGTTTACGGTTGCCGAGAACGTGTTGCTGGCGAACTGGCGCGGCGGGTTCGCGCCCGGCATACGCGCCGTCGAGCGCGAAATTCAGGCCCAAGCCGAGCAACTCGGCCTGCAGATAAATCCGCGCAGCCGGGTCGATGAATTATCGATCTCCGAGCGTCAGCGCGTTGAGATCATCAAAGTTCTGCTTGCCGGCGCCCGTATTCTCATCCTCGACGAGCCGACGGCGGTCCTCACCGATGACGAGGCCGTGCGGCTGCTGACGACGATCCGTTCGCTCGCGGCGCACGGCGCCGCTGTCGTGCTGGTCACCCATAAGCTCAACGAGGTGGCAAAGTTCACTGATCGGGTGACCGTCATGCGCAACGGGCGCGCGGTCGCCGTGCGCAATTCGTCATCCACCGGCGCCGACGAGCTTACGCGCCTGGCGGTCGGCACGACGATCGTCGAACCGCGCCGCGCCGCCTCGCCGCCGGGCAGGCAGGTCATTGCGGTCGACAGGTTGCAAGCGGCGCGCGCTGACGGCCACGTGACCGTCTCCGAGGCGAGCTTCAAAGTCAGGGCCGGCGAGATCTACGGCATCGCCGGCGTTGGCGGCAACGGTCAAACCGAGTTGGTCGAGGCGTTGACCGGGGTGCGGCCGCCGCTTGCCGGATCGGTCAAATTGAACGGCGGCCTCGAAGTTTCCGGCGCTTCGGCGGAGCGCCTGCGCGAACTCGGCATTGCCTGCATTCCGGCCGATCGCCACGGTTATGGTCTCGCCGGCGGCATCTCGGTCGCCGATAACTTCTGCGTCGGCCAAATTCATACCGGCTGCTATGGTTCTTGGCTGCACACAGATCAATCCAAGATGCGCAATGCCGCCGAACGCGCCATCAAAGAATTCGACGTGCAGGGCGTTCGCAGCCTTAATCAAACGGCCGCGCTGTTGTCAGGCGGTAACGCGCAGAAGCTGATCATCGCCCGCGAGTTCAGTCGCACGCCGCAAGGTCATCGTCGCCCACAGCCCGAGCCGCGGCCTCGACGTGCGCGCTTGCGCGGCCGTGCACGAGCGTTTGCTCAACGCGCGGGCGGCTGGAGCGGCTATCGTCCTCATCAGCGATGATCTGGATGAAGTGCTGGATCTTTCGGATCGCATCGGGGTCATGACACGGGGCCGGATTGCCGCCGAGTTCGATGCCCCGGCGGAGCGCCACGCGGTGGGACTGGCCATGGTGCACCATGCTTAACAGCCCCGAGCCCCGGGGGCTGACGGCCGACCGGCGCCTCAAGGAAGCCGGCAAGGCCAGGCGGCGCATCGGACGCATCAATCTCGAGGTCCGCCAGAGCATCCCGGCGTGGCAGCAGGCGCTGGTGCTCGGCGGTGCAGTGCTGGTGGGACTATTGGTCTGCGCGGCCATTCTGGTCGCCGCCGGCGTAAAGCCCTCCGCCTTGATCGACGAATTCGTGATCGAGACGCTGACCGACCCCGAGAACTTCCAGTCCATTCTTTTTCAGGCTGCTCCGCTGATCATCGTCGGATTGAGCGCCAGCGTGGCGTTTCGGGTGCGCTTCTGGAATCTCGGCATCGAGGGGCAGATGATCTTCGGGGCAATCGCCGCGACTTTCATCTCGCTTCATGCCGTCGGTCCCGAAATCACGCGGTTGCCGCTGATGGCGCTGTTCGCCGCCCTCGGCGGCATGGCTTGGATCATGATTCCGACCTGGCTGAAGGCGCATTGGCGGGTCAATGAGATCATTTCGACCCTGCTCTTGAATTACGTGGCGATGAATTTCCTGCTCCACCTCGTCTACGGTCCGTGGCAGGACCCGAAGGATGCTTTTCCGCATTCGCCGCAGTTCGCTCCTTTCGAGCGTTTGCCGGAAATCGGATGGGGCATCAGCAGCGCGTTATTGCTCGCACTCGTTTTGACCGCGCTCACCACCTGGCTTGTGCGCTCGACCCGCTTCGGTTTCTACAGCAAGTTCGTGCACGACAACGATCGCATGGCGCTCGCCGTCGGCGTGCCGATCGGCGCCGTGACATTGATTTCGGTTCTGGTGTCGGGCGCGTTGTCGGCATTCGCCGGGTTCGTCATCGCCAGCGCCCAGGAAGGCCGTTTGACCCAGTCCTTCTACGAGGGCTACGGTTTTTCCGGAATCCTGATTGCGTTTCTTGCCCGCAACAATCCGGTCGCGGCGATGATCGTGGGCGTCCTGGTGGCGGTGCTCTTTGTCAGCGGCCGCAGCCTGCAGGTTTTTTATCAGATCCCGTTCTCCATGGTGCAGCTTATCCAGGCGACCATGGTGATCTGCGTGGCCGGATCGGAATTCCTCATGCGGCATCGCCTCCATTGGGTGCGGTGAACAAAGCATGCTGCACTTCATCATCAATTGGCTCGCCAGCACTCCCGCTTTCGCGGCACCCTATGCATTGGCCGCGCTCGGCCTCATCATCAGCGAACGCGCGGGCGTGCTGTCGCTCGGCGCCGAAGGGTTCATGCTGGTCGGGTCGCTTGTCGGCCTCGGCGCCGAACTCCAGTTCGGCGGTTATCCCGGGCTGGCTTTGATCATCGCCATGGCGGGGACCGCCGCGGTCTCGGTGCTGTTTGCGACCATGGTGGTGACGTTGCGGGTCAATCAGGTCATTGCCGGCCTCGCCATCGTCTTTTTCTGCCAAGGCTTGACCAGTCTCGTCGGCACAATGGCGAATTGGACCAATCGCGCGATCAGCGGGTTGCATGCGATTGCAATCTGGCCGCTGTCGGAAATTCCCATTTTGGGTCGCATCCTCTTCACTCAGGACATCGTCGTGTTCCTGGTGATACCGATCTTCTTCGCCGTGAATCACTTTCTCTCGCGGTCCATGATCGGACTGCGGCTGCGCGCGGTCGGCGAAAACCCCGACGCCGCAGATGCGGCCGGCATCAGCGTCTCGCTTTATCGTTTTCTCGCCGTGCTCGCCGGCTCGGCGATCGTCGGACTTGCGGGCGCGTATCTGTCGGTGGGGGTGGTCAAGGTCTGGATTCCCTATGAGACCGGCGGCCGCGGCTGGATCGCGGTCGCCCTCGTCATTTTTTCCCGCTGGCAACCGTGGCGCGCTCTCGCCGGGGCGCTGCTGTTCGGCGGTATCGAGGCACTGATTCCGCGCATTGCCGCGGCCGGGATTCACGTTCCGCAATACTTCGTGGCGATGACGCCATACGTGGCCACGATTGCGGTCATGGCCTGGGTCGGATCGTCGAAGCTCACCTGGTCGAACGAGCCCGGTGCGCTTGGGCAACCTCACGTCCGCGAGGAGCGGCGCTAAGCCGGTCTCCCGCGCGGCGAGCGGTTTCCATCTCTTGTCAACGGGTCGCCTCTGGGTTCATATATCATCCAGTAACCGGATATCATATCCATTATTTGGATAGGGACGCGAGCATGGGTTTGCGCATTGCCGTCGATACCGGCGGTACCTTTACCGACGTCGTCGCCATTGACGAAACGAACGGCAGGGTGGTCGCGGTCAAGACGCCCTCGACGCCGAGCGATCCGAGCGTGGCGCTGCTCGACGGCGTGCGCAAAGTTCTCGCCGCGGCGGGTGGAAAATACGAAGACGTGAGCATGCTGCTGCACGGCTCTACCGTCGCCACCAATGCGTTGCTGGAACACAAATTTGGCGGGCTCGGCTTGATCGTGACGCGCGGCTTTCGCCACATGATCGAGATCGCGCGCCAATCCGTGCCCGATGGCTACGGCAATTCGTTTTTCTGGGTCAAGCCGCCGCGGCTCGTGCCCTTGCACCTCGTGCGCGAGGTGCCGGGCCGCATGCGTTTCGACGGAAGCGAGCTAGAGCCGCTCGACGAAGCCGCGGTCCTCGATGCGGCGCGCGAACTCGTCGACGACGGCGTGCGCTGCATCGCGGTGTGTCTGCTTCACTCCTATGCCAACGACGCGCACGAGAAACGCATCGGCGCGTTGCTCAACGAGCATTTCCCCGAACTTTTCATCTCGCTGTCTTCGGTCGTGCTTCCCGAATATCGCGAATACGAACGGGCGATGACCACGCTGGTCGACGTTCTCGTCAAGCCCTATTGCCGCACCTATCTTCAGCGCGCTGCCGACAAGATCGCCGCCACCGCCGGAGATATTCCGTTCCTCATTATGCAGTCCAATGGCGGCTTGGTGCAGTATTCGACCGCCGGCCAGCGGCCGGTCACCATGCTGCTATCGGGTCCGGCGGCGGGAGTTCTCGGCTCGGTTCATGTGGCGCAACGCGCCGGCCATCGCGACATTCTGACCATTGATGTCGGCGGTACCTCGACCGACGTCTCCATCATCGAGAATTGGCAGCCGCGCTACACCTTGTCGTCCACCGTCGAGAGCTATCCGGTGAAGACGCCGATGCTCGACATCGTCACCGTTGGTTCGGGCGGCGGTTCGGTGGTGTGGACCGATCCCTATGGCCTGCTCAAAGTCGGCCCGCAAAGCGCCGGCGCCGATCCCGGCCCGATCTGTTATCGCAAGGGCGGAACGCTGCCGACAGTCACCGACGCAGCGGTGGTGCTGGGACGGCTTCCAGCAGCGCTCGTCGGCGGCGAAATCGAACTCGACGTCCCGAGCGCGCGCCGCGCATTCGACGCGCTCGGCCGGGAATTCAAACTCGAGCCGGAGGAGGCCGCGGCCGGTGCTCTGGAAATTGCCGCGGCGAACCAGGTCTCGGGCATTCGCCAAGTGACGACGGTGCGCGGGCGCGAGCCGGGCGACTACGCCATGGTCGCATTCGGCGGCGCCGGTGGTTTGTTCGCCACCGAAGTCGCCGACTTTCTGGCCATCGGCAACATCATCTTGCCGCCCGATCCCGGCAATTTGTGCGCATTCGGGCTGCAAGTTTGCGACATCACCCGCGATTACATCCGCACCCTGGTGCGCCGGCAGAGCAGCGCCGACGTCGATGAAATCTTAGGCGTCGTGGCGGAGAACTTGAACGCGCGGGATTGGCCGACGTGGAGGCCGAAGGGATAGCGCATAACGCGATCAACGTGCGCTTCATGGCCGACGTTCGCTACTTTGGCGAGGGTCACGAGGTACAAGTCGAAATCCCGCATGAGCTGTCCGGGTTGGCTGCGGTGCAATACATGTGGGACGAGTTTCACGACGTGCATGACCGCACCTTCGGTTTTCACTATCGCGGCCAGCAGGACGTCGAACTCGTCAATCTGCGCGTTCGCGCGGTCGGCGTTCAGGCCCGGCCGCAAATTGCAGTGGGTGAGGGAAGCGCCGTGCCGGCGGAGCCGTTCGGGCGGCGGAAAGTTTACTGGAGAACGAGCGGCTGGGTCGACGCGCCGGTGTTTCGCCGCGGCGAACTCGCGATCGGGCAAAGCATCATGGGCCCGGCAATCATCGAGGAATATGGATCAACCACCGTGGTGGCGCCATCGTGGTCCTCCGAGGTTGATCACTACCGCAATCTGATTTTAGCGAAATCGCGCTGACGGGAGACTGGATATGGAGCAACGCATTAAATCGCGGCGCGTCCTGGGTCCGATTGAGCTCGAAGTCATCAACGGCACCATTCGGGGTGCGGAGTTGGAGATCGAGGCGGCCGTCGAACGGACGTCGCGTTCTCCGATGATCCGCGATCAGCACGATTACCGGGTGGCGCTATTCGACGCCAAGGGGCGCAAGCTCACCGGCCGCTCCTATTCGGCGATTGTCGAGCCGGTGTTCGAGTATTTCGGCGCCGACGACATTCATCCGGGCGACGTGTTCTTCTGGAACGATCCGTACAATTCCTCCGGTGGAATTGGCCACGTGCCGGATCTTTGCACGACGGTACCGATTTTCGCCGGCGAGCGGCTGATCGGCTTCAGCCAGGTGTTCGGCCACCATGACGATGTCGGCGGTTCGGTGCCCGGGCAGTTTGCCGGTCCATGCCACCGACTCCTGGATGGAAGGCCTGCTCGTCCCGCCCATCAAGCTTTATGACAAAGGCGTGCGCAACGAGGCTGCGTTCCGCATTATCGTGCGCAATTCGCGGCTGTCCGATCATCTCATGGGCGACCTCGACGCCGAGCAGGGCGCGGCGCTGCTGGGCTGCCGGCGAATTATCGCGCTGGCGGAACGTTACGGGGTCGAGACACTCGAAGCCGCGTTCGATCAAATATTGAAGAACACTGCCGAGATTTTCCGGCGTGAAATCCTGCCCAAGATCAGGGACGGGGTTTACCACTTCGAGGATTACATCGAGGCCGATGGCGTCGAGGAGGGCCGTCTGCATGCTTTGCGCCTGACCATGACCAAGACGCGCGAGAAAATCATGCTGGATTTCACCGGCACCGATCCGGAGGCCAAGGGCCCGATCAATTGGGCGATCGATGAGGCCGACGGCCGCTATTTTCGCAAATGGCTGGCGCCGACGTTGCGGTCATTGGCGGCGAGTCCGCAGCGCGCTGCCGAGATCGACTCCAATGAAGGCATTCTGGACGTGCTCGAGGTCAAGTTTCCGTCGAAAGGTACGCTGATCACGCCACATTTCGGGCGACCGACCGGGATGCGCTGGTTTCTCATGTTGCGTTCGCTCGGCGCCTTCGCGGCCTGTCTTTCCAAGGCAACGGGCGGGCAGATGCCGGCAGACCACGAGACAATCCGCATCTGGGGCCTTGCCGGTGGCAAGTCGCAAGACGATTTCTTTCTGTTCCGCGAAGTGCTCGGCGGTGGCGGTCCCGGCCGGCCATGGGCCGACGGCTCCGATGTGGTCCACGTCGTTCCCAATTCGCGCAATCTGCCGGCGGAATTCGCCGAAACGCGCTACCCGGTTTTGATCGAACAACTGGGCTTGAAGCAGGATTCCGGCGGCGCCGGCTTTCGCCGCGGTGGCTTCGGCTACGACAAGCGCATCCGCCTGTTGTCGGAAGCGCGATTGATCTCCAATGCCGATCGCTCGCGGCTGTGCTGCTACGGGGTCAATGGCGGGAAAGCCGGGCAATCGTACGCCGTCAACGTAACCGCCGCCGGCGGCGGATCGACTGATCATCCGGGCATGTGCGACACCGTAATTGTCGATGCCGGTTCGGTCGTGCGCATTGTCACGACCGGCGGCGGCGGTTGGGGCGACCCGCTGCTGCGCGAGATCGACAAGGTCGTCTATGACGTCGAATGCGGCCTCGTCTCCCAGCAGAGCGCGAAAGACGATTATGGGGTGGTCCTTGTGCGGGTTGGGCGCAAGTGGCAGGCCGATCCGGTCAAGACCGCGCAACGCCGGCGCGAACTGGCAAAATTACGCGGCAAGCTGCCGATGTTCGATCGCGGTTCGCGCCTTGAAGCCGAGAAGCGGCGCGGCCTGGTCAAATATCCGGACGGCTGGGTCGATCCCGATCTCGGCTGGTACGCCAATTCAGTGCTCGAAGAGGACGTGGCCTGAAGGCCCGCAAGGCCGCGCACACATCCAGCAATCCATCGGCATTTGCCGATGGTCCGCTACTTTTGCGTCATCACCCAAACGCCATTCCAGTCGCCGATCGGGGGATGGTCGAGGAGATGCCGGCAGCGCTCGATGTAGGTGGTCGCCAGCTTGTCTTGCGGATTGTAGGCGAGCGCCTTCTCGAACTGCGTGATAGCGTTGGTGAACTTGGCGGCGCGGTAGTGCCGCATGCCCTCGTTGAAGTAGTTCACCACGTCCATCGGGTTGGGAAAGCTCTCCTCGGTGTGGTGATCGAGCACCTCATAGACGCCGACCGGCTCGGTCTTTCCCTTGACCACCACCTGGTCGATGTTGCGGATGCGATAGGTGCCGCGCAAGCGATTGAAGGTATTTTCGCTGATCAGGATCTGCGCCGAATACGCTTTGCATGCGCTCTCCAGCCTTGACGCTAGGTTCACGCCGTCGCCGATCAGCGTGTAGTCCATGCGTTTCGCCGAGCCGATGTTGCCGGAGACCACCATGTCGGTGTTGAGGCCGATGCCCATCTCGACCGGCTTTTGGCCGCGCTGCACCCGAGCGCGGCTCCAGCGCCGGCATTCGCGAATCATGGCGATCGCCGCGCGAACCGCCCGGTCCTCATCGTCATCGTGCGCGATCGGCAGCCCGAAGGCCGCCATGATGGCGTCGCCGATGAATTTATCGAGCATGCCCTCTTCATGGGCAATGCACTCGACCATCAGCGAGAAATATTCGTTGAGAAAGGCGACGGTGCCCTGGGCGCCCAATTCCTCGGTCAGCGTGGTGAAGCCGCGGATATCGGAGAACAGGATGGTCGCCCGTGTGCTGGCGCCGCCTAGGAGCGCGGCGTCGCTGCTATGGTCGAGCATGCGCGCGGCAATTGCCGGGTCCATGTAGCGCGCCATCGTGGCCTTGACGCGTTTCTCGGTGCTGATGTCCTCGATCATGAGCAGGATGCCGAGTTGCTTGCCGTCGCCGCTGGCCAAAGGCAGCACGGTAAGATTGACCGAAACCGGGCGGTCGCCGAACTCGAGCTCGAGATCCACGGCGACGTCGGCGGCCTTCTTTGCCCGCACCTTTTCGATGCGCTCGATGATCCAGGCGTTCTTGCCGACGAAGAACTGCGCGGCGCTGTGACCGGCCATGGCCGCAGGCGATTGTTTGAGAATGCGCGCGCCGGCGGCATTGCAGGTCACGATCATGTCGTTCTGGTCGAGCGTGATAACGCCGTTCGACATGCTTTCCAGCATGTTCTCGTTGTAGTTCTTTATCTTTTGCACATCTTCAAAGAGCTTGGCGTTCTCCAGCGCGATCGCGACCTGCGCGGTGAATGCCTTGAGGCGCGATTCGTCCTCGGCGGAAAATGCGCCCCCGGTCTTGTTCAACACTTGCGTCACGCCGATTATCGCGCCCTGCTTGTTGATCAGCGGCGTGCATAAGATGGAGCGAGTGAAAAAGCCCGTTTGCTTGTCGAAAGCGGGGTTGAAGCGCAGGTCGGCATAGGCGTGCGGGATGTTGACCGTCTTTCCGCTGGCAAACACCGCGCCGGCGATGCCGGCATGATCGGGAAAGCGGATCTCGCCGATCTTTGCACCCATGGCGATGCGCGAGAAGAGTTCGCCCGTCTTGTCGTCATGCAAAAACAGCGTCGAACGTTCGGCGCCGAGGATGCGCGTTGCCTCGCTCATCACCCGTTGCAGCAGTTGATCGAGGTCGAGCTGCGAGGTGATGTCGGCGACGATGTCGAGGAAGGCGAGCTCCTGGGCGCGCGCCTTCTGCATCCGCTCGACCGTCTGTGAACTCTGCAGCGCCACGATGGACTGCGCCGCGATGCCTTCGAGCAGCTCGCGATCATGCTCGGTGAACGGGCCGCCGATCTTGTTGAGCGCTTCGGCTATGCCGATGACGTCACCCTTGGCGGTACGCAGCGGCACGCAGAGGACCGTCTTGGTGGCGTAGCCGGTCTCACGGTCGATCCGCGGGTTGAAGCGCGCATCGGCGTAAGCGTCGTCAACGAGAATGCTCTGGCCGGTCTGGAAGACGGCGCCGGCGATGCCCTCGTTGTTGAGGTGCCGAATCTCGCGGCGATAGATTCCCTGGGCGACGTGCGAATAGAGTTCGCCGGTGCCGGGATCGTTCAGGAAGAAGCTGCTGCGCTCGCAGTTGATCGCCAGCGAGGTCATTTCGACCAGCGCCGCGAAGATTTCGCCGAGCGAATCACGGCCCGATATGCGCCGGGTGACATCGAGGAGAATGCGGAGGTCTTGCAGCCGCGCGCGCGTGCGGCCACCCCCCTCGCGCGGCGGCTTGGCCGCTGATCGTCGCGCGTCGCGATGCGCGCTGTTGCGGGAAAGTGCAGTCGTCTCGTCGGCAGTACTCATTTTTAACTTACCTTCCTCGCAACCGGTCGAGCTCACTGCGCAAGGCTTGGCACGTCGCTTTCAGTTCCTGGACCTCCCCGGCGGCTGCCGCGGCGGCCTCCTGCTTCTCAGTCCGGGCGGCGAACGACGCCTCCTCTAAACGCTCCCGTAGCGCGTGGGCCGCCGCCTGGAGCTGCGCGGCCTCGTTTTTGCCGGCGGTGTGAAGGTCTTGCATCGCCTGCTCGTGGTCCTGCTGCAAACCCTCGATCGTGTCGCGGAGCGCCTGAGCGGTCTGACGCAATTGCCCGATCTCGCCGGCCGAATTCGCCGCCACGCGTTCGGCGGCCGCCTGCCCGTTATGGCGCTCTTGTTCGAGGCCGTCGCGTAGCGCCGCGATCGTGGCCTTCAGCTCGGCAATCTCGCCTTCATATTCGGCGCGGACCTTTTGCACTGCGGCTCTGTGGCCGGCCTCACCCTCCTCGAGCGCGTGGCGCAGCGCGACGATTGTTGACGCCAGATGACGATCTGCCTCCGCCGGGCCGCCGGCGATCTCGCCGTCATCGTCAGTTTCGACCATTCGATATCAGTTTACTATCAGTTTACCGGGCGCTGCTTTCACAATATCGGCTGGCTCGGGTGCCCGATGCAACAGCCGCGCTTGTGACAAGCGCCGCCGCCCTCATCACAAATATTTCTCCTGCATGTCGACGGTGGTCTCCTTGCCGAGCAGCCCGTAATGGGCGCTGAGCCATTTGTCGGCGCGCTCACGGCCGATCTCGAACAGGTGGTCCAGGAACCTCCAGGTGCCATTCATCGGGCTCGAGCCGGAGAGCTCGCGGATGACGTCCTCGGCCTCGATCAGATGCATGTACATGCGCTTGCCGTCGGGGATCTTGCCCTCGTCGATGAGCTTGGTGACGAAGGCGATGGCGCGCATCTCGCGCATCAGCGAGGAATTGTAGATGATTTCCTGCATGCGGGCGATAATGGCCGGCGAGGTGGTCGGGTTCTCTGCCCGTTCGAACGGCGTCAGGTGCACCATGACCACGTCGGGGGCATCGCAGTTATAGATCACGGGAAAAATCGCCGGATTCCCCATGTAGCCGCCGTCCCAATAATGTTCGCCGTCGATCTCCGGCGCGCGCATCTTGATCGGCATGCAGCCGGAGGCGAGCACATGCTCGGCGGTGAGCTCCTCGCGTGGAAACACCTTCACCTTTGAGGTGCGTACGTTGGTGGCGCAAAGAAACACCTTGACCACTTTTTGCTGGCGCACGCGCTCGAAGTCGACCGTGGCGTTGAGCAGGTCCCGCATCGGATTGACGTCAGAGGGATTTAGCTCATAGGGCGACATCATGCGGCAAAGCATTTCGTTCCACAGGTAGGCCGGCGTGTGCTCGAGACCGAATTTTGGGTTCGCCTGGTCGAAGACGGATGGCGCGATCGGGCTCTTGGCGGCGGCTTCCGACATCGTCTTCCAGAAGCTGCGCAAGTGCGCGCGCGCGCCTTCGCGGCCGCCTTCCGCAAGACCATCAGCCAGCACGACGGCGTTGATGGCGCCGGCACTGGTCGCGGTGATGCCGTCGAAGCCAAGGCGCCCATCCTCGAGGATGCGGTCGAGCACGCCCCAAATGAACGCGCCGTGGCTGCCGGCGCCTTGCAGCGCCAGGCTGACGACTTTTTCCCCAACCATGGGGGTATTTTCTTTGGTTTCTATGGACTTCGGCTGCACGGTCATAGTTCCCCCACGTGGTCATATTTAAAGACGCGGCAACGGCGTCCTCAACGGCTTAGCGCTCATGATTCTACAAGGTCGGGTGGCGTGTCCAGCGCCCGCGGCGGCGCCGTGTCAGCCAAAGGCCCGCCCGCCGTTCACCCAAATATCCTGGCCGGTGACGAAGTCGGACGCCGGCCCGAGCAAATAGAGGAGCGTCCCGAGCAGGTCGTCGGCCGTTTCCTCGCGGCGAATGCAGCGCTGTGCGGTGAGCGTCTGCCGCATGTCCGGCTGGCGGTTATCGTAATCGCGGTCGAAGGCGATGTAATCCGGCGAGAGCGTATTGACGCAGATACGATCTCCCCCCAGTTCCCGCGCCAGCGCCCGCGTCAGGCCGACGATCGCGGCCTTCGAGGCGATGTAATGGGCAAAGCCGGGGGGCGCGGTCGGCACGGTCATGGAGGCGATGTTGACGATCTTGCCGCGTCCCTGCCGCTTCATGGCCGAAACCACGGCGCGCGCAGATAGCCACGCGCCCCGCACATTGACCGCGAAGCAAAGGTCCCATTCCTGGTCGGTCAGTTCGGTGAAGTCCTTCTTGACGATGGCGCTGTAATAAGCGGCGTTGTTGACCAGGCCATCGATGCGGCCGAAGGCGTCGTGCACTTTTGCCGCCATGGCCTCGGTCGAGGCCCGGTCGCTGACATCCACCGCGACCGCAAGAGCGGTTCCGCCGCCGGCCTTGACCCGCGCCACAAGCTGCTCGGGCGGCCGCAAGTCGGCGGCGGCCACGGCATAACCGGCCTTCGCCAGCCCTTCCACATAGACGCTACCGATTCCGCCCGCGGCGCCGGTGACGATCACGACGTCCATCTACGTCGCTCCGCCCCACGCCACATGCAGCTCAGAAAAGCCGCGCGCGAAGAAGACCGGTTCGCGCCGGGGCGGACGGCCGCTGCCTCGCAAGTTCGGCAGGCGCGTGAGCAGCGCCGGAAGCGCAATACCAAGTTCGAGCCGCGCCAGCGGCGCGCCGATGCAGAAGTGGATGCCTTTGCCGAATGCAACATGGCGAACGAGATCGTCGCGGTTGGGCCGCAACGACGCCGCTTCGGCAAACACACACTCGTCGCGGTTGGCGGACGCGAAATGCACCATGACTCGCGCGCCGGCCGGTATGGTAATGCCGCTTAATTCGACGTCGCGGGTCGCCGTGCGAAACAAGCCTTGCGCCGGCGATTCGAGCCGCAGGATTTCCTCAATGATCTGTGGGGCGCGCGCGGGATCGAGCAGCGGCGCGCGCAAATGCGGGGAGGCGAAGAGGACATGGAGCGCGTTGCCGATGGCGCGGGTCACCGTGACATGGCCAGCGACCATGAGATCGAGCGGCAAGCCGGCGATTTCGACATCGCTCAACGGCGGATCAAGTTGCGCGCGCGCCGCGACCAGCGCGCCGATCAAATCATCGGTCGGCGCGCCTGCGCGCTTGCGCACGGCGGCGAGAAAGTAATGTTGCAGCGCGACTGTGCCCTTGGCATGGGACAGTCTCTTCTCCAGCGGACCGGCCTGCTGCACCAAAAGCCAATCGTTGCCCCATTCGTGCAGCTGCGGGAGGTCTTCTTGCGGCAGGCCGAGGAACTCGCCGAGAACACGCAACGGCAACGGCCAGGCGAAAGCGCCGATCAGGTCGGCTTCGCCTTCCGGTGGGAACCGGCTCAGGAGCTCGTCGACGATACGGCGAATGGCCGGCTCGAGCGAAGCGATCCGGCGCGGCGTGAACGCTTTGGTGGCGAGCCCGCGGATTCGATCGTGCAACGGCGGATCGATCTCGATGATGTACGGCATGTCCGCGTAGCCTTCCGCGAGCACCGCGGCGACCGCGTCCGGCAGCGGCGCGGATTTCAGCGCGCCGCTCGACGAAAATGTCTGGTGATCCTTCAGGACAGCGAGAACATCGTCGTGGCGGGTGACCACCCAGAGATCTACACCGGGCGCGTAAAAGACCGGCTGCTCGCGCCGCGCCGCCGCCAGTATGGCAAACGGTTCGTCCCGCTGCTCCGGCGAGAGCGGATCGAAGCGGGTCGAAAGCGTCGCTTCCGTTGCAGGCTGCATCGCGACTTTGGCCCGGTGCTTTGGGCCGAGATTTGCGGTTTTTTTGCCCTGGGGCAAGCCGGATTCCGGCAGCTGCCACAAGCGGAAGCAAGGTTGTGGGCTTTCCTGTCGGCTATCTGGCGGATGCATGGACATTGTTCGCGACCGGCTGCACGCCAAATCCGAAACAGCAGGTCTAAAGGGAAGAAATCATGTCCATCGGCGCCGCTCGTGCTAAGCCAACAGTTGCTGTTCTCTCACGGCCGGTGCCCAGCTGAGCTGGTCGCGCCGCCGCCCCGCGCAAGATCATGATCGGTTTCAAGAACAACCTGGGTTTGATTCTCGGATTTTGCGGCGTCTTGCTGTTCGGCGGCACGCTGCCGGCGACGCGGCTCACCGTAGCGGCGATCGATCCGCTGCTCCTTACCGCCGCGCGCGCGTCGATCGCCGGCATTGCCGGGTTCAGCGTGCTCATTGTGCTGCGCCGGCGGATACCGCCGCGTGAACTGTGGGCGCCGTTGTTTCTCGCCGGCCTCTGCACCATCGTCGGCTTTCCAGTGCTCACTGCGCTGGCGATGGTGAACGTGCCGGCCGCCCATGGCGGCGTGGTGCTGGGCATCCTGCCCATCGCCACGGCGGCGGCCGCCGCCATCGTCGCGCACGAGCGTCCGAGCCTCGGATTTTGGCTCGTCAGCCTTGTGGGCGCGGCCATCGTCTTCGCCTTTGTGTTGCGCGACCGCGATGCCCGCACGTTGGCGCTCGGCGATCTTTATCTGTTCGGCACCGTGATCGCCGGCGCGTTCGGTTACGCCTTTTCCGGACGCTTGAGCCGGCGCATGCCCGGCTGGGAGGTGGTGTCGTGGCAGGTCGTCGGTTTTCTCCCGATTTCCGCCCTGGTCACCTTTGCGCTGTGGCCGCACGATCTCGGTGCAATCCCGGGAGCCGCCTGGGGCGGGCTCGCCTATGTCGGTCTGGTCAGCCAATACCTCGCGTTTTTCGTCTTCAACGCCGCCATGGCCATGAGCGGTGTCGCCCGCATGGGTCAGCTCATGCTGCTGCAGCCGTTCGTGATCTTGGGGCTTGCCGCATTGGTCAATGGCGAGTCGATCAGCCCGAGCACGTTCGCCTTTGCCGGCGCAGTGGTGGCGACGGTCTTCGTCGGTCAACGGATGGCGGTTCTCGCATCCACGACGGTCGCGCGGAGCACCTCTGAGTCATAAAGAAGAGAAATGGCGCGCCCGAAGAGATTCGAACTCCTGACCCCCAGATTCGTAGTTCTGAAGAGCACTGGTTTCACACGGTAATTTCCGGTTCGGCTTGGCGCTACGGCGGCTTGCTTTCGCTGACGGAAATGACTATAAATCGGCCATATCTATGAGTGGTCCTAACTGGCCTTTACCTTAACCCCCAAACTTTTCGCCTTCCGAAACCGCAGATATTGCCGTGTGATTGCCGTGTGAAATAGGGTGCCCGGTTATGAAACGGGCTCTCCGCCATTCGCGCGACAGTCATCGCCGTCTTCTCTTAACCGATGAGGCGGTCGAGGCTTTGCCCTTTGCCAAGGCCGGCCGCGGCTACGTCGCCCATGATACGAAGCTCGACGGCCTTCGCTGCGTGGTCGGCCTAAGACCAAGCTTTTGGTGTTGCAGACCGAACGTCGCGAGTTGGGGCGGTCGGCGGCAGTCGATCTACAAGCGGCTTGGCGATCCACGATTTATCGGCCTCGATGCGGCGCGGGCGCACGCCCTCAAGGAACTGGCTCGACAAGCCGCGCTTGACCAAACCCGAGGCGAAGGCTGGGACCACCTTCAATGAAGCTTGGGAGGGCTACGAGGCACAGCTCAAAAAGAAAAAGCGCAGCGCCCGTACCATCGCCGACTATCAGCAAAAATTCGACAATCACTTGGCGCCCGGTTTCGGCAAAGTTGCCCTTGCCGATATCGCACGCGCGGACGTCACCAGACTACACAATCGCCTGACCGAGGATGTCGGCCCGTACGCGGCCAATGGGGTGTGTCGCTTAGGTCATGCCGTCTACCGTTATGCTGTTCTCGAAAATGGAAGTGCCGGATTTAAAGCCGCTCAACCCTTTTCGATCATCCCAACCTCCACGAACCCAGAGCGGGCGCGGCAGACCGGCATGGCGGAAAAGGATCTCCTCGGCTCGTTTCGGAAAGTCCTGGCCTTCGACAACCCGGTGCTGCGCGAATTTTACCTTTTTGCGCTGCTTACGGGCTTGCGTCGGCGCAATCTGACCGCGATGTCATGGGATAACGTCAAGAAGCAGTTCATCGACATTCCGTTTTCAAAAAATAATCGACCCTCGCGCATCCCGATTACGCTGCCGGTGGCGCGCTCGCTGGAGCGCCTTCGTCGCCTCGGTAAAGTCCTGCCCGAGCGCTGCCACTGCTGGGTCTTCCCATCGCCAATCAGCAAGAGCGGTCATCTAGAGGAACCTAAGAACAAGACTTTGGACAGAAGCCCGCATGCGCTGCGACATACCTTTCGAGGAATGTGCGCTGGAGCGAAAATCAGTACCGTCCACTCGAAACTGCTGATGCTACACGCGGTCGATCAGGAGGTGCACGATGAATACATGACCACCGATGCCATGTTCGACCAGTTGGCAAAAGCGAGCGCGGAAGTCTCAGTTTATATTTTGCACCACCTGCCCAGGGCAGAAAAACAGTTGACGGCGCGCCTGCGCGATCAACTGAGCTGATGTTGAGAGAAGAATAGCACCCCGCGGGAGCGGGCAACCGTATTGGGTTCGAATCCCTCCCTCTCCGCCAATCAATAAAATCAATGGCTTAGTCGACAAGTTGGCGACATTGGCGACGGTCTTTGGCGACAGCCCAGCGAGCCGCCCTTTTCTGCATTTCCTTTGATGGGACCATCGGAGGCGGTTCGACATTCACGCTGCCGCACTGACGACGGATGATCATATCCGTCCGTTGTCAACGCCGGAGCAAAAATGCATCGGCTGGCCGGAGCAAAAATACATCAGCGATGCTGGCAAGAAGGCCCCCGAACTGGGGGCCTTTTGTCAGGCATCAAGCCTGTGTGGGATTATCCGCCGCGGTATCGGAGCTGGCAGGGCGTGAGCGTCGCTTGCTTTGACTGAGTCTGTAGCTGTCGCCGTTTATTTCCAGGATATGGACGTGATGGGTGAGCCGGTCGAGCAGCGCACCGGTGAGCCGCTCGGAACCGAACACGCTGGTCCATTCGTCGAATGGCAAGTTCGAGGTGACGATGGTTGAACCGCGCTCATATCGCTGGCTAAACACCTCGAATAACAGCTCGGCGCCAGTCTGTGAGAGCGGTACATACCCGAGTTCGTCGATAATCAGGAGCTTGTATCCGGCGATCTGCCGCTGCAGGCGAAGCAATCGCTTCTCGTCTCGGGCCTCCAGGAGTTCATGGACGAGAGCTGCGGCGGTGTTGAAGCCAACCGACAGCCCCTTCTGGCAGGCCGCGAGCCCGAGCCCGAGACCGATGTGCGTCTTGCCGGTGCCGCTGTGCCGACCGCGATTATGTTCTCCCGGCGGGTCACATACTCGGAGCGGGCGAGCTCCAGCACGAGGGTCTTGTTGAGCGATGGAATGGCGGCGAAGTCGAAGCTGTCCAGGCTCTTCACGGCCGGGAACTTCGCTTCTTTGATCCGCCGCTCCACCATGCGCCGTTCACGCTCGATCAGCTCGAGTTCGGTCAGGCGAGCAGAAAGCGAATATGATCAAGGCCCTCAGCAGCGCACTGCCGAGCGAGCTTGTCGTACTCGCGCAGGAACGTCGGCAGCTTGAGCGCCTTCAGGTGATGAGCAAGCAGAAGCTGGGGCGTATCGGTCATGATGCCGCCCCCGTCAGCAGGCCCAAGTAGGTTTTGGCCGACGTCATGGCCACCTGGGCCTGCGGCAGATACGGATAGACCGTCATGTCGAGGCGCGGCGGGCGTCGTTCGATGCGGCACAGCACCAGATGCTTTACGGCATCGAAGCCGATTGCTCCACGCCTGATGGCGTCGCGTACCGCGGTAGCGACCTCATCGGCACGGAACACCTCCATGAGCCGCAGAACCTGCACGAACTCACGCTTACCCGGCTTGCCCATCCGAGCTTCCAGGAGACGTCGCAGCGTCATGAACTCCTGGATCACAGTTTTCTGCATGGGCATGGAAAACCCCCGCTATCGATGCGCGATAAAGTGCGCCCAACAACCTATCCGGGTCAAGGAGAATAGAAATAATATGGCGTGCCATATCAATGCCGCACATCGACTTCCGAGCAAACAAACATTGCAATGACCGCTTCAGAACGTCTCCGAATGGCTTGGGGCCAGATGGTGAGCAGCGGTGCGAGCCGCGGGGCAATTGCGGAGCGGGAACGCGACCGCGCTAGCCGTGAATGTAGTGTTCAAGTTCGTCGATAACGAATTTCTGCTTAGAGATTATACTTTTGAGCAAATCGCCGATCGAGATAATTCCCATCACTGTGTCGCCTTCGAGCACCGGCAGATGCCGCACACGCTTCTCAGTCATCAGAGCCATGCATAGCTCCACCGGGTGGTCGGCCGCACATGGACAACGTTTCGGTCCATGATTTCCCTGACCAGTGTGGTGGGGGACGTTTTGCCTCTGAGAAATCACGTTCCCGCGAATAGTGTCTCTCGGTGATGATGCCGATCAATTTTTCGCGGTCCATCACGACCAGAGAACCGATGTCCTTTTCAGCCATCTTTGCTAGGGCATCGAATACCGTAGCATCCGGAGCAATGGTCCAAAGATCCCGGCCCTTCTGCTGGAGTATATGTCTTACTGTCATATCGCACCCGCTTTTTCAGCTGTTGGGTGTGCGTCACCTATTACCTTTAAACTATCTTAACACTCACGGCACGATACTTTGATCTAGGTCAATATGATCCGACGTGATTGTCTCTTGTTGGCCCGTTCTGCCGTGAACGGATGGGCAGAGCACGTCTGCTCTGCCCGGGTATTTCAGACGCCGACCTGTTCTGCTATCGCAAGCGCATCATCAACTTCAATGCCAAGGTATCTGACGGTGCTTTCGATTTTGGATCAGCGTTGCCTTGGTTCGCCGGAGCGAATGCGTGCCAAAGAGCTTCGGATCCGGCCCGATGCTGGCGATCCATCCCGAAAGAAGCCGGGCGTATTGCCGTGTGGTCATGCAATGGCCGAAGCCGCGCCGATGCCGCGGATGACTGCGCGTTGCGTCCGTGCCTCAGCGCTCTATTTGGTGCTTCAATGAGGCCGCGGCATCGATGCCGCGGATTACTCGGTGGTAAATGGCGTTGACCGGGTCGGCCGGTGGCCTTTGCGTGCGTTTGTCGAAGGCAAATTCCGCGGCATCGATGCCGCGGCTTGGCGCGCCGAGGATTTTCTCGCGGATGGTTTGACGCCGATCTGCATCCCGCGTCACGATTCCGCGCAACAGTCGTCCCAAAAGATCGGATCCGGTTATTATGCGCTTCTGGTCCCCCCAGACCAAGATGAGATCGTTGTCGATGACATCGTCTTCAGAGTGTTCCGACTTCACCCTCATGCGACCGATCACGCTGCGCAAAGGGGTGCGCATATCGGTTACAACGATTGGGCGGTGCCAGTAAATTTCGGGGTCAACCGACGTCGTGTTGAAGAGTGCGTCGTGCAGAAAATGGTGTGCATCCAACACGAAGGATGGCCGATCCGACATATCGACGATGATGACCGTGCGCCCCGAGGGCGCGAACTACCAGTGAGGGAGGGTCTCACCCGGATAATTGTCGATTGGTCCGGAAGCTGGCAGGCGGCACGGCCGGGTAACTGGCTGGGTCGGAGCCCTGCGACGAAGGTGGCCTTGGGCCGCTGAGCGATCCGATGGGCCGTAACAAAGTGAAGCCCGAGCAGGCCTCGAAAGTTCTAATGCGGATGCCGACCCTCCGGTCATTTGGGGAAGGCCGCACGCGTGGGGAAGCAATCGACACGCGCACCCACGCGATCCGCCGGGGTAGTGGGTACGGCACGTCGGAAGGGTGGTTCGTAGTTACAGGGGGAGACCCGTCGCGGACGAGGGTAGCGGCCTCAGCATCGCATCAGGCGGTGGTCACGGCGGGAGTCGGACGGGGCAGTAGGAGCGTTGATGCCGGTAATGCCGGCGGAGCAAAGGGCCCCGACTTCTGGTGCGCTTTTGAAGATGGTGAGGTGAAGGTGATTGGTGATGAGCCTGACAACGCCTGATAAGATCCGGAACCTTCAGAGAAAGCTCTACTGCAAAGCGAAGGCGGAGCCCACCTTCCGCTTCTATCTGCTCTACGACAAGATCTGTCGCGAGGACATCCTGGTCCACGCCTATCGGCTTGCCCGCGTCAATGCGGGTGCACCGGGCGTGGATGGGATGACGTTTGCTCGCATCGAGGAGCAGGGCCTGGAAGCATGGTTGGCGGGCTTGCGCGCGGAACTGGTCTCGAAGACGTACCGACCTGATCCGGTGCGGCGGGTGATGATCCCCAAAGCGAATGGTGGCGAGCGTCCGCTCGGCATTCCGACCATTCGTGATCGTGTGATTCAGACTGCCGCCAAGATCGTGATCGAACCGATCTTCGAGGCTGACTTCGAGGACAATGCCTACGGCTACCGGCCCGCTCGCGGGGCGGTGGACGCGGTCAAGGAAGTGCACCGGCATTTATGCCGGGGCTATGCTGACGTGGTCGATGCCGATTTGTCCAAGTACTTCGATACGATCCCGCATTCCGAGCTGATGAAGTCAGTAGCCCGGCGTGTCGTGGATCGAAACGTCCTGCGGCTCATCAAGATGTGGCTGAGGGCGCCGATCGAAGAACGGGACGCGGACGGGAACCGGCGCATGAGTGGTGGCAAGGCAAACACGCGCGGCACGCCGCAAGGCGGCGTCGCAAGCCACTGCTGGCCAACATCTACATGAACCGGTTCCTGAAGCATTGGCGTCTGACCGGCATGCGGCGACAAGTTCCAGGCTCACGTCGTCTCCTATGCCGACGACTTCGTTATCCTCAGCCGCGGTCGCGCGGCGGAGGCATTAGCGTGGACGAAGGCGGTGATGACCAAGCTCGGGCTGACGACTCAACGAGGCGAAAACTTCGCTGAGAAATGCCCGACAGGAACGCTTCGACTTCCTCGGCTACTCGTTTGGCGCCCATTGGTTTGAGGCGAACGGGAATTCGGTATCCTGGGCGCATCGGCGATCTTCTGGTGCCGAGCAACATCGATCCATGGCCGGAAGTATGTGACGAGCTAAACAGGTCGCTGCGTGGCTGGTCCAACTACTTTGGCTACGGTTCGCGAACAAGGCATACCGTAGCGTCGACCAATACGTCATTGAACGGGTGCGCAGGTTCCTCGCGCGAAGGCACAAAGTGCAAGGGCGCGGCAATTGCCGATTTCACATTCGATGTCATTCATCGAGAGCTCGGCGTCCTGTGCCTTAAACGGCTGCCCCGAGCGGTCCCGACGCGTGCTTCGCGGTGAAACCAGTCGGAGAGCCGGATGCCGGAACATATCTGGTGATGTTGCCGAAAACCTTCCGGCCTTCGATCACCCCTTCCCCGAGAACCAGCAGGCTCTTTTCGAGCAGGATGATGTCGGCGGATTCCTTGGCGATGTCGACGGCGGTGTCGACGGAGATGCCGACATCGGCGGCCTTCAGCGCCGGACCGTCGTTGATGCCGTCGCCGAGAAATCCGACGACGTGCCCGTTGCGATGCAGGGCGTCGATGATCGCCGCCTTCTGCGACGGGGAGAGCTTGGCGAAACGGCCGTGGTCTCGGCCAGATCTGCGAGCTCGATCGGCGACAAGCGCCTCGATCTCGCGGCCGAGCAGGATCCGGTCCACCGCCAGGCCGACTTCCTGGCAGATCTTCCGGGTGACGATATCGTTGTCGCCGGTCAGGATCTTCACCTGCACGCCGCTGGCTTCAGCGCCGCGATCGCGGCGGCGGCGCTTTCCTTCGGCGGGTCGAGAAACGCGATGTAGCCGAGCAAAGTCAGCCCGGCCTCGTCGGCGACGGAATAAGCCGGCTGCGTCCGGCGGCATCTCCTTGTAGGCGACGGCGATGACGCGAAATCCGTCCGCGTTGAGCGTGGCCGTCGTCTCGCTCGCCGAGGCAAAGTGGCTCTCATCGAGAGGGCCGGTCTCGCCGTCGATCGCGTAGTGCGTGCAGACCGCGAAGATCTCCTCCACGGCGCCCTTGCAGATCAGGATATGACGCTGTCGTCGCGTTCGACCACGACCGACATCCGCCGGCGCGCGAAATCGAACGGGATCTCGTCGATCTTGCGGAACGTCGTTCGACCTTGAGTTCCTGCCTGAGCTCGACATGCTTCGAGCACCGCACGTCGAGCAGGTTCTTGAGCCCGGACTGGTAAAAGCTGTTCAGATAGGCGTATTCGAGGACGCGGTCCGAGTCCTCGCCGCGGACATCGAGGTGGCGCTTCAGAATGATCCGGTCCTGCGTCAGCGTGCCGGTCTTGTCCGTGCACAAGCACGTCCATCGCCCCGAAGTTCTGGATCGAGTTGAGCCGCTTGACGATGACCTTCTTGCGCGACATCGCCATCGCGCCCTTGGCGAGATTGACGGTCACGATCATCGGCAGCATCTCGGGCGTGAGCCCGACCGCCACGGCCACGGCGAAAGCAACGCCTCGAGCCAGTCGCCTTTGGTGAGGCCATTGATCAGGAAGACGAGGGGGACCATCACCAGCATGAAGCGGATCATCAGCCAGGTGAAGCGGTTGATGCCCTTGTCGAAGCTCGTCAGCACGCGCCGCTCGGCGATGTTACTCGGCCACCTGGCCGAAGGCTGTGCGGGCGCCGGTGAGCACAACGAGGCCGCATCCGATGCCGCTGACAACGGCGCTGCCCATGAAGCAGATGTTCGGCGAGATCGAACGGCGTCTCGCCAGTGCCGACATGCGCGTCAGCGGCCTTTTCGAGCGGCATCGCCTCGCCGGTCAGCGCCGACTGGTTGACGAAGAGATCCTTGGCCGAGATCAGCCTGAAATCGGCGGGGATCATGTCGCCCGCCGACAGCAAGACAATGTCGCCCGGGCACGAGCTGATCGATCGGCACGTCAATGTGGTCGTGCGCGTCGCCACCTCCTGCCGGCGGACGGTGGCGGTGGTCGACACCATCCGCCGCAGCGCGTCGGCGGCATTGTTGGAGCGATGCTCCTGAATGAAGCCCAGCGAGATGCTCAAGACGACCATGACCGCGATCACGATCGCCGCCCGCTGATCGCCGAGGAAATAGCACGCGGTCGCCAACTCGGCAGGAGCGCAGGTTTAGTGGATTGATCGAGCGGCCGACGAGCTCGCCGAAAATCGTGTGGTGTGCCTGATGCGCCACTTGGTTTAGTCCCGACGTTTGGAGCCGATTTTTGACCTGGTCGGGCGTGAGCCCGCCAGCGATACTCGAAAGTCGCTGCAATGCAGCGTCGGGCGAAAGGCACGCGACTTCGCCCAAGGCTTTGCCACTCGCGGCCAATCCTTCGGGTGCGTTGGCCGCCCGGTACCCTTCACGAGCGGGTTCGGGCTTTATTGCTATCGGGTTAGACTTATTCACACGACCGTTGCCTCGCTGTCATCTTTTGCCCGAAGTTGCTCTATTGGGATTTGCCGACGTCCTGTGTCGCCTCCTTGAGTGCGCGCATCACGTCCTCGCGAGAGATCATTCCCACCAAATGGTGACCGGGCCCGATAACCGGAAAGCTGCGGGTCTTGAGGCTCACCATCAAGTGGAGAACTCGTGTCAATGGTTCTTTCGGTTCGACATGAACGACGGCTTCGGTCATCATTTCGGCAACCGGCCGTCGCATCAACTCATCGTAATGGGGCACCATCTGACCGGTGGTAAAGGCAAAGGCCCGAAGAAAATCGAATTTTGTGAACGATCCCCAACATTTTATTGTCTTCCACCACGGGGAAAGAATTGAAATCGTGTTTCTCGAATAATTTCTCCAGCTCATGCATGGTTGTCTGGCGTGCAACGGTGGTTACGGCACGCGTCACATATCCCTCTGCTTTCGAGAAAACGGTGCACGACTAGGATTTCCTGCCGGCCGCGGAAATAACCCTCGTTCGTGGTGTTCTGTTTGATATTGGCGGTATCGCCTTCTTCGGCGGAGTTGGCATGATGTTCGTGCTTCGCCAACTTCTTGTCTTTGGACATGTGTGGACGCCCCCGTTGGTGCAAGAAGAATCTTTTGAAGAGTTTGGAGCATGGTCGGGTGCTGACATGTGTCCGGCCTTCGATGCGGCGTTCGATATGCCGCGGGCCCGTATGGGAGTTCGCAGAGCGGGTCCAATTCAATCTCGCGCGCTCAAGGCGCGTGTCCATGACCTGGTTTTCCCGATCTCGTCTCATCGACCGTTGCGCCATACTCTCCGTTTGACCTTCTCACACTTTGGAGTCCACCCGGTGAGCGGACTATCCTGCCATGGCCGGCTTTCGATAGGTCCCGCCTTTGGCCATTAATGCCCACACGATGCGCGCCGTTTTGTTGGCAAGGGCAACGATCACCAGCATGGGCGGTTTGCGGTTTAGCATGCGCGAGAGCCAGGACCTGCCGTCGCGCCCTTGCGCATGGCCCAGCGCACGGCGGCGCTGGCCCCGATGATCAACAGCCGGCGTAGAGTTCGCTCGCCTATTCTTGACGTCTCGCCAAGTTTCTGTTTTCCGCCCGTGGAACGTTGTAGTGGCGTAAGGCCGAGCCACGCGGCAAAGTCGCGCCCTCTCTAAAAGGTTTGCGCCGGAGGAGCCAACGCCGCGATAGCCGTTGCAGTAATTGGTCCGATGCCCGGGATCGTCTTCAGTCGTCTGGCTTCTTCATCTTCCCTGGCGCGCAAGGAGATCTCGCGGTCGAACACTACCATCCTCTCATCCAGCGAGCGGAGTTGCTCCACGAGCAGACATAGGATCGGACGGGCAGCTGCGGGAGCGGAATCATTATTTTCAATCGCCGCTACAAGTTTGGTCACGTGGACAAGGCCGTGCGCAGCCACAAGTCCGAATTCGGCAAGATGGCCGCGTATCGCATTGACGGTCTGGGTCCGCTGACGCACCAGAAGATCGCGAACGCGAAACACAATCGCCGCAGCCTGCTGCTGCTTCGCTCTTCGCCGCTACAAAGCGCATGGTCGGCCTCTGCGACGTGATGGTGTTGAGGATTAGGGCCTGGGCGCGGCTGACGATGATGTCCATCGAGGGCGTCTCAGCGAACATTGCCGACGCCCGCCTGACGATTTCGTGCCGCGTCGGCACTTGCGGCAAGTACAGACCAGCGAATACGTCCGCCGCGCGATTCTGCGCTTTGGCGAGCTTTTCCTGGAGAGCCGAGAGATCGGGGCCAGCAAAAGCCCCCGCAATGGCATTGACCATGGCCTCCAGATCAAAGCTTCCGGCGAGCTGCGCGGCTGCGCGCTCGATAACCCGCGAGCCGAGACGGTGTTTATTGCGGCAAACTTCGAGCGGCGGCGTCTTCAGATCCCATACCACACCGACTAACGACAGCATCTTGAGGATGTAAAATGTTGGATCGATCTCCCACCACTTAAATCCCTGGCGGACGCTGCTCTGGTAGGCGTGATGATTGTTGTGCCAGCCTTCGCCCATGGTGAAGATAGCCAGCAGCCAGTTGTTGCGCGAAGTCGTCACCGGTCACATAGCGTTGGCGCCCGTGGACATGGGCCAGCGAGTTGATGCAGAACGTCGCGTGGTAAACCAGCACCGTGCTCCAGAAGAATCCGACGATGAGGCCCGGCAAACCGCCGATCGCGTAGCATAGCAGCGCGAGCACAAACGGTGGGACAAGCTCGTACTTGTGCAGCCACATCAATTCCGGATAGCGAGCGAAATCGGCCATCCTGACCATATCGGTCGTGTCGTTTCTCCGGGCGAAGATCCAGCCGAAGTGGCTATAGACAAATCCCCGGTGACGAGGCGAGTGGACATCTGCGTCAGTGTCAGAAGTCAGGTGATGATGACGGTGTTTGGAGGCCCACCACAGCACGCTCTTTTGAGCCGAACTTTGGGAGAGGAAGGCAAGGACGAATTGGAAAACGCGGCCGGTCCTATAGGCGCGGTGTGAGAAGTAGCGGTGATAGCCCGCACCGATGGCAAAAATTCGCAGCCAATAGAGCGCCAATCCAATCGCCAGCGCCACGTCTGTCACACCCGTCCAAAATGCAGCGACGCACGCCAAGTGAACGAGCACGAACGGAACGGCCGACGGATACATGATGTCATCATGCTCGACGATTGGAGAGGGCTTTTGATGGAAGTGATGATCGCTCACGCTGCGTTCCTAAGGATTTCAAGCCAACTTGCCATTCTACCAATCCGGGTAGAATGCTCATTGGCGAGCCGTTCAAACACATTATTACGTCAAGATTGTCAAAGCTTTCGTACTCAGTGGGATAGAGCACCAGACCGCGAATCCAGACGGATGAAGCGCAAATGACACGGTGTCGCTCCTCTTGCCGTCCCTATATACTGCGTTTGTCGCACGGCATAAGCCTGGAAGAAACGCATGAGGGATCCGATCTTCCGACTCGCCACACGCGCCGCTTATGGCGCTAGCCAGTTGCCGCGTGTTGCTTGGTACGTCGCGCACAGCCTCGCCGTGCGCAGACTGTCGGAGGCGACGCGGCGACAAGAGGGTAAGAAAGCGCGGCCGCCCGCCCATACCAATGCGCCCGTGCCGGACCGCCTGCGCCTTTACGCGGATATGGCCATCCTTCTTCAGCGAGACCTCGCCAATGTCGAGGCCGGCATTTACCCGCTGCCCGCGGATCATGACGGATCGCTTTCGACGCTCCTTTACCGCTCGCGGTTATTTTTCGACGATCTCCCCGCAATCCATCGACGTCGCGCAGCGCGGCGCGCACAACGAAGTCCTAACCGAGGGGACGCGCGGGAAGCGGCCTCGCTACTATCTACAGAATTTCCATTTCCAGTCGGGCGGCTGGATGACGAACGATTCGGCTAATCGGTATGACACGCAAGTCGAGGTGCTCTTCAACGGGACAGCCAATGCGACGCGTCGGCAGGCCTTGCCTCAGCTCCATGAAGTTTTCGCTGGCCGGGACCAGCGCAAATTGAGAGTTCTCGACATCGGCTGCGGGACAGGGCGCTTTCTCGATTTTCTCAAACAGGCTTGGCCGCGACTTCCGGCCCTCGGGCTTGATATGTCTGAGCCGTATATCAGACACGCCAAGCGTCACTTAAAACGCTGGTCGCGGATCAATCTCGTTGTCGGCAACGCGGAAGCAATTCCTGCGCCCGACGACAGTCAGGACGCGGTGACCGGTATTTTCTTGTTCCACGAATTGCCGCCGAAGGTGCGCCGCATCGTTTTTCGCGAATGCGCCCGGGTGCTGAGGCCCGGCGGCCGTCTGGCTCTCGTGGATTCGCTCCAGCGCGGCGATCACCCGGAATATGAAGGGCTCTTAGAACTCTTTCCGCAGAATTACCACGAGCCCTATTATGTGAGCTATACCAACGAAGACTTTAGCGCGCTCGCCAAAGGTTGCGGTTTGAAACACATCCGAGATGTCAAGGCCTTCGTCTCCAAGGTGATGGTATTCGACAAGCCGGCCGGCTGAGCGCCCGCCGACAATCGGGACCCCAGGGGAGGCCGGCCAAGGTAGGAAAAGTGCAGCACACGTTGCCGAGGTTGGGGGTCGAGGGGGCGCTGAACATGAGCGACATAGAATAGGAGATGACGGCGCTCGCCCGCCGGCATTGGCTGGAATGGTGTCGAATCGCCAGAGCCGAGATTGAGACCATCCAAGCGCACCGCCATGATGACACGGGCTATGGTACGTCAAGGTTAGCTGTTCAGGCGACCCTGCTGTTATGATGACCGCCGGCGCCGCAAGGAAATTAGTTGAAGATTTGCGCGCCGCGACGAACGCGGAGGACCTTGCGGAGCAGCTGCAGCATGAGACCGATCGCGCTCGCCGATTTGCTGCGAGCGGGATTTAGCGCGGTCGCATCGTACGAGGCGCGACAGCATACGGGCTGACGTCTCGGGGAGTTAAAACCCTCCCTTCCGGGCTTTTGCCGTCCCTTGCACTTTGGCCAACTCACGGCGGATCAGTTCATCCAGTTTTACTTTGAAAATTTTGCCGTCCTCGGTGAGGACGATCGCCTTCAAGAACCGGGATACGCCGTCAGGTGACGGACGCGCGGTCTGATCTCGGCTGGATAGGTGCGCTGCAGCACCCAAGGGTCGTGTTGCACATAATCCCACGGGTTCATCATCCAAAAGCTGCTTACAATGGAATTTTCCAGCGAAAAAAAGAGAACGAAATCATCACGGACATGAGGCCAACATTGGTGATCTCAACCGTGACGTATTTTGGTTCTGCTTTCCCTCAGAGCATGGAGTGATAGATCGTGGCGACACTCGCGCGCGCTTTGATGCGCGTCCTGCGAGCGTTGCGCAATTCAGGAGGCACCAAAAGATTACGACAACGGCAGCAAATGTGCTCATTGCCGACGGCGATTGTGTGCTGGTTGGCCTCCGAAACTTGCTCTAGCCATTTCAACATCAGCCTAAGTTAGCACAGGAGGTGGCGCGCCACTTCGGGCGGAGACCCGCGCGGAGCCGTTTGACCTACGTCAACATGGGGATTGCATTTCCCGATAGAAGGCACTGATGGCGGTTCTCGTTGATGTTGAGGCGAGGTCTTCATGGCAACCTCCTTTTGTGTTTGGGACGGTCCTTCGCGGAGACTCGGCTACAAAGCCCGGAATGTGAACGCGTCGCCACATCAGACATGAATATTGACTTTAATCAGTCATTTGCTGAGCAAATTTGCTCACGAGTATCCTTCAAAGTCCCGATGGAATTCGGCGTCGCCCGCGGCCTTTGCCGTCGATAAGCGCCACGCCCAACATCTTTGGCTTTGCTCGTCGACGGCAATGAAGGCCATGGCACAGAGCCGGATCGTAGTGGATGAGCTTGTCGAGCAGCTCATGGCTCACTTCGCGCATTGGTCCGAAGAAGCGCAGCCGAAGATCTTCCGCTGTCACGTCGCTGAGAAAATCGGGATAGAGGGCAGCATCCTCCGGCCACGAGCTGGCGGATCAGAACCGGCGTTCCATCGCGCAGAGTTAAGTGCGGCTCATTCAATGCGACACCAACGTCGGAACCGACATCCCCGCAAGGTTGCATGAGTAACCCTTCCACTCAAAAGGAACAACGATTTCAGAGAATTAATTATGCGCGGCCACAGGCAGCTGCTCGACCACGCCGTCCAAGCCAGCGAGACCCCGCTTGGGAGATGGAAACATTAGGCACAATAGAGGTGCGCCTTGTGAGCAATATTGCTCAGAAATGCACTGAGCCAAGGATCAAAACTGGAGGTTTGAAGAACGCCCCGATCGAGTACCGATTGAATGCATGAACGATATCCGAGTATTGATGCCACACGCGATCCGAGGGCGTGGGCACCCATCCTCGCCCGCTACCGGGAGCCGAACTGCGCGCGCAGCACGGTCGAACTCGTGATAACGGCCGTGCCTTTCGTCGTCTTATGGATTCTGATGTGGGCCGCTCTCGGCTCGGTTACTGGGTTGGCCTGTTGCTCGCCGTGCCGGCTGCCGGTTTTCTCGTGCGACTCTTCATGATTCAACACGATTGCGGCCACGGGGCATTCTTCCGCCGACGTCGCGTGAATGATTGGGTCGGACGTATCATTGGCGTATTGACCTTGACGCCCTACGATTTCTGGCGACACAGTCACGCCCTCCACCATGCGAACTCGGGCAATCTGATCACCGCGGATTCGGCGATGTCGACACGCTGACCGTGCGCGAGTTTCTAGCGTTATCCCGATGGCGACGGCTCCTGTATCGGCTTTATAACGGAATCCATCGTAATGTTTGGCGTGGGTCCGATGTATCTGTTCGTCTTGCAGCACCGACTGCCGTGGGACTGATGCGCAGCGGTTGGTACTTCTGGTGAGCACGATGGCAACGAACCTCGCAATCGCAGTTCTCGCCGCCACGATGATCTGGCTGCTCGGCTGCGTCCATTCTTGCTTGTGCAACTGCCGATCACGCTTCTCGCAGGTTTGATTGGTGTTTGGCTCTTTTACGTCCAACACCAATTCGAGGACACCTTCTGGGCGCATGACGACAGGTGGAATTTTCACCTCGAGCGTTGCAGGGCAGCTCGCATTACGACCTACCAAATGTCTTGCGGTGGTTTACCGCCAACATCGGCGTACATCACGTCCACCATCTCTGCAGCCGTATTCCGTATTATCGGTTGCCGCGAGTGTTAACGGGATCACCCGGAGCTTGCTCGCGTCGGGCGCCTGACGCTGCACCAAAGCCTTTATTGCGTGCCCATGGTTCTTTGGGACGAAGAGGCAGAGGCTCATTTCCTTTCGCGAGATGCGTATCCTTACGTCGGCGATGAACAGTAGAACGGCTGCCGTACCGAATCGGGCGTAGTGCAGGCTTGACGGCGACGCTACAAAGCAGAAAAAGATCGGAGTCGAAATTGCATAGATCGTCGTGTTGATCATGCCGCATATTTTGCAGTGCGACGATCTCGGTCGCTTCCGCTTGCTGATTGACCGAGATTTCCGCAATCTTCGTCCGCGCCGCGTCCGACCTTTTTTCTTCGTCGAGCAAAAGCCGGGTCTTTTGTTCCATCACCTGGTCAGGGTCGTCCTGGCCCAGTTGCCGAGAAGTTTCATACCAGCGAATTTTGGGATGGCTCTTGCCTCGCGCTGACAAGTCGTGAGGGAAAGGGCGGCCTTGGGAGCGGAAAAGCGGATCGCGAGCGAGTTGGCCGGAGTTGTGTGATCCGTGTGTGATCTGATAGCAGTGATCTTAAAGTTTTGATCTCACGCAACACCAGGATTTTAAAATCATGTCGAGCCGCAATCCGCCGGTGCCTCCCGCCAGCCGCAGCAACAAAGGCCCGAAGAATAATGCGGAAGTGTCGAAAGACAAGAAGTTGGTGAAGCATGAGCATCACGCCAACGCGGCGGAAGAGGGGGACACCGCCAATATCAAGCAGAACACCACAAACAAAGGTTACTTCCGCGGCCGTCGACTCGGTTGATGGGAGGACGGGCTGGCGGAAAATCCGCTGTCGAGTGGGAACGACAAAAGGCCAAACGGCCCTAGGCGATGGCGATGAAGGACGGGTAGCCGTTTGGCTTTGCCGGACTTTAGGATAACGGGCGGCGGCTCGGCGAATGTACGCCGGAATTCGTGATTATACATGTCGGCTGTCGAGCATGTCGCCGTCTTTCACGATCGCGCCTTCTTTGCCACCGATCTCGCTGATCTGAATCCGGACCCCGAAGCGCTGCTGCAGAGTTCGGGTCGAGCATGCGGAAGGGCACGGGCATCCAAGCAAGCCAGTATCAATTTTGAGATTCAATCTGTGCCTGCCGATGACACCGGTGCTGCCAGTGGATGAACGGAAACTTCGGCAAATCGCCGTTTCGTCGGCAGCTCGGGCAGGCTACTGCCTGTCTTTTTTGTATCTGTAGGTACGGAGACCAAAGCACAAGGATGCGCCGATAATTTAGTTTGCGATGCAGGTGTTAAGGGTGGACTCGCTTGGCCTGGAGTTCTGCCAATGCCGCCTTGCCCGTTCGGGTCACTTCAGACATCGTTTGGAAAAGTTCAGACTGCCGCACCGGTTTGCTTTTGCCGGCCGTGTAGATTTCCCATCGCCACGGTTTGGGGAGAGCCAGCCAGCCGACATCGTCCGGTGCGGACGTTACTCGGACCATCGAGCATTTCTCTGAGAAGACCACCCGAGGGCGGACAAATTATCGGCGGATGCACAGCGCCAAAGCCGGCCCCGGACTATTGCTGCACGTCGCCATTTCGACAGCGCCCGATTTTGAGATGGCAATGGTTCCATCAGGGCAGGTTACAGAAACCAGTTTCTCGCCGGCGCTGCATTCGAGTTGGCAATCGCTGGCGGTGTCACACCTATTATCTCGGCTGACTGCATGCAGCCCTCCGGCGGGACCGGGTGAACCTCCCAGACCAGCGGGACCGGCTGAGCCCGAGGTGCCTTGTTCGCCCTTTGCGCCCTGAGAGCCTTCCCGTCCCGGAGGACCTTCTTCGCCCTTATCGCCTCGCGGTCCCGGAGGACCTTGCTCGCCTTTCGGTCCTTGCGCCCCTGCAGGTCCCTGTGGGCCTGCAGGCCCTGAGGACCCTCGAAGCATGCAGCGAGCGAAAAGGCCGCCACAAGAGCAACAACTCCGATTGATATGCGCAACGTGCCCCCAAAGTACCGGATTAGGACAAACGGTTTCACCGCCGAATGGCGATGTCAACTACGCCGAATTAGGGCCTCAACGCACCGCGGCAAGCGGCTCGCAAGGGGGACCTTGCCCGGTCTTCAGACGCATTACAGAGCAGGCGCGCGAGGGACTCGGGGGGCGAGGCGGAGCGCCTGTGCTGCTTACAACTTTGCGCCCAGCGCTTCCCAAATCTGTACCGAATTGCTCACTTCGAAGGGTCGGCGGCCTGTGAGTATCTTACCGGCGATCGTCATGGTCGATCGTCATGGTGAAGGCGATGCCGCGTGGACATGTAGAGGTCACCATGATCCCGATGTCGGTGTCGCTCGCCGATGCCAACGCCGACGACGTTGCCGACCTCAACTCCGACGTCTTCCGCGACGATCATTGGTTTGTCGCCAGCGCTCAAAGAGCCGGCAAATGCCGGCACTGTTAGGAGCGGAGCAACAAAAAGGGCGAGTAAAGCATTCTTCATAACATCCTCCTGAGCTGGGAGGCTCGCCGTCCCGCTGCTCATCAGAATGCGCGTTCTGTGTTCCTGTATAGAATTGACCAGTGCGCTATCTGGAACGATACCTCGATGAGGCCGTTACCTTAGACACCAAACAAATAAATAACGAGGATACGGCAATGGATAAAGATCGAATCCAAGGTTCGGCAGCGCAGGCCAAGGGAGCGGTGAAAGAGACCGCCGGGAAGGTTTTTGGCGATAAGAAGCTGGAAACCGAGGGCAAGACCGACAAGGCTGCCGGCAAAGTGCAAAACGCGATCGGCGGATTGAAGGATGCGGTGCGCGGTAAATAACGTCAGCACCGTCAAAGGAGACTTCCTATGGAATGGATACTGATCATCGTTGTACTAGTGCTGCTGTTCGGCGGCGGCGGCGGATACTTTGGTCGCAGGCGAGGGTATTGGTGATTGAACGCGGTCCCTACCCTCCAGTAGGGACACGGCCAAGCCCGCCAAAAGTGACGGGCTCGCGGTTTAGTTTCCGATCCACAAAACTTCGTCTCGGGGAACCGGCTATAGGCCGGCACTGAGACGAGAAGGCCGTCCGACATAAATCGCGGACGGCTTTCTTTATTTTCGCATCAGCTAGCAGGGACGGACCGTTGCATAATTCCGCTGAAGCGCCCAGACGGCGAGCGTGGTGGCAGGTCGCCGGTCTCAAGATCGTTAACCGTCTCCGCCCCTAATCTGCGGCTGGTCGCGCAGAACGACATTCAGCAATGAACTGTGGATTTCGATGCTGCCGTTATAGTCGATCAAGCCCAGTTTGCGAAATTTGTTCATGAAGAAGCTCACGCGCGACCGGGTCGTTCCGATCATCTCTGCAAGCGTCTCCTGGCTGACTTTCGCTATGATCGGTTCCGGCCGACCTTCCTTGCCAAAATTCGCCAGCAGCAGAAGCGTCCGCGCCAGGCGTTTCTCGCTCGAATTGAACAATTGATCGACCAGGTCCTCCTCGACCCGACTGTTGCGGGCCAACAGGTGCGCGATAAACAGCTCGGCAAACGTCGGCTCTTCGTGGATCACGCGCGTGATGTCTGTCTTTGATATTCGCGCGATCACGGATTTCGTCAGAGCGGAGACCGTCGACAGACGCAGCGCCTCTCCGGCCAAGCTGCCCTCGCCGAAGAAATCGCCGGCTCCCAGAATTGCGACCACGGCTTCCTTACCCTGCTCGGAGACGACGGTCTTCTTGACCTTGCCGCTCTGAATGTAGAAAACGGCATCCGCAGGGTCGCCTTGTCTGAATACAATTTGATCCTTCCGATAATCGGACGTGCGTTGCCCGCCGTTTACCTTCGAGAGAAACTCTTTGGGGTCGAACGGGAGCTTTGCTTTGCGGTTCATTGCCGGGCGCACCCTCTGATGACGGGGTTCATCCTCGTCAGCAGGAACGCAATTCTGCTGGAGAGCCGACCACCGTCGCCGCCCCTGCCTGAAGCTCTGATTTCATCTAGTCTAGTATCTGTCGCGAAACACCCGAATTGACTGATGGCGGCGTCCCTTGATCGCGGCACAAAATGGACCTCGGCTTTGGTCCAGCATCGAACGGTCGAGAGTTTTGGTTGTAGGCTCGATGGATCTTGGCAGAACTTCAGATTTCGACATGTTGAGCCGGACGCCCGTTCTGATCGGCCGTGAAGTGGAAGTGCGTGTTTGGATGAGCGCTTTCGTCTGGAGGCGAGCGAGTCGTCTGTCGTGCTTGTGGTTGTATGAGGTTGTTAGCGAGCACAGCGGCGCCAACCGACAATTCGAAGCGGTCGGGTCGCCGGCGACGATAGCGTTCATAAGTCGAGGAACTCGGAACAGCACCGAGATGCGTCTCGCAGATCGCCGACGCGATTAAGGTCGCTGGAGCAACCTTGCAGTGCCGCGCTCTCTCGGACGATATGCGGCACGGTGTTTCTTGACCGCCCCGTTGCCGAACGATCGCGGCTTGACGGCCGGCGTGCTTGCACGATGTCAATTTCTGCTCACTGAAGAAGCCGCGAGCCGAGCCAGAAGATGCGGAGGCCGTGCCAAACGTGCAGGAGACGCTGAAGTGGAAGATGCACGTGGACCTCGTCGTTGCGGATTGCCTTTCAGCACCTCGTATTGCGTGATCAGGCCTTCGTGCTTAAGGCGAGGAAGACTTGGTGGCGAACTCGGGCGGCGTGACTGCATCTTGGCCGCGCTTATCAGGTCGGTATGGGGCTCGAAGATGGAACAAACTTCTCGTCGGCAGCGAGCTGCTGGCCTAAGAGCCATGACGACGTGCCTGATCGATGGATCGATCTCTTATCCCGCAGATAGTGCGCGATCTGCCCGCGCAGCCCTCGATGGCCATGTCGATGAACATGTCGTTGCCGCTCATGTGAGGGTCCTCTCGAGCCCCGCGCGAAGGTGGCCTACGGCCTCCTCGGCCGAGTCGATGAGCACCGGTATGCGTGGGTCTGCTGCTCGTGACAACTGCCTCGTCGTCATGCGCTGGATCTCGTACATCCGCCGCCGCGCCGAGCGTGTGCGGTCGCAAAACCCCTTGATTCGTCGTAGTTCCAGCGCTTTGGCCAGACGACGGACCAAGCGCGTGACGACGCGGACCACATCCCATAACAATGTGTTGTCGGTCGGATGATGAATGTCAGTTTGCACCACCGTAGTGTCGACCCGCAGCTTCGCACCGTCCTCCAATCCGAGTTCGACCGCCGCCCGAACCACCAAGTCGTTGACTGCCTTCAGCGTCTGTGGCATCAGACGGATGAAGCCGGCTGGAAGGCTTACGTGTTTCGGGCCGGCGACAGTAGAAGTCAGTGAACTGAGGCAGCGTCAATCCATCTGGAATGCGTCGCGCAACTCGCGATAGTCCCAGGACTTGAGCCGCATCAGAATCATCGAGCGCAGGACCTGCGTCGCTGTCAATCCGTGACGACCGCTGCCAGGTTGCTTCAAGCCCCGCACCAGATCGCGCCGGACACACTCGATGACGTCCCGCTGGTCGTCGAGAAAAGCGGAGATCGCTTCCAGCTTGCCGCTCATGTGGAAACCTTGAGGAGCCCACACGGCACGACGGTATCGATTACCCATGGAACGTCAGATCGCACCTGGCTTCCACTGACCAGCGCCGGAGGGCGCTGGCCGCCGAAATCGGACGGCCACAACTCGGCTGCGACCGTTTAATTCGCAGCGTTCGTTCAAGACTGCCAAAGCGCGTCCCTCCGTGCTCTCGTAAACGTCGGTCCCGCTCCCCATATGCAGCAGATGACCTCAAGAGAAGGCCGTCAAACTGATGTGAGCCACGACACCGCGGCCATTGCACGGTGGGATGACAAGGGTGGGGCTTCCACGTTCGTTCGAAGCAATTCGGGCGTGAGAGTATCGAAAGACGTGCACTCCGAGTGGATCGCCGAGACGACGGCAGATCTGAAGGTTGACCAGGCTCCCGCCGAGGATGCGAAGATTCTCGAGTGTCTCGGAGCGGCCGTCATCATGCGATGGAGTACTCTCCCGGCCAAAATCCAACGGGAACTCTTCGAACACGCGACTTCCCTCGCCGACCTCGCGCAGACAGCTCCGCTGAAGGGCCAGATCGCGCGCTTCCTGCATAATCACAATGATGAGGGCGGTCGGACGACAAGAGCCATGCTAGGCCGGGTTGTACTATGACGTCGCGAGCTCTTCTCGGCATCTGATTGAACGGCGATGACGCCTCGACTGAAAGGGCATCACATGGCTACGAAAGAGCGACTTGCGGCCATGGCGGCCTCGCGTTGCGCCGTGTGCTCAGGGGCAATGGTGCTCAAGCTCGTTGAGGCGGACCCTAGCGACGGCGCGTTGGAACTCCGCACTTACGCGTGCGCAGGGTGCGGCCACAGTCAGACCTACAGTGTTGACAGCGGCGACAGCTGACGGCCGATTTCGCTGAGCCGAATGCTTCGCCAGGCCATTGGCGAAGGGAAACCCAAACCGGCACGCACCGTGACGCCCGTACCATATCGCGAGTAATACAACGCGCTTTGGCAAGTGCAACCTCGCGGCAATCGAACAAATCGTTGCAGCCAAATATCAGCGAGGTCCGGCGTTCAATCGCCAGTACCCGTTTGTGGACGTTCTGCTGTCCGACATCACGGAAAGTGGTGAGGCGCTCGAAAAGGGAGATCGTCCGTGGCTTAGACCTACCCCATCGACATTGCGCGTGTCGTAGAACGACCCTGGCAAACTCCCGTCACATCGAGTCGTCGTGCCGCTGCCACGTAATGACAACAATGCGGGAGGCGGACACTGCCCGGTCGGTAACGGACTAACGTCAATTGCGCCCTATCATCCGAATATCGGGACGAGGAAATCATTCATCCACTATCTCCGAACCAGCCATGCAGGTGCGTCGGGTGTGAGCTATTCTGCTCAGATTCCGGACGAACAAAAGCCTAAGGATGATAGTAATCGAAACGCCATCCCAAAGCGTTCGGTCTTCAATTCAAGGTGAAACCGGAACCCATCCGGGTGTCCGTGGCCTCGCTCCGAAACAGGTCGGGCGAAAGGATGTACCATGCAAATACCTTCAATCCTTCAAGGAGAATCGCTGAAGCGTTTGCTGCAAGGCGCAGCCGTCGGTGCCATCGCAACGATGGTCGTTGGCTTTGGTTGGGGCGGCTGGTTGCTCGGCAGCACCGCCGACAAGATGGTGAAAGAGCGGTCTTCGCTGGCGGTCGTCGCGGCGATGGCGCCCGTGTGCGCCGACAAATTCCGCGCACAACCGGACGCCGAGGCGAAGACAATCGCGCTTTCGAAGATCGACTCGTGGAAGCGTGGGCAGGAGTTCCCCAAGGAGTTCGTCACCCTGCCGGGCGAAACCTACCCGAGTTCCGCCCTTGCGGACGCCTGCTACGCGTTGCTCGCACCGAAGTCAGCTGCGCTCCAGTGAGAGGAAGTGGTGAGGAACGTTATTAGGAGAGACCATGACTATCAATGTTCTTCCTGATCACGTGATGCGAACGGTATTTCTTTCGCTGACAGCCGCAACCATTGTGTTTGTTGGCGTGTTATTGTTGATCACGCTTCATCCCTAGAAAGCTTATGCCGTAGCACAACGCGTTCAGCGTGAAGCAGAGAACGTCCGAATCGGATCGAGGCAGAGATTAGAGCCACCTCACAAATAGTGAGCGTGGTAATCTGCTGCGCGCTTAGATGCTTTGGATTTTGATGCATTCATGAGCACGAAGAGTGTAACTCTACTTCCCACTATCAACCTCTATGGGACCAGTAGAATTTTTAGAACGGGCATTGTGCTTTTCATTCCCACACCCCAAGTAACAGACACTGGCAAGCAGCGGCTTGTCCGAGAGCTGCACGAAAATCGGCGACGTACCGAAATCCCCGATCCCTATATTGGCAGCCCTGGTGCCGGCGGTCGGCACAATACACTCCAACTAGAGTTTTGTTCGCGAGCGGGCGCATGAGCGCCGGGGCGGGGCGCCCCGAGCAGTGCCCACGGGCGCCTGCTTCTCATCGAACGGCGAAGGCTATGCAAGGTCGACCACCACAATGACCGTTTCCTATTACATCAACGAAAACAAATCCGACATGCGCGGTATCAAACACGGCTGGTACGCGATGGAGGATGACGGCAACCTCTCTTCCGGACCTTTTCCCAGCCTCGAAGAATGCGTTAAGACGATCACTCAGCTGGCGAACGGGAGGATTGCGTCTATGTTGCAACGAGGGCCGAACTGAAACAGTTCTCTACCGACATCCGACGTTGAGGGCGGCGTCGGAAGGTCTAACCAAAACCGCTCTCTAAAGGATGAGTGTCATGCACGAAACCACCACCGCCGCTACCAAAGCCAAGACGACGAAGACCCTGCCGGACTCGGGATTCCGAAATTCGAGATGCTAAAATTCGGCATGCCGAATATGGAAATGCCGAAGGCATTTCGTGAGATTGCCGAAAAGGGCGTCGCGCATGCCAGGGACGCTTACGCGAAGGCCAAGGTAGCCAGCGAGGAAGCAGCCGACCTGGTCGAAAATACCTACGCGGCCGCTGCCAAGCGTGCCTCAGACTATAATCGGAAGCTTATCGAGATTGCCCGTACGAACACGCGCGCCGCCTTTGACTACGTCCAAGAGCTGTTGGGTGTGAAGTCCCCGTCGGAGTTTATCGAGCTGTCGACTGCGCACATGCGCAAGCAATTCGAAATCGTGTCCGCGCAGAATAAGGAGCTTTGCGCGCTCGCTCAGGAGATAGCGAGTGACGCTGCCGGCACAATCAAGACAGGCGTATCCAAGGCGCTCAACAGAACCACGTGATCGCAACGGGCCACGCACAACAAACTCCGAAGTAACGATCTGCTTTGCAATTCCGCGTGACCCTTTTTGACGAACCGCAGGAGGACACCAATGAAATTCCGACCGCTTCACGACCGCGTTGTCATCGAGCGAATCGATGCCGAAGCGAAGTCCGCTGGTGGCATCATCATTCCGGACACCGCCCAGGAGAAGCCGCAGCAAGGCAAGGTCATTGCCGTTGGACCCGGCGGCCGCGACGAGAGCGGCAAGCTTATCCCGATCGACATCAAAGTCGGCGACCGCATCCTTTTCGGCAAATGGTCTGGCACCGAGATCAAAATCGATGGTGTCGAGTACCTCATAATGAAAGAGAGCGACATCATGGGGGTGCTGGTCGAGGCCGAAGCCAAGAAGAAGGCCGCCTGATTGCGCTCTCCAAATTCTGTCCTGATGACGCCGTGAGGCGGTCGCTCGAAGGCCGAGAAAACATCGGATCGATAATCCTCATCGTCGGGGCTGGCCCAATGGTCGTTCTCTAAGATGAGAAACAAAAAGGAATACTGAAATGTCTGCCAAGGAAGTTAAATTCTCGGTCGACGCGCGCGACAGAATGTTGCACGGCATCGATACACTCACCCACGCGGTACGCGTGACGCTTGGCCCCAAGGGCCGCAACGTCATACTCGACAAATCGTTCGGCGCGCCGCGCATCACCAAGGACGGCGTCACCGTCGCCAAGGAGATCGAGCTTGAAGACAAGTTCGAGAACATGGGCGCCCAGATGGTGCGCGAGGTCGCCTCGAAGACCTCCGACCAGGCCGGTGACGGCACGACCACGGCGACGGTGCTCGCTCACGCGATCGTCAGGGAAGGTGCCAAGGCTGTCGCCGCCGGCATGAACCCGATGGACCTCAAGCGCGGCATCGATCTCGCGGTCGAGACCATAGTCGCTGACCTGCAGAAGAACTCCAAGAATGTCACCTCGAACGAGGAGATCGCCCAAGTTGGCACTATCTCGGCCAATGGCGATGCGGAGATTGGGCGTTTCATCGCCGATGCCATGAAAAAGGTCGGCAACGAAGGCGTGATCACGGTCGAGGAAGCAAAGTCGCTGGAGACCGAGCTTGAAGTGGTCGAGGGCATGCAGTTCGACCGCGGCTATATCTCGCCCTACTTCGTGACCAACGCCGACAAGATGCGGGTCGATATGGAGGACCCCTATATCCTGATCTACGAAAAGAAGCTGTCGGGACTGCAGGAGCTGCTGCCGCTGCTGGAAGCGGTGGTGCAGGCGAGCAAGCCGTTGCTGATCATTGCCGAGGATGTCGAGGGTGAGGCGCTGGCCACCCTCGTGGTCAACAAGCTGCGCGGCGGCCTCAAGGTCGCAGCGGTCAAGGCCCCCGGCTTCGGCGATCGCCGCAAAGCAATGCTCGAGGACATTGCCATCCTCACGGGCGGCACCATGGTCTCCGCCGACCTCGGCATCAAGCTTGAGAACGTAACAATCAATATGCTCGGCCGCGCCAAGAAGATGACGATCGACAAGGAGAACACCACGATCGTCAGCGGCGCGGGCAAGAAGGCCGACATTCAGGCGCGTATTGCCCAGATCAAGGCGCAGATCGAGGAAACGACCTCCGATTACGACCGGGAGAAGCTGCAAGAGCGACTGGCCAAGCTCGCCGGCGGCGTCGCGGTACTCCGCGTTGGCGGCGCGACCGAGATCGAGGTGAAGGAGCGCAAGGACCGCGTCGATGACGCCATGCATGCAACCCGTGCCGCGGTTGAGGAAGGCATCCTGCCCGGCGGCGGCGTTGCGCTGCTGCGGGCATCAAGGCTCTGGAGAAGCTCAAAGTCCACAACGACGACCAGCGAACCGGCATTGAAATTGTCAAAAAGGCGCTCTCCTGGCCGGCGCGGCAGATCGCCGATCAACGCCGGCGATGATGGCTCAATCGTCGTTGGTAAGATCCTGGAAAAGGACACTTACGCCTTCGGCTATGACGCACAGACCGGCGAGTATGGCAACTTGGTTTCGAAGGGCATCATCGATCCGACCAAAGTCGTGCGGGTTGCGCTGCAGGGCGCGGCCTCCATCGCAGGTCTGCTGATTACCACCGAGGCGATGGTTGCCGAGCTGCCGAAGAACCAGAGCCCAGCGATGCCGGGCGGTCCAGGCGGAGGTATGGGTGGAATGGGCGGCATGGACTTCTGAGGCACTACCGATCATTGAAAGCAAAGAAGGCCCCGGCCCGCCACGGCC